>CALMUP010000001.1 GCA_937872895.1 uncultured Verrucomicrobiota bacterium
CCCCCCCTGTGCGCCGCGCCCTCAAGGGCGGCCGGCGTTCCCCCCCCCCCCCCCCCCCCCCCCCTCCCCCCCGCCCCCCACCCCCCCCCCACCCCCCCCGCCGCGCCCGCCGAGCCGCCCCCGGCCCCGGTCGCACTGAAGACCATCCACGACGTACCCCACACCTACCGCCTGATCGATCGCGACGACGAGGTCGCCGCGCTCGTCGAGGAACTCGGCCGCCTGCCGCGGTTCTGCTTCGACATCGAGACCGACCGGCTGAATCCGAAACTCGCCCGCATCGCCGGCATCGCCTTCAGCTGGGAACGCGGCCACGGCGTGTATGTCCGCATCCCCCGCTCCGACACCGTGCCCGCCCCGCGCCTCGCCCTGCTCGCCCCGATCCTCCAACGCCCCGGTATCGAGAAGATCGGCCACAACCTGAAATTCGACATGGGCGTGCTGCTGTGGAACGGCGTCGAGGTGCACGGCCCCGTGTTCGATACGATGATCGCCCACGCCCTGCTCGAACCGGACCGCCGCCACGGCATGGACGCCCTGTCCGAACAGTACCTCGGCTACACCCCGATCCCGTTCGATGACGTGGTCGGCGCGAAAGGCCCCACCCAGACCACCATGTTCGACGCCCCCGCCGAGAAGGTCGCCGAATACGCCGCCGAGGACGCCGACGTGACCTGGCAACTGCACGGACTCTTCGCCGAACGGTTGCGCGAGGCCGGCCTCGACCGCGTCTTCCGCGAGATCGAGATGCCGCTGCTCCCCGTCCTGCTGCACATGGAGAAGGCCGGCATCCGCCTCGACCGCGCCACCCTCGCGACCACCTCGACCGAACTCGCCGCGCAACTCCTCACGCTCGAAACCCGCATCCACGATCTGGCCGGCGGCCCGTTCAACATCAACTCCCCGCGCCAGCTCGGCGAGGTGCTGTTCGAGCGGATGGCCCTCGGCGGCCCCAAGGCGAAGAAGACCCGCACCGGCCAGTACGCCACCGACGAAAGCATCCTGTCCGAGCTGGCCACCGAGCACGAGATCGCCCGCCGCCTGCTGGAGTACCGCGAGGCCGCGAAGCTGAAATCGACCTACGTCGATGCCCTGCCCGAAACCGTGTTTCCGCCGACCGGCCGCATCCACACCACCTTCATGCCCACCGGCGCGGTGACCGGCCGCCTCGCCTCGGTGAACCCGAACCTGCAGAACATCCCCATCCGCACCGAGGCCGGCCAGGGCATCCGCGCCGCCTTCCTGCCCACCGAGGGCTGGCAGTTGCTCTCGGCCGACTATTCGCAGATCGAATTGCGCGTGATGGCCTCGCTGAGCGGCGATCCCGGCATGATCGACGCCTTCGCGCGCGGCCTCGACATCCATGCCGCCACCGCCGCCCGCGTGTACCGCGTCGAACTCGACCAGGTCACCGCCGATATGCGCCGCACCGCGAAGATGGTGAACTTCGGCATCATCTACGGCATCTCCGCCTTCGGCCTCGCCCAGCGCCTCGGCATCCCGCGCAGCGAAGCCGCCTCGATCATCCAGCAGTACTTCGTCGAATACCCCGGCGTGAAGGCCTACATGGAACAGGTCGTAGCGACCTGCCGGACCACCGGCTACGTCGAGACGATGACCGGACGCCGCCGCTGGATCCGCGACATCACCTCCGCGAACGGTACCGTGCGCGCCGCCGCCGAACGCACCGCGATCAACACCCCGATCCAGGGCACCGCCGCCGACATGATCAAGATCGCCATGGTCCGCATCGACACGGCCCTGCGCGCCGCCAACCTGCGCACCACCATGCTGCTGCAGGTCCACGACGAACTGGTGTTCGACCTCGCCCCGGGGGAGGAGGACGCCGCGCGCGCGTTGATCGTCCGCGGCATGAAGGACGCCCTGCCGCTGAACGTCCCGGTCGAGGTGCAGACCGGCATCGGGGCGACCTGGCTCGCGGCCCACGGGTGATGCCATGGTGGTGTACCATCCAGGCGATATCCGGGCCACCCTCTGGCCGAAACGCTTGCTCGAGGTCCGGCGCAAGCTGACCCGCTCGTCGGTGATCATCGTCGCCCTCGGCCTGCTCGCCCTGTCCGGCAACGCCTTCTGGGTCTGGCACGACCGCAACGAGTTCATCGCCGCGCTGAACCCCTCCGCCCCGCGCACCTGGTTCCACCCCGCCCCGGTGAACAGCCTGCTGATCGCGGTGATCATGCTCTACGCACTGCGCCAGATAACCAAGACCCGCCGCAAACTCGCCCCGCTGGGCTACCCGCTGCTCGAGGCCGAGGAGAAGTACCGCGGGGTCGAGGTCTGGACCAGTGTCGAGCCGCTGACCAAACGCCCGGCCATGCTGTACATGATCCACCCCGACCGCTCGGGCATCGGCCGCGACGCTTGGCGCGAGGTGAGCCACCGCTGGGTGCGCCGCTCGGAGAAGGCGCGCCGGTTGAACTCGCCGCACGTGGCCCGCGTGCTCGATGCCGGCTACGCCCAGCACGAACGTTTCTACACCGTGGTCGAGATGCCGCGCGGCCTGCGCTTCGACGAACTGGTCCGCGAACACGGCGCCCTGCCGGTGAACCGCGCGGTCTTCCTGATGGCCCAGGTCGCCCATGCCGTGCAGGAGGCGCACGCGGCCGGCCTGTTCGGCCTCGCCCTGCACCCGCGCCACTGCTGGGTCGGCTCGCGTTCGTCGAACGTGGACTGGGTGACCGTGATGGTGTCGGGGCATTGCGTGGACGAGGAGGCGACGACCGACGCCGCGCCCGACCAGCGCGCCTTCGCGCTGATCCTGCTCGGGCTGCTCAGCGGCACCTGGCCGTCCGCGCAGGATGCCGTCGCCGCGCACGACGCGGCCATCGAGCGCCTCGCCCTGCCCTACGGCGTCGCCAGCGCCCTGCGCCGCTGCCTGCGCGCCACCGCCTCGGACCCCCTGCCGCCGATCGATGAACTGGTGCGCGGCATGTGGGCCTCCCTGCCCGGCCCGTTCTGGAACAACGACCTCGCCGAGGCCTGGTGGAACGACCGCAAACCGGAGCGCGAATCGGCATGAAGATCGCGGTCCTGTGCGACATCCACGCCAACCTCCCGGCCTTCCGCGCCGTGCTGGCGCACCTCGAGGCGGTCGCCCCGCACCTCGTCGTGGTCGGTGGCGACATCATCAACCGCGGCCCCGAGCCGCGCGCCTGCCTCGAACTCGTGCTCGACCGCATCGCCCACCACGGCTGGCGGTACCTCAAGGGCAACCACGAGGACTATGTCCTCAAGGCCGCGGCGGGCAGCGCGGGCCTGCCCGAGTGGGAGCGCAAGCTCTGCGCGCATTCCGCGTGGACCGCCGACCGCGTGCGCGACTGGCTGCCGGAGATCGCCCGGTGGCCGGACAGTGTCGAATGCCCCGCCCCCGACGGCACCTCGCTCGCCGTCTTCCATGCCTCGCGCAAGGGCAACCGGGTCGGCCTGTACGAGTTCATGCAGGACCACGAGATCGCCGACTGCGTGCGCCCGCTGCACTCCGCCATCTGCGTCGGCCACACCCATGTCCCGTTCATCCGCGAGATCGAAGGCACCCTCGTTGTCAACGCCGGGGCGGTGGGCATGCCGTTCGACGGCGATCCGCGCGCCAGCTACGCCCTGTTCGAATGGAGCCCGGAAGGCTGGCGGACCGAGATCGTGCGGATTCCCTACGACCGGGCCGAGACCGAGGCCGCCTACCACCGGACCGGCTACTGGACCGATGCGGGGCCGATGGTCCCGTTGATCCTCGAGGAACTCCACCACGCCTCCTCGCGCCTCGGCTGGTGGCACCGGCACTACGAAGCCAGCGTGCGCACCGGCGCCATCAGCGTCGAGGAATCCGTAGCCGCCCTGCTCCGCGACGGCCCGCCCAAACCGTGAGGGGGTGTCGGGTTTCGGGTGTCGGTGTTCGGGACTAACCGGTTCGATCATGATAGGCGCCGTGGCGTCATGCCTTCCCCTCATGCCGCACGTCGGCGCTTGACCCTTCATCGGATTCCCTTCGCTGACCCGCTTCGTCCCTCCGGTTCAGGCCTTGTTCCGTTACCAAGTCCCTGTCACATCGGAATGGTTCACCAACAGCGTTACGGGTTGCATATGCTCTGTGGAGACATGGGCTATAACACCCTGCACCATCAACCCCTCTATTCGAAAGGAACATCAGGCTCATATCTCACCGACTCCCCGCTTTACGCCCCGCGAAAAACCCGCTACGCTACGCCCTGTCTTTGAGGAGGTTGCGACCGCACAAATAGAACATCGCCGGATCACAAGAAAACTATCCAATTACTTGTTGGGCTAAGCAATGAATACAAATAAAGTTAATCTAGAGAACGCTAAGTTTGTCATATCGTCTAAACTTGCGTATTCAATTCTGGCCGCCTTTTGCACAATTATTGGAGCCGCATTTATCTGTGGCATAAAATTTGAAGAATCAAATAATGCCGCTGAAGTTGCGACCATCATTGGTGAAAAGTCAGTGCTCGAAATAAAAAACCAAGGATTACAGAATTTTACTGATATTGAGCGCGCCAATAGCGGTGCAACCATTGAGCGATTGCGGGAACGAATGAACAATATGCACCAAATGCTTGAATTTGATAAGGAAGGCCAAGCAAGTATATTTTCGCATGGAACAATTCTATTAAACAAGAAAGATGCTCAATCACTTATCGCCACTGGTAATTATAGCTCCAGGGGTGATTTTCTATTCGAAACACTTAAAGATTATGGCTGGAAAGACGAGGAGGAGCTCTATCTTGCCCAAATATGGTCAATGGCCTATCTTGATGAAATTGAGTTGCTTGACGATGACGAAATTGCAAACAATCCTAATCCCCTTTGGCGAGCCAAGACATGGCTGATCAAATACGATTCTTTAAGTACGAACGTAGCCGGTATATGTCTTGCTGGATACTGCAAAATCGACGATGCACTAAATATTGCATCATATATTTTTACATCCGAGGTTGTAAAATCATCATCAGGTGTTCTGCTCGATCACGACCGAAACAAAGCCTCTACAAGCAAGCTAAAAGAACCATTTCTAGATTTCACATTACCTTTCATTAACACAAAGATTCGGGATATGAAATTTTCTTTAGCGTATATAACTCCAAAAATGATTTTAGTATCAGCAGAGAAGAAAAAAGTATTAGGCGACAATTATGCCGATGTCACATTTCTTGCTGTTGAACAAGGCGACATAGCATATTTCTTTTTGTCGGCAGCCTATGCAAACACGCAGGTTCACCCTGTAATGATAGAGTCAAAGCGATGGATTTACTCGGCAAGAGTTATGGAATGAAGCCCAACATGCGCCTCCAGCGCAGGCTTCGCCGCACTGAGGCTTGTCGTTAGCCAGAAGACATGAAACTGACACACATCAATGTCCGAAACTACAAAGGCTTGCGCGAAACCGAGTGCAAGCTTTCCGACTTCGTCTGCGCTGTGGGTGAAAACAATGCAGGGAAGTCGACACTTCTCCAAGCCCTACTGCTGTTTCTAAACGGAACCAAGCTGTCCAAGACAGACTACTACGACCCGATCGCTGATATCGTCATCACCGTCACTGTGCACGGCTTGTCTGCCGATGTGCTGGCCCGTTTGACTGACGAGCACAGGGCCAAGATCAGTCCATACATCGACGCGGAGACAATCGTCCTCGCACGACGATATTCGACGGATGGATCATCCAAACTCCGCGTGATTACCCGCGTGCCAATTGATCCCAAATATGGCGATGAACAACTGGATTTGATTTTCAAAGGCAAGAAGGGTCGGGAAATCGCCGAGGTACTACTCGCGGTTTACCCCGAGGTCGCACCACGCGAGGTTGCGTTCGCGGCCACGACGCAGAAGGCTGCGAAAGACCTTATTCAGCATTACATTCTCGCCCTACCTGCTGATCAGACAACATTATCCGACATCCCACTTCCGACCGGGATCGACAACAGCATTCGGTCGGTACTCCCGGAGCCTGTTTACATTCCGGCAGTAAAAGACCTCATGGATGACCTCAAGACGAAGGAGAGTGCCTCCTTCGGCAAATTGCTCAACATACTGCTTGATGTCATCGAGGGCGATCTTACGGACACAGCAGAGACATTTGAAGCTCTTCGCAAGAAACTGAATCGGATCACTGGTGAAGATGGCGTCGTGACGGACGACAGAATGGAGCGGGTCAAGGCGATCGAGAAGACGATCCAAGACAATCTCCAGGAAACATTTAGGAATGTGCGGGTCGAACTGGAAATTCCTCCGCCAGAGATAAAGACGGTTCTATCCAACGCTACCATTATTGCCGATGACGGGGTCCGTGGTCCTGCCGACCTGAAGGGCGATGGGTTCAAGCGTGCTATCACCTTCAGTATCCTGCGCACATACGTCCAGTTGTCCCAAGATGTTGCGTGGCGCTCGGAGCCCGAGGAAGGGCGACCAACTCGTGAAAAGTTCCTGTTCCTATTTGAAGAGCCCGAGCTCTATCTCCATCCTAGGGCACAGAAT
Organism: uncultured Verrucomicrobiota bacterium; assembly: GCA_937872895.1. Lineage (GTDB taxonomy): Bacteria > Verrucomicrobiota > Kiritimatiellia > CAIVKH01 > CAIVKH01 > CALMUP01. Next base: position 6,508 of record CALMUP010000001.1, read on the forward strand.
ATCTTGTTCGACGCGCTAACGCTCATTGCCAGAAATCACCAGGTCGTGGTTACGACCCACTCCCCAATGTTCCTCTCCGCTTCCGGAACCAAGACATTCATCAAAGTCGCAAAGCGTACAGCACCAGAAGCTCCGAAGCCATTTGGCGAATGCTATCCAGTGGACCTCACGGATATTGCCGAACGGGATGCATTTCAGTTGATCTCATTCGAGAGCAGCAACGTGGCCTTTTTCTCGAGCAAGATAGTTCTCGTGGAAGGCGATAGCGAGTTGATTGCCTTACCTCACATCTCCGCGATTCTAGATCCAAAGTGGGATTTCAAATCTACATCAACGAACGTTATCAAAGTTTCTGGGAAAGGGGCATTCAAGAGATATCGCGAGTTCTTCAAGCGCTTTGGCGTGAAGGTGTATATCGTGGCCGACTTGGATGTTCTTGTTGAGGACTTCGACAAACTCGACGCAAGTGAACGCGCGACGGAGCTACGACGGGATTTGCTCAGGCTCGTCGACGCGATTATTGATGCCGAGAACAGGCTCGAACAACCATCGCCCAGACTTCTCCGCGAGGAGTTGCAGCGGGACCGGGCGCGAGTCCTTTACGAGCAACTCGGTGTTGCGCGACGGGCGAACGACGTTCCCAGCCAAACCCGTATCCTCGATGAACTATTTGTGTTTGAGCGCTCAAAGCCTCGGCTTGTTTTATTGGCTGATAACGCAAGAGTTGACGTTCTCGCGCTCAAGCGGCAGTTGTTATCGGAGCTCAGGTCAACCGGAGTGTGCGTTCTAGAGAGAGGCGCGATTGAGGCTTACTACTCGGCTGGCGTTGTCGGCGACGACAAGCCCACCAAAGCACAGTCCTTCTGCCTGTCGGTTACGACCCAGGATCAGGTGCGTGCACTCAGTGATCAAATTGAAAGCGGCGGGGAACAGGTCTCAGAACTGGAAGCAATTATGAGGACGATATTCGATGGCTAACCAGAGGGTGCTGCTTATCGTGAAGGTATAGGGGTCACGTCTAGACATTGTACAATCACCCACTTCCCTTTTCCTGAACACATTGGAACGGCCGTGGTCTTCCGGTCTTTCCTGTTCCGCGAATCCATACGCCAGCGGGTCAACCTACATGCCATCGCCCGCTCACCATCTTAATCGGGGTGGCCGTTTCGGCAGCCGATCAATCAAACCATCCCGTTCACGCTATGCGCTATGTATAAGGTCACGACGTGACCCCTGGCGCTGTCAGTTAAACATCAGCCACCTGCGGAAGTCGGTTTGTTCGCGGACGGGTATCTGCTGCGTGGCCAACTGATCGTTATAAGCCGGCAACAACGCGGAAGGGATGGGTTTCATCGGATTGGTTCACCAAAAAGGGGATGGATTGCTCATATGCTCTGTAGAATCATGGGTGAGAACACCTTGTGGCATCAACCTATCTTTTCGTAAGAAACATCAGACAAAAACCACACCGACTCCCCGCTTTACGCCCCGCGAAAAACCCGCTACGCTACGCCCTGTCTTTGAGGAGGTTGTGACCGCACAAATAGAACAGCGCCGGATCACAAGAAAACTATCCAATAACTTGTTGGGATCGCGGAGACGATATGTGGAACGTGGTTAAAACAATAGGAAAGGTTCTAGCAGCGTGGCTCGGGATATGCGGGGCATTCGCTTCCCTTTATGCAATCCGTGCAGACATCACGGCCACGGCAGAAAATATCGCGTTTCACAAGGTCCTTCTTGCGACGATCAGTAAGCCGACCTTCATTGTTGGAGCCACCTGCGCGTTGCCTCTTATCGCATTTGCCATTTTCACGCACCTCAACCTCAAAGCGAGGGGCCACGTTTCCCTCCGCAAGTTCCTTCGTCGCCTCAACCCGTTGGTGTTCGGCCGAGTCTGCATTCAACTTCACCGGCTCGAACACCTCTATCAGGACATGGTGCACTTCATACGCGATCACAGGAAAGAGGGCGGAGTTTTCGACAGGGACGATTTCAAGCGACACGTGTACCTGTTCCTAACACAATGCAAGTATATCCTCGATCTCTCAACCGGGGATGACGTGGCCGTTCACATTAAACTGTTTGAGCACAAGAAGACGGACGGCAAGGCCCGTATTCCGCTTCCCAAGGCGATACTCAAGGCCTATGTCCGCGCACCGTCACAGCGTGAATGCATCCTTGTCGAACAGCAAAAACTGAGCCCGCGCGAGAGCGACGAGGAATTCCGCATCATCCGCGGAAATCAGGGGCTGGCATCCCGTATGATTGAGCGGAAAGACAAACTAGACAATGCCCTTTACCGGCATTGCAGTGGATACAATCATGTATTCTCGGACCCGGAACACTTTTTCCTGTGCAACAACATTCCTCGCAAAGCGAGGCAGGGGCGGTTTTATAGCACAAGCAACAATTATCACCTGTACTACCGTAGTGCTGGAGTATTCCTCATTCACCAGCACCTGCAGTATGGAGAGACCGTCAATCACGACCCATTATGGGGTCTTCTCATCGTTGATTCTTTCGCGGTTGGTGTCTTTGAAAAGTTCATAACCAAGTATTTGGCTGGGTACATGGCGCATCGTCTTTTCGATGCGTTCTCGTTCGCTGAGCAAATCGGAGCAGTCGGAGCACAGAAAGGGACAACATGAGCAAGCAGAAGAAGCATGAAGTGACCACAAGCAAGGCGGAAACCTCCACCCCACAGGTGTTTGCCTTCTCAAGGGGCGCGGTGAGTGGGTACGTAGTCGATCACAAAGCGCACATGGCACAGTGCAGTCACCCGACCCCCCACAGAGATAGCATCGTGCGCTTTCTGAAGACCGCGGTGAGTGGAAAGTAGATCCCAACCAAGCACTCCACGGTACGGCGTACCGCCGCCCGTGAGTGCAGGCGTTCAATCAAACGAGGCGTCTTGACGTCATGCCGTCATAGCGGTATGTTATAGTCATTATGAGTAAAGCAACCCTATACCTTGACGAGACGATCCATAAAGCAATTCGGATTAAAGCTGCCGAAACACGCCAATCCATGTCCGACCTGGTCAATGATGCTCTCCGGGCCAGCCTAACTGAAGACCTTGATGATCTTCACGAGATCAAAAAGCGGCGACATGAGAAAACAGTTGGATTTGAGGCGTTTCTGGGGCAATTGAAAAAAGATGGCATCATTTAGGATCGAATTTGCCACCAGCGTTCGGAAAGATTTCAGGAATATTCCCAAGCAGGACGCATCTCGGATACTGAAGCGGATCGAGGGCTTAGCCGAGAACCCTCGCCCACCAGACAGCAAGAAACTTTCTGGTGACAATGCCATGAGGATTCGTATCGGCATGTATCGTGTCATATACGAAATCCGCAATGAAGCTTTGATCGTACTTATTCTTAGAGTCGGGCACCGAAAAGATATTTACCGAAAATAAGACGATCGAACATGTGCCTCCAGCACACCCTTCGGGGCGCACTGAGGCTGGTCGTTGCGCCAGAAGAAGATCCCCGAATCAGGCTGTTGCCATAATGCACACATTGTGCTGCATTCCGTAAATGAAAGCTTACGACTGGAGTGACCAAAAGAATGAGGCGCTAAACCACGAACGCGGTATCTCGTTTGAAGACATCATCTTCCATATCACCAGCGGCGGACTATTAGACACCATTGAACATCCAAACAGCACGCAATATCCAGGACAACGTATATTTATCGTCAACGTCGAGGGCTATGCTTTTTAAGTGCCGTTCGTAGAAGATGCCGAAACAATATTTTTGAAGACAATTACTCCAAGCCGAAAAATGACAAAGAAACATTTGGGAGGTGAGAAAACATGAATCTGACTAAAGAGGAAAAAGACTTGCTTGATTCCGTCGAGAGGGGCGAATGGAAAAGAATTCCAAATTTTAAGCGAGAAGTCTCTCGGTTCCAAGAGGCCGCTAGAAACACACTTCGAAAAGATAAACGCGTTAACATTCGAATCACCGAGCGGGATCTCGTTCGAATCCAGAAGGCAGCTGTGCATGAGGGGCTTCCCTATCAAACACTTATTTCCCGCGTTCTTCACAAATACGTGAATGGAAGACTAGTGGAAAAAGCCGGATAAGCACAACATGTCCCGCCATGAGGACGCGGCGAAGCGCCGCGCCCCTGAGGCTTGTCGTTAGGCTTTTTACTCAATAATCAAAAAGGAGAGAACAAATGACCGAGTCAGCATCAAAAGGTATAGACGAAAAGTATTGCACAGAGTGTGGGGCAATAATCAAGGCGAAGGCAGAGATATGTCCCAAGTGCGGTGTCCGTCAGATTGCGAAGTCAGCTGCGATCAATCTAGGCCCCACTACCGCAAATGGAAAAAGTAGAATTGCTGCGGCACTTCTTGCGTTTTTCCTGGGTGGTATAGGTGTGCACAAGTTCTATTTGGGGCAGCCGGGACTCGGCATTGTGTATCTGCTGTTTTGTTGGACATTTATTCCCGCAATTATTGCATTCATCGAATTCATTATATATCTGACCATGAGCGACGAAGCATTTAATCAGAAGTACGGCCAAGCCTAACATTTACCGCCAGAGGGACGCGGCCAAAGCGCCGCGCCCCTGAGGTATAGGGGTCACGTCTAGACATCGTACAATGGCCCATTTCCCTTTTCATGAACACATTGGAACGGCCGTGGTCTCCCGGTCTTTCTTGTTCCGCGAATCCATGCGCCAGCAGGTCAACCTACATGCCATCGCCCGCCCACCATCTTGATCGGGTGGCCGTTTCGCCGCCGTTCAATCAAATGATCGCGTTCACGCTATGGGCAATGTACAATAGCGAGTCGTGATCCCTGGCGATGTTGAAGCAAACGAACCAACCGAGGAGATGTCAGATGACGAAGCGAGCAGGAATTGCGGCAGGCCTCATGCTGTGTGCGGTGTTCATGACCGGTTGCGCCATACCCTCCGCATCGAAATTCGGCAACGATTTCGATCACACGAAACAGGAAGCCATCGTCAAGGGGAAGACCACCAAGCAGGAGTTGATCGGCTTGCTCGGACAACCTCAAGACAAGACGTTGGACAGCGGGGCGAAGGAGAAATGGATTTACGTGTATGCCGAGTCCAACGTCAGGGTCAACCCGTGGAACAATGCTGCCACTGGCGATGTGAGAACAAAGAAGCTTGAAGTCATGTTCGATGATGAGGTCGTTGCGAATTTCGTGTATTCAGACTCCACCGTCCCTGCGGAATCGACACGACGCTAAACGACACAAGGTCCGCAGGGTGGTATTGACCATCGGGCTTCCATTCAACGGTTGCATGGTACTCCAAAGGAATGCACCGCGGATGGGGTGGCGGGGGCGCGAGGAGACCGGTCGGCCATTCCGAATCCGCCTCGTGACCGGTTCTTCAGCGGGATGCCACACCCTCCCCCGTTGACCTCGGGGTCAGAGGGTCCGGCGCGCGGAGTATTGGCCCGTTTGCAGCCGCGTGGCCTGCGGCAATAGCCTCGTGTCCCGGTTGCGTTTCGGTTGTTCGATGGTAGTGTTTGGCCCATGACGTACTCCCTTCGTGCCCTTGTCCGCCTCAAACCGGCCCTCGTGTGGGCGGTGATTGCCGTGGCTTTCCCCGCCATCGCGCGGGACGTGGTAATCGAGGCGGATCGTCCAAGCTCCGGAATCCTGTCGGTTCGGATTGTCCAGGCTTCGGACAAACCGTACGGGTCGCCGGCGGTGTTCGAGACGAACGTGCCGGCCCAGGTCTCGGTGCGCATCCCCCTGCCCCCGTTGCCCGAGGGCTCCTATTTGGTGCGGGTGCTGCACGATGCGAACGGTGACGGGCGCATGAACGCCAATGCGTTCGGCGTTCCCACCGAGTCGGTCGCGCGCCTGCCCCTCGCCCCCGGATCAGCCGAAACCCGCGTGACCCTGCTGCCTCCACCCGCCGATCCGCGCGCCTGGGGGGCCGGGGTGATGACCCTGTACGCCTCGAACCCGTACCGTGGCGGCGACCGGGTGCTGCGGGTGTTGCCGCTGTTGACCTATGTCGGCGAAAAGGCCTTCGTCGTCGGACCGCGCGCCGGCTACAACCTGTTCAAGAACCGGTTGGCCAGCATCAACCTGACTGCGGAGTACCTGTTCGCCGGGGATGCGTTTGATGATTCGCGTTTCCTGGACGGCATGGAGAAACGCCGCGATACGTTGATGGCGGGAGCGGACGTGAACTTGCGGTTCGGCGATTGGCGGATCGAGCTTGCCGCGTCGTCGGACGTTCTCGGCCGCCACGACGGGCAGGAGGTCGAGCTCTCGGTCGGGCGGATGTTTCGCGGTGCCCGCGGTTCGATCACGCCCAGCGCCGGCGTGTTCTGGCGCAGCTCGAACTACAACAATTATTATTACGGGGTGCGCGCCGACGAAGCGACCGACTCACGACCGGCCTATGATCCCGGAGCAAGTGTGGATGGCTTTCTCGCCCTGTTCGGGCGGTGGCAGTTCAATGACCGCTGGTCGCTGCTGGCGAGCCTGCGTGGCGAGTGGTTGAGCGAGGACATCCAGGACAGCCCGATCGTGGACGCGGAATTCGTGACCACGACGTTCCTCGGCCTGAATTACGCATTCTAACCGCGGCGGCGGACCAGGACACCCAGCAAGGCGAGCGCGGCGAGGCCCATCCCGGCAAATTGCACATACAACGTGGTGCGTTGCGGATGGAAGGCGAGCACCACCTCGCGTTCGCGGTCGGCGGGGGGGAGCAGGACGCCCAGGAACACGGCATCGGCACGCACCACCGGCTGCTCCACGCCATCGACCCAGGCGCGCCAATCGGCGGCATACTTCTCGGCGGCCCGCAACACCACCTCGCGTTCAGTGGGCGGAATGCGCAGGGCGATCCGACCGGAACGGTAGCGGCTGACCGTGACGTCCCCCACCCGCCCCGGTTCGCCGGGCGCTGGCCAGGCGGCCGTGCCTTCCGGATCCACCTGCACGGTCGCGAACGGCTCGGACTGCGCCATGGCCGCGACCGCCTCGGCGAGGGACGCACGGTTCCACGCGCCGATCAGGGCAAAGCGATCCGCCGGCCGGTTGAACTGGAGCAGCACATGCTGGGATGGCTGGTTGGGCGCGGCGAGCACCGTGGTGGCGCCGGTTTTGCCGGCCGGTACGACGTTGAAGCCGGCCACCGGCTCAAAGGCGCCGCGGAGTGATGGATCGTTGCGGACCTGCATCCAGAAATCGGCCGGGGCGAGCGCCATGCCGAGTCCGAGGTGGGACCACAGCAGGGCGGGCCGGGTTCCGAGGGCGCCGAAAAACGCCTTGTAGTCTTCCGGCATGCGCATCTGGGCGATGTTCAGCAGCGGGACCTGGTAATACGGGAACAGGATGGTGGACCACTGGTTGTACAAGCCGCCCCACGGACTGTTCATGCTTGGCGGGGGATTCCACAGGTAACCGCGCTGGTGGCCGAGCCCCTGTTGCAGGGCCGGGATCAACGCACCTTCACTGACCAGCGACGCGGTCTCGACCGATTGCACGTAACGGCGGCTGACCAGCAACTGGTCCACCATCACGACCACCAGCACCGCCGCACCGAGGTGCCGCCACGAGGTGTGCTTGATCCCGCCGGATGCGAAACCGAGCCGGAACAGGCCGTAGGCGATCCACGCCATGACCGCGGCATGCACCATCGCCTGGCTGCGGGTGGAGACGATCGCCTTGGCGAGGTCCTGCCATCCCTGCGCGGCAAACGACGCCACCGCTCCGCCCGATTGGACCAGCAGCAGGAGGGCAAACACCGAGAAGACAATCGCGACATGGAGGGTAAAGCGGGCAAAACGTTGGATCACCGGCTGGTCGGGATCCTGCTTCAACGTGCCGCGCCGGCTCAACCACGTCAGCCAGTAGTCCAGCCCGATCGCGGCGAGGTAGGCCATGGCGAACTGGGTGATCTGCATGAACTTCACCGGGTTGCGGATCGAGGAGACGCCGGGCAACTCGAAGAACAGGCGGTAGAGCGGGGTGTATTTGCCGCAGGACAGGAGAAACGTGACGCCCATGGCGATGGTCCAGAACAAAGCCTGCTGGCGCTGGTCGCGGTCATCGCGCTTGCGGATCAGCGAATGGTAGAGGCCGAGGGCGAGGAACAACAGCGGGATGAGCCCCTTGTAGAAGGTCTCGAGCTTGAAGTTCATGCCGTTCGGGCCGAACTGCGGCTGCCACTGGGCGGAGCGGCCGAGCGCGCCCCAGTACGGACCGGTCGGCTCGCCGCTGCGCCAGCCCATGTAGCCGGGCGCGATGAACTCGATGGTCTCCGAAGGCGGCCAGCTCCATTGCGTGCAGTAGTCCCACAATTCCTGCCACGAGTCCCCGCCGGCGGAAGCCTCGGGCTTGTCGAGCCGGTAGAACGAGTAGGCGGCATACACGGCATGGAAACCAATCATCGCGGTGACCACACCGACCGGCACGAGGATCTTCAGGTAGGCGCTCCAGGCGCGGCCGAACGATTGCCAGCAGCGGAACACCGCGTAGGGACCGAGCACGGTCGCGAAGAACAAGGCCGAGTCCGATTGCTCGACGAACATGCCGGCCATCGAGGCGCCGGCCAGCACGGCGAAGGCGATGGATCGGTCGCGCACCGCCCGCTCGATGCTGTAGAGGTAGAGTCCGGTGAACAGGACGACACCGAACTTGCCGATGTGGCCGGCATAGGTCAGGAAAAACGTGCTGCCCAGCCAGTAGGCAAGTAGCGCACCGAGCGTTGCCGCCATCCAGCCGATTCCGCGCAAGCGGAGGAATAGCATGAAGAACCAACTGCCGAGGATGAGGTCGATGGCATGGATCCAGTTCACGAAGGCGCGCGGTGACAACACGGACAGGACGAGGTTGGTGAAATTCACCGGCGTGTTCATCGGCTGACCGGCCACCGTCGAGTCGTCCCAGCCGCCGAGGAAGGCATGCGGCAGGGTGGACTTGCGCAATCCAATCGCGCCGATGTTGTCGTCGGTGGTGAACAGCACGCGACCCGGGACCAGGGCATCGCGGTACACGAGGACGCCGAAAACGAGGACAAGCAGGAGGTAGATCCATCCGTGACGGTGGGCTTCGGGCGTGGTGGACTGGTTCATGGTGGTTCCGTGCAGGTTACGGTGTGGGCGTGGCAGGTTGCAATTCGACGGCGGCGATCAGCAGCGGTTGCGGATCGCGGGTCCAGAGCGGATCGGAAAGGACGAGCGTGGACGAGCCGGGTGCGATCTCGACCGGTCCGAACGTCCAGGTCTGCATCTGACCGGGGGCAAACTTGAACCGGTTGACGCTTCCGGCCTGTTCAACCAGCTTCGCGCCGCGCGGCGCGACCGCACTGACCTGCACCATGACCGGGATCGTGGCATCGGTGGTGTTGACCAGGATCAGGTCGCCCTGCTGGTCCATGCGCCGCCAGTCCATGAACTGCTGGGTCTGCAGGCGGAAGATGCCCATCGGACCGCTCTTCTCGTACGGCAGGTTGGCGCCGAAGAGGGTGAGCACCGGACGGCCGGTGCGGGCGGCCCGGGCGATGCGGTCCTCGGTGAGGTCGTAAAAAATCTCCGCGACCAGCCGATTGGTGTTCGCCGCATAGAAGTCCTCGTTGGCGGCATAACCGCGCTCACGTTGCCAAAGACCCGCCTCGTTCTTCACCACGCCGCGGCGGGTGAAGTAGGTTTCCGGCCAGGTCCACAAGCCGTCACGGTTCTCGTGGTTGCGGGTCAGCCGGATAAAGGCGTCCCCCTTGCCCGCCTCGATGGCGGCACGGGTCACTTCGCGCCACTGCAACTGACGGTAGGTGTCATAGGGTTCGTCCGGAACGGTGAAGGTCACGACGACATTCGTCGGGGCGTACCGTGCCATCTCGTTCCACGGTTCGTACCAGCGATCGACCACGACCACCGAGCCAGGCTCGAGGTTCTGGTCCAGCCAGGCCTGCAGGACCTTGTAGGGTACCGGCTTGCCTTCGAGCTGGGTGACCATCCATGCCGGCTTGGCGAGCAGAGCCACCAGGATCAAGGCCAGGACGATCGTGGCGGCCAGGTTGGCACGGGCCGGCAACCGCGCGAGCAGGATGCTGAACGTGTACACCGCCCAGACCAGGAACAGCGGCAGGAGGGCGGTAAAATAGGAGATCTTTGCCGCGCCGCCGCCGACCAGGCCGATGTAGGCATAGGCCGCAGAGAAGCCGGCGAGCACGAGCAGGGTCAAGCCGCCATAATACGGATCGCGCTGGGCGCGCGCCGTGCGCAGGAAGGTCAGTCCGGCCACGAGGGCGGTGAGCGCGATGGCCAGGGAAACCGCAACGCCGAGGGGATTCGCACCAACGGTGAAGAACGGGATCACCCGCGGACCGACCCAGCCGAACGCACCGCCGAGGTGTCCGTCGGCCTGGCTCACCTTCTGCATCTCGGCCAGGGCACGCAACACCCAGCGCACCATGAACACACCGATAACTGCAGCCGCGATGCCCATGCGCTGGAGGTGCCGGCGGCGATCGGCCGGCTCGAGCGTCTTCCACCCCTCCAGTACCAGGAGCACCCAGCAGATGGCGGCGATGACCCAGGTGGACATGTGGGTCAGGCAGGTAGTCACCGCCCAGAAGGTCCACCACGCGACCGCCTTGATCGAGGGCGCGCGCCGTACCCGCAGCCCGGAGAACAGATCCACGGTGTACAAGGTCATGCCTGCGGCGAAGGCCATGACAACCACGTAGTAATAGGCCTCCCGTGATTGATAGACATGGAACGGGAGCAGCGCCATCCAGAGTCCGACAAGGACACCCGCGCCAACGCCGCGCCGCCGCATCAGCCAGGCGGCCGATCCGAGCACGGTCAGGGTTCCGATCAGCGCGAACGGTTCGCGCACGGTGCGTTCATCGGGCGTGCCCGGGCGAACCCGGTGCCAGATCACCGGGATCGAGTCGGCGAGCGGAATCTGGTTCATCCACGGCGGGTTCTTCCAGAGGTTGGCCACCGACTGACCGGGCTGGGACAGGTTCAGGAAATTGATCTCATCGCTGCGTACGGCGGCGCGGTCGAGGTCGATCATCCGGACCGACAAGGTCACCAGGGCGAGCGCGGCAAGGGCAATCCACATCGGCTTGTTCATGGTCAAACGGCCCTTTCCGGTGCGTGTTTGGTGAGGGTGAAGATTTCCGTTCCGGACGGCGCGAGGGTGGCAACCAGCCAGGCAGGAAGGATCAAGGCATTGAACATCAGCCCGTGGTAGCGGCCAAGCAACGCGGTCGGGACACTCGCGGCCAGCGTGTTCGGGAAGGTGGCATAGCCGGATGCGGTCACCGAAAGGTCATGCTCCTTGCCGAGCGAGGCCGCGTGGCGGACTGACGGGAAGCTGATATGCCGCGGCGCGTCGAGCCCGTGCCAATTACGCCCGAACCAACGGGCCTCCCACGAGCGGATGTTCGGCACGGCGATGTACAGGCGGCCGCCGGGTTTCAACAGCCGGCCGAACAAGGCCATCGTGCCGCGCAGGTCGGTCACGTGTTCCATGACATAATGGGCGGTGATGACATCAAAGCAACGCGACCAGGCCGCAGCCAGGGCCTCGGTGTCGGAATACACCGGGAAGCCATCGGCCTTGGTCAACGCGGCAGCGAGGGCCGCTCCCGGCTCGTACCCGACCACGGCCTTGTACCGGGCGCGGACTTCACGCAGGTACACTCCGTCGCCGCACCCGAAATCGAGCAGGGTTTCCCCGCCCGACGCCGGACCGGGCTGGTGGTACACCTCGCGCTGGAGCCATCGGCGCGCCAGGCGCTGCAGCAGCGAGCGGCGCTGGTGAACCGGGTAGTCGGCATAAAACGGTGCGACATCGGCGGGAATCGGATGCTGCTGCACGAGGTCGCACTGCGCACAGGTCACGTAGTCCACCGCCGGGCCCAATCCGAGGTAGAGGTCGCGGCAGGCCGCGCGGTACGGCGTCGCATCATGTCCCCCGCAAGCGAGGCACTGGAAAGATACAATCACGGCAAATCGGTTCTCCGGGAGCAGGTGCAATTGACACCGCTATCAATCGGTGGCAGTGTAGCGGTTTGACCGCGATTGACAACAGAAAGCACGATGAACCAGCCCCTTGTATCCATTTGTATCCCCGTATACAACGGCGAGGCCTTCATCGGCGAAACCATCGCGAGCGCACTCGCCCAGACCTACCCGAACACCGAGATCGTCGTCTCCGATAATGCCTCCACCGACCGGACCACTGACGTCGTGGCCGCGGCCGCCGCATCCGATCCACGGATTCGGTACGAACGGGCGGGTAGCAACGTCGGCCCGGTCGGCAACTTCAACCGCTGCCTCGACCTCGCCCGTGGCACCTACATCAAGATCCTCTGTGCCGACGACCTCCTCTACCCTGACTGTCTGACACGTCAGGTCGCCGTCTTCGAGGATGAGTCCGGCCGGGACATCAGCCTGGTCAGCGCGGCCCGCGACATCGTGGACGAACGCAGCCGGGTTCGGCTCCGCCCGCGCCAACCCGTCCCGGCCGGTCGCATACCTGCCACCGACGCGGTCCAGCGCACGGTGCGCAGCGGCACCAACCTCTACGGCGAGCCGCAATCCGTCCTGTTCCGCACCGCCGACGCCCGCGCGGTCGGCGGGTTCAATCCGAACTACGGGTTCTGCCTCGACCTCGACCTGTGGTTCCGTCTGCTGACCTGCGGCGACCTGTTCCGCATCCCCGACGCCCTGTGCGCCTTCCGCGTCTCCCCACACTCGTGGAGTACCGGTCTCTCCGGCAAGCAGGCAACCGAGTTCCAGCGATTCCTTGACGACTGGAAAACCAACGGGCCGTTCGGCCTCACCGACGAGGTGATCCGCCTCGGCGTGCGCCGGGCCGCCCTGAACGACCGCAAGCGGAGGCTATTTTATATCTGGCTTTCCCTGACGGAATTCCTACGATTCGGTCGATGATGCTGGAGGCGGAAAACCGACCATGAACCGTTCACCGTGGAGTATCGCATGACCAAGCCCCTGTGCTGCCGTAGCTGTGGCAAACCCATCCACCATGTCGTGGTCGACCTCGGCGTTTCCCCGCTGTCCAACCGCTACCTGCGCGACGAGGACCTTGAGGGTCTCGAGCCGTTTTACCCGCTGAAGTTGCGGGTCTGCGACGCCTGCTGGCTGGTCCAGATTCCCGAATTCGTGCCGCCCTCCGACATCTTCCGCGACTACGCCTACTTTTCCTCGTTCAGCGATTCGTGGCTGAAGCACTGCAGCGATTACGTGGATATGATCACCGACCGCCTGAAGCTCGGCCCCTCCAGCCAGGTCGTCGAGCTCGCCAGCAACGACGGCTACCTGCTCCAGTACTTCGTGAAGAAGGGCATCCCGGCGACCGGTGTCGAACCCGCCGCCAACGTGGCCGAGGTCGCGATCAAGAAGGGCGTCCCCACCCTCGCCGAATTCTTCGGCCGCAAGTTCGCCCACACCCTGATCACCCTCGGCAAATCCGCCGACCTGGTCATCGCCAACAACGTGCTCGCCCATGTGCCCGACCTGAACGATTTCATCGGCGGCATCCGGATGATCCTCAAGCCGGGCGGCGTGCTGACCGGGGAATTCCCCCACCTGAAGAACCTGTTCGAGCAGGGGCAGTTCGACACCATCTACCACGAACACTTCAGCTACTTCTCGCTGATCGGCATGGAGAACGCCCTCGCCCGGCACGACCTCGTGCTGTTCGACGTGCAGCAGTTGCCGACGCACGGCGGGTCGCTGCGCATCTTCGCCCGCCGCAAGGAGGACACCCACATCGCGATCCAACCGTCGGTGAAGCAGCTGCGCGACGAGGAAATCGCGGCCGGCTACCAGGACCTCGAGGTGTACCGGAACTTCCGCCGCCGCGTGGAGACGATCAAGTTCGACCTCGTCAGCTTCCTGATCCAGGCCCGCCGCGAGGGCAAGACGGTGGCCGGCTACGGCGCGCCCGCGAAAGGCAATTCGCTGCTGATGTACTGCGGCATCCGCACCGACCTGCTGGCCTACACCGTCGATCGCAATCCGGTAAAGCAGGGGCGCTACCTCCCCGGCGTGCGCATCCCGATCTGCGCCCCGGAGAAGATCGCCGAGACCAAACCCGACTACGTGTTGATCCTGCCGTGGAACCTGAAGAACGAGATCGTCCGTCAGATGGCACACATCCGTGAATGGGGCGGGAAATTCGTCGTGCCGATCCCGAACCTGGAGATCATCCCTTGATCTTCACGCCGACGACCATTCCCGGCGTGTGCGTGGTGGATCTCGCACCGAACGTGGATGAGCGCGGCTTCTTCGCCCGCAGCTGGTGCGTGGACGAATTCACCCGGAACGGCCTGGAGCCCCGCCTGGTCCAGTGCAACGTCTCCTTCAACCGCCACCGCGGCACCCTGCGCGGCCTGCACTACCAGGCCGACCCCCACCCCGAAGCGAAGCTGGTGCGGTGCACCCGGGGCGCGATCTACGACGTGGCGCTGGACCTCCGGCCCGGCTCCCCGACCTACCTGCGCTGGTTCGGCGTTGAACTGACCGCGGACAACCACCGCGCCCTGTTTGTTCCGGTCGGTTGCGCCCACGGATTCCAGAGCCTGACCGATGATTCCGAGGTCCTCTACCACATGAGCGAGGTGTACCACGCGGACCTCGCCCGAGGCGTGCGCTGGAATGACCCGGCCTTCGGCATCACCTGGCCCCTGCCCGATCCCATCCTGTCGCCCAAGGACGCCGCCTACCCCGACTTCACGCCATGAATGTCCTCGTCACCGGAGCCGCCGGTTTCATCGGCGCACACGTCTGCCGCCAGTTGCTGGCCGATGGCCACCGCGTCACCGCCGTCATCGAACCGGGCCAGGCGACGCCGCGCCTGGATCCGGTGCGCGACCAGGTAACCCTCGCCGCATGCGACCTGTTTGGTTCCAGCGAAGCCGACCTGCGTCACCTCGGCCACGGGATCGATCGCGCCATTCATGCCGCCTGGTACGCCGTCCCCGGCAAGTACCTCACCTCGCCGGCCAATATCGACGCCCTCGCCGGTTCGCTGCGCCTGTTCGCCGCCTTGTGGTCGAGCGGTTGCCGCGCGATCACCGGCATCGGCACCTGCCTCGAATACCGCATGGCCGACCGGCCCCTGCGCGAGGACGACCCGTGCGAACCCGCCATCCTGTATGCCGCGGCCAAACACAGCACCTGGCTGACCGGCCGTGAACTGGCCCGACAGATGGGCGGACGTCTCACCTGGGCCCGCCTGTTCTATCTGTACGGCCCGGAAGAGGCCCCGGCGCGGCTGATCCCGGATCTCGCGGGCAACCTGTTGCGCGGGCAACGGGTTGCGGTGACCGAAGGGCGGCAGGTGCGCGACTACCTGCACGTCGCCGATGTCGCCTCGGCCATCACCGCCATCGCCACCGGCGAGACCGAGGGAGCCTTCAACGTCGGCTCGGGCGAACCGTGCACGGTACGCGACATCATCGCCACCCTCGCCGAACTCACCGGCGGCGCCGACCGGGTGGACTACGGCGCGCGCCCCGCCAACCTGATGGATCCGCCCTACATCGTCGCCGAGACGACACGCTTGCGTTCGGAAACCGGATGGCGACCAGCCTACACGCTGGAAACAGGACTGGCCCGGACGGTGGCCTGGTGGAAGGAGCGGATCGCGGCATCCGCGTGAATTCGGAGCAGGCTCAGCGCGTGCTCGCGCCGTATTCGCGGCGCACCGCCTCGAGGTCCTTGAGGTAGTAAAGCGGACGCTTCTTGCTCTCCTCGAAGATCCGGCTGATGTACTGGCCGATCAGCCCGAGGCAGATCAATTGAAGTCCGCCGATGATCAGGATCAGCGAGGCCACGGTGGCCCAGCCGGGAACCATCGATTCGGGATTGAAAATACGATTCCAGATGATGTTCACCACCATAAGCGAGCCGATGACCGAGACGAAAAGGCCTCCGCCGGTAATCCAGCGCAACGGCGCGCCGGAGAACGAGGTGATCGCGTCGAAGGCCAGCCGCGCCGATTTCCACACCGGGTATTTCGTCGATCCGGCATGCCGCGCCGCCCGGCGGTAATGCACCGCGCACTGGCGGTAGCCGACCCAGCAGGTCAACCCGCGCATGAACCGGTGCAGCTCACGCACCTCGCGCAACGCCTCGATCACCTTGCGGTCCACCAGGCGGAAGTCGCCGGTGTTGGCCGGGATCGGAACCTTAACCAGCTTCTGGAAGATCTTGTAGAACGAGGCGGCGAGGAACTTCTTCGACCAGGTCTCGCCCTCGCGGCTGTCGCGCACCGCATACACCACGTCGTAGCCCTCGCGCCAGCGTGCGGCGAGGTCGGCGATCACTTCCGGAGGATCCTGCAGGTCGCAGTCGATGATCACCGTCGCGTCGGCATCCGACACGTCCATGCCCGCGGTGATCGCGATCTGGTGGCCGTAGTTGCGCGACAGCGGGACCAGCTTCACCCGCGGGTCCTCGGCCATCTTCGCCAGCAGCCACCGCACCGAGCCGTCGGAACTGCCATCGTCCACGAACAGGAACTTCCCCTGCTCCGGCATCTTCGCGAACAACGCATCCAACCGCTTGTACATCTCGGGAATATTGTCCTCCTCGTTGAGAAACGGGATGACCACGGCGATGGTTTTGCGGCTGTCGTTGACTGTCATGGCCGGAAGATTGGCAAAGGCCCTGCCATTCCGCAAGTGCAATACCGTTCACAACGCGCCCATGCGCATGGCCCCACCGTTGCTTGACGCTCCGGTAGGCATGGGTTACTTCTACCCGCAACATAACGAGGAACCTTGTTGAACCCATCATCCACCACCACCGGCGAATTGGTCATCCTGGGCGCTGGTCCGTCCGGTTTGAGCTGCGCCTACGAACTTTCCCAGCGCGGCATACCGACCATCGTCCAGGAGCGGCACCGCCAGGTCGGCGGCCTGTGCCGTACCATGGAGTTCAAGGGCTACCTCTTTGACGTCGGCCCACACCGCTTCTTTACCAAGAACGACGAGGTGGACCGGCTGTGGCATGACCTGCTCGGCAACGAAGTGGCCCATGTGAACCGGCTGACCCGCATCCTGTACCGCAACCGGTTCTTCGACTACCCGTTGAAACCGATCTCCGCCCTGACCGGCCTCGGCCTCTTCACCAGCGCCCACGCCGTCGGCTCCTACGCCTGGTCGCGCATGACCCGTGGCAACCAGCCCCCCCACAGCTTCGAGGATTGGGTGGTGAGCCAGTTCGGCAAGGTCCTCTACGAGATCTTTTTCAAGACCTACACGGAAAAAGTCTGGGGAATCCCCTGCTCCGGCATTTCGGCCGAATGGGCCGGCCAGCGCATCAAGGGCCTCAGCCTGAGCAAGGCGGTGATCAACGGCCTGTTCCCGAAGCTCAACCGCGGCAGCGGCGGGGTGAAATCGCTGGTGGATCAATTCGACTACCCGCAACGCGGCGCCGGCCAGGTATTCGAGATCATGGCCGACCGCAGCAGGGCGAGCGGGACCCGCATCGACCTCGGTGTTTCCGCCCAGGCCATCGTCCACGAGAACAAGCGCATCGTCGCGGTGGAGAGCGACACCCCGGGCGGACCGCAAACCACCCGCGTCCAACACCTGTTCTCCTCGATCCCGCTGACCGAGTTTATCCTGCGCCTCCGTCCCGCCCCGCCGGCCGAGGTCCTCGAGGCCGCCCGCGCCCTGTATTACCGCGACCACATCACGGTAAACCTGATCGTGAAGAAACGCGCCCCGTTCCCGGACAACTGGATCTACGTCCACTCGCCCGAAGTGAAGGTGGCGCGTATTTCCAGCTACGGCAACTTTTCGCCCGGCATGCTGGCCGACCAGAACAAGGACGCCCTGTCGGTCGAGTATTTCGCCTTCGCTCACGAGGATATCTGGCAGATGTCCGATGCCGAACTGGTGAAGCTCGGCGTGCGTGAACTCGTGCAGCTCGGCCTGATCGAACAATCCGACTTCGAGGACGGTTTCATCATCCGCGAGCGCGACTCGTATCCGACCTATTACCTCGGCTACAAGCACAACCTCGACACCATCCGTGCCTATGTGGACCAGTTCGCCAACCTGACCCTGGTCGGTCGCGGCGGCATGTACCGCTATAACAACCAGGACCATGCCATGCTCTCCGGCCTGCTCGCCGCCCGGAACTTCACCGGCGTCGGCAAGCGCTACAACCTGTGGGAGATCAACGAGGAGGACGAGTACCTCGAGGAAAAACAACTCCCCTCCCCGATGCATGCCGGCAATCAATGAGGTAACCGCGTGAAGAAACCGCCCGCCCCGACGGCCGTCCCTGCTCCATCACTCCAAAACGCCGCGGCGTCGGCGGCAACCGCGCGCATCGACCTCCCGACCATGCTGGCCCGTTTCTTCCCGTGGGCCGCTGCCGTGCTGGCCTGGGCCGTGTTCAACCCCGGCATCTTCCCGCCCGATGCCACCCACATCCTGTACTTCGCCTACACCCGCGACTACTGCAACCCGCACCCGGTGATCCTGCTCGTCCTCGCCCGGCAGGTGATCAACTGGCTGCTCTACCCCGGCTTCATCACCCTGATCCAGTCGGTGTTCATCATCCAGGGCCTGCGCTTCCTGGCCAGCCAGTTGCTGATGCTGGCGGATCCGGCATCACGCACCGACGCCGCGCGCCGCGACCGGAAATCCGCGCTGATCCTGCTGATCCTGCTCGCCCCGCTGACCCCGCTGCTCTTTACCGCCGTATCGTTCCTCAAGGATGCCTGGATGCTCGGGGGAACAGCCTGGATGACCGGACTGCTGGCGAGCCTGGCCCGTCGCGACACACCACGCAGTATCGGCGCGGAAGCCACGCTCGTGCTGACCTGCTCGGCGATGACCGCGTTCTCCGTACTGTTCCGCTACAACGCCGTCGTCCTGATGCCGCTGTTCTGCGTATTGCTCTTCGTGGTGGTACAGCACCGCACGTTGCGCTGGCTGGCAGTGATGCCGATCGTCGCCCTCGTCGCCGCCAACGCCACGATGAAGTCATCCCTGACCATCCGCGAGGAATACCCCGAACGCCAGGTGATGTTCCTCGACATCATCGGCATGTGCGTACTCGACCCCGAACTCGAAAAGGTTTTCCCCGAGCTGATGAGCCAGACCCGGCCCGACTATGCGAACTTCTACGCCTTCGGGGACATGACCCGGCTCTACGAAGTCGCCCCGTTCAACCAGGTGATGTACGGCAACCAGGAACCGCGCCGAGACGGGTTCAAGAAGGACGCCGTCGTCCCGACCATCTACCCGCGCGTGCTCCAGCACCCGTTCACCCTTGCCCGGGTGAAACTCTATTCGTTCCTGCGCCTTTACTTTTCCACATCCTACAGCGATGTGTTCATGCGCGGCATCTTCCAGCACCCGATCCAACTGCCGGAAAATCCCCACTTCGCTTCGCTGCGCAGCCAGTTGTACGAGTTCTATGACTTCTGGCTGATGCGCTCCCCGACCCGCTGGCTGATGTCGGTTCACCTGGTCTGGAATATCGGCGGACTGGCCCTGCTGGTCTGGATGTGGCGCACCCGCCATTCCCTGCGCTGGCTGGTGCTGGTACCCGTGGCCTACCCCTTCACCTTCCTGCCGGCGACCACCGCGATGGACTTCCGCTTCCTGATGCCATCGACGATGGTGCTGCAGGTGTTCGTCCTGGTGCTTGTGCTTTCCGGCGCGTTTTCCCGCCGGAATACACCGGCGGCATCCGTACGCTAAGGCGTACGCACACGCTCGACCATCAGGGCCTGGATGCGGCCCTGCTTCTGGGGATCGGTCACCAGTTCGAGCGGCGGACCGCCGGGTGCAATCGTGATCCCTGCGGCGAGCAACTCGTTGAGGCGCGAGGTGGACCAGCGCCCGTTGGTCACCACCTGCCCGCCCTGCTCCAACCGGACCGCGACCTCCGGATCGGCCGAAGCGACGGACCCGCGTACGACGACATCACCGGTTACCGGGGCATCACCGACGGGTGACAACGCGATCGCCGCGCGCGACGGAGGATGGACCCGCATGTACACGCCCTGTGCGACCTGGGCCATCCGCCAGGCTCCGTCGAACGAGGCCCAACTGCGACCGCCTTGCGCGGCTACCACCGACGGCATGTCACCCGGCTCGTTGAACCAGATGGTTGTATGGTACTCGATGTCCGGCATGCCTGCGGCGTGGATCTGCGGCCAGATACCGCGCGCGACGAGCGTTTGCAGGGGGCGGTTCCACAAGTCGGCCCGTTGCCGGAAATAGGAATGCGGCCAGGTCCAGACCGGAACACTCGGGTTGAACTCGGTGCCGTGGCGTGATGCCTCGACGAAAGGTATGTCGGGATTGGCCACCATGATCTCCTGCTGGATCGCCCGCAGACGGGCCACGTCCTCGGCGGTGGAATGGAAAAAAGGGGTCATCGGGGTACGGTCAGGCGTGCGGTGGTATTGCCCGAGGAACCGAACATCATACGCGCTCTCAATCAGATACCCTCCGCCTTCGGGAACCTGCTGATTGATCCACCGTGCCATGCCGCCATAGTTTCGCGCCTTGGCCTCAAGTTGGTACGCCACACCGTGGAAGAAGACCAGGTGCGCTGCCGCGAACAAGACGACCAGCACCCAGGTCACCACCGCCGTGCGCGACGCCACTCCACGGCCGATCACGTGTGCGATGGCACCGAAACCCGCGGCGAAAAACAGGTACATGCCCGGTGCCGCCACGGAAAAATACCGTGCGCTGTACTGCGTCTTGAGCGCGCCGATCAGGATCATCAGGACCAGCGCCACCGTGACCCAGCCCACCCGACGCAACGAACCGCCCGCCCGAACCACGGCCACGATCCCCGCCAGCAGCACGATCACCGCGACGGCGAAAGCCACCGGCGATACCCCGGCAAACAACTTGCCGATCATGTCGTAGAGAATCATCCACCACGACGGCGCCCCGCTGACCCCCTGCTGGCCGGGATTGGCCATACGAATCAACAGGAACGGGATCAGCGGGAGGGTGCTGAGCACCGGCAACGCAATCGCCAGACCCGGCGCCTTCGGCGCGGTATCCGGGGAACGCCTGGCGATCACCAGGCCGATCAGCCCGACCAGCGCAAACGCGAGCGGCAGCATCACGCCCGAGATATGGCAGAGCGTCGTTGCAGCCATCGCGCCCAGCCACAACAAGGTCGGCCGCCAGCGCGGACCTTCTTCCGTCCAGCGGGCATACCCGTACAGCGACGCGATGGAGAAAAAGATCAGCGGCGCGTAGTAATACGCCTCACGGGCATAGAACACCGGGAAGAAGCCCACCGCAAACAAGGCCCCGGCCACGCGACCCGTCAGCTCCCCGGCCAACCGCCGCGCCGCGAGGTAGAACAGCGGCACCGAGAGGATGCCCCAGATCACGGCAGGCAAACGTTGCAGCAGCGGGCTGTACACGATGGTTTCGGGTGATTGTCCGGTGAGGTGCAGCAGGGCGTTGTGGAACATTGCACCGAGGGGAAGGTGCCCGATCGCGGGGAACTTCTGGTAGTGATGCGACCACACCTGCCACGGCGACATGGTGATGTTCGAATCCCACATGAACAGCAGTTCGTCCACCCACAGGTCGGAGCGGCCGAGGAACGGCAGGCGGATCAACGCCGCGACCAGCAGCAGGCCCCACACCCAGCGGGAATCCGGACGCGGGATCGACAGCGGTGCGGAGGTAGAAGAAACCGCGGAGGGAGCGGCGGGTTTCCGGGCGGATTTAGCCATAATTCTCTTTCCACATCTGGAAGGCCAGCAGGGTCCAGATCATCTTCCGGTAATCGCGGCGTCCGGCATAATGGTCATCCAGCATCGTGCGCACGAAGGCCGGATTGAAATAGCCGTCGCGTTTGATCCGTGACTCCGAACACAGGTCCTCGACGATTGGCTTCAGGTCGGCCTTGAGCCAGGTGGCCAGCGGAATCATGAACCCGGCCTTGCGGCGTTTGATGATTTCCGGCGGCAACAGGGAAACCGCGGCCTTTTTCAACAGGTACTTCGAGGTGAACCCGTGCAGCTTGTAGACGCTTTGCACCCCGGACATGTACTCCACGATGCCGTGATCGAGGTACGGGACGCGCACTTCGAGGCCGTGGGCCATGCTCGCGCGGTCCACCTTCACGAGAATGTCGTCCTGCAGGTACATCTTCATGCAGAGGTACAGGATACGCTCGAAGTCGCTGACCAGGCCGCTCTGGTTCACATAGCGCAGGATGTCCTCGAACGGATTCTGGCGCAGGATCGACTTCTGGAGCTCGGCGGTGAGCAGGCCGCGTTTCTGTTCGTTGCTGTAGGGGCCCATCCACAGGAAGAACCGGATCTCCGGGGAAACGCCGGCCCCCTTGAAGAACTGCTCCAGCAGGAATCCGGCGCTGGCGTATTTCTGCGAGACCGGCAGCTTGCGGGCTAACCGGTTCAGGGCATCACGCCAGCCGGTGGGCAGGAAGGACAACTTCTCCATGACCCGGTGGGCCTGGAACGACGGATACCCGGCGAACAGCTCGTCGCCGCCATCGCCGCCGAGGATCACCTTTACGTGTTGCGCGGTGAACTGCGACAGCAGGTAGGTGGGCAGGATCGAGGCGTCGCCAAACGGCTCGTCGAGGATACCCATCACGGTAGGGAACATCGACACCGCCTTCTGCAGCGAAAGGACATCGTGGTGGTGTTCGGTGCCGTAGCGTTCGGCGACCATCCGCGCATACGGCGACTCGTCGTAGCTCGACTCCTCGAACCCGACGGAGAAGGTGTGCAGCTTGCCCGGCACCTGGGTGGCGGCGACCGCAGTGGACAGGCTGGAGTCGATGCCGCCGCTGAGGAACACCCCCACCGGGACGTCGCTGCGCAACTGCTTGGCCACCGCATCGCGGAACAGATCGAGGAATTGCGCCGCGCACTCATCGGCGTTGAGGCCGCTGATCGGATTGTCGGTCAGCGGGATGTCCCAGTACAGGGCCTTGCCGAGACCGCTCCGGGTGAACTGGGCATAGGCGCCCGGCTCGAGCTTGTGCACGGCCTTGAAAATCGTGTGCGGTGCCGGGATGTATCCGAAGGTGATGTACTTGCTGACGGAGAGCGGTTCGATCTCGCGCGAGACGCCGGGATGCCTGAGCAGGGCTTTCAGCTCGGAGGCGAAAACGAGGTCGCAACCGACCTGGGCGTAGTAGAGCGGCTTGATGCCGATCCGGTCGCGGGCAATCAGCAGGGTGCCGGCGTCACGGTCCCAGAACGCGAAGGCGAACATGCCGTTCACATCGTCGAGACCGGCCGGGCCGTGGCGGCGGAGCTGGTGCAGCAGGACCTCGGTGTCGGAGTGGGTCGCGAAGACCTGACCTTCCCGTTCGAGGGCCTGGCGGAGCTCGATGTAGTTGTAGATCTCGCCGTTAAAACAGAGGGTGTGGCGACCGTCGGGGGTGGACATCGGCTGGCGGCCGCACTCGATATCGATGATGCTCAGCCGTCGATGGCCGAGGGCGATGCCGGGATCCTCGTAAAATCCCTCCCCGTCCGGACCGCGGTGGGCTATGGCCGAGGCCATGTTCCGGATGACTCCGGTGGCATCGGCCAGCGGGGCGAAGGTGGTGAAGCCGGCAATGCCGCACATGTCAGGAGCGCTCCGGGGCGGGCGGGATCAGCGAGGCGACCTTGGCGGCGAGCTCGTCCATGTCCGCTACCTGATGGGTCGGCGTGGTCTTCAACGCCTTGGTGCCGACGAAGATGGTACGGCAGCCCGCACGCTGCCCGGCGATCACATCCTTCTCGTTATCACCGATCATCCACGAGTGTTCCAGGTCGAGGGCATGCTTCTCCGCCGCCTCGAGCAGCATGCCGGGATTCGGCTTGCGGCGCGGGTGCCCCTCGTCCGGCGCGTCACAGTAGAGAATGTCGAGCACGGACAGGCCCTTTGCCTCGGCATGGTCACAGATCATGGCGTGCATCGCGTGGAGCTCCTCCAACGGTGTCGCCCCGGTGGAGACGCCCTTCTGGTTGGTCACGATGACCGCGACATACCCCTGCCGGATCACCTGCTCCAGGGTATCGAGGAACCCGGGTAGGATGTGGAAATCCTCCCGGCGCTCCACATACCGGGAGGTCGGGGCCCGGTTCACAATCCCATCGCGGTCAAAAAATACACATGCTTGCATGAAACCTCGTCACTCCGGCTCTTGACGAACGATATAAACAAGCGTGTAATCAGGCGATGAAATTTTCTGTGGTAGTTCCGGTTTACAACGAGGAGGACAATGTCTCCCTGCTGGTCGATGAGCTGGCCGCGGTGGTTGCCGGAAGCACGGATGCCGAGGTGATCCTGGTGGACGACGGCAGCCGGGACCAGACCTGGAAACGCATCGAGCAGGCTGCCGCCACCCATTCCTTCGTCCACGGCGTCCGCAGCATCCGCAACCGGGGACAGTCGGCCGCCATGTTGCTTGGCCTCAGCCACGCCAAGGGAGACATCGTGGTGACCATGGACGGCGACCTCCAGAACAACCCGGCCGACATACCGGCACTAATCGAGGAACTGGCCGATTGCGATGTGGTCTGCGGCTACCGGGCCAAGCGGCGTGACACGTTTTCGCGCCGGGTGGCTTCGCGCATCGGCAACGGTATCCGCAATCGCGTCACCCGCGACGGCCTGCGCGACACCGGCTGCAGCCTGAAGGCCTTCAGACGCGCCTGCATTGCCGACCTCCCCCCGGTGAACGGCATGCACCGGTTCATGGGGGCCTATTTCGCACTGAACGGGCGCACCATCAAACAGGTCCCGGTCGACCACCGGGCGCGCCAATACGGGCAATCGAAATACACCAACCTGAAACGTTTGCCCAAGACGGCCTACGACCTGCTCGGCTTTGTCTGGTTCCGCAGCCGCTACCTCAAGCCGAACCGCGACATCGAACTTACACCGTAGTGTCGCCGGCGGGCTGATGGCTATTCCGGCGTCCGGCCCGGAGCAGGATCGCTGCGGTGAATCCCACCGCCGACAACACGCTGACCCCGGCCAGCACCATGACCACGTGCTCCATGGTGTCGTGCCAGAAAACCACCCCGCCGATGTAGAGCGCGGCACAGACCACGAGCAACCAGGTCATGCCGAAACGGCGCTGGGCCATTTCGTAGTTCATCAGCAGGAAGGTCAGGGCCAACGGGGCAATCGAGGCGACGAACAGGCAGAGCAACCGGGTCATCTCCGCCGAGGGTTCGTCAATCCCGTACATCAGCCGCAATGGCAGCCACGGCATCGCGAGGATCGCCCCGACCGCACCGAAAATCAGCAGGCCGACGAGGCCGATGGCCTTGAGCAGGGTCATCCGGCTGTACCGCGTGGAGGGTCCGCTGGTAATCACTTTCGGGAACATCACCAGGGCGATCGGCATCGGCAGGAAGATGACCGAACGGCCAATCGTCGCCGCGCGCGCGAATTCGCCCGCCTCATCCGGCGAGAACAGGTGTTTCACAAAGATCAGGTCCGCGTTCATCATCACCGCATAGCTGCCCAGCATAAGCAGTGAGCGGAAGAAGAAACCGCCGATCCCGGTAGCCGGCCGGTCCGTGAGGCTGCCCTTGGTCAGTCGGCATATTCCCCAGATGCTGATCCCGATACCGAACAGGGTGGCCAGGGCATGTGCCGACAAGGCGGCGATCGCGGTCGGCGACCACGCCGTGAGCACGATGACCAGGCCAAGCTTGATCACCGTCCAGGCATGCATCGAGGCCGACATCCAGTAGAACTGCTGCATACCCTGGAAGACCCCGTTCAGCAGCGGCAGAAAAAAGGTCAGGCTGACCAGCCCGCAGGCCACGACAAACGGCAACCCGTGTTCGAGCTGGAAGAAGTCCGCCGCCTGGTGACGGAGCAGCACCGCCAGGCTCATCAGACCCACCGCAAGCCAGACCAGGTTGCGGCTCCACGCGATGACGATCCAGCGGACCGCGCCGAGGTTCCCGGTGCGAACCGCGCGCGTGGCAAAGTGCGCCATCGCCGTGCGCAAGGCATCGAGCGGAGTCGAGGCGATGAGGAAGATGCTCATCATCGCCCCCAGCACCCCGTACTCCTCCACCGGCAACTGACGTCCGGTCACGAACTGGAACAGCAGGTTGGCGACATTCGCTATCTGGGTGGCCGCGAAAAGAAAGATGCTGTGGCGCAGCAATCCCTGTTTCAGATCGTGGTTCTCCGCGTGTTCACTCATGGGCGTTGCACCAGGCGACCGATGGTTCGGTCATAAAGCGTGACGATCCAGCGCAAAGGCGAGTAGATCAGCCGCAACCGTACAATGGCGATCAACATCTCCACCGATGCCTTGACGATCCGCAATTGCGAACCGCCCTCGTCGTGCCAGACCGTCGGCCATTCGGTGATCCCGTACCCGGCACGGTGGACCTGGAACAGGAGATCGACATCGAAGGCCCACCGGGTGATCCCGAGGTGCGGCAGGATCGCCACCAAGGCTTCGCGGCGCAATACCTTCGCCCCGCACTGGGTATCGTGGATATCCATGCCGAACAGCGTTCGCACCAGGAAATTGAACACCCGCGAAACGAATCGGCGCTTGAACGGCTGGCGCGGTTCGACCACCGATTCGGCAAACCAGCGCGAGGCGATGATCGCCCCGGCCTCGCCGATGTTCGCGGCAAGGTCGTTGAAAGCCTCGGGAGGCGTCGAGCCATCGGCATCGGCAAATCCGACCAGTTCCCCCGCTGCATGCTTGAAACCGAGGATCACTGCCCCGCCCTTCCCGATGGCCGCCTTCTCCTCGACGACGCTGACCTGCGCATGGCGCGCCGCATAGCCACGCGCGACATCCGCCGTGTCGTCACGCGAACCGTTGACCACGACGATGATCTCGAACTGATCGCCATACGCAGGAACGAAATACGCGAGGTAGACGTCGAGCATGCGCCCGATGCGCTTCGATTCGTTGTAGGCGGGAACGACGATGGACAAGTTCATGGTGTGTCCGCTCCATCATCGCGACGGCGGTAGATCTCGAGCGTCGTCGCCGCCTGCCCGAAGCGCGGCACCGTGCGTTTAAGTACGTACCGCTCCGCCACACGGGCGAGCAACGCGGCGCGTTCCTCGTCCGGAACCGGCTGCACGGCCGGCGAGGCGATGCCGAGTCCGTATCCGCTGAACGCGGCAAAGCGGGCGGAGGAGGTGGCCAGTTCACGCTCCAGCCGGTTCCGGTTGACCAGGTGCAGCGCCTCGGCCCGCTCATCGGACCAGTCGGGATAGTAACTGAAAGGACCCATCTCCCAGCCGCGCGGAACCTTCAACCCGGCCTCGACGGCAAGGTAGGTATCCTGGGTCAGGAGAATGCCGCTGTCGTCCTCCGCGCGCAAGCGGCGCGCCTCGTCGCGCAACTGGAGCAGCGAAGGCGTCGGCTTGATGTTCCACCAGATCCGGTCGCGTCCGGCGATCATCCATTCCTGGTTGATCGGCGATGAAAAGGCCGCGGCCGTCGCGGCCAACACCACACCCCAGACCAGCCAGCGGGTGCACGGCGGATCGGCCGGCTCCTCGTTCGCCCGCCAGCGGAATCCAAGCGACGACCAGGCTCGGGCGGCATAGGCCCAGGAGACGGAAAGCGCAACCGCAAGCACCGGGAACAACGGAACCTGGTAGTCGTCGTAGGGAAACGGTGCCGACAAGTGGACCAGCGTGACCACCCCGACTCCGACCCATAGCATCCGCACCAGGGCAAAGGCGTCCGTCTGGTGGTATCCCGAATCGTGACCCCGGAACGGACGCCACACCTTGGCCGCCGCGAGCAACAGCACGAGGATCGTCGCCACCCCGTAGGCCTGTACCAACCGCGACACAAAGCCGCCCTTGAACACCAGCGAGGAGATGAACGAACCCGCCTCGCGCAAGGTATGGAACTCGAGCAAGCCGAAGAGGAAGCCCTCCCGCGCGGTCACCAGGAACGGCACGAATACCACCAGCAGCGTCACGCCCCCTCCCACCCCGAACCAGAACCAGCTCCACGTTCCCCACCGCGTCCGGTTGAACAACAACCACAACCCGACCACCGGCAGCAACGCGCCCGAGGAAATCCGCGTGCCCGCGGCCAGCGCCAACGCGGCACCCGCGAGCACCAGCCACGGTGCCGCACGGCGATCCACCCAGCGGACCAGGGCATACACCGCCACGGCGAGGAACAGGGCACATAACGCATAGGTCTTCACCACCGTGGTGAAGTAACTGTGGTATACGTTGACGCCGATCAGCGCGAACGCCATGACCTGGGCCGCCCGGCCGCCCAACCGGCGCGCCGACGACGCCGCCAGCAGCGCCGCGACCAACCCGAGTAACCACGTGAAACCACGACCGGCAGCGAGGCCCTGCGCCTCCACCCACGGCGTGATCAGGCTGTACACCAGCGGCAGCATCGGCCCCTGGGTGAAGGCGAAATCGCGGTACGGGAAACGGCCTTCCGCCACCTCCCCGGCCGCATACAGGTACCAGCCCTCGTCCTGGTTCAGATCGCCCAGCAACAGGTTGGCCGCACCGAGCATGACGGCGACCGCCACCGCGGCCGCAAAGGCACCGGTATAGCGCGGACGATGAATCAGCATCGGCTCAGGTGCGTTCACGTGCGGTGTGGAGGAGGAAGGAGTGCATGATCGCGGCACCGCGGATCAGTTCGTCGAGGTCAATGTACTCATCGGCCGTATGGGCCTGCCGGATGCTGCCCGGACCAAACACCGCGACATCACGGCAGGTGCGCGAGAAGGGGCCGGCGTCGCTGTACCACCCCGCACCTTCGGTGACCGGCGCGACCCCGTGATCGCCCAGCGCGAGGGAAAGCCGGCGGACCAGCGGCGAGGCGGCGGTGGTCTGGAAGGGAACCCCTTCCTTGATGCGGCGAACACTCCCCTGCACAAGGACACCGGAGGCCACCAGGTCGGCCAGGTACGCGCGAACCTCGGCGAGGATCGCTTCGCTGTCCTCGCCCGGCAGGGTGCGCCGGTCCACTTCGATCACGCACCGATCCGGCACGATGTTGATGGACGTGCCGCCGCGGATGATCCCGACATTGACCGTGGCCGTACCGAGCACATCGTTGCGGAGCGGAACGGCAGCGGTCAGCTGATACAACCGCTCGATCACCCGGGACATGCCCTGGATCGCGCTGAGCCCCTTGTCAGGATTGGATCCGTGGGCGGCACGGCCCTTGACCTCGACCTCGAACCAGAAGGCACCCTTGTGGGCATGCACGACGTGGAGATCGGTCGGCTCGAGCACAAGGATCTCGTCGCCGCCAATTCCGGCATCGGCCAGCTCGATCGCGCCGAGGTTGCCGGTCTCCTCACCGACCGCCGCGATGAAGGTCAGTTGCACACCGGCCTTGTTCAGCGCGGCCAGCACATCGGGCGTGAAATTGACCAGCGCGGCGGCCATCGGCCCTTTCATGTCACAGGCGCCACGCCCGTAAAGGCGCCCGTCGGCGATGACGCCCTCGAACGGCGGCACCGTCATCCCGTGCACCCCCTGGGTGTCGAGGTGGGCCTCGATCACCAGCCGGTGCGCGGGCGAAGACGGACCGTAGGTGGCGACCAGGTTGGGACGACCACGGATCGCCTCGTGGAAGTCGATGCGGAAACCGCGTTGCCGCAGGTATTCGGCGAGGTATTCGGCGAGGCGGCGTTCCCCCGCGATGGCCGGATCGTCCGCCAGCACCGGATTGACGCTCGGAATCGACACCAGGGTACGGGCTAGGGCGACGACGTCATGATTATGGGGAACCTCGCTCATGTCGCTGCCAAGGTAACGGCATCCGTATCCGTGGTTCAAGGGCGAAAACGGCGAGATTGCCCCGGTCAGGAACCGGTTGCCGTGGCGTGCAGGAACTCGCGCTCGAGGTCGGAGCCACGGGTGACCTCCTCGATGCCGACCCCGGCATCGAGCAGGACCCGCAGGATCAGCGCATTGACCTCGACCGGGTCGCGCTGCTCGTCGTCCAGCATCACTTCCATCACCTGCTTGTCCGGCAGGAACGACCAGGTCGCCTGCACCGGCAACGCACGGAGCATGCCCTCCGGCCAATTCCCTGGTCGCAGCCGGTAGGTCAGCCGGTGATGGCGCCGCACCATCGCGGACAACGGCCCTTGCTTGACGCGTTTGCCCTTCTCGATGAACGCGACGTGGTCGCAGATCATCTCGAGTTCACCGAGGATGTGGGAGCTGATGACGATGGTCTGGCCGGCGGGACGCCGGGTGAGCAGGTCGCGCAGCCGGTTGACCTCGCGCGGATCGAGCCCGCTCATCGGCTCATCGAGGAAGACCAGTTCCGGCTGTCCGAGGAATGCCTGCGCGACGGTGAGGCGCCGCATCATCCCGTGCGACAGGGTGCGGACCGGCGCGTCGCGCCGGTCCGACAGGTTGACCCACTCCAGCAACTCCCCAATCTGGTTCCGAGCGTCCGCCGCCGTCATTCCGATCAAGCGGGCATAGTAGAACATCAATTCCCCCACCCGCGCATGCAACGGCAGCCGCGCATCCTGCGGCAGGATCGCATACCGTCCGCGCAACCGGTCCGGATCCGGGAATCCCGAGCCCAGCAGGTTGATCTCCCCGCCATCCACCTGCAGCAACCCGGCACAACAGGTCATCATCGTCGTCTTGCCCGCGCCGTTGCTGCCGACCAGGCCGAACAGCGATCCACGCGGCACGTCGAGATCAAGTCCATCGAGCGCCCACCGCCTCCCGTACCGTTTGCGCAAGCCGCGGACCGTCAACGCCGTCGTCTGCATCACAGGTCCCTCCGGCGCAACCGCAGGTAACCGGCCAGCAACCCGAGCAAGCCGAGCAGGAGTAAACTCAATCCGGCCGGCACCGTATGCGACCATCCAGGCCGCAACAAGTCCACCTGGTAGGCCTGGGGCGCGAACAGCCGCGTGACCTCGAAGATGAACGTCCACCCGGCATCGGCGTAATGCGAGGATACATGGTACCAGGCCGACCAGCCCGCCAACCCGATCACCCCCAGCGCGGTGGCGACACCCGGATTCCGCACCCACAACGACAATCCGGACACCATGCCCAGGTAGGCCAGGCTGAACACCCATGCCTTGAGCGAAAAAACCAGCATGGTCGTGGCCGTCGCGACGCCGGGAAAATCGTCCATGCGCCACCAGCCGACCGCCCACGCGACCGGGATGCTGGCCACCAGTGCAACCAGCAGGACCACCGCCTGGCCCGAGAACTTGCCGAGGCACCAGGCGAACCGCGACGTGCGGAAGAGGACGAACCGGCTCGCCCCGGTCCACAACTCCTCGGTCAGCCGGTGTGACGAGGTCATCGCGACCAGCAGCGGGGTGAGCAGGAACAGCAGGCCGCAATAGAACAGGCTGAGCGGTGGCGTGGCCAGCAGCGTCTCGGCCAGCGAGGCATCGGAGACCAGGTCGGTCACCGTGCTGCGGAACGACGGATTCTTCCACAAGGTAGCGGTCATGCTGCCCGTGCCGTCGGTCGGCTCGATGATCAACGCGCGCGCCAGGTTGCGTTCGATCGAGCGGATGAACGCGATCGACAGCAGCGTGCCGCCAACCAGACCGGCGAGGAACATCAGCAGCACCACCATGCCGCGGCGGCTGCGCACCGCATCGCGCACCTCGTGCCGCGCGATCAGGGCGACATCGCGGAGGAACGGATCCCGGTCCGGCATCATGGCGACTCCGCATCCTCCCAATCCGCGTCCTCGTCGTCGGTGTGGTCTTCGATGTCCTCCAGATCCTGCAGCGGCGTGAGCACCTCCGGATCGATGAACCGCATCAGGTCGAATTTCGGCCCGACCTTCTCCCGCCACCCCGCCGGCATCGTGCGGTCCATCTCGTCGTAGGTCAGCACCATCGCCTCGCTGAGTTCGTTCATCATGCGCAACCCGTCCTCCTCGTTGACCGATCCCTGTTCGAGCAGCTTCGTGCTCCAGGCATCGACCGTCGCCCCCAACCGCAGGTTCATCGCCTCGACCAGCACATCGAACTGGTTGACCGAGGTTTCCGGAAGGGCAAGCTGGCGGATCAGGTTGTTGCGGGCCAGGTCGCGCCGCATGTCCCATCCCTTCTTGAGATGGTTGATGCTGTTGGACAAACTGGACCGGTCGCGCACCGCCTCGACGCGGGAGGTGGTAACCGCCACCGCGTCCACGGCTCCGTTGGTGACCACCGGCAACGCGGCCTCGGCCACCACCTCGTTGGTCATCAGTTGCCGGGCCCGGCGGATGCGCCGCGCCTTGTCCATGTCCTGGTCGGACACCTGCAGCATCGAGCGGACCCCGGTGACGGCCGCCTCCGACGGCGTGCGCCGTACCGGCCCCGCCTTGGCCTCGGCCAGTTCCGCCTCGACCCGGCGCAAATCGGCCAGCGGCGCCAACCGTCCCACCAGCAGACCGGCAAACAGACACAACACGGCGAGTATGAACGAACGGGCGCGCATAGAACCATCCTTGTTCAGGGATCGGGCGATCCGGTTCAAATCATCGCAAGATTATTCGACACGGTCAAGGCCGCCCCCTAGCATGACCGCATGTCCGTTTTCCTTGTCTTGCCACCGATGACGCAGGTCAACACGCCGTATCCCGCGACGGCGTTCCTGACCGGTTTCCTGCACCAGCGTGGCATCGCCTGCGTCCAGGCCGACTTCGCCATCGAACTGGTCCTCCGCCTGTTCAGCCGCAACGGGCTGGAACGGGTGGCGTCGGCACTCCCGACCGGTTCGGCCTCACCCCTGATCGAGCGGTACCGCGACCTCGCCCCCACCTACGAGGCCACCGTCGATCCGGTCATCCGCTTCCTGCAAGGCCGCGATCCATCGCTGGCCCTGCGCATCGTCAGCCGTTCGTTCCTGCCCGAGGGACCCCGGTTCGATGCGCTCGAGGACATGCAGGACCAACTGCACTGGGCCTTCGGCACCCTCGGCCTGCAGGACCAGGCGAAATACCTCGCCACCCTGTACCTCGCCGACCTCGCCGATGTCATACGGGAAGGCATCGACGCCCGCTTTGAACTGACTCGCTATGCCGAGAAACTCGCGATCAGTGCGCCCACCTTCGACGAGCTCCACGCGGCGCTGCACCACCCGCCGTCCCTCGTGGACACGATGCTGGCCGAGATCACCCGCGAACACCTCGAGCGCGTGCAACCCCGTCTGGTCGGCATCACCACGCCCTTCCCCGGCAATGTCTACGGCGCACTGCGCATCGCCCAGACCATCCGCACCGCCGATCCTTCCATCCGCATCGCCTGGGGCGGCGGCTACCCCAACACCGAACTGCGCGAACTGAAGGACCCCCGCGTGTTCGACTTCGTCGATTACGTGACCCTCGACGCCGGCGAAATACCCGTCCTGCGCATCCTTGACGCCATCTCCGGACGCCCCGGCGTGCGCCTGCACAAGACCTTCACCAGCGAGCATGGTTCGGTGGTCCTCCACCACGACCCGGAAGCGATCCCGCTACCCCACTCCGAAACCGGAACCCCGACCTACGACGGGTTACCGATGGAGCGGTACCTCTACGTCTTCGACACCTTGAATCCGATGCACCGGATCTGGTCGGACGGGCGATGGAACAAGTTGATGGTCGCCCACGGCTGCTACTGGAGCCAGTGCACCTTCTGCGATACGCGGCTCGACTACATCGATCGCTTCAGCAAGGCCCCGGCACGGTTGCTGGTCGACCGGATGGAGGCGTTGATCCGCGAGACCGGGCAGACCGGCTTCCACTTCGTCGACGAAGCCGCGCCACCGGCCATGCTCAAGGCGCTCAGCGAGGAGATCCTGCGACGCGGCCTCGTCTGCACCTGGTGGGGCAACATCCGTTTCGAGAAGAGCTTCACGCCGGAATTGTGCGAGCTCATGGCGTCGGCCGGATGCGTCGCGGTCAGCGGCGGACTCGAGGTCGCCGAGGACCGGTTGCTGGCGCTCATCAGGAAGGGTGTCACCGTCGAGCAGGTCGCACGGGTGACCCATGCCTTCACCGAGGCGGGCATCATGGTGCATGCCTACCTGATGTACGGGTATCCGACGCAGACCGTGCAGGAGACGGTCAATTCGCTCGAGATGGTCCGGCAGTTGTTCGAGGCCGGCTGCATCCAGTCCGGCTTCTGGCACCGCTTCGCGCTCACCGCGCACAGCCCGATCGCCGCCGATCCGGACGCCTACGGCATCACCCTGCTGCCCGAACCGGAGGTCACCTTCGCCCGCAACGAGATTCCCTTCCGCGACCCGGTCAAGGCGGACCACGACAAACTCGGCGAAGGCCTGCGCAAGGCACTCTTCAACTACATGCACGGCACCGGCCTCGATCTCCCCGTTCACCGCTGGTTCCCCGGCAAGGTCCCCAAATCCACCGTCCCGCCCGATCTTGTGCAGGCATCGTTGCCCGTCGGGGACTAAGCGCAGCCACCCGCCCCGGTCCCGGTTTACGCCACGGGCACGACCGTATCACCGTGGAATTCGATAACCAGGTATTCGGCCGGCACATCACCCGGATTGTGGATACCGTGCGGCTCCCCCGCCGCGAAATGAAAGACATCGTACGGCTTGGCAAGCACGCCGAGCGACTCCACGTTTCCTTGTAATACGATCAAGGCGACATCGTACGCATCGGCATGCGGCTCGTATCCGCCGCCCGGCTGCAACCGGCTGCGGTGCAGGTGAAGTTTGCGTAGATGATCGACCGGCTGATCCATAATGCCGCACGCTTGAAACCCCCTCCCATTCGGAATGTTGATCCACCCGTTGTGATCACCGTACCAGCCGAACAGGGCATCGTTTCCGCAAACCGACGGCACCGCCGCACGACGCCATTTGAATACCATATACGACACGGGCCGGTCGGTTCGGTTCTTCATGGTGTGGAAGCAACCGCGGGGAAGGAACACATATTGGCCAACCTCCAGACGACGACTCGACCACCCGAATCGGCCAAGCAGGATGTCCAGCGTGCCATCGAGCATCAACACCAGTTCCTCATGGTCGTGACGGTGCGGCGGATGGGTACGGATGCCCGGCATCAGGCAGGAGGCGTGGCAACTGAATTCATCCAGGTAGGCGGTCGATCCACTGTGCAGGAAAGCGACCTGCCAGCCCTTGCCGTGTTCGGGAATGCCCCGAAAGGGCAGCGACACGGGGGATAAGCGGCTCGCGATTCGCGGGCGCCCTTCGTGCGCGAAGGACGGGGTGGGCGCAATCCGGTTAACCGACGCGTCACTCCCGCCTCGAACCAGCAAGCATGGCGGCTTGGGATCCTCGATGTAGCGCATGGGCCAGCCCAGCTTCGTGACATCGCCCTCACGCACCGGCACATCCGCACGGGCGTAGTGGAGCAGCAGGGCAACCCGCTCGCACGCCGTGGTGTTGTTCGTACCATGCCAAAGCCGCCCGTCGAAGAAGACCGCGTCGCCATCGGCCATGTCGGGTTTCTCAAGACGACAACGCACATCCAGCGTACGTGACCAGGCCTCTACACCCGCCTCGTCCATCCGTTCGCGCGGTATCGCCTGCTCGTCCGCCACCTGCTGCACACTCACACCGAGCCGGTGAGAACCGGCGATCACGTGTAGCGACGTCGCGCGGCACAGGTTCTCCAACCCGATCCACACCGATACCGTTCCTCCCTCCGGCATCGCCGTCTCCATGTCGGTGTGCCAGGGATGAACCGCACCCGGAGGTCGCCGCAGCAGCACACCGCCGAACAGGACAACATCCTTGCCCAACAACGACGCCACCCGATCCACGATTCCACGAAACGTCCCCAACGCGAAAAACCGCGGATCGCTCACCACATGCCCCTTGCGCCAATCCACTGGTTGATCCGGTGGAGACGCCTGAAACGACGCCACCAGACGCCGGCAGTCCCCGGCAGAAAGCAGCCCACGGACGACTGAGAAACCCTCTTCGGCAAACTGCGATTTGAACGCATCCATACCCTTACAACGTAGCCGGTATGGACTTACACCGGCGATCAAAAACCAGCCCCAAAACCACCAAATATAGTGGTTGAACCACCGAGATGCCACATGGTATCGTTGACCCTCGCCGGTAACGGCATTCAACACGGGTTTTGGTAAGTGGGGTTCTAGCATGTACTTAAAGCGCCTGGAAATCATCGGATTCAAGAGTTTTGCCGACAAGACCCGCCTGGAATTTGAACCGGGCATGACCTCGATCGTGGGGCCGAACGGCTGCGGCAAAAGCAACGTGAGCGACGCGATCCGGTGGGTGC
This sequence comes from uncultured Verrucomicrobiota bacterium, assembly GCA_937872895.1. Taxonomy (GTDB): domain Bacteria; phylum Verrucomicrobiota; class Kiritimatiellia; order CAIVKH01; family CAIVKH01; genus CALMUP01. The sequence continues at coordinate 42,752 of CALMUP010000001.1, forward strand.
TCGGCGAGCAGAGCGCGAAGGCGCTGCGCGGCGGCAAGATGGAGGACGTGATCTTCAACGGTACCGACAACTCCAAGCCGCTCGGCATGGCCGAAGTGAGCCTGACCCTGGCCGACTGCGAGGCGACCCTCGGCATGGAGTACAACGAGGTGACGGTGACCCGCCGCGTATTCCGTTCCGGCGAAGGCCAGTATTTCATCAACAAGGCCCCCTGCCGCCTGAAGGACATCCAGCGCCTGTTCATGGACACCGGCGTCGGCACCAATTCCTACTCGATCATGGAGCAGGGCAAGATCGATCGCATTCTCAGCTCCCACCCCGAGGACCGCCGCGCGGTGTTCGAAGAGGCGAGCGGCATCACCAAGTTCAAGGCCGACAAGAAGGAAGCCTTGCGCAAGCTCGACCAGACCGAGGCCAACCTGCTCCGCCTCGACGACATCATCCGCGAAGTGAAGCGGCAGATCATCTCCCTGCAGCGCCAGGCCGGCAAGGCCCGCCGCTACCAGGAACTGCGCGACGAAGTGCGCGGCATCGAATTGTTCCACACCCGCGAGCGCCTGACCGCGCTCGACGCCGACATCAAGGCCCTCGAGGCCCGCCTCGCCGCGATCCGCGAGCAGGACGAAGCCGTCCGCCACGACATCGAGCAGGAGGAACAGGTCGCCACCCAGTTGCGCGAACAGCTCGACGCCATCGACCTCGAGATCAACCAGCTGATGGAACAGGGAATGCAGTCGAAGTCGGAACTGAACCGCCTGCGCGACCTGATCCGCACCAACGAGGAGCGCGTGGTCGAACTGCAGCAGTTGTCCGAACGCGACTCGCGCGACGCCGGCGAAGCCAAGGCCCGCCTGGAGCAACACATCGCCACCCGCACCGAGGAACAGCAGAAACATGCCACCGTCACCTCCCAGCGCGATGCGATGGAGAAGGAACTCGCCGAAAGCGTGCAGCGGCTCCAGCGCGACGAGAAGGCCGTGCAGGACACGAACCGGCAGAGCAACCAGTTGCGCTCGGAACAGATCGATGTCGAGTCCCGCCAGGCCCGCCTCCAGAACGAATTGACCGAGATCGACGCCGAGGAACGCAAGAACGACATCCGCCGCGAGCGGCTCTCCGCCGAACTGGGCGAATCGACCCGCGCCAGCGAGACCTTCAAGACCCGCCAGGCCGAGATGACCGCCCAACTGGCCTCGCTGCAAAGCGCCGTCGAGGAAGCGACCCGCGGGCTCGAGACCGCGAAGAACGCCAAGGCCGACCAGGCCGGTGCCATCGCGACCAGCCGCACCGAACTGAACAAGCTGCAACCCCAGGCCGCGGCGATCGACGCGAAGATCAACCTCCTTGCCGCGAGCCAGAAGGACCAGGAAGGCTTTCCCGAAGGCGCCCGTCGCATCCTCAGCCGCGATGCCGCCCTGCCGTACAAGCCCGAGGACGTGCTCGGCCCGCTGGCCGATCTCGTCCGCGCCGAAAACGGATACGAACGGGCCCTGGAGACGGTCATGCGTCCGCTGCTCGACTCGATCGTCGTGCGCCACGACGAGACCATCGCCTATTTCGTCCGCGAGATCGAACGCCACGGATTCGGCTCGGTACGCCTGGTCTCGCTGCGCGGCCCGGATGCCGAGACCACGGTCCCGGCCGGCGCCGACCGCCTGATCGACCACGTGCGCTGCGCCGACGAGGTGAAGCCGCTGCTCGCCCGCCTGTTCGGCAACGTCATCGTCGTGGAATCGGGGGACCAATTGCCGCAAACCCCCGACCCGCGCCTGATCGCCTTGAGCCGCAACGGCGCCCTCGCCGCCGCCGGCCACGGCGAGTTCTGGAACCCGAAGAACCAGGCCACCACCCCCCTCGCCCGCAGCCACATGCTCGCCGCGTGGAAAGAGGAAAGCGCCTCGATCAAGCAGAACATCGCCCGCGTCCAGCAGCAGCTCGCCGCCCTCCAGAAGGAGGAAGTGAACTTCGACCGCGCCATCGAGGAACGCCGCACCGCCCTCGACCAGAGCCGCCGCCAACTGAACCTCGCCCAGGGCGAAAGCCAGGTGGTCATCCAGCAGGCGAAACAGATGGCCCAGCGCGTGGAGACGATCAGCTTCGAGCTGCAGGCCCTCCAGTCGAGCAACAGCAACAGCGACGAACGCCGCGCCCGTATCCAGGGCCAGCTCGACCAGTACCGCGATCGCCTCGCCGAGATCCGCACCGGCATCGCCACCCAGACCAACACCCTGCGTGACCTCGAACAGGCCCGGCTGAACAGCCAGACCGAGACAACCGAACGCCGGGTACGCTTCTCCGAGCTGAAACAGACCGCCGACCACACCGCCTCGCGCATCGATCAACTCGGCGCGCGCATCCGCGAACTGGAGAGCCTGATCGATGAACGCACCCGCGGCGTGAACTCCTACCAGGAGCGCATGGGCAACCTGAACGGCGGCATCGCCGGCGCGAAGAAACAGATCGAGCCGGTCGAGTTGGCCATCGCCGAAAACGCCGCCGCCATCGAGACCGCCCGCACCCGCAAGGATGCCGCCCACAAGGAATTCAGCGCCCGCGAGCACGCCCTGCGCCAGAAGCGCCAGCAGCTCGAGGACATCCACAAGCGGCAGAGCCAGGGCGACATCGAACTCGCCCAGCAGCGCATGCGCAAGCAGAACCTGGTCGAGCGCGTCACCGGCGAGTACAAGATCACCGCCGAGGACGTGTACCAGGCGGCCGAACCGGCCTGGGAAAACGGCGAACGCCCGGCCGCGGAAATCGTCGAGGCCCGCATCGCCGAGATGCACGCCAAGATCGAAGCCATGGGCCCGGTCAACCTCGTCGCCATCGAGGAGCACGCGGAACTGGAGGAGCGCTACGCGTTCCTGACCGCGCAACAGACCGACCTGGTCAACGCCAAGACCCAGCTCGTGGACATGATCAGGCAGATCAACGCCACCACCACCGAACTGTTCTCGAAGACCTTCAACCAGGTGAACGAGAACTTCATGAAGATGTTCACCCAGATGTTCGGCGGCGGCTCGGCCAAGCTCGTGCTGGTCGACGAAGGCGACGTGCTGGAGTCCGGTATCGAGATCATCGCCCGCCCCCCCGGCAAGAAGCTCCAGACCGTCTCGCTGCTCTCGGGCGGCGAACGCACGATGACCGCGGTGGCCCTGCTCTTCTCCCTCTACATGGTCAAGCCCAGCCCGTTCTGCGTGCTCGACGAGCTCGACGCCGCCCTCGACGACGCCAACATCGGCCGCTTCGTCAAGACCGTGCGTGGCTTCATCGACAAGTCCCAGTTCGTGGTCATCACCCACAACCGCCAGACCATCGCCGCCTCGCGGGCCATCTACGGCGTGACCATGGAAAAACAGGGCATCTCGAAGATCATCTCGGTCAAGTTCTCCGACTACGAGAAGGAAGCCCCGCCCAGCCCGGCCCCTGCCGCCGGCTCCGAGGCCCCGCAGGAAGAGAAAGCCGAAGCGACCTGACCATCCTCATGGCCTCACCACGTCCACGCCCGGTCGCCGCTAGTAGAAGGTCGTGCGGTACACCGGCTGGAACAACGCCGTGTCCCGCTGGCAGATGGCGTTGACCGGACACTCCGCGCATTTCGGCTCGGTGGTCTCCGGACACCGCGTGCGGTTGGTGAAGAAGAAGTAGTCGATGGCCGCGACCGACAACCCCGACGCCGCGACCAGCTTTTCCACCGCCTCGTAGACCGTGCGCCGCACCTCGCCCTCGACCTCGCGCGGCAGCAGCGTCCGCGCCACCAGCTTGGCCCGCAGGTTCGCATCCGTGACCTTCACCAGGCCCGTGCGCAGCGCGCTCCGTTGCAGGTGGTAGTCGATCACCGGCACCGCACTCCCGGGGTCCGTGACCTTGAGGAATCCCTCCGGCCGGTTCCACAACATCAGCGCCAGCAGCATCGCCTTCTTCTGCAACGTATCCTCGCGGTACCCCGGCACCTCCCGCAACTGGTCGAGAAAATACCGCAACGGCTTGCGCGCCCGGTTGGCCTTGACCACCAGCGCCTCCGGCGACGTCCGGTTCACCGCCATCCACTCTGCATAGGCGTAACAGAGGTTCTTGCGCTCCGGCCACATCGGCAGCGGATTGCGCCCGTGGTCGTCGTAGAAGAACCGGTCCATGTCCCGGCCGTTCATCGCCGCCAGTTTCTCGGGCCGGAAGAAATCCGGGTCGCCGTTCAACGCCCGCTGCGTGCAGTAGAACACGTAGTCGGATCCCTTGCGGTCCACCCCGCCCGCCTGCGCCACCATCGGCCGTCCATACCGGTTTCCCTCGAGCGACCAGAAGCCGAACTGGTGCGCGGCATTGAAGAAAAACGCCGACACCGCGCCGGGATGTCCCTTCGGCGGAAACAGGACGCCCTCCTGTCCGGTGCAGAAATCAAACGGCTTGACCGAGGACAGGGTCGGCAGCAACGCGGCAAAACGGGTTATCTGGTCTGGATTGATCTGGATCATGGATTCGACTCATACCACAGCCGGATCGATCCGCGAAACGGGATTATTCACCGCGCGCCACATTCGCCGCCGGCTCGGTCCGCGGCGACCGCCACCCACCCGTCGCCGCATAGCCGCCAAGTCCCGCCAGCACCGCGAGGAACATCGCCCCGCCCGCGTCGTTGAACGACTTGATCCATGCCACCACGCGGAACCGCCCTTCCATCGCCTGGAAGGCCGCCGCGTTGGCCTCCGTGCCGGCCAGCGGCAGGGTCGGCAGCCACTGGTAGCCCAGATGCCGCAAGGCCGCCTCCTGCACCTCGATGGTCAAATGAAACGCACCCACCAGCAACAGGCCGACCACCAGCACCGGCACCCCGCGCAACCGGTCCCGCCACCGCACCGACGGCGCGGCAAACACCGCGACCCCGATAACCAGCAGGTTCAGCGTCGTCCCCGCGCCACGCTTCCACGTGCCCGGGACCGCCGGCAACGGCTGGCCATTGGCCATCGTGAGGTCGAGGGCGATGGCCCCCTCGATGATCAGCGTCGCACCATCGGCCCGCATGCCCGCATCCTCGACATACGGGAAGCTCGCCGCGGTCAAGGCGTTGGTAACCGGCGCGAGGATCCGCACCCAGACCGCCGGCCACCCGTAAACCAGCACCGCCATCAGGGCGAACGCCAGCACCACCCTCCCCAGCATCGCCAGCAGGTAGCGCCGGTTCATCCCGCCCCCGCCGGACGGCCCGCGCGCGAACCCTCGACGTGCCACAAGACGAACACCGCCGCGCTCAACACCATGACGCTCTGCCAGATCAAGCCGTGCGCGAGGTCGAACCATTCCGGTCGATGGATCACCACATGGAACATCGTCACGATGCGCAGCAGGTTCAGCACGAAGATCAGCGCCGTGCCCAGCGCCAGTCCGCGCACCCGCCGACGCCACGGATCCGGCAGCACCAGCAACGCCGTGACCAGCAGCAACCACGCCTCGACCCCGTCGCAACCGCGCCGGATCTCCATGATCACCCCCGGCGTGCTCAAGCTCGCCGTGTCGTACCACACCGGACGATCCGGCAACGTCAGCCGCGCCAGCCACGCCGCCGGCCGCACCTGGGCATGATGGATCAACACATCGCGGGTGAAGGCATAACTCGCGTTGTACGCGACCAGCGAGACCGCATACAGCCCCAGCCACAACCCCAGCCAAAGCAGGAAACGCCGCCGCCCGCCAGCCGGCGCGGCACGAACAGGGACCGGTGATGCCATCGACTCCGTCACCCCGCCATACTGTCAGCCTCCGCGCACCCCATCAACCATGAACCATCCCCACTCCCATCCCCATCTCCATCTCCATCTCCATCCCCATCCCCATCCCCATCTTCCGCTTCATTCTCTTTCCTCTCGCCTTCAAACGCCTTGCCCCCTATGTTCTGCGGCAAACTTGTTGTGGAGGCCGTTGTCTATGAACGCTGGATCACGTTGGATGCTTGGAATCGTTGCGCTGGTGTCGGGGGTGTTGGTGAGCGGTTGTTCCACCACGCCCCATCATTCCGCCGCACATTGGAGTTACGAGGGCGATACCGGACCTGAACATTGGGGTTCGCTGGATCCGGCCTACCACCTCTGCGCGACCGGCACCCGCCAATCCCCGATCAACCTCGATCCCTCGGCCACCACGAACCTTCCGGACATCGTGTTCGCCTATGCGCCGTCGCCCTGGGTGCTAACCAACAACGGCCACACCATCCAGGCGACCCCCGCCCCCGGCTCGGCGATCCTGCTGGACGGCGAACGCTTCGAACTCGTGCAATTCCATCTCCATGCCCCCAGCGAACACACCGTGGTCGGCCTCCCGGCCGCCGCGGAAATGCACTTCGTCCACCGGTCCCCCGACGGACGCCTCGCCGTGCTCGGCGTCCTGCTCGTGGCGACCGACACGCCGCACCCCGACTACGCCGCCTTCTTCGACAACCTCCCCGCGAAGCCCGGTGCATCGACCACCCTGGACGCCCCGCGCTCGCCGGAAAACCTGCTTCCGTCCGACCGCCGGACCATCCGCTACGACGGATCCCTCACCACCCCGCCCGGCACCGAAGGCGTGCGCTGGAACGTCTTCCCCACCCGCGTCGGGATCTCCGCCGGGCAACTCGCCGCCTTCACCGCGATCATCCCCCCGAACAACCGGCCCGTCCAACCCCGCAACGACCGCGAAATCCTGCTCGATGCCGCGATCGACGCGCCGGCCGCCGCCCCGTGAACCTGAACACGCTGCGCGATGCGCTGCACCGGACCGCGCGCGACAAGGGCTGGTACGACCAGCCCGAGTCCGACGACGCGTTCATCACCCGGTTCGTCGCCAATATCCACGGCGAGGTCTCTGAACTCTGGGAAGCCCACCGCCGCGGTTCCCTGCACCAACCCTGTGACAAGGACGCCGCCCTGACCAACCTCGAGGAGGAGATGGCCGACATCCTGATCCGCACCCTCGATGCCTGCGGCCGCCTGGACATCGACATCGACCGAGCCGTCCGGATCAAGCACGCGTGCAACCAGGCACGCGCCTACCGCCACGGCGGCAAGAAGGCCTGACTGATTCGCGGCAACCCGCCCCCACCGCGGACTCGCCCTGCATCCGGGCATCGAAATCCCGCATCGATTGCGCCAAGGTTAACGACCACGTTCCCGCCCACACACCTAATCGCCCCCACCCTTACTCGGATACCCTTACCCGCCTACACCTACTCGCGCCAACGCCCCCCCTTGAACGTTGGAAGTTGGATGTTGAAAGTTGGAAGTTGAATGTTGAATGCAGGCTCTTGCCCGCCAAAAGCGGCCCCACCTCCGCTCAACAGTCCGTGCTCGTAATCGCAATCCTAATCCTACTCGCGCTCCCGTTCCCTCGCCCCCTTGAACGTTGGAAGTTGGACGTTGAAAGTTGAACGTTGAACGCTGCCCGCCAAAGGCGCACCCGCCTCCGGCACCCAACCCCCAACGCGGTGAGGGCACCGCGTCTCCACCACCACACGACGGCCCCTCCCGATGGAGCCGCGGTGCCCCCACCGCGGTCACGCCCTGCATCCGGGCATCGAAATCCCACATCGATTGCGCCAAGGTTAACGACCACGCACGACCACGTGCCCGCATTCACACACGTACCCGGATACCCTTACTCGCCTACACCCACTCGCACCCACGTACCCGACCCCATTTCCACCCGAACCAACCGATTACGTCGCTCCATCAACCCATCGCCTTTCCGCGTCCGCCCCCTAACACCGATCACTGATCCCGGCCCGGCGGATCAAGTCCTTGAGCTCCGTGCCTGCTTCATGCTGCTTCGGCATCCCAATGATCTGCTCTTCGCTGTATCGCTTGCGCTTCATCTCGCCCTCCTGGGTTGTTCGTTTTACCCGGAAGGACTAACACATTAAACACTACAGTTTACGGGGTGCGTGCCACCGGCTTAATCAAGCGCCAATAGTACAGATGCCAGCGGCCGGGAGGCGGGAAAAATCCCCCGGGCCAGGCATCCGCCTGGGCTCAACTGGCAATGTTTACCAGCGGTCTCCGGAAAAGCAGATGCCGCCGCCCCTCTGGCTCGAACAACTCGCCATTCACTGCCACGCCCAAGGCCGGCGGGTGCAGCACGCAAATGATCACCCTTTCATAGGGCGACGCCCGATTGTCGCGACATGTCGTTTGTCATAGGATGCGATCCATGAATATTGATCAAACCGTGGTTCGACACGCCTTGCCGGATGATGAACCGGGCTCTGGCGACACAGACTGGTTCTATCGTCAAACCCCGTTTGAACGGGAAGAAATCAAACACCTGGTTTCCTACAAGCGAAACATCCTTGGCATTCGCGAGGATGGTCGCTATCCAAAGAAGCCGACACTTACGTATCCGCACATTCTGCCTGATGGATACAAGACTGCTGCCTTTTGCCCCAATATCGCTGACCAAATTATTGCGCACCTGAAAGAAGAGGGTATTCAGGAACATACGGAACTCTTGAACCTCAAGAGTTCGCAGGCTGCTTGCTTGAATATTCTCTTTCCGCTTCGACTGAACAAAAGTCTGGCGGCGCGTGTTCTGCACAAACACCTGCCCGGACTTGATGTGATTTCTGACATTCAGTTTGAATACACCGGCCAGGATGAAGCACCAGGCGCTCGACTGGAGTGTACCGAGTGGCTCGGCGAACCGCCGAATGGTAAGCGTGGTCAATACCGCACCAGTATCGACGCGGCGATATTCTGGTCGGACACATCGTCCCGAGCACACATCACGCTGGTTGAGTGGAAATACACCGAACGATCCTTTGGATCTTGTAGCGCTTTCGCTAACGCCAACGCCCTGGAGCAGGCCGCTTGCAAGTCATCGACGTATAAAGACACCTGCTTGCTCGTGAACCATGGTCCGCGTCGAAATCGCCGCTACTGGGACCATCTCGACGCATCTGGCATCAAGCTCGAGAAAATGAAGGGATTGTCCGGATGCCCGTTCCGGGGCCCTTTTTATCAACTGATGCGCCAGTTCCTGGTTGCCCAGTATCTTCGCAACAAGCATCCACAGACGATTGTTGATGTTTTGGCGATTCATTTTGCCAAGAACAAGGCGTTGAATGACGTTCCCAAGGAACTGAAACCGTTATGCCGGCCCGATCATTCGACCGTCATATCGGCATGGAATTCAACGCTGGCTGATGTTCCTGAGCTACGCTCGCTTCACATTGAAGACATCATGACGGAATTTGATGCGGCCTCTGAAACGGATACTGAATGGAGATCCTTTATCCGTCAACGGTACCGCGTTTGAGCCAAAAGCGGACTCGCCCTCGGGTGGCGGCCCTCGGCCTGGGGTTGGTCGCCGGATCCCGGTGGGCGGGATGCTCGGCTCCACGGCCAGCCTGGGCCGGCTGGCCTACCGGGTCTCGCTGGACACTCGACCGCGGCGGCGCGGCACGAAATCGCGTTTCCCCCTGGCGGTTCTCCGAACCCCTCCCTTCGCCCCCTTCCAGATATTGTACTGGTCTCAGGGAACCCACCGGGGGCAACTTTCGACGAGAACAACGTAAGCACACAAAACCCTCGCCGGCTGAGGCCGTCGATTCCTTGCTTTTTTTTGTGTGGTTCTCGGCCTTCGGCTTTCGCGCCTGATGCGCCGCCTGATCCACCCCCATGCCGGTCGCGAATATGTGAGCGCCCCTCAAGGGGCTCCGGCAAGCCTCCCGGCATCATGACCGGCTCGCGCCCTCGCACGGTCATTCCCGCCGGTCGCCCGCGGCCTTCGGGGTTTCGGCTCGACTCGTCTCGCACGAACTCCCCTTGACCGCTAAAGGGAAACCCGCGTCAGTTTCCCTCATCCTTCCCCTCATGGATCAAACATTTTCCGATATCATTATGTTGAACACCTTGAACTCGATGCCTTCAGAAAAAACTGGTACGAAGTGCAATGAATTGCAACAGTCAGGGTGCTAAACACGCAATGTATTCGCTCTATGAATGGCAATCAATCTACTTAACACTGCAATGAACATTGATTTTGGAATAGTTACGAAATACCAAAGGGGTTTTGGTTTTGTTTCACACACATTCCTTGATCCTGGCTTTCTTGACGCCGCCTTCCATTTAAGTGTTGTGCACAAAAGCCAGCCGATTATTGCCAAACTGCTTAGCACCAAGAAGGAAATCAATGTTTGTTTTTGGTATGAGTATAAAATTGAAGCAAGAGGATGCAATGTAATTTTAGTTTTAGAGGATGCTATAGCGCAAAAAATTAACCCTAAACATTTAGCATCTCTAATCGACAAAACCATGAAACTATGGCCAATTGCATGGGGTTCTTTTTCTGAATTAGTAAAAAAAGCAACTTACGGCTTTTTAGAGCCTGATGAAGCAAGTCAATTGTCAATCTTGCTGAAGTTACTTGGCGCCGAGAAGCTAAAACGCAAAGAAGAGCTTGAAGAGGCTGAAAAATTACGCATTGAAGAGGCTGATTTGCTCAGATGGCAGAAGCAGTATAAGTCTGAACGAGCAGTCGAAGCAGCAAAACACAAAGAGTATACTGATCGCATGGCTGCTCAAAAAAAGATCGAAGATGATGAGTTTAAGCAATTACTTAACGAAATATCAGCGATGCACTTTACGCGTAGCAGTGAAGTTTCAGAGTACATAGTCCGTAACAAACTCGGCTCAAAATATAAACATATTTCAGGCATACTAGAAATGGACCTTCATGGTCGGCGATGGAACTTCAACGGGGGGTTTTCACCAGAGGTGTACGCTCGATTATGCGAAGCACTTGGATTGGGCAATCAAGGATCGCAATCAACACCTGTGTCATTCACGCCGTATAAAGATCTATTTCAAAAGTGACGTCCGCGTTCGACATGAATGCAGCCAGGTAATATGGCCTACTAACCCAATACGCAGTGCTTTCCTTGCCCGCCCCCTCCGCCGCCGTATCATCGCGGCATGGATTCTGAGCCACTCACGTCCACCGAGCCTGTGGTTTCGTTGCTTCGCGGCGAAAACGGATGCTTTGTGCCTGGAAACCGTCCTCCTCCAGCCCAACCGGGCCGTGTCGGCGGCCGGGCCAAGGCGTTGCTGTTGCTCGACCGGATACTCTCCAAGGAGAAGCTGGGCGAGGAGGGCGCGATCCAATGGGTCAGGCTTTCAACTATGTTCCCCACGCCGGACAGCGGCTCATCCACGCCTCCGGTCATCAACGTTTCCGCGTCGTCTGTTGCGGACGACGCTGGGGAAAAACCCTCTGCCTTGCCGCCGAAATCCTAGACCGCGCCGGCGGGGAGGCGGCGGGCGATTACGCCTGGATTGCGCCGACCTACTTCATCGCCGAACGCGGGGTCGAGGCCTTGCGGGAGATTGCCGGGGAGTTCGTCCGCTTCACCGGCCGGAATCCCATCCGGGCCGAGCTCGACGGCGCCTTCGGCACCTCGCGCATCCTGTTCCTCTCCGCCGACAACCCGGAGTCGATCCTTGGTCTAGGCTTCCAGGGCATCGTGGTCGACGAGGCGGCCCGGATTCCGACGGACGTCTGGCACTACACCATCCGCCCCACCCTCGCCCAGACATTGGGCTGGGCCACGCTGATCTCGACTCCCAACGGCCGCGGCTGGTTCTACGACCTGCACACGCGGGGCAACGACCAGCAGGAGACGGACTACCAGTCCTTCCACTTCGCCAGCAACACGAACCCCTACTTTCCGACCGAGGAATGGGAGGAGGCCAAGCGGACCATGCCGGCGGATGTTTTCCGACAGGAATACATGGCCGAGTTCCTCGAGGACAGCGCCGGCGTCTTCCGCAACGTCGACGCCTGCCTACTCGCAGCTCCGCCCACACGCAGCGACGACGTAGCCATCGGCTGCGACCTCGCCAAACACACCGACCACACGGTCCTGATCGCCATGGACCGCAAGACCGGCCAGTGCCTCGACATGGAACGGTTCAACCACCTGGATTGGCCCATCCAGAAAGAACGGATTGTCGAGTTTACCCGCCGCCACAACGGCTTGCTGGTGATGGACGCCACCGGTATCGGCGATCCGGTCTACGACGACCTCCGCCACGTCCTGCCCAGGATCGAGCCGGTCAAGCTCACCAACCTATCCAAGGCCCAGTTGATTCAGCGCCTTGTGGTGGCCATCGAGCAGCGGCAGATCGTATGGCCCGCCGCCTGGTCAGTCGTGACCGACGAGCTAAAGCGTTATGAGTACGAGATTACCACCAACGGCTCGATCACCTACAACGCTCCAGTCGGTTACCATGACGATTGCGTCATCGCCCTCTCCCTGGCCAACTCTGAGCGATTCCAGTTCATTTGGAGGGGCGAGGCGCGGGTGTTTGGCTCAAGAACGGTCTCCAGACAATTACTTTTGGGGTAGAGGTTGTTTACGACCTGAGCACGCTCAGTGGACGCGGTCAGGTTTAGGGGGCAGATAGAATACTGCGAATGGAGGCCCGTCCTGTTCTCATTTTCAAGAATACCGAAACGGTTGCATTTCTAGTATGCAGTTGACAGGGCGGGCGGTTTCAGTCCACAAATGAGGCGTGATACAGTTTGGCCCCTACCCCAAACGCAGCAGCCGACGAAGCAGCCGGCCTGCGCATTCCTGTCTATTATACTTGTGTGCACATCTTTCTTCCGCATATCGTGTTTTCTCCCTTTTGAGACCATGAGCATTTACAACGGTTACAACTGGACATTGTCAAAAATTGTACACGGAATGCTAAAAGGTTAATGTATGAAAACTATCGATATCAGCGCTGGCCTGAACAACACTGGGTTTCGTCGGATGAGCGATACTTACGGCCCTGGTGTCGACAAGATTTCTCCGGATCCCGATAAGCGTCGCAAGGTTCAGTACAAATTTACCGGACGAACTATCAGCTTCGTCAAAGCCAATGGTGATCGCTTTTCATCGCGATGACCCGAGCGCAAGATTGTACTGTAAAAGTAGGCCGCCATGGTTAGCCTACCTCCCCTGACAGAACTCGTCAGGATAAAATTCACAAAATCTGCGAACGGGATATTTCGGCCCGAGCAGAGTGACTCTGGCAAATTGATAGTGCTGGGTTTCTTTGATCTCGTCGAGTTCTTCGTACGCCCGTTTATCTCGCCTCTTGTCGGCTCACCGTCAGGGCGAAACAAAAGATCGGTCCCACTTTTCGACGATTCGCCTTATGATGTCCTTTCGACACTTTTGGATTCCAAAGGTAAAAAGACAGCGAAGAAAGATGCCACACCCTCGCCTTTAGAAATCCGAGTTCTGTCATGCCTTGGAACTAGCGAAGACTCTCATCGACTGAAGCACCAACTTGAGCGCGCCAAAGAACGCAAAAATGTCTGCGCCATCGTGCAACTGACGCTGGGAGAATCGCATCGTGGCGCCCGCACTTATGAAGCAACCGCCCAATTACTAAAACATCTGCGCTCGTCAAACATACACGATTCAATATCTGACTCGTGTATTTTCACGTGCCTGGATGCTCCCCATCTGGTCCTTGTTATGTGGGCAGATAAAGTGCGAACTATCTTCGACGCCATGGTTCGGTTGCGCTGCCTGCGTTCTGGTTCTGCCAAAGACAAGAAGCCGGTATTTGGAAATACTGTTACGACTCTGTGCGTAAAAGACTACGAACCTCTCGCCAAGAGCCTCACCACCAAAGAGGTTGTAACTATGAGGCTGAAGGTGTCGCCTAAGCTCAACAATGAATTTCTGGGGCTTTCAAAAAGATTTTCCAGCAACTCGTCATCAGGTTCCTCACTGCGTTATGGACCTCACCTCACTTTCGGGTTCTACGACCAGGTATTGATTCCGCCCAATTCGCGAGTGGCAGATGCGTATAAGCTCATGTTGGCGAGGCAAAATAAAACTGCATGGGACGCCTCCACAACAATCTATACGCACCCAGACGCCGACATCAATACTAACCCTGTCGACCTTAACCTATCCTTTTCCTGCAGACCCTATGAGCTTGAATCACCAGGCGACTTCGATCTTCGTGAACTTTTGTTAGGAAATGCTAAAAAATACTCTGGTGCTAGCGGGAGGAGGCAACTACGGGACTATCTGTCATGCCTTAACTATGAATTACTCCGAGAATGCCAACAGTTTACATCATTGCTAAACGCAATGTCTGACGACACAGACTACGTGCCGGGAAGGTATCAGGTAAAAGAGGTGGCAAGGCAGTTCTTTCGCCACTTGGGTGACAAAATTCGCCAGCATCTCGACTCCTGTCAACATATCGAATACGGCCGCGATACCGATAGACCCACCGAATTCCTTTTGCAGCAGTCCGACTATTTGAAATTTGTCAGTATCATGCACCGGGCTCTTGAAGCGAGGATGAGTGCATCGGTTCAAGTCCACGGACGCAAGATCGTTACATCAAGCCGTAGTTCGTTCCTCAAGGTAATTGCCGCTATTCAGACATTTTCCGACCTATTCCAACTATACATGTCGCGCTACGGATGCATTGGTTCATATCAGTTTCACAACGTCATTCTTGTGGAACCAATAGATCATTCGCAATGGAAGACGGTAGTTCCCCCTGAAGATCTAAAGAGCCGCATTACGTTCAGCGAGACTCATATTAACCGCAATTCACTGGGTCATTTGGGCGTGGCGGCTATATCTGGCTTACATGAAATGAGCCAAAATGCACTAATGCGAATACTTAGGCAGCCAAGCTACACAAGCCGACTGTTCAGCAAATACGTACTGAATCGCCTTGTGGAAGAACTCTCCACCAGCGACGGGACTATTTACAGCAAGCGTGGTCGAATGCTCGGTCAAGAGGAAGCAGCATGTTTGAGAATAAAGTGGGGGCAAGCATGTGCAAAATACTTTGCGGGTGATCCTGTGGGACGGTATTTGGAGTTTTTCTCACACCTAGCCAAATATCATGGCCAACCGCACTTCGATCTCTATTTGCATGTTCAGAATGCACTAGTTGCAGGGCTTCCTTCGACAACCAAAAAAAAGCTTAAACAGACTAATGCTGCCAAGTCATACCTTGGCAGTTCAATGGGTAGAGTCAAAAACAGAATCAATTCTCTAACGACACTCAAACTTGCGGAAATGTGTGTTGCGATAGATACGGAAGAGTTTTTATGGCAGCAGGAATTGGTAGGAGATGGGTACGGTTGGCTGCGTGAGATACTCTTGACTAAACGGATCGAGATCGAAACACAGGAGGGCATTTCACCTTCGGACAGCCAGTTTAGACTGAGCCGCGATGTTTATAGCAAAATCGCAGGAACAGAGTTAAACATCTCGGAAATTGCCAAATCGTGCTTCACAAAGACACTATTGAAATTTTTCCCAAAGGGAAGTATTCCGTTAGACGCCCTGTGGAGCGTTGAAGGTTTTAGTAGTTTCTACCCCAAGCAGCGGGATTCAAGTGATGGAATAAGCCCTGGCAAGCTCGCCGACATAATTGCTAACTACGACTATTCTAATACATATCTTGCACAAACATCACCGAGCAAGATGACAAACCAGCCCGACCTCCCGACAGCAATTGCGGAGTTTTTAGATACGCCATCCTATAATGATTTAGCCGTAGCATTTCATGAACTCTTACCGCATTTACGCTTACTGTTGTATGAAGCGCTTCGTGACACTTTTAGGTCGAACAGAAGTAATCATCCCGAGGATTTGATGTCTTTCCTTGATGCGCAAGCCGCGATAGCAGCGTCACTCAATATGATGACGGAACAACGGCTATGCTTTAGGGAGGAGATAGAGTTGCTCTCGGCGGCTGGAATACTACTTTTGTTTTCGGACTCTGATGAGAAAGCTCTACGCGAGCAAATTGCGATATGCGCACGTTTTTCCCTAAGCTTTCACTTGGTTTCAAAGAATCGCGAATCTGCGGATCAATTGCTGCGCAATTGCCGTCGCTGGCTACTCATATCTGTTGTCCGCGTAACTAAAGCCAGAAGAGGAAGCTGTTCCGCGCTGATGAACTTATGGTTGAATGACGCAAAGCATATTGAGAATTGCTTGGGCGATACAGTAAATTTAGTTCTCGACATCTTTCAGCGAACAACTGAGAGTCTTGTTAATATGGCTCGAAGCCAAGCCCAAGACGGCGATGTTTATTTGTTCAGTCGACGCGTACTTCACATTTATGATCATCTGTTTGTTCATTCACGCAGCGAACTCCGCTCGAACTTGATGTCAACCGACGCGCTGCATCACATTGCGTTGCTGGCGGACTACTACGACACTTACACCGACAGCGCACGAATGAACGAGGATTCCCTAGGTGAAGTCGACACCGATATATTGCGAGACTTCTTGTGTGCCGTATGCTCATGCACGTTTGCAAGCGAAAAAGAGCAAAAGCAAAACACATCAAAAACAGCGGACTTGATACTGCGCCTGTGGTCCACACAGTTTCTGCTGCCGGGCCTACGGGAAAATTTAAATGACATCAATACGGCGCGGGAATTTAACGATCTCATATCTCTAAAGCAAAACTATGCTTAAGACTATAGAGAAGCTAATTGCGGATGAGTGCAAAGACCTTCTTCCGAAGTTATTGCCTCTTGAAGACACCGACTTGCCAGCGCCCAACACCAATGATGTGGGGCGGCGTGGGCCTGACGGAGTCATGTATTCTTTGCCAGAACTGCAGGCATCGTTGAGCGTCTTCGAGAAATTCGGCCGATACTTCCCAGATCTTATAGCAGACGAATGGGCACATAGAGTTGTTCTGAAGTTCCTACTGTCTGAGAAGTCTCGTTACCATCGCGATTCATGCTGCATCTGTGTTGCTCCTCCATTAAAAACTCCGGTCCATCGAGAGCAGTCGTTGCTACTTCACGCCCGCGCCAAAGACGCTGGATTCGCCTGCGGTATCCTGGTCGGAGAACTGAGCATGACCGATGGATTTATGTGCATCGCCTTCGTCAGCAGTCATAATGATCGCGACACGCTTGCTCACCAGGTGTTTTCTTTCCTTCGCGCCCTGAAAGATGACGCTAAAGAGCTGGGAATTCCGCTATTCGATCCTGCCGAAAAAACTACTACCGGACTAGAAATTGGCGTCGCATTCGGTCCTATGTCGTTTGAGGAAGATGATTCAACGTCGGTCAATGAAGTGCTCATAACTCGACGCGTCGGCGCAGCTGACGGATCGACGGCCAACAAAGCAGGCCACCTTGCAAAGAGAAAATTGAGTGGAATTCTAGACGAGAATGCAATGAAGATTTGCCCTGGCTCATTGCGCTTCTGCTACCGAGAGAACGGTATTAACCTCCCAAAGTACTTCTTGGATGTTTCCAAATTGCATCGTAAGCAAAAATTCATCGATGGCACAGATACTGTCTGCTCTTTACTCGCTGCCGACCTTTCAAACCTATGCAGTAATTGGCCATCACGTCCGCGTGGAAGGTCAATGAGTACTGAGGAGTACGCAATACTGGCCGTCGATATCGACATTGGCAACAACTCAATGGCCAGCAGTATCGTTCCGTCTTCCCTCAATACTTTCAAGCATCGTTTGCGCGAACAGGTTCAGTCACTCTTGGACCTTGGAGTCATCATCGGTCCGTGGGCCGGTGATGGAGTTACTCTCGTGCGAGTTATCTCACCGGGCGAGCAAGCCTATTCAGCGCATGTTCGTAGTGCACTTTTAATGGCGCTTTTAAAGATTGTTGATGATGCGGCTGCGTTTGACCACGGCGATCCTTATTATGTACGCGTTGGCGTAGGCTATTCTAATGTTCGCTGCTCGGTCAGGAATCTTTTTGCAGGAAACGCTACAGACAACCCCGAAGTTCAACGACTACGAACGACAGCACTTGACATGGCATACAAACTTCAAAATTCGAAGATGTTGAAGAAACTTAATCCCGGTTTAGATTTTTTAGCCTGCGCTTGTGATCTCATTCAACAGACAGGTAGTTCGGAAAACGATTCTATATATAATACTATTACTTCAAGACTTCATAAGGTTTCAATCGAGGATGGCCTGAAGTGCTACTACATAACTGCAGATAACAGAACTTCTAAACTTTGATCGCAGAACGATTAGTCTTTCAGTTTTCTAAATGCGGAACTTAGTCGCGGAGAAGCAGTAGAACCGCCTCACCAGTGCTTTCATTGCCCCTCCCACCTGCATGGTGTATGCCGCCATGCATGGCCAATTACCGTCCACAACCGAACTGGCGCGACCATTACAACCCGCTGCGCGGGTTGACGATGGCGCGTATTGTCGCCATGGAGGAGGCGGCCAACCGCGGCGACCTGGCCGATCTGCAGTGGTTCTGGTTTCATATGCTCCAGACCGACGTGACGGTGGCCTCGGCGGTGGCGAAACGTCTCTCCCACATCGATTCGCTCGACTGGGAGATCCGGACCATTGAGACGGCCGACCCGGTGCTCGCCCAGGAACAGGCGGCGGTGCTCCGCTATGCCTATGACCGGATCGAGAACCTGAAGGAGGCGGCCGGAAAACTGGCCTTCGCCTCGTTTACGGGCTTCACTGCCTTGGAAAAGATCACGACCGGTTACGGCCCCCTTGTTACCCGGTTAGATTACATCCCGTGCTGGCATTGGGTCCACGACAAAAAGACCGGTCGCTGGTACTTCAACCCCGAAGCCCGGCCCGGCCTCATCCCCATAACCAAACACCCATACTCGCCCCCAAGTCCCCCTTTGGATGTTGGAAGTTGAACGTCGGAAGTTGAAAGTTGAACGTTGTCCGCCAAAAGCGGACCCGCCTCCTGTTCCATCCTCCACCCCCCTTCGCGCCCTGGCGTCTTTGCGTTAATACCGCCTCCGCTCAACAATCCGTGCCGACAATCGTAATCGTAATCCTAATCCTACTCGCGTCCCCCCTTGAACGTTGGAAGTTGGAAGTTGAAAGTTGAATGTTGATTGCAGGCTCTTGCCCGCCAAAAGCGGCCCCGCCTCCGCTCAACAATCCGCGCTGGCAATCGTAATCGTAATCCTAATCCTACTCACGCTCCCGTTCCCGCGCCCCCCTTGAAAGTTGGAAGTTGTATGTTGGAAGTTGAATGTTGATCCATCTCTTCCCGCCTCGCCTCGCCATGGACAAACGACCGTGAAACGCGATAATGCGGGGCATCGAGGAACACGATGACGGATTCGACAAAATCCATGCACGCCCACTGGCTCGGCCAACTGCGGAAACTCAACCCCGCCACCGGCCGCGGCGCCTGCCACGGCAAGGCCCCGCACAAGCCTCTGCTCCTGCTCTCCCTGCTCGACCAGATCGAGGACGGCGAGCTGACCCGCCAAACCTTCACCCGCGACGCCGGCCTGGTCCTGCGTTTCCGCACCTACGGCAGCCTGACCAGCGACCGCTGGCCTACCCGCCTCGACCTGAAGATGCCGTTCTACCACCTCAAGAGCCAGGGCTTCTGGACCGCGCACCAGGCGGACGGCGCACCCGCCCGTTCACCGGAAAGCTGTGTCGCCTGCACCCTGCACGAGGACTTCTTCCGCGCCGCCATGGACCCCGGACTCCGCCTCAAGGCGCGCCTGCTGCTGATCGACACTTATTTCACGCCATCCGAACAGGTCGCCCTGCTCGAAAGCATGGGCCTGGGCGATTACCGCGACGCCACCCATCCGCGCCGCACCGACGTGATCCGGGAGGCCGAAAAGGCCGCCAAGCGGAAAGGCCGCAGCGCCCGGTTCGCCGTGCAGGTGGTCGCCCGGTACCGCTTCACCTGTGCCCTCACCGGCCTGAGCTGCATGACCACCGAAGGCGCCAGCATCGTCGACGCCGCCCACATCGACCCCTGGTCCAGAAGCCGCAACGACGAACTCACCAACGGCCTCGCTCTCTGCAAGAACGCCCACTGGAGCTTCGACCAGGGCCTGTGGTCCGTCAACCCCCACGGAACAATCCTCGTCGCCCAACCCCGCTTCACCGAAGCCGGCCCCGACGCCCTGCGCCTGATCCCCTACACCAACCGCCCACTCAACTTCGCCCCATCCACCACCCTGCGCCCCGACCCCGCCCATTTCGCCGAGCACCGGAAGCGGTGGGGATTGGTTTAGCCGAACATCCGCCGCGTTCTTCCACCTCGGTGGTTTAGCCACCCGGGCAGAAAACATAATAGCGCAGGAAGGGAGATGAAGTATTGGTGGCTCAAGGAAGAATAGCTTTTCTATCACGATTAACCGTTCGCCGAACAAAGCTCCGGTCAGCGACCATTTTAGCGCCATCCGTTCTGGTGCCATTACTCATGCCCCTGACGCGATCCCAACCTCTTGATCACATTCGCCAAGGTGCCATTGGGATCTCGCTGAACGTCACACTCCCACACCACGATGACACTCCAACCGGCCCTCCGCAGTGCAATGCTGTTTCGCTTGTCACGAAGTACGTTTCCCGCGAACTTTTCCGTCCAAAATCGTTTTCGCGTCTTGGGCATCGCCGCAGACTTGCACCCCTTGTGCCGGTGCCAGAAACAACCGTGAACAAATACCACGGCACGATACTTTGGCAGCACGATGTCGGGCCGCCCAGGCAAGTCACGGCGATGAAGCACGAACCTAAAACCCGCGCGATGCAACATGGACCGAACGATCAGTTCCGGCTTGGTGTCAGAGGATCGAATCCGAGACATGACCATCGCACGTTTGGTTTTAGACCATATATCCACCGGATCACTTCCGTTCTGAGCCTACAAGGGCTTGAACATCTCTAGCCGTGAATTGATTGCGATGATCAGATGCTTGATCAACACCATTGTTCAGGAACACCCCACGAAATGCTCCCGAAACGAGAGCCTATGGGACTGAAGCCTGTTTTTTTCGGACAAACTGAATAAAATCATCCACGCTCAACACATCAGCCAACTGCTTCTCCGTATAGGTTGCATGCAGACTGGCCGGAACAACCAATGTAAGGTGCTGCCGCCTCATTTCATCCGTTTGCTTGATTGAAATGCCTGCCTCCAACGTGCAGAGGTGTTTTTCCGGAATTCGATCCGCTTCTGTTAAAACTTGCCGCCAACGATCCTTACTCGTCGACTTTACACCCAACATCACAAGTAGCGCGGCGTCAAAGGATGCATCATGATATTCTCGCTCGCCGGGAAATAGAAAGTCCGGCCTGTTCGCCGCCTCAGTCCTGGCTTGCGGCACGAACGCGAGGCGGTGTCGCTTGAACAATTCCGCCAAATGATTCTGCAAGGCAAAACCCATCCGCGACTTGCGCCGATTCTGAACAGAAAGTGAGTATTGAATGAACTCGTCGACCGTTTCGAACTTGCGCGTCAATCGCTGTCGAATGATGACACTCTCCATTGCACGGAACAACTGCTCTTCACGCTCAAGCCATCGAGTGAGCACAAGATCAGCAGGGCAATCCGTCGTATCAACCTGCGCCCGGGCAAATGCAGACACCTCCCGGGTGGAGGGAAAATCATGACCGAACTGGGCAACCATCAACTCCTCATCACATGGCGCAACAGGAATAGCTAAGCCTAGGTCTAATTCGGCCAAGATCTGCTGCCTGAGCAGTTCGATCTGCCGCGCATTAAGCAACGGGCCGGATATTTCGCGAAAACTTGCCTCAACCTCCCGAATTCCGAACAACTCTTGCGCTGCTCGCTGCCATGCAGAACCGCTTTGAAACAACAAACCGAAGAATCTCCCCGAGTTCGACCTCGCCAATACGAGAAGATCCCCGACACTACCGGCGGAAAGAAAGTCGCCATGGTAATAGAACCGCCACTCGCTCCTACCCGTTCTCTCGGCGGATTTCGCACGAGCATCATAAAACGTGAAATCGCCCTCCCCCTGTGTCGGGGCCAGATCATCCGCGAAATAATGCCAACTGACTTTTCCCCGAGTTTCCTCGTTTGTTCCAAAAAAATCCCGAAGCGGAGCAACTCCATTCAATTCGTGTTGATTGGAACCGGCGTGCGGCAAATCCACTGCCACCAACTCCTTGTGGACAACCGCGGAAAAAACGTCCGAAAGGTTCATCTTGATTGCCTCGCTTCGTTGCCCGCCCTTTTACGATGGCGCGTGTATTTTAGCGGCTTGCCTGACGGCTTAACCAATTCGGCCTTGTCCTTTTCATTGGCAGCAAGGACGAGATCGGGGCGGTAATCCACCGATCTAGTCAAGCTTTCCACAACGCTCGTTGCGATTCGCTCGACGACCGGCACCACCACGGAATTGCCAAATTGTCGATAGGCCTGGGTATCAGATACAGGAATCTTAAAATCATCGGGATATCCCATGAGACGCGCGCACTCTCGTGGTGTCAATCGACGAGGATTCTTGTCCGCGCCTTGAAATACGAGGATTTCCGAGCCGTCCTTGTGGTAGCGGGCGCTTAACGTTCGCGAGGTATCCCGACCAGTCACCAGCCCATAGCCGAAGCCATTACCGGCAGCCTGATGTTTTCTCGCGTAATTCTGGAGATAATTCCAAAGATGATTAGTTAGCGTATATTTTGCAGGCGGTTGGGGGTCGAGAATGCTGGCGAGTACGGGTCCCTTGTCGGGATATTCCGGAAAGTCGAAATGCCTCTTTTCGCGAAATCCAACGATGAAAATGCGCTCACGATGTTGAGGTACGACGCCCTTGGCATCAATGATCTTATAATAAACGTGATAACCTAGCGCTTCCGTTAAAGTTCGGTAAATTATGTCGAACGTCTTGCCACCATCATGACCCTTGAGGTTTTTTACATTCTCCAATACGAAGGCGGATGGCCGATGATAATCCAGAATGTCGGCAATGGAAAAAAACAGGTTGCCCTGCTTGACGTCCTCGAATCCATGCTTGCGACCAAGGCTCAGTTTCTTCGAAACTCCGGCTATACTGAACGGTTGGCAAGGGAATCCTCCACACAGGATGTCGTGCGGAGGTATGTCGCCAACAGCAACGGAGTGAATATCCCCATGAGGTCTTACACCAAAATTCGCCTCATATGTCTGTTGACTGAACTTGTCGTAGTCAGACGAGAACACACACTCGCATCCAGCGCGCTGAAAAGCCACACGAAACCCACCAATCCCACAGAACAAGTCAATAAATTTCAGATTGCCTGCGCGGTACCCTGCGCGGCCGTCCCTCATCTTGCCTTTTTTTAGAGATGACTTTCCTCTGCCAGACGATTTCTTGCTGCTGGAGGGGCTCATTTATCGATACCCCTCCCAAGTTCCGAAACCGTTGTTTCAAGCGCTTGCGCTATTCGCAGCATGCTGAGAAGGCTTGGGTTGCGGAGCCCTCGTTCTATGCCGCTAATGTATGTGGAATCTAAACCCGCTATCTCCGCAAGCGCTTCCTGCGTAAGTTTTTTTGCCTCGCGCGCTTTCCGTAAATTACCGCCAAAAGAAGTTAATGAAGCATGCCGTTTGATCATGCCCGGAGTAAAACCATACCCGGACTATAAGTCTACGGACTATAAGCCTAGATGATGCGTTGCCAAGAAGCCCCGCTTCCAAGGTGCAGGAGGAGGCTTTCCGGCTGTTGGCCGCGGCCTAGGTGCGGACGTGGTGTGCGTCGGGGTCCCGGTTGTCCATCGGTGCTCCTTGCTTGGGGCCGGGAGAGAGGTCAGTTTCAACATCCAACATTCAAATTGGAGACGGGTCCGCCTACGGCGGGCAAAATTCAACCCTAAAACGAAAGTGAAACCACGGATGGACACGGATTCACGGGCGTGGACCCTGAATGCCACTTTTCTGAAAAGGATGGTTCACTCCCAAACAAACTCCTCCGTATGATTATTGGCCCGCACAACCACGCGCTTACCTTTCTCGGCGCGAGCCCAAATGCTGTTTGATGCTGAATTGGCTGGAATCGTCACACTTTGGGGGAGACCAACGTGGTCAATACTGACGGTCAGCGCCTCCCCCGTGTAGTTCCTCACGGAAAGACGCCCATAATTCGCCCTCGAACCTCGTACCTCCTTCTCCCCCACATACACCACATCGAACACGCGAAAGGGTGGTTGCGTCGCTGGTTTCTGATTTGCGGTAGCGATCGCCGCGATCTGTTGCTGTCGCTTCTGCTCGTTCTGCAGATGGGCTGCTTCCGCCGCCTGTCTTTGCTGATCGAACGTGTCTACCTGTGACTGAAGGAGCTCCTTCTCGAGTTCCAACACGGCCTGACGTCGGGCCTGTTCAGCCAGTTCGAGTTCCTTTGCGGCCAGTTGGCTTTTGAGATCGTCCACTTGCCGTTGCAGGGCATCGGCGCGATTGGCTTGTTCGCCGCGGAGGTTTTCGGTGCGCAACAGCTCCTTCTTCAAGTTGCTGTTCTCATGCATCAGTCCATCCATCTCCCGACGGTACGGCGGATCCTCTTTTTTCGAACAGGCGACCGCCAGCAGCGATGCCACCGTGAGCAGCAGAATTCCAACCGTCCGCGATGATGGCCAACCAACTCGGTCGTAGTTAAACACCTCGGTCACGTCACGTCCCCCTCTTGGTCCGGTAGTATGAAGTTCCAACCTCGCCTTGCAACCACAATCCACGTCATCCGAGGCGGTTGGACGGAGGATCAGCAACCGGAGGAATGGCCGTTGATCCAGACACCCATCCTGTCCAATGCCTGGAACCCACCCGCTCCGCGTATTCCAATCCTTGGACACCGGGCCGGGGGTTGGGGATCGCGGGGCTGGTGTGGCGGCCAGCCTCCGTGTCCTTCCGTGCGGCTTCCCGTCCTCGAGCTCCCCCGCTCCGCGTCCCCCGTGCTCTCCGTAGCAACCCCCCTTCCGCGCCTTCCGTGTTGGTATGTGGTCGTTGCGAGTTGGATGAACTCTGGAAAATTTGGAAC
>CALMUP010000002.1 GCA_937872895.1 uncultured Verrucomicrobiota bacterium
GGCATGTCGCTTCGCTCCAGCCCACAGCCTTGGCGTTCTATGTCCCCGGAGATTGCGTGCGGGTTCATCCTCCTGCGCCTCCCTGTGGATGGCATAGGACCGTAACCGTGGAGCGTCGTGGAATCCCTGTATGACG
This sequence comes from uncultured Verrucomicrobiota bacterium, assembly GCA_937872895.1. GTDB lineage: Bacteria > Verrucomicrobiota > Kiritimatiellia > CAIVKH01 > CAIVKH01 > CALMUP01. The sequence goes on from CALMUP010000002.1 coordinate 137, forward strand.
AATCGGGGAGAGCGTGGCCTACCATGACTTGACGCCGGGAAAGGGGGAATTCTATCGTACATTGTCTCCTGTGATCGGCGACTGCGCCGGTTGTGGGATGCGGTGGTTGGAGGATGATACTACCATGAAGAAACCGGCATCGGCTGGCGGGCACAAACCGTATGAGGAGGCGGATGCCCATGCCAGTTCGCCCGAAGAAATCCTTCGCCAAAGCGAGCAGCGACTGCGGCAAATCATCGACCTTGTTCCGCACTTCATCTTTGCCAAGGATGTTAATGGTCATTTCATTCTCGTGAACCGGGCATTGGCTGAGGCGTACGGGACGACAGTGGAGCGGCTTACCGGCGCAACGGACGCTGATTTTGCGCATTCGGATGACGAGGTCCGGCATTTTCGCGAAGACGACCTGGCGGTGATTCATTCCGGGCGCCCGAAGATCATTCCCGAGGAAGTTATCACCGACTCCAGCGGCCAGACCCGAATCTTGTCGACCACCAAAATTCCCTTCGTGCGGTTTGGGTCGGATTTGCCCGCGGTTTTGGGGGTTTCGGTTGATATCACGGAACGGAAGCAGGTGGAACAGGCGTTGGCCAACGAACGTAACCTGTTCATGGATATGGTTAATTCCCAGCCGGCGGGAGCCTATCGTTTACGCATCCACTCCCAGCGGGCGTGGAACGAGGAGGAATGGGTGGAGAAGACGGAAACCCATTATAAATTGGAACTGGTCAGTGATCTCTTTTGCCGCATCCTGGGCAAAACCCGCGAGCAATGCGAAGCCAGCGCCACGGTTGTGGTCGATGCCATACATCCGGAAGACCGTGCCGATTTTGTCCAGTGCAACGTGGTGGCGCTGGAGACGTTGAAGCTATTTGAATGGGAGGGGCGGCTTCTTCGGAATGGCGAAGTGGTGTGGGTTCATTTTTCCTCGATGCCGCGCGTGATGTCGGATGGCGATGTGATCTGGACCGGCATCCTGCTCGACATCACGGCGCTCAAGCGTGCCGAGGATGCGCATCGCCGGGTGCGCGTGCTGGAAAGCCTTGGGATCGCCGCCGGGGGCATAGCCCACGATTTCAACAATCTGCTCACCGGGGTCTTCGGGAATATCGAATTGGCGCGCATGCAGTTGCCGGATCACCATCCCGCGCAGGCGTCGTTGCGTTCCGCGCACCAGGCGCTCGATCGTGCCCGCAGCCTTACCACCCGCTTGTTAACCTTTGCCAAGGGCGGCAGTCCGGTGCTGGAGGATATCAATATTCGCCAGGAGATCTGCGACACGGTCCGGTTTCACTTGTCGGGCAGTCATGTTGCAGCGGAGTTTTCGGTGCTATCCGACTTGTGGCCGGTCAAGGCCGACAAGGGGCAATTGGCGGAAGTGATCTCAAACCTCACCATCAATGCCCGTGAAGCCATGCCCTCGGGCGGCACCTTGTGGGTTGAGGCCAGTAACGCGCCGCATGTGGAAATCGCCGATGCCCCGGAGTTGCATGGCGACCATGTGCGGTTGGTGTTCCGGGACGAGGGTGTCGGCATCCCCCGGGATATCATCGCGCAGGTTTTTGATCCGTATTTCTCCACCAAAAAATCCGGGAGCGGGCTTGGGTTGGCGATTGTGCACGGCATCGTGCGCAAGCATCGGGGACATATCGGCGTGGCCTCTTCGCCCGGAAAGGGAACGACCTTTACCGTGTACCTGCCGGTGAACCGTGAAGCCCGGATTCGAACCGATGCGGTCGAGCCGCCAATTACGAAGGCGGAAATCCAAGCTCCCCACGTGCGCCGGGTACTGGTGATGGACGACGAACCGGTCATCCGCACCCTGGTGGCGCATATGCTTGAACGCCTTGGTTACGAGGTCGAAACGGTTGCGGATGGCGTGACGGCGATCAATGCCTACGAGTCGGCCCGACAGGCCGGGCGGCGTTTTGACCTCACCATCATGGACCTCACGATTCCCGGCGGCATGGGCGGTCGGGAAACCATGGCGAACTTGCGGGCGATCGATTCCACCGCGCGGGTGATCGTAACCAGCGGATACTCCTCCGACCCGGTGTTGGCGAACTTCGCGGCCTATGGATTTTCCGGAAAATTGGCCAAACCCTTCAACATTCGTGAGCTGGGCGAGGCGCTTAAAGCCGCCATCATGGGGACAGACAACAACGCACAACCCGACCGCCATCCCCGCACTCCGGGGTGAGGCCGGGCTTACGCGCGATGTTCGGGCGTAAGGGGTCAAACAATGGGCGATGATTGGAGTGTACGAGTACGGTAAGAAATGCCCGGAAATCGTCCTCTTTCTTGCTCGTACACTCCGGTCTCTTCTTGCCGCTCAACCGCAACCATAGGCTGAGATGTCTCGACTTCGCTCGACATGACCATGTTGTTTGCGGCTACAGCCTCATTGAAATTGCTCTAGCCATTTCAATAGAT
>CALMUP010000003.1 GCA_937872895.1 uncultured Verrucomicrobiota bacterium
GCTTACCCTTGCGCGGTGCGCCTGCGGCTTACCCTTGCGCGGTGCGCCTGCGGCTCACCCTTGCGCGGTGCGCCTGCGGCTCACCCTTGCGCGGTGCGCCTGCGGCCCACCATTGCGCGGTGCGCCTGCGGCCCACCCATGCACGGTGCGCCTGCGGCTTACCTTTATGTGGTGCGCCTGCGGCGCTCGGTTGGGCGGTCCGTCGAGACGGACCGTGACAAAGCGCGATCGAGATCGCGCACTCCACACCTCGGTTGTCCGTTGCTTTTTCCGGTGTGCCGCTTATGCTCGATGCAGCGATGAATAAACCGGAATACCACCGTGGATGGACGTCCCTGCTGATCGGAATCACCCTGCTGCTGTCGTTCAGTTTGCCACTGGAGCAGATGGCCTACCACGCGGAGTTGCACCACCCGCTCCTGCTAGGGATCCGCTGGTTCGGGTACCTCGTTTTCACCCTCGACCTGATCCGTCGCGTGTGCCGACATAACTACCGGCGCGATCGGCTGGGTCGGTGGCACCTGGCGACCGACACCCTGGCCGCCGTGCCGCTTGGGCCACTGGCCTTCATCGCCGCCCCCGAAGCGGCACCGTGGTTCCTGTCGCTGCTTCACCTGCTGCCGATCCTGCGGCTCGGCCGGGTGTACCGCGCAGCACGCGAGTGGCAACAGGCGTCGCCGGGCAGTACCGGATGGCGCAGGATCGGGACGACCTTCGTGGGCATCAGCCTGCTGATCCACTGGATTGGTTGCTGGCAGTTGGCGGTGTATGACGTGGCCGAGGGCCACTCGTTCGCCATGCACTACCTGCATGCGTTGTACTGGACCGTCACCACGATGACCACGATCGGTTATGGCGACATCACCCCCGACAAGAGCAATCCTACCCAGTTGCTGTTCACCATGGGCATCATGGCCATCGGGGCGGGTGTCTTCGGCTTCGTCATCGGCAACATCGCCACGATCATGGCCAACATCGATTTCGCACGGAACCAGCACCTCGACCGGATGCAGCGCATCACCACCTTCCTGCACTACAACCGGATCCCGTCACACCTGAGCCGCCGGATCAACGACTACTTCGCCTATATCTGGCAGACCCGCAAGGGGTTCAACGAGGCGGAGATCCTCGATGCCCTGCCGACCACGCTGCGGCGCGATGTGGAGATGCACCTGCGGCGCGACATCGTGGCCAAGGTGCCGTTCTTCCGCGGCGCGGACAACCTGATGCTCGGCGCCATCGTGTCCCGGCTGCATCCGTGCGTGGCGCTGCCGGACGAACGGATCATCCGGCGCGGGGAAATCGGAAGCGCCATGTACTTCATCGCGGCAGGATCGGTGGATGTCCTGGGGCCGGACGATGCGACGCCGGTGGCCACGCTGACCGATGGCAGCTTCTTCGGCGAGATCGCCCTGCTGGAGCATTGTCCGCGTGGGGCGGATGTCCGGGCGACCGACTTCTGCGACCTGTACCGGCTGGAGAAGTCGGACCTCGACGAGGTGATCGCGCAGTATCCGGCCTTTGGCGATCACATTCGCGCGATGGCGGCGGCCCGAAAGGCGCCCGTGTCATGAGGGCGCGGCGCGGTTGGCCCGGCTTGATCGCGGCGGCATGGATTGTCGCAGCCGGCCTGGTCCAGGCGGGATCGCTGACCCTGGTGAACACCTACTGGAGTCCGGCCGATTTCGACGAGGATTTCGGGCCGGGGCTGCAACTGCAGGGCTCGTTCAATCCGATCTACGACATCATGCTGCGCATCGCGCGGTTTCCCGACATGGGGGATGATGTCATCACCGGCGCCGGACCGGTCGTGGTTGATCTCGCAGTCACACCGATCGAACTCGCGGCGATCGCGCACCTGCCCTATTTCGATGACCCATGGGCCCAGCCGTACTTCGGGGGCGGGTTCGGGTATTACCAGGTCGACTTGTCGGCCAAGGGTCCGGCGGGTGCGCTGGATTATTCCGTCAGCGATGAGGTGGGTCTGCTGCTCTTGGCGGGGTTGCGCCTGCACCTGTCGCCGGAGTTGATCATGACGGCGGAAACCACCTACCGATGGGTTGAGGCCAGGGCCCGCGGAGAAGATGCCGACGGGGATCGCTCGGCCTTCGACATCAACCTCAACGGATTTGGCGCCAGCATCGGTCTCGGCCTATTCTGGTAATCGACCAGGCCGGATCCGGACGCGAAACATGGCATCGACACCGCGTCAAAGGTGGCGCGGCTTGCCCTCCTGACCGGATAGGTCAAGACGCGAGGGAGGGGCCGGGTTTTCAACAACGGCGCGGCGTTTCCCCAACGCGTTCGGGGGAACGCGTTCCACCGCCGGACTACGCCTTGGCGGGCGTTTGGTGGGCTTCCTCGAGTTTCTTGCGCTGCTTGTAGACGAGTTGCTGGATGATCATCAGGATGTTCTGGGTGGTCCAGTAAAGGGCCAGGCCGGAGGCGAAGTTGTAGAGGAACAGCAGCATCATCGCGGGCATCATGATCATCATGATCTTCTGTTGTTGCGGGTCGCCGGCGGCGGGCGAGACCTTCATCTGGATGATCATCGTCGCGGTCATCAGCAGCGGCAGGATGTTCAGGGCATCCCAGCCGAGCAACGGCAGGGCGAAGCCAAACTCGATCAGGCGTTCCGGCGCGCTCAGGTCGGAAATCCAGAGGAAGCTGGCAAAGCGCAATTCGATTGCGGTGCGCAGCACGACGAACAGCGCAAAGAACACCGGGATCTGGACGAGCATGGGCAGGCAACCGCCGATCGGGTTGATCTTGTGTTCCTTGTACAGGGCCATCATGGCCTGCTGCATCTTCTGGGGGTTGTCCTTGTACTTCTCGCGGATCTCGGCCATCAACGGCTGGACCGAGGCCATGCGGCGCATGCTTTCGGTGCCCTTGTGGGTGATCGGCCAGAAGACGATCTTCACGATGATGGTGAGCAGGATGATGGCCACGCCGTAGTTCGCGTACACGTGGTCGTGGAGGAAGTTCAACAGCCGCAGCAGGAGTTTCGCCGTCGGTACGACGATGACGTCGAGGTAGGCGTTTTCCTCGAAACCCATCGCGCCGTCGCGGCTGTGGCTGAGGGTGGAGAGGATGCGGTAGTCCTTCGGACCGACGAAATACTCGTAGCTGCGGGTGTAGGTTTCACCGGGAACGAGCGACTGGTTCTGGAAGCCGAGGGTGGCGGCGACGGAGGCGATGCGCGCCTCCTTGACGCGGGCACCGGCGCGTTCGGCATCGGTAACGTGGCGGCGGGCATACACCTCGATCCAGTCGGCGCCACCGGTCGCGGGGTCGGGCATCAGGATCTGCACGAAGTACTTGTTCTTGGCGGCGACCCAGTCGGCGGGCTTCGGGGAGGGCTGGAAGGTGATTTCCTCGGGCAGGGTGGCGAGGTCGCGTTCGTCGCGCTCGACCTTGAATTGCTTGAGGATGACCTTGCCCCAGTTTTCCACGCCACCGGCGGGCGGAAGGGCATCGACGCCCATGTCGATCATGCCGGCGATGTCGTTGTGGGCGGCCTCCTCGGGGATCGGGCCGGTGCGGATCCGGTGTTGGCCGAGGTCGGCCTGTTCGGCACCGATGTTGCTGAACGAGTCGGTGACCTGGACCTGGTAGTTCGTGGCGAGCACGATCTCGCGGGTGAAGCGGAGGCCCCCGGCGGTGCGGGTGTAGGTCAGGCGATCGCTGCCGACCTCGGCGAGGGTGAAGTCGGATTGTTCGCCCCAGCCGGGAATGCCGCTGTACACCAGCGACGGGCGTTCGGTGAAGTCGAAGGTGATCAGGTTGCTGTCGAGCGGTAGGGTCTCGCGGTAATCGACCAGGGTGGCACCGACCAGCGAGGCGCCCCGCGAGGAAAAGACGAGGCGAAGCTGGCCGTTGGTCAGGACGGTAAGCACCTCTTCGCCGGCGGGCTCCTCGTCGACGGCAACTGCGGCGACCGGGGCCTCCGCGCTAGCGGTGGCGGATTCGACGGCAACCGGGATTTTCGCGGCCGGCGCGGTGGTCGCCATCCCGTCCACGGCATCATCCGTGGCGGCCTCGTCCACCGGTTGCTCCGCAGGCGGGCGGGCCGCCTGTTTATCAGCAAAAAAGGCCTGGTAGATATTCGGCCAGAAGACCAGCAGGACGATGAGAAGGAAAAAAATGACGTAATCCTGGCGTTTCATGGTGACGGTACACTCCGTGCGTGGGTTGGGCAGCAGGCGGGACGGGCAGCGGGAACCAGATCGATCCCGCCGGGGTGAAAGGGATGGCACCGGCCGATGCGCTTCACGGCCAGCCACATACCACGGAACAGGCCGTGCGCGGTAATCGCCTCGATGGCGTACGAGGAACAGGTCGGATAGAAACGGCAGCGGCCACCGAGCCAGTAGCCCAGCGTAACCTGGTAAAGCCGCACTGCGGCCACCCCGATAAAAATTCCTGCCCGTGTGATTGTCATGGGGATGTCACCAGGCCCGCCTTGCGGGCCAGCATTATAAAATCGTCCACCACCGCGGTCCACGGTGCGGCCACAATCGCGGCCCGGGCCACCAGAACCACATCATACCGCCCGGCCAATCCCGCGCGGTGGCGGCGGAACACCTCGCGCAAGCGACGGCGGGCCTTCACCCGCTGCACCGCCCCGCCGACCTTGCGGCTGGAAACCACCCCCAGACGCCATGCAGCGTCATCGGCGGATCGCAACCACAGGACCATGGTACGCCCCACCCACTTGCGTTGCTGGGAAAAGGTCTCCGCGAAATCCGTGGACCGGATCAACCGTTGCGATCGACCCAACCGTTGATCGGGTCCACGGGTTTGCCGGCCGGCCCTGCCCGGCGACGAATCGCCCTGCGGGCTGGCAGGTAAACCATTCATGGCGTAACACTTACGCGACGATCAGCGTCTTGCGGCCCTTCTGGCGGCGGCGGCGCAAGACCTGACGGCCGTCCTTGGTGGCCATCCGGGCACGGAACCCGTGGGTGCGTTTGCGCGATACATTTGAAGGCTGGAACGTTCTTTTCATAACCACAATCTCCCATCAAAAAGAGGGGGGGAAACTAGCAGGTTTACCCGGCATGTCAACCTAGAAGGGAACGGGAAGAATGGGCGATGGTTCATGGGTAGCGAAAGGGACATAGCATGGGGGGGGGAATGGATCATGGGTTGGGAAAGAAACAGGGGTGGAACCAAGGTGGGACTTTCCAACGCCTGGAAAATGGTGCAGAGTCACGGTCCAATCATTGGAAAGCATCACAGGGGAAGACCATGCATCAAAAAGGGCAGATAACCGCCCGTCTGAACGACGGCCGGAGTGTGACGTGTGCGTTCGGGACGCCGGTAGAGGCATTGCTGGAAAAGGATACCGACGAGGCCGGGCGGCATTACCTCGGGGCGATGGTAAACAACCTGGTGGTAACCCTGGAGTTCCTGCTGGAGGTGGACAGCGACGTACAGTTCCTGACCTTTGCCGATTCGAATGGTTGGCGCATCTACCGCTCGACCGCCTGCTTCCTGCTCGCCAAGGCGGTGAAGGACTTGTTTCCCGACGCAAAACTGATCGTGGAGCACTCGATGGGGACGGGGTTCTACTGCTCGTTCGAGCAGGGTGGCCAGGAAGGCATGCACCAGGAGCAGCTCGACCAGGTCCGGGCGCGTCTGAAGGACATCATCGCCGCCAATGCCCCAATTGAGCGCCGCAAGGTCCTGTACGCCGACGCGGTGCGCCACTTCGAGGAACAGGGCCAGCCGGACAAGGCGAACCTGCTGAAGTTCCGCAACCCGCCGAAGGTCGTGGTGTACACCTGCGACGGTTATACCGACCTCGCGCACGGTCCGCTCGCCCATTCCAGCGGCGCCATCACCCATGTGGACCTGATCCACGTCGGCCCCGGCTTCGTGATCCAGTTCCCCGACCGTGGAGTGCCCCCGAAGATCCCGACCCTGCGCCCACAGCCGCAACTGTTCGCAGTCTTCCAGGAACACAAGAAATGGGGCCGCATCCTCGGCGTCAACACGGTAGGCCGCCTGAACGGGATCATCGCCGCGAAGGAAAGCGCCGACTTCATCCGCATCGCCGAGGCGCTGCACGAGAAGAAGATCGCCAAGGTAGCCGACAAGATCAAGGAGGAGCGCGAACGCATCAAGTTCATCCTGATTGCCGGGCCCTCCTCCTCCGGCAAGACGACCTTCGCGAAACGCCTGAGTGTGCAACTGCGCGTGAACGGGTTGAACCCGGTGGCGATCTCGGTGGACAACTATTTCGTGGACCGCGACAAGACGCCGCGCGACGAGAAGGGCGAATACGATTTCGAACACATCGAGGCGATCGACCTCGCGCTGTTCAACCAGCACCTGTCCGAGCTGGTGGCCGGCGAGAAGATCAGCCTCCCCCGCTTCAACTTCGAGCAGGGGCTCAAGGAATACCCCGGCGAGTTCCTCCAGCTCAAGGGCGACCAGGTGGTGATCCTCGAGGGCATCCACTGCCTGAACCCGCGGCTGACCGCGTCGATCCCCGCCGAGAACAAGTTCAAGATCTACATCAGCGCGCTGACCCAGCTCGGCCTCGACTCCCACAACCGCGTGGCCACCACCGACAACCGGCTGGTCCGCCGCCTGGTGCGCGACAACCAGTTCCGCGGCCATTCGGCCCTGACCACGATGAAGATGTGGCCCTCGGTGCGGCGCGGCGAGAAGACCTGGATCTTCCCGTTCCAGGAGGAAGCCGACCTCGCCTTCAACTCCGCACTGGATTACGAACTCGCCGTGCTGAAGCCGTTCGTCGAGCCGCTGCTCGCCGAGGTGAAGCCACACGATCCGCAATATGCCGAGGCGCGGCGTCTGCAGGAATTCCTCGGCAGCTTCCTCGGCATCCCGCACGACCTCGTCCCGCCGACTTCGCTGCTGCGCGAGTTCATCGGCAAGAGCAGTTTCCGGTATTGATCCCATGCCGTCGTCGCCGGGCCTGTTCAGGAAATACGCCGAGGCCTTGAAGACCGAGGCCGGACGCAACGCGGGCTTCTTCACCGCCGCACAGGCCCGCGCCGCCGGCTACGCCGACAGCGTGCATGGGTACCACGTGGACAAGGGGGAATGGATCAAGGTCCAACGCGGCATCTACCGCCTGGCCGGTGCCCCCCTGCCCGCCTGGCCCGAGCTGGTCGTTTTCTCCCTGTGGTCGCGCGACCGCGAAGGTATCCCGCAAGGGGTGATCAGCCATGAAACCGCACGGCAGGTCCACGGGCTCGACCGCCGCGCCGAAGGCCCCGTCCATATGACCGTGCCGCGCGCGTTCCGCAAGAATGCCGAGACGCCGGAAGGCCTGGTCCTGCACAAGGACGACCTCGCGGCCACTGCATGGGAACAGCGCGACGGCTTCCGCGTGCTGCGCGCGGAATTCTGCGGGCGCGGCGCATCGTCGGCGTTGCATCCCTACGACGCGGTGATCCGCCGCGGCGAGGACTGAATCGACCGCCCCGGATCCATTCCCATCCGGTTTGGGGCAAGCCGCTCCCTCACCAGGGTGCGTCACGTGGTCCACAACGCGTCTTCCTGCCCCCAACAACATCCTTCTCGGCGTCCTCCGTGCCCTCTGCGGTTAAAAATCCTCACGCCCTCTCCACCGTTCATCTTCTTCCGGCGTATAACGCCGGAACTACAGCAGGCCGCGCCCCAACGAAGTCCACCTCAGCGTCCTCTGCGGTTAAAAATACTCCGGCCCCCATCCGCGTGCTCCGCGTGATCCGCGGTTACATCTTCCCGCCATCTCCACCGTTCATCTTCTTCAGGCGCACAACGCCGGAACGACAGGAAGGCACGTGGCGCATCGTTGTGTCAGCGCAACCAGATCCCTACTCGGTCAGACCGGCCTCGATGGCCAGGAACCGCACGTCGCCGGTGGCGGGTCCGGGATCGAGGGTGACCAGACCGGAACCGCGGAAGAAGGTGCCGGTGGCGTACCAGAACAGGTCATTGACCAGATCCCCATCGTTGAGGCGCACGCGGAACACGCGGTCGGTGGCGGTGGTAACCTGCACGTTGTGGTCTTCAAGGAGTGACACCCGCAGGAAACTGAGCGCGTTGATCGGCGACGTGCCGGCAAGGAATTCATCGCGGTTGGACACGCCGTCGCCGTCGGCATCCGCATCGCCGGCGGCGTTGGTCAGGGCCCCGAAGTAGGCGTATTCCCACTGGTCGCTCATACCGTCGGAATCGTTATCGGTATAGGACAACACGGTGACGATTTCGCTGCGGGTCGAGCGGCCGAGGTCATCCCACGCCTGCGCCTGCAACCGGAGCGGCCCGGCCCCGTAGTTGGTCAGTGCCACGATCGCGGTGACGCCGGTGGCCACGGGCTTGCCCTCGGCGAAGACGACAACCTGGGTGACACTGCCCATCGCGGCGGCGGTGGCGACCTCGGCGGTGACCACGCCGGTGCGCAACCGGTACACGCGGTCGGCCGGTGCGATGATCGTACACGCGAGGTCGTGGTTGGTCACCACGACGGTGACCGAGGCGCGGCCTTCCGTTTCCACGCCGGTCCCGTCGCGCACCGCCAGGGTCAGCTCATGCGGCCCGTTCGGCCACCCCGTGGTGTCCACCGTCCACCCCGGCATCGCCTGGGTCACGCCGGCGGAGAGGAAGATCATCGCACGCGGCTTTAAGTTGTCGTCGTTGTCGTTGAAGGTGTCCGAAAAGTCCGGCCCGGTCAGGGTGCTTCCGCCCACGGTGCTGACCGAATACGCGACGTGCAGGTTCACGCCTTCCCAGGAATTCGTCCGGGCAAACAGCCACATTTCGGATGGTGGGGTCGCGGAAAAATCGAGGGGGCGGCTGTAGGTGGCGAGGCACCCGGCCGCATCCTGCAGGTTGGTGTTGTTGTTGATGACCGAGGCCAGGCCGTTGAGGATGCCCAGCGGCGAGGCGAGGTTGGTCGTGACCAGCCACTCGTTGGTGATCACACGGGCATCCAGGGTGGTGATGACAGCCCGGACGACATCACCCGAAACGGCGTTTCCGGACAACGAGACGGCCTCGCGGGCGGCGTGCGTGGAGGCGAGGAAGCTGTTCGACGGGATCGATGCCCGGACCGTGGTCACGGCAGCAGTACCGGCCGCAACGACCACCGCGATCGTATTGGTCGCCGAGCCGGGTGTCTTGTGCACAACCTCGATGCGGTCGCCGAAGGCCAGGGCGGTCACCGGCAGCGGCGGCGCGGCCTTGATCGCATTGGCGAGTCCCGCCGCCACGTCGTATAGGGTGTCGCCCGGTGCGACCGTGTAGGTGCGGGCAACGCCGTTGATGCGGGCGGTGACCACATTGCCCGGCGCGGGGGCCCCGATGGAGGTGTTGGTCCGCCAGAAACCATCGACATACCAACCGGCCTGCGCGACCGGGCGGTCGATGGCGGCGACCACCAGGCCGGCGAGGTTGGTTGTTCCGCTCACGGTGGTGCGGTTGGTCAGGCCGGGCCACGACACCGATGACGGTACCGCATACGGCGCACACAACGGATCGCCGAGGAACAGGCCCTGATAGGGATTCCGCACCGACATCCAGAAACTCTCTCCGAGGCTGAACCCCCGGGCATACCAGTAATGGAGCAACGGCGAAGCGAACTTGTTCGTGTAGGCGCAGGGTTCCACCACCGTGCCGTGGGTGCCGGCATAGCCGTTGGTGATCCATGACAGGATGGTCATTTGTCCGCCGGATGGCTCATACAGGTATCCGCCATAGGACGTCAGGTGCTCGCCAAACGACCCCGGCAGCGGTGGATTGGCCCCGATCCAGGAATGCGCGGTTCGACCCGCGACGACTCCGATGATGTTGGAGGTGCCGATCACGGAATCGGCATTCAGCCATTGCTGGGTCTGCGGAGCGCCGTGGTACCGGGACAGGGTGAGCACCCGCTCGAACTCCTCCCACTGTACGTTGCGAAACGTGTCCGTTGTCCGCATCAACAACACCCGCGAAACCGGCTGTTGATAATCAGCCTCCGTTGCGTGATCAACCTGGCGCTTGGCGACAAGCATGTTTGACGCGGTCAGCATGGATGCAAGCCGCAGCCGGTTGCTGCTGAATGATGCGGTATGGGAAAAGGCGCGTTCGCGGGCGTAATAAGCATTGGCGCTTCCGGCGGCAATCTGGCAGCCGAACGTCCATGCATCCGGCGAGGTATAGAACCCATAGTAGAACGTTGCGGTCAGGCCGGCGTACCGGTAGTCAAAGAATGGCGGCTGGAATACGCGGTAAGGGATATCGATCGAAAATACAACGGCATCAACCTGGTTCGACCAGGGTGCACGACCGATGTATGCCCTCACCGGCCCCTCGATGTCATTGGAATAAACCGCGATTGAAATACTGTTCGACGTCACCACCTGGACCGGGATGATCAGGTGATCCGGGATCCCGCGTTGTTCCGCGTAGTAGCGGCCGAGTTCCAGCGAACGTTCGCTGTTCCGGTTGACCACGACGGCGGTGCGCAAAGGGCTCCCGCCGGCCCAGACCGGCACCGCAAGCATGGCAAAAACCGCGGCCAACAACCAGTGCATGGGGATACCATACCCGAAAAACGAAAAACCGGGGACAGGAAAGTCCCCGGTTCGTGCACGGCGCGAGGGCGCCGGTTACTCGGCGGCTTTCACCTGGTCCCACATCTTCGTGTAGAGGGCCAGGGCATCACCGACTTCATCGATGACTTCGCACTTAGCCTTGACTTCCTCTTCCAGGAAGATCGAGGGATCGTTACGGATCTCCTCGCTCATCAACGGGTACGCGGCGGCGTTGGGAGCGAGGTAATAGACGAAGTCGGTGTTCTCGGCCGCGACCTCTGCGTCGAGGAAGAAGTTGATGAACGCATGGGCGAGGTCAACCTCCTTGGCATCCTTCGGGATGACGAAGTCGTCGCAGGCGATCGAGGTGCCTTCCTGGGGGATGACGAAGACGATGTCCTCGTTGTCCTCCATGACCTGCAGGATATCGCCGTTATAGCCATGCACGAGGAAGAACTCGCCGGAGGCGAGACCGGTCTTGTACTGCTCGTTCTCGAACTTGGCGAGGTTCTTCTTCCAGCGGATGACGATGTCGCGGGCCTCGGCCAGTTCCTGCTCGTTCGTCGAATTCAGGCTGTAGCCGAGGAACTTCAGCGCGGCACCGAGGGTTTCGCGCATGTCGTTGAGCATGGTGGCACGGCCCTTGATGGCCTCGAGGTCCATCAGCGACCACGACGGCTCGACCTCGCCCAGCTTGCTGCCGAGGTAGGCGATGCCGCTGCTGGTCAGCATGTACGGGACGCTGTGGTCCATGGCCTTGTCGATGGCGATCTTCAGGTAGTCGGGATCGACGTTCGCGATGTTCGGGACCTTGCTGCGGTCGATCGGCTGGAGCATGCCCTGGTTGTACATCGTGCGCACCATGTAGCTGCTCGGCATGATGATGTCGTAGCCGCTGGCGCCGGCCTTGAGCTTGGCATACATCGCCTCGTTGGAGTCGAAGGTATCGATGATGACCCGGACGTTGTTCTCCTGCTCGAAGCGGGTGAGCAACTCGGGCTTGATGTAATCGGCCCACGTATAGACGTGCAGGGTGGGCTGCTTCTTCCCGCAGCCGGTCAGCGCCACGGCCAACCCGAGGGCGGCCAATCCGATGGTCAGGGTCTTCTTCATGCTTTTTTCTCCGTGGTGAGTCGTTGACTGGTCCATACCGCGAGGAAGGTTACCACGAGTAGCAGGGTCGACAAAGCATTTATGATCGGCATGTTCTTGCTGTGCTTGATCATGCTGTAGATGCGGATCGGCAGGGTGGTCGAGCCGGGGCCGGCGACGAAGAAGGAGATGACGAAGTCGTCGATCGACAGGGTGAAGGCGAGCAGGCCGCCGGCGAGGATGCCGGGGGCGAGCATCGGCAATAGCACGCGCCAGGTGGTGTCCCACCAGCCGGCCCCGAGGTCTTGCGAGGCCTCGATGACCGCGAAGTCGAAATCCTGCAGCCGCGCCAGCACGACCATGGCCACATAACTGATGCAGAAGGTGACGTGGGCGAGGTAGATGGTGAGCAGACCGAGTTTGAACCCGATCGCCGCGAAGAACAGCAAGAGGCTCATGCCCATCAGGATGTCCGGCACGACCAGCGGCGTGTACACCAGCGTGTAGTGGAACCGCTGCAGGCGCGACGTGTAGCGGTGCAGGGCAAACGCGGCGAGCGTACCCAGCACCATCGCGGACAGCGTGGAGGCCACGGCGATCAGCAGGGTGTTGCGCAGGGCGAGCCAGATCGGGCGGTCGTTGAAGAGCTTCGCGTACCAGTCGAGGGTGAAGCCCTCCCATCCACCGCCGAACCGAGCCGCGTTGAACGAGTTGATCACGAGGATCAGGATCGGCAGGTAGAAGAAGAGCAGCACGAGCAGCGTCGTGAACAGCGGAATATGGCTGCGGTTCATGGCGCCTCCTTCCGAGCCGGGGTACGGCGGCCCTGGAGCAGCAGGGCCAGCATCATCGGACCGAGCACGACGAGGGTCAGCAGTGCGGAGAGGCCGCTGGCGTGGGGCAGGTTCCGGTCGGACAAGGCGCGCTGGGCAATCTTGTTGCCGATCATCTCGCTGGAGGCACCGCCCATGATGTCGGGAATCACATAGGAGCCCAGCGCCGGGATGAACACCACCAGCACCGCGGTGAGCAGGCCGCGCCGGATGCCGGGGATGAAGATGCTGGTGAAGGCCTTGAGCGCGCCGGCCCCGAGGTCCCGTGCCGCCTCCATCAACCGGAAGTCGAACTTCTCGGCGGCGGCGTAGATCGGCAGCACCGCGAACGGCAGGTGGGTGTAGACCAGCACCAGCAGCACGGCGTATTCGTTGTAGAGCAATTGGGTGTCCGGTCCGACCAGGTTCAGGGCGAGCAGGAGCTTCTTGATCGGCCCCTCCGGATGCAGCAATTCCTTCCAGGCGAAGACACGGACGAGGAAGTTGGTCCAGAATGGCACGATGACGAGGAGCAGGAGGCGCTGCCGCCACTTCACCCCGACCCGCGCCATGTAGTAGCCACACGGGATGGAGAGCAGGATGCAGACCGCGGTGGTGACCGCGCTCATCCACAGGGTGCGCCAGGCGATGTCGGGGTAGTTGGGGTTGGCGAGGCTGCGCCAGGTGTTCAGGGTCCAGCCGGCACCGATGCCGCCGTCGAGGCTGACCGGGCGGAACGCGATGGCGAAGATCATCAGCGTCGGGATCAGGAACAGCAGGACCAGCCAGGCCATCGTGGGCAGGCTGACCAGCCACTCCAGCAGGTTCTTTCGCTTGGCCGGGGTGAGGTCCATGGATCAGCGCGCCACCGGGGCATCGGGAAGGGTCATCATCTGCTCGTCGTTCTCGCTGTAGTGCTCGAGCATGAAGCCGTCGTCGGCATGCCACCAGACATACACCGGGTCCTTCCACTTGACCGGCTTCTCGTCGAGCAGGTAGCGGCCGTGCTGCTGGTTGATGGAAAGCCGGTAGTCGCCGGTGCGGACCCAGTAGCGCGTGTGCGAGCCGAGGTAGACGATGTCCTCGACGACGCCGTGGAGTACGTTGTGCTTCGGATTCGGATCGGGGCGATCGCGCGAGATGCGAAATTTCTCCGGGCGCACGCTGAGGTGGATCGGGGCATTGACCTGGATGTTCTTGTCGTTGAAGCAGACGACTTCGCCGAGGCCCTCGACGAAGGTGCGGTTGTAGTCGGCGTCGATCTCCTCGCGCACCACGCCCTCGAAGAAATTGGTGTCGCCGATGAAGGCGGCGACGAAACTCGAACGCGGGGCCTCGTAGATCTCGCCGGGACCGCCGATCTGCTCGATGCGGCCCTTGTTCATGACCGCGATGCGGTCGCTCAAACTCATCGCCTCGCCCTGGTCGTGGGTGACGTAGATGAAGGTGATGCCGACCTCGTCGTGGATGTTGTCGAGCTCGATCAGCATGCGCTGGCGCAGCTTGAGGTCGAGGGCGGCGAGCGGCTCGTCGAGCAGCAGCACCCGGGGTTTGTTGATCAGGGCGCGGGCAATGGCCACCCGCTGCTTCTGGCCGCCGCTGATCTGGTCGGGCTTCTTGTAGGCATGATCCTCCATCTGGATCAGCGCCAGCATCTTGTCGACCTCGCGCTTGATCTCGGCGGAGGGGCGGCGGGCGATGCGCAGGCCGTAGGCGATGTTCTCCCACAGGGTCATGTGGGGAAAGAGCGCATAACTCTGGAAAATGGTGTTGACCTTGCGTTCGTTGGGTGGCAGGCGCGTGATGTCCTCGCCATCAAGCAGCAGACGCCCCTCTTCAGGATGCTCGAATCCGGCAATCATCCGCAGCAAGGTGGTTTTGCCACACCCGCTGGGGCCGAGAAGGGAAAAGAATTCACCCCGCCGGATGGAAAGCGATACGTCCTTGACTGCGGTAAAGGAACCAAACCGCTTGGTTACGCCCTCAATCTCGATGCTGTTTTCACTGGCCATGGCGCTGCATTCTCCCTGTTCAGCGAACGATGAAACCTTGGCCGGAAAATTGCAATCCTTATGGGACCGAAACGATCCGGTGCAACAACAAGCCGGACGGAGGTGCCGGATTGGTCCAGACCACCGAAGCCACGGTGGCCGTGATCGGACCGGAGACCGGCGCATAGATCACGCCATCAACCGAAGCCTCGACCCGGTACACATGACCGGTCAAGGCCGGCCAGGCGAGGACCATCGCATCATCCTGCACCCTGCCGCGAGCCGCCATGACCGGATGCGGCGCCGGTTCTCCGCGGAAATACTGCCGGGCCAGATCCATGGCGGCCCGCCCCACCCGCGCACCGACCTTGCGGCCACCGAAGTCATCACTGGCGATATGGATGCCACCCCACAAACGCGAGATGCCCGCCAGGTCCGCGGCATCGTAGTAGGTCGCCCATTGGATGCGCGTCTCCTGGGAGGGCCCGTACTCGAAGGTCAGGTAGCCCGGCTGGGCGACGAACTCGCCGAGCCCGCCCGGAACAAACGGCGTACCGGTAAAACCGGCAAGGACCTCCGCGGCGGCGCGGCTGAACGTGCTGTGGCCGGAGATCATGCCCGCGAACGGCGGCGAGACAAAGGTGGCCTTCTGGAAAGGGAACCAGAACGTCCCCGAGATCCAGTCCACACCCCCGACTTCGTTGGTCGGATCGGCCGGCTGCCCGGTCCAGTGGTACAGCGCCACCTGGTTCAGGTTCGTGGCGAGGTGGGCATGGCGCTGGCCAGGCGCGGAGGATTCCGCCGTGACGATCTCGGCCAGGCCCGGCTCGAGCGGCATCAACAGGGTCGCGCTCAACCAGCGGATCGCCGAGACCGGGCGCACGCCATCGTACACGCCCTTGTGGTTCCAGGCGGCGATCGCCGCGTCGTGCAGCGCGCCGTTCAATGCGAAGTACAGCTTCACATCCCATTCCAACGCATCGACGGCCTGCGTGGATCCGGCGATGACCTTGTTGGTGATCAGATCGGATGCCGCATTGGCCAGCGAATTCCAATGCCCCGGCGGTGACTCGGAATCCGGACCGTCCGCCCAGTATTCGGCAAGCACCCGCCCGTAATCGGCGCGGCGCACGAGGTTGGTCGCGTAGGGCTGCCCGGTGACCGGATTGACCGGATGCCCGGCTCCGTCGCGGGTGCCGAGCGGATGGTTCCCCGTCACGCCGGGCGATGCATCGATGACCACCCCGTCCGCCGGATCAAGCCAACTGCCGAAACGGACCACCTCGAGCATCTCCTGCATGAACCGGTCTTCGCTTTCACTGAACAACTGCGGCGGCGGACCCACATCCTCGTGCACCTCATTGGTGGAAATACGCATCAGCGCAAAAGGCGTGACCCGGCCCCAGTGCGGACAGACATTGGTTTGCCAGGCCGAGGGATCAGGGATCCCGATCTGGGAAACCGGATTCTCCAACGACAATGGCTGCCAACGGTTCGGGTCGTCCATGACGATGTACGAGGAGGCGACGACCAGCGGAGGATTGGCCGGGGTGAAACTGAACCTATAATTGACGAACTCGTTGGCCCCGTCCGCCCAGCTGTTGGTCAGCACGGTCGCGGCGATCCGGTTACCTACGGCATACGGCGCATCCCCTGTGACCGCGACGAGGTTGGTCGGATAGCCGAGTTGCGTCATGCGCGTTGCCAGTGCGGCAAAGGTGGTGTTCGAGTTGACCGAACGCGCATAACGGTGGCGCAGCACCTGGTAGGCCGCATAGCTGATCGCCTCGGCCCGCGCGGCCGCGACGTTGGTGGGCACCGGGGCAACCTTCTCCTTCACCATGAACCCCTCGGCCACCGGGTCGTACGCGGCCCAGGCGTCGTACATGGCGACGGAAAGGTGGAACAGGTTCCGGGCGTGCACCGGCGGCCGGACCAGGTCGATGCGGATCGCATCCAGCGCTTCCTCGTTCCAGATCCGGGCGACGGAAGGATCCGCCCGTGCGGCCAGCGTCACACCGGCCGCGCCCAGCATCCAGACCAACAACCTGCGGAAGGCACGCATGCCGGAACCCTAGGCCGATCGCGCCGCTGGATCAACCGCCATGTTGACGCTTGTCCGCCACCGGGCTTGTTGCTATGCAGGCCGTGTGTCGAACCGTCTGCCCATCTACGAAATCGAATCCACCCTGGTGGCCGCGCTGCGCCACCGGCGGCGTGCGGTGATCGCGGCACCCACCGGTTCAGGCAAGTCCACCCAGGTGCCACAGATGCTGCTCGACCACGGATTGCTGGGCGATGGCCAGGCCGTGGTCCTCCAGCCGCGCCGCCTCGCCACCCGCCTGCTCGCCGCGCGCGTGGCCGAGGAACGCGGGGTCGTGCTCGGCCGCGAGGTCGGCTACCAGATCCGCCTCGAGAACGTGACCTCGTCGGCCACCCGCATCAAGTTCGTCACCGAGGGCATCCTGCTCCGCTCGATGTTGTCCGACCCGGACCTGCGCGGCGTGTCGGCCCTGGTCTTCGACGAGTTCCACGAGCGCCACCTCTACGGCGACATCACCCTCGGCCGCGCGCTGGAGATTCAGGCCTCGCGCCGCCCCGACCTGCTGATCCTCGTCATGTCGGCGACCCTCGCGGTGGACCAGGTCGCCGCCTACCTTGACCCCTGCAACGTCATCGAGTCGCAGGGCCGCACCTTCCCGGTGGAGATCCGCTATGCCGACCGCACCACCGAGGCCCCGGTGTGGGACCAGGCGGTCGAGGCCTTCGACCGGCTGGTGCGCGCCGGAACCCCCGGCGATGCGCTGATCTTCATGCCCGGGGCCTACGAGATCAGCCGCACCGTGCAGGCCCTCGAACACGCCCCGGCCGCGCGCGGCTGCGTGATCCTTCCGCTGCACGGCGAGCTGAACCCGCGCGACCAGGACGCCGCGGTCGCGCGCTACCCGCAACGCAAGATCGTCGTCTCGACCAACGTCGCCGAGACCTCGCTGACCATCGACGGCGTGCGCATCGTCATCGACGCCGGCCTCGCCCGCATCCCGCGCTACGATCCCTTCCGCGGCATCAACACCCTGCTGATCGAACGGATCAGCCGCGCCTCCGCCGACCAGCGGGCCGGCCGCGCCGGTCGCACCGCCCCCGGCCTGTGCCACCGGCTGTGGACCGAACGCGAGCACCGCGATCGGCCGTTGCAGGAACTCCCGGAAATCAAACGCCTCGACCTCGCCGAGGTCGTGCTGACGCTGAAGGCTTCCGGCATCGACCAGGTCGGCGCATTCCGCTGGATCGAGCCGCCGGACGAACGATCGCTCGCGAAGGCCGTCCAGCTCCTGACCGACCTCGGCGCGCTGGAGCCGGACGAAACCCACGGCGAGGGCCGTCTGACCGATCTAGGCCGCCGCATGATCGCCTTCCCGGTGCACCCGCGCTACGCGCGCATGATGCTGGCCGGCCAGCAGTTCGGTTGCGTGTACCAGGCGTGCCTGATCGCCGCGCTGACCCAGGGCCGCGACCTGCTGCTGCGGCGGCAGGGCGGCACGGTCGATGAACAGCGCGACGACCGCCTCGGCGACAACAACGCTTCCGACTACTTCCGGCTCGCCCGCGCCTGGCATTACGCCGACCAGCACCAGTACCGCCTCGAGGCGTGCAAGGCGCTCGGCATCCACGCGGTCTCCGCCCGCCAGGTCAAGCCGCTGCTCGAGCATTTCCTGCACATCGCGGAACAGGAAGGCCTCGATGTCCGCTCGCGCCCGGTCGACGACGAGGCGGTGCAGAAGTGCATCCTCAGCGGCTTCTCCGACCAGCTCGCACGCCGCCTCGACGGCGGCACGTTGCGCTGCCAGCTCGTGCACCAGCGGCGCGGCACCGTGGCCCGCGAGAGCGTGGTGCAGGACGCGCCCCTGCTGGTCGCCGGCGAGGTCCGCGAGATCGAGGGCAAGGGCGGCGAACTGAACGTGCTGCTCAGCCAGTGCACCGCGGTGAAAGCCGAATGGTTGCGGGAACTGTTCCCCACCCACTTCAACGAGGGCGTCGGGGTTACCTGGGACGCCGCCAACAAACGCGTCGAGGCTGAACGGCAGATCCGTTTCCGCGACCTCGTC
Organism: uncultured Verrucomicrobiota bacterium; assembly: GCA_937872895.1. Lineage (GTDB taxonomy): Bacteria > Verrucomicrobiota > Kiritimatiellia > CAIVKH01 > CAIVKH01 > CALMUP01. Next base: position 18,540 of record CALMUP010000003.1, read on the forward strand.
ATGGAAAGCAAACGCATGGACACGCCGCCGCTCGATGCCGCGGCCGACCTGCTCGCCAGCGAGGTCATCAAGGGCACCCTGACCCTGAAGCAGTGGGACCACGCGGTGGAGCAGTGGATCCAGCGCGTGAACAACCTCGCCGCCTGGTGCCCCGAACTCGGCATCACCGCCATCACCGAGACCGACCGCCACACCATGATCGCCCAGGTCTGCTTCGGTTCGGTCAGCTACAAGGACATCAAGGAAAAGGAGGTCTGGCCGGTGGTGCGCGAGTGGCTGAATTTCCAGCAACAGCAGACCCTCGACCAGTACTGCCCGGAGCGGATCTCCCTGCCCAACGGCCGCAAGGCCAAGGTGACCTACACCACCGAGTCGCCCTTCATCGCGCTGCGCATCCAGGAACTGTTCGGCGTGGAGAACGCGGTAACGGTCGCCCGCGGCCGGGTGCCGGTGCTGGTACACATCCTCGCCCCCAGCCAGCGCCCGGTGCAGATCACCCGCGACCTGCCGGGTTTCTGGCGCGAACATTATCCGCGCATCAAGCAGGAATTGCAGCGCAAGTATCCCAAGCACGAATGGCGGTAGCGGACGCCGCGCGGCGGGTCGCCTACAGCAGCGTGACCTTGGCGATGTAGGGCAGCTCGCGGTAGCGGCTGTCGTAATCGAGGCCGTAGCCGACGACAAAGTGGTCGGGGATGGTGAAGCCGACGAAGTCCGCCTTGAACGGCAGCACCCGTCGCTCCGGCTTGTCGAGCAACGCGCAGGTCAGCACCCGCTTGGCCCCCTTGTCCACCAGCAACTGGCGCGCGAACGTCAGGGTGCGCCCGCTGTCGAGGATGTCGTCGATAATCAGCACCTCCGCGCCGGCCACATCGACCGTGATGTCCTTGGTCACTCGTACCGTGCCGGACGACTCCATGCCTGAGCCGTAGCTCTCCAGCGTGAGGAAATCGATCCGCGGATGTACCCCGTGCTGGTACAGGTCACGCACCAGGTCGGCCAGGAACATGAAGCTGCCGCGCAGGATGCCGATCATGACCAGGTTCTCGGAACGGCAATGCGATTCCATCTCGGAAACCAGCTCATCAACCCGGCGGGCGATGTCGTCGGCGGAGATCAGAATGTCTTTGATGTGGTGTGGCTTCATAGGATGTGGGCAACGATAGCAGGGCGACCCTCGAGGGCAAGCGGATAACAAACCGCTTCGGCTTGCTTACAGGCATCGTTTGCCTACGATCTTGTACCATGTCGATCTACCGAACCATCGCCGCCCTATCCGTCGCCGCCGGGTTGACCACCGGAACGGCTACCGCCCTGGACCTCCCCACCCGGCTGTCTGGAACGGCGTGGCCAACCCAGCATCGGGACTTCCGCAACTCGGACTACACCCCTATGCCCGCAACGCCGGAGCTGGAGGTGGCATGGACCGCGCTGGATGGTTATTCGATCATCACCGCCCCCACCATCGGACCCGACGGGACCTTGTACGTGGCCACCGGCAAGGAGGGCTCCGGCAACCTTCACGCCTTCACCCGCTATGGGCGGCGCCTCTGGACTCATCCCGATATCGACTCCAAGGCGTTGACCAGTTCGCCGGTGATCGATGAGCGAGGCGTCATCTACCTCACCGACAAGGATCAGCTCTGGGCCATCAATCCGGATGGTTCCACACGCTGGGTCAACCTCGTTCCCGCGCCCTTCGGCACCGCCCTCCTGCTTGGCTCCAACAGCGTGGGCGGCATCACGATCCGCGGACACGTGCTGCTGTTCAACCGGGACCTCGGCACGCTGAATGCACCACCGATCAAGCTCGATGGCATCGCGCCGGAAATCCCCACCAACCTGCTGGAAGTCTGGAACGGCCTCGTTGATCCGGCCATCATCGACACCATCATCGCCGGCCTGCTCGGGTACGGCTCCCTGGTGGCCAACACCCCGGCCATTCACCCCAACGGCAAGCTCGTGATCATCGCCACCGGCGATGGATTTCTCTATGGCATCAACATGGAACCGGGTTCCATTCAGGTCGTGTACAAGGTTCCTATCGGCGAGGGATCCGGAACCAGCCCGGTGATTTCCGCCGATGGCAACAACGTGTACTTTTGTGACGGCGAAGGTTTCTTGCATTGCCATGACCCGCTGACCGGCGCCATCAAGTACCGCCTGTTCACCGGGAGAACCTATGCATCGCCCTCGGTGGATGAACAGGGTGTGGTCTATGTTGCGGGAAGCGACACCATTTACGCCATTCGCAACGGCGTCGTACTATGGCGCAACAATTTGAAGGCGTTGGCCCGGCAACTGGTCAGGCCGGCCATACACAATGGACGCCTGCTGATCCCCCGCAACCAACCATCGAGCGTGCTCAGCGTCACCCCGCGCCATGTGTTTTTCCAGACCGACATCGGCCATCCCTTTGATGTCGCAACCGGAGGACAAATCACCACCCCGCGCTGGACCGGCTTGATCGTACTCGATCGCGCCACCGGACGCCTCGCCACCCCACCCCTTCCCCTGCGCGACACCGGAGGCGCCGTCGTCACCATCAACGCGGATGGCCGCGTGTACTGCCCGCATGGCTCGATCACCACCTCGCTGGCAAAACAACTGCTGAATCCGATCCTGCCCCGCTCGCGCAGGTTTTCCGAACCACCCGGCGGCCTGACCGCCTTGCGCCCGCGCAATCCCTCATCGCTCATGCGGGAGCAACTTTCGGTGGCAACACGCTGGCTTTCCGATATCGTGCGCCATATCGATGCCACCGACTATCCGGCGGCCGACCTGCTTCGGGATCAAACCACCACCCTGTTGCGCGGAACCACCCTGGTCCTGTCCGACGCCGTAACCAAAAAACAGGTGGCCATCCCTGATGCCGTGCGGATCAACCACCTGATGACAGCGGCCGAACAGGAGTTGGCAGGTTTCGAATTGCCACGCGATGCCGGCAACCTGCGCGCCGCCGCACAACGGCACCGGCTCGCCCTGGGCGGGATAGGCTCGACGCGATAATCCTAGAACTGCCCGGTACGCAACAGGACCAGCGTACAGGCGTCGAGGACCTCGATACCGGCGGCGCGCAGCGCGCCCGAAACATCCGGGTTCTCCGCGCCGGGATTGAAGATGACGCGGCGCGGGGCAAGGTCGAGCAAGGCCCCGGCCATGCCGTCGCTCACTACCGGAGCCACATACATGGTCACCGTGTCCACCGATCCGGCCGGAAGTTCCTGCACCCGGCCCACGGCAGGCAAGCCTTCGATGTCCGCATGGCCCGGATTGACGGGGATGACTGCGTGGCCGTGTTCGCGCAGCAGGCGTACGGCCTGGTTGGAGTAACGCTCCGGGTTTGGCGAAGCACCGATCACCGCGACGCACAGGCTCATCGCGCCAGGACCTCGGCCGCGGTGCGCGCAAAGTAGGTCAGGATCATGTCCGCACCGGCGCGGCGGATCGACAGCAGGCTTTCCAGCATCGCCGCCTCCTCGGCAATCCATCCCTTCGCGGCAGCGGCCTTGATCATTGCGTACTCGCCGCTGACCTGGTAGGCCGCGACGGGCAAGGTCACCGCGTTGCGCACCTCGCGGATCACATCCAGGTACGGCATCGCCGGCTTCACCATGACGATGTCCGCGCCCTCCTCGACATCGAGCAGCACCTCGCGGATCGCCTCGCGCCGGTTGGCCGGATCCATCTGGTACGTCTTCTTGTCGCCACCGCGCGGGGCGGAATCGAGGGCATCGCGGAACGGTCCGTAGAACGAGGAGCAATACTTCGCCGCATAGGAGAGGATGCCGACCCCGGTAAAGCCGGCGGCATCGAGGGCGCGGCGGATCGCCCCGACCCGGCCATCCATCATGTCCGACGGGGCGACCAGGTCGGCACCGGCCTCGGCCTGGGCCAGCGCCATCGCGCACAGGATATCCACCGTACGGTCATTGACGATCTCGCCGTTCTCGACATAACCGTCGTGGCCGTCGCTGGAATAAGGATCCATCGCCACATCGGTGATCACCGCCAGCTCCGGTACCGCGTTCTTGATCGCCTTGACCGTCGCGGGAAGCAGGCTCTTCGGGTTCAGTGCCTCGCTCGCCACCTTGTCCTTCAGCCGGTTCGGCAGGGCCGGGAACAAGGCTACGGCCGGGATGCCCAGGCGGGCGGCGGTTCGTGCTTCCTTCACAATCAGGTCGCGGCTAAGCCGGAATACACCGGGCATCGACCGGATCGTCTCGCGGCGGTTGCGGCCCTCGCAGATGAACAGCGGCCAGATCAGGTGGTCCGGCGAGAGGGAGGTCTCGCGCACCAGGCGGCGCAGGGCGTCAGTGCGGCGGTTGCGGCGGGGGCGTTGCCGCAGGTCTAGGCGATGGTTTTCCACCAACGCACTATGCCACACCAGACCCGCTCTGTCACGCCCCTGCCGGGTTCGCTCTTGCAATTTGCTGGCCGATATCCAAACTGGCGGCGTGGCTGGTGAGGCAACAACGGAAGCAACGACAGGGGCGCAACCCGCGTCCTCCTTCGCGGCCAGCCTGCTGATGGCGGGTGCCCTGCTGATCGTGTTCCTGCTTGGCTTGCGCTCGGTCAGCGGTTCTGAAATCTGGTTTCACCTGGCCGCCGGGCGCAACGCCCTCGCCTATGGCCCGGCCCAGATCGACCCATTCTCCTTCTCACTCCCGGCCAATACGCCATGGATCCAGGGTAGTTGGTTGTATGATCTGGCGGTGTACGGGGCCTGGTCGCTGGGCGGCAGCGGGTTGACCGTCCTGCTCCATGCCGCACTGACTACGCTGGCATTCGTGATCCTGATTCCGGTGGTGCGTCGGTACGGCAGCGAACTGGCCATTGCCGCAGCGATCCTGTTCTGCGGCTGGCTGCTGGCCCCGGCCCTGGTCATGCGGCCTGCACTTCTCGCCTTGCCGCTGATCGCCCTGGTCGTGCGCGGCACGGCGGGACGGCTGACCGGGTTGCGGTTCGGATGGCTGGTCGGGGTTCAAGTGCTTTGGGCCAATACCGCACCCTGGATGCTGCTCGGACCGCTCATCGCCTTGTTGCGCGGGCTTGAGCAACAACGTCGCGCCACCGACGACACGCCGCCCTCCCGCTTTATCGTGCTGGCGGTGGTGATGACGCTGGCGACGGCGGTGAATCCATACGGATTCCGCCTTCCCATGGAATCCCTGGTCGCGATCAGCCAGCTGCGCGCCCCGGTATCGCTCGAGTGGATATCCCCCTTTGCCCGTGAATTTCTCGGTTATCCGTTGGCCAGCCTGGCCACCATCGCCCTGGTGCTGATCGCCGTGGTTTTCATCTTCCACCGCCAGGCACTGCCGCTCGTTCCCACCACCCTGGCCGTGATCGCGGCCTTTCATCTGGTCCAGTCATCGTTGCACATCGACCTCGATGCCATTCTCGTATTCCCCTTCGTCGTGCTCGGGATTTCCTGCCTCGGCGACCTGGTCGCATCACGGGTTTCGTCCGGGGTGATCCGCGCCATCGGAAGCCTGACCCTGGCCATCGTCATCAGCGTATCCGGGTGGTCGATCATCACCAACCGCTACTACGTGGCTTCGGGCAGCGCATCGGCCTTTGGCTGGAAAGTGAATACCGATGCCTTTCCGGTCGCGGCGACCGAGGTCCTACAGAAGCTTGATCGCAAACCGGGCCGGTTAATCAATCTGGCTCATGACGGCGGATACCTGCTCTGGCGGATGCCGGGCGTGCGGGTATTTGCCGATCCGCGCGGCGGATTGTACGGACCGGGTTTTTTCGATGTACTATCGCGGGGATTGGTCGGTCACGAGGAATCCTGGAGCAAACTGATCGAGACCTACGATCCGGATGCCTTGTTGATTCCAGGATCGTGGACGGGAGCCGGGGCGGCGGCGTTCCGTCTCCTGCAGGGTGAGCAGTGGGCAATGGCCTATTATGACGGAAGCTCCATGCTGATTGTCCGGACCACCTCGGCCAACCGCGCCCTGCTGGAGGATTCCGCCGGACGACGTCGCGGGTTGCAACTCATCGACGAGGCGCGCGAACGGTACGAGCGGCATGTGGACAACCGATTCGTGCGACCGCCCAATCCCTCCCGCCTGATTGGCGCGGCGGCGGTGTACCAGGCACTCGGGCGGTTCGAGAATGCCTTGCCGTTGAACCGATTGCTCACCCGTGGCTCTCCGCGGTATGTCGGAGCCTGGGTCAACCGGGGCATCGCCGAGCTCCAGGCAGCCGACACCGCAACGGCCATATCCACCCTGCAGCACGTCACCCGGATCATTCCTGGCAATCCCATCGGTTGGTTATGGCTTGGCAAGGCCTACCGTGCGGCCGGCCGCGAACACGACGCCACCACCTCCTTCGATCAGGCGCGGACCCTCAACCGGGCGATCACCGAACGTTTCCTCGCCGAACAAGCCGCACCACGCGCACCCTAGCCATCCGCCCGCCACTACGCCCCCCACTCCCAAAAGGGGTCAGTCCTCACTATTGATTCTTTTTGTCGCATGGACGATAGTCCGGTCATGCCAAGACAGCTACGACTTGAGTACGAAGGCGCCATTTACCACGCACTGAGCCGCGGGGATCGGCGGGAACCCATTTTCCATGACCGGTCCGACCGGTTGCTGTTCCTTGAAACGTTGGCCGAGGCCTGCCAGAAGACGGGATGGTACGTACATGCCTATTGCCTGATGGATAATCATTTTCACCTCGTCGTGGAGACGCCACAACCGAATCTTGTGGCCGGGATGAAATGGTTGCTGGGCACGTACACCATCCGCTTCAATCGCCGCCATCAACTATCGGGTCATCTGTTCGGTGGCCGTTACAAAGCCATCGTGGTGGATCACGCGTCACCGGGATATTTCAAGACCGTCTGCGATTATGTTCACCTCAATCCGGCCAGGGCACACCTGCTCGGGAACAAGCAACCGCTCTCGACCTACCCTTGGAGCAGCTTTCCCGGGTATGTTCGACCATCCGGCATGCGTGCCTCGTGGCTGTCTGTTGACCGGCTTTTCGGCGAATTGGGACTCAACGACGATTCGCGAGGCCGGAAGGCGTATGCGGCATACCTGGAGGCAAGGCGCAGTGAGGGCAACGATGAAGCATGGTCTAACATACGGCGGGGTTGGTTTTTCGGCGATGATGCCGTAAAGCGCGACCTCCTGCATCAGCGGGAGACTCTTGCGCGAATGAGCCATTTGGGCAAGGAACGACAGGAGTGCACCATCGAGAAGGCGAAGCGCATCATTGACGACGAACTGAAGCGTCGCGGAAGCATGCGGAAAGATTTATCCCGCATGCGAAAAGGTGACCCGCTCAAAGTAGCGATTGCCAGAAGATTGAGACAGGAAACAACAGTTACGCTGTCCTGGATCGCCTCCCAACTATGTATGGGATCATGGACATACACATCAAACCTGATCAAAAGTGCAAAAAGTGAGGACTGACCCCTTTCGGGAGGGGGCATGAAAAGGGCCGCGTCGGATGGACGCGGCCCTTTCGTTGATGGCGTTGTGGCGGGGATCAGGGTTGGTTGAGGCGGGTGCGGATCTGGTAGATCCGGTTGCCTTCGTTGGTGTCGCTTAGGGAGAACGGACTGCCGCTGCCGGGGATGTTGTTGCTCTGGGTGTTCCAAACCTGGGCGACCAGGTTGGTGGTCCAGAGGACGTGGTAAAGGCGTCCGGTCACGGTGGCGAATTCCAGGGTGCGGGCACCGCTGCCGCCGCCGATGGTCTCGATCTCGAAGAAGGAGGCGCCGTTGGTGGGATTGGTCCCGGCGATGTATTCGTCGAGGTTGATGAACCCGTCACTATCCGTATCGGCGTTGGCGGTGGCGCCGGTGGCCGAACCGAAGTACTGAACCTCCCAATCATTTGGGATGAGGTCACCGTCGTCATCGTTGCCACCGCCGGCCGGAGCGGGGATCTCCTGGCACGGGCTGAAGGCTCCGCGCGAGTGGGAATTGGTCTGCCATCCGCCGGTGGCGATCATTTCCGCGTAGTTGGTTCCCGTACCGCACAGGGACAGGGTGATGCCGAGCGCGGTGGCGCTCTGGGCGCCGATGTTGATAGATGGGATGCCGGCGGCCGGGCCGTTGATCGGTGTCGTGGACCCCTCGTATCCGATGAATTGAATCACGCCGGTGCTCTGGTAAACCAGGGCAAGTGCGTCGTTGGTTCCATTCTGCAGGGAACCTGACGGGGTGTAGGCGGCTTCATACCAGATCACGCCATAACCGTTGGACAGGTCGGGAATCACACCACTCAGCGGAATGTTGCTGTAGGTGGTGAGGGTGGTGCCGTCGTACAGGTAAACACTGTAGCCCGACAGGTCCGTTCCGGCCGGTCCGGCGACTTCGAATCCTTCGTTGGTATCGCCACCGGCATTGTCGTAGTGCAGTTCGTTGAACCAGAGGTTCAGCTGCATACCGCCGCCACCGGGGCCGGCCGGAGAGTTGGTGACGGTGATGGTGATGGTCTCGCTGGCTGCGCCATCGTCATCCGCCGCGTAGAAGGTGACGGTGTACACGCCGGCCGGACCGGGTGAGGTCCAGGTGAAGGTGCCTGCGGTGTTGGTGGTGCCGAAGGTCGAGCCGGACGGAGCGTTGCTGACCGTCATGACGACCGGATCGCCTTCCGTGGCGGTGGCCGAAACGGCGAAGGTCAGCAAGGCGTTGGTCAGTGTGGTCTTGTTGCCGATCGCGTTCAACACCGGGGGCGTTCCGGCGGCATCGTTGTCGGTGATGGTCAGGGTGAATACCGATGGGGAGGTCAATCCTCCGCCGATGGCATTGGTCAGGGTCAGGATGACCGTCTCGGCCGATTCGATCACGGCATCGTCGTTGATGGTGATGGTTACCGTGGTCGAGGTTGTCGCGCCGTTAAGCGTCACATTGGTGGCGCTGATCGTGTAGTCGTTGCCGCCGCCAAGGGTGGCCGTGCCACCGAGGGCGATTTGCGCGGAAAGATTTCCATCGGGTGCGGTTTTGACGATGGTCACCTCGAAGGTGCCGTCGGCTTCACCGGCGGTGGCGGAGGCGACCGCGAAGCGCAGGTTCGTGGTCACCGTGGCCGGGGCCAGGGTTTGGGCATTGTTGATGGCACCGGGGGTGGCGTTTCCGATGGTATTCGTCCAACTGAAGTCGGCGAAACCGGAGCCGGGGCCACCGGTCAGGTAGATCGAGGTCAACGGGTTGGTATTGTCATCGCTGGCGGTGGTGTATTGATCATGGGCCAGGATCGCATTGTCGCCCTCGTAATCAACGGTATGGACATTGACCGGACCCGTCTTTTTCACCAGAACGACCGAGTCGGCCGGACCATTCTGGATTTCATCCTGCGTCCAGGTGGCGGGTGTATAGTCGGCCGTTCCTTCGGCGGGATTCACCCGGCCAATCACGAAGAAACCATACCCGTTCCCCTCGTCCGAGAAGGTCCAATTGGCGGGGCCCAGATCGAATGAATTGTACCCGCTGGTCTGCCCGTTGTTGACAAAGACCAGCTCGTAGTCGTCAAGGCTCAATCCTGCCGGGCCGGCAATTTCCACCCACTCGCTGGTATCGGTGCCGACACTATCGTAGTCCATTTCATTGATCCAGGGAGAGCCGGAGGGCGGAGGAAGCGCATCGTTGTCGTTGATCGTCAAGGTAAAGGCCCCGGGAGCGCCCAACGTGCCACCGACGACATTGGCCAGGGTCAGGATCACGGTTTCGTTGTTTTCGGTGTCGCCGTCATCAACAATCGACACGACCACGGTGGCCGAGGTGGTGGCGCCATCGAGGGTTATGTTGGTGGTACTGACGGTGTAGTCAGCGGTCAGGGTGGCGGTGCCGCCGAGGGTGATCTGGGCGCTGACGTTGCCATCGGCAACGGTCTTGACCACGGTCACGGTAAAGGAACTTCCGTTCTCGCCGATCGAGCCGGAGCTCGCGGTGAACTGGACGTTGGTGGTGGGGCCCCCACCCCCGCGCAGGGTGAGGATGTAATCCTGGTTGTTGGCGTTGTTCCAGGTGCCGATCGTGCCGGCCGCACCATCGCCCGTGGCATCGGTGCCATTGAAGTCCGACAGGGCTTTGGTGGCATTACCGGCCTCGGCGGATTCATTGGCACCGGTATCACCGGAGGCGGTGGCGAGCTTGGCGGAAACCAGATCGGTGAAGTTCGCCGTGTTTTTGGCGTTGCCAGAGGCGAAGGCGTGGATCATCCCGGTCGAGCCGGCCTTGCCGGAGCCGGCCTCCTTGATCATGATGATTTCCGCGGCGGCAATGTCAAACGTACCGGATTCCGCCGAAAAATAGGTCGTGTTGGTCAGGCCGACATCCAGGTTGAAGTCGCTACCGCCCACCGTGGTGTCGGCGGCGGAGGCATCGCGGCGCAGCACAATCAGGGTTCCGGCGGGCAGGTTCGACCAAAGGGCATTCGTGGTGAAGGTGTAGCCACCTCCGTTGTCGTTGGCACCACTGCTTGAGTAATCCTTCAGGATCATGCCACGCATATCCAGGTTGTTCTGGATGACCAGCAGCTCCACCACATCCGGAGTGGCGTTGCGGAATTCGTTGATCACCACGGATTGACCGCGGGCGGATATGGAGGCGAGACTGGCGACGAGCGCGACGAGCAAGGCATACTGCTTCATGATGCTACTCCTGACGTGATTCCCCGAACCGAACGTGATGTACTTTCTACAGGGTAGCCTAAAGCAACCCTGTTCGTTGAGCATTAAATGCCCGTGAGATTCCCTTTAATCCACCAGGCGAATCCGGAACTGCTGGACGTCGCCAGCGGCCCCGTTGGTGAACGCGATGCTGGACAGGGATCCGGTGGCGACCACGGGACCGCCAACATTGGTGAAGGTTACGTCCGGATCATTGAGTGATCCGAGGGCGGCCTGGATCTGGTAGGTTTTACCGGACACGGAATCCCAGGTGACCTGCATGAGGTGGTTGCCGCCGCGAATGGCGTCCATGGAAAGGAAACTTGATGGATCGCCCAGGCCGGTGCCGGCGCGAAATTCCTCGAGGTCGGACATACCGTCGCTGTCGCTATCCCACAGGGACGAATTGCCACCGAGGGCTTTTTCCCAGGAATTGTGGACGCCATCGCCGTCGTCGTCGGCGGTATCGAAGGCATTGGTCGCGGCGGGGAATAGCGGATAAAAATAGGCCGGCTGGTTCACGGCAAACGGTTGGGAGTCGGTATAAAACGAGGCTGCCTCCACGGAGGGTGCGTTGTAGACCCGGGCCACGACGACCCCCTCTTCCGGTCGCGGCGACACGGAGGCGCTGAAGAACCCATCCAGGGCGGGGTTGGATGGGTTGACGCCTCCGCCGATCCGCGAGGTGAAGATCACCGGGTTGTCGGGATGGGGTGTTCCATCTACTGCGGGAGGATGAAGCACGGCGGGAGATTGCACGTGAAGGAAGTGGACCAGGTTCTCGGAACTGCTCGGCATGATGAATCCACGGGCGTCCACCACGGCCTGGGTCGACTCGACCTGGATGGGAACCATTTGAGCGAATCCTGGAGCGACCGCGCAGAGGCTGATGACGCACACGGCGATCAGGCAGGCAAGTCGGGTAACCGACCGGAATGATATCTTCATCGTGTTCATGGTGTGGTCGCCTGCCCCAGCGGGTTACCCGTTGCGTTGTTGGTCAGGTAGTTCACGGTTTGGCCGGAGCCGTTCAGCTCAAAGGCGCGGAAGAAGTAGGTGGTACCGGGGTCAAGCCCCTTCACGACGACCTGGCTGGTGGTGCCGACGGAGAGGATATAGTGGTTGGTCCCGAGCACGGAGCCGGCACCAAACAGGTTGGTTCCGGTGTAGGGGGTTCCGTCGGCCGGGAACTGGTTGATCGGACTGCCCATGCGACCGACCAGGACACGCTGGCTGCCGTTTCCGGGGGTCCACTGCACGGTGATATTGGTGGCGGTGACATTCGAGAACACCAACGACGACGATTGGACGGTCGGTTCGGCGGCGACGGTGTAGGCGAGGTTGGTCAGCGAGTAGTTGCCGAGGCCGCCGGCGTTCTGGGCGCGGACGCGCCAGTAGTACGGGGTGGCGGCGGTGAGGCCGGTGACGCTAAAGGAGGTCACGTTGCCGGCGAGGCGGTTGCTGTAACCGGGGGCGTACACGCTAAACACGGTGGTGGTCGAGACATCGATCAGGTAATTCGTCGCACCTCCGGTGGCGGACCACAGGGCGGTGAAGCCGGAGGAGGTGCGGTTGGTCGCGCCGATCAGGACCACGTTGGTCGGGGCGGTCCAGAACGTACCGTCACCGGAATAGCCGATACCGACCGCGTTGGTGCCCCAGCCGCGGTAGTAGATCAAGGTGCCGGCGGGCAGACCGGAGCGGACATGGCTGTAGGCACCGGACGAGGTTCCGCCTTCGGCGAGGCTGTTGCCGGTCGGGGCGGGTGCGACGCCCCAGACGGTGCCGCGGGCGATCAGCGGTCCGGCAAACGAATCCATCTGCGCACCGAGGGTGGCGGCGTTTGCGCTGATGTTGGAGACGGTTGGCAGCGACAGAATGGGAAGACCGGCGATGCTACGCGAACCGCTGTCGGGGGTGCCTTCCTCGGACAGGCTCGAGCTGCTGCTGTTGGTGGCGCGCACCCAGTAATAATAGGTCACGCCGGCGGTGGCGGAGTTGTCGTCGTAGCTGGTTGTGTTCGCAGTGACCGAGGCAAGGTAGCTGGCGGCTCCATAGGAGGCGGTTGTTCCACGCCAGATGCCGTACCCGGTTTCGTGGTCGATGTCGTTCCAGACCAGCATCACCTTCGTCGAATAGGTGTCATCCGAAGCGGACACGCCGGTCACGGTGGCGAGGCGGCGGTAGCCGGCATCGCCGGCACCGAAGGCGCTGGCCCCGGCGCAGTTGGTGCCCTTGATCCAGTAGTAATAAACCGTTCCGGGCACGGCGGCGGCATCGAGATAGTTCGTGGCATTGGCAACGGTGGTGCCGATGAGCGATGCCCCGGCGGAGAGGTTTACGGTATGCCGCCAGACTTGATACCCCTCCTCGTTGGCGCCGTCGTTCCAGGCGACGGTCACGGCGGCGGTGGAGGTGCCTGCGGAGACGGAAGCCACGTTGATCACGGACGAGGTCACGGTGCAGTTGTTGGTGATGGTGATGTCGAACGCAGCGGGTGAACTGAAGCAGCCATTGGAATCCGTTGCGGTGATCAGGAATGAGAAGACGCCGGCGGACGACGGGGTGCCGGCGATCACGCCGTTGGCTCCGAGCGAGAGGCCGGACGGGATATTGCCACCGCTGATCGTGAAGGTATACGGAGCCGCGCCACCGGCTGCGCCGAACCGGTTGGAGTAGATGCTGGACAGGGTGCCGTTCGGCATGGCGGTATTGGTGATGGTCACGCTGGCACAGGTGGTGATGAAGGTGCGGGTGCCGAAGCGGCTTACACCGGCGCTGTTCGAGGCGACGAGCTGGATGTGGTACAGCGTGCCAGGGGAGAGGCCGGTGATGGGCAGTGATACGGAGAGGGCGATGTTGGTGGCGGGCAGGTTGGTGGTCGCCGAAACTGCGCCGTAGTTCGTGGTGGTTCCGTAGCGGAAGTACGCGGTGCTGGCCAGGCGGTTCGGATTCACGGTGCCAAGCAGGGTTGCACCGGAGCCGGACACGTTGATCGGAGCCAGGGCTTGCACGGTCGGCGCGGCCGGAAGGGCATTGGTGATCTCGACCTGTGGTGGCGGATAGAGTTGGCTGGCGCTGAAGTCCAGCTCGTAGGGCACGGCGTTGCTCTTCACGTGGATGATCACGGCATCATCGGCTTCGATGATGAAATTCTCGGCTGAACCAGTGCCGCCGGTGACGAAGGTGAACTGGCCGGTCGTGTTCACGAAAATACGGGCTTTCGGTTGGGCGTAGGGTCCGTAGCCGCGCTGAAGGATACGGATTTCATCGGCGCGCTGCACATTGAGGCCCCAGACCAGGTTGGTGCGAAGGCCGAGTGAATCACCCAACTCGCGGACCCTGGTCGGCCGCGGCATATTGAGCGAGAGGATGTTGTAGGCCGAGGTCAGGATGAGCACCGGTTCGGCATTGGTCCAGGGTACGCGGCCGACGAGCAACAGGTTGGTCGAGGACGGGACAAAGATGCTGAAGCCGCGGTTGGTGGCGGGGAGCGACACGTGGTCGGACGGGCTGTCATCCACCGTGCTCAACCAACCCGGGCCGGCACCGCTGGAGAGCCAGTAGTTGGTCGCGTTGGGTTGGCCGAAGGCATTCGGCTCGTACAGGATCACCTGGGTGGCGCTGGCGATGCTGTTGCCGGCGGGCAGACGGTTGACACCGAGGAATTCCTCAAGGGTGTTCACCAGCGGCACCATGCCCTTGCCGATGAAGTTGTAGCCGTTCACGCCGTTGACGTTCACGAGTTCGGCATTCATCGCGACGATGACCTGTTCACTGGCCGCGCCGACGCGCTGCAGCGACGGGATCCAGCCATTCACCGGGGCGACGCGGTAGAAGCGCATCGTCTTGTAGGGGAGGTTGCGCGGGTGCGGGCGGTTGCTGGAGCTGCCTTCGTTCAATCCGCCGAGGTCGACGAAATTCGTGCCGATGACGGTCTGGGCGAGTCGCCATGAACCGTTGATGGCGTCGCTGTAGCCGGTAGCATCGGTGTAGATCACGTCGTACGGGCGGTCGTTGAGGCCGACCCACTGGACGACCACGTCGCCGCTGGCATTTACGAAGGCCTGGGTGATGGTAAAGACGTTGAGGCGCTTGGTCTCGACATCGGAGAGCGGGCCGATGTTGCCGGCGGCATCAACGCCGGCCACGGCGATGCGGTACTCGATGCCCATGACCAGGTTCGACATGATGATCGAGCCGGTTCCGATGTTGCCCAGTTCGGGGTACTCGGTCGATACGGCGAGGTAGTTGTCGTTGGAGGTAGGGCCGGTCTCGGCATCGGTGTAGTAGATGCGGTAGGTGTACCAGGGCGACAGCGGCTCGCCATCGCCGCGTGGTCCGGCGCCGACGGTTTCATTGGCTGGCGGGTTCCAGCTCACCTTGATTTCCGAGGTGTCGTCAGCGACATCGAGGATGTCGTTGCTGAGGGCGAGGTTGGTGATCACCGCGGGTGGCGTCAGGTCGATGCGGGTGACATAGGGGACGTTCATGCCGCGAGCGCGGTCGTTGGCGCGGTCGTTGTCGTTATCCACCATGAACACGTAGCCGGTGATCACGCCTTCGTCGCCGGAGGAGAAGCTGGCGTTGTTGGTGGCGGCGAGGTCGCCGGCGGTCAGGGTCAACGGAGGCGACGTCGGGTTGTGGTCGTAGCGGTACTGGTACACGCCGGAGGCGTCGAGGGTGGCGTTGGCCCAGGCAAGGTTGATAGCCGTGGTGTTGGTCCACGACAGGTAGCGGGTCAGGGCGAGGTCATCGACATAGACCGAGGGCGAGGCCACGCTGACCGCGACGAGGCGCACGGTGGCGATGCCGGTGTAATCGATCGGCAGGCTGTAGGTGGCATAGTTGGTGCCGGAGATGGCATTGGTTACCCCGATGGCGACCCAGCCGGCGTTCAACAAGGTGGCGTACTCGGCGGTGATGTAGTTGGTGGCGGTACCGGACGAGGCGCGGGCGGCATAGAACAGGGTGCCGGGCTGGCTGGCCAGCGGCAGTTCGAGCAGGGACCCGGTGACCAGGCGCAGGTTGCGATCGGGCGTGTTCGGTTCATCGGAGGTGCTGGCGGCAACCGAGGTCAATTGCCAGGTTCCATTGAGCGGGGTCATCGCGGTGGTCTGGTAGGTCGAGCCGACGGTATTCGACCAGCCTTCCCCGTCTTCGAAACTGGTGGCGAACAGCAAGGCGGAGCGGCTGTTGTAGGTGAGGTTCGAGAACGGAACACCGGAACGATCATCATCCACGACGATGAAGCGGTTGGTTCCGCCCACGATCACCGCGCTGTCGATCACCTCGCCGTAGCAGGCACCCAGGCTGCGGGCCGACCAGAGCAGGCTGTAGGCGCCGGTGTGGATGCTGCCGTACGGGATGGCCTCAAGCGGACTGTTGGTGGCGTACATCGTGGTGCCAGCGGTGACGATGTTCGACCAGTCCGACGAATAGACATCGGTTGCGGTCGGGTCGCGCAGGGTAAAGGTCGGCGTAAACGGCGGATCGATGGCGACACCGGCCGGGTGGCTGATGGTGATGGCGAGGCTGTAACCGCCGGCGGCGAGATCGCCATCGGTGATCAGGGCGGTCGCGGCAGGCTGGTCGTTGACATAGAAATCGGAGGCCTCGGGCTCGGCGCCACTGCCATCGGTCACGGCGATGAGGAACTGCTGGGTCACGACCAGGCGGTCCCCTACCCGGTCATTGTCGGCATCGGCGACGGTGACGCGCACGGTATAGGTGCCGCAGTCGGCGATGCCGGAGAGGTTGATCGACGAGGTGATGATCGGCTCCCAGTTCACCGCATCGCCGTCATTGGTGGGGCTGAAGGTGAACAAGCCGGTGTAGGCGATCCCGCCGAACGAATCGAGCACGGTGATGACGGGTGGCTCGGTGTTGAAGGCGATGCCGCTGGTGGTATCGCGCACCTGACCGGAGATAACGACGCTGACCAGTTCGGCGGGGTTGGTCAGGGTGGTCTGGCCGTTGATGGTAAAGAAGCCGATCTGCGGCGGGTCGGTGTCATCATCGACGACGTTGAACGGGATGTTGGTGGAGCGGGCGGCGGCATCGAACGGCCGGTCGTTGTCCGTGTCGGCGACGTGGACCTGCGCGGTGTAGGTGCCGAGTTGGATGAAGGCGTAGGTGCCGGGGGCGACGCCGTTGGAGAACGACTGGAGGGTGGTCGTTCCGGCCGGGAAGGTGGTGGCGAAGTAGTTCGAGGCGACCTGGCCGCCGTTGGTGTTCATGACGACGTAGCGGAGGCCGGCCTCGTTGCTGACCGCCACACCGCTGAACACGTCCTGGACGAGGCCGGTGATGGTCCAGCCACCGAGGAAGATGTCCTCGTCGGTGATGGTGCCGGCGGAGCTGCAGACATCGGGGAAGGTGAAGTTGAACGCGGAGAGGTTGAAGGCGGCGAAGTCATCGCCGATCCAGTTTTCCTGGTTGCCGATGTAGAACAGGATGTCTTCGCGGCTACCGCCGATGGCGAGGACGTTGGTGTTGATGATGACGTTGTCGAACTCGCCGACCGCGACGGCGGTGAAGCCGTCGACCAGTCCGGGCGGCAGGGCGGATGAGTGGGAATCGACCGCATCGACATCCCAGACGCCGGTGAGACGGTCGTTGAGGGCGTAGATGAACTGCGGGTTCGTGTCGGTGCCCTGGTAGGCGAGGATCTGTTCACCCTGAATGTTCGGCGAGAACGAGCCGAGGCTCTGGTGGAGGACGCCGACATTAAAGACCGGGGTATTGGTGGCGACCCAGCGGACCACCGTGCCGGCGGCTACGCAGTTGGTGGCGCGCCAGACCAGCGTGCCTTCGTTGTTGCGGAAGGAGGCGGTGCTGCTGCGCCAGCCATTGTCCGTGAAGCGGATCCGGGTGCCGGCGGGAATATCCACAAGGGTGACGAAAGCGAAGGCATCCATGTTGGTGGCGGTCGGACCGCTGCCCCGGGTGAGGGTGTTCATGGCGAAGATGGCGATATCGCCGGCGACCAGGTTGGTGCGGGTCGGGTCGGGGCAGACACCGGGGCCGCCGCAACCGGTACCGCTGCCGCCGCCGACGTTCAACCCGAAGAAGTTCGGCGGGTTGGTGTCGTCGTCGATCACCAGGAACCGGTTGGTGCCCGGGCTGACGGTGGTGCTGGCGTTGGTGGAACCGAAGCAGAGGCCTTCGCTCTGGGCGGACCACACGATGGAGTAGTATCCGGTCATGACCGAGGTGTAGTCGGCGGCAGGCATGGTGTTGGTGGCGAAATAGTCGCTGCCGCTCTTGGCGATGGTGGCCCAGGTCAGCGGGGTGGTCGTATAGGCATGCAGGTTCGAAGGGTTGTACACGAGGTAACTGGGAGCGCCGGGGCCGTTGGTGACAATGTCGCCGGAGGGGTGGCTGATGGTCATGGCCATGCGCCAGCCGCCGGTGGAGATCTGGGCATCGGTCAGGAATGCCGAAGCGGCGGGTGTGTTGGTAATCAACAGGTCGCGGGCATTCGGGGAGTCACCACCGGCGCCGGAGGTGGTAATGACGAGGACAACGCCGTTGGTGGTGGAGCGGTCGTTGAGCCGGTCGGCATCGGCATCGGCGGCGACGACGCGCACGGTGTAGGTATTGCCGCAGGTCAGGAGCAGGCCGCTGAACCAGTTGGTCAGGGCGACCGGGGAGCCGAGGCCGGCACCTTCGGAGAGGCCGGTGACGGTATTGCTGGCGAGGATGGCACCGCTGGTGTCGAGGAACAGGAAGTAGGCGGGCTGGCTGGTGAAGGCGAGGCCGCTGCCGGCGTCCTGCACGAGGCCGGTGACCGAGAAGCCGCTCAAGGCGGTCGTGACATCGATGGTCGAACCGGAGCCGTTGACCGCAAAGGCGGAGAGAACGGGCGCAGCGGTATCGTCGTCAATGACGGTAAACAGGTTCGTGCCGCCATCGATCACATCGCGGTCTATGATGCTGGCCACGCACGAACCAAGGTTGCTGGCCGACCAGACCACGGCGTAGGTGCCGAGGGCGACGTTGGTGAAGGCCACGGTGGGCAGGGTGGTGTTGGTGAAACCGATGGCGGTGCCGCTGACGAAGGCATTGCTCCAGCGGGTGGCGCCGATGGCGATGCCGAGACCGTTGGTCACGCGGAAGTACGGGGATTCGCTGTTGGTCTGGACGCCGATGGGATGGGTCAGGGTCATGGCCAGGCTCCAGGAGCCGGAGGCGATGGCGGCATCGGTCACGTTCACGGCGAGGCTGGCGGCGCTCCCGTTGACGAGCAGGTTGGTCGCGCGCGGGTAATCGGACGGGGTGCCGACGCCGGTGGTGCGGATGACCATGACGTTCTGGGTCACGGCGAGTTGATCGCCGGGGCGGTCGAAGTCGGCATCGGCGGCGAACACGCGCACGGTGTAATCCTCGCCGCACGAGAGTCCGGCGGAGAACACGGTGGCGGTGACGGCGCTGCCGGCACCGGCATACAGGGCATTGCTTTGCACCACACCGCCGAGGCTATCGAACACCAGCAGGTAGGACGTGCCGCCGAAGGCAAGACCGGAGGCATCGGTGACGACGCCGGTAATGGCCACACTGGAGAAGGTGAGGTCGAGGTTGGTGGTGGCGCCGGCGAGTTGGAAGCCGGATGGTACCGGCGGATCGGTGTCATCGTCCACGACCAGGACGGACAGGGGGCCGCCGGTGGTGGACAGGCGGTCATCGGTCCGGTCGTTATCGGCATCGGTGGCGTACAAGAAGGCGGTATTCGTGCCGAGGGTGACGAGGTTCGTACTGATCGCCGCGCCGACGGTGTTGGAGAGCTGCTGCAGCGCGGTGTTGCCGTCGGCGAACAGCGTCGTGAAGAAGTTCGAGACGACGACCTGGCTGTTGGTATTGAGGATCACGAAGCGGGGGGCCCAGGCGTTGCTGACGGCAATACCGCTTCCGGTATCCTGTAACAACGCCTTCACCGGGTAACCGCCGGCGGCAATCTGGCCATCGGTCACCACTTGTTGCTCGCGGTTGCCGACTTCGACATCGTCGATACGGCGTTCCGCCGACCCGGACGGGCGGGTATCGCGGATACGGATATAGATATTGGTGTAGGCAGTCAGGCTGTTGGAGTAGATCTGGTAGGAGGTGGAGATGCTGCTGATCGTGGACAGGGTCGTCCAGGAACCGGTGGGATTGGCGGACCATTCCACCACGGCCGACCAGGAATCCGAGTTGGCCGACCGTTTATACCAGAACGTGATGTAGGATGGCGTGGTCAGCAAGGGGGTGCGAATCCAGTCGCCGCTTCCGTTGAAGGTGACGTTCGAGTTGCCGGTGCGGGGATCGTTGCCGGCAAAAGAAGAGTTCTGGTCCCAGCCGGTGGGCGGGAACAGGCCTTCGAAGCTTTCGCTGATCAGCGTCGGGGTTTCGCCGATGTCATCGACGGTCATCGCGCTGTACACCGGTGGCGCGGTATCGTCGTCGGTGACGACGAGGTAGCCGTACTGCCGGTCGATCAAGGACAAGGAGTCGCCAATGCGGTCGTTATCGGCATCGTGCAGGCTGGCGCTGATGCGGTTGGTGCCGAGTCCGTTCACGGTATTGGTCATCAACGTGGTGATGTCATCGCTGGAGAATGGAGCGGTCCAGGTCCAGACGTTGGTGGGTCGGGTTCCGGAGGTACCGGCGAAGGTGCTGCTGCGCGAGGCGTCGAAGTTCGCGGTGTTGCTGATTACGATCCCGTCGAGGGTGAAGCTCATGTTGGTGGACGGGCCCGTGGTGCCGCGGTTCAACCCCGAGTCATCGCGCGCACCGAGCCAGAAGAGCAGCGGGTTGCTGGCGGAGACGCCGGCGAGCGCGCCGTCGGTGGTGGGATAGATGAGATTGGTGGTGGCGCCGCCGCCGAGGGTGATGTTCGCGGCGCCGATGGCGATCTGCATGAAGCGCAAGCTGCCGCCACCGGTGTTGGTGGAGAGGATGGTTACCTGCTCGGGGATGTTGGTGTCATCGTCCACGATGGTCATGGTAAAGTTCGACGTGCTCCCGAATCCGCCGCGATCCACCGCCCCCACCGTGGTCGTATAGATGCCGAGGGTGACATTGGCCGGGGCGACCGGGCCGAAGGTTCCGGCCAGCGCGCCGGTCACCGTCGAGCCGTTGGCGGGGGCGGTGGTAAACTTGTTCGAGGCGGCGATCAACGTGCCGAGGTTGTTACGGATGAGGAAATACGGGGTGCCGACAGCATTCGACAGACCAGCACCGGCATCGTAAACGAGGCCGGTCACGGCAAAGCCGGCATTGATGGCCCCGTCGGTGTTGGTCACGTTGCTGACATTGAAGGCAAACAATTCGGGGCCGAGGTTGTCCACCGTGGTGACCGAACTGGTGGTTGAATTTCCGCCGGTGCAGCCTGCGCTTACCGGACGGACGCGCCAGTAGTAGGTGGCACCACTGACCAGGCCGGTCACGGAAACCGAGGTGCCGGCGACCGGGCGGTTTTCATACCCGCCCACGTACGAGGATGCACCGTACCCGTAGAGCTGGATGTCGTCGATGTTGACACGGTTGCCGCCACCGGAGGTTTTGATGATTCGCACGGCGATGCTGCCGGTTACGTTCAGGTTGGTGGCGGCGAAGGCGGTCAACGTGCCGGAGGAAGCGGTAAAGGTTCCGGCGGTGGACCAGGTCGTCCAGCCATCGGATGAATATTCAACGCGCGCTGCGGAGCTGCCGTCGCTGCCATACGTCGCGTACCACAAGGTGATCGAACTCAATCCCATGTTGGTCGAGGACTGCATGCCGATCGATCCGGTGTTCTGGATACGGGCGGAATTCGCGCCGTTTTTCACATCGCTGCCGGAGGTTCCGATCAGTGCGTCGTGCAACCACCAGGTCGCACCGGCGATGACCACCGTACCCGATGCATAGGCGGCCTTGGTGACCCCTTCAAAGTCGTTGGTGTAGATGGATGCCGGCGTGGAGGCGCCAAAATCACCGCTCGACGAGACATCGATTTCATAACTCGATGCGCCGGGAAGGGCCGACCAGTTGGCGGTGAAGTCGGTGCTGTTGGTCGGGTTGGCGAACAGGCCGGTCACCACCGAGGTGAAACACTGGGCGACGAGGGTGTACTCATCGCCGTAGGACGTTCCGGCGGTGTTCTGGGCAAAGGCGCGGTAGTGATAGGTGACGCCGGGGATCAGGTTGGTGAGGGTCGAGACGAACACGCCCGTGCCGGTGCCGCTGTTGATGCGGTTGGTGGCGATGGTCGGGCCGGACGCGGTTCCGTACACGACACCGCGGTTGGTGACGGCGGAGCTTCCGGCGGAGGTGACGTTGCCGCCGGAGGTGGCCGAGACATCGGTGGTGGCGCTGGCGATGGTGGTGAGGACGACCGGGGGATCGCGGTTGATCAGCATGGCCCAGTTGGTGGCGACGCGGACTTCGTCGAAGTAGGCATGGCCGATCGTTCCGACGTCGGCACCGCCATGGATACGGACACCGTCGATACGGGTGATGCCGACACCCGAAACGGTGGCGGTGGCGGCCCAGGCGGCGGGTTCGATTTCGGGAACGGAGACACCGCGGTAGTAGGCCTGCACGAAGAGGCGATCGGTGTCGAAGTCGTATTTACCGACGACGAGGTAGGTATTATTGGTGCTGTTTTCGAGACCGCGGATGTCGTAGGCGGCGAACTGGCGGGCGCCGCCGTAGGTGTCGATGCCGAGGGTGAAGCTGTGGCTGGGCGAGGAGACTTTTCCGAAGAAGCCGGTTTCGACGGTGCCGTTCATGAAGCTCAAGCCGGCGAACTTGCTGAAGCCTTCATACTGGTAGGCGACGAAACCGGCGATATAGACCTGGCCGTTGGTCACGGCGGGGAAGTAGCGGTGCATGCGGCCGGTGGTCGCGGAACCGGGGTCGGTCAGCTTGATCAGGTTGGCGGCATTGGTCGGGTAGAGCGGCTCGTCGGGGAAGGAGATTTCCGCGTTGTTGTTCGACAGGATGGTCCAGGTTCCGGCGACGCTGGTCCAGCCGGAGGTCCAGCCCCAGCCGCCGGTCAGCGACGGGGAAGTGGCCCCCACCCCGTTGGTATAAGCGAACTGTTCGGTGATCTCGTTGGCGCGGTAGACGGTGGTGGTCGAGCCGACAGTCACGCCGCTGGAGTAGTAGTCGTTGTTGATGGCATAGGCGCGGTAGAAGTTGGTTGAGCCGGGGCTGACGATGTGTTCGACCGCCGAGGTGCTGCTGCGGTGGATGACGGTGGCGGAACCGATGGTGTCGCCGCGGTTGTAGGCGACGCCCTGGGTCGGGTCGGTGAAGGTGTCGGTGCTGTTGCGCAGGACGAGTACGGCGAGGTTGTTGCTGGCCCAGCCGAGGCGGTTCATTTCGGGTCCGTCGGTGCGGACCGAGAAGGCGGCGGGCGGCGGGATCGCGGTGACGGTCACGCTGATGGCGACGGTGCGCGGGCTGTTCGTGGCGGTGGCATCGGTGATGGTGATGGTCGCGTTCGAGGTGCCGGGCGCGAAGGTGGAGGTGGCGAAGGTGATGGTGTGTTGCTGGCCGGCGTTGGCGGAAAGCGATCCGCTGACCGGGCTGACCGAAATCCAGTCGGCGTTGGTGCTGATGACGTGGTTCAGGATGCCGAAGCCGGTATTGGTCACCCCGAAGCTTTGGTTTCCCGGCGTGGATCCTTGCATCACCGAGATGGATATATTGGTCGGGCTGACGCCGATGCCGGGATCGCCGGAGGACGGGATGATGTCATTCCAGCTGCGGCCGATGCGGATTTCATCGAAGTAGGTCTTGCCGGGAGTGCCGGCCGACGAGCCGGACGCGAGGCGGATGCCGTCGATGCGGGTGATTCCACTCAGGCCGGAGTTCGTCGCGGCCCAGCCGGTCGGTTCGGTTTCAGGCACGGACTGCGTTCCGATGAAGTAGGCGTTCACCTTCGCGATGTCGTTGTCGAAGTCGAAGAAGCCCATGATCAGGTAGTCGTTGCCGATACCCGCGTTCAGGTTGTAGTCGGAGGTGACGCCGCCTACGGCGAGGCGCTGATCGGCCGCACCGGTTTCGCCGAAGAACAGTTGTTCCGCGCCGCCGTTGTAGAACGAGACGCCCGACCACTTGCTGGCGCCGCTGAACTCGAAATTCATCATGAAGCCGATGTACACCTTGCCGGTGGTCACGGCATCGAAGTAGCGGAAGGCGGTGCGTTCGGTATTATTCGGCGGATCCACCAGGACCTTGTTCGCGGCGGTGGCGGGGTAGTTTGTCTGGGTAGCGAAGCTGAGGTCCTGGATGGTGAAGGCGCCGGGGTTGGAATCCGACCAGGCATTGGTCCACCCCACCCCGCCGTTCAGCCCGTTCAGGCTCACGCCATTGGTATAAGCGAACTGGTCGATCGACTGGTTGGGCGGGTAGGTCGCCATGACCACGTTGCTGGCCACGCCGGGCGAGTAGTGGTTGTTGTTGACGGCGTGGAACGTGTAGTGCTGGGCCACGCCGGGTTGGACGACGTGCTGCACAGAGGAGGCGGAACCCTTGTAGACAACGCGTGAGCCGTCGGAGCCGACGGTCGAACCGGCGCTGTAGCTCGTGCCGTCGGCGGGCGTCGAGGGCGGGTTGGTCGCGTTGTGGACGACGAGGACTTCGAGGCCGGAGGGGGCGGTCCACGAAAGGCGGTTCAATTCAGGGCCGTCGTTGGTGACGACCACCGCGGTCGGATCGGGGATGTTGGTCAGGGTCAGGGTGACTGCGATGGTTTGGGGCGAGTTCGAGGCATTCGCATCGGCAAGGGTGATGGTGGCGTTGGAAACGCCGGCGGCGAGCAGGCTGCCGCTGAACGTGACGGTGTGCTGCTGGCCGGCGGATTCGCCGAGGGTCACGCCGGTCGGCGAGACGGTCAGCCAGGCGGCGTTGGTGGAAACGGTGTAGATGAGTTGGCCGAGGCCGCCGTTGGTCACGCCAAATCCGGCTGTTGTCGAGGAACCGATCATCGTGGTGACATTGATGGTGGTCGGGCTGCGCACGATGCCGGCCTGGACGCCGGTGCCGCGGATGGCGAAGTCGAACGGGGTCTTGCCGGTCACGTTGTTGGTGATGAATACGGTGGCATTGCGCTCGCCGACGGCGGACGGATCGAAGCGGATCTGGAAGGTGGAGCTTCCACCGGCCGCGATGCTGAGCGAGGGCTGGCTGATCACGGTGAAGTTGGCGGCGTGGGTGCCGCCGACCGCGACGTTATTCAGAGTGAGCGTCGCGTTGCCGTTGTTGGTGATGGTGAAGGTGCGGACGAGGTTCGAGTTCACCAGGCCGACGCGACCGAAGTCGGTGTGGTCGTTCACGTTCGGGGTAAGGTCCCCGTCGGCGATGGCGAGGTTGTTGCCGCGCACCTCGATGTCGGGGGCGATGACCAGCGTGGTCACCGACGAAGTGCTCGAGGAAAGGGTCGTGCAGAAGGCGTTGGTGGCGAAGACCCGGAAGTAGTAGGTCACGCCTGCGGTGAGGCCGGTCACGGCCTGGCTGGTTCCGGCGACGGTGCGGTTGGAGTAGCCGGGAACGAAACTCGCGGCGGAACCGCCGTTGGTCCAGGTCAGGTTGTCGAGGGCGACACGGCCACCCGACTTGTTGGTGATCATGATGGTGAAGTCGCCGCTGACCCCGATGTTCTGGACGACGGCGGTCAGCACCGACGAGCCGTACACGATATTGGTGGCGACCTTGGTGCTGTTCACAAAGATGTCGAACGAGTCGGCGCCGGTGAACTTCAACTGGTGGGTCACGCGCAGTTCGTCGATGCCACCGGTGATGACCTGGGAGATGAGGTAGGAACCGTTCGCGTTCTGCAGGGTAATGGCCGAGCCATCGATGGTCTGGTCGGTACGGGCGAGGAATCCGGTCCAGGCGACACCATTGTTGGTCCATTGGCGGGTCAGGTAGGAGGTGGTGGTTCCGCCGCCCATGTTGGTGAACACTTCGACACCATAGTTACCATCCGCCGCGACGGTAAAGGTGCTGCTGGTCGAGACATCGAGGATGTATCCGCTGGCGCCAACAAAGGCAGTCCACGCTGCGGTGAAGTCCTGGTCGTTGGTCACGCTGGCGTAGAGGCCGGTGACGAAACCGGAGAAGCACGGGGTGGTCAGGCTGAGGGTCGCGCCGTAGGCGGTGCCGGCGCTGTTCTGGGCGAAGGCGCGGTAGTTGTAGGTCTGGCCGGCGACGAGATTGGTGATGGTGCTGGTGAAACTGCCGGTGCCGGTGCCGTTGGTGGATTGCGTGCCGGGCACGGTCGGGGTGGACGGCGAGACGGCCCAGACCACGCCGCGGTTGGTGACGAACGCGCCGCCATCGGCGGTGACGTTGCCGCCCGAGGTGGCGGTGAAGGCGTTGGTCGGGTTCGCGGTGGTGGTGGTGACGGTCGGGGTATTGGCCAAGGTGGTGGCGTTGCCGAGGGCGCTCCAGGCGGTAATGGTGCCCTGTCCGTTCTGGGCGCGAACGCGGAAGCCGAAATTCGATCCGGAGCCGAGGCCGGTCACCGAAATCGTGCCCCACGCGGAATCGGTGCGCCAGTGTTCGGTCGCGCCGAGGGTGCCGTTGGTCTGGACGAACAGGTTGTTGTTGGTGGTCTGGATCGAGAACAGGGTCGAGGTCGGGTTGCCGTTTTCGTTCACGGTGACGTTCAGCGTGCTGATGGTCGGGCTGCCGACGGTCGGGGCGGACGGGACGTTGGCCCAGGTCCAGAATTCGAGTTCCGAGCCGAGCGCGGTGCCGGCGACATTCTGGGCATAGGCGCGGAAATAGTAGCGGGTGTTGACGGAAAGGCCGGTCAGGTTGGCGGTATAGCTGCCGGTGCCGCTACCGGACTGGGTCTTGTTGTCGGTGATGGTCACGCCGGCGGTGGTCTTGTACACGACACCGCGGTTGGTTACCGGAGCAAAGCCATCGGCGGTGACGTTGCCGCCGACGGTGGCGGTGGTGGTGTTGGTGGCGGAACCGGCCACGGTGGCGACGGTGGCTTCGACCGAACCGGTGCCGCTGACGTGGAAGGCGACCTGCGGTTCATCGGGGTCGTTGCTGGCGACGAGCACGGCGGCGGTGCGCACGCCGGAAGCGGCGGGATCAAAGCGCACGGTCAGGTTTGAGGCACCACCGGGCGAAACGGTCAGGGGCAGCGAGGCGGGGGCGAGGATGGTGAATTCGGCGGCTTCGGTGCCGCTGGTGGTGATACCGCTGACCGAGAGGGCGGCTTCGCCCGCGTTGGTGATGGTGAAGGTGCGGTCCACGGTGCCGCCGCTGACCGGGGTCTGGCCAAAATCGGTGCCATTTACGCCGGCCGGAGTGTTGGTGGTGCCGAGGCCGGCGAGGTTGGTGCCGAGCACGGCGATCTGGGGTTGGGCGACGATGCGGAGCAATTCGGACCAGGTGTTGGCCACGCGGATTTCGTCGTAGAGGGTCTGGCCGATCGAGCCGTCGGGGGCGCCGAGGGCACCGGAGGCGAGGCGGATGCCGTCGATGCTGTTCGCGTGGCCGACAGCGAAGGTGCGGGAGACGTCCCACGAGCCGGGTTCGGTTTCGGGGATGGCGGCGGTGCGGGCATAGACCTTGCCCTTCAGTTCGCGGGTGCCGAAGTCGTAGGTGCCGATCATCACGTACACATTGCCGGTGCTGGTGTTGAAGTCGCCGAGGGTCGCGCCCGACACGGAATAGTCGGTGGCATTGCGCGAGGCGGTCAGGCCGAAGCGGTTGTTTTCGCTGTTGGGGATCTTGCCGATGAACACTTTTTCGGAGGTGTTTGACATCAGCGAGAAGCCGGCGAATTTCCACGGGCCCTGGTATTGGTAGCTGACCACGGCGGCGACGTAGAGTTTGCCGGAGGTGCGGGCGGGGAAACTGCGGGTGGCGAAGGGCTGGCCGCCGTTGCCGGGGTCGGCGACGCGGATGCGGTTGGCGGCCTTGGCCGGATAGTTGGTCTCGTAGGAGAGCGAGAAGGTTTCGGCTGTATAGGTGCCGGAGCCGACGGACCAGGCGCCGGACCAGCCGTTGCCGCCGTTGACGCCGTTCAGGGTCACGCCGTTGGTGTAGGCGACGGGTTCGACGATCTCGCCGTCACCGTAGGAGGTGGTGATCGCGGAGTCGGCGAGGCCGGGCGAGTAGTGGTTGTTGTTCACCGAGTGGAACGAATAGTAGTGGGTCGCGTTGGTGCGGACGATGTGCTCGAGGGCGGCCGCGCTGCCGTTATAGACCACGATACCGCCGCCGGGCAGGGCGTCGCCGGGGCTGTAGGCGGTGCCGTCGGCGGGGATGCCGGGGGCGCTGCCCTCGCGGTAGGCGATCAGCACGTTCTTGTCGGAGAGTTTCGTCCAGGCGAGGCGGACCATTTCGCGGCCATCGACCGTGGCGGAGGCGGCGGTCGGGTTCGGGA
Organism: uncultured Verrucomicrobiota bacterium; assembly: GCA_937872895.1. GTDB lineage: Bacteria > Verrucomicrobiota > Kiritimatiellia > CAIVKH01 > CAIVKH01 > CALMUP01. Next base: position 46,567 of record CALMUP010000003.1, read on the forward strand.
TGTTGGTGATGATCCAGCTCAGGCTGACGGTGTGCGGGGAGTTCGAGGCGTCGGCCGAGGTGATGGTCACGATGCCGTTGCTGGTACCGGCGGACAGGCCGGTCGCGTTAAAGGTGATGGTTTCCTGCTGGCCGGCCTGTTCGGCGAGCTGGCCGGAGACGGGCGAGACGGACATCCAGGCCACGTTGGTGGTGATCGTGTAGTCGAGGCGGCCTCGGCCGACGTTGGTCACGCCGAAGGTTGCGTTGGCGGGGGCGGAGCCGACCATCGAGGTCACGGTGATCGAGACTGGGCTGCGCAGGATGCTGGCGAACATGCCGGTGCCGCGCACGGCGAAGTCATAGGGATTCTTGCCGGTCACGTTGTTGGTAAACTGCAGGGTGGCATTGCGCTGGCCGGAGGCCGAGGGGTCGAAGCGGACCTGGAAGGTGGTCGAGCCGCCGACGGCCAGCGAGGCGGCGGGTTGGGTAAGGACGATGAAATCGGCGGCATGGGTGCCGGAGGTGGTCACGGTGCCGAGGCCGAGCGAGGCGGACCCGCTGTTGGTCACGGTGAAGGTGCGGACCAGGTTCGATTGGTTGATACCGACGGCGCCGAAATCGGTGTGGTCGGTGACCGTCGGGGTGGTGTCGCCATCGGCGATCAGCGTGTTGTTGCCGAAAACATCGACGTCGGGGGCGGAGTCGGCAGCCACGGTGCCGAAGATGGCCAGGTCGATGCCCGACGATCCGAAACTGGCGCCATCGGCAATGCGCGCGGTGCCTGCATTGTTGGCGGTCTTGAAACCATAGACGCGGAACTCGACCCCGGTTGAGCTGGTAATGCTCACCGTAGTGACGAAATTCGAGGTTGTCCCGGTATTGCGCCATTCGGCGATATCAGAGCCGAAATCGTCCACACTTGACCGAAGGACATAATTGGTCGGACCGGTACCGGAACGGGTGGTACGCCAGGAAAAATTGGTCACATCGATGAGGTAACCGGCGTCTGGAACAACGCGCAACGTAAAGTAGTCGTTGCTGGTGATCGCATTCGCAATGGTTGCCGCAGCGGGCATAGTCCAACTACTCGCCGACATGGAACCAGATGCCGAAGCCGCCACCAAGCCGGAACCGCGGGTGATGCGGGCATTCGGAGCTACCGTAGAGATATTCGCGGCCGCCGTGGTGTTGGTGGTGGTGTCCTGATTGCCGGCCAATCCGGTAAGGTCGAATCCGAGCAGCAATTCCGCTTGTGCGGGCCGGACAGTCAGTACAACACACAGGAGGGCGAGCAGCAGCGAAGGGATACGCAACGCCCGCGTCAGGTGGTCCATGGAATGGACAGAAGGAGTTCGGATTGTTCCAAGGTCTGGACCCACCCTAACGCAGCGTGATGATGCTGAAGCGTCACCCGGTACCGCTGGACATGTTGGCCTATTGACGTGGTTTCTGATCATCCGTTTGGTTTCCGCTGCGGGCTCCGATACTTGGTGGATCAGGCCAACGCTTGATCGTGTCGGATAAACCGAGCAACTACCAGCCAAAAAGGAGGAGCCGCCGGTGCGGGCAACCCGCTCGGGCGTATCCATTCCACGATGTGATCGAAACGTTTTCACAATTGGGCGGGGTTTCCGTTCGAAGATCCCCCACTCTAGCCCCATACCAATACCTATCCTGTTTTAAAGGTAGATACGGGAGGGGTTAAATGGACGTGAGTTCTTGGTTAGGCCTGGATCAACGGCGGGGCATCCAGACCCCAACACTCAACACATCCCGTTGTTCGTCAACAGGAAACAAAAGGCGGCGGCACGAGATCGTGCCGCCGCCTTGCCAATCACCCGTTTGTTCCGGATTACGGGTTAAAGTTCTTGTTGGGGGGCGTGTACCAGAGCCGGTTGGTCCAGGTCATGGTGGCCGCGTTACGTCGGATGACGATGACGGCGTCGTCCGGTTCGATGATGAACTGGGCCGGGTCGGCGGAGGCGCCGGGGCCAGGGGTGTTGTAGTACTGCCAAGTGGTACCGTCGGAGCGGAGGCGCAGGCGGGCCTTCGGGTTCTGGAGCGAGCCGTTGCCGCCTTGCGACAGGATGCGCACTTCGTCGGCGAGCACGCCGTTGTTGTTGCCGGTGAAGCCGGAGCCGCGGAAGCCCATGCTGGAGATGGGCACGCGCACCGGCATGTTGTGGCTGAGGATGTGGATCCGGTTCGAGGCACTTGAGCCGCCGGCGATGACCTGGGTCACTTCCTGGGTGGGCACGAGGCCGATGATCATCATCGACAGTGCGGGGGCCTGGTTGGTCTGCGAGTCGCCGGGGATTTCGATCAGGAAGCCCTGGTCGAGCGGGACGAGTTTATTGTCGGCGTTGCTGTTCAGCGGTCCGCCGATCTGCCACAGCCACTGGCCGGAGGAGGCGAGCCAGACCATGGCGGTCACGGCGCCATTCTGGTTGCTGGTGCCGCCGGCGGTCGGGCTGAACCAGGAGATGCGGGTCGATTCGGCCATGGTCGCGCCGCGCGGCAGGATGTTCGTATTGAACACGTAGGACACGGTGGCGGTATCCGGGATGAAGAACAGCGAGTGCCAGTTCTCCCCGGTGTACAGGTTGAGCGGCTTGGTGGTGTACACCTCGATACTGCCGCGGCGCAACGTATTGTTCGTGGTCCAGGCGCCTTGGCGCGAGACGCGGTAGAAGCGCAGGGTGTTGTTCAGCGTGGTCGGGCGGACACGGGCCAACGCGGTGTTGCCGGTATCGGTCATCCAGCCGGCGTTGGTAATCGTGGTCAGGTACTTCCACTGGTTGGTAAAGCTATCGCTCATCGACAAGCTGTCCACATAGACCACGTCGTAGGTGCGTTCCTCGTTCCAGATCCACTGGACTTCGAGGTCGGTATCCACGCGGTTGAAGCCTTGGGTCACGCTGAAGATCGTGGTGATGCCGGTGACGGTGACGGCGGGTCCGATGTTGCCGGCTTCGTCGCGGCCCATGATCGAGATGGCGTACCGGGCGTCGAAGTTCAGGTTCGACAGCACCATGTTGGTGAACAGGTGGTTGCTGAGCAGGTTCGACCAGCCGGCGGACGAGCGGGTCAACTCGGTGGTGGTCGGGCTGGAGATATCGAGCTCATGGTAGCGGATAATGTAGGTGTCCCAATCCGACAACGGTGCGGAGTCGGACTGACGCCAACCGGCGGCCCGGGCGGCGGAGACGTGGTTCGACCAGATAACCTTGATCTCGGTGGTGTCGTCGATGGTGGCATCAACCACGGTGGCCGCTTCCTGTACCGCGACCGGTGGGTTGGTATCGACGCGGATAATCATATTGACCACGTTGCCCATCGCGCGGTCGAACGGACGGTCGCTGTCGTCGTCCACCGCGAAGATGAAGCCGGTGATCACGCCCTGCTGGCCGAGGATGCTCTGGACCGCCGTGGTGAAGGCGGCATTGACCGGGATGCCGTCGTTGGTGGTGGCCGGCGGGATGCTGCCGACGGCCGGCGGCACGATGTGGTAGTCCTCGATGCCGGAGTAGTCATCCACCGCTGCGGTCCAGTTGATGGTAATCTGGGCATTGGTCATGTGGTTCGTGCCGATCCAGGTCGGGCGCGAGTTGATAGCAATGTCATCCGCGTAAACCTGGGTGCGGAACACGCCAGCGGTATCGACGCGGCGGATGCGGAACAGGAGGTTCGAGCCGGGTTCGTCGATGTTCCACGAGTAGGGTACATAACCGGGCACTGTAACCAGGTTGGTGCCATAGCCCACCCACGAGGCGCCGTCCCACCGCTCGAGGGCCAGTCCGGGATCACCGGCACCGGTGCCCACGCGGCCGGCATAGATGGACAGCGAACCGGGGTTGCTGATCGGCGGCAATTGCAGCCAGGACTGGGCGAACGCGTTGGTCAGGAAACCGAGGCGGCGGGTGCCCGACTGTTTCGGATCCAACGAGGTGTGGGTCACGCCCTGCCCGACCCAAGCACCGTACGGATCCGTATTGGTCCAGATGACGCCGCTGCTCAACGAGGAGACCGGCCAACCCTGGCTGGTCTCGAAACTGGAGGCGAGGATACTGTCGCCACCGGTACTTTCACGTACATCCACGGCGGACATGGTCGGGCCGGCCACGTCGTCATCAAGCACCTGGAGGAAACCGACCGTGGTGCCGGCCAAGGTGGCGCGGTCGTTGAAGCGATCGTTATCCGCGTCGGGTACACGGATGACGACGGGTACGGAGCCGGTGGCGCTCGACCCGGTGCGGTGCATCAACTGGGTGATGATCGTAGCGGTCAGTTCGCCGTTGCCGAAGGTCCAGACATTGGTCTGCAGTACGTTGGGCAGGTTCGCGGCGGAGGACAGGGTCGCGTTGAAGCCGGTGACCACGCCGGACAGGATGTCGCCGATGCTGAAGCTCATTACGTCGTTGGTCGAGCCGGAGGCACCGCGGCTGATGCCGGAACCGGTGTCGATGACGCCGAAGGCGAACTCGAGGCCACGTGAACCGGAGGAAGCCATTTCCTCGTCGGTGATGGCGAAGATGGTGTTGTTGCCCACACCGGAGCGGCGGTCGTAGGTGTTGCGGATGGTGGTATCGCCGCTGCCGATGGCGAAGCCGTTGGTGCCGACGTAGAACGAGCGGTTCAGCACGCTGATGCCGCCGTAGGTGATGTTCTGGTTGGTCGGCGCATCGACATCGTCATCCGAGATACGGATGTAGCCAAAGAGTTCGTCGAACAGGAAGGCCTGGTCGTCCACGCGGTCGTCGTCGGCGTCCGGCACGGTGGCGCGCACTTCGAAGTCCTGGCCGGCCGAGCCGGAGCCGTCGCCGCCCCACAGGTCGGTGATGCGTTGCCAGGTGAAGTTGGTGCTCGAGAACGACCAGGTATTGGTCGCGGTCGGGACCAGGGTGTTGGCCGAGCTCCTCGCACTGTTGAAGTGGGCGATGTTGTTGGTCACGAAGCCCGGCATGGTGATGCTCATGTTGGTGGTCGGGTCGCCATCGGCCGAGCGCTGCAAGCCGCTGTAGTCGTCGTAGGCACGCAGGCTGACGTCCATGCCGTTCGAGGCGAGTACGCCATCGGTCACGAAATAGCGGAACACCTCGCCGACCGCCTGGGCGGATGCCGGGGCGGCGCTGGTCAGCACGGCCATGCCACCGGTGCCGCGGACCGGCACGTTGGTGTCGTCGTCGTACACGTAGAAGCGGAGCGGCGTGTTGATGGTGATGGCGCGGTTGGTCGGCACGGCATCCCAGGTTCCGCCGTTGGGCGCGGCCACGGTGCCGCCGCCGGGGTTGTTCTCGGCCGACACGGTCACGAAGTACTGGTTCTCGAAGTTGATGTTCGTGATGTTGAAGGCCCGGTATTGGAACGTGGTCACCGAGGTGGCTCCGTTGACCCCGAAGTAGTTCGTGAAGAACCGGTCGAGGTTGAACTGGTTGGTGGCCAAGCCGATGGCGAGCGGATCCCAGTTGGGCGAAACGCGGGCATTCGGCGAGCCGATGTTGCGGTTGGTGGCCACGGCATTGGTCAGGAACACGCCGAGCGGGCTGTCCCAGCGGACGGCGAAGTCGATGTTGTTCACCGACTTCAGTTCGGCATCGCTCAGGTTGGTGACGACCTGGTCGTACACCGAGGCATTGTAGTTCGTGCCGATGTACACCAGGGTCGGCACGGGGCCGTTCAGCTCGTGGTGCTGCGGGCGCAGGCCCCACATGACTTCCTCCCAGCTCGGGCCGATGCGGATGCTGTCGAAGGTGAAGATCTGGTTGTTGTCGCTGGCCACGATCTGGATGCCGTCGATGCGGTCGATGAACACATTGTTCATCTCCACGGACCAGGCCGCCTCGAGGTCCGGATTGGCGTGGGCGAGCTGGCTCTGGGTGTAGGCGCGGGCCTTGAACTCGCGGTTGTTGAAGTCGATCATCGCGACAACCAGGTAGTCCACGCCGCCGTTCAGGCCGTAACCCGAGTTCGAGCCGTCGAGCTGGTTGGTGCGGACCGAGCCGTTGTATTCAACGGTCAGCCGCTGGTTGGCCACGCCGAAGGCCTTGCCGAAGAAGCCGGTGACGGTGGTTCCGTTCAGCAGGTTCACGCCCATGTAGTCGGAGTTACCCATGGTATGGGCATTGTTCATCTTGAGGGCGACGTACATGCGGCCGCTGGTCATGGCCGGGAAGTTTCGCCGGGCCTTGCGGCTGCCGCTGCCATCTTCCGAGGCGTTGCCCAGGTCGATGAAGGCGGAGCGGGTCGGGGGCGGCGTGTCGGGCGGGTAGGCCCCGAAGTCCGGATAATCGCCGGAACCGGTTTCCACCAGACCGCCGGAGGTGGACCAGGAATTGGTCCAGCCAGTGCCGCCACTCTGGCCGGACAGGTTGACAAACGAACCGTAATCGAACCCTTCGTACACGAGGCCGAAGGCGGCGGTGGCGGTGCTGCGCGGATTGTTCACCGCGGTGTTGGTGTTGTAGTCCGAGCCACCACCGGTGCCGTTGAATTCGTACACGCGGAAGTGGTAGGTCACGCCGGGAGCGAGTCCGACCACGGTGACGGTGCTGCCGGTATTGCGGTACACGATGAAGTTGCCGGATCCGAGATGGGAGCCGCTGCCGAAGGTGGCATTGGCGGTGTAGGTCTGGCCATCCACCGGGTGCTGGTTGACTTCATTGGTGCCGCGGACGACGACCATGCGGCGGGAGCCGTTGCCGTTCTCCCAGTTGAGGGTGACGGTATTGGTGCCGATGACCGAGAACACGATGTTGCTGGCCTGGAGGGTCGGCTCGTCGCAGGTGGTGCTGGCGGTGGCGGTGGCCGGGTTGTTGGTCATGTAGTTGATGGTCTCGCCGGAGGCGCTGTTGACCCGGTACGGGAAGATGGCGAAGTGGTAATCCACGCAGGCGGTCAGGTTCGACTGCAGGAAGGTATCCACCGCACCGGGGCTGACCACGGCGATACGCGAGCCGGGCAGGATCTGGTTGTTGGTGTAGCTCACGCCATCAACCGGCACATCGGTAACCGCACTGCCGTTGCGGCGTAGGATGACGTAACCATCCGGGGTGAAGGTTCCGCCGGGAATCGTCCAGGTGTTGGTGATCGTGGTGTCGCCGCCGGTGAAGGCGTTGAAGTTGATCACGTCCTCGGAGGGCTCGATCTTCAGGGTCCAGCGGCTGCCGTTGAGCGGGGTGCCCGAGGTCAGGTAGTCGGTGCTGCCGCTGCTGCCGTTGTACTCGAACACGCGGAAGAAGTACTGGGTCTCGCTGTTCAGCGACACGAAGTCGACGCTGGTGCCGGAGCCGTTGTAGATGACCTTCTGTCCGCCACCCAGGTCGGTGCCGGCGCTGAAGTCGGCGTTGGCGGTGTAGTTCGATCCATCCACCGGGGTGAAGGTGACGGCGGAGCCTTCGCGGGCGATGACGATGCGGGCGGCACCGTTACCGGGGGTCCAGCCGACGGTCATCGACGAGGTGGTGATGTTCGCGAAGGTCATGGCCGAGGCGTGCAGGGTCGGTTCGCTGCTGAACTGGTTGAGCAGGGTTTCCCAGGTGCGGGCTACGCGGACTTCGTCGAAGCACAGGTTGCCGACGGCGCTGCCGGCGAGGCGGATGCCGTCGATGCTGGCGATGGCGGCGTTCGAGCGGACCAGGCTCCAGGTATTCGGCTCGGTCAGCGAGAGGGTATCGCCGGGGTTGAAGGCGCGGGTGCGGATGACGTCGTTGTCGAAGTCATAGTACAGCACGATCAGGTAGGTGGACTGGTAGATGCCGAAGCCGGACTCGGTGGAGGAGCCGCCGAAGTCGATACCGAGCCACTGCGAGTTGAAGATCTTGCCCGCGAAGACGCGCTCGGTGGATCCTTCCATGAACGAGATGCCCGCATAGCCATTGTTGTCGTTCGCGTCCTTGCGCATGGCCACGGCGGCGAAGAGCTTGCCGGTCGAGACGGCCGGGAAGTGGCGGCGGGCGGTGATTTCCGAGGCGGTGCTGCCGCAGATCCGGTTGCTGACCGCGGCCGGATAGTTGTTCGGAACGGCCAGGTTGGTCATTGTGAGCGTGAAGGTCGAGCTGTTCCACGCGTTGGTCCAGCCGGTGCCGCCGGTCAGGCCGTTCAGCGCGGTGCCGGCGGTGTTGGTGAACGGATCGACGATCTCGTTCACGAAGTAACCGATGACGGTCAGGTTGTTGGTTACGAAGCGGGTGCCGTTGGTCTGGTTGCCGGCGAGGGCGACCACCGCCTGGTAGGTGCCGGGGTTCAACGAGGCGACATTCACCGCGGCGGTGTGGATCTGCGACTGGCCGTCGTTGAGGGTCACCGAGGTGTTCGGGTTCACGGTCAACCAGCCGGAGCCGCCATTGTAGGTGATCGAGGCGTTGTAGATCAGCGGGCCGACACCGTTGTTGGTGACGGTGAAGTTCGGCCAGGTGCCGCTGCCGCTGACCGTACCATACAGCGAGGTGATGTTGAGCACGCTGGTATTGACCTGCATGCCGGCCAGGCTGGCGCCGGCCACGACCTCGAAGGTGAACTCGTTGGTGGCGATGGAGCGGTCGCTGGTGCGGTCGTTGTCGGCGTCGGCCACGATCACGCGGGCGGTCCAGGTACCGGTGATGGCGCTGGCCACCGGGTTGTTGTTCGAGCTGCCGATCACGGTCAGCGTGGTCGCACCGCCGTTGCCGAACGGAACATTGTTGAAGGCCTGGCGCAACTGCATCACGCCGTTCGGATCCCACAACTCGAAGTAGGGCGAGCTATTGGGTTGGACGGTGTTGGTGCCGTTGACGTTGATGCCGCTGTTGCCTTGCGACGAACCGTCGACAACGCGGCCGGTGATGGACCAGAACGAACCGGAGAGCAGTTCGACCACGCTGGCGGTGTGAACGCCTTCGGTACCGCGGATGGCGAAGTTGGTGATCAGCGGCGGCAAGGTGTCATCATCCGTGACGACGAGCCAGCCGTGCTGCTGGTCGAGCAACGAGTCGCGGTCATTGGCGCGGTCGTTGTCGGCATCGCGCCAGGTGATGGTCACGCGGTTGCTGCCGACCACGCCGGAGGCGGCGTTGGTGACGAGGTTGTCGATCTCGCCGGGAAGCATCGCACCTACCCACGACCAGACGCTGGTGGCGGAGGTATTGGTGGTGTCGCTGAAGCCCGAGCTGCGGGTAGTATCCCAGTTGAACACGTTGCTGACGATGGCCGAACCGATGGTCAGGAACGACTGGCTTTCCGCATCGGTGGTGCCACGCGACAGGCCGGAACCGGCATCGCGGGCGCCGAAGTAGAACACCAGCGGGGTGGCGTTCGACACGTGGTTGGCCAGGTAATGGTCGGTCAGGCGGAAGGTGATGTTGGTGCTGCTGGTGCCGCCCACCGAGCCGACGGCGGTGTTGTTCGACGAGAGCTGCATGAAGCGGGTCGAGCTGGTGAACTCCGGCGAGTGGATGGCCATCACGGTCGGGGCGGCGGTGTCGTCATCCACCACGGTGAAGGTGATGGCGGTGCCGTTCGACAGGGCGGGGTTGTTGATGCTGGTCAGGCCGTTCGACGAGATCGCGCTCCAGCGGCCGGTGTAGGTGCCGAGCACGGTGTCGGCGAATCCGACGACCGACTGGGTGTTGTTCGAGGCCCGGACGGTCAGGCCGCCGTCGATGTAGGTGAAGGCATTGAACTGGCGATCGGTGATGACCTGCACGCCGAGCGGACTGAGGATGTCGTAGTTCGGGATGAAATACGGAGGCGTGGTGTTGACCGTCTCGATGCCGGCGCCGGAACGCAGGTCGAGGGCGACGGTGTAGGTGCCGTCGCGGATCTGGCCGTCGAACACGTAGTTCGTGGCGTTGCCGATCACGTAGTTGGTCGCGTACGGACCGCCGGTCAGGCGGAGCAGGTCGGCCCAACTGGTGGCGACGCGGAGTTCATCGAAGTGTACCTCGCCGTTCCAGCCGATATCGGCGCTGGCGCTGAGGCGGATGCCGTCGATGCGGGTCGCCGAGGCGTTGGTGGCACCGGCAAAGTAGGTCGGCTCGATGGACGGCACAGACGTGGCCGAGTCATAATAGATGGCCATCAGGGTCTTGGTATTGAAATCAAACCGGCCGATCAGCAGGTGTTCATTCGCGGCCGGGAAGCTGTTGGCCGCGCCGAAGAGGCTGCCGCCGCTCGGGGTGGAAGCACCGAACTGGTCATCACCACCGCCGCGGTGACCGAAGAAGCCCACTTCGGTGGAGCCGCTCATCAGGCTCACGCCACTTCGCTTGTTGTCGCCGGCGCCTTCGTTGAACTGGCGGCGGTACAGCACGGCAACGTACAACTGGCCGGAGGTGACTTCGGCCATACCGCGGGACGCGCTGTAGGTGGTGGAGTTGGTGGTCTTGATGACCAGGCGGTTCGCCTTCTCATCCGGCCACTGCGGCTGGAAGGCGGAGAAGTTGCCGCTATCGATCACCACATCCACCGGGGCGTTCGGGGCGGAGGTGGTCCAGGCGTTGGTCCAGCCCTGGCCGCCGTTCAGGCCGCTCACCGCGACGGCATTGGTGTAGGCGAACTGTTCGACGAGTTCACCCGCGCCATAGACTTCGGTGGTGGCGGAGGCGGTGACGCCGGTCGAATAGAAGTTGCCGCTGTACGAGAAGAATTCGTAGTGGTGGGTGGTCCCCTGCCCGACGATGTGCTCGAGGCTGGTGGCGCTGCCCTTGTAGATGACGGTGCCGCCGCCGAGGCTGTCGCCGACGTTGTAGGGCGCGCCCTGGACCGGGTCGCCCGAGACGGCTGCGCCGGCACGGTGCACGATCATGACGTTGGTATAGGTCTGGGTCCAGGCGAGACGGACCATTTCCTTGCCATCGGCGACGGCGGTCTGGTTGGTCGGGTTCGGGATGTTGCCGTCCACGGTGATCCGCACCGCGCGGTCGGTGTAGGTCACGGTGCCGGTTACGCCACCGAGCCAGTTGATCGAGGCGAAGGTGCCGATGACCGCACTGCTGTTCAAGCTGGTCACCACGGTGTAGGTGCCGGCGGCCCACGGGCCCTCGTTGCTGATGGTCAGGGTGCCGGCAACGGTGATGTCGTCCTGGACGAGGATCGGGGCGAGGCCGCTGTTCACGAAGGTAACGCGCAACTCGGCGGCGGCGCTCTGCATGGTGAAGTCCTCGGTGGTGCCATCGCCGATGGTAATCGACGGGGCGGAGCCGACGACGTGGAACACGCCGGTTCCGGTGCCATCGGACGAGCCGAGCAGGAGGTTGTGGTCGGTCGTGATCACGCCACCGGTGACGGTGTAGAAGCCGAACGATCCGGCGGTTGCACCAATGTTGAAGCTGGCGGTGCCGCTGACCAGGTCGAGGGTACCGCCGGTCTGGGTAACCACGCCGGTCGCACCGGAGGCGAAGCCGACGACGAACGGGTTGTTCGCGATGACCGTGCCGTTGCCGCCGATGTTCAGGGCGGCCAAAGCACCGGCCTGGGTTCCGAGGTCGATGTCATGGGCCTCGAGTACGCCGCCGGTGACGGTGGCGGTGCCGCTGAAGTCGATTTCGAAATCGGACGTGCCGGATGCGACTACGCGGCCGCCACCGACCAGCAGGGTTGAGCCGGCGCCGCCGGCATTATCGGACAGGCGGATAATACTGCCCGTCACGGTACCGCCGTGTACCGCCATCACACCGGGTGCGTTGTTGCCGATGATGATGCTGGAGTTCGCCAGGAAGTCGCCGCCGGTGATCGAAACGATGCCGGTCGAGTTCGCCGTATCCGCGACTATCAATTGACTGGTCGCGATCACCGATCCGCCAGACATGTACATGGCACCGAAGGACGGGTTGCCGCCGGTCGCGGTGCCGAGACGGACGCTGCGGCCAACGGAAACCGTACCGCCGTTCACGAACAGGGTGTTGGTGCGGGTGCTGTTGGACAGGTCGCCGACGATGATATCGGCGGTGCCGCCGTTCACGCTCACGGTGGCGGCGCCGCCGACCGTCATCAGGCCGAGACCATTGCGTCCGACGCGGATGGTTGGGGTGTCAACACGACCGCCGGTGACCTCAAACCGGCCGGTGGAATTGACATTGCCGTTGCCCATATAGATCTGCGTACCGACGGACAAGACGCCGCCGGTCATGGTGTAACGCCCTTCGGTGGCGGTTAGTTCGCCGATGGACACCGTGGCAACCGTTACCGTACCCGCGTTCTGCAGGAAAACCGCGCGGTTGTTGGCGTTGCTCATACCGATGTGGATATTGCCGGCCACATCAATGCGTGACGCAACGCCGTTCACGATGGCGGTGGAGGCGCCGGCGGCGCCGACGATCATGTTGACGCTGGAGGTGAGGGTACCACCGCTCATGGAGAATACGGCCACGGAATTGTTCGACTGGCCGAGGATCAGGTTGCTGACCGAGAGTGAACCGCCGGTCTGCAACAAGGTTCCGGTAGTGCCCGAGTGACCGATGAAGAGGCTTGCCGCAGCACGGCCGGCGGTGGCGACGACACCGGTGTAGCTGTTGCCGATGAAGGCGTTGTTGCTGAAGGCCGGTTCGGTATCGGCGGTCCAGTTCGCGGCGGTGTTCCAGTTGCGGTCGGCGCCGCCACCGGCATCCCAGATGTAGGTCGGGGGCGCCTGCAACAGGGCGTCCCAGGTGGTGGCGATGCGGATCTCGTCCCACCGGGTGACCACGGTGCCGGAGCCGGACTCGAGGCGGACGCGGTTGATGCGGGTCGGGTCGGCATCGGTGATCTGGGCGTGGGCGGCCGGCTCGACCGACGGGATGCTCTGGGTCGCGTTGGTGAAGATCCAGCCGCGGGCGATGTCGTTGTCGAAGTCGTACATGCCGATGATCGTGTAATCCGTATCATTGGCCAGCGTGCCGCCGTTCTGGACGTTCAGGCTGCCGCCATCGACGGCGAACATGTTGACGTTGGTGGCACCGCCGCGTTCACCGTAGAAGATCTGCTCGACCCCGTTGTTGAAGAAGCTGAGGCCGGCGTAGCCCGAGCCGTTGCTCACGCGGAACTTGTAGGACACGTACAGCTTGCCGCTGGTGTACTCGGCGAATTCGCGGTAGGCGGAGGAGCTGGTTCCGGTCACCACGTTGCCGGCGTCGGCCGGATAGCCGGTGATGGCGGAGAACAGGGAGGTCGAGAAGCCGTAACCGCCGGACGACACGGTCCAGGCGTTGGTCCAGCCGATGCCGCCGTTCACGCCGGACAGCGAGGCGTTGTTGGTATAGGAGAACGGCTCGATGATCACGCCGGCGCCATAGACGGTGGTGGTGGCACCGACGGTGGTGACGGCGGAGTAGCGGTCGTTGTTGATCGTGTACACGTTGTAGAAGTTGGTGCTGCCGGGCTGCACGACCTGTTCAAAGAACGAGGCGGAGCCCTTGTACACGACGCGGCCGCCGCCGAGGGTGTCGCCGAGGTTGTAGGCGATGCCCTGGGTCGGGTCGGCGCTCGGGGCGTTGGTCTGGCGGCTGACAATGAGGATCTGGCGGCCGGACGGTTCGGTCACATCCACGCGCACAAACTCGGCGCCGGACGGGGTCGCGCTGACCACGGTGGGCGGCGGGATGGCGGTGACGACGAGGGTCACGACGATTTCCTGCGCGGCATTGGTCTGGTTGCCGGCCACGCGGTTGGTCGCGGTGTAGGTGCCGGTGGCGGTGAACGTGGCGGAGGCGACGTGGCCGGTGTGGATACGCACGCCGGTGATGCCGAGGCTGTTGTTGGTCGGGTTCGCGGCGAACCAGCCGGTGGCGCCGGTGCCGTAGGTCTGGAAGTTCGTGTAGATCAGTGTTCCGGCCGAACCGACGTTGGTCACGTTGAAGGTGGAGAGCACGTCGGGGTTGCTGCCGAGCATGGCGGTGTACGAAAGGGTCAGCGGACCGACGGCCAGGCCGGGGGCGGACGGGGGCTCGACCACCGAGAACGAGATCACGTTGGTGCTGCGCAACGAGTCGTCGGTGCGGTCGATGTCGTAATCGACGGCGAAAACGGTCAGGGTGTAGGCACCGGCGACCATCGTGGCCAGCGGGAAGTTGTTGCTGACCAGGCCACCGGCGGTGGCGCCGCCGTTGGCGAAGTTCACCGCGAACACGCCACTGCTCACTGCCGAGCCGTCACGGGTCAGCACGAAGGTGTTGCTGTTGGCGAACAGGCCGCTGAAGGCATCGGTGACGGTGCCGGTGACCCAGAAGCCGCCGGTGAATTCGTTGTTGGTGTACACGGCACCGCTGAGAGCGCGGCCCTGGCCGATGAAGGTGCCGATGACCGGCGGCGTGGTGTCGTCGTCCACGACGGTAAACACGGTCTTGGTGCCGTTGGACAGGCTGTCGGAATTGGAGGTCAGCACGCCGTTCGAGTTCGCGGCGGTCCAGCGCGAGGTGTAGGTGCCGAGGGTCACCGAGGCGGCGACGGCACCGGCGTGGGTGGCGTTCGAGCTGAGCAGCACGCGGCCGGCATCGCTGAAGGTGTTGTTGGCAAAGGCCTGGTTGGTCAGGATGCGCGTGCCGGCGGAGTTCCAGATGTCAAAGCTCGGCAGGCTCGCGGTGTTTGAGATGCCGGCACTGTCATAGAAGGTGAAGACAAACGGATAGGCGCCGGAGGCGACCTGAGCATCGGTCACGTTGCTGCCGCCGTTGATGGCGTAGCTGGATGCCACGGGGCGGGTCAGGCGGAGCAGGTCTGCCCACGACTGGGCGACGCGGACCTCGTCAAAGTAGGTTTCGCCGTTCCAGCCCGATGAGGCGCCCGACGCGAGGCGTATGCCGGTAATCTGGGCGGCGGGGGTCCCGGAAACACTCACGGTGAAACTGGGTTCCGTCGAGGGAACAGCATCACCGCTATTGTAGAAGATACCGTTCATCGTGCCGGAGGCGAAATCGTAACGGCCGATGATCAGGCGATCGACACCGGCCGGGAACGAATCATTCCCGCCGGAGGTCACCGGGGATCCGCCCGCGTCCACACCGAAGCGGTCGTCGTTGCCCGAGCCGCCGGGTTCACCGACGAAGGCGATTTCGGTGCTGCCATTCATGAAACTGATACCGGAGAACTTGCCGTCGGCACCTTCGTTGAATTGGCGACGGTAGAGGGCGGCGACGTAGATCGAGCCGGTGCTGACCGAGGGGAACCCGCGGAAAGCGGCATAGGTAACCGAGCTGGTGGTGGCGAGCAACAGGCGGTTTCCGTTCTCGGTGGGCCAGAAGGGTTGGAAGGTTGAGAAGTTGCCCGAGTTGATCACGGCGTCGGTATTCGTGCGGGGCACGCTGATGGTCCACGCATTGGTCCAGCCTTGTCCGCCACCGAGGCCCTGCAGGCCGACGGAATTGGTATAACCGAACTGCTCGACGAGTTCGCCGGTCTGGTACACCAGCGTCGTCGCTCCGGCGCTGACCACGGCGGAGTAGTGATCGTTGTTGATCGAGTAGAAGGCATACAGGTTCTCCGAGCCGGGCTGGACGACGTGGTCAAGGCTGGCGGCGCCGCTGTTGTAGAGGATGACGCGCGAACCATCGCCGAAGGTATAGCCGGCGGAATAGGTTGTGCCGTTGGTCGGCACGGTCGGTGCGTTCGTCTGCCGGTGGATGATCATGACATTGTAACCGGCATCCTTGGTCCAGGCCAGGCGGACCAGTTCGCGACCGTCCGGCGTGGCCGTCTGGGCGGAGGGAGCGGGAATGGCGGAGATCGTCCACGAGACGCTGACGGTCTTCGGGCTGTTGGTGGTGGCGCTGTCGCCGGTGATCGTGATGGTGGCGTTCGAGGTGCCGGGGGAGATGCCGGAAACGAGTTGGACATGGGCGGTGTGGACGTTGCCCGCGCCGGCGGCGGCGGTGAAGGTGTTGTTGCTCAGGCGCAGCCAGTTCGCGTTGGTGGCGAGGGTATAGGTCATCGAGCCGAGGCCGACGTTGGTGACCGCAAAGGCCTGGAAGGACGGCGACGGCAGCGAGCCGAGCACGGAGGAGAAGGCCAGCGTGGTCGGGAAGTTCGAGATGCCGCTACCGGCGCCGGTCCCCTGGATGCTGAAGTTGAACGGGTTCTCGGTCAGGCCGTCCTCGAAGGCGTCATCCGTGGTGGAGAAGCTCAGCGCGGCGGAGCGCAGGCCGGCCGCCGACGGATTGAACTGGACGGTGAAGGTGGTGGTATTGCTCGGGTTCAGGGTCGAGGCCGGCTGGGCGGTGACAATGAAGTCGGCGGCGTGGGTGCCGGAGGTGGTCACGGTGCCGAGGGACATCGCACGGTTGCCCGAGTTGGTGATGGTGTAAGTGATGTTCGAGGTCGCGCCGTTGACGCCAACCGAACCGAAGTCGGTGCCGTTGGCGGTGCTCGGGGAGGCCGAGCCATCGGCAATGGAGACGCCGGAGACGGTCACGGCGATCTCCACAAAGGTGCCGGTGCCCTGGACGCGGAAGGTGTAGGGATTCTTCGCGCTGGCGACGGTGCTGGTGAACTGGATGTCGGCGAAGGCGGTGCCGGAGGTCGACGGGTTGAACTGCACCTGGAAGGTGGTGGTCGCGCCGATGGCCAGCGAGGCGGCGGGCTGGACGGTGACGATGAAGTTGGTCGGGTTGCCGCCGGCGTTGGTGGTGACGTTGCCGATGCCGAGCACGGCGGCGCCGCTGTTGGTGATGGTGTAGGTGCGGGTCAGGGTTCCGCCGTCGATGAGCACGTCGCCGAAATCGGTGTGGTCGGCGAGGGTCGGGGTGGTATCGCCGTCGGGGATCAGCACGTTGTTGCCGAACAGGTCGAGGTCCTCGAGGGCGGCAACGACCGTGAATTCGATGTCGGTGGAGGTGGATTCGCTGTCACCGGCGCGGTCGATGTCGTAGTTCACGCTGAACACGCGCAGGGTGTAGCTGCCGGAGGCGGAGACGTCGCCGGAGGCGATGGTGACGGTAAGCTGTCCATTGCTGCTGACCGCGGTGCCGTCGGCGAACAGCGCGGTGAAGGCGCCGCTGTTGATGGAGGCGTTGTTGCGGAACAGGGTCCAGCGGTTACTGGTGCCGCCGTAGACGCCGCTCTGGGCATCGGTCACGAGGCCGGTAACGACGAGGCCGGAACCGAGTTCGGTGTTGGTGTAGGTGCCGCCGGAGAGGGTGCGGCCGCGGCCGGTGAACCCGGAGTGGACGGGGCCGGTGGTGTCGTCGTCGGTCACGGTGAATGCCTGGTGTTCGATGGTGGTCAGGCGGTCATCGGTGCGGTCATTGTCGTTGTCGGCAACATACACGCGTGCGGTCCAGGTTCCGAGGCTGATATCTCCGGCGGCGATGGCGGCAGCGGAGCGGGCCAGCGGGGCGGCGGAGGCGAGGCCGGCGCCGTCGGACGGCGTGGTGGTAAAGGTCGCGTTGTTGATGGCCTCGGTGCCGGTCGGGTTGAGGATATCGAAGTGCGGGGGGAACGGATCGCTACCGGGAGTGCCATCGGCGTCGATTCCGCTGCCGGTGTCCTGCACGAGTCCGGTGAAGGACCAGCCGCCGGCGAAAAGTTGTCCATCGGTCAGGCTGGTGCCACCGGCGAAGCGCAGGCCGGAGACCACCGGGAAGCCCGTATCATCGTCAATCACGGTGAACGTGTTCACGGTGCCGTTCGAAAGTGTGGTCGAGTCGGTGATGGTCACGCCGTTCGAGTTGATCGCGGTCCAGCGCGAGGTGTAGACGCCGAGCACCACGGCCGAGCCGGAGGCGCCGGTATGGGTGGTGTTCGAGGCGCGCTGGACGCGTCCGGCGTCGGAGTAGGTTACGTTGGCGAAGACCTGGTTGGTCAGGATGACCACGTTGCTCGGGTTCACGAGGTCGAAGTTCGGGATGCTGGCCGAGTTGCTCATGCCGGCGCTGTCATAGAAATCGTAGCGCACGGTGAAGGCACCGCTCACGATCTGGCCGTCGGTCACGTTGGTACCCTGGTTGATCGCGTAGCTGGTGGCCGAGGGTTGGCTCAAGCCGAGCAAGCCGGCCCAGGTGGTAGCGACACGGACTTCATCGTAATAGGCATCGCCGAGGGTTCCGGAACCGCTGCTGCCGGCGGACAAGCGGATGCCATCGATGCTGTTGATGTAGTTGGCGGGCACGGTTCCGTAGGCATCCCAGGTGGTCGGCTCACTCGTCGGGACGGTGGTGGTGCGGTAGAAGGCGGCAACCTTCAGTTCGCGGGTGTCGAAGTTGTATGCACCGACGACGAGGTAGGTATTGTTCGTGCTGGTGGCGAAATCGTTGAAATTGTACGAGGCGGTCACGTTGCTGCTGCCGAAGCTGGACAAGCCCAACCTCTTGTCGTCGTGTCCCACTTCACCGAAGAAGGCGCGGACGTTGCCGTTCGACAGGAAATTGATACCTTGCCACTTGTCCGCACCCTGAAACTCGAAGGCCATGTGGGCGGCGACATAGATCGTGCCATTGGTAACCGGCGCGGCGAAGTTGCGCGTTGCGGCGGCGGAATTGCCATTGCCGGGGTTGTTCAGCCGGATGCGGTTGGCGGCGTTGTTCGGATAGTTCGGCTTGTCGGTAAAGTTCACCGGCCCGCCGTTGGTCTTCACGATCCAGGTGCCTGAGCCGATGCTCCAAGCGCCCGACCAGCCTTGACCGCCGGAGTGGCTGGACCCGAGGGTGGCATTGTTGGTGTAGGAGAAGTTTTCGACGATTTCCCCAACGCGGTAGGTGATCGTGGTAACCGACGCCGCCACCATCGGGGAGTAGTGGTCGTTGTTGATGCTGTAGAGGCGGTAGAAGTTGGTCGAGCCGGCCGCGACCACCTGTTCGTGCATGGCATTGCCACCAACATAGATGACGGTGCCACCACCGATAGTCGCACCCAAGGCATAGGGGGTGTTATCGACCGGATCGGCCGAGGGTGCCTGGCCGTCACGATGTACGATCAGCACATTGAGGCCCGATGGCGCGGTGGAGTAGATGCGAACCATTTCCGGTCCGTCGCCGACTGCAGAGACCGAGGTCGGCGCAGGAATATTGGTCACGGTCACATCAAACGAGATGAAGGATGCGGCGTTGGTCTGGTTGCCATCCACGCGGTTGGTGGCGTAGTAGGTGCCGGCGGATAGTCCCACGGCGCTTACCGTCCCGGTGTTGAGGCGGGTATCGCCGCCCACCACCGTGGCACTGGAAGGCGCGACGGACAACCAACCGGAACCTGTTCCGTAGGTGATGTAGTTCGTGTAGATCAGGTCCGCGCCGCCGTTGTTGGTCACCCCGAACGTAACCTCGGCGGAGTTGCCCTTCATCAGGGTGACGGTCTGGTTCGAGGGGCCGACGGACAGGCCGGGACCGGGTGGCTGGATGCCGAGCAGGTCGTAATAGTTCGTTGCGATGCGCACTTCATCCCACCGGGCGCCGACATTCGAAGCGAGGCGGATGCGGTTGATCCGGGTGGCGGATCCGGCTTCCGATACATGCCAGGAGACCGGTTCAATGGCGGGAATCGATTCGGTCGCATTGGTGTACAGCACGGCGCGGGCCTGGCCGGCGGCGAAATCGAACATGGCGATGATCGTGTAATCGGTGTTGTTGGCGAGGGCACGGCCACTGGCGCTACCCACGGTCAATTGATTGACCTGCGAGAACCCTTCGCCGAAAAACTTAATTTCCGTGTCATTGTTGAAGAAGCTCAACCCGGCGAACTGGCTGCCGCCACCGTTGTCGGTTCGCATCATATACATGGCGAACAGCTTGCCGTTGGTGACGGCATTGAATTCACGGATAATGCGGGCGGCGCTGCCGGTGATGCTGTTGCCGGATTGTCCGGGGTGGCCGGAGATGGCGGTGAACTGCTGGGTGATGACGGTGTAGTCGTTGTAGGTGGGGACCACGGACCAGTTGTTGGTCCATCCAAATCCACCCGACTTCGAGGCCATGGTCTGGGCGTTGGTGTAGGCAAAGCTTTCGACGATCACGTTCCCGGCATAGACGGGATTGGCCGAGGAACCAGCCACACCCGGCGAGTAGAAGTTGTTGTTGATCGAATAGAAGGCGTAGTGGTTGGTCGTTCCCGGTACGACGACGTGCTCGAAGTTGGCGGCGGCACCTTTATAGATCACGCGTGATCCGTCGGAGCCGACGGCGTCGCCGACATTGTAGGCGGTGTTGTTGGCCGGGACCGAAGGCGCGTTGGTCGCGCGGTGCACGATCATCACGTCGTACGAGGCATCCTTGGTCCAGAACAGCCGGGTAAATTCAGGACCATCACCCTGCACGGATACCGCACTTGGGCTGGGGATCGCGCTGATCGTCCAGGTGACGCTGATGGTCTTCGGGCTGTTGGTGGTGTTGGCATCGCCGGTGATGGTGATGGTGGCGTTCGACGTGCCGGCGGCGATGCCGGTGACGAGTTGGACATGGGCGGTGTGGACGTTGCCCGCGCCGGCGGCAGCGGTGAAAGTGTTGTTGCTCAGGCGCAGCCAGTTCGCGTTGGTGGTCAGGCTGTAGGTCATCGTGCCGAGGCCGACGTTGGTGATGCCGAAGGCCTGGAACGACGGAGACGGGAGCGAGCCGAGCACCGAGGAGAAGGCCAGCGTGGTCGGGAAGTTCGAGATACCGCTGCCTGCGCCGGTGCCCTGGATGTCGAAGTTGTAGGGCGACTTGCCGGTGCTGGTGGTGTTGGTGAAGCTGAGCGAGGCGGAGCGCAGGCCGCCGGCGGAGGGATCGAAGGTCACCTGGAAGGTGGTGGTACCACCGGCGGCGAGACTGTCGGGGGGCTGGGTGGTGACGGAGTAGTCGGCGGCATGGGTGCCGCTGATCGAGACGGTGCCAAGGCCGACTTCGCGGTTGCCGGTGTTGGTGATGGTGTAGGTGCGGACGAGCGAATCGCCGGTGATGCCGACGGAACCGAAGTCGGTGTGGTCGGAGGTGCTCGGGGTGGTGTCGCCGTCGGCGATGGTGTTGCCGTTGCCGCGCACGTCGATATTGCGGGTGACGCCGGTACCTTGGATGGTGAAGGTGTAGGGGGTCTTGCCGGTGACGGTGTTGGTGAAGGTCAGGGTGGTGCTGCGGGTGCCGTCGGCCGAGGGATCGAAAGTGATCTGGATGTTGGTGGTGCCGCCGGCGGCAAGGCTGTCGGGAAGCTGGTTCACCACGGTGAAGTCGCCGGCGTTGCCGCCGGAGAAGGAGATGTTGCCGAGGCCGACGGAGGCGACGCCGGCGTTGGTGAAGGTGTAGGTGCGGGTCAGGGTGCCGCCGGTGGTCAGCACGTCGCCGAAGTCGGTGTGGTCGGTCAGGGACGGGGTGGTGTCGCCGCTGACGATGGCCGCGCCGTTGCCGCGGGCTTCGATATCGGGACCGCCGGCCGGGGTGAACGAGAGGAACAGGTCGCCGCCGCTGTTGGTCACGGCAAAGGTGCCGCCGCCCAGCGAGGGGAAGCTGCTGTCCACTTCCACGGCGAAGCGGTCGCTCGCGAAGCTCACCATCGTGCCGCCGTCGGCGAACATCCACGAATACGACTGGGTGTTATCCCATCCGGTCGGGTTGCCGGTCACGCGGATGGTGAACTTGTTGCCGGAGGTCGCGCCGATGGTGATGGTGCCGCCGCCGCTATTGACGAGGAAGCGGTCCCACTGGGAGCCGGGGGAGCCGGTGACGTTGTTGATGTCGAAGATCATCTTGCCGTTCTGGCCGAGGTTCAGCGAAATGGCGAGGATGGAGCTGACCAGGTTGGTGCCGTTGCCGCCGGGATCGGCGAGGCCGCGGACGGTCAGGTCGCCGAAGCCGGTGCCGCTGTTGCTGCGCAGCGTGCCTCCGGTGGAGATGGTCACGGCGGAGTTCAGCAGCGAGCCGGACAGGTACAGGGTGCCTTCTTCAATGGTGGTCGCGCCGGTGTAGGTGCTGGCCACGCCGTTGGTGAGGGTACCCGATCCGCGTTTGGTGATGCCGCCGCCGGTGCCGGATACGACGCCCATGAAACCGACACTGGCCGAGTTGGTGATGATGCGGACGGAGCCGCCGAGGTCCACCGTGCCGCTGAACGAGAGGTTGCCGCCGCTGTTCTCGGCGAGGCCGATATTACCGCCGATCACGACGTTCTTGGCGATGGTGCGACCGGCGCTGCCATCGCTGCTCAGTTTCGTTCCGTCATTCAGGGTCAGGGTGCCGCCGGCGACGAGGCCGGAGCCGGAGGCGTTCGGGCCGATGCGCAGTTCGCCGCCGTTGACGGTGATGCTGCCGGTCAGGTCGCTGCTCGGGCGCAACGTGAAGATACCGGTGCCATTCTTCACGATGGCG
Organism: uncultured Verrucomicrobiota bacterium; assembly: GCA_937872895.1. Lineage (GTDB taxonomy): Bacteria > Verrucomicrobiota > Kiritimatiellia > CAIVKH01 > CAIVKH01 > CALMUP01. Next base: position 68,753 of record CALMUP010000003.1, read on the forward strand.
CCCGAGCCGGTGGTCAGGGTTGCGTTGCTGATCGAGGATCCGGACGCCATCGAGATCGAGCTGCTGTGGTCGAGGGTCAGGGTGCGGTTCGACAGGTTGAGGAAACCGGCGAGGTTCAGCGTGCCGGCGGAGCTGGAGAAGGTGGCATGGTCGTCGAGGTTGATGTTGCCGCGCAGCGTGGAGGTGCCGGTAGCGGTGTGGCGCAACGCGCCGCCGTTGGTCACGCCGGATCCGGCGAGGGTGAAGTTCTCGGCCGGAAAGCCGCTGGAGACCGCCCACTCCACCGCGCCGCCGCTTCGCACGAAGGTGCCGCCGGCGGTGGTGCCGAGGCCGTTGGTGTGGGTTACGCGGAGGATGCCGTTGCTGACGATGGCTACGCCGGTGAAGGTATTGTTGCCGGAGACGATGTTGGTGCCGGAGCCGGTCTTGGTGAACTGGCCGGAGCCGCCGATCGCGCCGCTCAAGGTGAGCTGGCCGGCACCGCCGATGGCGCTGTCCGCATTCAACGTCACGCCGGCGCTGAGGGTTGCCGCAGCGGTGGTCAGGTCGTTGTACACCGCGCCGGTGCCGCTCACGCCGTGGCCGTTCAGGACCAGCGGTTCGCCGGAGGTCACGCCACGCACTTCGAGGGCGCCGCCGGAGATGACGGTGGTGTCACCGGCCGAGGTGCCGAGGCCGTCGTTGGCGGTGATGACCACCACGCCGTTGCTGATGTGGGTCTTGCCGGAATAGGTGTTGTTGGAGGCAAGCTCCAGCGTACCGGAGCCAAGCTTGGTGATCACCGGGGTGCCGCTGATCACGTTGCTGACGATCAGGCTGCCGCCGTCGGAGCGGATCACCGTATCCTGGTTCACCACGATGCGGCCGGGGATGGTCACGTTGCCGGAACCGGAGGTCTTGCGGATCGCGCCGGACCCGTTGGTGCCGGTGCCATAGACGAACCAGGTGTTGGTGCGGAGGATTTCGCCACCGGAGTAGCTCAGCTCGACGATGGCGTTGGTGCCGACACTGATCGACCGGCCGTTGCCCATCGCGTTCGTGTTGCCGCCGAGGCGGATCGTACCCTTTTCCGCCCACATATCGCCGGTGATGGTGTTGTTGTTGGTGACGATCACCAGCGTGTTCGCCTTCACGGCCAGACCGCCGTCGCCTCCGTCGCGGTTCAACACACCGTTCAGGTTCAGGGTGTGCCAGCCATCGCCCCAGACTTCGAGGAAGTTGGCCTTGAAGAAGATCGACCCGTTGAAGGTCAGGTTACCGCTGTTCAGGCGGAAGTGGATCGGGGTGGCATTAAAGGCGATCGACGAATTCCACGTGTGGTTCGCGGTACTGTTGTTGGTGATACCGTTGTTCGCACTGCGCAGATCCAGGCCGTTGGAACCCATGGTGCGGGCGGTGGTGGCACCCGAACCGAAATTGACGGCATTCGCGTCGTACCAGCGGCCATTCAGGGTCATGGTCGTCTGGTGGTTGTTGTTGAAGCGGAGATGGCGGTAGCCGAAGCAATCGGGTTCGTTGCGGGCGCGGTTCGGCGACCAGCCATCGTACCACCACTGCGAGGCGGGCTCGCCGATTTCCGCGCAATCGCCGTTGTCCCAGTTGCCGTTGGCGGCGTTGTCGCGCCAGTCCACCAGCGTGGCGTGGGCAGACCCCGCCATCAGGCCGAAACAAACCAACGCCACCCACCACGCGGGGGCATGGGCTGTTCGATCAACCGGACGCGAAGTCCCGTTGCGATGAAACGGTACGCGAGCCAACACCCGCGCCATGTGTCGATGCCTTGAACTCATAAGCTTTTAATCTAGGACTCCCTCATCCGCAGTAAACCGAGCCATCACGGAGCCATCACCAGAGGAGTCGACGTACTCCAGCACGTCACCCGACGGTTGTGGCTTTGGCGAAAAAACCCATTGACCCAACGCAAAAAGATAATGCATCGCGCGCCAGGTGTTAAGCTAATAATAGCCGGGCGTGAGGCAAGTGTTTGTTTAACGTTTTAACAGCGTGGGGATCGGCTCGGGTGGCGCGATGCCAAAACGGGCGAGATGTTGAAGGAATTGGCGGGCGGTCGTTTCGTCGCCAACGGCGATCAGGGCAGCCAAACCGGCCTGGGCGGGCTCGAGGGCTTGCTCGACTTGGCCATTGGCGGCGAGGGCCAGCGCGTGGGCTGCCTTAAACCGTTGGAAATCAGGAGCTAGTATCAGAAGTCGGCGCGTCAACAGGAGGGATTCGGCCCGTTCTTGATCGGTGGCGACATCCGATGTGGCCATCAACCACGCGAGGTTGTTCAGGACCACCGGATCGTTGGGGTCGATGTGAACACACTCCTTAAATCGTTCCATGGCAAGACGTTCCTCGCCCTGGAGCATGTAGACGGTACCGAGGTTCACCAACAGGTTGTAATGGCCGGGCACGAGTTGGTAGGCGTGCTCAAGTTCGTGGCGGGCCTGTTCGAGCCGGTGGGTCCGGGCATAGAGTTCGCCGCGCAGGATCATCAACAGGGGCGAATCTTTCGCATCATCCTTGACCATCGACAGTTGCTCTTCCGCCAACACGAAGGACCGCATGGCCATATAGGTTTGTGCGAGCGAGGTGCGGGCATTGGCATAGGTGGGCAGGTCTTCCAAGGCCCGACGAAATGCTTCGAGGGCGGCCGGGTAGGCGCGGACATCGAGGAAATGGCGACCGGCGATGGCGTGAAGCATCGGATCCCGGCGGCCGAGGGCGGCTGCGGCCTGATAACGGGCCTGGAGGTAGGCAACGGTCTGTTGCTCGCGCATGGGTGTGGATAGGCCAGACAGGTGCGAAACGATGTCGTCGCGGCGTTGTTCGAATTCGGGTTGGCGCGTAAAGACGTCGAGGCTGAGCAGTTCACGTACCGAGCGCCAGAGGATGGCCTCGTCCATGGCGGTGAACAAGGTTTGTTCGGCGAGTCGGGAGACCTCGGTCGCCGCACCGGAGGCGGGCACGGACGATGGGGCGAGGCCTTCGAGGGTGCCGAGGGCCTCGGCCAGGCGCGCAGTGACCCAGGCACGGCCGGCGAAGGTGAAATGGACATGTTCGCAGAAAAACTCGCGGTCGGTGATAAACAGCGGGTTGTCCTCGTGCAGCATCCGGTCGAGGTCGATGGTCTGCAACGTGGCGGGAGAATACGTGTGATTGAGTGAAAGCAGGCCCTCACGGATGCGGTGGTCGGCGCGAAAGCGGATTTGATCGAGAGAAAGGGCTCGGCGGTACAGCGGCCACGCGCCGACCAGATCACCGCCCCGGTCGCGAACGCGGGCCATCCGGTAAACCTGCCAGGCGCTGGTGAGCTGGTCGTGTTCGCCCTGTTCCCAGTGCGTTTCGGCGAGTTCATCGGACAAGGTGGGCTCCGCAGATGCCAGCGGTGGCCAGTCGGTCAGGTTGACCGGCGGCACGGCCACGAGCACACGGATCCCGTTCCGGGTGGCCGCGCGCACGATGTCGCGGAAATTCTCCGCGGCATGGCGGGCCATCACATCGAGCCGCGGATCGTGATCGGCCAGCCGCACGCCGGAAAATTCCTCGAGGCCGGACCAGCGGGGCCATTCCCGTCCACCGGAAACGATCCGGTGGGCGAGTTCGGCCAGCGCCTGACCGACCCGGGTGTTGCGCACCCACAGGTTGGCGCGGATCAGCGGAAGCGAGGCATGGAAGCGACCGAATACCGAGGCGGGACCGTAGGGACCGATGGCCTCGTTGTGGCCGGCCAGCAGGATCAGGACATCGGGATCGAGGTGCCGCATTTCGTTCGCCATGTGGCGGAGGATGTGGGAATTGACCCCGACCATCGTGGCGTTGACCACCTCGATCGGCTGATCCGGAAACCGGTTGAGCCATTGATGCTCGAGCAGGCGGGCGAGGTTGAACTCGTCGTGCGGAAAGCCGGCGGCGGCCGACTCGCCCAGCAGCACGACACGCCGCACCCCCGGCGTTCTTTCCTTGCGGACCCAGATTGGGCTCGGCCTCGGGACATCCACCCGGTTGAGGAACAGGCGTCCGTAGGCGGGATTGCTGCGCAGATAGGTCGCGCCGCCCTGCTCCTCCGCGAGCAGGTAGCGCACGGGCGTGAACCAGCCGCCCACCCGGAGTACACCCTCGGACGCCAGGAATACGAGCAACGGGGTCGCCGCGGCGAGTACTACTTTTTTCAAGATGCTGGATACCATGGTCCGCTTCCGGAGATCGGTACGATGACATCCGCGCTTCCGCTTGCCAACCATCAAGAGAACACCCCTGCGACGGTCCGGATGGTCAACCCGGGGAGCCGCAGGCATGATCTCCGCCCGGCATCTTTACGATGACCTGCGGTCATTGTACCATGTGCACATGCTTTGCTATCTCGGACATGGCCAGCGACGGTTCGGCATCCATCCGATGTATGTTCACCATCGCGCCAACTGGGAGTTCTTTGCCGTGGTGAAAGGATCCTGCGCGCTTGTGCGGCAGGACAACCAGCCGGAAGCGCTTCACGCCCGGCGACTCTGGCTGATCGCGCCGACCTTGGCCCACGGCTGGTCCGGCCGGGGTAGCCAAGGGTGCACCGTCGCGGTCTTCCATTTTTCGCGCGTACCCCGGATGGTTGAGCGGATGGCCGAGCACCGCGGCGTGGTGGAGATCGCCGTATCCGCCTCCCAGTGCCAACGGATCATGCAACTCGCCACCCAGCTAAAACCGCACTACGAGCGAATGACCGGCCGCAGCCTGTTGTTGTTCGAGCAGGCTCTCCTTGAATTGTCGTTGCTGCTTCCCGACGACGGCGTGGCCGCGGCCCCGGCGGAGTCGCGCATGGACTTCGCCGTACGCAAAGTGGAGGCGGCCATCACCTGGTACCTGGAGAACCTCGCCCACCGGCCCACACTGGAGGAGGTGGCATCGTCCGTGGCCATCTCGTCACGCCACCTGCGGCGACTCTTCCTTGACGTGAAGCAGCAACCGCCGACCGCCTTTTTCCGGGAGCTGCGCCTGCAGCGCGCGCTCGACCTCCTGGAACGTGGCGAGGAGAAGCAGGCGGCCATCGTCCGCACGTGCGGGTTCTCCTCCGCCAGCGATTTCTGCCGGGTGTTCAAGGCCCACCACGGCATCTCGCCCGCCGCATGGAGGCAGCGCGCGGCGGTTCAGGGCACACGCACCCGGTAGTAACGCTGGCCGGTGGGTGACTGACCCGGCGCCGTGCCGGTCTGCGATCCGTCGTCGTACCAAAGGATCGCGCTACCCGATCCGGTGAACGATCCCGGAACAAACATCCATGCGGAATGGTTGGAGAGGGAATCGCTCCATCCCAGCGAGTACGTCAAACCCGCGACCCCCGGCCAGGCCACGAGGATGCTCGCCGCGTTCGAGGCAACGTGGGCCGAGGATGTGGTGATCGCGAGCAGCGAATTCGCCGACATCGGATCCGTACCGGTCCGGTATTCCTCAAGGTTCGTCATCCCGTCCAGATCCGCATCACACGAGGCACAGGACATGGCATTGGTCTCCGCGCTGCCAAAGTGGAAAAGCCTCCATGCGTCGGTGATGCCATCGCCCGCGCTATCCGGGCCGAGGTCATACCGGCGCTCGCCGCTGAACGCATCCTCGCGGATCAGTACGCGTTGTGCCGTTCCGTCGTAGGCCCAGCCGAAACCCGACGAGGCCAGCGCCGCCGGATTCGCGCGTTTCGGCAGGGGGACGCCATCGCGTTCCACGCCATGCGGTTCGGGGGCAAGCACCTCGATCACCACGGGGCGCGGTGGCGACGTCAGCACCATCGAAACCACGGTGCCGGTGGTGGCACAGGTCATGCGTGCGCCATCGTACACCTCGAACGAGGCGGCCGGTCCGGGATAGACGCGGAAGGACAACGCAGCATCCATCGAGGGAATGCCCGCATGGCCGGTGTATTCCGGACCCAGCAGTGTTTGCACATTCGTCGGAAGCATCGGCACGATCGAACCGGCGCGCACAAAGACCGGGAACAACCGCTGGTCGGCGTTGGTCCAGGTGATCACCTGGCCTCCCGGATGATAGGCGTTGTTCCAGAAGTCATGCCAGCCCCCCGCGGGCAGGTACACGTCCCGGCTCACCGCCTGGTTGGTGATGATGACCGCGACCAGCAATTCATTCCCGAACAGGTAGGTGTGGTTGATCCCGTGGGTGTTGGGGTCATCCGGATACAGCAGGACCAAGGGTCGGATCACCGGAAGCCCCCGTTCACGGGAAGCCTTGGCATACGAGTACCGGTACGGGAACAGGGCGGTGTGCAGGTGCGCATAGAAGTGGTAGTTGCTCTCGGCCTGCGGTCCGTAACTCCATGGGAACTGGCGGCCGGTGCCAACCTGGCGATGCATCTGCATCAGCGGCGAGAAGGCGCCGAACTGCGTCCATCGCATGAACAGGTTGGATGGCGTGGAACTGTGGTTGCCGTCCTGGTAGCCGCCGATGTCGTGGCTCCAGATGGAATAGCCGCTCATCGCCGCGGATTGACCGGCCACGATGGCGGTGGGCAGACCATTCGCCACCCCGAAGTTGGGCTCGTTGTCACCCGCCCAGTAGGCGGGAAAGGCGTGGGTCCCGGTAAAGCCGCTGCGGGAAAAAAGGATGCCGTTCGTCCCGAGCACGTTCCAGATGGACCGGTGGTATTCGATGGAAAAGCCGTTGCGCATTTCCACACCGGTCCGGCCATCATGGTATACCGCGCTGGTCGGAATGAACGTGTCGGTGAACGTGCCGGTTTCGCCGTCATCGGTCTTGAATCCACCGATGACCCCTCCGCTCTGGGTGACCAGGTTGCTGAGCTGGGCCATGATCCACAGGCGCGCATCCGGGTTGGTGAAATCCACCGGACTGCCACGCCCTTTCCACCAGGGCGAAACGAGGGGCGGCCCTCCCGGCGAAGCGCGGACGAAGTAACCCGCCGCGGCTGCGGCGTTGTAGTTCGAGGCCCGCCCGGTATTCTGTCCGGGCACGCCTCCGGGTCCGTACTCACCCGTGTGCTCGACAAAGGAATTCGTGTTGATGAAGGGCGTCATCCAGCAGATGACCTTGTACCCGTTCGTACGGATGAAGGTCATCATGTCGCCGACCGAGGCGAATCCCGGCCAGTTCTGCGGAGCCTCGCCCGGCACGTTGCTGGTCTGGCCCAGCCCGAACTGCGTCATGTTCCAGGTGAAGTCGTTGTAGGCGGTCTCCCACGGGGAGTCGAAGACGATCACCGAACCGGGGATGTTGCGTTCGCGCAGCTTGGTGATCAGGAAGCGCACCTCGCCGCCGGTGCGCCAGATGTCCGACGAGATCCACGGCGCAAAAGCCCAGGCCGGCGGAACCTGTGGCCGTCCCGTGTAGGCCGTGTAGCGTTCGAGGACATTGGTCAGCGTGGGGCCGTACACCACGCGGAATCGAAGCGACGGAAAAAGGTTGCTCGACGCCCACCGGTTGGTGGCGGCAAAACGCATATCGAAGTAGCTTTCCGCCGAGGATTCCAGGTGGAAGCCATAGCCGCGGGTGCTTACGAACCAGGGCGCGACCTTGTAGGACAGATCCCCCTTGTCCCCCGGCGGATCCCACGTGAGGATGCGGATATTGCGGCCGGACTGGTCGAACGCATTGAATTTCTCGCCGAAGCCGTACACGCGTTCCGATGCCGGCGACACGGCGGATACCGCGGTGCGCTCAACCGGCAGGCCGCCCCAGTGGAGCACCTCGTATTGCACCACACCCTCGCCGGTAAACACCATCCGCGACACGATCGAGGTCTGCGCCAGCCGCTGCACCAGCTCGACCCCGTTGCTGACCGGGTTCACGCCCAGCACTTCCCCGATCAGCAGGGTTTCACCGCCCGCCACCACTTCCATCGGATCAAACTGGATGGTTTGCGCAAGCGGGTTCCCCGCCCGGTCCGGACCGGAGATGGCCAGGTGACCTGACGCCATCTGCACCCTTGCCCGGACTTCGCCCTCCGCGATGGTGTTGGTAATCTCCACAAACGCTCCTCCGGGCATGTCGGACCAGCGCACGGCCACCGTGAACGGATCCTGCCGGGCCAGTTCCTCGACATCGGTCTTGAAGGACACGAGGTCGTTGCCATACAGGAACGTGGTCAAATGCGTGTCATAGGCGATGCGCAGGTAATACTGGATGGCATCGCCCGGCCGGAACGACGACACGGGCAGCACCGCCCGGTAATACTTGTTGATGCTGCCAAAGCCGCTCGGTCCTTGCGCCACGAACACCATGCCGGTCGCCCGCCATACCGAATCGGTCGCGGCCTTGTAATACACCATGCTGCCGGACTGCAACTGGTTGCCGGGATTGCCCCCGGGCCCGGTATCCTGGTTGCCGCTGTACACATGGAGCACGGTGGTGGTGAACACCGGACCGGGCGGATGCCGCATCGCCTCTCCGCCGAGGTTTGCATCGGCCAGGACGGGTACGTGAAAGGACTCGCCGGCGATGGGGCGGAAATCCGGACGTTGCGCAACGGCCAACCGGTCAATGCGCGCTCCGTCCTCCCGCATCCACAGATGCACACGGTTCGACCCGGCGGCCGGAACCACGATGGTCGCCACTCCGGATGCCGTGGCATTGGTCCACGTCCATGCATTCAACGTGAACTGCCAGGTCATGTTTGAAGCGCCCGCGGGACTGCCGTTGACCCCGACATGCGCCGAATCCTCATTGAGGTTCTCGGCATACCCCCGCAACCAGACGTAGTGCGTGCCCGAGGTGGCAAAGCCGACCGGGAACACCAGTTCGGGGCTGGTATTGGTCCATGTCGCATTGAAGTTCGCCCCGGTATTCGGGAGCGCCTGCACATACCCGGAGCCGTAGTAGCCCGGAACCTGGTTGGTGATCACCCAGGAATGCCCCGACCGGTTGACCGCGGAGGAAAACAGTTCGGCCTCGACCACGACAACCCCGCCCGACACCGGGGTCAGCTGCGCGGCAGCCGCCCCCACCACGAGCATCCACACAGCAACCCACCCGACACCCCTCTTCGCGTTCATGAACACCTCCCGGCCAAGGCATGCCACCGCAAGACACGGGGCAGAAGCCGTCGGCACGGAACATCACCGTACGCCAACCCGGAGGCGAAGGGTAGACCGCGGGAGGGACAGGTGATTGACAAGTTCGGACATGGGCCGTCGGCCGGTCCGTGCGACTACAGCGCGGACTCGGGATTCCAAAGCAGCGTCTTGCCGTGCGAGGATGTACGGTTGGTCACGGACATCACGCTGCCGTCGGCGAACAGGGCGTTTGCCGTGTTGGTGCGGCCGTGGCGGAACAGCAGGTCATTCTGGCCTCCGTAGGCCGTGGGCGTCCTGGCGTCGAACAGCACGATGAAACGGGTCGGCTGGGCGAGGTGGGAGCGGCGCAAGGCCGGAACCCCGATCGCGCCGGACGTGCGGTTCGCGACATAAATCTGGTCGTTCATGGCATAACCGACCCGTACCGGGGCATTGGCCGGGAAATCGGCCGCGGTTGAACTGGGGCAGGAGTAGATGCTGCCGTCGCCGGGACGGGGCGGCGTGCCGCCAGGCTGCCACCGCGCGGTTTGTCCGACATAACCGGCCGTGGTGGCGTACCAGTTGGTGGTGGGAAACAATCCATCGTTATCGCCTTGGAACGCGGATACCGCCCCGCCCCATTCGCGCAACTGGGCCAGGCATTTCACCGTGTTGGCTTTTTGCCGGGCCGAGGTGATGGTGGGCACGACCAGGGCCACGAGAATGGCGATGATGGTGATGACCACGAGCAACTCGACCAGGGTAAAGGCATGTCTTGTTTTTCTATTCATGGCGTGGATCCCCGCACAGATCATCACCATACCCTTTACACGAAATGGCGGCAAGGGTGAACCAAAAACGCTTTACCGCATGAGGCTCCTTCACATGGAAACCGCTTGCTCGGCAACGGCCTGGGCGGTCATCGAGATTTCCGCGGCGGCGAAGGCGTGGTCCTGGGTCATCGCGGTTTCGGTTCGGTGGAGGACATCGAGCAGCAGGCGGCCGAAGAACGGGAAACCGACCTGGCCGGCGACGTCGAACCGCCGCTCGCCGTGGCGGTCGACGAGGTAGACCTGGTCGCCCATGCGGTCGGTGGCGATGTCGACATATTTCCTAAGCTCGAGGTATCCGTCGGTGCCCTGGATCAGCGTTCGTCCGTCACCCCAGGTGCGCAAGCCGTCGGGGGTGAACCAGTCGACGCGGAAATAAAACGAGGCGCCGTTGTCGCCGACGACCATCGCTTCGCCGAAGTCCTCGAGGCCGGGGTGTTCGGGATGGTGGTGGTTCGCGACGCGGGCGGCGGTGACACGGCCGTGCGTGGCCCCGGTGTAATACAGGAACTGCTCGCACTGGTGGCTGCCGATGTCGGTGAGGATGCCGCCGTAGCGCGCCTTGTCGAAGAACCAGGCCGGGCGCGACGGGGCGTTGAGGCGGTGCGGTCCGAGGCCGAGCACGTGGATGACCCGGCCGATCGCGCCCCGGGCGATCAGGTCGCCGGCGAACACCGCGGCCTCGTTGTGCAACCGCTCGCTGTAATAGACGAGGTACTTGCGCCCGGTGGCGGCGACGGCGCGGCGGACCTCGGCGAGCTGGGCGAGCGTGGTGAAGGGCGACTTGTCGGTGAAGTAGTCCTTGCCGGCGGCCATGACCCGCAGGCCGAGCGGGGCGCGTTCGCTCGGCACGGCGGCGGAGGCGACGAGCCGCACGTCGGGATCGGCCAGCACTTCGTCGAGCGAACGAGCCACCTGCGCCTCGGGGTAGGCGCGCTGGAAGGCGGCGGCTTTTTCCGGATCGGGATCGTACACCCAGCGCAGGGTGCCGCCGGCTTCGCGCAGGCCGTTGGTCTGGCCGTAGATATGGCCGTGGTCGAGCGCGACGGCGGCGAACACGCAGTCGCCGGGTGCGCAGACCGGCGCGGGTTTGCCGCGCGGCGCGTAGGTCATGCCGTCGCGGTGCGCGGTCACCGGAAGGACCCCGTCATGTCGCCGGCATCGGCGGGGCGCACCGTCTTCTGGTTCGTGGAGGCGGCGATCTGCGCGTCGAGGTGGCGGGCGAACAACGCGGCATCGAGGGGCAAGGCGACGCGGCGGTTCTCCCAGGAGGACAACAGCAGGGCGTTGGCGAGTTCGACCGAGGCGAGGCCTTCCTGCGCCGGGGCGATCAGCGGTTCCTCGCCGCGGATGGCCGCAGCGAAGTTCCGCAGGATACCGAGGTGCTGCGGTCCGTGGTCGAGTCCCTCGAAGACCTCGACCTCCACCTTCGGCGCGGCGAACAGTTCCGGCGTGGTGCGGGAAAAGCCGGACATGGGCGATTCGTTGCGGTGGAACACCAGCCGGTCGTGCTCGAGGACGAGGCGACCGTTTTCAGCGGCGATCTCCAGCCGGTTGGTCCCGGGCGCCTCGCCGGTGCCGGTGATGAACACGCCGTGGGTGCCATCCGCCCATTCGAGGTACGCGGTCACATCGTCCTCGACCTCGATGTCGTGGTAGCGGCCGAACGCGCAGAAACCGTTCACCGCCGCAGGGCTTCCGAACAACCAGCAGAGCATGTCGAGCTGGTGCGGGGCCTGGTTGAGCAGCACGCCCCCGCCCTCCCCGGCCCAGGTGGCGCGCCAGGCGCTCGAGTCGTAGTAAGCCTGGGTGCGGAACCAGTGGGTGCTGGTCCAGTGGATCCGCCGGATCGCGCCGAGGGTGCCGTTATGAATCAGGGAACGGATCTTGAGGAAATATCCGTCGGTGCGCTGGTTGAACATCGCGGCGAACACCCGGTCGGGACGACGGTGCGCGGCGAGCAGGCGTTCGGCATCGCGCTTGTGCACGGAAATCGGCTTGTCCACCAGGACGTGCAGGCCGGCCTCCAGCGCGGCGATCCCGAGATCGGTGTGGGCATAATGCGGGGTGGCGATGATGACGGCATCGAGATCGGGTGCGGCGATCAAGGCCTCGCCGTGCCCGAAGGCGCGGGCATCGGGCCAGCGGGCGAGGCGGTCGAAACGGGGGTCGGCCACGGCGGCGAGCGATGCGCCCGGCACCTCGCCGGCGACCAGCCGGTCGGCGTAGGACGAACCCATGTTGCCGAGACCGATGATGCCGATGCGGAGGGATTGCATGGGTGTACTCTCGCCGATCGGCGCGGATCAGGCAAGCGCCGGGGTGCGTTTCGCCAGCAATGCGGTGACCGCCATGAACAGCAGCTCGAACCCGATGCTGATCCACATGCCGCGGGCGAGGCCGGAGGTGAAGCCGTAGGAGTGCAGGCCGACGCCGAGCAGGTTCACCCCGAGCCAGGCGAAGATCACGATGATCACCCCGAACACGCTGCCGTGGGCCATGCCGCGCGGACCGATCAGGTTGGCCAGCCGGGCGTGGAACAGGATCGAACACCACAGCACGATCAGCAGCGCGCCGTTCTCCTTCGGATCCCAGCCCCAGAAGCGGCCCCACGACTGGTCGGCCCACACACCGCCCAGCATCGTGCCGAGGAACGAGAAGATCAGCCCGAAGGCGAGCAACCCGTAGATCGCCTTGGTCGTTGCGCGCAGCGACGGATGCTCCGACGGGCGGAAGATGTTCTGGATCAGGTACACGTGGCCGGCGATGCCCGCCGCCACGCAACCGGCGTAGCCGATGGTGATGGTGACGACGTGGGTGGCCAGCCAGAAGTTCGAGTCGAGCACCGCGACGACCACGCCGAGGGTATCGCCTTGCGAGGAGAAGCGTGCGGCCACCATCAACTGGATCAACCCGCCGATACCGGCGAGGATCGTGCCGAGGTTGTTGCGCTGGAACCATTCGATACACAAGCCGAGCACGACGGTGACCCAGGCCACGAAGAGGAACGTCGCGTAGAGGTTGGTCATTGGCGGGCGGCCCATGATCATCATGCGCCAGATGATGCCGAGGGTGTGCGGGAGCAGCGCGACCAGCACCGATCCGACGGCGAGGTAGCGCAGGCCTTTCCAGTCGGTGAGAATGCCCACCATGCCGAGCAGGAAGGCGAGGCCGTAGAACAGCTTGGCCCGGTAGAAGGTGTCCCATTGGTTGTAGAGCAACTCGAGGTCGAGGTGGCGTACGCCCCGGCTATCGTGGGCGCGGCGCAGCACCGAGCGCTCGAAGGTGTGCGCGGCCAGATCGAACTCGAGCTGTTGGCCGGCGGCGTAGTGCCGCACCACATCCTGCAGGTGGGCAACTTCCTGGCGCACTTCCGGCGTGTTGATGCCGAGGGCGAGCACATCCCACGGGCTCACCCATTCCTCGGAACCGTGGCCGTGCAGCGGGATCATCGCGACGGGCAGGGCCCGGTGGTGCTGGCTCCACTGGAACAGCGCGGCGGACAGGCGGAGCGCTTCGCGCTGCACTTCGTCGAGTTCGCTCATCTTCAGCGCCTCGACCCCCTGCATCAGCTCGGCCAGGCGGAAACCGCGCAGGAAGATGTCGAGAAACGAATAACCCTGCTCGGCGGGAGGCAGGCCGAGCTTCTCGTTGATCACCGGGTTGGTGACCGCGAAGTCGCGGTGCGGCAGGGCGAACAGGAAGGCCTGGCTCAATTCGGCGTACTGGGTGATGTTGTGGTACACCCGCAGGATTTCCTTCTCGACCGGGGACCGCTCCTCATCGGCGATCTCGAACGCCTTGGCGGCCATCTCGTGCAACTTGCCAATGCCGGTGTGCATCTCGGCGAAGCTGAACCACCGGCGCTCGCCGGGATCGATGCCGAGGGCCTCGGTCACTTCGGGATGGTTGATCATGAACACGCGCTGGGTTTCCACCGTTTCCGGGGCGAAGGCGAGGCGGGCGAACCACGACAGGGCGGACTCGCCCGCGATGGTGGACTTGCCGGAGAATTGCAGCAGCTTGAGCCGCGCATAGGTGTCGAGCGGCATCACGCGGCCGCCCTCGAGCACCGGCAGGCCGGCCAGGCTATCCACCGAGACCGACTGGCCGCGCGCGACCCACGGGGCAAGGCAGCACAGCAACACCAGGAGGGATCGAAGCAGCGGCATCATGACACGGCCTCCGCGGCGCGCGCCTTGCTCTGGCGGCGCGCGTGTTTGATCAGCATGACCACGAAGTGCACGATCATGCCGATCACGACCATGGCGGTGGACACGTAGGGGAGCAGGCGGCCGTAGTTGTGGGTGACGGCGAAGGTCGAGGACTCCTTGCCGTCGGGGGTTTCGCGGTACGATTGCTGGTAGAGGGTGTAGCCGCGGTGGCGCAGCGGCTTGTTCATCGAGATGGTCAGTTCGCGGGTGATGCCGTCGGCGGTGACCTCGACGAGGCTCGAAAAGCTGCGGGCGATCTCGGTGCCGGGATGTTTCTGCTTCTTGAAGTCGATCAGCTTGATGGCCAGCGGAAGCGGGCTGCGGCGCTGGCGCAGGCCGATGGCGTACTCGGCATCGCCGACCGGGATGATCAGCGGCGCGGTGTCATCGCCGAACAGCAGGACGCGCTTCGGCTCGTCGAGACCGGGGGCGTTGACCACGAACACGCCGGCGGGGATGTTGCGGGTCGGCTCCTTGTCGAGCGGGGCGGCCTCGATGCGGCTGATCTTGAGCGAGGACAGGTAGGGGGTCGATCCGTCCCGCGTCTGATAGGCACGCGCATTCGGGTGGTAGGTCTCCACATCAACGGTGATCGGGGTCGGGGCAAAGGCGAGTTGCTCGCCGGCCTCGAGGCCGCGGGTGTCGATGGCCAGCACGTCGCGCATCACGCCGTCGCGGGTCCACACCGCGAGTTCCCATTCATAGTAGGCGCTGGACATGTTCGCGGTTTCGCCTTCCCAGAGCGACAGGAAGGTCTCCTCGCCGTAGTAGTGCGTGATCGCACCGCCGATCAGCATGACGAGCAGGCCGCTGTGGATCAGCACGATGCCCGGGCGCAGCGGCTGGAAGGCCAGGATGTTGATCATATAGCCGAGCAGGTTGATCATCAGCAGGCCGAGCACGAATTTCGCGCCGGGGAACGGGATGACCCCGAACACCCAGACGAACCAGGAGGAAAAGAATTTCTCCTGCGCGGCGAACAGGCCGTTCTCGACCTGGTACAACGTGCCCCAGAAGGTCAGGATCATCAGCAGGACCAGGCAGACCACGGTGAGCGGGATGGAATACATCCAGCGCACGAGGCGCGACTGCCAGGCGCGGGCAAGGACTTCCGTCATGGCGCGGTAGCCTCCGGCTTGAGGGCGATCGAACGGGACAGGGAGGCGAAGGCGGCCTTCTGGCGGCGCAGGACCTCGGCATCGCCCATCAGCTTGAGGAAGATCGACTGGTCACCGGCCGGAATGATCGCGGCGAGCACCGACTGCGCGGCTCCGGGGGGCAGCAGCGCACCCAGGTCGAAGAAGCGCACCTCGAGGCCGCTCCCGGTGGTCAGGCGCTCCGGTTGCGCAACAAAAGCGGACAAGGTGGCGGCGTCCGCCCCGTGGCCGACCTGGCCGAGCCAGCGGCGGATGTTCGCCTCGTCGCCCCCGACATCGCCGGGAAAGGACATCAGCGTGCACTCCTGTCCTTCGACACGCCAGGCGGCGATGCGCATGCCGGAACCGGGTTGCTCCTCCCAGCCCGCCGGAGTGGTCCAGGCGAGGGGCAGCGAGGGGGTCTGCATCTCCGGCGGAAGGGCGGGCATGCCACCGCTCATCGGGGCGGATGCACCCGCAGGCATGGCCGGGTTCGCGGCGGGAGTTGAAGGCATGGCGGCCGGAATCGCAGCGGCCGCGGAAGGCGAAACGGCGTGGTCGGCGACCAGGGCCACCTCGCGGTAGGCGCGGACCGAGCGGTCCGGCTTGTTCTCGCAGGCGGTCAGCGCGGCCACCAACAGGGGTATGGCGATCAGGGTACAACGGTTCATGGGTGGGCAAACGTAACGCAACGGGGGGTCAAGTCAAGCGAACCCGACACGGTTCAGGTGCGTGCGTTTTCTTCGATGTAGGCGCGGATGGCCGCGAGGTCGTTGGGCAGGGTCACGCAGCGGGTCGGCGCGTCCTTCAGTGCGTCGAGGATGGGATGCCGCGCGACGTCCTCGCCGAGGGCCTCGGCGATGGCCTGCGGGAACTTGGCCGGGTGGGCGGTGGCGAGGCAGATCATCGGCTCGTTCGCATCGAGGTGCTGCTCGGCGACATGCACGCCGACCGCGGTATGCGGATCGAGCAGATAGCCGTGCTCGCGGTAGTAGCGGCGGATCACCGCCATGGTCGCCTCGGTGTGCCCTACCCCGGCGGCGAACAAAGGATCCACCGGCTTCCCCGCCTCGTGCGGCACGGTCAGCGAACCGGTGGCGGAAAACCCGGCCATCAACCCGCGCAAGGCGGCGGCATCGCGCTGGACGCGTTCGAACAGGTAGCGCTCGAAGTTGCTCGCGACCTGGATGTCCATCGACGGGCTGATCGTCGGGACGACGCTGCCCTTGCTGTATTCGCCGCGGGTGAAGAACCGGGCGAGGATGTCGTTCTCGTTGGTGGCGAGTACCAGCCGCGACACCGGCAGGCCCATGCGCTGGGCGTAATACCCGGCGAGCACATCCCCGAAATTTCCGGTCGGCACGGCGAACCGCACACGGTCCGCACCGGTCCGCTTCATCACCGCGAACGCCGCGTAAAAATAGTAGACGATCTGGGCCAGCACGCGCGCCCAGTTCACCGAGTTGATCGCGCCGAGCGCATACTGCTCTTTAAATGGCACGTCCTCGAACAGCGTTTTCATGATCCGCTGTCCGTCGTCGAAGGTGCCCTCCAGCGCGATGTTGAAGACGTTGGCGTCGAGCACCGAGGTCATCTGGCGCTCCTGCAGCGGCGAGACGCGGCCCTTCGGATGCATGATGAAGATGTTCATGCGGTCGCGCCCGGCCACGCCGTGGATCGCCGCGCTGCCGGTGTCGCCGCTGGTCGCCCCGACAATGTTCAACCGCCCGTTCTCGCGACCGAGCTGGTACTCGAAGAAGTTGCTGAGGAATTGCAGCGCGATGTCCTTGAAGGCGAGGGTCGGACCGTGGAAGAGCTCGAGCACGTGGACCGGTCCGGCGGCGATGGTCGGGGCTACTTCAGGATGGCGGAAGGTCGCGTAGCTGCGGTTGACCAGCGCACGGAGATCCGCCTCGGGCAGATCGGAGAACAACCGCATCACCTCGAACGCCAGATCGGCATAGGCCAGCGACGACCAGCGGGCAAGCCGGTCGCGCACATCGGGAAAACAATCGGGCACGAGCAGGCCGCCGTCCGGCGCGAGCCCGGTCATCACCGCACGGGCAAACCCCATCGCCGGCGTTTTCCCGCGCGTGCTGGTATAGGACATCGAGGTCATAGGGCGGGCAGCATAGCGGGTGGGGAGCGGCACTTGAAAGAGTAAAATCCGGGATGGCTTGACGTTGATGGGCGACATCGCCGATACTTTCATCAAGAGGTTGGTATGACGTCCCTTTTTCGCCGCGCCGCACACTTCGGGTTGCTCGCGCTATTGTCGCTTCATCCCATGGAACGGGTGTGCGGACAAGACATGGTGATCCTCTCATTCCAATCGTCGGGTCGCCTCGATTTTACGGAAACAACCAACGCTATTGCTTACCGGATTGACTGGCGCACCAATTTGAACAGTGGGCTTTGGATGACGTCCTCTCCTCCGGGCGTGGCGGGTTTGATCGCGACCGGTTCAGGAACTCGCAGCACGACTGTCGGGGTATCCAACGGTTCCGCATACTTCCGGATCGTCGCATCGTTCCCTACCGGTACCAGCTTGCCTCCCGATATGATTAGCATTTCCGGCGGAACATTCATCATGGGACACGCAACCAACCTGCCGATCGGGGAAGCTTCTTCCGACGAGTTGCCGGTACGCGAACTATCCATTCGCGGAATCATGGTGGACCGTCACGAAGTGACCAAGGCTCGTTGGGATTCCGTTGCCGGTCAGGCGGGTCTGCTAGGATATGATATCACCTCGACCGACGCCTTTGGCAAGTCCGCCGATCATCCGGCCTGCCTGGTCACTTGGTACGAAGCGGTTAAGTGGTGCAATGCCCGCAGCGAACTGGAGGGGCTTGCGCCATGCTATCTATCAACCGGAATCATCTACCGGGTCGGCATCGATCCGACAGTGACGTGCAACTGGTCGGCCAACGGCTACCGGTTGCCAACGGAAGCCGAGTGGGAGCGCGCGGCGCGAGGGGGACATACCGGTCAACGGTTTCCCTGGTCCGACAGCGCAACCATTGACCATGGTCGAGCCAACTATTTTAGCTATTGGCTGAATGGTGCCGTGCAACACGCCTACGATATGGCATCAACCAGCGGCTTTCATCCGGCATTCGCATCCGGCGGGTACCCGTTTACCAGCCCGGTCGGCTCGTTTGCCGCGAACGATTTTGGCCTGTTCGATGTGGCTGGAAACGTATGGGAGTGGTGTTGGGATTGGTATAGCCCATCGTATGCTGATGTAGCCGCCACCAACGATCCAACCGGACCGGCATTCGGATCCTTGCGCGTGCTCCGGGGAGGAAGTTGGGGTATCTACGCCAATTACGCGAGAGTGTCCGAGCGGGATTCCGACCATCCCGGCAACCAGGGATTCTATGACGCAGGATTTCGCTGTGTGCGCAACCTGTGATCAATCCTTCCCGCGGCGAAGCCATTTCGCGGCCATACGAAGCATCGAGGGTTCGCGGGTGTAGTCGGTCAGGCGATCGACCGGCACCCAGGCGAGGTCGTGGGATTCGGGGCTGACCACGAACGGGCGGGCGTCGTCCACGCGGACCGCGAACCGCATGTCCACATGGTCGTGGGCCGGCTCGGCACCACGGACGGGAATGACGTGGATATCGACATCAAACAACCGATCCTCGACCGGTTCGGCGGGCAATCCGGTTTCCTCCTCCGCCTCGCGCAACGCGACCCGCAGCACATCGGGATCGCCGTCGGCATGGCCACCGGGTTGCAGCCAGCGGTTGAGTTTGGCGTGATGGGTCAGCAGCACACGCGTGCCGTCGCGACTGACCACCCAGGCCGACCCGGTGATGTGGCCGATGGCCAGCGAGCGATCGAAGCACCTGTCGTTTGCGGCGACAAAAGCAAGGGCACGGTCAACCATGTCGCGTTCTTCGGGGTACCGTGCGCGGTACTCCCGCAGTAGGGCGAGCAGGGGTTCGCGTTTCATGGCTTGGGCCGGAAGGCGGGTGTGCGCCCGGCCTGGTAGGTCACGTGTTCGCCGCTGACCAACTGGATGGCGTACGGCAAGGCTCCGGCGATGACCTCAAGGCATTCGCGGATCGCGGTCGGTTTTCCGGGCAGGTTGACGATGAGACATCGGCCGCGCGTGCCGGCCACCTGCCGGGAGAGGATGGCGGTCGGGACGATTTTCCGCGACTCGGCGCGCATCGACTCGCCAAAGCCCGGCAGCAACCGATCGCACACCTTCATCGTCGCCTCCGGCGTCACGTCGCGCGGCGCCGGGCCGGTGCCCCCGGTCGTCAGCACCAGGCAGCACCCCTGGACATCCGCCATGTCGATCAGGGTCGCCGCGATCTTTTCCTCGTCGTCCGGCACCACGGCATACACCAGCCCCCAGGCCTCCGCCACCGCCTCGCGCAGCCACGCCACCGCCTCCTTGCCCGGCGTGTCCTCGTACACCCCGGCGGCCGCGCGGTCCGAAATATTCACGACCCCGAATTTCATGCCTCCTGCATACCGGTTCGGCCGGGGAAAGGCAAGGCGGGGCGGTGCATCGACGCGGCGGAAGGAACCGTTGGCCAAGGTCGTGTTCGTGGGGTAGAGTGGCACCATGAGCAACCACAACGACAAGAAGCCGGACGAACCCGAGGATTTTGGCAAGCAGCTGCAGGACATGCTGCGCACGGCGAAGATCCAGTTCATGCCGTTCGGCGGCATGGGCGCGACGTCCCAGCCGGACGGTGGCGAAGCGGTCCCGGACGAGGATGCCGAGGCCGCCGCGGCCCTCGAGCGGATCCGTTCGTTCCAGCTCAAGCCGCGCGAGGTGCGCGACCACCTCGACCGCTTTGTCATCCGGCAGGACGAGGCGAAGAAGGTCCTTTCGGTGGCCATCTGCGACCACTACAACCACGTGCGCCGCTGCCTCGAGGATCCGCGCGCCGCCCAGGAGGAGTACGCCAAGCAGAACGTGGTCCTGCTCGGCCCGACCGGTGTCGGAAAGACCTACCTGATGCGCTGCATCGCCAAGCTGATCGGCGTGCCGTTCGTGAAGGCCGACGCCACCAAGTTCTCCGAGACCGGCTATGTGGGCGCCGACGTAGAGGACATCGTGCGCGACCTCGTTCGCGCCGCGAACAACGACCCCGACCTCGCCCAGTATGGCATCGTCTACATCGACGAGATCGACAAGATCGCCACCCGCGGCGGCACCCAGGGCGGCCGCGACGTGTCGGGGCGCGGCGTGCAGACCAACCTGCTGAAGCTGATGGAGGAGACCGACGTGAACCTCCAGAGCCAGACCGACCTGGTCGGGCAGATGCAGTCGATCATGGACCTGCAGCGCGGCGGCAAACCCCGCAAGCGCACGGTCAACACCCGCCACATCCTGTTCATCGTCAGCGGCGCATTCGACGGCATCCACGACCTGATCCGCAAGCGGGTCGCCTCGGGTTCGATCGGCTTCGGCTCGTCATCCGCCGTCGCTCGCACCGACGACGACCTGCTGCACCGGGTCGGCACCACCGACTTCATCGCCTACGGCTTCGAGCCGGAATTCATCGGCCGCCTGCCGGTGCGGGTGGTGTGCGAGAACCTCAACGCCGACGACCTCGAGAAGATCCTGCTCCAGTCCGAGGGCAGCATCCTGCGCCAGTACATCCACGACTTCCGCGGGTACGGCATCGACCTCGCCATCGCGCCGGAAGCGCTGCGGCGCATCGCGGAACGCGCCGCGCTCGAGAAGACCGGGGCGCGCGGCCTGATGACCGTGCTGGAAACGGTGTTCCGCCTGTTCAAGTTCGAGTTGCCCTCCACCACCATCCGCGAACTCACCATCGACGCCACCGCGCTCGACCGGCCGGACCAGCTCCTCGAGCGCCTGCTCAAGGCGAACGAGACCGCGCAACGCGCCCACCTGCGCGGCGAGGTGGCGCAGTACGCCGCGCGGTTCGAGGCCGCCTCGGGCCTCGGCCTCGATTTCACCGAGGAGGCGATCGATGCCCTGGTCGCGGAAAGCCTCGCCGGCGGCAAGACGGTGCGCGGCCTCTGCGAGGACAAGTTCCGCGACTACGAGTTTGGCCTGAAGCTGATCCACAAGAACACCGGCCAGCAACGCTTCACGATCAACCGCACCACCGTCGAGCACGCCGTCGAGGAAATCTCCCGCTGGGTGCGCGAGAGTTATGCGCATGGTGTGTAGATGCGCTCCGCGAGGCGCACCTTCGTCAGCAAAACAACCCACGATGCGCCTCACGGAGGCGCTACTACACCATGGACACCAACCGCAAACGACCGCCCCGCCTGGTCCATGTGTTTCAATCCATCCGCGATCCACTATACTTTGTCACCATGGTCACATGGCAACGCCAGCCTTTGCTGGCAAATCCGGTCGTCCTCGAAGCCTTTGTTGAACGTACGACCCGGCAGGCGGATATCGGCATCGCGGTCGGTCGATTCGTCATCATGCCCGATCACATTCATCTCTTTGTCGGGATCTCTCCCGGCCAGACTCTGGGCGAGACGGTAAAACACATCAAGCAAAGCATCACCAAGGCGCTCCGATATACGAAGCCTGATCTCCGTGTCTGGCAGCCCGGATTCTTTGACCACCTTCTCCGTAATGGCGAATCCTATCGTGCTAAATGGTCGTATGTTCAGGACAACCCCGTACGCGCACGCGTGTGCACCGATGCGAATGAATGGCCCTATCAGGGGGAGATCGTTCGCATCGAACGCACCTGAGGCGTAGTAGCGCCTCCGCGAGGCGCAGACCAGGACAGGATGGCGGTGCACGCGCCTCACAGAGGCGCTGCTACACCCTCACTCACGCCCCTTCTCGACGCTTTTCTCGAGGGCGCGGGCGATGGCGAGGCCCACCTTCGGGGTGACCGTGCGCTCCATCGAGGCGAACAGGTTGGCGACCGGCATGATCGCCCCGTACCACTTCTCGAACCAGGCGCGGCCGAGCGCGTCGGTGGCCTTCGCCTCCCGCACCGCGACCGTGCCCTCGAGGTAGATCCGGCCGGCCATGCCGAAGGTCAGCAACCGCAACGCCATGTTGCCCTCGTCGTACCGGGTGATCACCACCTCGATCCGGTAGGCCGATGGATCATCCGTGCGCCCCTTCAACACCCGCGAGACATAATGCTGCACATCCTGCCGCAGGAACGCCAACTGGTCGGTCGGCACCGGGCAGGTGGCCCGCACCTCCACCGCCGCCCCCCGCTCCGGGACCAGCGGGGCATGGTACTCCCACACCACCGGTTGCGTCGCCCGGCACCCCACCATCAACATAGCGGCCATCCAACCGGCCAAGCCACGAGCAAGGTTGTATTTCATGGCAGGCATGATAGGAGGGGGAAGCGGCGTTGGCGAACCCGATCGAGCCACAATTTCCGCTTTATCTGTTAAACCGGATAAAGTAATATATACGCCCTATCAAGTAAATACGAAGGCGGAACGGTATGAGTACAGCACGGGAACAGGTTTTGCGCGACGCGTTGGCGAAGCGGATTTTGATCATCGACGGTGCGATGGGCACGATGATCCAGCGCTACAAGTTGCAGGAGTCGGACTACCGGGGGGACCGCTTCAAGGACCATCCGCACGACGTGAAGGGCAACAACGACCTGCTCGTGCTGACCCAGCCGCAGATCATCCAGGAGATCCACCGCCAGTACCTCGAGGCCGGGGCGGACATCCTCGAGACGAACACCTTCAACGCGCAGTCGATCTCGATGGCCGACTACCACATGGAACACCTCGCCTACGAGCTGAACGTGGCCGGGGCGCGCATCGCCCGCGAAGTCGCCGACCAGTTCGAGAAGAAGAACCCGGCCAAGCCCCGGTTCGTGGCCGGCGTGATCGGTCCGACCAACCGCACCGCTTCGATCTCGCCCGACGTGAACAACCCCGGCTACCGCAACGTGAACTTCGACCAGCTCGTCACCGCCTACACCGAGTCGGTGCGCGGCCTGATCGACGGCGGATCCGACATCATCCTGATCGAGACCGTGTTCGACACCCTGAACGCGAAGGCCGCGATCTTCGCGGTGAAGCAGTTCTTCGCGCAGCAGAACATCTCCCTGCCGATCATGATTTCCGGCACGATCACCGACCGCAGCGGCCGCACCCTGACCGGCCAGACCGCCGAGGCGTTCTGGTACTCGATGATGCACGCCGAGCCGATCAGCATCGGCTTCAACTGCGCCCTCGGCGCCGCCGACATGCGCCAGCACATCGACGACGTGTCGCGCGTGGCCCCGACCTACATCTCGACCCACCCGAACGCCGGCCTGCCCAACGCGTTCGGCGGCTACGACGAAACGCCCGAGGACATGGCGAAGATCCTGCGCGAGTTCGCGGAAAGCGGCCTGATCAACATCGTCGGCGGCTGCTGCGGCACCACCCCCGCCCACATCAAGGCCATCGCCGAGGCGGTGGCCGACGTGCCCCCGCGCCGCCCGCCCGTCGTCGAGAAGACCCTGCGCCTGTCCGGCCTCGAGCCGTTCGTGATCCGCCCGGAAACCAACTTCGTGAACATCGGCGAACGCTGCAACGTGACCGGCTCGCGCAAGTTCCTGCGCCTGGTCAAGGACGGCAAGCTCGACGAGGCCCTGGACGTCGCGAAACAGCAGGTCGAGAACGGCGCGCAGATGCTGGACATCAACCTCGACGAGGGTCTGCTCGACGCCGAGACGCTGATGCCCCAGTTCCTGAACCTGATGGCGTCGGAACCGGACATCTCGAAGGTCCCGTTCGTGATCGATTCGTCGAAGTGGAAGGTCATCGAGGCCGGCCTGAAGTGCGTGCAGGGCAAATGCGTGGTGAATTCGATCAGCCTGAAGGAGGGCGAGGAATCCTTCATCGAGCAGGCGAAGAAAGCCCGCCTGTACGGCGCGGCGGTGATCGTGATGGCGTTCGATACCAAGGGCCAGGCCGACACGCTGGAGCGCCGCATCGAAATCTGCACCCGCTCGTACGAGATCCTGACCAAGGTGGTCGGCTTCCCGCCCGAGGACATCATCTTCGATCACAACATTTTCGCCATCGGCACCGGCATCGAGGAACACAACGGCTACGGCGTGACCTTCATCGAGGCGACCCGCCAGCTCAAGGCCGCCCTGCCCCACATCCGCATCAGCGGCGGCGTGAGCAACGTCTCGTTCTCGTTCCGCGGCAATGAACCGGTGCGCGAGGCCATCCACTCGGTGTTCCTCTACCACGCGATCAAGGCCGGCATGGACATGGGCATCGTGAACGCGGGCCAGCTCGCGGTGTACGACGACATCGCGCCGGAACTGCGCGAGCGCGTCGAGGACATGGTGCTGAACCGCCGCCCCGACTCGACCGAGCGCCTGCTGGAAATCGCGGGCAAGTACTCCGGCCAGGAGAAAGTCGCCGAGGAGGCCCAGGCCTGGCGCAGCCTTCCGGTGCGCGAACGCCTCGCCCATGCCCTCGTGAAGGGCATCACCGATTTCATCGACGCCGACACCGAGGAAGTGCGCAAGGAGTGCGCGCATCCGCTGGAGGTGATCGAAGGTCCGCTGATGGCCGGCATGAACATCGTCGGCGACCTCTTTGGCGCCGGCAAGATGTTCCTGCCCCAGGTGGTGAAGAGCGCGCGTGTGATGAAGAAGGCGGTGGCCTACCTCGAGCCGTATTTCGAGGAAGCGAAGAAGACCGGTCCGGCGCAGGTGAAGGGCCGCATCCTGATGGCCACGGTGAAGGGCGACGTGCACGACATCGGCAAGAACATCGTCGGCGTGGTGCTGCAGTGCAACAACTACGAGGTGATCGACATCGGCGTGATGCAGGCCTGCGAGACGATCCTGCGCACCGCGAAGGAACGCGGCTGCAACGTGATCGGCCTGAGCGGCCTGATCACCCCGTCCCTCGACGAGATGGTACACGTCGCCTCCGAGATGAAACGCGAAGGGTTCAACATCCCGTTGCTGATCGGCGGCGCGACGACGTCAAAGGTCCACACCGCGGTGAAGATCGCCCCGCAGTACCAGGAGCCGGTGGTGTACGTGCCCGACGCCTCGCGGGTGGTCGGCGTGGTGAGCAAACTGCTCAGCGCGGACCAGAAGCCCGACTACGTCAAGGAACTGCACGCGGAATACGAGACCGTGCGCGAGGTCCAGCGCAACAAGGTGTCGCGCGAGAAGTGGTTGACCATCGACCAGGCGCGGGCGGGCAAGCATCCGACCGACTGGAAGGCCTACGCACCGCCGAAGCCGACGTTCACCGGCATCAAGGCGCTGGTGGATTATCCGCTGGCGAAACTGGTCGAGCGCATCGACTGGACGCCGTTCTTCGCGACGTGGGAACTGGCCGGATTGTATCCGGAGATCTTCGACGACCCCGTGGTCGGCAAGGAAGCGAAAAAGCTGTTCGACGACGCACAGACGATGCTGAAGCAGATGATCGTGAACAAGTGGGTCACCGCGAACGCCGTGTTCGGGTTCTGGCCGGCCAACGCGGTCGGCGACGACGTTGCGTTCTACACCGATGATTCGCGTACCAAGGTGCTGAAGACCTTCCACTTCCTGCGTCAGCAGATGGACAAGCCGACCACGCGGGCCAACCTGTGCCTGGCCGACTTCGTCGCGCCGAAGGAAACGGGTGTGGCCGACTGGGTCGGTGGTTTCGCGGTCACCGCCGGTCTCGGCATCGAGAAGCAACTCGAGGTCTTCGAGAAGGACCACGACGACTACCACAGCATCCTGCTCAAGGCCCTCGCCGACCGCCTCGCCGAAGCCTTCGCCGAACATTTGCACGAAAGGGTGCGCAAGGAGTTCTGGGGTTACGCGGCCGACGAGACGATGACCAACCACGACCTCATCCTCGAGAAATACCGCGGCATCCGCCCGGCTCCGGGGTATCCGGCCTGCCCGGACCACACCGAGAAGGGCCCGCTGTTCGAACTGCTCGACGCGCCGAACCAGGCCGGAATCCGGCTGACGGAAAGTTTCGCCATGTACCCCGGCGCGGCGGTCAGCGGCTTTTACTTCTCGCACCCCGAGTCCACCTACTTCGGCATCGGCCGCATCAACAAGGACCAGGTCGAGGACTACGCGAAGCGCAAGGGCGATACGATCCAGCACACCGAGAAATGGCTGGCGCCAATACTCGGTTATTGATCCCATTCGCGATCTGCGGCTCACCGCCGCGTCACACCACCCACACGCCGTACCCCAGCGCCACCGCCATGCCCAGTGCCGACAGCGTCTTGACCAGCATCACCGCGAGCCTTGCCCACACCGCTCCGGTGGCGATGTGCGCAGCCCGCGACCCGTAATCGCCCGCCGCACCGCCCGCCTCGCGCACCAACCGCCGCCGTTCCACCCAGAACGCCGCCGAAAAACTGCCCGCACACATCCCGATCACACTGCCCAGCAGCGGCACCGGAATGAGCCCACCCGCGAACATGCCGAGGAACCCGCCGCCCAACGCCGCCCACCCCGCAGCACGTGAACCGCCGCGCCGGGTGATCCCCAGGCTCCCGGCCACCGCGTCGAACACTTCCACCGCCACACACAACCCGAGCAACACGCCCGTGAACACCCACCCCGGCTCACCATCCGCCCGCACCACCGTCAGCAACGCCGCCGCCCCCGCCACCAGCCACGACCCCGTGAACGACAAAAGCGACACGAACACCCCGGCCATGCACAACATAAAAGCCGCGCCGTGGAATCCCCACGACGCGGCTTGCTGGAAAAACTCCGCCACGCTGCTACATCCCGAAACGCACCTACTCGACGGTCTGGATGATGAAGCCCGGCTCGATGCCCTGGTAGATGTTCACCCGCGAGTTGTCGAGGACCTCCTTCATCTCGTCCGCCGTCAACTCGGTGCGCAGCATCGGCACCTCGATCCGCGTGTCCTTCTCGAGCAATACCCGCTTCGACACATCGCGGAACCCCGCCTTGCCGATGGTGATCGTGTGGTCGCCCTGGTACACCTCAAAGTCGGTCAGCGGCGTGCTGCCGATCAGCAGGCCGTCGATCTCCACCAGCGCCGGATCGGACGAGGTCATGATCGACACCTTCACCTTCGGCTTGTTCTTGAACTCGTCCTGCTTGCGGGCCAGCGCTTCCTTGATCGCCGGGATCGTCTCCTGCAACGCCCCCTCCATCAGCATCAGCACATCGTCCTCGCCAAGCGAGGTCTGCACATTGTCGGTCTGCCGGAACCGCCGCGACGCAACTCCGTCGGCCGCCGCCAGCACCGAACCGTCGCGCGTGTCGAGCGCCTCGATCCCCACCCGCACGCTGAAATCATCGAGGTACGCGGTGTAGCCGCCCTGGTGCACCGCGGAACGGCTCGACGACAGCGACATCAGGTTGCCGCGCAACACCACATCGGCGTTGAGCTGCTGCGCCGCGCGCAGGAACGACGGCTGCGCCTCGGTTTCCTTCTGGAACTTCTCCATCTGCGCGAAGAAGTCGCGGCGGTCGATCAACCGGAATCCCGGTTCCTGGGCCAGCCGCTTGTTGAGCAGGAACGCCCCCTTCTCCGCGAGTTGCTGCGGCCCCAGCGCGGTTGCCGGGACATAGGACGGCAACGGACCGGCCTGGCTGCCGAAGTCCAGCACCGCCACCCGGAACAAGTCTTCCGCCTGCACCCCGCCCGCCGCCAGCATCACCGCCACCGCCACCGCCCGTTTCAACATTTTCATTCGCAACCTCCGTCGCCTCTGGTTATAAACACGTCTCGTTGGATTGGACGCCGCAACCGCCCCCACTATTCACGAGGCGCGTCGCAGCGGGCAACATAATTCACCGGACAACGCGAGACAACACGCCGTGACGACCACCAAACCCGCCTGGATCCCCCTGTTCGAAGCCCCGCGCGCCACCTACGCATGGATCGTGACCGCCCTCGCCGCGCTGCTGCTTCTCGCCACCGCCGCCCCCGACATCCTGCCCGGCGACGCCGCCACCCTCGTCGCCCAGCACGCCGGCATTGACGTTTTCGCCCCGCTGTCGCACCACGCCTGGGGCTGGCTCGGCGCGATCGTGGACACCTTGCCCCTCGGCACCCTCGGCTTCCGCTGGAACCTGCTCAGCGCCCTGTGCGGCGCCGCCTGCTGCGGCCTGCTCGTCCTGCTCGGCGCCCGCCTCCCTGCCCTGAACCCGCGCTGGTCGCTGATGGTCGGCTCCCCCCGCGCCATGGCCAACCTCGCCGGCCTCGCCGCCGGCCTGCTCCTGCTCGGCAGCCTGCCGTTCCGCATCGCCTCGGCCATCGCCCTACCCGCCACCTTCGAACTGCTCGCCCTGCTTACCGCCACCTGGCTGCTCGTCCGCTACGCCGAATCGCGCCGCTTCCCCCTCGCCACCGCAAGCTGCGCCCTGTTTTCACTGACCGCCACGCAAAGCCCCACCGCGTTGATTGCCACCCCGGTATTCCTGCTCGCCCTGCTCCTCGCCGTGTGGCGCGCCCAGCACATCCGGCCCGCCCAACTCGCCGCGCTGGCCGCGTCGCTCACCGCCCCCGGCCTGCTCCTGCTCGGCGCCGCCACCGCCTGGTTCGGCGCACAGCCCGGCGCGACGTGGATCGGACTCGACACCACCGGCAGCGTTTTCTACCAACTGATCCTCGAGGTCTACATCGAACTCCGCTACGGCACCCCCGGCCTCGCCCTCGTTTTGGTGAGTATCTACAGCCTGATCCCGTTCCTGATGTGCCTGTTCCTGACCAGCGGCCGCGGCGAAGGCAAGGCCCTGCTGATGCCAATGGTGCTCGCCCTCGGCGCGCTGCTGTTCCTGAATTTCCGCTTCTCCCTGTTCCCGCTGTTCGGCCTGCGCCCGTTGCTGGTGACCCCTTATGCGCTGGCCGCGCTGTGGTTTGGCTACCTCGCCGCCTACCTGATCGGAGCGACCCACGCGGCCTCGCAGGTGAACTTCCGCCTGCGCCGCAACCCGCACCTCGTACGCGCCATCGCCACCACCGGCCTCGCCGCCCTCGCCCTGTTCATCCTCGTGGCCGGCGGACTCAGCCACCACCGCCTCCAACTCCGCGAAGCCCTCGCCATCACCCGCCACGCCGACCAACTCGCCCGCGACCTGCCCGACGATGCCTGGATCGTGCTCCACGGCGACCTCGATCCGCTGATCCGCATCAAGGCCCACGAACACCGCCACACCCCCTTGTTCATCTCCGCCCACCGCCTGAGCCACCAACCCTACCAGCGCGCGCTGGCCGATGCCCTCGCCTCCCCGCGCCTCGCCTCGCTGATCGACGCCGGCCTCGTCCCGCTGCTGCGCGAACGCTGGCACCCCGACCAGGCCCCTGCCCCGACCCTCGCCGTACTCGGCGACCCCGGCCTGCTCCGCTTCGTCGTCAACACCGCCTGGCCCGACCGCGTTTTCTACGCGAGCGCCGAACCGCCCGACCTCACCCCCGACGCCTACGCCGCCCGCCAACGCGCCTGGTGGCAAGGTTTCGGCCCGATCGCCGACCATCCCTACGCCGACCTCGAACGCCGCCTCCACACCATGAGCGCCCGCGTCGCCAACGATGCCGGCGTCTGGCTGCAGGACCGCGGCGCCGACGACCTCGCCCGCGAAGCCTACCGCGAAGCGTTCCGCATCGATCCCGACAACCTCTCCGCCCGCCTGAACCTCCGCGCCCTCACCGCTGATGAGGCACCGGACGCCCCCACCCTCGATGCCGAAATCGAAACCCTCTCCGCCCGCCTGCGCGGCCGGGCCACCCTCACCCAGATCATGGACCTCCACGGCACCATCCGCCACGAAGCCGCCTCCGTGGCCGCCGCCCAACGCTGGAACCGTGCCGACCCCGCCGACACCCTCGACCCGCGCCTCGCCGACCTGTTCGCCCGACCCGACGACCCCGCCACCCTCGCCAAAGCCCGGGAAATCACCGCCAACGACCCCGCCGCCCTCCTCAACCTCGCCCGCCTCGCCAACGGCCGCCAACGTCCCGCCCTTGCCCGCTTGATTCTCAACGCCCTTCCCGACACCGGCCCCCTCGCCCTGCCCCTCCGCGTCGAACGCGCCCAAACCGCGCTGCTCCTCGGCGAACCCGACACCGCCTACCAACTCCTCGCCGCCCTGCCTGAAAATGACCTCAACGACCCCCGCGCCCTGATCCTGCTCGCCCTGCTCACCGTCGAAACCAAACCCGCCGACTGCGACCGCTACCTCCAGCAGCTTGAAGCCTTCCCCGCCCGCCTCCCCGACCTCTCCCTCCCCATCGCCCGCATCTACGAAACCCGCGGCAACCTCCCCGCCGCCATCCACCACCTGACCTATCTCGCTTCCATCCAACCACTTAACACCGACGTTCACCGGGCCCTGATCCGCCTCCACCTCGAACAGAACAACCACCCGGCCGCCTACGCCGCCGCCCGCCCCCTGCTCGCCCTCGACCCCCGCGACCCCTGGGCCAACACCGCCCTCGCCCTCCACCTCGCCCAAACCAACCAACCCGACGCCGCCACCGCCGCCCAAACCATCGCCCTCACCGCCGCCCCAAGCCTCCAACGCTTCTTCGCAAACACCTCGGAACCAAACAATTAAACAACCCCCATTCCGGCAACGTTCGCCGCCCCCCTGCACCCTTAGTTACCTTGCACCCCCGCTGAACCCCTGCCTCCTTGAACCCTTGCCTCCCTTGCTTCCCTTGCTTCCCTTGCCTCCCTTGCTTCCCCCCGTAAAAAGGCAAAAAAATCCTTAAAAAAACCAGTTGACCACTGAACGAGATTTGGGAATGTTTATAGCTGTGTGTAGCTTGGATTAGAAAAGCCCACGTAAGCACTTTAGGAGAGGTAAAAAACATGAAGTCAACATTGCGTTCCCTGATCGCACTGGCCACGTTGGCCGCGATGCCCGCCATGGCCGTGACCTACACGGATTCGGCTGGCGATATTGACCCCGGCATCGCCAATGCTGGCGGCACCCTCGACATCCTGTCGATGGAAGTCGCAAACACCCTCTCCGACATCACCTTCACCCTGACCGTCAATGGAAATATTAGCTCGGTAGACTGGGGTAAGTTCATGCTCGGAATTTCGTCCGGCAATCCCGGCACGACGACGGGCAATGGCTGGTCGCGCCCCATTAACATGAACACGCCCAACGGCGGCATGGATTACTGGGTAGGATCCTGGGTCGACGGCGGAAACGGAATGGAGCTGTGGGCCTATAATGGTAGCGTGTGGAACCAGACCGCATCCACCGCCAGCAACAACATCCCTGGCTCAATCAGCTTTACTCCGGCAGCGAACAGCACGTTGACCTACACACTTTCGTTGGCATCGCTTGGTCTCGGCGTGGGCGACACCATTTACTTCGACGCGTACAGCTCGGGTGGTGGCGGCAGCGACAGCGCGGTGGACGCTCTCTCGAACCCGAATGTGTCTATTACCGCTTGGGGCGGTCCTTACACATCCGATGGAGCAAACCTCAGCTCTTACACCGTGGTTCCCGAGCCGTCCTCGGTCGCCCTGTTCGGCATGGGTGCCCTGCTCCTCGGCCGCCTGATCCGCCGGCGCAAGTAACCACACCGTTCATTCTCTTATGAAACCAAGCGACGCGCCTTCCAAGACGCGTCGCTTTTTTTTTCGCCTGATCCTCCTCGCCGCCCCGCTGCTGCTGCTCGCCGCCGCGGAGCTGGCCCTGCGCGCCACCGGCCGCGGCGGCTACCCGCCCTTCCTCCGTAGCTCCGGCAAACTCCCGTCCGGCGCAGAGGTCTGCCTCGTTGAACCCGCCGCCTCGAAACCGTACTTCTTCGCAAACCCTTCGCGGCCCGGTTACGCCGACCAGACGAACTTCCTGATGCCGAAACCGGCGGATACCCTCCGCATCGTGCTGATCGGCGAGTCCGCCGCGAAAGGCTATCCCCAGCCGCGCAACCTCGCCATGTCCGCCTTCCTCGAAACCATGCTCGCGGAACGCCTGCCCGGTCGCACCATCGAGGTGATCAACCTCGGCACCACCGCCGTCGCCAGCTTCCCGCTGGTCTATGCCACCCGCGATGCACTGGCCTTCGACCCCGACCTGGTGATCTTCTACGTCGGCAACAACGAATTCTTCGGCGCCTACGGAACCGAGTCGATCAATGCCGCCGGCGTGTCCTCCCCCACCGGCCTGCGCATGATCCGCGCCCTGCGCGGCCTCGCCCTCGCGCAAACCCTGTCCGCCTGGCTGTACCGCGAACCGCCGGTGGACCGCTCGCTGATGGAGGAGATGATGGGCCGTGCCGTGGTCCCGCCCGACGCCCCCTCGCGCGAACGCGCCGCGCGCAACCTGCGCGCGAACCTCGACGCCATGCTCGCCGCCACCCGCGACGCCGGTGTGCCCGCCATCGTCTGCACCACCGCCAGCAACGAGGGCGGCATGGCCCCGATCGGCGAAAGCGTCGAGGCCCTCGCCGCGTTCCGCCGTGCCGAACAATTCGCCGCGCAGGGCGACCTTTCCGCCGCGCGCGAAGCCTTTCTCGATGCGCGCGACCTCGACCCGATGCCGTGGCGTCCCACCCGCGCCACCGAAAACGCCATCCGCGACGCCGCCGCCGCGGCCGGTGCCCCGCTCTGCGACATCGCCACGATCTTCCGCGACGAAAGCCCGCGCGGCGCCACCACCTGGGACCTGCTCGACGACCACGTCCACCTCTCCGTCGCCGGCCAGATCCGCGCCGCCCGCGCCATGACCGAAACCGCCCTCGCCGCCCTCGATCTCCCGCACCAACCGGTCACCTGGCCCGACTGGACCGACTACGCCCAGCGCCACGGCACCAACCTCTACGACGCCTACCGTGTCGATCACACCCTGCGTACCCTCTTTGGCATTCCCTTCATGGCCCGCGCCAATCCCGACGCCCTAGCCCGGTTCGAAACCGCGGTCCGCCGCGCCGAAGAACGTTTACCTGCGCCGATCCTCGCCGAAGCCAGACGCTGGCAGACCATGACCCCGCACGCCGGCGGCATCCGTCCGCTCACCGGCATGGCCGCCCGCGTCCTGCTCGCCAACAACCGCCCCGACCTCGCCCTGCCGCTCTACGAACTCGCGCAACAACAAGTCCCCGACTACACCTCCTGGTACCTCGAGTACATCTACTTCGCCCTCGCCTGCCGCGAGAAACTCAACGGGGCGCTGAAACCGGAAGACCTCGCGGAGGCCCAACACGGCATCGACCAGGGCCGCTTCCTGCTCGCCCACGGCGAATCCACCACCGGCCTCACCGAGCGCTACGTCGGCCGCCTCCACCAGTTGCGCGGCGAGTGGAGCGAAGCGATCCCGATGTTGCTCGCCGCACGCAAGAAACTCTACGCCGAAGACAAGGTCGCCGCCGACCAGGCCCTCGTCATGTCGTACCTCAAGACCGGCGACACCCCCGCCGCCGCCGCCCTCATCGACGACGGCATCCGCCACAGCGGCCGCTTCGCCCCCGCCTACCAGCAGATGAAATCCCTGCTCCCCGCCCCGTAACGCACCACACCCCGCCTCCACCACCCGTACTCGTACACCCGAATCGACTGCGCGCGCCCCATCAACAATCCATCGGTATCGCTATCGCTTTCGCCATCGATTCTCCTCAGGTTACCAGGGTCGATTTCGATACCAATACCGACTGCGATGGAAACTCGGGCAAGCCGCTCCACCTCACCAGGTGGAACGCGTTGGGTACCCGCCCCGCCTCCGCCACCAGCGCCATCCCTTCCCATCGACCCCCCCCCTCAAAAATCCGCTACGTCCCCGCCGGTCCGTATAGACCGGGCAGCCGGTTTGTCGTAGGGTATTTCCATGATTCCGTTTCTGAAGGAACCTGACAAAGTGAATCCGGGCACCCAGGCCGCCATCGGCCTCGGGTACCAGATGCTCGCGGCCATGGGCGTCTTCGTCGGCGGCGGCTGGTACCTCGATCACCGGCGCGGGGGCGGGCATCTTTTCACCCTGATCGGCGTCGCCCTCGCCTTCGTGTACGGCGGTTACGAGGTCTGGAAACTCGTACGCATGATGAACCGCGAGGAGGAGGAACGCCAGAAACGCCCTCCGGAACCCCCGAAACCAACCTGATCCCTTGTCACGCATCGAACGCACGTCCGTCCTGGTCTTCAGCCTGGCCCTTGCCTGCCTGGTGGCCCATTTCATTCTCGCCGATGGCATCCAACCCGATGTGATCTGGGGATGGGCCGCCGGATCGGCGGTCATGGCCCTGTGCGCCGGCCTGGTCGCCCGGGCCGCCTGCCGCACCCAACCCGGTTTAAACACCCTCGCCCTGGTCACCATCTTTGCCCGCCTGTTCAGCTTGATTATTTTGATCGTTATAGTATTAGTGGGGGGCTTTTTGCGTCTGGAACCATTCATTACCGGACTCTTAAGTACTTATTTTATAGGGAGTTGGATCGAAATTCGCGCCCTGCTTCGGAACGTGCCGGAAGCTGCGGGGGGTGATCGTTCGATCGACAAGCATCATGGCGGCAGCGGAAACCATAGCGGTTGAGGGTGTGGACAAGGCGAAGCTTGTACAGGATTACATCATGTACAAGGTGGCCGACCACCCCTACTGGAAGACCCCGTTCGGCAAGGTTTACCTCGACAACCTCAACCTGACCTCGCACGGGCTGATGCTGATCTTCGCCAGCCTGTTCATGATCCTGATCTTCGGGTTGCTCTACCGCAAAAAGGATCCGGTTCCGCGCGGCTTCACCAACCTGCTCGAGGTGCTGATCCTGTTCGTGCGCGACAAGATCGCCATCGCGAACCTGGGCGAACACGACGGCCGCAAGATGGCCCCGCTGTTCCTGTCCCTGTTCTTCTTCATCCTGTTCCTGAACCTGATGGGCCTGATCCCGATCTTCACCAGCGCCACCGGCAATGTGAACGTGACCGCCGGCCTGGCCCTGGTGACCCTGACCGTGATGATCGGCGGAGCGATCTACAAGAACGGGCTGATGGGCTTCATCCATGCCTTCATCCCGCACGGCGTGCCGTGGCCGGTCATGATTTTGCTGATCCCGATCGAGATCATGGGCATGTTCATCAAGGCCTTCGCGCTGACCATGCGTCTGTTCGCCAACATGCTGGCCGGCTCCATCGTCGTCTATTCCATCATCGGCCTGGTCATCGTGTTCGGAGCGGCCGGCGCGCCCTCCCTCCTGCTTGGCGTGGCCATCTACTGCCTGAAGGTCTTCGTCGCCTTCCTGCAGGCCTTTGTCTTTACGTTGCTGTCGGCGTTGTTCATCAACCAGATTCATCATCCGGCCCATTGATGCGGCGACGGCGTGGCGTTGGAACGAAACAATAGTGACTGTGGTTAAGGTTAACATAAGGAGTACGTGACATGGGTTCGATATCCTCTATCGGTGCAGGGTTGGTGGTGATTGGTGCCGCCTTGGGCATTGGCAAGCTGGCCGCTTCGGCCATGGATGGCATTTCCCGCCAGCCGGAAGCTGCCGCGAAGATCCAGACCGCGATGATCATCGCCGCGGCGCTGATCGAAGGCGTTGCGCTGTTCGGCGCCGTCGTCTGCTTGCTGAACAAGTAATCCGACCACCCTAACCAGCGAGGGGTCATCATGGCCGACGAAACCACCTACCAAGGCACTATCGAAGTGCCGGCCGATCACGGTCACGCCGAGAAGCCGGGACCGATCGACGTGTCCGGCAAGATGATGGTGTTGACCTATGTAACCTTCGCCATCACCGCCATCGTCCTGTACAAGGTCGCGTGGAAACCGATCCTCAACGCCCTCGACAAGCGTGAGGAGACCCTGCGCAAGGCGATGGAGGAGGCCGAGAAGACCCGGGCCGAGATGGCGGCGATCGACCAGACCCGCGCCCGGATCATCGAGGAAGCCGACAAGCGGGCCCGCGAGATCCTCGAACAGGCCCGCGTGGCCGCCGTGGAAACCGCGAAATCGCTGGAATCCAAGGCCCGCGAGGAGTCCCAGATCCTGCTGGAGAACGCCAAGCGCGAAATCCACGCCGAACAGGACCGGGCCATGGCCAACCTGCGGAAGGAATCCGCCGAACTGGCCATCGACATCTCGCGCAAGCTGATCAAGGACAACCTCGACGAATCGCGCAGCCGCAAGCTCGCCGATTCGCTGATCAACGGAATCTGACCCCATGTCGCACTCCGTCGCGTCACGCCGCTACGCCAAGGCGCTCTACCTCCTGGCCCGCGAACAGCAGGCCCTGGAACCGGTACGCGCCGACCTCGAGGCGTTGACCGACCTGACGGAAACCTCGCGCGAATGGAAGCTGTTCGTCGAGACCCCGGTCGGGGCCCTGGCCATGCGCGGCCAAATCCTCGATACGCTGTTCGCCGGCAAGCTGCACGCCACCACCCTGCGTTTCCTGCATTTCATCGACAGCAAACGCCGGATGAACCTGCTGGCCGCGATCCAGCAGGCCTGGATGGCGCTCTACGACGACGAACTCGGCATCCGCCGCGCCACCGCCGTCTCGGCCATCCCGCTCGACGCCGACCAGCAGAAGGCCCTCGCCCAACGCCTGTCGGCCCGCCTGGATGCCCGGGTGATCCTGACCTGCACCGTGGACCCGGACCTGATCGGCGGCATCCGCGTGCTGATCGGCGACCAGGTGCTGGACTTCAGCATCCACAGCCAGCTTGACGCCCTGAAGAAACGACTGATTTACGCATAGACGGGAACGACACACCATGACCATCCAACTGAAACCCGAAGAAGTATCCGCCGTCCTCAAGAAACAACTCGAGGACTTCGGCATCAACGAGCAGAACTACGAGATCGGCTCGGTGCTGAGCATCGGCGACGGCATCGCCCGCGCCCACGGCCTCTCCAGCGTGATGGCCGGCGAGCTGGTCGAATTCGCCAGCGGCGTCATGGGCATGGCCCTGAACCTCGAGGAGGACAACGTCGGTATCGCGATCTTCGGCGAGGACACCCTGATCCGCGAAGGCGACGCGGTGAAGCGCACCGGCACCATCGCCTCCGTGCCGGTCGGCGACAGCCTGGTCGGCCGCATCGTCGACGCCCTCGGCAACGCCATCGACGGCGGCGCGCCGATCCCGACCCGCGAGATGCGCCCGATCGAAGTGAAGGCCCCCGGCATCATCGAACGCCAGGACGTCAAGGAACCGATGCAGACCGGCACGAAGGTCATCGACGCCCTGACCCCGATCGGCCGCGGCCAGCGCGAACTGATCATCGGCGACCGCAAGACCGGCAAGACCGCCATCGCCATCGACACCATCATCAACCAGCGCAACGAGAACGTGCACTGCTTCTACGTCGCCATCGGCCAGAAGCGCTCGACCGTCGTCCAGGTCTACGAGAAGCTGAAGAAGTACGGCGCGATGGAGTACACCACCATCATCGCCGCCACCGCCTCCGACCCGGCGACCATGCAGTTCCTCGCCCCCTACACCGGCTGCACGATGGCCGAGTACTACCGCGACAGCGGCCGCCACGCCCTGATCATCTACGACGACCTGACCAAGCAGGCCCAGGCCTACCGCCAGCTCTCGCTGCTGCTCCGCCGCCCGCCCGGCCGCGAAGCGTTCCCCGGCGACATCTTTTATCTCCACAGCCGCCTGCTCGAGCGCGCGGCCAAGATGAGCGCCGCCAAGGGCGGCGGCTCCCTGACCGCCCTGCCCATCATCGAAACCCAGGCGAACGACGTCTCGGCCTACATCCCGACCAACGTGATCTCGATCACCGACGGCCAGATCTTCCTCGAGTCCGACCTGTTCAACGCCGGCCAGCGCCCGGCCATGAACGCCGGCCTCTCCGTCTCGCGCGTCGGTGGCGACGCCCAGGTGAAGGGCATGAAGCAGACCGCCGGCTCCCTGCGCCTCGAACTCGCCCAGTACCGCGAGCTCGCCGCCTTCTCCCAGTTCGCCTCGGACCTCGATCCGGCCACCCGCAAGCAGCTCGAACGCGGCAAACGCCTGATGGAGATCATGAAGCAGGGCATCCACCAGCCACTGTCCGTGGCCAAGCAGGTCGCCATCATCTACGCCGGTACCAACGGCTACCTCGATGACATCCCGGTGGACAAGGTCCGCGACTTCGAGACCAAGCTGCACCAGGCCATGGACGGCGCCTTCGCCTCCGTCGCCCGCCTGTTCACCGAGCAGAAGGCCATGACCGACGAGGTCAAGAAGGCCTTCAACGACATGCTCACCGAATTCAAGCGCACCTACGGAAAGTAAGCGGCCATGCCCTCGCTGAAGGAATACAAGGCCAAGCTGG
This sequence comes from uncultured Verrucomicrobiota bacterium, assembly GCA_937872895.1. GTDB lineage: Bacteria > Verrucomicrobiota > Kiritimatiellia > CAIVKH01 > CAIVKH01 > CALMUP01. Next base: position 107,128 of record CALMUP010000003.1, read on the forward strand.
CCAGCCTGAAGAACACGCGCAAGATGACCAAGACCATGAAGATGGTCTCGGCCAGCAAGCTGTACAAGACCATGGACGCCCAACGCAAGGCGTCGGCCATGGCCGAACAGCTCAAGCGCATGATCAGCAACCTGGCCGGTTCGGTCGACCCGGCGAGCAGCCCGCTCTTCCAGAAACGCCCGAACCCCCGCCGCATCCTCGTCCTGCTCATCACTTCGGACAAGGGCCTGTGCGGCGGCTTCAACAACAACCTGATCAAGTTCGCCGCCCGCTGGATGGCCGCCCCCGACCGCGAAGGCCAGGACATCACGCTGTCCTGCTGCGGCCGCCGCGGCCACCTGTTCTTCCGCTCGCGCAAGAACATCCACCGCTTCTACGACGGCGTGACCCAGAAGCCCGGCTACCACCATGCCGAGGAGATCGGCGCCGACCTCCGCCGCGAATTCACCGGCGGCGCGTTCGACGAGGTCTACCTCGCCTACAACCACTTCATCAACCCGATCTCCCAGAAACCGGTGATGGAGAAGATCCTCCCCGTTGAACCGCAGGAGATCGGGCCCGCCACCGGCACCCTCCCGGCCACCACGCTGCAGGCGAACTACCTGCTCGAACCCTCCCGCGAGGTCCTGCTCGAACGGCTGCTGCCGATGACCGTGAACTTCAAGATCTACTACGCGCTGCTCGAGAACGCCGCCGGCGAAAACGGCGCGCGCATGACCGCGATGGACAACGCGACCACCAACGCGAGCAAGCTGATCGACCTCTACACGCTGCTGCGCAACCGCGCCCGCCAGGCCGCGATCACCAAGGAACTGATTGAAATCATATCCGGGGCGGAAGCCCTGAAGAGCTAGGACCAGCCTATGACCACGACCACCCTCCAAACCGGCACCATTACCCAGATCACCGGCGCCGTCGTCGACGTCGCCTTCCCGCCCGGCGCGCTGCCCCCGATCTTCACCGCGCTGAAGGTGACCAACCCGTCGATCAACGACCAGCCGAACAACCTGACCCTCGAGGTCGCCCAGCACCTCGGCGACAACGCCGTGCGCACCATCGCCATGGACAGCACCGACGGCCTCGTCCGCGGCGCCGACGTCCTGAACACCGGCAACGAGATCCTGATGCCGGTCGGCCCGGCCACCCTCGGCCGCGTGATGAACCTGCTCGGCGAACCCATCGACCAGGCCGGCCCGATCGTCACCGAGCACTACCTGCCCATCCACAGCCCGGCCCCGAAGTTCGAGGACCAGGACACCAAGGAATCGATGCTGGTCACCGGCATCAAGGTCATCGACCTGCTCGCCCCCTACAAGAAGGGCGGCAAGATCGGCCTGTTCGGCGGCGCCGGCGTCGGCAAGACCGTGCTGATCCAGGAGCTGATCCGCAACATCGCCACCGAGCACGGCGGCTACTCGGTGTTCGCCGGCGTCGGCGAACGCACCCGCGAAGGCACCGCGCTCTACCGCGAAATGCGCGAGTCGGGCGTGATCGACAAGACCGCCATGGTGTTCGGCCAGATGAACGAACCCCCGGGCGCCCGCGCCCGCGTGGCCCTCTCCGCCCTCTCCATCGCCGAACACTTCCGCGACGCGATGCGCCAGGACGTGCTGCTGTTCGTGGACAACATCTTCCGCTTCACCCAGGCCGGCTCGGAAGTGTCCGCGCTGCTCGGTCGCATCCCCTCCGCGGTGGGTTACCAGCCGACCCTCGGCACCGACATGGGTGAACTGCAGGAACGCATCACCTCGACCAAGAACGGCTCGATCACCTCGATCCAGGCCGTGTACGTGCCCGCCGACGACTACAGCGACCCGGCCCCGGCCACCACCTTCGCCCACCTGGACGCGACCACCGAACTGTCCCGCCCGATCGCCGAGCTCGGCATCTACCCCGCCGTGGATCCGCTGACCTCGTCCTCGACCATCCTCTCCCCCGAGACGATCGGCCGCGAACACTACGAGACCGCACGCGGCGTGCAGGAAATCCTCCAGCGCTACAAGGAGCTGCAGGACATCATCGCCATCCTCGGCATGGACGAACTCTCCGAGGACGACCGCCGCACCGTCAACCGCGCCCGCAAGATCCAGCGCTTCCTGTCCCAGCCCTTCCACGTCGCCGAGACCTTCACCGGCATCCACGGCGCCTACGTCGAGATCGCCGACACCGTGCGCTCGTTCCGCGAAGTGCTCGAAGGCAAGCACGACGACCTCCCCGAACAGGCGTTCTACATGGTCGGCCACATCGACCATGTGATGGAGAAGGCCCGCAAGATCAAGGCCGGATAACCCGTCATGGCTTCCTTCCACCTCACCATCGTGTCCGCAAACGGAAAAGCCTTCGAGGGCGACATCGAATCCCTCGTGCTGCCCGGCGTGGACGGCGACTTCGGCATCCTCGCCGGCCACACCCCGCTGATCGCCGCGCTGCGCCAAGGCCTGGCCACGGTCATCCGCGACGGCCGCGAGCAGGTGTTCATGGTCGGTGAGGGCTATGTGGATGTCGCCAAGAACCGCGCCTCCGTCATGGTCGGCAACGCCCTCCCGGTCAAGGACCGCGACACCGGCCGCGACCTGCTGAAACAACCCCACCCATGGGACGCCGCCGCGGCCCTGCTGGAAACCTAGGAATACCCCATGGACCCGGTCGCCCTGCTGAAATGGCTCCACATCCTGTGCATGGTCGGCACCATCGGCGTGCTGCTCGCCGCCCAGGCCTGCTGCTCTCCCGACCACCGCAACACCCCGGCCGCCTCGCGCACCACCGCCCGCCTGGCCAACATCCTGCTCGGCATCGGCCTGCTCGCCGGCTTCGCCTATTATTTCCTGACCGACGGCATGACCCGCGGCGCCCACTACAACGGCGTCATCGGCATGAAGTTCGTCTTCCTGCTCGGCGCCGGCGCGCTGATCGGCATCAGCAAACGCACCGACCGCGGCGACAGCCTGCGCTGGATCGCCTTCGGCCTCCTCGTCAGCGCCTCCCTGTTCGGAGTCACCCTGACCGCCGTCCCATGATGGAACGCCTCAAGCAGAAGTGGGGCATCCAGAGCTCGTTCCAGATCGTGCTGATCCTGATCGTGTTCTCCCTGGCCGGCATGGGCATCACCGCCGCCCGCAACCCGCTCTTCCACCTCCTCGGCCTCACCCCGGAAAAACCCCTGTGGCTGAAGATCATCGCGTACCTCGTCTTCGTGTTCCCGATGTACCAGGCCTTCCTGCTGATCTTCGGCACCCTGCTCGGCCAGTTCCGCTTCTTCTGGGAGAAGGAAAAGAAAATGGCCCAGTGGATCGGCCGCAAACTGTTCCGCATCGCCTGATCCCAACCCGGTCCGCAACCAGCACTTGCCGTCGCCCTGGCAAACCCGTATCGTGGCACCCATGACCGGATCCATCACGCAGGTAGCCTATCTCGGACCACGAGGCACCTTTTCCGAACTCGTCACCCGTAAACGGTTCGGCCGCACCATCGAGCACGTACCCATTCCCGGTATCTACGAGGTCTTCGAGTACGTGCGCGCCCACCGCAACGCGGTCGGGATCGTCCCGATTGAAAACTCCTCTGGCGGAACCATCTACGAAACCATTGATTGCCTGGTCGAGCCGCGCCGCCCGCTGGTCATGCTCGAGGAACTCTCCCTGAAGGTCCGCCTCGCCCTGCTCGGCCACCGCGGCGGCAAGATCCAGACCCTCTACTCCCACTTCGCCCCGATGCAGCATTGCGATCCGTGGATCCGCCAGAACCTTCCCCGCGTCGAACGCAAGGAAGTGGTGTCCACCGCCCTCGCCGCGGAAACCGCCGCGAAGAACCCCCACGCCGCCGCCCTCGGCATGAAGCACGCGGCCAAACGCTACGGCCTCGACGTGCTCGAGTTCCCCGTTCAACCCGAGGTCCCCAACCTCACCCAGTTCGTTTGCATCGGCCACCGCCAGCACGCCCCGGAACGTGCCGACAAGACCAGCCTGATCGTCACCCTCCAGAACCGCCCCGGCAGCCTGTGCGAATTCCTCGAGGTCCTGCGCGACCACCAGGTCAACATGACCCGCCTGCTCTCCCGCCACATCGTCGGCCAACCCAAGTCGTACGTGTTCTTCATCGACATCGAAGGCTCCCCGTCCACCGACCCGGTCAACCACGCCCTGCTGCGCGCCCGCCGCGTCGCCGAAAGCCTCCGCATCGCCGGCGCCTACCCCGTCCGCAAACCGTACCTGTCCTGATCCCGGCCCCCCGCCTCCGACCCGTTCCGCGTTCGCATTACCCCCGCATCGGGAGATCCCTGATATTCGCATACCGCGGAATTTCCCATGTTATTCGAGGTGGTGAAAAACTAGATTGATCGGATGCCCCGACCGCGGGGAATACGGGTGGGATTGAAAACAACGGAAGTCATGACTGCGTCGTCGCTGGTGCTGGCGGATACCTCGTCAGCAGTACCCGCAACCATTTCCTGTGTGCATTGCGGCCTCGACTGCCCGCCGAATCCACCCACCCACGGCGACCACGCCTTCTGCTGCGCCGGGTGCCGCACCGTCTACCAGATCCTCCACGACCACGGCCTCGACCGCTTCTACACCATCGACGCCGCACCCGGCGTGCGCCCCCCCGACGCCCCGTCCTCCGACTACGCCGCCCTGGACCAGCCGGATGTCCGCCGCCGCGTCGTCGACTTCAGCAACGGCACCATCACCCGCGTCACCTTCCGCATCCCGGCCATGCACTGCGCCGCCTGCGTCTGGCTGCTCGAGAACCTCTACCGCCTCGTACCCGGCGTCGGCCGCTCCGAAGTGAATTTCCCGCGCAAGGAGGTGGCCATCCAGATCGAGGACGCCGCCGTCTCCCTGTCCGCCCTCGCTTCCCGCCTCGCCGCACTCGGCTACCCGCCCGAACTGAAACTCGACCGCATGGCCGGACTGACCCGGTCCACCGGACACCGCCGCCTGCTGCTCCAGATCGGCATCGCCGGCTTCGCCTTCGGCAACGTGATGATGATGAGCTTCCCGTCGTACCTCGGCCTCGATCCGCAGCGCGACGCCCTGCTCTTCCAACTCTTCGGCTACGCCAGCCTCGCCCTCGCCATCCCGGTCCTGCTCTTCAGCGCCCAGGACTACTACCGCTCGGCCTGGAACGGGTTGCGGCGCAAGATCCTGACCATCGATTTCCCCCTCGCCCTCGGCATCAGTGCCCTGTTCGTCCAGAGCCTGGTCGACATCGTGCGCGGCGCCGGCGAAGGCTACCTCGACTCGTTCACCGGCCTGGTGTTCCTGCTGCTGTGCGGCAAATGGTTCCAGCGCCGCACCTACGATGCCCTCGCCTTCGACCGCGATTACCGCTCCTACTTCCCGCTGTCGGTGACCCGCCGGCGCGACGGCACGGACCAACCCGCCGCCCTGACCGACCTCGCCCCCGGCGACCGCATCCTCGTGCGCCACGGCGAGCTGATCCCCGCCGACGCGGTGTTGATCAGCGGCGACGCGCGCCTCGACTACAGCTTCGTCACCGGCGAATCGACCCCCGCCACCACCGCCCCCGGCGAACACGTCTACGCCGGCGGCCGCCAGCTCGGCGGGGCCATCGAGGTCGACCTCGTCAAGGACGTGTCGCAAAGCTACCTGACCTCGCTGTGGAACAACGAGGCCTTTCGCAAGCCGCACGAACAGGACCTCCACGACCTGACCAACACCGCCGGCCGCTGGTTCACCGTCGCCGTGGTCCTGATCGCCGCCGCGACCGCGCTGTTCTGGTCGATCCACGACCCGTCGATGATCGCCCGCACCTTCAGCGCTGTGCTGATCGTCGCCTGCCCCTGCGCCCTCGCCCTCGCCGCCCCCTACACCTTCAGCACCGCCCAGCGCCTGCTCGGCCAGGCCGGCCTGTTCCTGCGCGCCCCGCCGGTGGTCGAGGCCATGGCGAAGGTGAGCGATGTCGTGTTCGACAAGACCGGCACGCTGACCCACGGCCCGACCGGCGCGGCGGAATTCGACGGTGCGCCGCTGACCCCCGACGAAGCGCTCCTGGTCGCCGCCCTCGCCGGGCAATCCTCCCACCCGGTCGCCCAGGCCATCGCCCGCGCCCTGCCCGGCACCACCCGCCCCGACCTGGCCTCCTTCACCGAAACCCCCGGCGGCGGCATCCGCGGCACGGTTGCCGGCCGCGCCCTCGCCCTCGGCTCGGCGAGCTGGCTCGGCATCGACGTCCCCGACGGCCACGGCACCTGGCTGCTGCTCGACGGCGCGGTGCGCGGACGCTTCACCGTCGGCCAACGCGAACGCGACGGCATCGCCTCCGTGCTCGACACCCTGCGCGGCCAAGACCACCGCCTCGCCCTGCTCTCCGGCGACCAGCCCGCCGCCGCCCCGCGCTTCCGCGCCCTGTTCGGCGACACCGCCGACCTCCGCTTCGCGCAATCGCCCCACGACAAACTCGCCTACGTGCAGGCCCGTCAGGCCGCCGGCGCCTCGGTGCTGATGGTCGGCGACGGCCTCAACGACGCCGGCGCGCTGAAGCAGAGCAACGTCGGCATCGCCGTCTCCGACAACGTCTCCCTGTTCTCCCCGGCCTGCGACGCCATCCTCGCCGGCCGCGCCCTGCCGCACCTCCCCGCCTTCCTGCACTTCGCCCGCCTCTCCACCCGCGTGCTCAAGGCCGCCTTCGCCGTCTCGCTCGCGTACAACGTCATCGGCGTCTCCTTCGCGGCCAGCGGCTACCTCTCGCCCCTCGTCTCCGCGGTCCTGATGCCGCTCAGCTCGTTTTCGGTCATCGGCTTCTCGCTGCTCGCCACCTCGTGGGCCGGCCGCCGCGCGGGGGTGACCCCGTGAGCGTGATGGTCGTCCTCATCGCCGCCAGCGCCATCATCGGCCTCGGCTTCCTCGCCGTGTTCGTGTTCGCGGTGCGGCAGGGCCAGTTCGACGACACCTGGTCGCCGGCACGCCGCATGCTGATCGATGACGACAAGGTGCCGCCGCCCGACGGCCGCCCGATCGATGTTTGCCAGGACGTAGACAGGAACGTGAAGGAAGGAAAGAAAACGTATGAGTAAAATAGAGCAGTTCAGTTACGACAACCGCATTGTGCGCGACTTCGCCTTTGCGACCGTCCTCTGGGGCGTCGTCGGGATGCTGGTCGGCTTGGTCGCGGCGATCCAGTTGTTCTGGCCCGCAGCCAACCTCGGCATCGCCGAAGTCACCTTCGGACGCATCCGCCCGCTCCACACCAACGCGGTGATCTTCGCGTTCGTGGGCAACGGCATGTTCATGGGCATCTACTACTCGCTGCAGCGGCTCTGCAAGGCCCGCATGTTCAGCGACGCCCTGAGCCGGATCCACTTCTGGGGCTGGCAGCTGATCATCGTCGCCGCCGCGCTGACCCTCGTCACCGGTTTCACCACCAGCAAGGAATACGCCGAGCTGGAATGGCCGATCGACATCGCCATCACCCTCGTCTGGGTCGTGTTCACCGTGAACCTGCTCGGCACCATCATCAAGCGCCGCGAACGCCACATGTACGTCGCCATCTGGTTCTACATCGCCACCGTGGTGACCGTGGCCATGCTCCACATCGTGAACTCGCTGGCCCTGCCGGTGTCGTTCCTGAAATCGTACTCGATCTACGCCGGCGTACAGGACGCGCTGGTCCAGTGGTGGTACGGCCACAACGCCGTCGCCTTCTTCCTCACCACCCCGTACCTCGGCCTGATGTACTACTTCCTGCCCAAGGCGGCCGACCGCCCCGTGTTCTCGTACCGCCTGTCGATCATCCACTTCTGGGCCCTGATCTTCCTGTACATCTGGGCCGGCCCGCACCACCTGCTCTACAGCTCGCTGCCCGACTGGGCGCAGTCGCTCGGCTCGGTGTTCTCGATCATGCTGATCGCCCCGTCGTGGGGCGGCATGCTGAACGGCCTGCTGACCCTGCGCGGCGCGTGGGACAAGGTGCGCCGCGACCCGGTGCTGAAGTTCATGGTCGTCGCGGTGACCGCCTACGGCATGGCCACCCTCGAAGGCCCGCTGCTCTCGATCAAGAGCGTGAACGCTCTCGCCCACTTCTCCGACTGGATCATCGCCCACGTCCACACCGGCGCGCTCGGCTGGAACGGCTTCCTGACCTTCGGCGTGCTGTACTGGATCATTCCCCGGATCTACAACACCTCGCTCTACTCGGTGAAGGCCGCGACCTACCACTTCTGGATCGGCCTGCTCGGCATGCTGTTCTACGTGGTGCCGATCTACTGGGCCGGCGTGACCCAGGGCCTGATGTGGAAACAGTTCACCGCCGACGGCTTCCTGCAGTACCCGAACTTCCTCGAGACCGTGACCCAGATCCTGCCGATGTGGCGCATGCGCGCAATCGGCGGCACCCTCTACCTCGCCGGCGTGCTGATCATGGCCTGGAACCTGGTCAAGACCGCGAAGGCGGGCAAACTCGAGGCCGACACCCCGGTGCAGGCCCCCGCGCTGGAATCGACCCCGGTCGGTGACGAGAGCCACGCGTACCGCCACCGCTGGCTGGAACGCAAACCCGTGCTGTTCACCGTGCTGTCGCTCGTCGCCGTGGCCATCGGCGGCCTGATCGAGATGATCCCGATGTGGGTCGTCCGCACCAACATCCCGATGATCTCGAGCGTGAAACCCTACACCCCGCTCGAACTCGCCGGCCGCGACCTGTACATCCGCGAAGGCTGCGTCGGCTGCCACTCGCAGATGATCCGCCCGTTCCGCTCCGAGACCGAGCGCTACGGCCCCTACTCGAAGTCGGGTGAATACGTCTACGAACACCCGTTCCTCTGGGGCTCCAAACGCACCGGTCCCGACCTGCTCCGCGTCGGCCGGAAATACCCCGACGCCTGGCACTACAAGCACATGGAGAATCCGGAGTCCACTTCGCCCGGCTCGATCATGCCGCCCTACCCGTGGCTGGTGAAGAACCAGCTCAACACCTCGACCCTGAAGAAGAAGATCACCGTGCTGCGCAAGCTCGGCGTTCCCTATCCGGAAGGCTTCGAGGACGAAGTCATGGCGAACATGAAGCAGCAGGCCGATGCCATCGTGGCGAACCTCAAGGCCGCGACCATCGAGGTCGAGGCCGACCGTGAGATCATCGCCATGATCGCCTACCTGCAACGCCTCGGCGTCGACACCCGCGAAGAACTGCAAGCCGAGGTGGCCCGATGATCCGCTCCGTACTCGAACACATCCACGGCATCGCCACCCTTCCGTCGGTGGCCCTCGTCCTCTTCCTCACCGTCTTCGTGGGGATGAGCTACTGGGCCATCCGGCTCTCGCGGGCCTACATCAACCACATGGGCAACCTCCCCCTCGAAAAGGATTAAACCATGACTACCGACAACAAAGATCCCCTCCTGATGGACCACGATGCCGACGGCATCACCGAACTCGACAACAACCTGCCCCAGTGGTGGGTCTGGCTGTTCGTCCTCACCTGCGTCTGGGCCGCCGGCTACCTGGTGTACTTCCACCTGATGGACGGACCGGGCCAGATCGCCCGGTATGAACAGGAAATGGCCGCCGCCGCGACCTCCATCGCCGCGGCGACCCCCGCCCCCGCCGCTCCCGGTGAGGCCGCTCCGGCCGCCGCGGCCGACGAACCCTCGACCGACGAGGCCATCCTCGCCCAGGGCAAGGACCTGTACATCAAGAACTGCCTGGTCTGCCACGCCCCCGACGGCGGTGGCCTGATCGGACCGAACATGACCGACGATTTCTACATCCACGGTCCGCTGTTCTCCGACAGCGTACGCATCATCAACGAAGGTGTCGTCGCCAAGGGCATGATCCCGTGGAAGGGCGTACTCAAGCCCGACGAGATCCACGCCGTGGCCAGCTACATCTTCACCCTGCGCGGCACGACCCCCGCCGCCCCCAAGGCCCCGGAAGGGACGCAGGCGCAGCTCTGAAACAGAACTGCGAAACTTTCAACGTTCAACGTTCAACACGCAACATGCATCATGGTATGTTGAACGTTGGAAGTTGAATGTTGGAAGTTGGGTATCAGGATTCAGGAAGCGCGATGAAAAACACGGCTGATCCAGTGAATAACGCCCCTCCCGAAACCCGACACCCGACACCCGGTACCGAACACCCCACCGTCCTGCACAAGCCGGACTTCTCGAACTTCCGCGACCACATCCCGACCGCCGATGCGTCCGGCCGGCGGTTGTGGATGTATCCGCGCAAGACGAAGGGCAAGCTCACCACCGCCCGCACCTGGGTCAACGCCGTCCTGCTGCTGATCCTGTTCGCCGGCCCGTTCATCCGCATCGACGGCCTGCCGCTGCTGCAGATGGATATCCTGAACCGGAAATTCGTACTCTTCGGCCAGATCTTCTGGCCCCAGGACCTGTTCATCCTCGCCGTGGCCATGGTCACCGCCCTGGTCATGCTCGTCCTGTTCACCGCGGTGTACGGACGCATCTGGTGCGGCTGGCTCTGCCCGCAGACCGTGCTGATGGAAGGCGTGTTCCGCAAGATCGAGTGGTGGATCGAGGGCGACGCCTACGAGCAGAAGCAACTCGACAAGGCCCCGTGGACCGGCTCGAAAATCGCGAAGAAGGCGCTGAAGCACATCGTCTTCCTCGCCGTGTCGTTCATCGTCGGTAACTGGCTGCTGATGTACATCATCGGCAGCGACCCGTGGATCAAGCTGGTCACCGACAACCCGCTGAACCACCTGACCGGCCTGACCGCGATGGTCCTGTTCACCCTGCTGTTCTACGGCATCTTCGCCCGCTTCCGCGAACAGGCCTGCACCTTCATCTGCCCCTACGGCCGCTTCCAGTCCGTGCTGCTCGACGAGAACACCATCGTCGTCGCCTACGACCACCAGCGCGGCGAGCAACGCGGCTCGTTCCTCCGTTCGACGCCCCTCGCGCAACGCCGCGCCGAGGGCAAGGGCGACTGCGTGGATTGCAAGCTGTGCGTGCAGGTCTGCCCCACCGGCATCGACATCCGCAACGGCACCCAGATGGAATGCGTGAACTGCACCGCCTGCATCGACGCCTGCAACAGCGTGATGCACCGTGTCGGCTTCGCGCCCGGCCTGATCCGCTATGCCTCGGAGGCGAATATCCAGCGCGGCGAAAAACTCCGCATCACCCCGCGCCTGGTCATCTACACCGTGGTGCTCCTGCTCCTCTCCACCCTGCTGACCTACCTGCTGGTCAACCGCAGCCCGGTCGAAGCGAACATCCTGCGCTCCCCCGGCACCCTCTACCAGACCATGCCCGACGGTGACATCAGCAACCTGTACCTGATGAAACTGTTCAACAAGACCAACCGCGACATCCCGGTCGAACTGCGCCTCGAGTCGCACGAAGGCCGCGTGACCATCGCCGGAGGCAACCTGACCGTGCCGGCGGAAAAGATGCAGCAGTCCGCGGTGATCGTCGAACTGCCCCCGTCCGCCCTGCCCGCCTCCTCGACGCCGATCGTGATCGGGCTGTACGCCGACGGCGAACGCATCGCCACCACCAGGACCCGCTTCATGGGTCCGACCGGAACCACGCCATGACGAAGAACCCCTGGCCGATCGCCCTGACCCTCCTGATCGTATCCGCCTTCGCCGGCGCGACCTTCGTGGCCGTGACGATGATCCGCCAGAAGGTCGACCTCGTCGCCACCAACACCTACGACAAGGACCTCCAGCACGAGAAACGCATGGGCCAGCAACGCCGCGCCCGCGCCCTCGCCCAACCGGTGCAGGTGGCCCAGCTCACCAACCCGCACCGCCTCGCGGTGACCCTGCCCGATGCCTCGGCGACCGGCACGATCACCCTGTACCGCCCCGCCGATTCGCGCCTCGACCGCACCGAAGCCCTCGCCCTGAACGCGGACCGCGCCCACGTCATCGCCACCGAAGGCCTGGCCTCCGGGTTGTGGCGGATCGACGTCGAATGGGTGCAGGGCGACACGGATTATTTCCACTCCACGCAGGTGGTGTTGCCATGACTACCCTGCTGCTGCTCGGCGCGGCCCTGTCGCTCGGCCTGGTGACCAGCCTGCACTGCGTCGGCATGTGCGGGCCGCTGGCCCTCGCCCTGCCCCCGGCCGGGGATCGCCGCAGCAGCTACGTGTTCGGCCGCCTGCTCTACAACCTCGGGCGCGCCGTGACCTATGCCGCGATGGGCGCGGTGCTCGGCCTGGTCGGCCGCTCGTTCGCCATCGGCGGGCTGCAGCGCGGCGTCTCGATCGCCTTCGGCATCCTGCTCCTCGTCGGCCTTGTGCTGGTGCAAACCGGCACCCTCACCCGCCTCGCCGAAACGCTCGGACTGTTCCGGATCTTCGCCGTGCTGCAACGCGCCTGGCGCGCCCGCTTCCAGCGCGGCAGCCTGACCGGATTGTTCGTGCTCGGGTTGATCAACGGACTGCTGCCGTGCGGTCCGGTCTACGTGGCGCTGGCCGCGGCGGCGGCGACCGGCTCGGTCGGAATGTCCGCCTTGTTCATGTTCACCTTCGGGCTCGGCACCTTGCCGCTGATGCTCGCGGTATCGCTCGCCGGCTCGCTGGTGCAGATGCCGTTGCGCCGCAAACTCCAGAAACTGGTCCCGGTCAGCGCCGGCGTGGTCGCGGTGCTGCTGATCGTGCGCGGACTCGCCCTCGGCATCCCCTTCCTGAGCCCGCCGGTGCAAGCCACCGAAATCGACGGCAACCCGCACAGCTGCTGCAGCAAGGCCGCCGAGAACGATCGGTAATCCCCAACGGCATACGAAGACGGAAAAGCAGATACTTCTTCCGTTTTCCGCCTGTTTCACGCGCGCGGCACGGCACGCGCGCCGATGTCTACTCGGCCTCGAGCGCTGCGCGCGCCGCGTGCAGCGCGTCTTTCTGGGCGCGGGTAACGGTGGGATAGGCGAGTTTGAGCGACGACAAGGCGTCAATCACCGCCGCCGCGACCACGATACGGGTGAACCACTTGTTGTCGGCGGGCACGACATACCATGGCGATGTCTTGGTCGCGGTGGCCTGGATCATGTCCTCGTAGGCGTCCATGTACGATTTCCAGTGGGCGCGCTCGGCGATGTCGCCGGCGGAGAATTTCCAGTTCTTGGCCGGATCCTCGATCCGCTCGAGGAAGCGCTTCTTCTGCTCGTCCCGCGAGACGTGCAGGAAGAACTTCCGTACGATCGTCCCGTTGTTGGCGAGGTACTGCTCGAAATGGCGGATATCCTTGTACCGCGTATCCCAGATGCCCTTGCCTCGCACCGCGTCGGGCAACTTCTGCTTGTCGAGCAGCTCAGGATGCACCTTCACCACCAGCACGTCCTCGTAGTAGGACCGGTTGAAGATGCCGATGCGGCCGCGCTCGGGCAGGTGACGCTGGCAGCGCCACAGGAAGTCGTGGTCGAGCTCCTCGGATGACGGGACCTTGAACGAGGCGACCTGACAGCCCTGCGGGTTCACCCCGGACATGACATGCTTGATCGCACCGTCCTTGCCCGCGGCATCCATCGCCTGGAAGATCAGCAGCACCGACCACCGGTCGTGTGCGTACAACGTGTCCTGGAGCTCGGCCAGCAGTTCGATCCCCTCGGCGAGCGCCTCCCTGGCCTTCGGCTTGTCCTCGTCGGAGAAGGGCCCGGTATCGGAAGGATCGACCTTCTTCAGCTTGAACGAAGCGCCGTCGGTGACAGCATACGGACGGCTCAAGGCACACGCCTTGTCGATGAGTTTTTCCTTGTTCATGCCCGTTCTCCTTTTCGTGCGGCATCCATCACCGCACGCACGCTTGCCACCACGGCCCGGCGCACCCGTGCCGGCTCCGCGTACAACAACCCCTGGTTCACTTCCAGCTCGATCCCCGCATAGCCATCGGGAAAAACACGCCGCAACACCGTGGTGTGGCCGTCGGCCACACCGCGGTACGGGTAGTTGCGCCGCACGCGCAGGCCCGGATCAACCGCAGCCAACGCGGCCTGCCAGGCCCGCACCGTGCGCACCTCGAAGGCGAGGCGCGGATCGTACAACAACCCGATGTCCGCATTGCGCACCGCACCGTCGAGTTCCGGCGTGAACGAATGGACCGACACGTGCAACACCGCACGCCCGGCCCGCAGAGCCCGGGCCACCGAAGCGCGCACCGCCAACCGATGCGGCTTCCAGTACAAGCTGACGATGCGGGCGCGCTCCGCCGCGGGGAGGCTGCGCGTGAGGTCGGACCAGAAGGCCGGATGGTGCGGCGAGCGGTTGGCCTCGACGAGCAACCGTGTCCACGGCACGGCATGGCACGGCACTCCGAAAGCACGGGCCAGGGCGCGGGCCAACGGCAAGGCTCCGGGATCCCAGCCGCGGTGCGAGGCCAGCCGTTGTGCCGCGCCGGAAAACAACGCACGGTAGGTGGCGGGCACACGGTTTCCCGCATGTTCGCAGGTGATGACAAGCTGGAGGGGATTGGTCATCGCGGCGGCATCACGCGGTCGGCCTCGGTGATCGGACGCAACACACGGCACGGATTCCCGACCGCGACGACCATCGGCGGAATGTCGCGGGTGACCACACTGCCCGCGCCGATGACCGAACCCTCGCCGATGGTTACGCCGGGACAGACCACCGACCCGCCGCCAACCCAGACATCGGAACCGATGCGGATCGGCTTGCCGTACTCGAGGAAGGTCGCGCGGTCGGCCGGATGCACCGGATGTGTGGCGGTGTAGAGCTGCACGTTCGAGGCGAACAACACGCGGTCGCCGATGAACACCTCCGCGACGTCTAGCACGATGCAGTTGAAGTTGAAGAACACGTTCTCGCCGAGGTGGATGTTCTCCCCGTAGTCGCAGTAGAACGGCGGTTCGATCCACGGCACCTTGCCGGTGAGGTTGAACAACTGGCGCAGCAGCTCGGCGCGCCGCTCGCCCTCGTCCTCGCCGGTCCGGTTGAATGCCTGGAACAGGGTGCGGGCGCGCAGGCGGCGCGCGGACAGATCGGGATCACCGGCGAAATAGAATTCCCCGGCCAGCATTTTCTCGCGTTCGGTTTTCATCGGACCCCCGGTTGATGGGCTGGCATCCACGATGAACCGCGATCGGGAAAACCTCAACTGGATTTGGCGGAAAACGGATGGCCTTTCCCCTCCCCGCCGGTATCATGGGGTGCGATGACCGAAGCCTCCGACATCCTCGCTTCCGCGCGCGAACGTCGCCTGCTGCGCGAACGGCAGGCCAGGGAAACCCATCGCGCCGTGTACCTGCTGGACGACACCTACGTGATCAAGCAGTTCACGCTGCCCGCGGCAGCGCGGAACCCGCGCACGCCGTGGCGGACCGAGGACGCCGCGCTGCAGCGCGCCGCGCCCGCCTTCGCCCCGCGCTCGTTCGGGGTGGTCGAACACATCGAGGGCGACCGGCGGGTGGCGTGCCTGGTCAAGGCCTACATACCGGGCCGGGTACTCGACCGCCTCGGCGTCGCCGAAGCCCCGGATGCCGCCGCGCTGATGGCCGGCCTGCACCGGCTCGGCGTGGTCACCGACGATGCCAACGCGACCAACTTCCTGCGCGCCGAGGACGGACGCCTGCTGTTCCTCGACCTCGGCCGCGCCCGCCTCCACGACCGCGCCGGGTGGGCGCTCCGGCGGGACATCGGCCGCGAACTGGCCAAGTTGCGCCGCGAAGGCTTCGCCTGGGACCGCGCGGCCTGGCGGACCTTCCTGCCCGCCTACTTTTCGCACCTCGCCTGTTCACATCCGGTTCGGATTTTGTTAACGTTCCTGTGCGCTACCACGACCTTCGCCCGGATGCTGCGGAAAACGCTGCAGGGTTCGTCATGGCGCGCATGATGGCATGAACATCCTGTTGTCCGGCTTGAGCAACGACCGAGTGGAGCTGAACCTGGCCCGCGCCTTGATGGATGCGGGAGTGAACCTCTCCATCATCGCCTCCAGTGGCAGCCCGGCCGAAACCCTGGCCCGTGAACGCGGCGCTCTCGCAGCCACGCATGACTTCAGCAGCCGGATCGACCGGAACGCCGTGCAGTTGTACCGGCAACTTGTGCCGGAACGAAAGATCAACCTGATCCACGCCCTGACCAACCGGGCCCTGTCGACCGCGCTCAGCGCCCAGCGCCGGCTGGATCCCGCGCCGCGCATCGTCGCCTACCGGGGCACGATGGGCCATCTCAGCCGACTCGATCCGGCTTCGCATTTTTCCTACCTGAACCGGCGGGTGGATTGCATCATCTGTGTGTCCGACGCGGTGCGCCGCTACCTGAAAACCTTCCGCATCCCCGACGATCGGCTCGCGGTAATATGGAAGGGGCATGATCCGTCGTGGTACCGGTCCGCACCGCGATCCATCCTGCGCGAATGGAACATTCCGGACGGCTCGACGGTGGTGAACTTCACCGGCAACATCCGCCCGGTGAAGGGCGTGGATTACCTGCTCGACGCGTTCGAGGGCATCGACCCCGCGGAGAACATCCACCTGCTGGTGGTCGGGGAGGTGCGCGATCCGTCGATCCGCCAACGCATGGGCCGCCACCCGCACGTACATTTCACCGGCTTCCGCAACGAAGCCACCGCCCTGGTCGGGGCGTGCGACCTTGCGGTCATGCCCTCGATCGAACGCGAAGGCCTGCCCAAGGCGGTGTCGGAAGCGATGGCCCAGCAGGTCCCCTGCGTGGTGTCGGACGTCGGCGGCCTGCCCGAGCTGGTCGAGAACGGCGTGAGCGGCATCGTGATTCCGCCGCGCGATGCCGCGGCGATCCGCGACGCGGTTCGGGCCCTCGCCGCGGACCCGGAGCGACGCCGCACGATGGGCCGGGCCGCCCGGGCCCGGGTCGAAGGCGTGTTCAACTTCCGCCACACCGTGGAGAAAACGCGCGCGGTGTACGAACGGCTTCTCGCACCGCACCACGCCTCCGCCCGTTGAGCGCACGCGAACGCGGGCGTCAGCGGTAGCCGTAGCATCGCAGCTCGTCGTCCATCACCGCGTTCAGGGTGGCCACCTCATCTGCGGTGAACGCCTTTTCCCACTTGTCGTTGCGGTCCTCGATGCTGCAACTGGCCGCACGGCGCGCCTCTTCGCTCCAGTCGAGCCCGCAGAACGCGGCGGTGCGGTCGAGGAAGGCGACCGGATCGCGGGTGAAGTCCTCGTAGCGCAGTTCGAGAAACTGGTCGGCGGGAAGGGCCAGGCCGACCTCGCGCACGTAGCGCACCACGGCGCGCCACTGGTGCGCGACGGAGGCGACGGGCTCGGCCTTCTCCCAGTCGCGCCACCCTTCCGGCTTCACATCCCACCAGCGCCGGGGGTTGCCGGCACGCTGGCGTCGTTCGAGCACCGAGCGGCAGACCGCGCGGCCGTCGCGCACGAGGTGGATGAACAGCGCGTCGGGAAAGATCGCGCGCAGGAAATCCATGCGCATCCCGTTGCGCGGACACTTGGAGATAAAGCGCGGCCGGTCATACAGGCGCAACACGTTTGCCACTGCGGTGGTGTAGTAGCGGCGGCTGGCCAGGGTGACGTCGCTGGCGCGCAGGATGTCGGTGTCGCCGGTGACAAATGTATCCCACATCGTGCCCGCCTCGCCGGGCTTGTGGTCGCGCACGAACAGCGCCATCAACTTCAACGCCGGGTAGCAGGTCGGGGCCTTGCGGGTGAGGTGGGTGGTGGTCGCCAGCGCCGGATGCTCGGCCATGACACGGTGCAGCGCGGTGCTCCCGCTGCGCGGCATGCCCACGATGAAGATGGGGCGATCGATGGGGCTCATGCGATGTCCAGGAAGTAGCATGGTTTGGCGTCGAGGGTGATGCCGGTTGAGCGGGCAAGTTCGCGCCCGTCGCGGTCGAGGATGGCCGCGCAACGGAATGGCGGGGTGAAGTACACCGGTTTCGGATGGGCCCAGGCGAGGGCGAAGCCGCGGCCGTCGGCCCCGCGGAAACGCAACAGCCAGACCCCGTCCGGCGAGGCCATCTTCTCGAGGAACACGGCGCGGCCGGCGTGGCGGACGAGGTTGACCAGGGCGGCGTGGGCGGGCCGCGCGCGCCAGGGCGTCGCATGGTTGTCGACCAGGCCGAACCCGTGGGCGGCCAGCCGCCACCAGTACACGGCATCGACCAGCCCGGAGCAAAGGGCGAGCGCGAGGTAGCGGACGAGGTAGTTCGCATAGGCCTGTTCATCGACGCTCGGATCGTTGGCGTGGGAACCGGGGATGATGTAGGGCGAGTTGACCGGCGAAAACGGGCCGGTGCCGAGGATCGGCCAGTTGACCTCGGACACGATGAGCCGGTCGCCGCGCACGGCCGGACTCCACGCGGCAATGGCCTTTGCAAGCGCGAACTTCTCGACCGCGGAGAACGGTCCCTGCCGGTTTTCCGGCGCACCGCGGCGATCCACGTAGAGGTGGTGGGACAGGGCATCGAATAAACCTTCACGCGGTAGCTGGTCGAGCAGCCCGGCGAGGGTGTGGTACTCGAAGTCGATCGCCGCCGGCCCGGACAGCGACAGGTTCAGCGCGCGGGCGCGCTCGATCACCGGATCGAGCAGGCGACGGTATTCGCGCACATCCCACACCCCCCACTTCACGCGATTGACGGCGTGGCCTACCTCGACCACATCAGCCAGCCCGGAGAGCGCGGGCAGGTTCCGGTCGAGAAAGGCGCACCACACCGCCGGGTCGCGCACCGCAGCGCGGTCCTGGACCAGCGCGGCCATGACCCGGTGGCCGAGGCCGTGCAGGTGCCGTGCCTCGGCAAGGGCGGCCTCGTTCACCGCATCCCTTTCGTGCCGGTACAGACGCACCAGCACGGGCACACGACCGATGGCCTCGAGCCACGGACGCTCCGACGCCTCCGCGCCGGGAGCGGTGCCGATGGCGACGCCGATGCGGTGCTCGAGGGCGACTTCGCGCCGGAAGGCTGCATCGCGCAGGTCGCGGTAGCGCGACCAGACCGGACCAAGCGCCTTGAACAGGCCGCGCGCGACATAAAAATTATTGGCCGCGGGATAATAGGCATGGCGTTCACGGCTGAGCATGGTGCTCACCGCCTGGACCGACCGGTCGTCCCACACCCACAACTCGCGGCCGCGCGGCACCTCCGGCAGCAGCGCATCCTTCTTGCGCTGGCGCGCCTCGCGGATCGGATGGCGGTAGCGGCGCGACGCAGTGTGCAAGGCGAAGCGACGGCGGTAGCGGGCCTCCAGCTCGCTGAAGGCGCGCGGCGGGTGTTGGTGGCGGAAGTACATGCACTTGAAGACGCGGAAGAAATCGGAGGGCAGGTCGATGCGCGACAGGTCGCGCGCCCGCTGGTCGAGGGTCAGTTCGTCGGCGAGCTGCGCGCGGTTGAGGTCGATGAAGCGGACATCCTTCCACGCATCCGGTCCGTCGCGGCGCAGCAGGATGTTCTGGTTGCCGAGGTCGCGGTGGCAGACCCCCGCATCATGCAGGTCGGCGACAGCAAGGGCCACCGTTTCCATCAGCTCCATGATACGTCGACACAACGGGTCCTCACGGTACAACCGGTTCAGTTCGTCGCGGAAACTGGTGATCCCCTCCTCGTACGCACAGAGATAATACGAGGCAAGCAGGCGACCGCCTTCCCATCGATCAAGGTAGGCAATCGGCTTCGGGGTGCCCACGCCGCGTTGGTCGAGCCGGACTGCCGTGTCAAAGGATCGCCGGGCCTTCGAGCCGCGGCGGGCGAAATCGCGGTCGCGCCACCATGACCCCCGCGCAAAGGATTTGATGGCCACGGAAACCGGCACGCCGCCGATGGTGATGGTGTGGGTCGCAAGCGCGTGGCGGCCAAGCGATGCCAGACCGTCGCCTGCGGCAAGCCAATCGGAAACCTGCTCCAGCGCGGCCTGCTCTTCCGGACGCCATGTCCAGCCGGCATAAAGCGCGCCCGTGAGGGGGCTGGAGCGATACGGAATGACAGGCATGGGCAAACAGTACAAACCGGCTTGTAGCCAATCAATCCCGAAGACGCATCCATCTCAAGCGCCTCGCCGAGGCCGGATCCCCCCTGATACCGGCCTGACAATTGCCCTTGCTATCCGGATTGGTGCAGGGATAGGTTCTGTCCGTTTCCATGAAGATCAGTGGCTTTTCATTCTGCCGCAATGCGGCGAAATTGTACTACCCGGTGGCGGAATCCATCCGGTCGGTCCTGCCTATCTGCGATGAATTCATTGTGGCGGTCGGCAAGGGTGACCCGGACGACGCCACCCGCGAAGTGATCGAGGCGATCGGCGATCCGAAGATCCGGATCATCGACACCGAGTGGACCGACCGGGAGAAGCTGCAAGGTTGGATCCACAGCCAGCAGACCAACATCGCGCTGAACGCCTGTTCGGGCGACTGGTGCCTTTATGTCCAGTCGGACGAGGTCGTGCATGAGAAGGACCTGCCGCTGATCCAACAACGGGCTGCCGCGCTGATGGATGACCGGCGGGTGGAGGGATTGGCCTTCCGCTACCTGCATTTCTGGGGCGACTACAGCCACGTTCACCGCAGCCATGCCTGGTATCCTACCGAGATCCGCATGATCCGCAACGGCATGGGCATCCAGTCCTTCCGATCCGCGCAATCGTTTCGCCGCAACGGCAAGCGGTTGCGTGGCGTGGATGTCGGCGCCGATATGTTCCACTACGGTTGGGTCCGCCCACCGCGCCTGATGCGGGTGAAAAGCTACGAGATGATCCACACCCACCACGGCAAACAACGCGCCGAGGAGCTGCACGGCCAGTCGGCCGGTGTCTTCAACTATGGGTCGCTGGCGCAGATACCGCGCTTTGCCGGAACCCATCCGGCGGTGATGAAGGATTGGATCGCCCGGTTCGACTGGGGCGATCAACTCCAGTACGCGGGGCCATCGCCGGTGCGCCACCGCCATGACCAACCCAAGCAACGAATCCTGACCTGGATCGAACAGAACCTCTTGTTCGGCCGGATGCGCCTCGGCGCTAAACCGTTCCGCCGGGTGTGGGGCGCCTGACGGTCGCAACGGCGTTCGCCCCCGGCGATCCGGAGGATTCTCGACTTGGCTCTCCCTCTGGCGTAAGGTGTTCGCCATGCATTCGATTATTCCCGATCTTCAATCCGCCATCCTGTGCGACGACGTGCGCCAGGAGCGCAACGGCAAATTCATCCTGATCGGCCTGTTCGACGCCATCATGATCCCGCAGCTTCCCGTCCGCTATCCGCGCCTGTTCATGGTCTCGCGGTGGTGCAGCGGCGAAGGGGAGTTCCTGCAGCATTCGCGCATCCTCGTTCCGGATATGAGCGCTTCACTGGTCGAGGGCCAGAAGATCCCGGTGCGCCTGCCCAACACCGAGGCCACCGCGACCAACGTCGAGGCGTTCCTCAACGTCGAGTTCCGCGAGGAGGGTCCGCACTGGGTGGAGATCCTGCTCGATGGCGATATCAAGATCCGCTACCCGCTGCGCGTCTCCATCGTCAAGCCGCCGCCGGGGCAGCCCCCCCAGGGCGACCTGCCGGCGTAAGCGCGGCTTGTCCGATCAGGCCGGTGGCGGCGCGAACAGGTCCGCACCGATCGTGCCTTCGAGCGCCTTCAGGCTGGCCGGCGTCTCGAGGTACAGCAACCGGTTGGTCACTTCCTTGAGCTGATCGGCGATCTTCAAGCGTTCGGCTTCGGCTTCGTACTCCGAGAGCGTGAGGAAGTTGTCGAGCTCGCGGGCGATGGTCCGGTTGACCGCGAGTTCGCGCTCCTGCCGCTTGACCAGCCGTTGCTTGTACCACGGGCTGGCGAGGATCGAGGAGCGGGTGAATTGGGCGCGGATCGAAGGATCGTCCAATCCCTTCCCCTCGAAGTCGCCGCGGGCCATGATGTGCAGCAGCGCCTTGAGCGGCGGCACGGCGAGGTCGATCGAACCATCGAGGAAATACTGCGCCGCGACCCACTGGTGGGCGGAGACGATGTTATCCATCGAATCGACGAAGACCTCGAGGTCCTGCAGTTCGGGCTTGAGCATGTCCGGCGCGAACACCATGTCGGGTGTGGTGAAGATGCGGCCGCCATACACCTGCATGAAGCGCGGGGTGATGCGGTAGCCGAGGCGGCTGGCCAGCACGGTCTTGCCGTTGTGCTCGAAGTCGCGGCAGCGCTCGAGGCAGCCCTTCTCGATCAGGTCGGCGGCGGTGCGCTCCTTCGGGCGCATGCGGCTCCAGATCTCGGGCACGACCAGGCTGACGTCGTGGTCGACGCGGTAGTTCGGGCCGACATACCCGGCGGCGGTGATGAAGGCATCGCAGCCGCACAGGGCCAGCGACAGGAACGCATTGTTCAGGTCGTGGATCGGCAGCAGGGCGTTGAACGGGGCCTTGGTCAGCGCGCCCTCCGAACCGGCACCGGTAGTCGACGGCGACTTGCCGGTGATGCTGGCGATGAACTCCATCAGCAGCTCGGGCAGCTCCATGTAATGCACCGGGTTGAACACGCAGAGCGGGCGCACGCCGGTATCTGGCGGATTGTTGCGGCGGCCCGGCAGCACGGCATGGACCGGGGCGGGCACCGCCTTGTCGGTGGTCATGCGGCGGTACAGGCGCGCACCGACCTCGGCGAGGTAGCGCTGGCGCGGATTCTCGAGGTCCGGGCGGACCTGGAGGTAGCGCGGATTCTTGGTCGGCTTGCCGTCCACGATGCGCGGGTGAGCGGGCGAGACGATGTAATCGGGATGTCCCTTCGCGAGGTGCTTGTGGAACATCCGCTGCACCGGTTCCGAATACTGGCCGAAGCGGATCGCGTCCTCGACGATGTCGTTGGCCTGCTTGCGGTCGAGCGGCTCGTAGTTGCAGAAGAAGTTGCCGGGCCTGGCCATGTCGGCCTCGGTCTTGATGTCGTACCCGCGCACGATGGCGTCGTCGGGCCGCTGGAAGAACTTGTTCTCGCAGTTCACCACGAACTTCGCCGACGGGAAGTTGAACTCCGGATCGACCTTCTCGATCACACTGCGCGGCACGGTGACCGAGGCGGTGATATCGTCCTCAGTGGAGATCTTGTTCGCCGGGATGAAATCCTTGCGCACACCGAAGATCCGCCACGATCCGTCGCCGTTGTAGCCGACGCGGACGTACCGGGTGTTGATCTTGTTCTTGCGGTAGCGCAGTTCGTTGCCGGGATTGCCGTTGATCACGTCCACGCTGAACCGGCTGCGCCAGTCATCGCCCCAGTCCGGCTTGTAGTACCGCTTCACGACGAACACCAGGTCCTTGATGTACTGCGGGATGCGGTGGAGCCAGGCGTTGTATTCGTCGGTGTAATCCTCCGACGGCGTAAGCAGTTTGATGACCGATCCGAGGGTGCGCTCGGGGCTCAGCAGGGCGCGGCCCTTGCGGTTTGGCGGGGACGACTTGAACCGGTCGAAGTAGTCCTTCTTGATGATCTCATCGACCAGGTCGAAGTCCTTCTTCATGTCGGCCACGAACACCGGACCGTCGATCATCGCATCGGAGATCGGCTTGGAGATCTCCGACTTGCCGCCGCCCGACACGGTGCAGGGCTTGTGGCAGAGCGTACCCTCGGCGGGCTCGCCATAGAGGCGCCAGCGGCTGCCGCGGGCCGGCTTGAGCATGCCGATCTTGTAGCCGGACGGCAGGACGTAGACCTGGTCGGGCAGCAGCTTGATCTCCTGCTGCCTGCCGTTGCGTTTCCAGGAGACCGACTGGGTGTCGAGCTTGATGTGCACGTTCTCGGGCACGTAGATGATCGACGGGTATTTCCGGTCGATGCCGTAGCCTTCCGGCTTCACCTCCATCACGTCGGAGAACAGGCGGCTGATCTCGGCGAAGGTCTGGCCCTTCTCCGGAATCATGCTGTTCATCGAGAAGTCCTCGCCGAGGTCGTAGCGCGGGAACACGAAGGCGCCGCCGGCATGCTCCTCCTCGACGAGTCCGTAGAGGTTCGCGGCATAGCTGATCTGGGTCTTCACTTCCTTCTTGCAGTAGCCGAAGTAGTTGTCGGCGATGACGGTGACGATCACGCCTCGCTCATCGCGCGCGGTGATCTTGAACGCCGAGCCGTCGTTGTAGATCTCGTCGGGCTTGTCCCAGCACATGCCGTCGCGCTTCTGGCGTTCGGTGGCCTGGTTGCGAGCCGGCAGGCCGAGCTCCTTCTTGGTCAACCGCGTCAGGTGCGGGGCGAGGATCACGCAGCCGGTGTGGCCGCTCCAGTGCTCGGCATCCAGCGCGGCATTGTTCTCGGGCAGGTACGGGTCACCGCCGTTGCCGAAGATCGATTCGATGAAGTCGAGGTTGGCAATCATGCTGCCGGGGACGAAGAACCGAATTTCCATCCGCTTTTCCGGCGTAAATCCGGGCACTTCCGGGCAGACGACCGGACGGAGCAGCAACGAAACGATCGTCTCCGCCTTGGCCTCCTGGGCCTCGGTGAAGGGCAGGCGCTGCAACGACGGCGGCGGATTGACGGCATGGTAGAGCAGGCGGCCGAAGACGTCCTTCGGCACCGCCTTCTTGTCGTCGGCCACCGGCAGGCCACCCTCGGCGACGTGGAACACGCCCTGGGTGGTGCGCCGGTCATTCACCGGGTTATGCAACACCCCGTTGGCCAGGCGGTAGCTGCGCATGATCTCGGACGCATAGGCATCGGCATTCGGCGGCAGGGACAACATCCGGGCCAGGCCGGGACGGTCGAGCACGAAGGTCCGGGCGGGCAGGCGGAACGGCATGTCCACATCGACTTCACCGATGTAGTCGTAAAGGAAGTTCTGGATCCGGCGGTCGGCCGGGCACAGGTAATCGGACAACAGCCGCGATTGCTCCTGGTAGTTTGCCAGCAATGATTTGCTGAGCGAGATGAACGGGAACTGTTCGGGTTGGCCGAAGATCGGGCACCCCAGCGCAGCCAACTTCAAGTTGATGTACTCGATCACGATCCGCTCGTCGGCGGGCATCTTTTCCAAGCTGTTCATGGGCTTTTTCCTCGTTTATCTGGGCCCCATCATACCGGGGCACCGGGGCAGGGCAATCGATTCCCTGTTCAATGTGTATTAGGCGATCATGGCAAAGTCGCCGCCCCGCGGCTATCGGGGAAACCACGAACGGCACCCCCGCTCGTACCTTGTCGCACCGGCGGGATCCGGTCACGGCGCGGATACGTCGGGCGAGGTCGCCGGCTTGTGCGGCCGCACCGCTTCGCCCACCTTGCGGGCGGCCGCAGCAGGGAGGTTTTTGGTGATCTCGGACTCCCCGCCGCCAAAGCTCATCTCGAACAGGCTGGAGGGCTGCCCTGACGGGTCGTCAGACGGGTTGTAGGCGTCGTAGTCGATCGACCCGGTTTCGCCCGACGGCGTGCCGCAGCCGGCGAGCAGCAGCGAGGCGGTTACCAGGGCATACAGGTGGTGGCGCATGGTGTCACTATACCCGCCATCCCCACGCGGGGAAAGGCGGAAACATCCTGTCGTTGCCGGAACGTGAACATTGGCGTAGGGTTTTGCGTCTATCCGGTCACCATGAAACAATCCCTGCTTTCCTTCCTGATGGCGGGCGCCCTGATGGCGGTCCCGCTGCGCGCGGCCACCCCGAATGCCGCGCGTCTGTTTGGTGACGCCATTGCCGATGTCGTGGAGAAGAATATGCCCGCCGTGGTGGTCATCCGCACCGAGTCCCGCCAGTACCGGGTGGCCCGTGACCGGTTCTTCGGCCACATGTACCGGATCCCCGAACGCCTGGCCGGCCAAGGTTCCGGCGTGCTGTTCAAGAAGGACGGCTATATCCTGACCAACAACCACGTCATCGATGGCGCGGAAAAAGTCGAAGTGGTGTTCGATGATGGCGCCAAGTATCCGGCCACGGTCGTCGGAAAGGACGTACACACCGACCTCGCGGTGGTGAAGATCGAGGCCACAGACAAGGAGTTTCCGGCGGTAGAGATCGGCGATTCCGACACCCTGCGCGTCGGTGAATTCGTCATCGCCCTCGGCTCCCCGTTCAGCCTGGACAGCAGCGCCACGCTGGGCATCGTGAGCCAGAAGGGTCGCTCGATCGGCCTGCTCCCGTTCGAGGACTTCATCCAGACCGACGCCGCCGTGAACAAGGGCAACAGCGGCGGCCCGCTACTGGATGTCGATGGCCGCCTGGTCGGCATCAACACCGTGATCCAGACCGCCGGCGTGTCCGACGGCAACATCGGCATCAGTTTCGCCGTGCCGGTGAACCTCGCCATGAACGTGGCCGAGTCGATCATCCGCACCGGCCGCTGGGAACGCCCGTGGATCGGTATCCTGATGCGCGAGGTGGAGGACGGTGTACGCATCATGGATGTCGTGCCCGACAGCCCGGCCCAGCGCGCCGGCCTGCTCGCCGGCGACGTGATCCGCGCGGTGGACGGCCAGGCCGTGGACGCCTCGGCCAAGGTCCAGCGCAGCATCTTCCGCCGCAAGATCGGCGACCCGGCCACCCTGACCATCGACCGCAATGGCGCATCCCTTAACCTCCGCATCGTGACCGAAACCATGCCGACCCCCGCGCTGATGTTACGCGAGTAGGAACCATGCCCCGCCTCCGCCTCGATTTACTCGTCGTCCAGCAAGGTCTCGCGGAAAGTCGCGAGAAAGCGCAGGGCCTGATCCGCAGCGGAAGAGTCCGGATCGGCGGCCACCCGCAGACCAAACCCGGCCACCTGTACCCGGACGACACCGTGCTGGACGTGGAGGCGAACGAACGGTTCGTCAGCCGCGGCGGCGAGAAACTCGAAACCGCCTTCCAGCATTTCCCGCTATCCGCCGACGGCAGGGTGGCGGTGGATGTCGGAGCGTCCACCGGCGGCTTCACCGACTGCCTTCTGCAGCACGGGGCCCGCACCGTGTACGCGCTCGACGTCGGCCACGGGCAACTCCATTGGAAACTGCGCAACGACCCGCGCGTGGTCGTGCACGAGGGCATCAACGCCCGGCAGCTCGACCCGGCCCTGTTCACCGAGCCCCCCACCCTTGCCGTGGTCGACGTGTCGTTCATCTCGCTGACCCTGATCCTCCCCGCGCTGTGCGGCATCCTCGCCCGCCCGGCCGAGCTGGTGACCCTGATCAAGCCGCAGTTCGAGGCCGGCCGGGAGCAGGTGGGCAAAAACGGCGTGGTGCGCGATCCCGCCGTCCACCAGGAGGTGATCGACCGCATCAAACGGTTTGGCGAAGGGCAACTGGGTCTGGTATGGTCCGGATTATGCGAATCCGCCATCAAGGGTCCCGCCGGCAACACCGAGTTCCTCGCCTGGTGGAAAACACCGTGAACACCGGGCGGACGGTGCCATGAAAACCATCGGCCTCATCGTCCACACCACGAAATCGGTCAGCGCCGACGCCCTGCGCCGGTTGACCGAAACCGCCCGCCGGCTGAACGTGGACCTGTGCACCTGCCCACCCTACGGCGACCACCTGACCGGCATCCGTTGCGTGGAAACCGCGGCCTGCACACAGGCGATGGATGCCCTGGTCGCCCTCGGCGGCGACGGGACCCTGCTGCGCGCGGTCGGCCTGATCGCCGGGCGCGACATCCCGGTGCTCGGCGTGAACCTCGGCCGGCTCGGTTTCCTGACCAGCGTGACCGAGTCCGAACTGGAACACGGCCTCGAAGCCCTCGTCGCCGGCACCTACACGACCAGCGCCCGCACCATGCTCGACGGCACGATCGTGAACCGCAAGGGCGCATCCGTCGACGTGTTGCGCGCCTTGAACGATGTCGTGGTCGGCTGGGGCCAGTCCACCCGCATCGTCACCCTCGACGTCGCGATCAACCAGGAACCGGTCGCGTCGTACCGCTGCGACGGCATCATCGTATCCACCCCGACCGGATCAACCGGCCACTCGTTGTCGTCCGGCGGACCGATCCTCCACCCCGACGCCCCGGCGCTGCTGCTGAACGTGATCTGTCCGCACACGCTGAGCGCCCGCCCGGTGGTCGTGCCCGACAACGCGGAAATCCGCATTACCGTGAAACAGACGAGCAAGCAATTGCTGTTATCGGTGGATGGACAGGACGGCCGGACCCTCTCCGAGGGCGATGCCCTGGTGATCCGGAAGGCGACGGAACGCTTTAACCTGGTCCACCTCCCCGGCTACCAGTACTTCGCGGTGCTCCGCAAGAAGCTGCACTGGAGCGGCTCGAGCAGCTGATCGGATCCGGCGCACCGCCAGGTCAACCGCCCGCCAGCCGCGCCGCCTCGTACACCAGCCGCACCGCCACCCCGCGCTCGGCAGCCACCCGCTGGCAGTCGGCCATCTCCGGCGATCGGGTGAGCACCTCGCCGCGCCATGTCCCGACCTTGACCCGCACCGGTCCGTAGGGCGTCGCCACCGTTTCAAAGGCGCGGGCAAGTTTGGTCCGCTCGACCGCGTATTCACGGACCCCGAAGGTGGTGCTGCCGCGGAAGATGCGGTCGATGACGACCTCGCGCCGCTCCGGTTCGGTCAGCACCGAAACGACCACGCCGGGCCGCTGCTTCTTCATCGTCACCGGCGTGCAGGTAACGTCCAGCGCACCGGCCGCGAGCACGTCCTCCATCAGGACGCCGATCAGTTCCGGCGTCGTGTCGTCGAGCGTGCACTCGATCACCACGCAGGTGTCGCGCTCCGCCGACGCGGCGAGATCATACAGCGAGGCGCGCACCACGTTCGGACGGTGATGCAGCTCGCGGCGGCCCACCCCGTACGCCGCCCGCACCAGCACCGCCCCCGGCGGAATCGCCGCCACGGTACGCCATCCGGCCAGCAACGCCGCCCCGGTCGGCGTGACCAACTCGAACGGCTCATCGGTCTGCACCACCGGCAACCCCTGGATCAACTCGATCGTCGCCGGTGCCGGATTCGGATACACCCCGTGCGCACACCGGATCGCCCCGTGGCCGAGCGGGATCGGCCCGACCGATACCGAGGCGACGCCCAACTGCTCCAGCGCCCAGCAGGCACCGGTGATGTCGAGGATCGAATCGGCCGCTCCGACCTCGTGGAAATGGATGTCCGCCACCGGCACGCCGTGCACCTTGGCCTCGGCGTGGCCGAGCGAACAGAAAATCCCCACCGCCCGCGCCGTCACATTCGCCGGCAACCCCGCGCCCTCGAGCAACTGGACGATCTCCGACAAGGCGCGGTGCGGCGCGTGGTCATGGGTTTCATGCGTGTGCGAATGATCATGGCGATGGCCGTGATCGTGGCCGGCGTGGTGCGCATGGTGGTGATGGTCGTGCACCGGCGAAACCGGCTCGGCGGGTTCGGCCGCCTCCGGCTGACCGGCCACCGCGACGGAAACCCGGGTGCCGGTGATGCCACGGCTGCGCGCCGGTTCGGCGGTGATCGTGAACGGATCGAGCGGTAACACCCGCAGCGCCTCGCGCAGGGCGTCCAAGTCCGCCCCGAGCGCAACCAGCGCGCCGAGCACCATGTCGCCACTCGCCCCGCCGACGCACTCGAGGTGCAGATGCTTCACGCGGTCGCCTCCCCGGCACAACGGTTGATGATCGCCGCGGCGATCGCCGCGCCAAACCCGTTGTCGATGTTGACCACGGTGATCCCCGGAGCACACGAGTTGAGCATGGCCAGCAGCGGAGCCACCCCGCCAAAATTCACCCCGTACCCGACGCTGGTCGGCACCGCGATCAACGGGCGGTCGATCAACCCGCCCAACACCGACGGCAACGCCCCCTCCATCCCGGCCACGCACACCACCGCGCGCACCGACCGCAACGTCTCGAGGTGCGGCATCAAACGGTGCAGCCCGGCCACGCCGACATCGGAGATCAACGTCACCCGCGCCCCCGCCCATTCGGCGGTGAGGACCGCCTCCTCCGCGACCGGCAGGTCCGCCGTGCCCGCGCACACCACCGCGATGTGACCGACCGGTTCGGGTTTGTTCGCCACCGCGACGGTGATGCACCGCGCCCGCGCATGGTACACCGCATCCGGATGCACCGCAGCCACACACGCGAACACCGAAGGCTCAGCGCGGGTGGCCAGCACCGGTTGACCGGCCTGCTTCAGCACGCCGACAATCGCCGCGACCTGCTCCGGGGTCTTGCTCGGGCAATAGATCACCTCGGGAAACGCGCGGCGGCGCGGCCGGTCGAGGTCGATGCGGGCGAATCCGAGGTCGCGCACACCGTCCTGCTTGAGCAGGCGAGCCGCCTCGTCCGGAGCCAGTGCACCGCCAGCCACCTGCCGCAAGACATCGTCGAGGTTCATGGCGTGGGAGGGCGAGACGGGATGTCCGGGAACCGCTCGCGCAGGATTTGCTGGAATTCAGGACGACTGCGAATGGCATCGAAATCAGAGTCGGAAAGATATGCCTGCAATTGCGACGGCGTGCACGCGTCGGCGCCGCGCCGGATCCACTCGAAGGCCGCCTCGGTGTTCTGCTCCAGCACGTAGCTGATCGCCATGTTG
The DNA here is from genome assembly GCA_937872895.1 of uncultured Verrucomicrobiota bacterium. Lineage (GTDB taxonomy): Bacteria > Verrucomicrobiota > Kiritimatiellia > CAIVKH01 > CAIVKH01 > CALMUP01. The sequence goes on from CALMUP010000003.1 coordinate 137,474, forward strand.
AAATAGGCGGTGGCGCGGTTCGGGGCGCGCTCGATCAATTCCCGCAAGCGCTCGCGGGCTCCGGCATGGTCGCCAATGCGGATCAGGCACACCGCGAGGTTGTTCAGCACGCCGGTGTTGTCGGGCATTTGCTTGAGACCCAGCTCGAAATTCTCGATGGCCAGATCGTAGCGACCAAGCCGCAGGTGGATGAATCCCAGGTTGATGTAGGCCACACCATACTCGGGGCGGATCTGCAGCGACGTGTTGAGCAACTCCTCGGCGCGGCTCATCATGCCCTTCTGCATGTAATTGATGGCGAGGTTGTTCAGGGTCTCGGCGCTGAACGGCTCGCGGTTGAGCGACTTCTCGAGCAGCAGCACCGCCTGGTCGAACTGCCCGCGCTGGGTGTAGATCGAACCGAGCAGGCGGACCGCGAGGTTCATGTCGGGCCAGACCTCGAGGGCCTTCAGGGTTTCGCGTTCGGCCCCGTCCATGTCACGTGCGCGGATGTATTGTTGGGCGGAACGGACATACGACATCGCCTCCGCCATTTTCTGAGGCGACAAGGTGGGTGGCGGGGTCTGCGGTGTTCCACCGAGATCGGTCATCAACGTATCCATGGCCGGCGCGGCGGAGGTTGTTCGATTGGTCGCCGTGGCGATCAGGTTGGTGGATGGTGCCGTCAAGCTGAACCCGAACGGGTTGTCATCCTCCCCGGAACGCCCCCAGTTGAAGACCGCCGCCAGACCGACAACCAGTGCAGCCATGATGCCGAACAGGATCAGCGCCTTGCGGTGCGGCGGCGGACCGGCCGAGGGCGTCGGATTGAAGACCGTCGGCTCGGCCTTGGCCGGCTTGTTGTAGATATCCCCGCGGTGTTTCATGCGTGCTTTCGCCCAACAACGTACCCCACCACGTTACCGGAATCCATACAGGGGGTAAATGTTTTCCTGTGCTGGCCCAAGCGGTCCGGGCCAACACAAAACGCCATCCGGACGGTTTGTCCAAATGGCGTTGGTGCGGGGCGTACGAACCGCCCGATGCGGTTGCCGGGTTAGCGAACCTTGTTGGCGGCGCGGCGCTTGGCCACGATTTCCTCGGCCTGGCTGTACGGGACCGCCTCGTAGTGCTCGAACTCCATCGAGAAGCTAGCGCGGCCCTGGGTCAGCGTGCGGACGTGGTTGGCGTAGCCGAACATTTCCCCGAGCGGAACCTTGGCGCGGATGATCTTCTGTGAACCCTTCGAGTCCATGGTCTCGATCCGGCCGCGGCGCTGGGCCAGCGAACCGGTCACCGCACCCATGAACTCCTCGGGGGTGACCACCTCGACGTCCATGATCGGCTCCAGCAACTGCGGGGCCGCGCGCATGAAGCCTTCCTTGAACGCCATGCGGGCCGCTTCCTGGAACGCGATGTCGCTCGAGTCGACGTCGTGGTACGAACCGTCCCACAGCGCCACCTTGATGTCGACAACCGGGTACCCGGCATACGGACCGGAGACCATCGCGCGGATGATGCCCTTCTCGACCGACGGGATGAAGTTCTGCGGGATGCGGCCACCGACGACTTCATCGATGAACGAGAAGCCGGCACCCTTGTCGTTGGGCTCGAGGCGGATCTTGACGTGACCGTACTGGCCGCGACCACCCGACTGCTTGATGTGCTTCGCTTCCTGCTCGATCGTGGCGGTGCAGGTCTCGCGGTAGGCGACTTCCGGACGGCCGACCGTCGCGCTCACGCCGAATTCGCGCTTGAGGCGGTCGACGATGATTTCGAGGTGCAACTCGCCCATGCCCGAGATGATCGTTTCCGAGGTCTCGTGGTCGAAACCGACGTTGAAGGTCGGGTCCTCGTCGGCCAGCCGGTACAAGGCCTCGGACAACTTCTCGTTGTCGGCCTGCGAATCGGGCTTGATCGAAATCGACACCACCGGGGCCGGGAAGTCGATCGCCATCAGGTGGATCGGATGGTCCTCGTTGCAAATGGTATCGCCGGTCTTGGTGTCGCCAAAGCCGACCACCGCGACGATTTCGCCGGCATAGGCCTCCTGCAACGGCTCCTGCTTGTTGGCGTGCATGCGCAGCAGTCGGCCGACGCGCTGAGTCTTGTCGCGGGTGATGTTGTACACCGCCTCGCCCTGCTTGAGGGTGCCGGAGTAGATGCGCACGTAGGTCAGCTTGCCCATGTGCTTGTCGGACATGATCTTGAACGCCATGCCGGAGAACGGGGCGGTGTCGTCGGCCATGCGCTGGTTGGCCTCCTTCTCGACCGCGCAAATGACCGGGGGGATGTCCATCGGGGACGGCAAGTAGTCGACCACCGCGTTGAGGATGATCTGCACGCCCTTGTTCTTGAACGAGGAACCGCAGAACAGCGGGACCATCTTGCGGGCAATGGTGGCCTTGCGGACCGCCGCCATGACTTCCTCGACCGTCAACTCCTCGCCGCCGAGGTACTTCTCGAGCAGCGAATCGTCGGACTCCGCCGCCTTTTCGATCAGATTGTGGCGCCATTTGGTCGCCTCGTCCACCAGCTCGGCCGGGATCGGACCCTCGATCATCGTATGCCCCTGCGTGGCTTCGTCGAAGCGCACGGCGCACATCTTGACCAGGTCCACCACGCCTTCAAAATAGTCTTCCTTGCCGATCGGCACCACCATCGGAACCGCATTGGCCTCGAGGTGCTGCTTCATCTCCTCGTACACGCGGAAGAAGTCCGCGCCGGTACGGTCCATCTTGTTGACGAAGGCAATCTTGGGCACGCCGTACTTCTCGGACTGCCGCCACACCGTTTCGGACTGGGGCTCCACACCACCGACCGCACAGTAGAGGGCAACCGCGCCGTCGAGCACGCGCAGCGAACGCTCCACCTCGGCGGTGAAGTCCACGTGGCCGGGGGTGTCGATCAGCGAGACCTGGTGGTCGCGCCAGGTGAAGCTCGTCGCGGCCGAGGTAATGGTGATGCCGCGCTCGCGCTCCTGCACCATCCAGTCGAGCTGGGTCGCGCCGTCGTGCACCTCGCCGATCTTGTGTACCTTGCCGGAATAATAAAGGATGCGCTCGCTGGTCGTCGTTTTGCCCGCGTCGATGTGCGCCATGATCCCGATGTTGCGCACCTTGTCCAAAGAAGTCGCTCTGCTCATAGGTTCCTCTGCTTCTGTAATTCCCGCGTCCCGGCATGATCAGCCGCAACGTTTTACGTGGTGGAAAGCCGCGCAATATGCACGGAGGACCGCCGAACCGCAAGGTTAAAAGCGCGTTACCGGCGGGCCGGATCACCCCCGGCTCATCCGCCCGGCAAGGCCGACAGATCGGCGTCCCGGCCGCAGACGATGATCCGGTCGCCGGAAGCAATGACATAGTCCCGCGCCGGCAGGACCAAGTCGTCCGCCCCCACCTCCACCCCCGGCTTGCGGATCATCACCACCTGCACCGAAAAACGTCCCGGCAAGGCCGCCTCGGCGAGGGTCTGGCCCCAGAAAACCGGCGGGGGGGACCAGGTGACCATGGACACACCCGGTGCGACCGGGACCCGCCCCGGTTCCCGCGTGGCCACCAACCGCCGCCGAAAGGCATCCCCGGTGTCCCGCTGGAACACCTCCTCGTTGTAGTGCGAGATCAGCTCGGTGTAGGGCAGGACCCCGACCAGCCGCCCACTGTCCGGATTGACCACGGGCAACTCGGTGACCCCCGCCCGCTCGAACTTGAGCAGCGCGTCGCGCAGCGACTCGTTCGGATGGCAGACCGGCGCGCGGTTGTCCGCGATGTCGAGCGCCAGCAACCCCTGCTCGAACATGTCCGGCCGCGCGAGCAAGGCCTTGATCTCGGTGAGGCGGATCGCCCCGATCAACCGACCCGCCTCATCGACGACATACCGGATCGACGCCTCGCCCTCCACCAGCCGCCGCACCGCATCGCGCGCCTTGACCGAACCGCCGATGACCTCCGGAGCCGGCTGCTGGCAGTCGCGCACCGCGAGGTCGCGGAAGATGTCGAGGGTACGCCCGCGAAACAGGTCGACCCCCGCCCGCGCCAGCTTGGCCGTGTAGATCGACTCGCGCTGGATCAGGTTGGCCACCAGCGTGCTGAGGATGCACACCGTCATCAGCGGCAGGACGATCGTGTAGTTCCCGGTCAGCTCGAACATCATCACCATCGCCGTGATCGGCGCATGCATCGCCCCCGCGACAATCCCGCCCATGCCGACCAGCGCATACCCCCCGACCCCGCCCGCCCCATCCCCGAGGACCCACCCCGACAACGAACCGGTCGCCGCCCCGGTCATCGCCCCGGGGGACAACG
>CALMUP010000004.1 GCA_937872895.1 uncultured Verrucomicrobiota bacterium
TTGGCTGGCATGCCAAGCCGTAGCTCGGAGCGCAGCGGAGAGCGTGGGATTGGTGGTAAGCCGGGTAAGCCCGCCTTCGCCAAGGCTTCGGCGTGGCAGCCTTCGCTCACCGCTGCGTTTCGGGATTGGCTGGCATGCCAAGCCGTAGCTCGGAGCGCAGCGGAGAGCGAAGGCTGGTGGGCAATACAGAACTCGAATCTGTGACCTCTTCCATGTCAAGGAAGCGCTCTAACCAACTGAGCTAATTGCCCGTCAACTCTCGTTACGAGGTTGCGGACCATACGAAATGCCCCGGATGGTGTCAAGGCGGGGGAACGGTACGAGGGTGCAAGGGTCGCAGGGGTACAAGGGTGCAAGGGTGCAGGGGTGCAAGGGGACAAGGGGGCAGATGCGTTAGCTCAGTTCGGCGAGGCGTTGTTGGAGCGGGGCGATGCTTTCGGGGAGGCCGCCGGGGCGGTTGCGGGCGAGCCAGAGGTGTTCGTGCTCGGCGAGCAGGGCGGCGAGTTCGGCCCTGCGGGCGGCCGGGGCCGGGAGTCCCGGGGCCTGCTTGAGGGCGAGGCCGCGCTGGACGGCGTGGCGCAGCAGGCCGGCGGCGAGGCGAATCTCCCGTTGCTCGAGGTCGCTTCCGCCGGTGGGCAGGGTGGCGGTGATGCGGTCGAGGTGATCGCTGGCGGCGTGCAGCCGTTCCGGGGTCCAGCGGTCGAGCACGGTGACCGGTTGCTGGAAACGCAGCAGCGGGAACAAGGGGCTGGTGTTGTGCAGCGGAAAGCCGGCGTCGAGGTAGCAGCGGCCGAGGTCGATCAGCGTTTCCGCGTGCGGGAGGATCTGGTGCAGCGTGGCGGGCGGCGGGGCGCGTCCGGTCCAGGCGGCACCGGCGCCGAGGGCGAGGGCGAGGCGGCTGAACGGCTGGGTCTGCCAGTGGCCGTTGTCGCCCCACTCGGTGAGCAGCAGCCCTTCGGCCCCGTGGGTGCGGCCGGCGGTGGCGGCAGTGTCGATGTTTGTCCAGGCGTTGTCGAACCGTCCGGCGATGCTGTTCCAGGTGGAGGTGCCGGGACAGACCCAGAAGGGGATGCCGCTGGCGGCCAGGGTGGCGCATTGGGCGGGCAGCGGGTCGGTGGCCTCGTAGCCCCAGACCAGGGCGCGCAGGTCGCGGGGAAGTTCGGGGATCACCTCGGGATGGTTCAGCACGATGTCGGCCCAGAACATCATGCGGCGGCCGCGCGCCTCGACGCGGCGGTGGATCTGTTTCAGGAAATCAAGATAGACGCGGCCCTTGCCGCGCGTTTCGCAGGCGGCCTTGCTCGCGCCCTGGCCGAGGTCGAAGGTTTCGTCGCCGCCGATGTTGACCCACGGGCTGGTGAAGTTCGGGAACAGTTCGTCGTAGAGGCTTTCGAGAAAGGTGAGGGAGCGCGGGTCGAGCGGGTTCAGGCTGAACGGGCCGGTGCGGCGTTCGCCCCACGGGGTGGTGTAGCCGTCGGGACTTTCGGCTAGGTCGCGGTAGGCGGGCAGGGAGAGCCAGCGGTGGAGGTGGCCGAAGGAGTTCTGGTTGGCGGAGAGTTCGATGTGGAGGCGGCGGCAACGGGCGTCGAGCTGGCGCACCTCGTCGGCGGTCATCGGCGACGCGTCGCGCCACACGTCGGGATGGGCGGCGTAGGCGAAGGTGTGTTCGGTGTAGAGTTGGAGGTGGTTGAACTTCCAGGCGGCGAGCTGGTCGACCAGCGCGAACAGGGTGGCCATGGTCGGAACCTTGGTGCGGCTGATGTCGAGCATGAAGCCGCGGCGTGCGAAGGCCGGGGCATCGTCGAGGTCGATCACCGGCAAGGTGTCCGGATGGCGCGCGAGGAGCTGGCCGAGTGTGGTGCCGGCATACTGGAAGCCGGGGGCGTCCGCGGCGGCAATGCGGATGCCTTCGGCGAGCACGGAGATCCGGTAGGCCTCGGGCGCGGCATCGGGCAGCGGATGCAGGTCGATGACCACGCCGCCCGCGGGCGTCCAGGAGCGGTCGGCCAGCGGTGCGGTGAGCACAAAGCCGCGGCGGAAGGATTCCGCGGCGGCCTGGTTCACGTGGGTCGTGCGGCAGGTCAGGGCGGTCGGCCGGGGGATGGTGGCACCGCCGCGGTGGTGGATCGAGCGCGGAAGAGGGAACAGGGCCTGGTCTTCCGGGTGAAGCATCGGGGACCTGCTAGGGCACCAGCGCCACGACCTCGATCTCGATCTTCGCGTCCTTGGGCAGCCGGGCGACCTGGATGGTCGAACGCGCCGGAGGCGTCGGTCCGGTGAAGTAGCTCGTGTAGATCACGTTCATCGCGGCGAAATCGTTCATGTCCTGCAGGAACACCGTGGTCTTTACCACGTGGTCGAAGCCGGTGCCGGCGGCGGCGAGGATCGCGCGCAGGTTGGCGAACACCGCGTGGGTCTGCTCGGTGATGCCGCCACCGACCATTTGCCCGGCGGCATCGAGCGGAATCTGGCCGGAGGTGAAGAGGAACGATCCACTCGCCTTGACGGCCTGGCTGTAGGGGCCGATCGGCGGAGCGGCCTGCTTGGACAAGACAATTTCGCGGTTCATGCAGCAATCTCCTGATCTGTGCACAGCCTACGCTCCGGACGTGAATTGTCGAACCGGAAAATCCTTGATTGTCCAGGGATTGGACAACGGGCATGGCCAATGGTCCAATCGCTGGACAATCGGGGCGGGGGTGCCGCCGGTGCTTGTCTTGGCGCGCGGCGTCTTGGTATGGTGAGTCCCGTGAAACGGACCGACTGTTCCTCTGGAGTGACCACGCGATGAAGGCGAAGCGCTCGCGCGTGACGCGTATCGTCGGGGTGGGGCCGGCCGCTCCGGACGGGCATGTCCGCATCACCAAGGGCAAGCAGTACCAGGTGGTGCAGGGATCGGAAGCGACCCATGCGCTGATGAACCAGTGGTGCGAGGGCATCGAGGCGAAGCTGGCCGCGATGAACAAGGATATGAAGGATCTCTCCGTCGAGGAATTCCTCCGCATCGCCCGCGAGGCCGCGCCACCGGCATGAAAATCCTGTTCCTCACCGCGCGCATTCCCTACTCGACCGTCGCCGGCGGCCACGCGCTGGTGTACCAGCGGATCGCCCGGTTGGCCCGGCGCGGCCATGAGGTCGGGCTGATTTCCCTCGCCGAGCCGGATCACCAGGTCAACCGGATCGATCCATTGTTCGGTTTCATCCGCGATTTCCGCGCGGTGCCGATGCCGCGTCGCCGCTGCCGTTTCCTCTGCCGTCTGCGCGGGCTGTTCTCCGGTATCCCGCCGTTCTTCCACGAGGTGCGGTCCTTGCCGATGATGCGCGCCGTGGGCGACCTGGTCCACGAGGCGGGTTACGATCTGGTCGTTGCCGAGTTTTCGGCGATGGGCCAGTACCTGTTCCGCAATCCTTATCTGCCGGCGGTTCGCAAGGTGATTTCCTGCCACTTCAGCGTGGCCACGTTTTCGCCCGATCTCGCACGCAACCTGGGGGCGCGGGCGGCCGGGGTGCGTTCGCGGTACGGGTTGAACCGGTTGATGGTCTACGAGGTGGCGATGTACCGCGAGGTGGACCGGGTGCTGGTGCTTACCGCGCACGACCGCTACAGCCTGCTGAATGCCGATCCGACGCTGCGCGTGAATGTCATCCCGGTGGGCGTGGACGCCTCGTACTTCCGTCCGCCCGCCGACCCGTCGGTGCGCGAAGAGGCCCTGATCTACACCGGTCAGTACGAGGTGTATTCGAACCTCGATGCGGTGCGTTGGTTTGTCGCGACGACCTGGCCGATCCTGAAGCAGCGCCGTCCCGGGCTGAAGTTCTACATCGTCGGTCCCGGTGCCGAACAGGAACTCCACGAGCTGGCGCGGGGTGACGACGCGATCACCGTCACCGGCGGCGTCCACGACATCCGGCCCTACCTGCACCGCGCGATGCTCTATGTCTGCCCGGTCCGCCTCGGTTCCGGTCTGCGTTTCAAGCTGCTCGAGGCGATGGCCGCCGGCCTGCCGGTGGTGACCACGACGCTGGGCGCGGAGGGCATCCCGCTCCAGAACGGCGACAACTGCTTCATGGCCGACAAGCCGGAGATCATGGCCGAGTGTGTGGACCTGCTGCTCGGCGACGAGCCGTTGCGGCTGTCGGTGGCCCGCCAGGCCCGCACGCTGGTCGAGGAGCGTTTCCACTGGGACCACGGGATCGATCTGCTCGAAGGGGTGATGAAGGATGTCTTCCAGCACTGACCTCCCGAGCGCCGCACCACGCCCCGGCTTGCGGGCGGGCACCGACCTGTGGCTGGGCCTGCTGCTGGTGCTCGGCACCGTCGCGGTGTATGCCCCGGCACTGGGCGCGGGCTTTATCTGGGACGACGATGTGCATTTCACCGCCAACGAGGCGGTGCGGCGCTGGCGCGGGATCATCGATATCTGGACTTCGCGCACCGCCGTGTATTATCCCCTCGTGCTGACCACCGCGTGGGTGGTGCACAAGGTGGCCGGCTTCAGCGCGCCGGTGTTCCACGCCCTCACCCTCGGCCTGCACATCGCCAACGCGCTGCTGCTGGTCCTGCTGTTGCGGCGGTTGCGAATTCCCGGCGCGTGGGTGGCGGGTTTCCTGTTCGCGTGGCATCCGCTGCAGGTCGAGTCGGTGGCGTGGGTGACCGAGTTGAAGAATACGCAGTCCGGCTTTTTCCTGCTGTTGTCGCTGCTGGCCCTGCAGGCCTCCGGCTTTTTCGAGCGCGCCGCGTTTCCGGACCGCCGGGCGCGCGGCTGGCACTGGGCCTCGATCGCCTTGTTCGCGCTGGCCCTGTTGAGCAAGCCCTCGGTGGTGATGGCCCCGGCCGCCTTGCTGGCGGTGGTGTGGTGGCGGCGCGGCATCCGGCGTTGGATGGATGTCGATGCGCTGTTCCCGGTCTTCATGCTCGCCCTGCTCGCGTCGGGCTGGACGGTGTGGGAGCAGCGCTACAGTTCCGGCGCACACGGGTTCGAGTGGGCGCAATCGCCGCTTGAGCGCCTCGCCCTCGCCGGGCAGGTCACGGTGTTCTACCTGCGCAAGCTGGTCTGGCCGGAACCGCTGATGTTCCTGTACCCGCCGTGGCCGGTCGAGGCCGGGCGGTTCTCCGCGTGGCTGCCGCTGCTCGGTGTGCTCGCCGCGGCCGCGCTGTGCGTGTGGAAGAGCGCGGGGTGGGGTCGGTATCCGGGCCTGACCCTCTGGTGGATCGGGGTGTTCCTGTTTCCGGTGATGGGATTCTTCAACGTCTATTTCATGCGCTATGCGTGGGTGGCCGATCATTTCGTGTACCTGCCGATCATCGGCTGGTGCGCCGCGCTGGGCGCGGCCTGGTGGTGGCTGGCGGAGCGGCAGCGCGCGCTCGCGTTGGCGCTCGCCGTTGTTGTGCTCGCCGCGTGCGGCTGGGCCAGCCACCGGCATGCCCGGAGCTTCCACGACAACGAGACCTTGTGGCGGGCCAGCATCGCCGCGTCGCCGGCGGCGTGGATGGCCCATAACAATCTCGGCCTGATCCACGCCGGGCGCGACGAGGACGACCTCGCGGAGCACCACTACCGCGCCGCGCTGGAACACAATCCGCGCCACTACGAAGCGCTCCACAACCTCGGGTTGATGCGGCTCGTCGCGAGCAACGCGAGCGAGGCGCTGACCTACTTCGATCAGGCGCTGGCCTTGCGCCCGGACCTGTACGTGGCGGTGCTGAACCGGGGGCGTGCACTGGAGCAGCTCGGTGACACGGCCGGTGCGCTGGCGGCCTACGACCACGCGGTCGCGCTCCATCCGCCGCTCGACACGGGGTATGTGGCCATCGGCATGTTGTCCGAGCGCACCGGCCAGCCGGACCGGGCGATCCAGGCCTACGAACGGCTGCTGTCCCGGAAAAACGCGACCCCGGAACAGGTGGGCGGCTTCCTGTTCGAGCGCGCCTACCAGGTCGGCGAGCAAGGGGATGTCGAGACCGCGTTGATCCTGCTGGCGGCGGCGCGGCAACGGGCGCCGCGGTTGCCGGACATTCATCTGCTGGAGGGCATGCTCAAGGAGCGGCGGGGGGATTGGAGCGGTGCGGAAAAATCGTACCGCATCGCCATGTCGTTCAGGCCCGACTGGGGGGCGGTGCTGGTGCGGCTGGCCCGCCTGCTCGCCGCGCATCCCGACCCCGCGCAGCGGCGGCCGGCCGAAGCGGTGGAGATGGTCGAGGCGATGCTGGCGGCGGGCGGCCGCGACATCCCGGAGATCGTCGATGCCTACGCGATGGCCCTCGCTTCCTCCGGCCGCTACGGCGATGCGATCCGCACCCAGCAGCGCGCGATCGACCTCGCGCCGAATACCGATGAAGCCGCCGCCATGAACCAGCGGCTTGTCCTTTACACAAGGGGTCAAAGCTATACGCTTCCCCTTCCATCACCCATCAACCATTAACCATCCACCATCACCCATCCCCCATTCATCACCACCCATGTCCCTCTTCAACATCCACGTCGTGCTTGTCCGTCCGCTCTACGGCGGCAACATCGGTTCGGTCTGCCGGGCGATGAAGAACATGGGCTTGTCCAAGCTGCGGCTGGTTGCGCCGCAGGCCACGGTGGATTACGAGGAGGCGGCGAAGATGGCGGTGTCGGCGGGCGACCTGCTCGAGCAGCGCACGGAATTCGCCACGCTGGCCGAGGCGGTCGCGGAGTGCGCGCAGGTTGCGGGCACCACCGCGCGCACCGGCCTGTACCGGGCACACTCGTACACCGCGCGGGAATGGGCCCCGGTGTTCCTGGACAGTGCGCGGAGCAATCCGGTCGCGCTGGTGTTCGGGCCGGAGGACAACGGACTCAGCAACGAGGAGCTCGCCTTGTGCTCGCAGATCGTCCGGATCCCGTCGTCGCCGCAGTACTCGTCGCTCAACCTGTCGCAGGCGGCGTTGGTCTGCTGCTACGAACTCTTCCTCGCCACCGGGCATTTCCAGCCGACCGGGGAACACCATCCGGAGGCCCCGTCGGCGATGCGCGAGCGGATGTACACGATGTGGGACGACACGCTCAAGCGGATCGGGTTCTACGACGACGAAAAGGCGGGGCACATGATGATGGCGATGCGGCGCATCTTCTCGCGCGGCAAGCTGTCGGTCGCCGACGTCAACATCCTGATGGGCGTCGCCCGCCAGGCCCAGTGGCGCCTCGACCATCCCGAGCCGGGCACGGATGGCTCCGTGCCGCCCGCCCGGGATGTGTCGTAGCGCGGGTTTGGTTACTCGAGGGTGGTGCCGATGACACCGGGCTGGCCGACGCGCACGCGGTAGTACCGGTACTGGCCGAGTGGGGCGGAGTACTGCGGTCCGAGTTTGCCGTCGATGCCACCCCAGTCGGTGACCGGCTGCCACGGGTACGCGTTGAGGTCGTTGCTGGCTTCGACGCGGTACAGGCGGTCGGGGCGGCTGGTCCAGGAGAGCTCGATGCGGCCGTCCATGATGACGGTCTCGACCGCGAGCAGCGAGGTGTGGTCGAGCGGATCGGTGGCGGCGACGATCTCCTCCATGTCCATCATGCCGTCGGCATCGCTGTCGGCGGCGAACGGATCGGTGCCGAGGTGGTATTCGGCGAGGTTGCTCAAGCCGTCCTGGTCGTGGTCCTCGTCGGCCATCGTTCCGGAGAGCAGGTCGATGCCGTAGCGGGCTTCCCAGCCGACGAGCAGGCGGCTGGCCCCGGCCTCCGAACCGGTCACCACGGTTACGCTGTAGGCGCGGGTGCGTTCGTGCATGGTGATGCGGTAGGTCGCGGCGGGCAGGCCGGTGAGGCGGACGTTGCCGCCCGACGATTCGAGCCAGCCATTCAGCGGGGCGGAGGTGCCGGGTTGGTCGTTATCGCCCCAGTTGGTGCCCCAGCTCCCGTTTGCTGCGAACTTCAACTGCACGTCACCGCTCAACACGAAGGTGCCGGACCAGGTGTAGTCGCCGATCACCTGCAGGTTGTTCGCGGCGGGGTTCCATCCGTTCATCGTGCCGGCCACGGCGACGGCGGTGAAGTCGCGGGCGAACGTGCCGCCGATCTTGGTCACGGTGTAGCGGCGATCGGCGTCGTTGTAGCGGATGCGGTAGGTTCCGGCGCCGGAGGAGACGGCGATGTTGCCGCCGGATTGCTCGGCGATGCCGTCGTTGTTGTTGTCGCCGAAGTTCAGCGACCAGTCGCCGTACACATCGAACTTGAAGCGCTCGTTCGATGAGCTGCCGAAATTCGCCTCGGTTTCCCACACATTGTTGCTCACCAGGGTCATCAACTGGCTGCCCCAATTGTTGTGCGAGCCGCGCAGGTACACCTGCGGGTGGACCTTGTTGAAGCCGCCTGCCTGCTGGGTGATGGTCACGGTGCCGGTGGACATCGCGCCGTTGTTGTCGGTCACCCGCAGGCGGAAGGTGTACACGGCGTTGTTGGTCTGGCTGAGCAGGACCACGGTGGCGTTCGGGCTGCCGGGGTGTGCGTAGGAAATAATGGCGAACGGGCCGGAGGCCTGGGTCCAGGCGTATTCGGAAATCGTGCCATCGGGGTCGTAGGAGCCGCTGCCGTCGAGGTAAACGGTGGCGCCGCCGAGGCCGTTGATGGTCTGGTTCGGGCCGGCGTTGGCGACCGGGGGTTGGTTCACGGTTTCCTTGGTGGCGGTATAGCGGCGGGTCTGGTCGTTAAAGCGCACGGTGTAGGTGCCGGCGCCTTGCTGGAAGGCGATGTTGCCGCCGGACTGGTCGGCCCAGCCGTCGTTGTTGTTGTCGCCGAAGTTCAGGCTCCAGTTGCCGTACACGTCGAACTTGTAGTTCTGGGTACCGCTGCCGACGACCACGGTCACTTCCCATGTGTAGTTGCTGACGAGGTTCATGAGCTGGGTGCCCCATCCGTTCGGGGTGCCGCGGAAATAAACCTGCGGGTAGGTCTTCTGGTAGGTGATGGTCGAGGTCTGGGTGACGGTGGTCGTCGCGGTGGCCGAGGCGCCGCGGTTGTCGGTGACGGTCAGGCGGACGCGGGCGACGCGGCTGCTGATGGTCGGTGCGGTCCACTGGACGGTCGGGGTGGCGGTGGAGGCGTCGGTCATCCAGACCGGACCATCGGAGCCGTCGATGATCGACCAGGCGTAGCTGGTGATCTGGCCATCGGGATCGTAGGAGCCACCGCCGTTCAGGGTGACCGGCTCCATCTGGTAGGTGGTGACGTTCGCGCCGGGCACGGCCACGGGCGGGACGTTCGGGACGATTTTCGTCACGGTGTAGCGGCGGGTCTGGTCGTTGAACTGGATGCGGAAGTTGCCGTCACCCTGGGTGAGGGCGATGTTGCCGCCGGACTGGTCGGCCCAGCCGTCGTTGTTGTTGTCGCCGAAGTTCAGGGACCAGTCGCCGTAGACATCGAACTTGAAGCTGGAGGCGCCGGTGACGGCGACATCGAGCTGCCAGGTGTAGTTGGTGACGAGGGCCATGGCGGTGGTGCCCCAGCCGTTCGGGGTGCCGCGGAAGAACACCTGCGGGTAGGTCTTCTGGAAGACCTGGCCGGCGAGCTGGGTCACGGTGGTGGTGGCACTCGCGGAGGCCCCGTGGTTATCGGTCACGGTCAGGCGGACGAGGGCGGTACGGTTGCTCGTCGAGGGGGCGGTCCAGCGGACGGCGGGGGTGCTGGCGTTGGCGTTGTCGAGGACAACCGGTCCGCTGTTCGGGTTCGGGATGATCGACCAGGCGAAGGCGGCGATCGAGCCGTCGGGATCGTACGACGCGGTGCCATCAAGGGTCACCGGGTTGATGCCGATGGTGGAGCGGGCGGGGCCGGCGAGGGCGACGGGGGCGACGTTGTTGGTGGGGACGCGGTCGAGGTGGTCGAGGTAGTTCGGGAGCAGGTTCGCGTTGGCGTCGTCGTCGGAGAGGTCGCCGTTGCGGTTCATGTCCTCGTCCCAGTTCCACAGGCCGTCGCCGTCGGCATCGGACTGGTCCACAATGGTCACGGTTTCGGTTGAGAAGGAGTAATTCACGAGGTACGAGCTGTGGGTCAGCAGGAACACCATCACGGTTTCGTTGCCTTCGGGAATGATGTCGTTGATGGGCCGGATCGGCAGTTCCACGGTGGCGACGCCGGCGGGGATGGTGATCGAGCCGGGGAGTTGGGCGTAATCCAAGCCGTTGATGGCGGTGCCGGCGACGCTGTACTGGACGGTCAGCGGGCTGTGGGTCGGTCCGGTGCGGTGGAACGTCAGGAGGCCGGAGGCGGCCGGGCCGGTCACGCCTTCGACGGCGCGGTTGCGGATGTATTCCAGGGTGACGATGGGTTTGCTGCCGTGTTCGGTGGTGGCGGTGAAGCCGGCGAGGCGTTGCTGGGCGTTGGAGCCGTAGTGCTGGAAGTGCAGGTAGGGGGTGGCGCGGGAGAGGGCGATGCCGGGCGCGGTGTGGGCGCTGTCGATCACGGTGGTGTTGTTCACGCGCAGCGTGGCGCGGTCGAGGGTGAAGGCGGCCTCGACGCGGGGCATTGCGCCCTGGTGCAGGTTGTTCACCCAGGCGGTGGCGAGCGGGGTGGTGTCCCATCCGGGCGCGCCGGTCCAGCTGGTGCGGGTCCAGACGGCGTACTTGTCGAGTACGCTGATCGTCGGGAGGACGGAGCACTGGAGCAAGTCCACGCGGGCCGAGGACTGACCGCGCTGGTAGGTGATTCGGAAGGCAAGGCGGCCATTGGCGACGGCGTCGTCGCTGAGGTCGAAGCTCATGAACTGGTCGGAGCCGTAGAGTTCGCGCACGCCGATGAACAGTTCGTTGAAGTCGGAAAAGCCGGTGCCGGCCTTGGTGTCGTAGTCGAAGGCGAGCACGACCTTCTTGCCGGGTTCGGTGAGGTTCACGCGGGCGAGGTCGCCCCAACCGTTGCGCAGGTCCACGCTGACGCGGCCATGGCCGCGGTTGCCGGTGACGTGGATGACGCCGTTGTGGTTGCTCGGGGTGGTGTAGTCGAGCAGGTCGAAGGCGGTGTAGGCGGCGGAGACGCGGAAGAAGCGAGGGTCGAGAAAGTGGGGTACGGAAGAGGGGCCGTTTACGCGGACGGCCGGGGGCAGGTTGGTCATCGAGAAGTTCGGTTCGTAGGACGGATCACCGGGGTAGGTTTCGGCCAGGGCGACGGCGGCGGCGAAGTCGGCCACCGGGTAGCGGAGGCCGGTGTAGATGTCATCCGTGAATTTCGCGGAGCGTTTGAGGATGCGGTCCATCTGGCTCACCCGCAGCCAGCGTCCGGTATGGGTGTTGATGTAGGCTTGCTGGACGAGGGTCGCGCCGCCAGCGAGGAACGGCGAGGCGAGGGAGGTTCCGCCGATCGATTGGTCGTAGGCGTTGTCGGGGCCGATGGTCTTGACCACGTAGTCGGTGAATATTGTCTCCTGGTTGCGCTGGCTGCCGGTAGCTTCGGCGCGGCCGATGGTGGCGGTTTCGAGGGTCAGGCCGCTGACCACCAGGTCATAGCCGTGTTGCTCCACCCAGCGAACGCTGGCGCGGTGGGGGGAGTAGCCGCCCACGATCATGCGGTCGGCCGAGAGGTAGGAGAACGAGTTGCCGGCGGCGTTCACGCCGATCACGCCGCTGTTGCGGCGGGTCGTGCCGTCGATCATGGACCAGCCGGTGAAGCTGCGGTTCATGACCACGGTGCGGTTCGGATTGCCGTCGGGGACGAGGCTCAGCAGGAGGTTGAAGTTCTCGGTGTCCCCGGCGAGCACGAGGCGCGCTTTCGGGGCGGCGCCGAGGCTTTCGCCAAACGGACCGCGTTCGCCGGAGGCGGCCGCGCCGGTCACCCAGGTGCCATGGTAGCCCCAGATCAACGGCTTCAGCGGGTTGTTCATGCTCACCGGCAAGGTGAATGATTCGGGAGACTCGTATCCGTGCTTCATCTGGTAATAGGCCTTGGCGGCGTACTCGCGGTGGGCGGACATGAAGATACGCGGGTTGGTGCGGTTCAAGTGGGGGATGGAGGACTGGTTGTTGAACCATTCGGTATAGACCTTGCCGCCGGTCCAGCCGAGGCCGGGGTGGGTTACATCGAATTCGGTGTCGCTCACGCCGATGGTCAGGCCTTCGCCGGTGAGGTGGGGGTGGGAGGTCTCCAGCGCGGTGAGGCCGAAGAAGGATCGTTCCTGGGAGTCCAGGGCGGAGGTGGTACTGGCGGTGGCGAGCAGCAGGGTGGTGAGAAGGGCACGTTTCATGGTCGGTTCCTTGGGTTACTCAACAGTCAAAAATCGTTCTTCGTTGGCGGGTTGGCCGGGGTATTCGATGCGGTAGCGTCCGGCGGGCAGCGGGTCGAGTGCGCCGTCCAGCTCCACCGGAACTTCGATACCGGGGGCGGGTTCACCCGAACGGGTGCCGAGCGGCTGGAGCACGAGCCGGTCATCGAATTGTGTCACCAGTATGTGGGTAAAGGCGTGGGAGGCATCGGGGAGTCGGCCGGTCAGGCGGTAGGGCACCGGTTCGCCGGCCGTCGCCGTGACGGGGAGATCGAGGGTGCCGATGGTCACGGCGTGGACATTGCGGCGGGGCAGACGGACGAACACTGCACCGGCGTCGCGCAGGATGTGCTCCGGGACGCCCTCGGCACGCAGGCGTTCCAGGGTCTGACGGATGTCCTCGGCGGTGATGCCATACTGCTCCCGCCAGTAGTCGGCTATGGGCGAGACATCCAAGGTGATCGGCGCAACCGGGGGTGTGCTGCTCGCGGCCGGGCTGCCCACCGGTGATGGGGTCGTCGGAGCGACGGCCGGCTGGGCAATCGGAGGGAACGCCGGCGATGGCCCTTGCGGTGTGCCGGGGATGGATGCTGGGGCGGAAAGCGAGCGCGGGGCCGATGCTTCCTGTGTGGCAGGAGCATGGACGGCCGGGGGAGCGCCGCGCTCCTCCCGGATGGCCTGAGGCGCCAGCCACAGCAGGGCCATCACGACACCACCCAGGACACCGAGCCAAACAATCCAAAACAACAGCCTGCGATTCATGGTTAAACATATTAGTGAATCGCTTTACATTATGCCAAGGTTAAATTAACATTTTTTATGGAGAGAGGTCGGCGGATTGACTGAGGCCGTGAGTGAGGAGCGCTATCATGTTGATGGATAAATATTTCGGCGAATCGTTGCTGTACTGGTCGGTTGGGCGGGCGACGAACGAGCGGGTGGTGCGGGAGTCGCGGTCCAGTGGGCGTGTCTTTCCGTATTCGGAGCGGCATGTGCAGGCGGTTTGGTTTGATCAGCGGTGGCGGCCGGGTGGATTGATAACTGCCACCGGGGAGCGGGTGGAGGTGGTTTATCCGGGCCGTTGGAACATGGAGGCGGGGCCGGATTTTCTGGATGCCGTGCTGGTGTTGGGTCCGGGCATGCGGCGGATCGAAGGGGATGTCGAGGTGCATGTATTCCCCTCGGGGTGGCGGCAGCATGGGCATCGGCACGATCCGCGTTATCGCAGGGTGGTGGCGCACGTAACCTACTTTGAAGGAGTCGTGGAGCCGGGTGAATTGCCGCCCGGTGCGGTGGAAATCCCGTTGCGTTCATTGCTGCAGGCGCAGCCAGGTTTCGCCTTTGAGCATCTGGATGTGACCGAATATCCTTACGCGGGGCGATCCGACCAGCCGCCTTGCCGTACCTTGTTGCGCGGGTGGCCGCCGGAAGCCAAGATCCGGTTGTTGGTGTCGGCGGGCCATGCGCGGATGCGGTTGAAGGCGGAGCGATTGGCGGCGGCCGTGGCGGAGAGAGGTCTGGATCAGGTCTGGTACGAATCGGTTTTGGCTGCGATGGGATACCAGCACAACAAGCGTGCGGCCCAGGCCTTGGCCGAATTGGCACCACTTGATCACTGGCGGGCGTGTGCCGATGGCGATGTGCTGCGTGGTTATGCCATCCTGGCCGGGTTGTCGGGATTGCTGCCGGCAGAAATGGACGGAGCGTGGGATGTGGAAACGCGGGATTTCGTCCGAATGATATGGGACGTCTGGTGGCGCGAAAAGAGTCGTTTTCCCGCAGGACTGCCGCGGTCGGCGTGGCGGCTGCACGGTATCCGGCCGTTGAACCATCCCTTGCGTCGCCTGATGGGCGCGGCACGGATGTTGATCGGTGCCGCAACGGCACGCCAAGCCTTGGCCGCGTGGGTCTTTCCAGATGCGCGCCGTTCGGTGTTGGCGCTGGATGCCGCATGCCATGGCCCGGAGGCCGGATCCGGGCCGTGGCGCGAATACGTGGGTGGCACCCGGTCTTCCCGCCCGGTGGCCCTGGTCGGTCAAGACCGGTTGAATGCCCTGTTGCTCAATGTCGTCCTGCCGCTGGCGGCGGCATCCGGATTTGACCCCGTGACCCTTGACGCAAACCTTGCCTCGATCAAGCCCGAGCCCTTGAACCAAATCATGAAACAAACCGCCCATTACCTGTTCGGTACCGAGTTCCCGTCCCGATGGCTAGCCTCGGCCAGCGCCCGCCAGGGGTTGATGCAGGTATTTCACGATTATTGCCTGCATGACCGGTCGCAGTGTGCCCGCTGCCCCTTTCCGGGTTGGTTGGCCGTGCCGCAAAACCCCGGATTGCAACAGTAGTTTCTATTGTTGTTGATCGACCGGTCGTGGTTTAATACGCCATAATCCACGTTTAGGAGTTTATGGCCATGGTGTTTTATGTACGAACATGGGTGCCCGTTTTGGTGGCGCTGCTTTGGGCGATCCCGGTCTTTGTTCAGGCGCAGGATGCGGACAAGATTCGCCGCCAACTCGACCGGCTGAACAAGGCGTTGGCGGAGACCAGCCAGATCCCCCCGAATACCGAAGCGACGCTGGAGACGTTGCGCCGCGAATTGTTCCGGTCGGCGCTGGAAACGCGCGATGCAAAGAAGCGCTCCGATGCCATCGCCGAATCCATGAAGACTGGCCAGGCCGATCCGGTTGCCGAGCTGGAAGCCTTGCGCGGCGACATCATTGCCGCAGGTACACGTTTGCGCGAATTGCGGGACCGGATCGAGCGGTTCTCTGCGATCATCGAGGATCAGAAACGCTTGTTGCAGGACCAGGCCAGCCAGATCGAAAAACTCGACCGCGCCCTGCTCCAGCAGCCCGGCATGCTGGAGGATGCTGTGGCGAGGAAGACCCGTGCCCTCGAAAAGACCATCGCCTCGCTCAACGAGCAATTGGCCGCGCGCGACGCCGCGATCGCCCGCCTGGACGTCAAACCGTCCACGCGTGCCACGCCACCACCGCCCGCCGTAGCCGCTGCGGTCGTGGATACCACCCCGGCGTTGACCGTCGCCTTTGATGCCCTTGCCTCCGGTCGCATCGACGAAGCACTTTCCGGATTCCAGGGTGTGCTGGCCGTGGATCCGGCCTCGTTGGATGCCCGCGCCGGCTTGGCCGCCGGCTTTTTCGAGCAGGGGCAGTTTGCCGCCGCCAACGAGTTGGTCGAGCAAGTCTTGGAGGTGGAGCGCAAGCATGCCCGCGCCCTCGGCCTGCGCGGCGCCCTGTTGTTCCGTGAAGGCAAGGCGAAGGATGCCCGCAAGGCCCTGGAGCGCGCGGTGGATGTCGACGATACGAACCCGTTCAACTACAACCAGCTCGGCGTGGTCCTGAGTGGACTCGGGCGGAACCGCGATGCGATCAAGGCCCTGCAACGGGCCGTGGAGCTAGATCCGGAATATGTCACCGCCATGGTGAACCTGGCCATCCTGCTCGCTTCGGACAAGGAACCCGACCTTGAATTCGCCCGGTACTACTACGTCAAGGCGTTGAGCAAGGGCAGCGCCCGTCAGCCGTTCCTTGACGACGTGCTGGGCTTGGGTGATTCCGTGGAAACGCCATGAAGGCCACGCTGCCCTGCTTGCTCGTCTTCGTTTTGCTGGTTGGTGCCACGGCTCGATCGCTCCATGCCCAACAGCCGCCCGAACATGTAAATGCGTACGTGTTCAGTGTGCGTGCGGAACAGGCCGAGGCGGACGGCCGGCTGGATGAGGCGTTGAATCTTTATGCGGAAAGCCTTCGGTTGTACCAGGAAACCGCGACGGCTCATCCGGACTGGAATCCAACCGTTGTTCAATACCGCATCACCACGACCGCGAACCAGGTTGACCGGCTCCAGCGTGCGCGTGCAGCCGAAGCGGAGAAGCAACGCGAGGCTGAACAGGCCGCGATCCTTGCTGAACAGGAGAAGGCCGTTGCCGAAGCCCGTACCGTCTGGCTGGCCGAAAAGGCGGCCCTCGAATCGCGCATCACCGAGCTGGATGCCGAGCGGGTCCGCCTTCAGGAAGCGGGCCGTGCCGTTGAAGCAGCCTTGAAGGAGGCACGCGGCGGCACCGAGGAACTCGAAAAAATCATCGCGGCGCGCGAGAAGCGGATCAAGCGGCTCGAGGAGGCGCGCGATGAATTGCGCGATGAGACCAAGGGCCTTGCCGCCACGGTGGCCGAACGTGATCAAGCCATCGCCGAATTGACCGAGCGGCTTGCCACCCTCCCTCCGCCGCCGATCTCCGCGGAAGAACTGGCCATCCTCCATGAAACCGTGGCCCGGCGCGAACAGGAACTCGCCACGCTTCAGGGACGACTCGGCGACTTACAGGCGGAAGTCGATTCGTTGGCCGAAGCGGCCGTCGTGGCCGATCAACGACGGGCCGATTCGGAAGCCGACCACGCGGCCGCCCTTCAGGCCAAGCAGGAAGCCTTCGATGTCCTGCAGGCGCAACTCGCCGCGCGCGACGAAGAGCTTGATCGTTTGCGCCGCGAGTTGGCCGCTGCTCCCGCGCCGTTGATTACCGAGGACGGATTGCGGCAGCTTGAAGCTGATCTCGTCGCGCAGTCCGCCGAATCCGCCACCCACCTTGCCCGCCTTGCCGAAATCGAAGCGGAGCTGGCCGGATTGCGGAAGACCCTGCAGGACCGTGAACAGGCACATGTCGTTGCGATGGAAAAGGCGGAAGCCTCTGCGGCGAAGAGGCTGGCCCGCGTTGAAGAAAAACTCAAGACCGCCCGCGAGGAAGCGGATGGGTTGCGGCGCTCCCTCGATGAACGCACCGGAACCGATGCGGAACGTTCCGCCGCGTTGACGGAGCTTTCAGCGCAACGTGTCGCCTTGGCGGATGAATTGGCCATCGCGGTATCCACCCGCGACGCGTTTTCACGGCAGGCTGAAACGCTCGCCGCCGAGCTCGGTGAAGCCCGCGATGCATTGGCCCGGCAGCCGGCCCCCTTGATCACGCCCGGGGAACTCGCCGCCTTGCGCGATGAATTCGGCCGCCGTGAGACCGAGCTCGCCGACCTCGCCGCCCGGTTGGCGTCCTGCCAGGCTGCCGATGCCGAACGCCAAGCCTCCATCACCCAGCTCGAGACGCAACTCGCCACTGCCCGGCAGGAGCGCGATACCGCCCACGCAAACCTGACCAAGTATGCGGATTGCGCGGCCATGTATGCACGGTTCGAAAAGGCCGAAGTGGAGAATATCATCTACCGCGATGCCATCGTCTCGCTTTCCAACCGCATCCAGAGCCTGACCGCGCAGTCCTCCGGCATGAACACCGGTCTTGCCGTTGACGCGCGGAAGTGGGATGTCGAACGCCGGAAGCTGATGGACCAGATTGCCGCCCTCAAGGAAACGGTGGATCTGAACCAGGCCGAGATCGATAAGGTTCGCGACCTTCGCGCCACCGTCCGCTCGCTCGAGAAAGAGAACCGCAGCCTGGCCCGGCGGGCCAAGGGTCCGGACAGCGAGGCGGAAGCGGTTCTCACGCTGGAATCACGCATCGCCGAGCTTGAAGTGGAGGTCGAGTCATTGCGCCGGATCAAGCCATGAATCAACCCCCGTCCCAGCAACCGGGTAAACCAACGCAGGGCTCCGTGCCCGAAGAGGTTGTCCGGCAGTTCATGCAGGCCGCCTCGATTCCCCTGCTGGCGCTGGACGATACCGGTGCCGTCATGTTTTGTACCCGCCATGCCGCCGAAGTGCTGCTGGCCCGGCCTGCCGACCTGCAAGGGTATGACCTGCTTACCCCCCTCCGCCCCCGCGACCAATCGGTGCTGCGTTCCCATCTGGATTCGGTCACCCGGGATCACCAGCCGGCCCGCTGCGAGTTCGAAATGGTCATGCCCGATGCATCGCGTCAGTGGGTCCGCCTGATCAGCCAGCCCGGCCCCGCCATGCCCGGTCAACCGGTGGTCTGCTGGGCGGCTGTGGAAAACCTGACCCAGATCAAGCGGATGGAAAAAACCGAGGCGTTTTTCCAGCGCGCCGCCTCCGTGCAGGGCACGGCCTCCACCCTCCGGCAGTTCACCTCCGAGATCTTTGATCTGTTGCGCATCCTCTTCGGGATCGAAAACGCCTACCTTGCCATCGCCAACGAAAAGACCGGGATGATCGAGTTCCCGGTCTTCAACGATCAGCGCGATCCCGCCCCCGTCCCGCGCAAGCCGGCGGGCGGCATGACCGATTATGTCCTCACCATGGGCCGCTTGGTCTGGTTGCACGATGCCCGCTCCGGCGACAAGGTGGCCGAACTCGGGTTCCGCATTCTCGGCACGCAGCCGTCCGACTGGATCGGAGTCCCGCTGGTGTCCCGTGGCCGGGTATTTGGCATGATCGCCATCCAGAGCTACGAGCAGGGATTTGTCTTCAGTGCCAAAGACATCGGCTTGATGCTCGGGGTGAGCCACCTCTTCGAGGTTTTTTTCGAGCGGGTGGAAATGGTCGATGGCTACCAGCGCCTGCATGCGGCGATTGAACAGGCCGCCGAAACCGTGGTGATCACCGACCCGAAAGGCGTGATCGAATACGTCAATCCGGCCTTTGAACGCATTACCGGATTCACCCGCGCCGAAGTCATCGGCAAGACGCCGCGCGTCCTGCAGAGCGGAAAACACGATCCGTCCTTCTACCGACAGATGTGGGTGACGCTGGACCAGGGACAACCGTGGCGTGGCCGTTTCACCAACCGCCGCAAGGACGGAAGCCTCTACGAGGAGGAAGCGGTCATTTCCCCGGTGAAGAATGCCGCCGGCGAACTGGTGAACTACGTGGCCGTTAAACGTGATATCACCCGCGAAAGCAATCTCGAGGAGCAGTTCTTCCTCGCCCAGAAAATGGAGGCGGCCAGCCGGTTGGTCGAGGCGATATCCCACGATTTCCGCAACCTGCTGATGGTTATCCGGCAAAATGCCGAGTTGATGCGCCAAACGGATTCGACGTCCTCGCCCTCCGAGGAACTGCAGCAAGTCCTGATGGCTGCCGAGCAGAGTGAGAACCTGATCCAACGGCTGACCTCGTTTGCCACGCAAGGCACGGCCGATATGGAACGATCGGAGGTGAATGCCCTCGTGCAACAGTTCGAGGCCACCGCCCATGCCCTGATCGGGGAAACCCACCAGTTGCGGATCGATCCCGCCCCGCGCCTCCCTCCCGTGTCCGTACACCGCGGTCAATTTGAGCAGGCCCTGGCCAATCTCGTCCTGAATGCCGCCGATGCCCAGCCCGATGGCGGCGACATCGAAGTGCGAACCCGTTCCGATATCCTGAAGCCGGTCGAGGGGGAAGTATTCGCCTTCCCGCCGGTGGCCACCGCCGATCCGTTTACCATCATCGAAGTCGCCGATACCGGTGTGGGCATTGCCCCGGCCGTCATGGCCGAGGTGTTCCGACCCGGCTACAGCACCCGTGAAGGCGCCAGCGGGCTCGGCCTTTCCGTCTGTGTCGAGATCATGCGCCGCCACAAGGGCTTTCTCTCCGTGCGGCCGAACTCCCCGCGGGGATCGGTATTTTCCCTCTATATTCCCGCGGTACGGGGAACCGCCCCCGAGCCGGTTCAGCTGGTACCCCCGGAACCGGAGCTCGCCCGCGGCCACGAGACCATCCTGCTGGCCGAGGATGAGGACGGTGCGCGCAGGGTGATCTCCCGGATGCTCCAGGACCAGGGGTATCATGTCATCGAGGCGGAAAACGGCTCCATGGCCATCCGCTCCCTGCTGTACCACCAGGGCCCGGTAGATCTGCTGCTGACCGATCTGATGATGCCCGACTTCGATGGCCGCGCCCTGGCCGAACAGATCCGCGGCCTCCAACCGGGCATGAAGGTCGTCTATATATCCGGCTACAACGAGTCGCACCTGGAGGAGATCGGCATGATCGCCCCCGGTGAATCCATCCCGCTGGTGAAGAAGCCGTTTCGCCGCGAGGACCTTGTACCCCTGATCCGTCGTGTCCTCGACGGTGCATAAGGAACCGCCATGAAACATCCGTCACCGACTATGTGCCGATCCCGCCTCCTGCCCGGTTGGATCCCGTGTTTCTTCCTGCTGCTGGCTACGCTGGCGTTCCTCGGGTGCAATGATAGCGGTGGCGGGGACGGCGGTGTATTATCGGGAACCTGGCGCGGTTTCACGATCAGTGCCACCAATGGTATTTCCGTGACCCGGGACCAGATCATGAAATTGCGCCACAGCGGAACGGACAACATCACCGGAACGCAAAAAACCGGCAGCGAAAAGTCATCCCCGCTGGTGGGAACCTATTACCCCGCCTCCAGCATCATGGAAATTACCGTGGCCACCCGCGAGGGCAACCGCGATGAAGTGTGGCGGCTCGAAGAGGGTGGGGGCGTGCTGACCCAGGTGTCCGGCGGGAACGGGCAGGTATTTCGCGAATAACCAGGCCGGGGGCGCTACTTGCGCGCTCCGGGTTTCAGCGTGCTCAACCGGATATCCTCCTGCAGCACGACCCGGTTTTTCTCGTCGCGGATCTGCAGCGTGATCAACGGATCCGGTTGCCATTCGATCAGGATCAGTCCGAAGTTGTTCTCGAAAAACTGCTCTCCGATCCGGTGCCGGTTCGGTTCCGGCCAGTAGCCACCACGACCCATGTTGAGCCCGCTTGAGGTCAGGTCGTAGAGTGGATACCCGATCGCCTTGTCATGGCGCGACAGCTCGGCCATGTGCCGGTCCCCGCTCAACACGATCACCCCGTTCGCCTTCGTGGCCTTGATCATCTTGAACAACCGGTTGCGTTCCAGCGGGAACAGGTCCCAGCACTCCCAGTAATGATCTTCCGGGACCACCTGGATGCTTGAGACCAGCAAGCGTACATCCGCCGGGACACGCAATTGCTGTTCAAGCCAGGTCCATTGCTCCGCCCCGAGAATCGTTGCCGCACGGTCCCGGTTACGGGTATAGCGGCCTTCGCCCTCCGCCCGCTCCGCACGCTTCACCAGCGCACTGCGAAAATACCGGGTGTCGAGCAGGATGAACTGGAGCCGATATCCGTTGATGTCCACAACCCGCGCCACGCTGACCCCCGGATTGTTGCGGCGCGGTGATTTCTTGGGAACCCCCCAGAAGTTCAGGAAATTTTCCCGAGATCCTTCCTTCTCGCGGAACTCCGCGCCGGAATCGTTCAACCCGAAATCATGGTCATCCCACGTCGCCAGCAACACCGAGGATTGCTTCAGTTTCTGGAATCCCGCATGCGCGGCCAGTTGCTCGTACTTCTTCCACTGCAACGCCATGTTGTACGTGTCGGAGTAAATGTTGTCGCCGCCGAAGATGAAGTAGTCCGGCTTGTGGCTGAGGATCGGGTCCCAGAAGGCCTGGGAGCGACTCTGGTGGGAACAGGAACCGAATCCGATCACCGTGCGGGCCGGTTTCGGTGCTTGCTGTGCAGCGACGGCCACAGGCAGAAGCAGGACCAAGGCCACGCCAACATTTCGCATAAGAGCAATCACGACAAGGAAATACATTCCACCATGGCTACGTATCCGTCAACGGAAAACGCCCGGCCGGGATCGTCCTTCCGGTGCTTGCCCTCGCGCAGGGCTTCGCCTACAGTCTAGGGGCATGAACCATGTATGTATCGCGTTTCGCTGCCTGTGGATGTGTGCCCTCGTGGCTGCGGTGACCGGGTGTTCGACGCCGGCTTCGCGCATCAAGAAGAACCCCGAATTGTTCGCCTCGTTTCCGCCCGAGGCACAGGCACTCATCCAGCAGGGGCAGATTGACCTCGGCTTCACACCCGACATGGTGTCGATGGCCCTCGGTGAACCCAACCGCATCTACAACCGCACCACCACCGAGGGCAGCGTCGAGGTCTGGTCCTACACCAGCAAGTCCACCAGTACCGACCGCCAACGGGTCAGCGCGAACATTCGCTACCGCGATGCCGATGGCCGCTCACGCTCCACCACCGAATGGGTGTGGGTGGATGTGGCCCGCGATACGGAATACGAACGGATCCGCGTTGAATTCAAGGACGGCAAGGTCGCGGCGATCGATACGCTGCAGCAGTAACCGCGTCACTCCCGGAACGGGATGACCACATCAAGGCTCGTCGCCCCGGCCAGCGCCATGACCAGCCGGTCGATCCCCAGGGCAATGCCCCCGCACGGCGGCAACCCCGCCTCCAGTGCCGCCAGAAACGCCTCGTCCACCGCATATACCGGTTTGCCCATCGCCGCGCGCGCGCGCGCGGCCTCGGCGAACCGTCGGCGCTGCTCCTCCGGATCGGTCAGCTCGCTGTACGCATTGGCGATCTCGATACCGTCCAGGTACAGTTCCCACCGCTCGGCGAGGTGCGGGGCGTCCGGCTTGCGCCGTGACAACGCCGCCGCCTCGGCCGGGTAGTCGATCAGCACCACCGCGCGGTCGCGCGGCAAGGCCGGTTCGACCTTGTCCACCAGGTCGAGCTCGAACCGCGCCGCGTCGTATGCCTGTGACGGATCCCATCCGGCCCAGCGCAGGAAGGCCTCGCTCACCGGGATGACCTCCCACCGCCGCTCCGGCAACCCGGCCGCCGCCAGCAGGGCCTTCGTGTCGTCGAGGATGCCAAGGTAATCGGTTCCCGTCCGGTACCATTCCAGCATGGTGAACTCCGGATGGTGCCGCTCACCGCGCTCACCGCGCCGGAAACACGGACCGATCTGGAAGATGCGCTCGAACCCGGCGGCGAGCAGCCGTTTCATGTGCAATTCGGGCGAGGTGCGCAGGAACCAGTCACCCGACGGTTCGGCATCAATGTGCGTCTCAAGGGCGGGGCAGGGCAGGCGGACCGGCGTCTCGACTTCCAAAAAATTCCGTTGGGCAAAAAAATGCCGGATGCCCGAAAGCATCCGGCTGCGCAAGTGCAAATTTTTCTCTAGAGCGGTTAGGCGTTCAGCTTCCACCTTGTTTGGATGTTGACTGTTGAACGTTGCCGCAGGCTTACTTCCGGCCCGCGCTGCTCACGCGGTCGGCGTACTTGCCGGTGCGGGTATCGACCCGGACGATGTCGCCCTGGTTGATGAAGATCGGGACCTGGATTTCGTAGCCGTTGTCCAGCGTAGCCGGCTTGGTCACGTTGTTCGCGGTGTCGCCGCGGAAACCCGGTTCGGTCTCGATGATTTCCTTCTCGATGAAGACCGGGAGGTCGAAGTCGATCGGCTTGCCGTTGAAGAACAGGATGTTGACGTGCATTTCCTCGATCAGGAACCACTTCTTGTCGCCGATGGCTTCCTCGGAGATTTCCACCTCCTCGTAGGTCTCCGGGTCGCTGAACACGAAGTTCTCGCCGCTCTTGTAGGTGTACACCAGCTCGCGCGAATAGATGTCCGGCTTGCCGATCTTCTCGACTTCACGGAAGGTGCGGTCCTGGGTGCCCCCGGTGATCATGTTGCGGATACGGCACTTGTACATGGCCATGCCCTTGCCGGGCTTGACGAACTGGAACTCGGTGATTTCGAACGGGACGCCTTCCAGTTCGATCTTCAACCCCTTGCGTAAATCCGAAGCGCTGTAATCTGCCATGGTCTGATCCTCTCTACCGAAACGTTAAAGGGCCGCGTTTATACTGGTTAGTCCACCTTTCGCCAAGCTAATTTGCTGGCTGCATCCCTGCGGTTTGAAACGATTTTCAAAGGAATGGACCGGTCGCGCGTCGTCCTTGCTGAAGGGAACGAGTACCCCATGGAACACCCGGAATGGATCGAGCGTTTGGTCGGGCAGCATGAAAAGCCGCTGTGCCGTTATGCCTACAGCCTGACCCGGTCGGTCAGCGCGGCCCAGGACGCGGTGCAGGAGACCTTCCTGCGCTTGTGCAAGGCCGATCGATCGAAGATCGAAGGGCACGAGGCCGCATGGTTGTTCCAGGTATGCCGCTCCCGCGTGATCGACATGCAACGCAAGGAGAAACCGATGAACCACCTGACCCCCGCCCAGGAGGCGGTCCTCGCCGCACCGGGGAAAAACCCCGCCGAAACGGCGATGCACCGCGATACCGAAAACCTGGTCCCGCGCCTGATGGACGGACTGCCCGACCGCCAGCGCGAGGCCATCCGCCTGAAATTCCAGCAGAACCTCAGCTACCGCGACATCGCCCGCGTGCTCGATACCTCCGAAGGCAATGTCGGATTCCTCATCCACACCGGAATCAAAACCCTGCGCGACCAGATGAAAACCCTTTCCGGAGCCGTATCATGAACTTCGACCCGAACGATCCCCGCCTGACCGCCTACGTCCTGAACGAACTCCCCGATGCCGAACGCGCCGAGGTCGAGGCCCTGCTCGCCTCCAACCCCGAGGCCGCCGCCTTCGTCGAGGAACTCCGCGCGACCACCGGACTGATCGCCGCCAGCCTCGCCAACGAGCCGGACCTCACCCTCGATCCCGCCCGCCGCGCCACCATCCGCACCGCCGCGGAAACGCACCCCGCCGGTCGGATCGTTGCGTTCCCCTGGTGGCGAACCCTCGCCGGCTTCGGCGCGGCCGCCGCTGCGCTCGTACTCGCCGTCGTCGGATTGCACCTGCAGCGGGTAAAGGAGTCCCGGTCGTCGGCCAGCGAACTGCAGATCGTAACCGGTATCGTACACGAACAGCCCACGGATGCTGCTCGCGGAGCGGTTCCTGCATCGGTGGCGATCAAGGACGACCGCCTCGTCGCCACTCCGCCCGAAGCCACGTTTGATGTCGCCGCGTTGGAGAAGATGGCGGAACCGCCCAAGGAGGAGCTGGCACGGGACAACGCCTTCACGATGTCCGCCCCTGCGCCCGCCGCCGCGCCAGCCTCGCCGGTGCTGGCGTCGACGCGCGCGGTTGGCTTGGCCGCCAAGGGCATCATCGGTTCCGGCTTCGCCGAACGCCGTCGCCAGGAGCGCGAATCCGCCATCATCAGCCCGAGCCAGGACGACTTCGACGTGATCCGCGAGAACGGGTTCCAGCGGGTGGGGGACCATCCGTTGTCGACCTTCTCGATCGATGTCGATACCGCGTCGTACGCCGTAGTGCGCAAGTTGCTGAACGACGGATTCCGTCCCCCGCGCGATGCGGTGCGCATCGAGGAACTGATCAATTATTTCACCTACGACTACCCGCCGCCGGTGGATGGACGTCCCTTCGCCGCGCACCTCGAGGCCATGCCCGCACCGTGGAATCCGCAGCATTCCCTCGTGCGCATCGGCATCAAGGGCAAGGTCATCGACCGCGCCGAACGTCCGCCGCTGAACCTCGTGTACCTGCTCGACGTGTCGGGTTCGATGAACGACGTGAACAAGCTGCCGCTGGTGAAGCGTTCGCTGCAGGCGCTGGTGAACCAGCTCGACGCCCGCGACCGCGTGGCCATCGTGGTCTATGCCGGCGCGGCCGGCCTGGTGCTACCGCCGACCCCGGGGGATCAGGGCCCGGCGATCCTCGAGGCCCTCGAACGGCTCGAGGCCGGGGGTAGCACCGCGGGCGGTGCCGGCATCGAGCTGGCCTACCGCACCGCGCGGGAACATTTCCGGAGCAACGCGGTCAACCGCGTGATCCTCTGCACCGACGGCGACTTCAATGTCGGCACGGTCCAGCGCGGCGACCTCGAGGCGCAGATCGAACGCGAGGCGAAATCGGGCGTGTTCCTCACCGTGCTCGGTTTCGGCATGGGCAACTACAAGGATTCCACGCTGGAGCTCCTGTCCAACAAGGGCAATGGCAACTACGCCTACATCGACGACTTCAACGAGGCGC
Source organism: uncultured Verrucomicrobiota bacterium (assembly GCA_937872895.1). Taxonomy (GTDB): domain Bacteria; phylum Verrucomicrobiota; class Kiritimatiellia; order CAIVKH01; family CAIVKH01; genus CALMUP01. The sequence continues at coordinate 25,941 of CALMUP010000004.1, forward strand.
GCAAGGTGCTGGTCGACCAGATGCTCGGCACGATGGTCACCATCGCCAAGGACGTGAAAATCCAGGTCGAGTTCAATCCCGCCGTGGTCGCCGCCTACCGGCTGATCGGCTACGAGAACCGGATGCTCAAGAAGGAGGACTTCAACAACGACAAGGTCGATGCCGGGGAGATCGGGGCGGGCCACACCGTGACCGCGCTCTACGAGCTGATCCCGGTCGGCCAGCCGCTTCCGGATGTCCCGGAGGTCGATGCGCTGAAGTACCAGGTGCCGTCCTCGCCGGCCGCGCCGGACACGGAGGCGCTCACCGTCAAGATGCGCTACAAGGACCCGGCCGGCGATACCTCGACCAAGCTCGAATTCCCGTTGCCGGCCGGGGCGCTGGGCAATCCCGCGCCGTCGGACGATGTCCGCTTCGCCGCTTCGGTGGCCGGCTTCGGCATGCTGCTGCGCGACTCCGAACACCGCGGCACGCTCACCTACGCCGACGTCCTCCGCCTCGCCGAGTCCGCGCTCGGCGACGACCGGCTCGGTTACCGCGCCGAGTTCCTCAAGCTCGTACGCAACGCCGAGGCGATTACCGGGAAGCCATAAGAACCCGACTTCCAAGGATAGAACCGCGGATTGCGCGGATGCTCGTGGATGGCTTTGCCTTGCCCGCCCACTGCTTCAAACCGAAGATGGTGCCGAATACCAGTGGTTTTGGAGCGAAAACGGCGTTCCTTATCCGCGATCTCTGCGTAATCAGCGGTTCGTTATCATCCGTCATCGTGATAATGGATGGAGCCGCGGTGCTTGCCTGCCGCAGGCATGGCCCTCACCGCGCCTCGTTCATTTGGAAGTTGAAAGTTGGGTGTTGAATGTTGAAAGTTGCGCCTCGCATGAAGATCGCCACCTACAACATCAACTCCATCCGTTCACGCCTCGAATCGCTCACCGCCTGGCTGGCCGCGCACCAACCCGACATCCTCTGCCTGCAGGAGACGAAGGTGCAGGACAGCGAGTTCCCGCTCGAGGCGGTCGCGGCCACCGGTTACCACGTCGCGTTCAAGGGGATGAAGGCCTACAACGGCGTGGCCATCCTGTCGCGGGCCAAACCGGACCAGGTGTGGACGGGCCTTGACGACGGTGGCCCGGCCGACGAACCGCGTCTGATCCGCGCGCGCTTCGGCGACCTGCACATCGTCAACACCTACGTGCCGCAGGGGCGCGACATCGAGCACGAGATGTTCCAATACAAGGTCGAATGGCTCAAGCGGCTGCGCGCCTATTTCGACCGGCACTTCACGCCGAAGGACAACGTGCTGTGGCTCGGCGACCTCAACGTCGCGATCCAGCCGATCGACGTGTACAACCCGGAGCAACGCGCCAAGCACGTCTGCTACCACGCCGACGTCCGCACCGGGCTCGCGCACTGCCTCGCCTGGGGCTTCGGCGACGTGTTCCGGAAGTTCCACCCCGAGGGCGGACACTACACCTTCTTCGACTACCGCACCATCGACTCGCTCGGCAAGGGGCAGGGCTGGCGCATCGACTACATCCTCGCCAGCCCACCGATGCTTGCCCGGGCCAGGGCCTGCACCATCGACCTCGAACCGCGCCGCCAACCCAAAGCCTCCGACCACACCTACATGGTCGCGCAGTTCGGGGCGGGATAATCCGGTTCATGCGCAGCCGGGATAAACCCGGCTCTGCTTACCGCCCGTAGAGCAGGGTTTACCCCGGCTAACACAGGGCCTTGATCTGTCATGCTGTGTTGTTGTGCAATAACTTATGTGACGCTCCCTGATTATGCAGAAATATGCATCCATGCCTTTTGCAGAACGTGACGCACACAACGTTCGGCAGGCGGGATCGCGTTCGGCTACGCGTCGATGGAAGGGGTTGGGCAAGCGGGTATTCGATCAAGGGTTTGCATCAGATGGTCGGTCTGGGTGCGTGGATCCGGAATGCCGGTATGCCTTGACATCGCGGGCGCGACCTCCTATACCACGCACCCATTCATTGGCGCGACCATCTCCGCGCCGCATCCTCTTTCCCTCCACGTCCGGCAGGTTGAGTGTGTGATCACGTACCACTACCGGACGAAACAGAGAGACAAGACATGAGCGATACCAGCGTATTCGCGGGGTTGATCGAACCGATCCGCCGCGCCGTAGCCGAGGAAGGCTACACCCGACCGACCCCGATCCAGCAACAGGCGATCCCGCACCTCCTGCAGGGCCGTGACCTGCTGGGGTGTGCGCAAACCGGCACCGGCAAGACCGCGGCCTTTACCCTGCCGCTGCTGCACGAGATGACCACGCGGCACCGGCCGACCCAGCCGGGGCACCCGCGTGCGTTGATCCTGACCCCGACCCGCGAGCTGGCCGCGCAGATCGGTGAAAGCATCCGCAACTACGGTCGCCATGTGAAGGTCTCGCATACCGTCATCTTCGGCGGGGTGGGCCAGCATCCGCAGATCCAGGCGGCGCGCCGCGGGGTCGATGTGGTCGTGGCCACCCCCGGTCGGTTGCTCGACCTGATGAACCAGGGCCACCTGCGGCTCGACAAGATCGAGTTCTTCGTGCTCGACGAGGCCGACCGCATGCTCGACATGGGCTTCATCCCCGATGTGCGCCGGGTCATCGCCAAATTGCCGCGGCAGCGGCACTCGCTCTTCTTCTCGGCGACGATGCCGCCGGTGGTCGCGCAGCTCGCCAAGGACCTGCTGAACAATCCGGTCGAGATCACCATCGAGCCGGAGAAGCCGACCGTTGACCGCATCGCCCAGAAGGTGATGTTCGTGGACAAGCAGGACAAGGATACCTTGCTGGCCGAGCTCATCCGCCAGCACGACATGGACCGGGTCATCGTGTTCGCCCGCACCAAGCACGGCGCGGACAAGGTGGTCAAGAAACTCGCCTCGTCCGGCATCACCTGCGCCGCCATCCACGGCAACAAATCGCAGAATGCGCGCACCAACGCGCTGGCCGGTTTCAAGACGGGCAAGATCCGCGCCCTCGTCGCGACCGACATCGCCGCCCGCGGCATCGATGTCGATGGCGTGACCCACGTCATCAACTACGAGTTGCCCGAGGAGCCGGAAACCTACGTGCACCGCATCGGCCGTACCGCCCGGGCCGGGGCCGAGGGCGACGCCATCGCCTTCTGCGCCGCGCGTGAACGCGACCAGTTGCGCGACATCGAACGGTTGATCCGCAAGTCCATCCCGGTTGATATCCACCACCCGTACCACTCCGATGCCGCCCGCAACGCCACCGGCGCCGATGCCCGGCCCGAGCCGAAAGGACAACGCGGGGGCCAACGCCCCGGCCGTCCGCGCGGCCCGGCCCACAGCAAGGGCGGAGGCAGCGGCAAGTACCGCCCGCCGCGCCCGCCCGGGTTCGGCCGTCCACAGCGGTAACCGGCCCGCCGTTTTGCCCACCTCCGGCGGATGTCGTCCCGGTGTGTAAACGCATTGTGGCTTGAGGGTTGCGCGGGATGGAGGCGAACCGTGCAAAACCCTCTTTGCCGTGGCCAATTCCTTGGTCGTGTGGTACTGTCTGCCCTTTCGTGGGTGAACGGATTATGTCGAAGGATTGGATCATCATTCAGGGGGCGCGCGAGCACAACCTGAAGAATATTTCGGTGCGGATTCCCCGCAACCAGCTCACCGTGGTCACCGGCCTGAGCGGGTCGGGAAAATCGTCGCTGGCCTTCGACACCCTGTATGCCGAGGGGCAGCGCAAATACGTGGAGAGCCTGTCCGCCTACGCCCGCCAGTTCCTCGAGCAGATGCAGAAGCCGGATGTGGACACGATCGAGGGATTGTCGCCGGCCATCTCGATCGAACAACGCACCGCCGGTGCGAACCCGCGCTCGATCGTGGCCACCACCACCGAGATCCACGACTATTTCCGCCTGCTCTACGCCAACATCGGCAAACCGCACTGTCCGTCGTGCGGCAAGCCGATCACCAAACAGAGTGCCGAACAGATCGTTGACCAGATCCTCGGCCGGCCCGCCGGGACGAAGTTCATGTTGCTCGCCCCGAAGGTCACCGGCCGCAAGGGCGAGCACGGGGAGGTGTTCGAGGCGCTCCGCAAGCAGGGGTTCATCCGCGCCCGCGTGGACGGCGCGTTCTGCGAGCTGGAGAAGCCGCCCAAGCTCGACAAGAAGCGCCAGCACACCATCGAGCTGGTGGTGGACCGCCTGGTCATCTCCGACAAGATCCGCACCCGCCTGACCGATTCGGTGGAGACCGCATTGCGCCAGGGCGAGGGCGTGTTGCGGCTGCTCGTCGAGAAGGACAAGGACCAGTGGGACGAGTTGCTGTTCTCCGAGAAGAACGCCTGCGTGCCCTGCGGGTTGAGTTTCGATGCCCTGACCGCGCGGCATTTCTCGTTCAACAGTCCCTACGGGGCCTGTCCGACCTGCCACGGCCTCGGCACGATGATGGTCTTCGACGAGGACCTCGTTGTCCCCGACAAGTCGCTCTCGCTCGACACCGGCGCCATCCACCCGTGGCGGCGCGGCGGCCGCCGCCTGATCATCTACTTCAAGCACCTGCTCAAGGCGGTGGCGAAGCACTACGCCATCGATCCGGAGACGCCCTACGAGGACCTTCCCGCCTCGTTCCGCAAGGTCCTGATGCACGGTTCGGGCGACGAGGAGCTCGATCTCGGGTTCTGGCGCGGCGGCTCGTTCCACAAGTACCGCAAGCCGTTCGAGGGCGTGCTGCCCAACCTGCAGCGCCGGCTCGACGAGAGCGACAGCGAGTACATGAAGGAGAAGCTGCGCTCCTACATGAGCCGCATGCACTGTACCACCTGCGACGGCGCGCGGCTGAAACCCGAATCGCTCGCGTGCACCGTGCACGGCAAGTCCATCCTTGATGTCACCCGCATGTCGGTGCGCGGCGCGCTCGACTTCTTCAACGGGATCCAGCTGACCGCGATGGAGCGGCACATCGCCGAGGAGATCATCAAGGAAATCGCCCAGCGCCTGAAGTTCCTCGTCGATGTCGGCCTCGACTACCTCACCCTCGACCGCGAGAGCGGCACGCTCTCCGGCGGCGAGGCCCAGCGCATCCGCCTCGCCACCCAGGTCGGGGCCGGGCTGGTCGGGGTGCTCTATGTGCTCGACGAGCCGAGCATCGGCCTGCACCAGCGCGACAACGAGAAGCTGATCGACACCCTGCGCGGCCTGCGCGACCTCGGCAACACCGTGGTCGTGGTCGAGCACGACGAACAGACCATCCGCACCGCCGACTACGTGCTCGACCTCGGGCCGGGGGCCGGCCGCCACGGCGGCGAACTCATCCACCAGGGACCCGTGCCCGAACTGCTGCGGAACCCGCGTTCGCTTACCGCCCAGTACATGAACGGCGGCGTCCGGATCGCCGTGCCGGCCAAGCGGCATGCCCCGGGCGGGAAATTCCTGCGCGTGCAGGGCGCGACGGAGAACAACCTCAAGGGCGTGGACCTGAGCATCCCGGTCGGCCTGATGGTCTGCGTGACCGGGGTGTCCGGCAGCGGCAAGAGCACGCTGGTGGACGATGTGTTGCGCAAGGCGCTGTTCCGCCACTTCTACGCGTCGAAGGAACGCCCCGGCAAACACAAGAAGATCTCCGGGCTCGAGCATTTCGACAAGGTCATCGTGATCGACCAGTCGCCGATCGGCCGCACCCCGCGCAGCAATCCCGCGACCTACACCGGCGCGTTCGACCAGATCCGCGCCCTGTTCGCGCAGGTGCCGTCCTCGAAGATCCGCGGCTACAAGATCGGCCGCTACAGCTTCAACGTGAAGGGTGGCCGGTGCGAATCGTGCAAGGGCGACGGCATCATCCGCATCGAGATGAATTTCCTGCCCGACGTGTACGTGACCTGCGAGCAATGCGCCGGCCTGCGCTACAACCGCGAGACCCTCGAGGTGAAGTACCAGGGCAAGAGCATCGCCGACGTGTTGCACATGACCATCGACGACGCGCTGGAGTTCTTCCAGAACATCCCGGCCATCGCCCGCAAGCTCAAGACCCTGTCGGAAGTCGGCCTCGGCTACCTGCAACTCGGCCAGCCCGCGACGACCCTGTCGGGCGGCGAGGCCCAGCGCGTGAAGTTGTCGGCCGAGTTGAGCCGCCGCGACACCGGGCGCACCCTGTACCTGCTCGACGAGCCGACCACCGGCCTTCATTTCGCCGACGTGCACAAGCTGCTCGATGTCCTCGGCACGCTGCGCGACGCCGGCAACACGCTGGTGATCATCGAGCACAACCTCGACGTCATCAAGACCGCGGACCACGTCATCGATCTCGGTCCGGAGGGTGGCGAGGGTGGGGGACGCATCATCGCCGAAGGCACCCCCGAGGAAGTCGCGGCTTCGCCGCATTCCCACACCGGCCGCTACCTGCGCGAGGTGCTGGCCGCCGTTCCGGGGGCGGTGGTCGCTCCCGCCGCCACCCCGCGCCGCCGTGCCGCCCGGAAAGGGGTGGCCGCATGAGCCGCCTCCGCGTTTTCTGGCTGGGCGTTTTCCTGCTCGCCGCGCCGTGCGTCGCCCCGGCGCAGGAGGCCGAGCGCGATGCCGACTTCATCGCCGGCCGCGCCGCACTCGACGACGGATTCTACGAGGTGGCCGCCGGCCGTTTCGAGGCCTACATCGAGAGCACGATCGTCCGGCGCAAGAAGGCCAATGCCTCGGTCTTCCTTTTCATGGCCTGGCACAAGATGGGGCAGGACCAGAAGATCATCGACTGGCTCAACGAAAACGCCAAGGTCGCAGCGAACACACGGTATGAGGGCAGTTATTTCTACTGGTATGCCCAGGCTCATTATGCGCTGGGTCATTATAGCACCGCGTTGGATTTCCTCGACACGTTCCGTTCGCGGTATCCCGATGATGAACTCGCGCCGTATGCCATGCGGTTGAGGGCGCTCGCACTCCGCGGCAGCGGAAAGCTGGCGGAATCCGAGCGCTGGTTCCGCACCTTTTATGAAACCTATCCGACCTGGCCGGATCTGCCCGATCACCTGATGGATTGGGCCGATGTGCTGATCGCCTTGAAGGACCGCACGGAAGCCATGGTCCGCATGAAGGAGTTGGTGGACCGGTATCCCGCACACCCCGCCGCCGCGCGTGCGCGGTTGTGGCTCGGGCAGGCGGCGCTGGAGAATCGGCAGTACGACACGGCGGATGCCTGGCTGCGGCCGCTCGCCGCGGACCGCGAGGCCGACCCGGCCCTGCGTGCCGATGCCTGGTTTGCCCTCGCCGCCCTGGCGGTCAGGCAGGAGGCGCCGACCAATGCGCTTGCCGCGCTCGCCGCCGCCGAATTGCTCACCACCAACACCGAACGCAAGGTGGAGGCCCGCATCGACCAGGCCAGGCTCATGATGCAGTTCGGACGGCTCGACGACGCGGTGCACATGATGAACCAGACGGTCTTCACCCTCGCCTCGCTTCCCCAGGCCGCGCGGGCCCAAATCGAACTCTCCGATCTGTTGCGCGCCCAGGGCCGCTTCGAACAGGCGGCGGAAGCCTACCAGCGTTACCTCGAGTCGTTCACCGATCCGGTCGGCCTTCGCCATGCCCAGTACAGCAAGGCCTGGTGCTTGTGGGAACTCAGCCGGTTTGCCGAAGCCGCTTTGGCCTTCGAGAAGGCCTACGATCTGCTGCGGAACCAGGCCCTGCGTGAGCTGGCGCTGGTCAAGTCGGCCGATGCCTACTTCATGAACGGCCAGTACCGGCTGGCCGGCGCGGCCTATGAGCGGGCGATGGCGGAGTTTCCGCGAAGTCCTGATCGGCCCGCCATGCTGGCCCAGGCTGCGGAAAGTTTCGCCCGCGCGGCCGATGCCACCAACACCGTCCGTCTGCTCGGCGCATTGATCGCCGAGAGACCGCAGTCCGAGGAGGCCATGGCGGCCCAGTTGCGGCTTGCCCGCTTCCACGAGGATCAACGTGCCTGGGACGATGCCCTGGCGGCCTACGACACCTTCCTGGCCACCTATTCGGCCAGCGAGCGCTATGCCGATGCCCTGCTTGCGCGCGGTCTGCTGCGTTACCGGATGCACGCGTATCCGGAAGCGCTGGCCGACTTCGAGCGGTTGATGGCGGAAATGCCCGGAACCACCTGGGCCGAGCGCGCGTATTTCATGCGCGGTTGGTGTCACTACCAGAGCGGCGATGCACGGCAGGCCGTCGATATCGGACGCTCGTTCCTGGCCAAGTATCCGGATTCAACCTGGGCCGCCGATGTATCCTTCTGGCTGGCTGAACATGAATTCAATGTGCAGCGGTTCGGGGTTGCCGAGACCAACTTTGCCGCGCTGGCCTCGTTCTACCCGACCCATGCGCTTGCTGACCGTGCCCTCTACTGGGCCGGGCGTTCCGCCTATGAACAAAAGGCCTTCGCCCGCGCCATCGACCACTACGGCCAACTGATCCGGCTATACACCAACAGCCCGATGATTCCCGAAGCGCGGTTTGCCCAGGGTGATTCCCTGACCGAGATCGGCGATTTTGCCGGCGCCATTCTCGCCTACGATGAAATCATCCGTAAATTCCCCGCCCATCCGCTGGTCGTGCGCGCGCTTGGTCGGATCGGTGATTGCCAGTTCTCCCTGGGCAGTGACCGGTTCGAGCGCTACAACGAGGCTGCGGCCACCTACCGATCCGCCTTGACCCACCCGCAGATCGCCCCGGACCTCGCATTCCAGGTTGAATACAAACTTGCCCGCACCTACGAACGGCTTGGCCGCACCGAGGAGGCGGTCACGCATTACCTGAACGTGGTGTATCAATGGCTGGCCCGCCGGGCCGAAGCGGTCATACCGCCGGAGGAGATCTGGTTTGTCCGTGCGGCCTTCGGTGCCGCCGCACTGAAGGAATCCGCAGGGGCCATCGAGGAGGCAGGGCGGATCTACCGCCGGGTGATCGAGTCGGGTGTGGCGGCCGCACCGGATGCGGCCATCCGTATGAACCGGCTTGCCTTGAAAAAAGCGGATTCGACAAGCGCATCGGAAATCCGGAACATGCCGTGAGCGTGAGGAACCTACAATGATGACGTTTCACCTGATGGAAAAAGGCGGGCCGGTGATGTGGCTGATCCTGGCAATCAGCCTGTTTGCCGCCCTGCTGTTCATCCGGCGCGCGCTGCACCTGCACCGAGCCCAGATCAAGACCACCGACTTCATCCGCGGCATCTTCACCATCGTGGGCAAGGGGAACATCGTCGAGGCGGTCAGCCAGTGCGAAGAGACACCCGGTCCGGTTGCGCACATGCTGCGGATGGCCATCCTCGAACGCGAACACGGGCCCGAACGCGTTCGGCAGGCCATGCAGGAAGTCGGGCTGGCCGAAGTGCCCCGCCTCGAGGCGAACCTCGGCATCCTGCTCACCCTCGCCCAGGTGGCCCCGCTGGCCGGACTTCTGGGCACCGTGCTGGGCATGATGGAAAGCTTGAGGATCCTGATGGAGCTTTCCCCGCAGGTCTATGCCGGTGATTTGAGCGGTGGGCTCTGGACCGCACTGCTGACAACGGCCTTTGGCCTGACCGTGGGCATCTGCATCTACATCGGCTACAATTTCCTGGTCAGTCGCGTCGAATCGATCCTGCTCGATATGGAACGGGCCTTCGGCGAGATCATGCAGTTGTTGCCCCGGCTCGGCGATTCCAACCACCACGCCTCCTGATGCCCATGTCCACGCAAGTGTCCATCGTGCGCGAACAACTGTTCTACTTGAAGCGCCGCTTCCGTCCGAACCAGCGCCTGGCCGGTGGCCTGCTCGACTCGGCACCGTGGATCGATGTAGTCCTGCTGGTCATCCTGTTCATGATCACCCAGACCGCGACGCTGAAGAAGCCTGGCCTGCGCGTGGACCTGCCCCAGGTGCGCGCAGCCAGCGGGGCGCGGTATGATGCCCTGGTCCTGACCGTTCCCCGCGAAGGCACGTTTTTCTTTGCCGATGAGCGTGTCCCCTGGCCCGCGCTGCCGGAGCGGCTACGCCAAGCAGCCCTGAACCATCCGGATGGGGAATTGATCATCGAGGCCGATGGCTCAGTGAGCCATGCCGCGATGAGCAGCATCTACAACCTGGCCGTGGAGGCCGGATGGAACCACGTCGTGCTGGCTACACGGGTCGATGCGTCGGTGGGTCGCCGGTGATGGATGCTGCCCCCGTCCAGGCCAGGCCTGCCGGGCACCGCGCCGACCGGTTGCCTCCGCACTGGCGTATCGGCAGCGTGGGGGTGGTGCTCGCCGCGCACCTCGCCTGGCTCGGACTCGCCTGGCGTCCTGTCACCGTAAGCACCCCGGAGAGATCCGTACGCGCCGCACCTCCCGGCGTCACCTTCCTGGGCGATCCTCCCGCAATCGAGCCCGCTTCGTACGCTGCGGATGCTCGCCTGCTGTATTCGCCGGTGTTGTTTGCCCTGCCCACCGCCATTGGATTCAGCGGCCCGATGCTTGCCGCGGCCGGGACCAAGCAGCCTCCGGTCGAATTGCCGACGCCATCGCCGCGGATCCGTGACCTGGATCAACCCTTTGCCGCTTCGCCGTTCGGCGCCTCCTCCCGCTCCCTCGTGAACCTGATCGAGCAACCCCGACCGTTCCCCGCGCCTCCACCACGGGAACCCGAGGATGTCCTGCCACCCGCCACCATTCCCATGAATGCCTTTACCGTGTACTGGCCTGACCGTCCGGAACAGCCGCGCGAATTCATTCCCGTCGATGCAGCAGCCACCTGGGTTGGCCGCACCGCCTGGGATATGGTGCTGTATGTATGTTTTGATGCCGATGGCCTGATCCGCCAGGTCATGGTCGAGAAGCCCTCTCCCTACCAGGACGTCACGGCCGCCGTGCTGCGAATCGCCCGCGGCATGGTTTTCGGGGCCCCCATGCCGGATCAATGCGGCCGTTTGATCGTGGCTTTCCAACCCGCCCCCGAGAAAAAAGACCTGCCGTGAACGTCCCGCTGGTCATCCTCTTTGTCGCGCCCGTGGCCTTTATCCTCGTGGTGGTCATCGGCCTGTGGTTGTATTACAGTATGCGGGGCCACGGCCAACCTCAGGACTCCGGCGACGGCAAGATCTACCGGTGCGGGAATTGCGGGATGGTATATGTGGAGCGGCGTCTGTATCCGGTGTTGGAGTGCCCGCGTTGCCATCATCCCAACACCGCCATCCGACGATAGCCGCCGGACGGTCAACCGAATCTGAACAACGAAGGAACGAACCATGTGGTCGATACAAGTTACGAAGTGGGTGCCGAACCAGACCTCCGAGGTCGTGCAGGATTTCCTCAGCCGTCCGGCCTTCCTGCCCGAGGCGGAAGCGGTGGCCCGCGAGGTGCTGGAGGACATCCGCCAGCGCGGTGACGCCGCGGTGCTCGACGCGGTGGCGAAATACAACGACCAGAAGCTGACCGCCCCGAAGCTGCTGGTGACCAAACCCGAACGGATGGCCGCGATCGACGCGGTCAGCCCCGAGTTCAAGCGCGCGGTGCAGGAGGCGATCGCCCGCGTGACCAAGTTCTCCAAGGCCGGCCTGCGCCCGAACTGGCAGATCCTCAGCCCGAAGGGCGGCATGATGGGCGAGCAGTTCATGCCCCTCGACCGCGTGGGCTGCTACATCCCCGGCGGCGCGGCCCCGCTGGCCTCGACCGCGATCATGACCGTGGTGCTGGCGAAGGTCGCCGGCGTCCAGGAAGTGGTCGCCTGCACGCCCACCGAAAAAGGCGGCAAGGTCAATCCGTACGTCCTCTACGCCCTCGATACCGCAGGCGCGACCGAGATCTACCGCATCGGCGGCATCCAGGCCATCGGCGCGATGGCCTACGGCACCCGCACCATCCGCTCGGTCCAGAAGATCGTCGGCCCCGGCGGCCCCTACGTCACCGCGGCCAAACGCCTGGTCTACGGCATCGTTGATCTCGACCTCGTCGCCGGCCCGAGCGAGGTCGCGATCCTGGCCGATGACTCGGCGCGGGCGAGCCACCTCGCCGCCGACCTGCTCGCCCAGGCCGAGCACGGCACCGGCCACGAGAAGGCGCTGCTCGTCACCTCCTCCCAACCGCTGGCCTACGCCGTGCAGGAGGAGATCACCAAGCAGGCCGCCGCACTGCCGAAGAGCGACGCGCTGAACCGCGTGCTGAACGAAGGCACGATGATCGTGATCGTCGACAACCTCGACATCGGCATGGACCTGTGCAACCAGTTCGCCCCGGAACATTTCGAGATCATCGTGCGCGAACCGCGCATGTGGCTGAAGAAGGTCCGCCGCGCCGGCGCGGTGTTCATCGGGCCATGGACCCCCGAGTGCGCGGGCGACTTCGTGGCCGGCCCGAGCCACGTGCTGCCGACCGGCGGCACCGCCGCGATGTTTTCCGGCCTGACCGTCGATTCCTTCCGCCGCCGCACCAGCTATGTCTCGTACACCCGGGCCGACTTGCAGGACGTGCTGCCGCACATCGAGGCGTTTGCCCAGGTCGAGCAACTCGAAGCCCACGGCCGCTCGGCGAAGATCCGTTTCGAACGCGAATGAGCACACCCCGCGACGACCTGATCTGCCGCCACGTCCGCTCGCTGCACGGCTATGTCCCCGGCGAGCAGCCGCGCATTCCCGGCCTGATCAAACTCAACACCAACGAGAACCCGTACCCGCCTTCCCCGGCCGTGCTGCGCGCGATCGCCGGCACGGTCGAGGCCCAGGCCCGGCTCTACCCCGATCCGGTGTCGCTCGCCCTGCGCACCCGCATCGCCGCGCTGCACGGTGTCAGCGTCGACCAGGTCTTCGCCGCCAACGGATCCGACGAGGTGCTCGCCCTCTGCACCCGCGCCTTCGTCGAGGATCAGGGCGTGATCGGCTGCTTCGATCCGTCGTACTCGCTGTACCCGATCCTCGCCGGCATCCGCCCGGCCCGCGTCGAGACCGTCCCGCTGACCGCCGACTACGGATGGAACATGCCGGAAGGCTACCGCGCCGCCTTGTTCTACCTGACCAACCCGAATGCCCCGACCAGCCTGCAGTTTCCCAAGGAGAAGATCCGCGCCTTCTGCGCCGCGTTCCCGGGCGTGGTGCTGATCGACGAGGCCTACGCCGATTTCGCCCCGTGGAACTGCATGGACCTCGCGTCCGCATTCCCGAACGTGCTGGTCAGCCGCTCGCTGTCGAAGTCGTACTCGCTCGCCGGCTTGCGCGCCGGCTATGTGGTCGGTGCGAAACCGCTGATCGACGCGCTGTTCACCATCAAGGATTCGTACAACGTCAACGCGGTGACCCAGGCCGCCGCGCTGGCCGCGATCGACGACCAGGCGCACATGAAGGCGAATTGCGCGAGGATCATCGCCACCCGCGAACGCATCGCCACCGCGCTGCGCCAACGCGGCTATACCGTGTACGCGTCCGCGACGAACTTCCTGTGGGCGCGCCCGCCGGCCGGCCACGCCGCCGACGCGGTGTTCCGTCACCTGCGCGAACACAAGGTGCTGATCCGCTACTTCCCCGGCGAAAAAACCGGCGACTGCATCCGCGTCACCATCGGCACCGACGAACAGATGGATGCCTTCCTTGCCGCGCTGCCGGCGTGACCTGCCTGAACCCGTGGTGATGGTTCGGGTTGTGGTTGACGTATGGGTGATCAACCCATACGCTAACCCATATGAAGACTACGGTTGAATTGGATGAGAAAAAACTGCTTCGGGTGATGTCGCTGGGCGGCTTTGCCACGCGCAAGGAAGCGATCGACTACGCGCTCACGGAGGCCGAGAAAAAAACCCGGCTGAAGGCGTTGGAGGAGAAACCGTTTTATGTTTCCAACGGGCCGGTCATTGCTCCCGGATATGATGTGATTCGTCTGCGTCGCCAGGAAGTGAAAAGCCGTGCGCGTCGTCATTGATTCCAGCGTCTATATCGACTGGCTGAAACATAAACAGCCGTTCATTTCCCGGTTGCGACCCTTGCTGGAGCGCGATGCGTTATTCACATGCGGCATCATTCGTTGCGAGGTGTTGCGCGGCATCGTGCAGGATGCGGAACGTTCGCGCATGGAAGAACTGTTTGCGCTGTCGGTCGAGGTAGTCAATGACCATGCATTTTGGGACGGGGTGTGGCAGTTGGGGTGGAGCATGGACCGCAAAGGATTGGTCCTTCCGCTGACCGACTTGGCCATCGCGTACATGGCCATCCGGCATGACGCCCTACTGATTACCTTGGACAAGCACTTCGACCACATCCCGGGGGTCAACGTGGCCCCGCGTCTTCCCGGCGATTTGCGCTAGACGCCCCGCCTACAGGTGCCGTCCGAACAGCGCGAGCAGCTCCGGCGACAAGGCGGCGCGGGAGCGGTTGAGGATGTAGAGGTGGATGCCGGGCACGCCGCGGGCGAGCAGGTCGCGCATCTGTTCGATGGCCCAGTCGATGCCCGCCTGTTCCGCGGCATCGGCGTCATCACCGGCGGCGCGTAGCCGGTCGGCGAGGGCCGGGGGCAGGTAGGTGTCGCACATGGTGCACATGCGTTCGACCTGTTTCAGCGATAGCGCGGGCAACAGGCCGGGCAGGATCGGCTGGGTGATGCCGAGGGCGCGGGCCTTTTCCACGAAGCGGTAGTACACCGCGTTGTCGAAAAACAACTGGGTGGTGCCGAAATCGCCCCCGGCATCCAGCTTGGCCTTCAGGTTGGCGAGGTCGGATTCCGGCGAGGCGGCTTCCGGATGCTTTTCCGGGTAGGCGGCCACGCCGCAGCAGAAGTCGGGGTGCTGTGCCTTCAGCAGTTTCACGAGGTCCACCGCGTAGGAAAGCCCGTCGGGCGCGGCCTTGAATGTCGTGTCGCCCTTCGGCGGGTCGCCGCGCAGGGTCATGATGTTGCGGTAGCCGCGGGCATGGATCTGGTCGGCCAGTTCGCGCAACGCGGCGCGGCTGGACCCGACGCAGGTCAGGTGGGGCATGACCGGGCCGAAACCCATTTCGGCCAGCATCGCGCAAACCTTGAAGGTGCGCTCGCGGGTCGAGCCGCCCGCCCCGTAGGTCACGGTGACGAAATCCGGGTGGGTCGGCTTCAGCTTCTCGCAGGTCGCGCGCAGCGCCTCCAGGCCGGCATCGTCCTTCGGCGGGAAGAACTCGAAGGAGAGGAGCGGGCGCGTGGCGCGGCTGAACAGCGAGCTGATCTGGATATCCGTCATGGCGGGTCAATGTAGCAGAGGTCGGGAAATTGTCCAATCCTTGGAATCACGGCCGGAGGGGGTGTCCAGTCCATGGACAAAAAAGGAACCACCCGCTTCGCTGGAGAAAGAGGAGACCGTGGTCTTTCCTCTTCCGCCTCCTCTTTCTCCAGCGAAGCGGGTGGTTTAGTCCTTCCGCTTCACGGCCGGTGCGGCGTCGATGAACCGCCGGCCGCGCTTCCAGTCGTAGAGCGCTTCCTTGAGCTTGTCGATGCCGTCGCCCTGCTCGGCCGAGAGGGTGAGGGGGGTGATGCCGGTTTCCTTGATGAAGCGGGCGAGGTGGTCCGCCGCATCCGGCAGGTCCATCTTGTTGCCGAGCACGAGGGCGGGGCGGTGCACGAGGTCCTCGTTGTAAAGCTGGAGCTCGTGGCGCAGGCTGGCGTAGTCGTGGACCGGATCGCGCCCGTCCACGCCGCCCATGTCGAGCACGTAGATCAGGAGTTTGGTGCGTTCGACGTGGCGGAGGAAGTCGTGGCCGAGGCCGACGCCGCGGTGGGCACCCTCGATCAGCCCGGGGATGTCGGCGATGCGCACCGTGGTGTAATCCTCGAACTGCAGCATGCCGATCAGCGGATTGAGTGTCGTGAACGGGTAGGCGGCGATCTTCGGGTGCGCGTGGCTCAGTTTGGAGAGCAGGGTGGACTTGCCGGCGTTGGGGTAGCCGACGAGGCCGACTTCCGCCACCATCTTCAGTTCGAGCAGCAGGCGGCGGCGTTCGCCTTCGGTGCCGGGGGTGAACTCGCGCGGGGCGCGGTTGGTGGAGGAGGCATAGGACAGGTTGCCGCGTCCGCCCTTGCCGCCGGTGGCCACCCGCAGGGTGTCGCCGTCGTTGACCACTTCGCCCAGGTAGGTGCGGGTCTCCTCGACCGGCTCCGGTTTTTCCTCGGGATCCTTCTCGAAGTCGAGCGGATCATGGGGGACAACATCGGGAATCTGGAACACCACCGTTCCACAGGGGACCGGCATCACCAGGTCGTCGCCGGTTTCTCCGGTCCGGTTGTTGCTGCCGCCTTTGCCTCCGTGGCCCGCCTTCTGGATCGGCTGGTAATACCAATGCACCAGCGAGTCCACGTCCTTGCTGGCCTGAAGGATTACGTGGCCGCCGTGGCCACCGTGGCCGCCGTCCGGGCCGCCAAACGGGACAAATTTTTCGCGGCGGAACGAGACGCAACCGTCGCCACCGTTACCGGCGGATACCTGGACCTTGACGCGGTCTTTGAAGGCGATGCTTTTCATGTCAGTTGATGCTGTTGTAAGGAGGAACCGAAGGTCGCCACGGATGGACACCGATCAACACGGATGAATGCTGTTGTGGCTTTCTATCCATTGAGCACGTTACGTGTTGCTGCTGCCGAAGGTTTTCTTGGTGGTTGCACGTTGGGCGTTGCTCCAACACGTCTCAACGTGCTTTGTATGTATGTTCAATCCGAGTTTATCCGTGTGCATCCGTGGTTGTTCATGCCCCTAAACGCAACATGGCGAACCCCGGAGTGGGATTCGCCATGGTGTGGGCGATCGCGGAGGGCGTTTGTGGCGCCACCCGCATCGTCAGGCGGTCTGCAGCGCGCGCACGTTGACGCGGCGGCCGTCGCGGTCGAATTCAACCACGCCATCCGCCAGCGCGAACAACGTGAAGTCGCGACCCTGACCGACGTTCTTGCCGGGGTGGAACTTGTTGCCAACCTGACGGACGATGATGTTGCCGGTGATGACGTTCGAGCCGCCGAACACCTTCACGCCGCGGCGCTGCGAGTTGCTGTCGCGGCCGTTCTTGGTAGAGCCTTGTCCTTTTTTATGTGCCATGACGGTATCCTCCGGGCTGGATCAGCCCTTGATCTCCTCGATGCGGATCTTCGTCAGCTCCTGACGGTGTCCGATCTTCTTGTGAAAACCCTTGCGGCGGTTCTTGCGGAACGCCACGGTCTTGCGGCCGCGGTGCTGTTCGACGATCTCGGCGGTAACCGAAGCGCCAGCGACGGTCGGCGAACCAACCACCAGCTCGGACCCGTTGGAGACGGCCAATACGGCGTCCAGCGTGATCTTGGTGCCGGCTTCGCCTTCCAGCAATTCCACATCAAACAAATCGTTTTTTTGAACCCGGTACTGCTTTCCACCGGTTTCGATGACTGCATAAGCTTCCATGATGCCCTCTTTCGATAAACAGGGGGGTGAAAATAGGGGAATCCTCGGTGTCTGTCAATCAAACAACCGGGGATTTTGGCGGCGGCGGTTTCGGGTGTTCCATGCTGCTGCCGCTCAACCGGTTATGGGGCGTTGCGGACGGTCCGGAACCCGATGCGGGTGTAGGTGTTGTCGGCGGTGGCATTGTTTCGCCCGGAGACCCGGCAGAAGAAGCCGGCCCGGTCCCAGCTTCCGCCGCGCAGGACCCGGCCCGAGCCCTGTTCGGGGCCGCGCGGGTTGTCGGCGGGCGAGGTTGCATAGTATTCGGACAGGTACCGGTCCCAGCACCATTCCCACATGTTGCCGGCCATGTCGTGGAGGCCGAAGCCGTTGGGTTTGAACATCCGGACCGGGCTGCCGCCCGGCGGCTTGATGCCGGGGTGGTGGCCGCGGGTGCCGCTGACGTCGAAGGCGTCGTTGGTGCGGCTGATGTAGTTCGCCCGGCTGTGATCGATGCTATCCACGTCGGCCCAGGGAAACCGCTTGCCCTTGGCTCCGCCGCGCGCCGCCTTTTCCCATTCGGCCTCGGTGGGCAGGCGGTACCCGTTGGCCGACCAGTTGACCAATCCGTTATGCAGGTTCGCCGCGCCGGTGCGGAGAACGGTGGTGCGGGCGTCATCGACGAAATAGACCGGTTGCAGGCCTTCCATCTCGCTGCGGGCGTTGCACCACTTGACGGCGCTGAACCAGGTGACGCTGTGGGCGGGAAATCCCTCGTCCTGGCCCTTGGCGGAGGTGATCCCGATGTCGTATCCGTTGGTCGCCGCCCAACCGGCCACCTTTTTCCACAGGTCGAACGTGACTTCGGTCTGGTCCATGTAGAACGCGTCGAGGGTGACGGTGTGCACCGGCAATTCCGCCGCCGTGCCATCGCCCAGCGCGTCGCCCATTTCAAACGAACCCGCCGGAATCAAGACCATGCCCGGAGCCGCTGCATGCCCCGAGGTTACCGGAACAGCGACCGCCATCAGCATCAACAAACGATAAAAAAAGTGCATACTCCTCCTTGGTCCGGGGGACACTACGCCATACGATGCAGGAATCAAGATTGGAGTATGGTTAGCGCGGTTGGCTGGAACAGTATGATGAACCTTGGCCTGATCGGTCGGATGGCGGCGCTGGTGGTCGCGGTCAAGTTCCTGCTCGGGTTGCTGGATCTGGCACCGCTTTTTTTCCTGGGCGATTCCGCGACCTACCTGTCCGCGGCGATCGAAGGGTATCTGCCGGTTGATCGCTCATTCACCTACCCGCGCCTGCTCACCTGGCTCGCGGTATATCCAGGCTCATTGACCGGTGTGTTGATTGCCCAGATTGCTTCGGGTGCAGTGGCATCCCTTCTCCTCGGGTTCAGCCTGTTCCGCTACGCCAGGGTGCGTCCAGGTATCGCCATGGCGGCAAGCCTTGCCCTTGCGCTCGACCCGCTGAATGTTGTCCATGAGCGCCTGGTGCTGACCGAATCGTTGGCTCTGCTTGGCTATGCCGGGGTCCTGACGCTCGGGCTGGCCTATGTGGAGAGGCCGCGTTTCCTGGTGATTGCCGCAACCTGTGCGCTGGGTGTCGCACTCGTAAGCCTCCGTTTTGTGTTTATCCCGATGGTCCTGCTCTTTCCGTTGCTCTTGGTCGCCATCGCCGGGGTCACCTTTCGGGATGCCAGGCTGTCCGGTCCCCGATGGCTTGTTCTGGCCGCGCACCTGCTTGGTGCGGTTGTGCTGACCGGATGGATGCACCACGGCTACCGCGCGTATGTGGGTCGCCACTTCAGGGGTCACCCCGGCTACCAGCACATGGATGGTCTGATGTTGTTGGGGGCGTGGTCACCGATGGTGGAGGCGAACGATACCCCGAATGCGCGGTTCGCCGCCATCATCGCTCAGCTACGCCAAGATTCCGGTGTGCCTTCGGGCCTCCGGCTCCACCGCGAGGCACAGATCTGGCAACCCGGGGGCCTGGCGGAAACCCTGGTGCGCGATGTGTTCGCGGGCGATCGGATCGCCGCCAATGCCGCGGCGAAACAGGCGTGCCGGACCGCCGTGTTCCGTGATCCACGCGGCATTGCATCGCTGGGCGCAACGACGTGGATTGAATACCTCAATCCATCAACCATGCAGGAACGCATCCTGGTCGAGCAGGGATGGGCCCGTCCGCTGGATGAGCGTTTTCTGCAGGTGGTGCGCGTGCGATTCGGTTTCGATGCCGCCAGGATTCACCTCGTCCTGACCCCGGCGCGCAGCTACCACCGCTTCGGCTGGCCCTGGTACATCGTGCTCGCGCTGTCCCCGCTGCTCAATCTCGCGGCCGTGTTCGTCGTCCCGCGCGAACAACGTCCCGCCGCCTTGCTGTTGGCCGTGTGTGCGATGCTGCTCATGGTCGTCACGGTTCTCACCGCTCCGGGCGCGGTGGTGCGTTACCTTCAGCCGTTCACCGTCACCGCATGGGCGGCCATCGCGTTGCTGGTCAGTGCCGCGATACCCCGTCCCGAGTGAGCCGCAACGCGGGAATCATCCCCTTTGCCGGGAACCTGCTTCGCTACGGAACAGCGCGATCCGCCCTTCTTTGTTGCGGTGCACCTGTACCTGGTCGCCGCGCCGCGAAAGGCGCTCGCATTCCTTCTGGCACCATGCTGAAAAGGTGATTCGACCGCACGTGGTGGTGACCTCGTCGTCGGGTACCAGCCACAGGCTGATACGGTACTTGTCGTTAAACGGCTTCATGGCTACACGGACTCCAATGCAGGAAATGGGGGTGGAACTCGGGCGGGTCGGAATGATTTCAGCCACAACGCGGGAAACCCGGCAGGGCGCAGGTAACCAGGGAAAGGGTGTCCACGCACCGCAGGGATGGCCGGTGCCGGGTCGGGGTGTGGCTGGGTCCGCGCCTAAAGGATCAGTTGGCTGTGCCGGAAGGCGGCATGTGTCTCGTCCGGACTTGGTGACCGATGCCGCGCCGTGCAGGAGCCTTGGAGATCGGTGCCATGTCGCTGGCCCCGGTCATGCCACACCGTGCAGGCGGAGGGGTGGTCAGGGAACGAGAGTTTCCGGCCGGTTTGGAACTTCGCGGGCAACAGTGGTTCCGGTCCGTTTTCCAGGAAGGCCATTTCCGCATCCGGGGACATCAGGATTTCGGCCAACGCGGCAGCACGCAGGCCCAGTCCATCCGGCATGAACGCCATCAGGACCACGAGGCAAGCCACCAATCTGGTATGTACGGGTTTCACGGTTCCACGGCAGCTCCGGGTCGCGCGATCAGCTGCCGGTGCACAGCATCCAACTGGACCAGGCAAAACGCAAGTGTCAAAACGGTGGGGTAATGGCGCCGAGATGAAGAGCACGTCGATGGTTGCAGGCCCGTTTTGGCCGATGGCTTTATTCCTTCGCGGTCGCGATCTTGGGGAGGCCACATACAAACGCGGCGGCGGTCAGCGGAATTCCTTTTGCCACAAGCGCACCGCCTCGTAGGCAAAGGCGTAGGGTTTGGTGCCGCCGTCGCGCGATGCGTCCCAGTTGATCGACCAGGTCATCAGGCCGGCGAGGTTGGGATGACCGCCCTTCTGCCGCAAGCGGTAGGCGGTCTTGTAGGTGGGTTTGCCGGTGAGCAGGTAATGCATGGCGGCCTGGAGCTGCGCCGGCGTGAGGTATCCGCCGCCGCTGGCCGCGGAGGGCGTGGCGGGGAGGCCGATGGCGACCTTATCGGCGCCGAGACCAGGGAAGACGTTCTTCGGGTTCAGGCCGACCGGGAACCCGAGGATCAGCATCTCGGTCAGCGCGACCACGAAATCCGGCGTGCCCTTGGTCACGATCAGGCCCTTCTCGTTGATCTCGCGTCCGTCGTACACCAGCTGGGTGCCCGAGTTGTAGTACTGCATGTGCACGACATCGAGCACGTCGCGCAGGGCGTGCAGGACCGGCAGGTAGCCGCCGAATTCCCGGCCGTAGCGCTTGTGGCCGGCGGTCATGAACTGGGTCTCCGGCGATGCGCTGAGCACGAAGGTGTTGTCGAAGTGGTTGACCACGGTGCGGATGCCCTCGATGAAATACACCACGCGTGGGGTTTTCGGCCGCCGGAAATCGGTGTCGCCCGGGTCGAGCACCAGCGAATGTTTCTCCAGGTTGATGTCGATGCCGTTGAAACCGTAACGCTCGACCAGGTCGATCAGGCTGCGCGCGAAGGCCTGCCCCTGCTTACGCGAGTTGAGCACGACCGGATGGTTGCCGCCGCCGATCGACAGCAGCACGCGCGTGCCGCGTGCCTGGTGGTAGGCGATGTCGCGCTTGAACTCCTCGGGCGGCTGTTTCTTCGGCTCGAACACCATCGCGCCCGAACCTTTCGGATCGGGAATGGCGAAGGCCACGTTGATCTGGTTGTACACCGAGGGCACGTCGCGCAGGCGGATGTACTCGGTGGATTTGCCGGTCCAGTTGTGCCAGTAGCCGACCATCAGCGGACCGGCGTGGGCACTGGTGGCTAACAGGAAAAGTAAGCTGATGATACGAATCAACATGGTGGCAGATGATAGGAGGAAAAGCCGATCGCGCCATGAAAATCGCACCGGATGCGATCGAGAGCTCGTCGTTCGCGGGATGCTCCTTCTTGTCCGGCTTGCCACCCTTGCCGGACCACTGGTTTCTGGCCTGCGCAGTGAATTCAGCGATCGTGACTGCGCTGTCACCGTCGGCATGTCGCCCTTCAGGGAATGACGAGAATGGCCCTTCTATTGACATCATATTGCAACACAGTATGATTTTATGCATGCGAACAACCATAGATATGCCTGATGCGCTGTTCCGTCGCGCCAAGATGGTGATGGCCAAGCGGGGCATGACCTTCCGTTCGCTGGTCATCGACGCACTGGAGCAGGCGCTGGATGAGAACCGGTCCAAGGCGTTTGTATTGCGCGAGGCCTCGGCCGGTTATGCCGTGGACAAGAAAGGCGGAGTTTCCCGTCAAAACATCAATAAGAAGATCGACGAAATCCGTGAACCCAGGGTTACGTCGTGATTGCGTTGGATACCAATATCCTTGTGCATGCTCATCAGCGGGAGGCTGAACTTCATGCCGAAGCGGTGCGCGTAGTACGAGAATTGGCCGAATCGCCCGTGCCTTGGGGCATAGGTTATCACAGCCTGATTGAATTCTATGCCGTGGTTACTCACACGAAATTGTGGAGGCAGCCTTCAACGCCCCGGCAGGCGATGGACCAGATAGCTGCTTGGAGGGAATCGCCTTCGTTGCGTGTGCTTTTGGACAATGAAGACAGCCTCGGTCTTCTTGGTCAATTGGTCCAGAAGGCTAAAATAACCGGCGGTCAGATCCATGATGCCCGTATAGCCGCCAGTTGCATGGCCTATGGTGTACGCGAACTATGGACGGTGGATCGAGACTTCAGTCGTTTCCCCACGCTAAAGATCCGCAACCCACTCATGGCGCCATGAAACGGCCCGCCGACGGGTGATCGCTCCTAGGCCGAAAAGCTCTTGGCCTGGTTCTTCTTCTCTTTCTTGGCCGCGCGTTTCTCGGCGAGGGTCTTCTGCGGTGCCTTCTTGGATGCCTTCTTGGTGTCGTGCGACTTGCTCATGGATCGTCTCCCGCGGGGTGTACCATCCCCGGCATCATGCCGGGTGGTGCGAACAGGCTATAGGCTTTTGGCGGCCACACCGCAACAAGATACGGGTATGATCGGGCCGACACGGTTTCCGCGCCCTTCCGGGCGCGCGTTTTTCAGAACAGGAACCCGACCCCCGCCGTGCCGAGCCAATCGTCATCGCCGTCGCCGACGCGGCGGTAGCCGCCGGTGCTAAGCAGCAGGCGCTTGATGCTTGCTTCCAGTTCGACGCCGAGGAAGGTCTGGTTATCATCCACATCGATCGGTTCGATCCAGGTGCGCAGCATCGCCGCCTTGACGCCAAAACCGACCTTGCCGTGGCCGGTGCCGTCCAGGCCCACGGCGAGTTTGCCACCGCCGACACCGGCTTCCGCCTGGATCGTCGGACGCAATCCGCCGTCATCGTCCCCGAACTTCACCCCGGCGGTGCCGCTCGCGATCAGCGGCGAGGACAAACGCAGTCCGAAGAAACCGTCCGCGGCAAACACAGCCGGCGCGGTCAACAGGGCCAACAGGAGCAGGGTGCTTCGAACATGCATGGTGAGGATTCCTTTTGCACCACGCTACGCCAGACCCCATGCCAACCTCAAGCGGGGAATCACCGAGACCGACTTGCAGGATTGGAGAGGAAACTCGGTTTGGCAGCCGCACGGATCCAGGCTCGCTCATGCTTCCGGCAACGGAACGACCTCGATCCAGGGAAAGAGGCGATAATCCCGATCCTCGGTCAGAATGCGGATTATCCCATGTTCCCGCATAAGCACAGCCACATGCAGGTCATGAACCATATTTCCACGGATGCGCGGAGCTTCCTGAAGGCAGCGTGCCGTTGCATCCGCGTGTTCCGCCGTCTCAGTCAGCAGGTGGCAATCAGGGTGGGTGACAAGTTCCCAGGCGAAGCGCCAAGCCACATCGGTTTCGAGAGGGGCGTGAAAGATCTTGGGATGGGTGGCAACGCGCATGAATTCGTACACGATGCTCCAGGACAAAGCCCAGCTCCCGCCCTTGTTGACGATGGATTCCAGCATGCGAGTGGCGAGCTGGTTTCTGGGATCGTCGCGGTTGACCGCGTACAGCAGAATATTCGTATCAATCAGGATCATCGCTCGTCCATGATCCGGTACAGGGCATCGCGATCCGAAACATCAACGATTGGCATTCCCATGGAAACGGGTTTCACCGTGTAGATGGGTCGAGGTTCACGAACAGCCCGTTCGTCACGGGATAACCGTTCGTCCAAGGCCTCGGTCACCACTTCCGACAGGTTTTTGTCGTGCTTTAGAGCGTACGCCTTGGCCCGTTTGAATACGGGATCGGCTATGATCAGGGTCGTTCTCATCGTTTTGATTGATCATCCCAAGCTGTCGTCTTGCATACAAGCATACAATATATATGACTGAGTGCAAGGGCGGATTCCCAGGGCTTTCGAGGCCCGGTAGGGAAAAAAAGCGGGGGCCGGATGGCCCCCGCTTCGATGGTCGGGACGGGAAACCTTCCGGCCCCCGCGAACGAAACGTCACGTCGGGTTACTTCGCCTTCGGGACCTTCACGCCCTTGAAGCGGCCGATGACCGGGAGTTTGCCGACCAGCGGCTTGGCGTAGTCGATGAACGCCTTGGTGACGTCGTTGGCTTCCTTGTTGATGAAGTGGTCCGGCACGTGGCGGGTTTCCTTCGAGACCTGGCGCAGTTCGACGCGCTCGTAGTACACGTTGTACTTCTTGCCCGGCTTGCGCTTGATGGCGATCGAGCCGCTGGAGAACTTGCCGGCGACCGCGGCCTGGACGGCCTTCTGTCCGACCGTGCGGGCCTCCTTGGCGTCGACCTCGGAGACGAGGCCGGCGAAGGAGCGCTGGAGGTAGCCGAAGGTGTCGGCGCGCACGCGCGAGATGTTCGCCTTCTCCTTGATCTCCTTGGCGAGCAGGTCGCCCAGCGCACCGGAGCCGCTCAACTGCACGTTGCCGTGCGAGTCGACTTCCTTGATGAACTTCGCGGCGACCGGCGTGCCGTTCTCGTCGGAGATGCCCTCGGATACCGCGACCATGCAGCGCCCGTACTTCTTGACCACGGCCTGCACGTCGGTGACGAACTTGTCGGTGGAGAAGGGGCGTTCCGGCAGGTAGATCAGGTGCGGCCCGTCATCGGGGTACACGCGGGCCAGCGCGGCGGCGGCGGTCAGGAAGCCGGCGTGGCGGCCCATGATGATGTTGATCTTCACGCCGGGCAGGGCGCGGTTGTCGAGGTTGTCGCCCATGAACGCCTGGGCCACGAACTTGGCTCCACTGCCGAAGCCGGGGGTGTGGTCGTTTTCCTTCAGGTCGTTGTCGATCGTCTTGCAGATGTGGTAGCACTGCATCTGGTAGCCGTACTTCTTGGCTTCCTCGTTGATGATGTGCGTGGTCTCGGCCGAGTCGTTGCCGCCAATGTAGAAGAAATAGCGGATGTTGTACTTCTGCAGGACCTTGAAGATCGCGACGCAGTCTTCCGGGGTCGGCTTCTTGCGGACCGAGCCGAGCATGGAGGAGGGGGTGTTGGCGACTTCCTCGAGGGTCTTCGCGCTTTCCTTGGCGAGGTCGATGAAGTTCTCGTCGAGGATGCCCTTGATGCCGTGGAGGGAGCCGTAGATCTTCTTGATCTGCGCCTTGTGCTTCCTGGCCTCGACGACCGCGCCGATCAGGCTCTGGTTGATGACCATGGTCGGACCGCCGCTCTGGGCGATCAACATGTTGCCGACGACTTTCTTCGCTGTTGCCATACGTTCCTCTCAACGGTTGTGGGTTAAAAACAGGCCGAATGTAGCGAAAACCACCGTCACTGCAAGCGTGTTGTCGGTCAGGCTTTCCCCGGTTTGTGCGGCGGGGCGGGGGATGGCCACGCTTCCCGGTTGATTCCGCCGGGGAAATCGCCAGAGTAGCGGCATGAGGAAGGTGCTGGTAACCGGCAGCAGCGGCCTGATCGGCTCGGCCTGCGTGGCGCTGTTTGATGGCGAGGGCTGGGAGGTCCACGGCGTGGACAACAACCAGCGCCGCGACTTTTTCGGCCCGGAGGGCGATACCCGCGGCAACCTCGCCCGCCTGGTCCGCGCCGCCCCGCGTTTCCGCCACCACGACCTCGACATCCGCGACCGCGCCGGGGTGCTGGACCTGGTCGCCACCGTCCGCCCCGATTACGTGATTCACTGCGCCGCCCAGCCCAGCCACGACCTCGCCGCCTCGCGCCCGTTCGACGATTTCGATATCAACGCCACCGGCACCCTGAACCTGCTCGAGGCCGTGCGCCGCGCCGCCCCGGAAGTGCCTTTCGCCCATGTCAGCACGAACAAGGTGTACGGTGACGCCCCGAACGAGATCGCCCTGCACGAACTGCCGACACGCTTCGATTACGCCGATCCCGCCTACGCCGACGGGATCGATGAAACGATGCGGATCGACCGCAGCAAGCACAGCCTGTTCGGCGCGAGCAAACTTGCCGCCGATATCCTCGTGCAGGAATACGGCCGCTATTTCGGCCTGCGCACCGCCTGCTTCCGCGGCGGCTGCCTGACCGGTCCCGCCCACGCGGCGGTCGAGTTGCACGGATTCCTCGCCTACCTCGTCACCTGCTGCCGCACCGGCCGCCACTACCGGATCTTCGGCCACCAGGGCAAACAGGTGCGCGACAACATCCACGCCGCCGACGTGGCCCGCCTGTTCGCCCTTTATGCCGAAGCCCCCCGCACCGGGGAGGTCTACAACCTCGGCGGCGGCCGCGCCAACAGCATCTCCCTGCTCGAAGCCATCGCCCGCGCCGAGGCCGCCACCGGCCGCCGCCTCGACACCGAGTACCTCGATACCCCTCGCGCCGGCGACCATATCTGCTACATCACCAACCTCGCCAAGGTCCGCGCCCACTTCCCCGGGTGGGCGATCACCCGCTCCCTCGACGCCATCATCGAAGAGATCGCCACCGCCCCCTTGCCCGACCCGCCACCACCCGCCGCCAATTAAAACGTTTAACAAGCGGGTCCGTTTGGATTATGTTTAGCGGACGGTGCGTCACGTAACTCCGCATGGGGCGGGTGGAAACACCGAAGGAATCGCGCAGGCGAGCAGAAAGAGGTCGTGGGTATGGGCGTTTTCACCGGTCGTGTCGTTAAACCGCTTTTGTGCATCTTGTTGTCGTGCTGGAGTTTGGCCGAGGTGCGTGCCGCCGTGGTCAATGCCGGCAACGTGACCGGGGTCAGCATCACCACCAATGCCTCGAACGGCAACCTGACCTACTCGTTTGCGCTGAGCGGTGGCGGTTCGTCGGAAATCACCGTCTATGCCCCGGACGTGATCCGCGTGAACTACCACTGGGCCGGTCCGTTCGACACCGCGCAGCCGATGATCGCGAAACCGCTGAACGACTGGAGCGGCACCACATCGACGCTGTCCGACCTGGGTTCGACCTATGTCATCGCCACCACGCAACTGGATGTCGAGGTCGTGAAGTCCCCCTACAAGGTGCATTTCAAATCGAAGGGCGGCTACTACCTGCTGCAGGACGATTTCACCGAGCGCGATGCCGATTACAACTATACCGGCCAGCGCGGCACCGGGTCGTCGAAGCTGAAGAACCGGAAGATCTTCCCGGCCAACCAGGCGATCTTTGGCCTCGGCGAGTACGGCGGACCGATGAACCGCCGCGGCCGCGAGTTGGATATCTGGAACACCGCCACCTACAACTGGGGCGAGTTCACCAACCCGACCTACATGATGATCCCGTTCTACTACGGCATGCAACCGGCCTCCGGGGGCAACCCGGCCTTCGTGTACGGCGTGTTCCTGAACAATCCCTGCCGTCCGCTGTTCAAGTTCGGCACCGAGACCGGCGACCGCTATTCGTTCCAGATGGGCGACGGACGCCTCGACTACTTCTTCTTCGGCGGCTCCTCCGCGCACAGTTTCCCGAAGGTCATCGACCGCTTCTCCGAACTCACCGGGCGTCCGACCTTCCTGCCCAAGTGGGGCATCGGCCACCACCTGTCCCGCTTCAGCTACGACAACCAGAACTGGGTCGAATACATCGCCAACGAGGCCACCGCGACCGATATCCCGCTCGATGCCGTGTACCTCGACATCGACTACATGGATGCCAACGCCGACGGCAACATCGGCGACGGCCAGTTGCGCCAGTTGACCTTCAACTCGAAGTTCCCCAATCCCGCCTCGATGATCACCTACTGCCAAACCCGCGGCGTGAAGGTCGTCCCGCTGATCGAGCCCTGGCTGATCCCCGGCGATGTCCTCCACACCGAGGCCAACAACAACCTGCACTTCATCAAGGACAACGCCGGCAACACCGTCACCCGCGGCATCTACGTCGGCAACGTCTCCTGGTTCGACTACTCCAGCACGCCGATGAACCAGTGGTGGGCCCGCAAGATCACCAACTGGTTCCACCAGGTCCCCATGGACGGCATCTGGAACGACCTGACCGAACCCGAGGGCGGCGACCAGATTCCGCACAATGCGCTGCTGTGGGTGGACGGCCAGTTCGGCACCTCGAACACCGATTCGCGCCGTTTCTGGTCGAACGAGCGTAACTACTTCGGCCTGCGCTGCGCCCGCCAGAGCTACAACGCGATGCTGGACCGCGCGCCGAACAAGCGCCCGTTCGTGCTCAGCCGTTCCGGCAACGCCGGCCTGCAGCGCTTCGGCGTGAGCTGGAGCGGCGATACCCGCGCCGACTGGTTCTACCACCGCGCCACCATCCGTTTCGGCATGGGCGCGATGATCGCCGGCGCGGCCTGGTACGGCAATGATGTCGGCGGCTTCGCCGGCACCGCCTCTCCGGAGCTGATGGTCCGCTCCACCGAGGCCAACTGCCTGACCCCGTTTTTCCGTAACCATTGCGACAAGAGCGCGGCCAACCGCGAACCGTGGCGCTTTGATGAGCCGTTCCGCAGCATGCAGCGCGAGCTGATCAAGTTCCGCTACCGCCTGATGCCGTACTTCTACACGCTCGCCTACGAATCGACGATCACCGGTGAGCCGATGAATGTGCCGCCGGCCTTCGACTACTACACCGACGCGAACACCCACGGCGAACAGAGCGACTACAACTTCCTCGTCGGCGACTACATCCTCGCCGCGCCGGTGTATGCCCAGGGCGCCAGCACCCGCCAGGTGTACCTCCCCTACAAGGACGGCATCCACTGGTACTACTGGCACAACAACGCCCGCCACGAGGGCGGCCAGACCGTCACCGTCAACGCCCCGCTCGGCACGCTGCCGCTGTTCGTCCGCTCCGGCGCGATCATCCCGATGGGCCCTTCGATGCAGTACGCCAACCAGTTCCAGGCCCCGTGGATGGACATCAACTGCTGGCCCGACGGCCAGAGCGAGTTCACCCTGTTCGAGGACGACGGCGAGACCTGGAACTACCAGGGCAACGGCTTCTCCAAGCGCCGCATGGTCAGCAACCGCACCGCCGCCTTCTGGGACTTCACCATCGAGGCGAAGCAGGGCACCTACAACACCGGCACCCGCGATTTCTACGTGTACTGCTACAACCCCGGGACGAACGTGGTGAAGAGCGTGCGGCTGAACGGCACGGCCCTGCCGCAGCTCGCGAACTTCAATGACGGACCGCAGGGCTGGCGCTTGGCCGACGGTCGTATCGGCGTGAAGCTGCCCGACACCGGCACCGAGGCGGCGATCCGCGTGACCTTCGCCGATGTCGAGGATTCGCTGCAGTTCGAGTGGCCGACCTATGCCCTGCCCGAGAACAGCGCCTTCCTGCGCGCCTACGTGACCCGCACGGGCAGCGCGACCGGCGCGGTCAGCGTGGCCTTCGCCACCGCGAACGGCTCCGCCACCGCCGGGGCCGACTACGTCGCCACCAACGGCACGCTGTCGTGGGCGGCCGGTGACCTCGCCGCCAAGTTCATCGATGTCGTCCTGACCGATGACACAATCTACGAGGGCAACGAGACCTTCACCATCCAGGTGAGCAGCCCGGCCGGCGCGGTGCTCGGCACCCCGTCCCTCACCACCGTGACCATCCAGGAAAACGAGGCGGTCCCGCCCGCCCTCGTCGTCACCAATCCCGCCAACGGCGCGGTCGTGGCCAGCGGCGTCTCGAACATCACCCTGCAGGGTGTCGCCAACGCCCTCGAGTGGACCGGCCTGCGCTGGAGCAACAGCCTGACCGGAGCGTCCGGCTCGGCCCCGATCGCCTTTTACTGGAGCATCGCCGACGTCGCCCTCGCCGCCGGCACGAACCGGATCACCGTCACCGCCACCAACGCCGGTGCGGCCGTGCTGGCCCGCGACAGCGGCACCAACGCCGCCTACGCCGACGGCTGGGCCACCAACGACAACGGCGGTTTCGGCTGGGGCCCGTGGGTGATCTACACCAGCTCGACCGACCCGAACCGCAACGGCCGCTTCATGGCCGACGTCGCCGCGGTGAACATCGGTCGCCCCGCCTGGGGCCTCTACGCCAACCAGGGCAACCTCTCCGAGGCCAAGCGGCAACTGACCAACACCCTGGCCGTTGGCCAGACCGTCTCGGTCAGCATGGACAACGGATTCCTTGAGGGCGGCGCCGGCACCGGCGTGGCCTTGCAGAATTCCGACGGCGTGACCCTGTGGGAGTTCTTCTTCAACGGCGGCGACAATTATTACAGCATCAGCGGCGGCACCACCGATGTCGGCTGGACCAGCGGCGGCCTCGACGTGGCCTTCACCCTCACCGGCCCGACCACCTACCGCGCCCTGATCACGCCCTATGGCGGCAACACCCGTACCAATACCGGCAGCCTGATCGCCGCCGCGAACAGCGACATCCGCCTGTTCCGCGCCTGGAACTTCAACGCCGGCGCCGGCTCCGACTACGACTTCTTCTTCAACAACCTGGCCCTCAGCGGCACGGCTGGCGGCGCGACCGGCGTCGTGGTCAATGTCGTGCGTGGCGGCGAAGGCCAGATCCCGCAGGCGTGGCGCGACCGGTACAACCTCACCGGCCCGAACTCCGGCGATGCCGAGGACATGGACGGCGATGGCGTGAGCAACCTCGACGAGTACATCGCCGACTCGAACCCGACCAACAGCGCCTCGTTCTTCGGCCGCGTCGGTGCACCCGCCACCACGCCCGCCACCGGGGTGGTCGTTACCGTGATGATCCAGGCCCCGACCACCAACAGCCGCCTCTACGACCTGTCGTTCAGCGCCGACCTGATGGGCGACACCTGGACGCCGCTCGGCCTGAACGTGCCCGGCGCGGCGAACGGCGATGCGGTCATGCTCAACGTCACCAACAACGGCGCCGGCGGCCACTACCGCGCCCGGGTGTTCCTGCCATGACGCCGCGCGCGCGCCCGGTGGCGCTCGCTCTGGCCGTGCTGGTCCTCGCGGCCGGCGCGGTCTGGTGGCTTCGTCCGCGCGGCGTGATGCCGCTCGACGCACAGACCCTCGAGGCCTTCCAGGAGGCGAACAGCCGGGCCATGCTGCAGCTCCAGGGCAAGCTCGACGGGCGTTCGTTCTACGAGGTCACCGCCGACGGGTTCCGCCGCGCGGTGGCCGACCTCGGGTACGATCCCGACCTGACCCTGCTGCACTGGATGTCGCCGGAATTCCGCGCCGAGGCCGCCGCCGACCCGGCGCGTGCCACCGACCTGATCCGCCTCACCGAAGCCCAGCTCCGCCTCGCCTTCGCCGACGGCGCCCCCGACGACGAGTTCGAACGGGCGATCCGTCTCCATGACGAAACGGTCCAGGCCGCGGCCCGCGCCCGGCGTCCGTAACGGATCCGGACGCGGCGAGGGCCACGCCTTCGGCGGGTAAGCGCCGCATCTCCATCTCCATTCCCATCTCCATCCCCATCTCTTCCTTCCGCTTTCCTCCTTGTTTTTCCGTGTTCCTGCGCTAATTCTAGCGGCTTTTCAGGAACACCCCATGAACGACCAGGAAACAGCGCCCGAGAAGCCGTCGCACTTCATCCGCGACATCATCGCCGCCGACGTCGCCGCCGGGAAGGCGGGCGGTCAGGTGGTCACCCGCTTCCCGCCCGAGCCGAACGGCTACCTGCACATCGGCCATGCCAAGGCGATCTGCCTCGACTTCGGCATGGCCCGCGAGTTCGGCGGCCGCTGCCACCTGCGCATGGACGACACGAATCCGAGCAAGGAGAACATGGAGTACGTCGAGTCGATCATGAACGACGTGCGCTGGCTCGGGTTCGACTGGGGCGACCACTTCTACTTCTCCGCCGACTACTTCGAGCGCATGTTCCACGTCGCCGAGGACCTGATCCGCCGCGGCAAGGCCTATGTCTGCGAGCTGTCGAGCGAGCAGTGGAAGGACTACCGCGGCGTGCCGACGCGCCCCGGCAAGGAGAGCCCGTTCCGCAACCGTTCGCCCGAGGAGAACCTCGCCCTGTTCCACCGCATGCGCGCGGGGGAGTTCGCCGACGGCACCTTGTGCCTGCGCGCGAAGATCGACATGGCCTCGCCGAACATGCACCTGCGCGATCCGGTCATCTACCGCATCATGCGCGAGCACCACTACCGCACCGGCGACGCGTGGTGCATCTACCCGATGTACGACTTCGCGCATCCGCTCGAGGACGCGTTCGAGGGCGTGACCCATTCGCTCTGCACCCTTGAGTTCGAGGTGCACCGCCCCTTGTACGACTGGGTGGTCGAGCAGCTCGACCTCCCGTACCGCCCGAACCAGTTCGAGTTCGCCCGCCTGAACCTGACCTACACCGTGATGAGCAAGCGCAAGCTGTTGCAGCTCGTCAACGAGAAGCGGGTCGGCGGCTGGGACGATCCGCGCATGCCGACCGTGTCCGGCATGCGCCGCCGCGGCTATCCGGCCGAGGCGATCCGGAACTTCTGCGAGATCATCGGCATCACCAAGTTCGAGAGCCTGACCGATGTCGCGTTGCTCGAGCACTGCGTGCGCGACGTGCTGAACCGGCAGGCCGAGCGCCGCATGGCGGTGCTGAAACCCCTGAAGGTCACCATCGCCAATACCGCCGACGTTCCGGCCGCAGTGCGCGCGGTCAACAATCCCGAGGACCCGTCCGCCGGCGAACGCGAGATCCCCTTCGGGTCCGAGCTCTACATCGAGCAGGACGATTTCATGCTCGAGCCGCCGCCGAAGTATTTCCGCCTCGGGCCCGGCCGTTCGGTGCGCATCCGTTATGCCGGTTTCCTCACCTGCACCGGGGTGGAAAAGGATGCGGCGGGCGCGGTCACCGGCCTGGTCTGCCCCTGGTCGCCGCCCACCGCCGAGCTCAAGGTCAAGGGCACGATCCACTGGGTCCCGGCTTCCGCGCCGGAGGCCGAGGTGCGGCTCTACGACCGGTTGTTCACCGTCGAGGAACCGGACCAGGGCGACGAGAAACCGTTCACCGATTTCCTCAATCCGGACTCCCTGCAGGTCACCACCGCGCGGATCGAGCCGGCGCTGGCCGAGACCGGGGGAGGACGATTATTCCAGTTCGAGCGCATCGGCTACTTCGTCAGCGACAACCGCGACCACACCCCCGAGCGCCCGGTCTTCAACCGCACCGTCACCCTCAAGGATTCCTGGGGCAAGGCCGGCGGCAAGTAGGCGGTGCGAAGCCGGGCAGGACGTTTCCCCGTCCTGGGTGGTGGATACCAGCCCGGTGCCGTCAGGCACATCCGCTCCATCCGCGAAATCCGCGGTTCCTCTGCGGGGCGCGACGCCGGTCGGGTTGATCACCCGGGCGGCGGCGGGGATTCGGATTTCTTCTGCTTTTTCCACTCGTCGATGACCGTGCCTTTCCACAGTTCGACGCCCATCTCGTAGGCGGCGCGGCCGATCATGTGGGCGGCGATGGGGGCGGTGGCGAGGAAGAAGACGATGATGAGCAGGGCGGGGGCGGCGACCTTCATCTGCTCGAAGTGGACCGCGACGGCGAGCACGATGCCGCTGACCCCGACCGTGCCGACTTTCGTCGCGGCGTGCATGCGGGTGAACAGGTCGGGCATCTTCACGAGGCCGATCGCGGACAACAGCATGAATAGGCTGCCGACTATCAGGAGCAGGCTGGCGATGAGGTCGTTCAATGGGGTGCCCCCCGGCGGATGAACAGGGCGAGGGCGACCGTGCCGATGAAGGCGATCAGGGCGAGGGCGATGCCGGCGGTGAGGTAGACGTACTCGTCGCTGCGGATGGCGTGGATGCAGAGGATGCCGACCACCACCGAGGCGATCAGGTCGAGGGCGATGATCCGGTCGGGCAGGGACGGACCACGAATGACCCGCACGAAGGCGAGGGCCATTGAAACCAGCAGCATGTAGAGGGAGATCGTCGATCCCCATTCGAGTACCGGGCTCATCGCATCAACTCCAGCAGGCGTTTCTCCAGTCCTTCCTTGATCTCGCGGCGCAGGGCGTCGGGATCGTCGATGAACATGGCGTGGATGTACAGGGTCTTGCGGTCGGGCGAGACATCGAGGCTCAACGTGCCGGGGGTCAGGGTGATCACGTTGGCGAGCAGCGCGATTTCGGAATCGGTCTCGGCATCCAGCGGCACGGCGATGACCCCGGGACGGGCATGATCGGCCGGGGTGATCACGTCGTAGGCCACCCGCACACTGGATACGAGCAGTTCCTTCAGGAAGACCAGGGTAAACCGGACGGCTTGGCTGACCTTGGCGAAATAACTGGTCTGGCGTCCGCTGACCCGCATCGTGCCGAGGATAATGTACCCGACCAGGAAGCCGACCAGCAGGTTGGCGTCGTTGATGCCGCCGTTCAGGACCGACCACAGCAGGGCGAGGGCGATGTTGAACAGGAAGGTGGTCATGGGGCCTCCGTCACACCGAGCACTGCGGTCACATAATCACGGGGGTCGAGCAGTTGTTCGGCGGTCTGCCGGGCGAGGTCGAACATCCAGCCGGAGCCGAGGCCGATGCAGACCGTGCAGGTGGCGAGCACGATGATCGGCAGCAGCAAGGCGATCCGTTCGCGGACCGGGATGGCGGCGAGGGGCAGGGTGGGCTTGCCCTCCGGGGCCGGTTTCCAGAACACTTCGTTCCAGATCTTGGTCATCGAGAACAGGGTCAGGAGCCCGACGGACAACGCCACCGCAGCCATCGCCCACGATCCACCGCGCAATGCATCCACGATCAGGGTCAGTTTCGCGAAGAAGCCGGACAGGGGCGGGATGCCGGCCAGGGACAGCGCGGGCACGAGAAACAGCACGGCCAGCCAAGGCGCGGCGCGGTACACCCCGCCGATCTTCTTCAACTCGTTGCTCCCGGCGAGGCGCTGCACCACGCCGGCGACCAGGAATAGGTTCGTCTTCACGATGATGTGGTGCATGATGTAGAACACCGAGCCGGCCAGCGCCAGTTCGGTAAACAGGCCGAGGCCCATTACCATGTAGCCGATCTGGCTGACAATGTGGAACGACAGGATCCGGCGAATATCCATCTGTGCGGCTGCGCCGAGCACGCCGGTGACCATGGTGAAGGCGGCGAGGATCAGGATGATCTGGTGGGTGAATGCGACATCCTGCCGGAACACCAGCGTGAACACCCGGATCAGCGCGTACACCCCGACCTTGGTCAGCAGGCCGGCGAAGATGGCCGAGACCGGGTGGGGCGGGGTGTGGTACGAGGCGGGCAGCCAGAAGAACAGCGGGAACAGCGCGGCCTTGATGCCGAAGGCGACCAGGAACAGCATGCTGATCATGTTGATGATGCCCTGGTGCGCCGGCTGGGCGAGCACCTGCGACAGGTCGGCCATGTTCAGGGTGCCCGAGATGCCGTAGAGGATACCCACCCCGGCGAGGAACAGCGCCGAGGAGAGGAAGTTCAGCGCGACGTACTTGATCGCGCCTTCGAGCTGGGCTCGTTCGCCCCCGAGCGAAAGCAGGACGAACGAGGCCATCAGCATCACCTCGAACCAGACATAGAGGTTGAACAGGTCGCCGGTCAGGAACGCGCCGTTCACGCCCATCATCAGGACATGGAACAGCATGTGGTACCCGTGCCGTTCGCGCGCTTCGTCCATCGTGGCCAGTCCGTACACCGCGACGGCGAGTCCCATCAGTCCGGACAGCACCAGCATGATGGCGCTGAACAGGTCGGCCACGAAGGTGATCCCGAACGGGGCGGGCCAGCTGCCGAGCTGCAGCACGAGGACGCCGTCGGTGCGTACCGCGTTGAACAGGGCCAGGGCGATGGAAAGGGCGGCGGCGTTTGCGCACACGGAGACGATACGCTGGAAGCGGACGCGGGTGCGCAGCGCGAGCGACAGGATCGCGGCGAACAGCGGCAGGGCCACCGGGGCGATGAGCCATGCGTTCATCGGTCGGTGCTCCTTAACCGTTCCATGTCATCGGTGCGGATTTCCTGGTGGGTGCGCAGGAACAATACCAGGGCGAAGGCGAGCAGGGCGAAGCTGATCACGATCGCGGTGAGGATCAGGGCCTGCGGCAGGGGGTCGGCGATGAGGCCGGCCGGGGCCTCGGCACCTTCCGGAATGATCGGGGCCTTGCCGCGCGAGAGCCCGCCGGCGGTGAAGATCAGCAGGTTCGCCCCGTGGCTGAGCAGGGCGAGGCCGATGATGAACTTGGCGATATTGCGCCGCATCATCAGGTACAGCCCGGTGGCGTACAGGACGCCGATCACCACGGCCAGGATCGCCTCCATCAGCCGGCCTCCGTTTCCTGGTCGGACAGGGCGAACAGGATGGTCACGGTCACGCCGAGCACAACGAGGTACACGCCGATGTCGAAGAACAGCGGGGTGCCGAGTTTCAGCTTGTAGGTCGAGGTGATGGCCAGTTCGCCCCAGGTTCCGGTCATGAACGGCTGGCCGAGGGCGACCGAGACGAGGGCGCTGCCGAGGGCGATGACCAGGCCGAGGGCGATGACGGTGCGGCTGTCGATGCGCAGCAGGTGGCGCGCGGCGGCGACGTCGTAGGCGAGGGCGTAGAGGATGTAGGCGCTCGCTGCGGCTAGGCCGCCGACGAAACCGCCGCCCGGCTCGTTGTGGCCGCGCAGCAGGGCGTAGATCGAGAACAGCATGATGATCGGGAACAGGTACCGCGCGGCGGTGCGCAGGATGAGCGAGGTCATGGCTTGCCTCCCGCCTTGGCCCGGAGTTTCAGCAGGGCCAGCGAGCCGAGGCCGGCCACCGCGAGCACGGTGATTTCGCCAAGGGTGTCGAGGCCGCGGTAATCGACGAGGATCACGTTGACGATGTTGCGCCCGTGGCCCATCGGCACGCTGGTCTCGGCATAGTAGGACGAGATCGGGTCGCGGAGCTGTACGCCACTGGCCACCAGCACAAGCAAGGTCACCACCGCGCCGGCGAACACCGACACGGTCAGGTCGCGGGCCCGGCCGCGCCAGGTCGAGCGTTTGGCGAACGGGGGCAGGTAGTAGAAGGCCGAGACGAGCAGGACCACGCTGAGCGTCTCGACGACGAGCTGGGTCATGGCGAGGTCGGGTGCGCCGAAGAAGATGAAGAATACGGCCACGCTGAAACCGACCACGCCCATCGCCGCCACTGCGCCGAGCCGGGAGGTCGAGAGGGTCGCCGCGATGGCCGACAGGATGACCAGCACCGACAGCAGCGCCATCGGCAGGTTGACCGGCGAGAGGGCGCGGAAGGCCAGGGCCATGTCGGCGCGGGCGAAGCTGACCACGACCAGGGCGCACAACGTGATGACCGTCACCAGCAGGTAGCGCCGCAGCGAACCGT
Source organism: uncultured Verrucomicrobiota bacterium (assembly GCA_937872895.1). Lineage (GTDB taxonomy): Bacteria > Verrucomicrobiota > Kiritimatiellia > CAIVKH01 > CAIVKH01 > CALMUP01. The sequence continues at coordinate 63,622 of CALMUP010000004.1, forward strand.
TCTGCAGGAAACGGGTCTGCCAGCCGGCGAAGGCCACGAGCCCCTTCAGTTTGGCGTCGTACAGGCGATCCGGTCCGAACCGCGCGGCCGGAGCGAGGGCTTCGGCCACGCTGCGCCATCCGGAGGCGGTGGCGATCATCGCGGCCCCGACGGCGAGGGTCAGCGCGCTGAGCAGCAGGGGCAGGTTCAGGCCGTGCCAGAGGTGGAGATGAACCTCCAGCGGATGGCCGCGCATGGCCGAGGCGGCGGCACCGGCGAGACCATCGGCCAGGCCGGGAACGATGCCGAGGGTCAGCGACACCAGGCCGAGCAGGAGCGGCCCGAATGTCATCGACCACGGCGCCTCGTGCGGGTGCTTCGGGGTCTCGGTACGGGTGGCGAAAAACGGGCGGATGCCGGTCTGCCAGGCCACCAGCATGAAGCAGGCTCCGGCGATGAAGAAACCCGCTGCGAGCAGCGGTCGCGCGGCCAGTTCGGTGTAGAACAGTTCCTTGCCGATAAAACCGAAGGTGAAGGGCAGGCCGGCCATCGAGGCGGCGGCGACCAGGGCGGCGGTACCGGTGCGCGGCATGACCTGGATCAGGCCGCCGAGTTTGGTCACGTTTTTCTCGCCGGTCTCGTGGTCGATGATACCGGCCACCAGGAACAACGCGGCCTTGTAGGCGGCGTGGGCGAGCAGGAAGGCGGCGACCGCCTTCAGCGCGGCATCGGTGCCGATGCCGAGGCCCATGACCATCGCGCCGAGCGCGCCGACGGTGGTGTAGGCGAGCAGCCGCTTCAGGTACACCTGGCCGCTGGCCATCAGCGCCCCGGTCAGCAGGGTGGCCGCGCCGAAGCCGGTCACCACGAGTTGCCATAGTTCGGAGGACCCGAATGCCGGATGCAGGCGGGCGAGCAGGTACACACCGGCCTTGACCATGGTGGAGGAGTGGAGGTAGGCGCTGGCCGGGGTCGGGGCTTGCATGGCGTTGGGCAGCCAGAAGTGGAACGGGACCTGGGCCGACTTGGTGAAGGCGCCGATGAGGATCAGGCCGAGGATCCAGGGAAACAGCGGCGAGGCGAGGACCTGGTCGCGGCCGGCGATGATTCCGCTCAGGTCGAACGATCCGGCCGCGTGGCCGGCCATGATCAGGCCGGCCAGCAGGAACAGCCCGCCGGCCCCGGTCACCAGCAGCGCCTGCAGGGCGGCCTTGCGGGAGGCCTCCTGGTCGTGGTGGAAGCCGATCATCAGGTACGAGGTAAAGCTGGTAAGTTCCCAGAAGATGAACAGCAACAGCACGTTCTCCGAGAACACGACGCCGAGCATCGACGACATGAACATCAGGGTGAACATCACGAAGCGGTGCTGGTCGGGGTGACCGTGCAGGTAGCCGCGGGTGTAGAGGACGACCAGCGTGCCGATGCCGGCGATCAGCAGGCCAAACAGCAGGCCAAGGCCGTCGAGGCGCAGGGCGAGATCAAGGCCGAGGTCGGAAATCCAGGGGAGGCGGAACGCCACCGGCTGGCCACCGAACACCGCGGGGGCCTGGGCGGCCAGCCAGGCGGTGATGGCCAGGGGAAATAGGGCGGCCGCAAGCGTGGACCGCTCGCCGAGGAGCCATCGCAGCCATGGAATCAGTGCGGCAACGGCAAAGCCGCCGCCGGCGGCAATGAGCAGGACCGGCAGGCTCGTGGCCAGGCTGTGGGCTGGTTCGTTCACGGCGCGTACGCTAGCGAAAGCGGCAGGGCAAGACAACAGGAATAGGCGCAACAGGGCCGCAGCGGGTTTTTGGGTTTGATCGGTGTAGCGGTTCGCTTATCCTTGACTCACCGGAGCGATGGGCTGGGGTGTCGGGGGCCTCGACTTCGGAGGAGCCGACGTGCGTAAATTCGCGAACATCGTGGTGTCATGGAACCGGCGGGCAAGCCATCTTGGCTGGCTGCTGCCGGTGGCACTCACCATGCTGGTCACGATGGTGGCTGCGGTGGCGTTCGACCTCCTGCTCGATGCCCTGCGCGGCTCCTTCTCCATTACCGAAGCCTATCTGATTCCGCTGGCCTCGGTCGGTCTCGTTTCAGGCATTGTCACCTTCATCGCCGTGCGGATCTACCGCAAGCTGGCCGAGGAGACGGTGGAGGAGGTGACCGAGCGGTTGCGGGTCAGCGGCGAATTGACCAACGAGCGGATGTTGATGCGGGCGTTGATGCTCAACACGCCGGACCATATCCACTTCAAGGATGCGGCGGGACGCTACCTGCGCATCAACCAGTCCTTGGCGGCGGCGCTGGGGTTGTCCGACCCGGCCCAGGCCATCGGCAAGACCGATGAAGCCTATTTTCCCGCGCCGGTGGCCGAGGCGACGGCGGCCGAGGAGCGCCAGGTGCGGGATAGCGGGATCGCGGTGATCGGCCGCGAGCTTGAGGTGACCTGGCCGGACGGTCGGGCCACCTGGCTGTCGATGACACGGTTGCCGTTGCGCGACCGGCATGGCCGGGTCATCGGCACGTTCGGTATCTCGCGCGATATCACGTCGGCGAAGGGCGCGGAACTGCGGTTGCGCCAGCTCTCGCTTGCCGTCGAGCAGAGTCCGAGCATCGTGTTGATCACCGACGTCAAGGGCGACATCACCTACGTCAATCCGAAGTTCACCAAGGTCACCGGCTACGAGGCGGTCGAGGTGATCGGGCAGAATCCCCGCATCCTCAAGGCCGGCGAGCTCGAGCAGGATCTCTACCGTGACATGTGGGCCACGATCGTGCGCGGTGGCGAGTGGAATGGAGAAATCCTGAACCGCAAGAAGGACGGGGAGATGTACTGGGGGCTCGCCTCCATCTCGCCGATCCGCGATGCCTCCGGCGTGACCACGCACTATCTGGAAGTGATGGAGGACATCACCGAGCGCAAGGAGGCGGAGCAGGCCTTGCGCCGCCAGTTCGCCTTCCAGCGCCAGTTGATCGATGCGATGCCGATCCCGATCTTCCACAAGAACGCCGAGGGCGTTTACCGCGAGTGCAACGAGGCCTTCGCCCGTTTCATCGGCCGCGAGCGCGAGGCGATCATCGGCCATTCCGCGCGGGATATTGCGCCGCCGGACCTTGCTGAACACTACCACCGGCAGGACATGCGGTTGATCGAGCAGGGCGGGCAGCAGCGGTACGAGGGCCGGGTGCTCCACGCCGACGGTTCCCGGCGCGACGTGATGTTCAGCAAGGCGGTGGTGCACGACGACGACGGGAAGGTCACCGGGCTGGTTGGCGCCATCGTCGATCTGACCGAGCGCAAGCAGGCCGAAGCGGCCCTGAAGCACGAGTACCAGCGCCGCGAGGAGCTGGAGAAGATCATCAGCATGAGTCCGGCCGTGGTCATTCTCTGGCGTGCCGAGCCGGGTTGGCCGGTGGAATACGTGACCGACAATGTGCAACAGTTCGGGTACGCGCCGGCCGACTTCACCTCCGGTGGCTTGCCGTTCGCGCAGATTGTACATCCCGAGGACCTGGGCCGGATCGGCGCGGAAGTGACGGACTTCACCGTCCGGGGCATTCCCGAATTCGTGCAGCAGTACCGGGTATTCTCGAAGCGGGGCGATGTGCGGTGGATCGATGACCGCACCTGGGTGCGCCGGGATGAGCAGGGCCAGGTGACCCACTACCAGGGCATCATCATGGACATCACCGACCGCAAACTCGCCGATGAGCGCGAAGCGGCCACGATGGACGGGTTGCGGGCGATCCTCGAGTTGGCGGATGCGCTGATGGCCGCGTCCAGCACGGACGACCTCTACCGCCTTGCCGTCGAGTTGTCGCGCGAGCGGCTGAAGCTCGAGCGCACCGCGATCATGATGGTGCAACAGGACCTGATCCAGGGTACCTACGGCACGAACCTGCGCGGGCGCACCACGCGGGAGCTCGACCATGTGATCCACCTCGACGACACCTGGCGCGACCGGTTGCGGCCGCGGAAAGCGGGCGAGAACCCCTGGCACATCGTCAACCAGCCGTATTACGAGTGGGATGGCCAGAGCATTGTCGGCTTCGGCCGCGGCTGGGTGGCGCTGACCCCGATCATGTCGCACGAGCACGGGGCCATCGGCCTGTTCTGCAACGACACGGCGATCAGCGGCGCACCGGTGGACGAGGTCCAGCAGGAAATTGTCGCGGTGTTCTGCGCGATGCTCGGCAACATCATCGCCCGCAAGCGGGCCGAGGAGGAGCAGCGGACCATCCAGGAGCAGCACCGCGATTTCATGGAGCGCACCGACCGCCTGAACTCGCTGGGCATGCTCGCGGCCGGGATGGCCCACGAGATCAACAATCCGCTGCAGGGGATGCTCAGCCACCTGCATGCCGTTCACCGCGCGCTCAAGGCCGACGAGGCGGCACGCAAGAGCCTGGTCATGGTCGAGCGCGGCATCGACACCATTGCCACCCTGGTGCGCAAGCTCCTGATTTTCGGTCGCTCGGCCGATCAGGAGGGCGAAGTGGTGGACGCCCGCGAGGCCCTCGATTTCGTCAGCCACTTGCTGGCCAGCCAGTTCAAGCGCACCGGGGTGCATATCCGCACTGCCGCCCGGACGCCATCCCTGCATGTCGCGATGCCCCGGCGGTACCTCGTCCAGGTATTGCTCAACCTGCTGATCAATGCCCGGGATGCGATGCCGGCGGGTGGTGAAATCACGGTTGAAATGGATGCCGCGGAGGATATGGCCGAGTTGCGGATCATCGACGGCGGATGTGGCATTCCGGCAAACCAGCTCGCGGAGATTTTCAAGCCGTTCTACACGACCAAGGGTGCGAAGGGCTCCGGCCTGGGGTTGAGCGTGGCCGATTCGCTCATCCGGTCCAGCAAGGGCACCATCAGCGTGGATAGCCAGCCGGGCCGTACCGTTTTCACGTTGCGCATCCCGCTCGCGGGAATTGAGGATGGGAAATGAACGAACGAATCCTGGTGGTGGATGATGATGATCTGGTGCGCAGCGGTCTCGCAGTGAACCTGGAACGCGCCGGGTTCGAGGTCTCCACCGCGGAAAACCTCGAGGAGACGCGAACCCGGATGGCCGGGCAACCCGCCCACCTGGTGCTCTGCGATCTGGTACTCGGCGACGAGAACGGCATGGACATCCTGCGGCATCTCCAGTCCGCCCATCCGGATACCGCCGTGGTCATCATCACCGGCCATGGTTCAGTAACCAATGCCCTGGAGGCGCTGAAGGGCGGGGCGAGCGACTACATCCAGAAACCGTGCAATCCGGAAGAGGTCATCCATCGCGTACGCATGGTGCTCGACTCCTTCAACCTCCGCCGCTCCCTTCAGGAGGAGCGCCAGCGTGCCGAGGAGCGGCGCAAGGCCACCAACGAGCAGCTGAGCCGAACCGAACGCATGTCCGCGCTGGGCACCCTCGCGGAAGGCGCGGCCAAGGATCTCCGCGATATCCTGCGGCCGGTCGAGTCGATCCCGGATGCCCTTCGCCGCAGCATCGATCCGATGCATGAGGCGCAGGGGAAGCTGATCGAGCTGGGCGATGCGCTGCACAAGGCGGCAGCGGTGATCCGCGACCTGGAGACAATCGGCAAGAGCAGCACGCTGAAGAAGTCCTCGGTTGCCTTGAATCAACTGATCGGTGATTTCCTGCGCGGGGTGGAGGGCCACGACCTGATGCGGGTGAATCCGAAGGTGAAGATCGAGACGGAGCTTGGAAAGGACCTGCCGCCGGTCAGCGGATCGTCCCACCACCTGCGTCAGATGATCGGGAATCTGGCCCTGAACGCGCTCGAGGCGATGGGCGGCGGAGGGCTGTTGCGCATCCGGACCAGCAGTGCCCGGATCGAGCAACCGGTGGGCCGCTATGGCTCCCAGAAGCCGGGCGAATTCGTCATCATCAGTTTCGAGGATACCGCAGCCCGGCTGTCCGATGAGGACCTGGACCGACTCTTCGAGCCGTTCTACGTGCGGACCAAGCTTGGCCGACGCACCTTGAGCGGGCTGGGCATGACCCTGGTGTACCGCGTGGTCGAGGACCATGGCGGGTATGTGGACATCACCGGCGACAACACGGTGGGCAACAGCATTGCCGTACACTTGCCGAGCCGCGGCGAGGACGATGCCGAGGTGTTGGAGCTGCGGCCCGATTATACCGGTGGCGAGCGGGTGTTGCTGGTCGATGACAGCGAGGCGCAGCGTCACACCGCCGCCCAGATCCTGCGCGAACTGGGGTATGACGTCACGCTCGCGGAGAGTGGCCAGATCGCGGTGGAACGGTGCCGTGAGCAAGTGGCCGCGCGCCCCGGAGTCGCGCCGTTTGATCTGGTGGTGATTGACCTCGTGCTGGGCGATGCGTTTGACGGGGTGGAAACCTACAAGACGATCATCGAATTGTACCCCGGCCAGAAGGCGATTCTGGCCAGCGGCTTTGCCGACATCACCCGCATCGTGGAGGCGCGCAAGCTCGGGATCAACCGGTGCTTCCAGAAGCCCTACACGCTAGAGTCCCTCGGGAAGAACGTACGGTTGGCGCTCGACGAAGGCTGATCGGGGTTGCTCGCCGCGCCGGTCAGAACTGCACGCCGAGGGTCAACCCGTAACTTGTCGTTTCGGATTCCGGCTGGAAAACGGTAGCCGTGCCAAAGGTTTTGCTGTTCGAGCGCTCGTAGGTGATGCGCTCGGCAAAGGCGGTGATCACATAGCCACCCGCGGTGGTAACGCCGAGTTCGCCAAACCAGGCTGGCGCATGGTCGGTGTCCACCCGCGCGTCATCGGTGCCGTCCGGCAAGGTGAAGTCGTATTGCACCCAGGCGTGGCCCGGATACCGGATCCCCGCGCGGGCCATCCAGGCGAAGGTTGGTCGTTGCCAGCGCGCGTCCAGTCCAAGCAGGCCGTAGGCATGCACCCACCATTCGTCGTATCCGGTCTCGGCAAAACCGCCGGTATTGTCGAGGCGGCGCAACCAGGTGTGGCCACCGAGGCCCGCGAACGGGGTCAAGTCGAGGCCCGGCTGGATGGCCAGCGGAAGACCCAGCCGTGCCTCGGCGAGAAGGCCATGGTACTCGGTGGTCGAGTCGATCGGGGTTCCGAGCTGGGTGCGCCCGTCGTAATCGACGTCACCGAGATAAGCGGTCACCCTGGTGGACCAGGATGGCGCGGTGGTGCGGGTGGAGGCTCGGTCCCATTGCAGGCCGACGCGGTAGCCCGACTCCTTCAGCAACTGACGGCCATTGCGGTCATACTCGCGCCAGGTGAAGGATTCATAGCGCACCTGCCACTGGTCCTGGACGGCGGGTGCGGCTGACGAAAACGGGGGCGCCAGGATCATCACCAGCAGGAACAACGGGGTGCGGATGTGCAGGGAACGTGGCATGGAAAACTCCTAGAAAAGCAGCGTGGCGGAAACGGTGAGGCCGTCGATGGTGTCCCGATCGAAGAGATCCTCGTTGATGATCCGGTCCGGCACGTCATCGAAGTGCCGGACGCGGTATCCCGCGGCCACGCGGAACCGGTGGCTGGTCCAGCCGAGGCTGGCGTCGGCCTGCACGAAACGGCCGTTGTAGCCGACGTCGTCGAGGTCGCCGAGGTCATGCGGCAGCCAGACCAGGTCGGCGCGGATGTCCCAGCCACGCGTCCCGAGTGACCAGCGGCCGCCGGCGGCCAAGGCCGGGCCGTAGATGTCGGCGTTGCGCTCGGTCTCCTCTTCCGGATAAGACCAGACAAAGCCGCGGCGGAGTTCGTTGGCGAAACCGAGGTGGACGAACCCCGCGCCCCACCGCCACGCGCCGTGTTGCAGAACGGCGAATGCCATGACCTCCTCGTTCTCCTCGAGATCGCCGCCCTGGTTGAACCGCCCCTGCAGGTAGGAGGCATCGAGCCGGAGGTTACCGTGGACCGGAGCATCCAGTCCGACGCCCCAGAGCCAGGTGGCGTTCTGGCCGTTGTCGGCGCGCCACGCGGTGGTGGACCAGGCGCGGTCGGATGGATTGGCCGCGAGGGCCAGCGGAGCGGCGAGGAGCAGCAGGCAGGCGAAACGGGTTACGACGTTCATGGCACCTTTATGCGGAACGCCATCGCGGGTGGCAATCCTGAAGCGGTGCGAACAATCGCGGTCCGGTTGCTGGAATTCCGCGAAGCATGATGCATAGTAGGCCCATGACACCGATCCCGTTGTTTCCATTGCCGATGGCAGCCTGTCCGCACGAACTGGTCCCGCTCCACATCTTCGAGGAGCGGTACCGGCAGATGGTGCGCTTCTGCCGTGACCAGCAGGAGCAGGGCGGGGCGGGGGAATTCATCATCGCGTACTTCGGCCAGCAGTTGGCCTCGACAGGAACCGTGGTGCGCCTGGTCAAGGTGTTGCGCACCTACGACGACGGACGGCTGGACATCGTCGTGGTCGGACGGCGCCGGTGCCGCATGGTGGAAGTGGAGAGCGACTTTGCCTACCGGCTGGCGCGCCCCGAACCGGTTGCCGATACGAAAGAGGACTGGAGCGAGACGTTGGCCACCGAGGCCTTCAACCTGCACCGTTCGCTGATCCAGGTGGTCACCGGCAAGGCCCCGGCCGAGGCGCGTTACGCCGGCGTGACCCAGTTGTCCTTCCTGCTCGCCGCAACCATCGGGCTTGGGCATGGCACGAAACAGGAGTTGCTCGAATTGCCGGACGAGGACCAGCGCCTGCTGCTGCTCATCCGCGAAATGTCCACCTTGATGCACCATGTCGAACAGGTGCAGGTCGCCGCCCGGGCGATCCAAGGCCATTGGGAATTGGAGAAGATCTATGGAAACCAGTCGAACTCCCGTAGTTGAACCGCGCCGCGAGGGCATCCGTATCGACCGCGCCGGACGATCCCGCTGGCGGGTTACGGCCGGCCTGTGGCTGCCGCGGCCGGTGGACGAGGTGTTCGCCTTCTTCGCCGCGGCGGAGAACCTCAACCTGATTACCCCTCCGTGGGTCAACTTCCGGATCATCACCCCGCTCCCGATCACCATGAAGGTCGGGGCACGGATCGACTACGTTATCCGCCTGCACGGCATCCCGGTTACCTGGAAAACCGAGATCACTGCCTGGGAGCCCGGGGTCCGGTTCATCGATGAGCAACGCAAGGGTCCCTACCGCGAATGGATCCACGAACACACCTTCTGCGCGATGGATGGCGGCACCTGGTGCGGCGACACCGTGGACTACCGGCCACCGGGCGGTTCGCTGGTCAACCGAATCTTCGTCCAGCCTGATGTCTTCCGCATCTTCACCTACCGGCACGAGACGATGAAGCGGTGGTTCGGGCAAGCGGCCTAATCCCCGGCGGCTCACACAAAGGCAACAATCTGCGTGACATCGGCCAACCGGCTGATTAACAGTATCGAACCAGTTAACCAACAGCGGAAGGGTTCGATATGAATTTTCAGCGCGAAAGTGGCATCCTGTTGCATCCCACCTCCTTGCCGGGACGTTTCGGCATCGGCGACATCGGCCCCGCCGCCTACCGGTTTGCCGACGCGATGGTTGCGATGGGCCAGCACCTCTGGCAGATCCTTCCCCACGGCTTGACCGGCTACGGCGACTCCCCGTACCAGTCCTTCTCCACCTTCGCCGGCAACCCGATGTTCATCAGTCCGGAGCTGCTCGCCCAGGATGGCCTGCTCACCGCGTCCCACCTGGAGAAGTATCCGAGCTTTCCCGAGCACACCGTCGACTACGGTCCGGTCATCAAGGCCAAGGAAAACATCCTGAACATCGCCTGCCGCAATTTCGAGCGCAAGGCGACCCCGAAGCAACGCGAGGACTTCCGCGCCTTCTGCGAGCGGAACCACGACTGGCTCGAGGACTTCGCCCTGTTCATGGCCCTGAAGTACGAATACAACCTCGAACCGTGGACCACCTGGTCGCCCGAGCTGATCGGCCGCGAAACCGAGGCCCTGAAGGAGGCCCGCCAGCGCAACAAGGCGGTCATCCGCAACGTGAAGCTGCAGCAGTACTTCTTCGACGACCAGTGGAACCGCCTGCGCCGCCATTGCCGCGAACGCGGCATCAAGATCGTCGGCGACATCCCGATCTTCGTCGCCCACGACAGTGCCGACGCCTGGGCCAGTCCGGAGCTGTTCTACCTGGACTCCAGCGGCAAGTGCACCGTGGTCGCCGGCGTCCCGCCCGACTACTTCAGCGCTACCGGGCAGCTCTGGGGCAACCCGCTGTACCGCTGGGATGCCCACAAGGCGACCGATTACCATTGGTGGGTGCGCCGCCTCCGCAAGATCTTCGAGATGGTGGACATCGTGCGTATCGACCACTTCCGCGGCTTCGCCGGCTACTGGGAGATCCCCGGCGATGCCGAGACCGCGATCAACGGCAAGTGGGTGCCCGGTCCGGGTGCCGACCTGTTCCACTCCCTCAAGCGCCAGCTCGGCGACATGCCGATCATCGCCGAGGACCTCGGCGTCATCACCCCCGACGTGGAAGCGCTGCGCGACGGCTTCAACCTCCCCGGCATGCGCATCCTCCAGTTCGCTTTCGGCAACGACGAGCAGGCCGAGAACTTCCGTCCCCACAACTATCCGCCGAACTGCGTGGTCTATACCGGCACCCACGACAACGATACCACGGTCGGATGGTTCCGCAGCGAACCCGGCGAAGGCTCGACCCGCACCAAGGAGGACATCGAGAAGGAACGCAAGACGATCCTCGATTACGTCGGCACCGACGGCAAGGAGATCCAGTGGGACCTGATCGGCCTCGCCCTGCGCTCCAAGGCCAACACCGCGGTGTTCCCTTTGCAGGACCTGCTCGGCCTCGGCACCGAAGCCCGCATGAACGTGCCCGGCACGAAGAGCGACAACTGGCGCTGGCGCTTTACCTGGGACCAGCTGACCCCGGCGATCAAGGCCCGCATGCGCCAGTTGACCGAGTCGAGCGGCCGCGCCCACCGTTGATTACAGTTTCATACGGGCGAGCCGCAGCGCATTGACGATCACCGAGACCGAGCTGAAGCTCATGGCCGCCCCCGCGATCATCGGGCTGAGCAGCAGTCCGAACGAGGGATATAGCAGCCCGGCCGCCACCGGAATCCCGATGATGTTGTATCCGAAGGCGAACAGCAGATTCTGACGGATGTTCCGCATCATGCGGCGGCTGAGACTGATCCCCCGCGCAATCCCGTTCAGGTCTCCCTTCACCAGCGTGATGCCCGCGCTTTCCATGGCCACATCGGTTCCGGTACCCATGGCGATGCCGACGTGCGCGGCGGCCAGGGCCGGAGCGTCGTTGATGCCATCACCGGCCATGGCCACAATGTATCCCTCGTTGCGCAGGCGGCGGACATGATCGAACTTGTCCTTGGGTTCCACTCCGGCAAAGACCTCGCGGATGTTCAACCGGCCGGCGATCGCGTGCGCGGTCTTGGGGTGGTCCCCGGTAAGCATGATCACGCGGATCCCCAAGGCGTGCAGCCACGCCAGAGCCGGTTTCGTGCTGGGTTTGACCGGATCGGCGACGGCCACCAGGCCGATGGCACGGTCATCCGCCGCGATGTGGATGATCGAACAACCGGCATCGGCCAGTTGCTCTTCGGCCGCGGCAAGGGCTTCCAGTCCGCGGACGCCTTGTTCCTGCAGGAACCGGCCTTTCCCGGCAATCACACGCCGGTTTTCGAGATATCCTGACACGCCGTTTCCCGGCACCGCGGAAAAGCGGGTGACGGGCCTCAAGGCGAGATTGCGCTCGCGCGCTGATCGCACGATGGCATCGGCGAGGGGATGCTCGCTGCCGACCTCGAGGGAGGCGGTGATCGTCAGCAATTCTGCTTCCGTAATTCCCGGCACCGGAGTGATACGGACCACCTGGGGACGACCCTCCGTCAATGTTCCGGTCTTGTCCACCACGAGGGTGTCCACCTTTTCCATGGCCTCGATGGTGGACGCCTCGCGAATCAGCACCCCGGCTTGGGCGCCACGGCCAACCCCGACCATGATGGACATCGGCGTGGCGAGGCCGAGGGCGCAGGGGCAGGCAATGATCAGCACCGCCACCGCATTGGCGATGGCATAGGCGAAGCGGGGTTCGGGACCGAATAGCGCCCACATCATGAAGGTGAGCACGGCCGTGACGATGACCGCTGGAACAAAGATGCGGGATACCTTGTCGGCCAAGGCCTGAACCGGTGCGCGGCTCCGCTGGGCATGCGAAACCATTTCCACGATCTGCGCCAGCACCGTGTCCCGCCCGATTCGCGTCGCCTTCATGATCAAGGAGCCGTTGCCGTTGACCGTACCGCTGATCACAGGATCGCCGGGATTTTTCCCGATCGGCATGGATTCACCGGTGATCATCGACTCGTTGACATGGCTCGATCCCTCGCTGACCACGCCATCTACCGGAACCTTCTCGCCGGGCTTGATGCGGATCAGGTCATCGACGACCACCTGTTCCAGTGGAACCGATATCTCAGCGCCATGGCGAATCACCAAGGCATTCCGCGGGCTGAGTCCCAGCAAGGCGCGGATCGCCTGTCCGGTGTTCCGGCGGGCCCGCAATTCCAGGACCTGCCCCAGCAAGACCAGCACGACGATGACCGCGGCCGATTCGGCATAGATGTCGACCTTGCCGTGGCGGGTGAACGAGGGCGGGAACACCTGGGGAAACAGCATGGCCACCGCGGTGAACACGTAAGCGGAGCCCACGCCTAGGGCGATCAAGGTGAACATGTTCAGGCTTCGGTTCATGAGCGATTTCCATCCGCGCACGAAAAACGGCCAACCCGCCCAACCCACCACGGGTGTGGCCAGGAGCAACTGGATCCATCGCGAGAGGTCGCCGGAAATGACCGGATGGTGATGCAAACCGGGAACCAGGTGAGCCATGGCGAGCAGGAAGACCGGAAGCGTCAGGGCCGCGCCGACAAGAAAGCGCCGCTTCATGTCCCGGTATTCGGAGGCATCATCAGGGGTGTCGGCGCTGATCGTCTTGGGCTCGAGCGCCATGCCGCATTTCGGGCAGTCGCCGGGATGGTCCTGTTCCACTTCCGGATGCATCGGACAGGTGTAGACGAGGGGTCCGTTCGGCGTTACCGTGGTGGTTGCTACCGGCGCCGCGTGGTTTCCATGACGGTGGTGATCGTGGCCGGAGTGATCCATGCCGGATTCGAACGTCTGCTGGCAATGAGCCGAGCAGAAATACGTGGTTTCGCCATCCCGTGTCACTTGGTGGGGGGTTGATTCCTCGACGTTCATTCCGCAAACGGGGTCTATTTTCATTGGTTACTCCTTGGGTTGAGTTTCGTTTCCAACCCTGCAAACGCACATGGAGCCGGACTCTTACACGGTTATTCCGCCATCCCGGTTGTTACCCTCCGCCATCCCTATTATAATCCGGATATGAACGAGATGGAAAAGGCCCTGACCGCCAATGTGAAACTGTTTGTCGCCTTCGCCCGCAAACGGCTGGGCGATACGGAGGTCGCCGAGGATGTGGTGCAGGACAGCATGCTGAAGGCGTTGAAGGCCACCAGGATACCCGCAACGGAACCGGAAGCGATGGTCTGGTTCTACCGGATCCTGCGGCGGTCAATCATCGACGTATATCGGCGGAACGAGACCAGGAAGCGATTCATCGAAAAATTTGAACGGTCGCTTCCTGAACAACCAACGCCCGCGGATCATGCCGCAGTCTGCCGGTGTTACAAACGGTTGCTGCCGTCGATTCCCGACATTCATCGCGTGTTGCTGGAAAGGATCGATCTGGATGGCGAACCCGCGACCGATGTCGCGTTATCGCTAGGAATTACCGTCAATGCCCTGCATGTGCGCCTGCACCGGGCGCGGAAGGCCCTGAGGGCCGAACTGGAGAAAACCTGCCGGGCGTGCAGCAGGCACGGATGCCTCGACTGCACCTGCGGTTAGGGCGCGATAACGTCGAAAAAGTCAGCGCCCCAGACCATCAGCGCGCCGAAGTGCGCGGTGACGGTCACGGCGATGGCGGCCGACCAGATCAAACCGCTGCGCAGCCATCGCTCTTTTCCGGTGCGCGTTTCGCTCCATCGGCAAGCGGCCGCGGCGGCGATTCCAGCCAGGGCCGTGGTGGTCACGCCCAGCCAGCGGTGTCGCTCCAGCATCCATTGTTCCGATGGCGGTGGATAATAGTCGTGCGCGAATACCCATCCGGTAACGCTGGCCGCCAGCGATCCCGCCGCACCAGTCGCCAGCAGCAAGGAGACCAGGACGGCCAAGGTGGGGCGATCCCATTTGATCCTCACGACCTCCATCGCGGCAGCCAGCAGGATCAGCGCGATGGGGAAGTGGACCAGCAGCGGATGGAGACGCCCGAAGAGCAGGTCCATTCCCGGTCCTCACTTGTTCGCGGCGTCGTCGATTTTCTTCAGGTAGGTCGCGGGATCCTTCTTGAAATCCCGGATGCACGATTTGCAGCAGAAGCGGACGAGGCGGTCGGGTTTTCCCTCCTCCTTGTGCACATAATTGACCGGCGGCCCCATGTCCCCTCCGCCAAGCGCGTCACCTGACACCACACAGGTGGTCAACGGATAAGCCGCCACAGCTTCCGCCGAATCAACGGCGGCGGTGGCCTCGCCCGCAGCGTGATGTTCCGCGTTGGCGAATACCGTGTTGGTCGGCACGGTCGCCAACAAAAGCGCACAAGCGGCAACCGGTAAGTATGAACGAATCTTCATGGCGTATTTTCCTTATTGATGCGGTCTATTCTTCGTAACCTTGCGAGTATATTGCCCCGGAGCGAAAGAACCCTCGAACAAATCGCCGATTTTCATCGAGCATGAGCGCCGTATTTCGCGCACCAACAAAAAGCCGGAGAGGCGGCAGACTGCCTCTCCGGATCATGCTGGTCCAATGGCGCGGAGTTATTGAATCTTGGCATAGAACATGCACGGCTCGCCATTGGCATTTACTATGACAACTTCCTTCTTCAGGCCGGCGCCGATCACTTTTCCGGCCGGATTCACCCTGCGGGTGACTTTGTAGTCCAATTTGCATTCCGGGCAGTGTATGACCGCGCCTTCCTTGCAGATTTCCATTGCCTGTTCAGGATCGGTGACTTCAGTGGTCGACACCGTTTCGCATTGCTTGCATACCAATGCGATCCGATCTCCCGACTTCAGCGCAGAGAAATCGGCCTCGGTGGCCAGTTTCTTGTGCGTGGTTCCTTTGCCCGGAGGCAGGGCCATGGAGGTTCCGGCGAGCGCCAGCACGAGCAATGACATGGCCAGCAGTATTCCGGAGTGTTTCGCGTTCATGATGATCTCGTCCTTTCCTGGTTTGCTTTCAGAATCCTCATGAGACACCACACGGCGTCTCCCGGACTCCTGTTCACGAAGGATATATTGCCAGCAATGGGCTTACCCCTCCGGGAATCCGGCCGTATAGCGTGGCGTCCCCATAACTACCGTTTATGCGGGACCACCCCCGCCAAAGTTCAAGGGTATCGGGCTTGGACGGCAATGTACCTGATGGAAAACCTTGGTCGGACATTGGCTTAACCGGCCAGGTGATGTAGCATGGGGGAGGATTGAATATGGACAATGACCTGAACAACGTGCTGGGAACATGGACGCCGAGGACGCCTGCCGCTTCGGACATCCGTGCTGGTGTCTGGCAACGCATCGAACGATCGGAGCCGTCCGGATGGCGGTCCAACATGGAGTTGCTGCTTGCCCTGCTGACTCGGCCGGCCTTGGCGTCCGGATTGGTGGCGTTGGCGATCATGGCCGGAGTTGCCGTGGGAACCGTAACCTCGGAAGCCGCGCAGACCCGGGCTTACCTGGCTTCGGTTGCCGCCTATCAAATGCTGCCATGAAAAGGTTGTCGCTCGTCCTGATCATCACCCTGCTGGCTTGTGTCGTGGCCGGCGTGGTCGCCTACTGCATACGCATCCAGCAGCCTCCAGCCGAGTGGCTGGGCCGCAAGCTGGGACTCGAAGGCGCCAGGCTTGCCGAATTTACCGCCGCCCACAACGAGTATGCCGTCGCCTGCGCCGAGATGTGCCTCCGCATCGAGGAGGTGAACGATGAACTGGCTGAATACGTGATGAACGAAAGCGAGATGACCCCCGCCATCATCGCGGCGCTTTCGCGCGCCGAAACCCTGCGGGCCGAGTGCAAACGGAACATGCTGACCCATTTCATGGAAGTCGCCAAGCTGCTGGATGAGGAAAAGCAGTCGGAATACATGCAGCTGGTGTTGCCGCTGATTACCGAGGGCGATCGCATGGAAGCATCGCACGATCACCATCATCCATGACCCAGGATGCTCCAGATGATCCCGACATCCAGGCCATGCTGCGGTTGCAGCATGGCGAAGACCTCGCCCTGAACGAGATCATGGACCGCTGGACGCCGCGTGTCTCTTCCTACCTGATCCGCTACGTCGGCAACGAAGCCGATGCCGCCGACCTCACCCAGGAAACCTTCGTCGCCGTGTACCGTGCCCGATTGAATTATCGGCCCAAGTCCAAGTTCTCCACCTGGCTCTTCGGTATCGCCACCAACCAGGCCCGTCAACGCCTGCGCTGGCGGCGACGTCATCCGGAGGTCGCGCTGGAATTGGACCGCGCGGCGAACCGGGAGGAACATCCATCGCTGGTGCAGGAAAGGACCCCGGGGCACGATGTCCTGCAAACCGAACGCGCGCGGGCGGTGCGCGCGGCCATCCTTGACCTGCCCGACGACCTGCGCGAGGCCGTCACCCTGTTCGAGTACGAGGACTTGTCCCACGCCGAGATCGCCGCCATCGCCGGGTGCAGTGCCAAGGCCGTGGAAACCCGGCTGTACCGCGCCCGCCAGCACTTGCGCGAATCGCTGGCGAAGTGGTTGTAAAGCAAGCGCGCTCCGCGAGCGGGTGGTAACACTCGTTTTCCGAATTCAGGCACGATGGTTCTACGTTTTCCCTGCCCGCGCGAGTTTCCGCTCCCAGTACCAGGTGAAGAACACGGGGACGGAGAACAGCGAGACGATGTCGAAGACCATGCCGCCGATGACCGGCAGCACCATAGGCTGCATCAGTTCGGAGCCGCGGCCGGTCGCCCACAGCACCGGGATCAACGACAACATCGTGGTGGTATTGGTCATGATGGCGGGGCGGCGCCGTCGCAGCCCGGCCAGGAAGACGCGCCGGTGCACCTCGTCCACCGTGGTTGGCGGGATCCTGAACTGCTCCTGGATGTAGGTGCCGAGCAGGATGCCGTCGTTGAACATCACGCCGAGCAGCACAAGGAAGCCGACGACGACCGCCGTGGTCATCTCCGCGTCCCACCACCAGACGAAGAAGAATCCACCGGCCGTGGTGACCAGCGCATTGCAGAGGATGATGATGGCGGTGATCAGCCAGGAGCGCGTGCCGAGGTAGATCAGCACGACCATCACGGCCATCGACAAGGCGATGATCACCCGCAGGATCGCGTCGGCCCGCAACTTCTGCTCGTAGCGCCCGACCCACCGGTAGTTCGCTCCTGCCGGCAGCTCCAGCGTGCCCGCGGCCAGGGCCTCGCGCAACCGTGCATCGGCATCGCGCACGACCTCGACCTCGCCGCGGCCGCGGGTGTTGAGCAGAACGTATTGGGTTTTCTTCCCGCCCTCGGAACGGATGGCCATCGGTCCGACGGTGTAGGTGAGGCCTGCCTCCGAGGGTTTTCGCCCGATAACAAAAGGTCGGGCTGCCTCGGGCAATGGATCCCCGGCCGCCACGGTGAGCTCCGCTTCCGTGTGGCCGAGGATGGTGTAGTTGCGCTGGTCGCCGAGCGGCAGGCGCGCGAGCAGGCCGTGTGCATGTTCCGTCGTGCCATCGAAGCGCAGCGTGTACACCGACGGCGCCGCCAACAGCTGCGCGAGCGGGATGGCGCCGTGTCCCTCGGCGACCGGCACCTGCACCAGGGGCAGCTCGTCGCTATCGTCGCGCCGCTCCCGGAAATAGCGGATGCGCACCGGATAGCGGAGTGTCCCCTCGACGGTGTAGGTGATGGCCATACCGCCCAGGGCGGACTCGACCGTGCGCATGACCTGCTCGCGGGTCAGGCCGAAGCGGGCGATCTTGGCCGGATCGAGGCGGATTTCCGCGTAGGGTTTGCCGCCCTCGCGCTGCATCTGCACATCGGCGGCGCCCGGCACACCCTGGATCACCTTTTCGGCCGCTTCGGCAAACCGCTCCAGTTCCGCCGTATCATCGCCCAGCACCTGCAGCGCAAGCAGGCTGCGGATGCCGGTGGACAGCATGACTACGCGGGTCTCGATCGGTTGGAGCCAACTCGGGGCCACGCCGGGAATATCGGATTGCGCGGCGAGGGCATCACGCACCTCGTCCAGGGTGCGTGGACGGAGTTCAGTCGAGCCGTCCGGCCGGGTCATCTCCTGCACCGGCCACTCGCGGTAGGGCTTGAGCAGCACGACAGTCTCGATCATGCCGAGCGGCGCGGGATCCAGCGCCGTTTCCGCGCGACCGAGCTTGCCCATGACCGATTCGACCTCGGGCACCTCGCGGATCAATTCGTTCTGACGCTTCATCACCCGCAGCGTTTCGCCCAGTCCGCCGTGGGCGGGTAGCGAGGGCATAAAGAGGAGGCTGCCTTCGTCGAGCGGCGGCAGGAAACTTGATCCCACGCCGGGGAAGGCGCGGGACAGCGAAACGTGCAGGCGGGTCTGGGTGAAATCCGCGCCTGCCGCCGTAAACAGTTTCTGCAACGGCCAGCTCAAGGTGTTCCATCCCGCGCCGAGCAGGTAACCGGTTGTGGCCATGGTCGCAATGGCCAGGGTGAACAACACGCGGTGGCGCTGGATATGGCGGTAGGCCCACTCGTAGGCGACGTGGATGCCGTGGCTGACCGGATTCTCCTCGTAGTTGACCAGCCGCTCGCGGCCGATCTTCCAGACCGCCCCCGCGCACAGCGCCGCGAAGACCGGCGCGAACAGCCAGCCCGGAACGGTGAGCGCCCAGCGGCCGTAATCCATCGGCAAGGTCCAGCCGTCGCGGATGAACCAGCCGAACCCAAGGCCGCCGGCCAATCCAGCGAGCACGGTCAGCGCCGGTTTGCGGATATGCCATGGCGGCAGCAGCAGGCGGCAGAGCAGGGGCACCAGCAACGTGCCGAACAGGACCGCGCCGCTGATTGCCAGCGACTTGGTCAGCGCCAGCGGCTCGAACAGGCGTCCGGCCTGGTCGGTCAGCGCGAAGATCGGCAGGAACCCGATGATCGTGGTCGCGGCCGAGGTCACGAGCGGTCGCGTGACTTCGCGGGCGGCGGTGACCACCGTGTCGGTGATTTCCCCGTTGAACGGCGAGGTCGGCATCGGACGCCCCTCGCGTTTGCAGCGCTCCTGCAGGTCCACGAGATGCTGCGTGATGTTCTCGGTCATGATGATGCCGAAATCGACCATCACGCCGATGGCGATGGCAATGCCGGCCAGGCTCATAATGTTCGCGCCGACGCCGAACAGGTGCATCACGAGGAACGAGAAGATCATGCCGAGGGGGAGACTGATCGCGACGGCGAAGCTGGCGCGGGCGTGGAGCAGGAAAATGACCACGACGAAGACCGTGGTGATCACCGCCTCCTTCAGCGTCGCGGTCAGGGTTTCCGTTGTTTCGCGGATCAACTGCGAGCGGTCGTAAAACGGCACAACGGTGAGCGACTCCCCGGCCAGGGCCGGAGTCAGCGCGGCGAGGCGCTGCTTCACGGTGCGGATCACCGTCATCGGATCCTCGCCCACGCGCATGCCGATGATCGCACCCACGTGTTCCTGGTGCTCATCGGCCAGCAGGCCCTGGCGGAACTGGCCGCCGAGCTGGACGTGGGCGATGTCACCCACGCGCACGCCGGCGCTCCGCTTCAGGTTCCCGCGCAGCACGATGTCCTCGACGTCCTTGACCGAACGGATGAAGCCGGCGCCGCGGATCATGGTCTCGACGCCCGATTGCTCGACGCTCATCGCCCCGACGTCGCGTCCGCCCTGCTGGACGGCCATCATCAGCATGTCGAGCGTGAGGCCCTGCTCCTCGAGGCGCAACGGATCGACCTCGATCTGGTATTCGCGCACCACGCCGCCAGCCGGCGCGACTTCCGCCACGCCCGGAACCGACTGGAGGGCGGGGACCACGACCTGGTCGAGCACGTAGCGCTTGCTTTCGATGTCGCGCGGACCTTGCAGCGTAAAGGCGAATACCTGTCCCATGGCCGTGGCGTCGGGGCCGAGTCGCGGTCGCACCCCCGTCGGCAGGATGCCCTCGACTTGCGCCAGTCGTTCCAGCACCCGGGTGCGGGAGTCATACAGGTCACGGCTTTCCTCGAAGATGATGTAGAGGTAGCTGGCCCCGTACAAGGACATGCCGCGCACGGTTTGCACGCCGGGGAGTCCCTGCAGTTCGCGGGCGAGGCGGGTGGTGACCTGCTGGTCCATGTCCTGCGGACTCTGGCCCGGCCACTGGGCCCATACGATCACCTGGTTGTCGCTCAGGTCGGGGATGGCATCCACCGGCACCTGCCGCCAGGCCCAGAGGCCGGCGAGGGTGAGGCCGAGCGCCGCGGCCAGCGTGATGAATGTGTTGCGAATGGCGAAGGAGATCATACGCACCGGAATCAGTGGGCGTGTCCGGAGGCGGGGGCGTTCGCACCCGTCGGGTACAACAGGCTCTCGGTGCCGGCCAGTTGAGCCTGGCTGTCGATCAGGAACGCACCTTGCGCGGCCACCTCGTCGCCCGGCGCCAAGCCGGCCCGCACGACGTACCGGTCGTTCCCGTTCTCGTCCTCGATACGCGGCCCGAGTGCGACGGGGGCGATCGCGAATTGCAACAGGCCGTTTGATCCGCGTTCCCGTACGCGCCAGGCGACATGGCGCACGCCGGTGGACAGGATGGCCTCTTTCGGCACAAGCGGGAAACGGCCCCAGGTCGATTCGTCTTCGGGGTCGGCCGGACGAAGGTCAGGGCCGAGCGCGCCGCGCATCCGTGCGGATACCAGCGAGCCCGGTTGCAGTACGTCGCGCGCGCCCTCCAGCCAGATGCGCACTTCGCGGGTGCGGATTTCGGGATCAATTTCTGCGGCGAGGCGGCCAATGGTAGCCTCCAGGCCGGGCAGGACGCCCAGGTCATCGCTCTCGATCTCCACGGGTTGGCCTTCGCGCAGGAACCGGGCCCGCGCCTCGGGAACGTGCACGACGAGCACCAGTTTGTCCGGATCGACCAGGCGCAGCAGCGGCTCACCCGGCATGATCTCGCGGCCGACTTCGAGCGCTTCGTCCACGGCGGCCATTTCCTCCAACAGCACCTGACCGCCGACCGGGGAGTGAATGGTCACGACTTCGGCGATCCCGCCACCCTTTTCGAGCGCATCGGCGACCTCGGTCAGGTTCCAGCGGCTGAACCGCTGGCGCAGGTTGCGGATGAGGTTCGTGTCGCCCAACCGGAGGGCTGCCTGGTATTCGCCCTGCGCGGCGATGAGTTCCGGGCTGTAGAGATCGATCACCGGAGCGCCGGCGGCGATGATCTGGCAACATCCGTAGGTGGCCTCGTGGCGTTTGACGATGCGCCCGGCGATACGCGGGATGACGACCTGGGTAAAACGGTGATCGTATTCGGCGGCCCCGTAGGCACGCACGGTGACGACCGCCGGACCCTCGGTGACCTTGGCCAGTTCCAGTCCCATGCGCTTCTGTTGTTCGCGCTGCAGGTCGCCCGCGGTGACCGGATGGAGGTCCATGCCGCAGACTGGACAGGTTCCGGGCTGGTAGCCGATGAAATCCATCATCGGGCAGGCATAGCGGGTACCTCCGGTCGCCCTACCTGTCGTGCCCGGGTCCCGCGCGACAAAAAGCAGGTGCGCCGGCAGCACGCCGATCAGGGCCGCCCCGGCCACGAAACCGACCGCCATCCATGTTGCGGTCCTGGCGTTCATTCCTCCACCACCTTGTTCTGCAGGGCCGCCTCACCGTACAGGGCGGGATTTGCGGCGAATTCCGCCGGACAATTCCGGCAGCCCAGGCCGATCACATGGCCCTTGTACATCGCCGTCGGAGTGTCCGGGTCCACATCCATGCCGCAGATGGGGCAGACGTTGTTCACCGGGGCTGCCGCAGAGGCGGCCGGTTCCGGTTCCGTCGGTGCCGGGGCATGGTGCGTGTTGGCCGGGACCACAACCTCCGGTTTCGGGGCGTCGGCTTCATACGGCTCATGCCGGGCGGACCGGATTACCAAGGCGGTCGCTGCACCGACAAGAAAGGCCAGTGCGAATGGAACGATCGGTTTATTCATGCTTTTCTCCTCGCATCAACGGAACATAACGCCATAACGCGGCCTGGCTGATCTGTGACTGGAGGTCCGCGTTGATCACCTGCATCTGCAACATGGTGCGCCGCTCGAGCAGGTCGATCAGCATCAGGACGGAGGAGGCATCCATGCTGTCCGTAGTGCCGGTGGATTCGACCCAGGCCTCGTATTCCCGGTCGAGCCGCTCCAGGTTGTCCCTGACGGTAGCCCGGGTGCGTTCCGTCAGATCGATCCGTTGCCGGGCACGAGCGCGATCCGCTTCGAATTGGCGTTCCAGAGCTTCCAGCGCCGCGTCCTTTTCGGCCAGCTCCGCATCGGCGGCAGCCATGTCCGCGCGGGCATATCGACGGCTGTTCCAGGGAAGATCGGTCATCAGGGCGATGCCGAGTGTATCCTCGTCGCCTCCGCTGGTCTCTTCGCGCTCGAAGCGGATTCCGGCCGCGGTCATCGGTCTTCCGGCGGCCCGGGCCATCGCCTTCATCGCGCGCGCTTCATCCTGTTGCGCCGTCAAGGCGCTGCGTTCAGGTGCTGCGTGCACCGCGACGCTCTCCGGACGAGGTGCTGAAAAGTCCGGCAACGCCGCGTCCGGATCCAGCCCCAGCACTTGCCGTGCGGCACGTTCCGCTTCCGCGGCCATGAAGGATTCCTCTTCGATGTCGAGGTGCAGCGATGTCAGGCGGCTCTGCAGCGCCAGCACTTCATCGATGCGGCCCTGTCCGGCGCCAAGGCGGTTTTGCACGGCAGACAAGGCCCGTTCGGTTTGTTCCCGTTGTCCGAGAAGCAGGGCGGCGCGCTGCTTCGCGGCATGCCACTCGGCCAGCGCGGTGGCGGCTTCGGCGGCCACCATGCTGGCGCTCGCTTGCCATTCGGCCTCGGTGATCGCGAGCACCGCCCGGGCGCGGTCGCGGTCGGCGGCCCGTTCGCCCGGCCGGGGAAGCGGCTGGATCAGGTTCAGTTCCCACATGGGATTGGTTTCATCGGGCATGCGCCGTTCGCTATACATGCCCTCCACTTCGGGATCGGCCCAACGGCCGGATGCCGCAACGCGAAGCCGGGCCGCTTCATGACGGGCGGATGCCGCCACCACCTGGGGTGATTGCCACACCCTTTGCGTGAAGAGATCCCCTTGCGCATCAAGGGCGGCAGCCGCGAGCAGGGCCATGTACCGACATTTCTTGTACATAAGATTCTTTATGGGGGTGATCGCTTCACTCCGTCGGGTAAATGGCCGGAACGGGTGAAAACCCTCTAAAAAAGTTCAAGCGCTGCGTCACCCGGTGGTCCGGCCTGAGATACCACCGAAGGCAACCGGTGTTGGCCGTCAGCACATCGTCGGCTACGTCACTTCACGACAATCGACTTGATGTTGACGAATTCGAGCAGGCCGGCGCGGCCGAGTTCGCGGCCGTAGCCGGACTCGAGGATGCCGCCGAAGGGCAGGCGCGGGTCGGACTTGACGAAGTCGTTGACGAAGCAGCAACCGGCTTGCAGTTCATGCCGGGCGATCCGTTCCCCGCGCGCGAGATCGCGCGTGAATACCGCCGCGCCCAACCCGTAGATCGAATCGTTGGCGAGGGCCACGGCCTCCCGTTCGTCGCGCGCGGCGATGACCGCGGCCACCGGTCCGAACAGTTCCTCGTCGTAGGCGGGCATGCCCTTGCGGACCCCGGTCAGCAGCGACACCGGGTAATAGCTGCCGGGGCCGGCCGGGATCTCCCCGCCGAGCAGGTTGCGCGCGCCGGCGGCGATGCTCTTGCGCACCTGTTCGTGCAGTTCATCACGCAGGTCGGCCCGCGCCTGCGGCCCGACATCGGTCGCCTTGTCCAGCGGATCGCCCAGCACCCGCTTTTTCAACGCCGCGAGCAGCGCCTCCTCGAAGTCCTTGCGAACCGCCTCGACCACGATGAAGCGCTTGGCGGCGATGCAGCTCTGGCCGGAATTGATCAGCCGGCTGGTCGCGCAAAGTTCCGCCGCGGCGGCAATGTCAGCGTCGGCCAGGATGACATACGGGTCGCTGCCGCCGAGTTCGAGCACCGAGCGCTTCAGCGCCGCCCCGGCCGCCGCGCCGACGGTCTGGCCGGCGCGGGTGCTGCCGGTCAGGGTCACCCCGCGGATGGCCGGATGGCGGATCAGCGCCTCGATCTGCCGGTGGTCGATGATTACCGGGACCACCGCGCCTTCCGGATACCCGGCGTCGCGGATCAGTTCGCCGATGGCGATGCTGCTGCCGCTGGTGTTCATCGCGTGCTTGAGCACGACGGTGTTGCCGGCCATCAGCGTCGGTGCGGCAAAGCGGAAGAACTGCCACAGCGGGAAATTCCACGGCATGATGGCGAGGATCACCCCGAGCGGCTCGAAGGCGACGTAGCTCTTCTGCGCCTCGGTCTTCACCGGTTCCGGCTCGAGGAACGAGGCGGCCTGCGCGGCGTAGTACTCGCAGACCCAGGCGCATTTCTCCGCCTCGGCGATGCCCTGGCGCACCGGCTTGCCCATCTCGCGGGCCATCAGGTCGGCCAGCGCCTCCTTGCGTTCACGCAGGAGGGCGGCGCAACGGAGCAGGGGCGGTGCACGTTCGGCCAGCGGGACCTCGCGCCAGGCGCGCCAGGTCCGGGCGGCCTGCTCGACGGCGGCGCGGGCCTGGTCGTCATCAAGCCGGCTCCAGGTGGACAGCGGCTGGTTCGTCGCGGGATTGATGGTGGTGATGGTGTTCATGGTCAGCCTGCCTTCATTCCGCGCATGACGGATTCGATCACATCCAACCCCTCGTCGATCTGGTCCTTCGTCGCGACCAGCGGGAACAGGAAGCGCATGATGTTGCTGTTCGTGCCGGACGAGATCAGGATCACCCCGCGCTCGTAGCAGGCCTTCGAGATCGCGGCCAGCGTCTCCTTCGCGGCCTCCTTGGTCGCGCGGTCCTTCACGAACTCGATCGCGCACATCGCGCCGAGGCCGCGCACCTCGCCGACCCACGGGAACTCGGATTTCCATTTCACCAGCCGCTGCATGACCTGTCGCCCGAGCTGGGCGGCGTGGTCGGCAATGTGGTCGCGCTCATACACCTCGATGGTGGCCAGCGCGGCGGCACAGGCCACCGGGTTTCCGCAGTAGGTGCCGCCGAGCCCGCCCACCTGCACGCCGTCGAGCAGGTCGGCGCGGCCGACCACGGCGGACAGGGGCAGGCCGCCGGCGATCGATTTCGCCAGCGTCATCAGGTCCGGTTCGATGCCGTAGTGTTCGGTCGCGAACAGCTT
The DNA here is from genome assembly GCA_937872895.1 of uncultured Verrucomicrobiota bacterium. GTDB lineage: Bacteria > Verrucomicrobiota > Kiritimatiellia > CAIVKH01 > CAIVKH01 > CALMUP01. The sequence goes on from CALMUP010000004.1 coordinate 89,104, forward strand.
GCCGGTGCGGCAGAAGCCGGTCTGGATCTCGTCGGCGATGAACAGGATGCCGTGCTGCTCGCAGATCTTCTTCAATCCCTGCACATAGCGTACCGGCGCGACCAGGAAACCGCCCTCGCCGGTCACCAGCTCCATCCACAAACAGGCCACCGTGGCCGGGTCGACGTGGGTCTGGAAGAAGGTCTTCACCTCGGCCAGGCAGTGGTCCACGTAGGCGTTCTCGTCGGTGAAGGTGCTGCGGTAGAGGTACGGATAGGGCAGGCGGTACACCTCGGGCATGAACGGGCCGAAGCCGCTCTTGTACGGGGCGGCCTTGCTGGTCAGCGACAGGGCCATGTAGGTGCGTCCGGCGAAACCGTGCTCGAAGGTCAGCACACCCTGGCGTTTGGTCACGTTGCGCGCGATCTTCACCGCGTTCTCGACCGCCTCCGCGCCGGAGTTGAACAGCACGGACTTGCGGGGGCCCTTCACCGGTACGATCCGGTTCAGTTTCTCGGCCAGCGCCACGTAGGGTTCGTACATCGCGACGTTGAAGCAGGTGTGGAGGAACTTGCCGGCCTGCTGCTGGATCGCGTCGACGACCTTCGGATGGGCGTGGCCGACATTCACCGTGCCGATGCCGCCGGCGAAGTCGAGGTAGGTGTTGCCGTCCACATCGGTCAGTGTCGCGCCGCTGCCGTGGTCGATGAACAGCGGGGTCACGATGAACGGGCTGTTCGACACCGCGGCCTTGCGACGGGCCATCAGCTCCTGCGACTTCGGTCCGGGAATGGCGGTTTTTATCGATATGCTCGGCATATTGAATTCCTTTGCTTGGATGCGCCCTTACGGGCGCACTACAAACATGTTTGTAGTGACGCCGTGAGGCGTCATGGGTTAATACCACCCGATCGGCGCTTCGTTGAGGTTGATGTGGACCTGCTTGGTCTCGAGGAATTCCTCCTGGCCGTGCAGGCTCATCTCGCGGCCCTGGCCGCTCTGCTTGTAGCCGCCCCACGGCGACTCCACGTAGCAGGGTTGCATGGTGTTGACCCAGACGATGCCGGCGCGGATGTTCTTCACCACACGCAGGCAGCGGAAGATGTCGCGCGACCAGACGGCGGCGGCGAGGCCGAACGGGGTGTCGTTGGCGATGGCCACGGCGTCCTCCTCCTTCTTGAACGGGATCACCGCGACGACCGGGCCGAAGATCTCCTCGCGGGCGATCTTCGCGTGGTTGTCGCTCTCGAAGATGGTGGGTTCGATGAAGAAGCCCTTCTTCAGGCCGTGGGGGCGGCCGCCGCCGGCGATGAGTTTCGCCTCCTTGCGACCCTGCTCGATGAAGCCGAGCACGCGGTTCATGTGGTCCTCGGTGACGACCGGGCCCATCTTCGTCTCGCGTTTCAGCGGGTCGCCGAGCTTGATGCGCTTGGTCTTCTCCTTCATCCGGTCGATGAACTTCTTGTAGATGTCCTCCTGGACGAGGATGCGCGAGCCGGCCGAGCAGACCTCGCCCTGGTTGATGAACACGCCGAACAGCGCGCCGTCGGTCGCGGCGTCGAGGTCGCAATCGGCGAAGAAGATGTTCGGCGACTTGCCGCCGAGCTCGAGCGACACCTTCTTCAGGTTCGACCGGGCCACGCCGTGCAGGACCTCGCGGCCGGTGTCGGTGCCGCCGGTGAAGGCGATCTTGTCCACGTGCATCGATTCCACGAGGGCGCGGCCGGCCTCGGGTCCGTTGCCGGTCACGATGTTCAGCACGCCGGGCGGCAGTTCCGGGATATGTTTCTGGATCAGCTTCGCGAACTCCAGCATGGTCACCGGGGTCTGTTCGGCCGGTTTCAGCACGACGGTGCAGCCGGCGGAGAGGGCGGGGGCCAGTTTCCACGCGGCGAGCAGCATCGGGTAGTTCCACGGCACGATCAGCGCGACCACGCCGACCGGCTCCTTCAGGGTCAGGTTCAGCGCGTTGTCCGGCACGGGCAGGGTTTCGCCGTGGACCTTGGTGGCGAGGCCGCCGTAGTACTCGTAGCAGGTCGCGGTGTCGGCCATGTCGAATTCGCTCTCGACGATCGGCTTGCCGCAGTTCCGCGTCTCCAGTTCGGCCAGCGGTTTCGCGTACTTGCGCACGACCTCGGCCATCTTGAACAGGATGCGGCCGCGCGCCTGCGCGGTGGTGGTGCGCCACGGTCCCGTATCGAAGGCCGCCCGCGCGGCCTGCACGGCCTTGTCCACTTCGAGGGCGTTCGAGGCGGCGGCGTGGGCGATGACCTGTCCGGTGGCGGGGTTGAACACCTCGTCGTAGCTCGCGGTGCCGACCCATTCGTTGTTGATGTAGTTCTTGTATTTCTTCATGGCGGACCTCACAGGTTCTTTTCCTTGTAGACTTGCTGCAGCGATTCCTCGAGCGCGCGGAGGAACCGGTCGATCAGCTCGCGCGAGATGACCAGTGGCGGTTCGACGCGCAGGACGCGGGCGTTGATGTAGGTGCCCGAGATCAGGATCTGGCGGGCAAACAGATTCTTGGCCACCTCGTAGCCGACGTCGTTGTCCATGAACTCCATGCCGAGCATCAGGCCGCGGCCGCGGCAGAGCTTCAGCACCTTCGGGTACTTCTTCGCGAGGGCATTGATGTGCTCGAGCATGTATTCGCCCTTCTCGTGGGCCTGGCGGGGGAGATCCTCCTCCAGCAGCACATGGATGGTCGCGATCGCCGCGGCGCAGCAGACCGGGTTGCCGCCGAAGGTGGTGGTATGGAGGAACGGGTTCTCGATGTACTTCTCCCAGGTCTTCGGGGTGCCGATGACCGCGCCGATGGGCATGACACCGCCGCCGAAACCCTTGCCGACGGCCATGAGGTCGGGGGTGACGCCGTCCCAGTCGCAGGCCCACATCTTGCCGGTGCGGCCCATGCCGGACTGGATCTCGTCGAGGATCAGCATTGCGCCGTATTCGTCGCACAGTTCGCGGACTGCGGGCAGGTAGCCTTCGGGGGTGACGTTGATGCCGCCCTCGCCCTGGATCGGCTCGATCACCACGGCGGCCACGCGGTCGCCGGTGAAATCCATCGCCTTCAGGAACATGCGCAGGCAGTCGATCTTGCCGAAGGGCAGGTGGGTCCAGTGGAGCAGGGGCAGGAACGGTTCGCGGAACACGGCCTTGGAGGTTCCGCCGAGCGAGCCGAGGGTCTTGCCGTGGAAGCCGCCGAGCATGCCGACGAAGTGTTTGCGGCCGGTGGCGAGCATGGCCATCTTCAGGCAGCCCTCGACCGACTCGGTGCCGGAGTTGGTAAAGAACGCGAACTGCAGGTCGCCGGGGGTGATCAGCGAGACCAGGCGGGCGAGGTAGGTGCGGAACGGGTCGATCAGTTCCTGCGAGTGGATGCCCTGGCGGCCGAGCTGGTCGATGACCGCCTTGAGGACCTTCGGGTGGCGGTGGCCGGTCACGTAGATGCCGAAGCCGCCGAGCATGTCGATGAATTCCTTGCCGTTGATGTCGCGGAAGCACGCGCCTTCGTCCTCCCACTCCACGGCGGTGTAGTCGGTGCTGACCGACTTGCGGTATTGCAGGAAGCCGGCATTGACGTGGTCGGTCCAGAACTGGACGGACTCGGTGATGACGCGTTTCTTCTCCTCGGGGGTCAGGGTTTTCTTCCCGATGAGGTCGACAACGTAGCTGGAGAGCTGCTGGGCGGCGGCGAGGTCTTGGGGCATGATGGGCTCCTTCGTGATGGCAAAGCCGCCCGGCGGGCCATGGGCACGCCGGGCGGCGGTACGGTCGTGGTGCTTACTCCGATTTCAATTGTGTCCAGATTTCGTCGTACAGTTCGGTGTCGGCGCCGACATCGTTGATGAACTCCAGCTTGGCCATCATCTCGTCGGGCGGATAGATCGCCGGGTTGGCGAGGTCTTCCGGGGTGATGAACGCCTTGGCGGCCTCGTTCGGGGTGGCGTACTGGTTGTAGTTCGACAGGCGGGCGCCGATCTCGGGCTCGAGGATGAAGTTGATGAACTTCTCGGCGAGGTCGCGGTTCGGGGCCTTGGCCGGGATGGCGAGGTTGTCGCACCAGATCACACCGCCTTCGCGCGGGACGAAGTAGACGGTTTCCGGGTCGTCGGCAATGGCGCGGATCGCATCGCCGTTGTAGACGATGGCGGCGGTGGCGGTGCGGGCGAGCACCTTGTTCTTGCCGCCGACGCCGCCTTCGAAGCCGAGGGAGCGGTCCTTGGAGTCGGCGAGCACGGCTTGCACGTCCCTCAACTCGTCGATGTTGACGGTGTTGACGCTGAAGCCGCGGTATTTGAGGGCGCAGCCCATCATCTCGCGGATCGAATCCATCAGGAAGAACGGTCCGGGTTGCTTCGAGGCATCGAACAACAGGCCCCAGGTCTCGTCGATGGTGCCGCCGGCCGGCTTGCGCATGTAGATGCCGACCGTGCCCCACTGGTACGCCGCGGTAAACTGGTTGCCGGGGTCGTACGAGGGATTCTGGAAGCTCGGGCTGAGGTTCTTCATGTTCGGGATGTTCTCGTGGCGCAGCGGGGCCAGCAGGTTCTGCTGGATCAACAGCGGGATGATGTAGTTGCCGGGCACGCAGATGTCGTACAGCGAGTCGCCGCCGCTCTGCAGCTTGGCCATCATGCTCTCGTTGTCCTCGTAGAGGTCGATGACGACCTTGCAGTCGAATTTCTTCTCGAAATCGCTGATGATCTCCGGGTCCATGTATTCCGACCAGATGAATACATTCAGCCGGCCGGCGGCTTGCACGGCCGAGGCCAGGCCCAGCGCCAGGCAGAGGCCGAGCGTCGCGTTGATCCATGTTTTTTTCATCACTTGGCTCCTTCTTTCGGGTTTCGTTGCAACAGGGTGGCGGCCACGGTGCCGACGATCGAGGCCAGCACGATGATGGTGGCCAGGGCGTTGATGTCGGGGGTGATGCCGCGCTTGACGGAGGTGTAGATCAGGATGGGCAGGGTGGTCGCGCCGGGACCGGTGGTGAAGAAGCTGACCACGAAGTCGTCGAGGCTCAGGGTGAAGGCGAGGATCGCCCCGGCCAGGATGCCCGGGAAGATCAGCGGCAGCGTCACGTGGCGCAGGGTCTGCCAGGTGCCGGCGCCGAGGTCGTGGGCGGCCTCCTCGATGGCCGGGTCCAGGCCGGACAGGCGCGAGCGCACGACAATGGCCACGAAGGGGATCTGGAAGGTCACGTGCGAGATGACCATCGTGCTCATGCCCATCTGGAACGGATCGAAGTCGAAGATCGAGGCGATGAACGGGCCGACATTGCGCCGCAGCAACTGGAAGAACAGGGCGAGCGACACGGCCATGACGATGTCGGGGATGACCACCGGGATGTACATCAGGAAGGCGAAGACCTTCTTGCCGGGGAAGCGGTAGCGACGCAGGCCGTAGCCCAGCAGCGTGCCCAGCACGGTGGAGATCGCGGTGCTGATGGCGGCCAGCTCGAGCGTGTTTTTCGCGGCGAGGATCTTGTTCTCGTTGTCGAGCAGGTGGCGGTACCAGTCGAGCGTGAACCCCTGCCACGGGCCGCCGTACCGCGCGTCGTTGAACGAGAAGATGATGACGACCACGATGGGGGCGTACATGAAGATGTACATGAAGCCCGCGGTCATCCACAGCGTGGGGGAGAGCTTTCTCACAGCAGGGCCTCCGCGCCGCGTTTGGCCGCCGTGCGGGCATAGATCCACAGGGCGATCATGACCGCACCCATGCTGAGGAAGGCGATGGCCGAGCCCATCGGCCAGTTGAGGCTTGCGCCGAACTGGCGCTGGATCGCGTTGCCGAGCATGTCCATCTTCGCGCCGCCGAGCAGGTCGGGCACGACGTACTGGCCCATGGCCGGGATGAAGACCAGGGTGATGCCGGCGGCGAGTCCGGGCATGACCTGCGGCAGCACGGCGTACCAGAAGACCCGTTTGCCGTCGGCCCCGAGGTCCGAGGCGGCTTCGGCGATCGACCAGTCGATCTTCTCCACCGCGGTGTACAGCGGAAGGATCAGGAACGGCAGGTAGGCGCTGACCATGCCGACGAACACCGCGCCCGCGCTGGGGTAGAGCGGCGAACCGGGATCGCCGACGCCGATCAGGTTCATCGCCTTGGTGATCAGGCTGTCCGGGGCGAGCAGCAGTTGCCAGGCGTAGGTGCGGATCAGCAGATTCGTCCAGAACGGGATGACCGCGAGGGTCAGGGCGAGTCCCTTGTACTTGGCCGGCATCGCGGCAATGAAGAAGGCGAGCGGGAAGGCGCAGATGATGCAGCAGATCGTGGTGCCGAGGGCGAGCTTGAAGCTGCGCCAGAGGATCTTCGGGTACAACGGATTGAAGCCGAGCCGGCCGTAGCCGAAGAACCGCTTGTAGTTGTCGAGGGTGAAGGCCGAGGTGGTGACGCCCTTGACCTCCTTGGCCTTGAAGGCCTCGAGGCTGCCGGTGGCCTGGTATTCCTTCAGGGCGTTGTTGGTGACAAAGCCCATCACGCCCATGACCAGCAGCGGGATCAGCAGGAAGAAGGTCACCCAGGCGATGCCGGGTCCGCTGGTGATGGCCGAGCGGATGACGTGGTCGCGCGCGGTCAGGCGTTCGCCGAACTCGATCTCGCCGCGCGGGCGCACCCGTTCAACGGCGCGGGCGCCGCGCTGGGCATGGCGGGACAGGATCACGGTGGCCAGTACCACGACCGTGATCAGGCCCGCTATGACGATAAGGCCTTCCATCACTGCACGATTTCCTGTTTGTTCGGGACGTCAGTCGTCCAGCACGATCAGTCCGGCGGGGGGCAGGTAGGCGAGGGCCTCCTGCCCGATGTCGTAGCCTTGTGATCCGACTTTGGCGTTCATGAGTTCGGCGGACAGTTTCTGCGGCCCGGCGTCAAGGTCGTAGTGGGTCTCCGAGCCGATGTACATCAGTTGCTGGACCTTGACCGGGATGCGGTTTTCGCCGGGGCCTTCGCTGCGCGAGAGCAGGGCGACCTTCTCCGGGCGGATGGCGACGTGGAAGTTCGGGTTGGCACAGGCCGGGCTCCGCTGGGTCGAGCTGTCGATGCGCAGCGGCCCGAGTTGCGTGTCGACGAGGATGTCCTTGCCGGAGCGGCTGGTCACCCGGGCCTCGAGCAGGTTCACCGAGCCGAGGAACTGGCCGACGAAGCGGGTGCGCGGGTGCTCGTACAATTCCTCGGCGTCGCCGAGCTGCTCGATCTTGCCGGCGCGCATCACCGCGATGCGGTCGCTCATGACCAGCGCCTCCTCCTGGTCGTGGGTCACGCAGATGAAGGTGATGCCGAGGCGGCGCTGCAGGGTCAGCAGTTCGACCTGCAGTTCCTTGCGCAGCTTCAGGTCGAGGGCGCCCATCGGTTCGTCGAGCAGCAGCACCTGCGGCTCGTTGACGATGGCGCGGGCGAGGGCCACGCGCTGGCGCTGGCCGCCGGAAAGCTGCGAGGGCTTGCGGCCGGCGAACTGGGCGATCTGCACCATGTCCATGACCTTCTTGACGCGCGCCTCGGCCTCGGCTTTCGGGATCTTCTTCATGCGCAGCCCGAAGCCCACGTTCTCTTCGATGGTCATGTGGGGGAACAGCGCATAGGACTGGAAGACGGTATTGACGGGGCGCTTGTGCGCGGGGATGTCCTCGGCGTTCTGGCCGAGCAGGCGGATCGTGCCCGAGTCGGGGTAGTCGAGGCCGCCGATCGCGCGCAGCAGGGTGGTCTTGCCGCATCCGCTCGGGCCGAGCAGCGAGAAGAACTCGCCCTGGCGGATGGTGAGTGAAACCGCGTCGAGGGCGCGGGCGGTGCCGAAGGTCCGGACGACCTCGACGGTCTCTACGGCGGGAACCGATTTATCCATCGTCGCCATGATGTCGTATCCTACCACGGTGCAGCGCACCGGTATATGAATCTTTCGTTCAAAAACGTTTAATCCGCGAGGATCGCCTCCACGCTTTCGCGGAATACGCGGGTGTGGTGGTCGATGTCGTCCGGCGTGGTCTGCGGGGCGATCAGGGCCATGTTGTGGAACGGGGTCATCAGGATGCCGCGGTTGAGCGCGCACAGGTGCATGTAGCGGTCGAGGTCGGCATCGATGGCCGCGACCGCCTCGCCGCCGTTGTGCGGCGGGGTGGGGCGGAACCAATATTCGGCGCGGCAGCCGAGTTGCTTGACGATCCAGGGCAGGCCGAGGTCGCGGATGACCGAGGCGACGCCGTCGGTGAAGCGGGTGGCGAGCGGGATGGTGGCCGCGTAGGCCGCGGGGGTGAGCACGTCGCTGAGGGTGGCGCGGATCGCGGCGAGGGCGAGGGCGTTGCCGGAAAGGGTGCCGCCGATGCCGCCGGTGTCGGAGAGGTCGCGGTCGATCATCGCCTGCACGCGCTCCGCGACGGCCGCGCTCATGCCGTAGGCGGCGACCGGCATGCCGCCGCCGATCGGCTTGCCGATGGTCAGGAAATCGGGTTCGAGCCCGTGTGCCCGGGTGTAGCCGCCGGGGCCGGCGCAGATGGTGTGGGTTTCGTCGATGACCAGCAGCGTGCCGGTCCGGCGGGTCAGGTCGCGCAAGGCGGCGTGGAATCCCGGATCCGGCAGCACGATGCCGATGTTGGTCAGCGCGGGTTCGGTCAGCACACAGGCGACATCGCGGTCGGCAAGGGCGCGCTCCAGTGCGGCGAGGTCGTTGAATTCGACCACCTTGGTGGTGGTGGCGGGATCGACCGGCGGACCCAGGTTCCCCGGACGGGGGCCGACGGATCCGTCGGGTTGGAGCGTGGCGAAGGTCTCGTCCACCGAACCGTGGTAACACCAGTTGAACACGAGGATTTTCGGGCGGCCGGTGATTCGGCGGGCGAGGCGGATGACGAACCGGTTGGCATCGGTGGCGGTCATCGCGATCTGCCAGTAGGGCAGGCCGAAGCGCCGGGACAGTTCCTCGCCGACCCAGACTGCGTCCTCGTTCGGCAGCATGAAGGTCAGGCCCTGTTCGAGTTGGCGCGCCATGGCACGGATGGTCGGTTCCGGGGCGTGGCCGGTCATCGCGCCGGTGTCGCCGAGGCAGAAATCGAGGTAGGTGTGGCCATCGATATCGGTGAACCGCGCCCCGTGGCCGTGGGCGACGAACAGGGGGAAGTCACCGGCCCAGCGCACCATCCAGTGCATCGGAACGCCGGCGAGCAGGCTTCCTTTCGCCCGCTCGAACAGGGCCTGCGAGGCGGGATGTTCGCGGACGAACCGTTCGCGTTCGCCGTTCAGCCGTCGGGCAAGTCGTTGACGATCCAAGGGCATGATGGTCGTGCTGCGAGGGGGTAACGCCCGCTCGCTCGTTGTAGCATAAAGTGCCGGTTGGCAACGGGCGAACACAAAAACGGAGGGCGGAGAAAAAAGTGGCTCCGCCGGTTAAGCGTTTCATCGGGAGGCGGCTTTCCTTGCCTCTATCGAGCCGTGCGGGTATCTTGGACATGTAGCCCGTCGACCATCCGGTGGGCGAACACGCAGTACACGCAAACCCTCAGGTGATTCATGAAAGTCCTGGTGATCGGAGCGGGCGGCGTGGGGGCTTCGATGGCTTCCATCGCGGAAACGCGCAATTTTTTCGATTCGTTCATCCTTTCGGACCTGTCGCTGGCCCGGGCCCAGGATGCGATCAGCAAGCTGGATGATCCGGGCAAGTTCGTCGCCGAACAGGTCGATGCCCGGGACGAGGCGGCGGTGAAGGCGTTGATCGAAAAGACCCGCGCCGACATCGTGGTCAACGCCTGCGATCCGCGCATGAACAAGCCGATCTTCGACGCCGCGTTCGCCGCGAGCTGCCATTACATCGACCTCGCGATGAACCTCAGCGAGCCGCATCCGACCAACCCGTACGGCGAAGTCGGGACCCCGCTCGGCCATGAGCAGTTGGCGGCCTCGGAGGCATGGAAGGAAAAGGGGTTGCTGGCCCTGGTCGGCATGGGTGTGGAACCGGGATTGAGCGATGTGTTTGCGCGGTATGCGGCCGACAACCTGTTCGACACCATCGACGAGATCGGCGTGCGCGACGGCTCGAACCTGTCGATCGACGGCCTTGACTTCGCCCCGACCTTCTCCATCTGGACCACCATCGAGGAATGTCTCAATCCTCCGCTGATCTGGGAGGCCGACCGCGGCCTGTTCACCACCGAATGCTTCAGCGAACCCGAGGTCTTCCACTTCCCGGCCGGCATCGGACCCTACGAGTGCGTCAACGTGGAACACGAGGAGGTCGTCTTGATCCCGCGCGAAATCCCCTGCAAGCGCGTGACCTTCAAGTACAGCCTCGGCGCGGAGTTCATCGACTGGCTCAAGACCTTCGCCTACCTCGGCCTCGACAGCAAGGAGAAGATCCGGGTCGGCGATGTCCGCGTTGCCCCGCGCGATGTCCTCGCCGCCGTCCTGCCCAACCCGGCTAAACTCGGCCACCTGATGCACGGCAAGACCTGTGCCGGCACCTGGGTCAAGGGCTCCTTCAACGGCAAACCGCGCGAGGTGTACCTCTACCACGTCGCCGACAACGAGACGACCATGCGCGAGTACGGTTCCCAGGCCGTATTGTGGCAAACCGCGGTCTGTCCGGTGGTTGCCCTCGAGTTGCTCGCCCGCGGCGACTGGAAGGGTTCCGGCGTGCGCGGCGCCGAGGCCTTCGATGCCGCCCCCTACCTGAACCTGCTCGGCGACTACGGGACCCACCACGGCATGGTCGAGATGGGCCCCGGCCTGTGGCCCCGCCCCAAACCCACGGGACAACCGGGCTGGGACCGGCCGATCAAACGGGCCATTGTTCCTGGGTAACCGTAACCACAGCAAGGGGTAATGGTCTTTCCAATCCCTGGAAACGCGAGCAACTCCGCTGTCCAGTCCCTGGACCGGCCTACCCGTTACCTAACATTCATTTAAATTGATACAATCCGTTCAGTTGGGCTAGGATGGACCGCTTGGGACGGTTGTATTTCCCCACCATGCCGGTGCGTCGGCATACAGGCCTCGCGGATGTGGTTATGGTTATCGAAGGACCGCCCTTTTCGCGGCGTTCGAACCGGAGGCATGCAATCAGGGAAAACTGTGCCCTGTATAGGGAAGGAAGTGGGCCATGGCTACCACGAAGAAATCGAAAAAGGCTTCCGCCGAGGTGGCGGAACGGGCGGCGACCCCGGGCGTCGCGATCATCGGCATGAGCTGCGTGTTCCCCGAAGCCGGCGACCTGCTGGCGTTCTGGGAGAACATCCTGAACAAGCGGGACTGCATTACCGAGGTCCCGGCCGACCGCTGGGCCTGGCAGGATTACTTCGATGCCGACAAGAATGCCCGCGACAAGATCTATTCGCGGTGGGGCGGCTTCATTGATCCCGTGCTGTTCAATCCGATGAAGTTCGGCATCCCGCCGAACAGCCTGAAGTCGATCGATCCGGTCCAGCTCCTGTCCCTCGAGGCCGCCGCGCGTGCCCTGGCCGATGCCGGTTATGCCGAGCGCGACTTCGACCGCGAACGCACCGCCTGCATCTACGGCCTGGCCGGCGGCATGGGCGATTTCGGCTTGAGCTACGGCTTCCGCGCCGGCCTGCCGCTGTTCATGGAACGGGTGCCCGAGGAGATCCTCCGCCAACTGCCCGAATGGACCGAGGACTCGTTCCCCGGCGTGTTGCCGAACGTGGTGACCGGGCGCATCGCGAACTGCCTGAACCTCGGCGGGTCGAATTTCACCGTCGATGCCGCTTGCGCGTCCGCGTTGACCGCGGTCTACATCGGCGTGCGCGAAATCACCAGCGGCCAGGCCACCACCGCCATTGTCGGCGCGGCCGACACGTTGATGAACCCGCACGGCTTCCTCTGCTTCTCGAAGACCAAGGCGTTGAGCCCGAACGGGAAATCCCGCCCGTTTGACGAGGCGGCCGACGGCATCTGCATCAGCGAAGGCATCGGCGCGTTGATCCTGAAGCGCCTCGACCTCGCCGAGCAGGATGGCGACCGCATCTACGCGGTGATCCGCGGCGTGGGCAGTTCGAGCGACGGCCGCGGCAAGAGCCTGACCGCCCCCCGCACCCCCGGCCAGTTGCGCGCGTTGAAGAGCGCCTACGACATGGCCGGTTTTTCGGTCGGTACCGTCGAACTGGTCGAGGCCCATGGCACCGGCACCGTGCTCGGTGATGGCACCGAGGCCGAAAGCGTGGCCATCGCGATGAAGGAGGCCGGTGTGCCCGCCAAGGCCTGCGGCGTCGGCTCGGTGAAGTCGAACATCGGCCACACCAAGGGCTGTGCCGGCGTGGCCGGCCTGATCAAGGCCGCCCTGGCCCTGCACCACAAGGTGCTCCCCCCGACCATCAACGTGAAACGTCCCTCCGCCGAGGTCATGCGCGACCCGGCCAGCCCGGTGTATGTCAACGCCGAGGCCCGCCCGTGGATCCCGCGCGGCGCGGTGCGCCGTGCCGGGGTGAACTCGTTCGGCTTCGGCGGCACGAATTTCCACGCCGTGCTCGAGGAATACACCGGCGAACAGGCCGCGTCCGGATTCGCCCTGCAGACCTGGCCCTGCGAACTGTTCATCTGGCAGGGCAACTCGGCCGACCAGGTGGCCAAGCTGGCTGGCAGTTTTCTCCAGGCCTTGACGAACCTGACCTCCGCCCCCGCGTTGCGCGACCTCGCCCGCCAGGTGGACCAGGTCCGCACCAAGGGGTCGTACCGCCTGGCCATCGTCGCGGAAAACGTGAACGACCTGCGCGACAAGCTGGCCACCGCGCTGAAACAGGTCGCCACCGGCACCCCCGCGTTCAAGGATCCGCGCGGCATCTACGTCGGCAGCGCTTCCCGCGCCGCCGCCGACAAGATCGCCTTCCTGTTCCCCGGCCAGGGATCGCAGCGCCCGGACATGATGCGCGACCTCGCCATCCTCTTTCCCGAACTGCGCGACGGCCTCGCCCGCGCCGATGTGTTGCTCAAGGACCGCCTCGACAAGCGGCTGAGCGACTACATGTACCCGCCGGCCCGCTTCAGCGAGGCCGAGGAAGCCGAGGCGATGCGCGCGATCACCGTCACCAACATCGCCCAGCCCTCGCTCGGCGTGACCGAGATCGGCATGCACAAGATCCTCGGCCAGCTCGGCATCAAACCCGACATGACCGCCGGCCACAGCTCCGGCGAATACTCGGCCCTGTGCGCCTCCGGCGTGTTCCCCGAGGACACCCTGTACGAGATCCTCGAGGACCGCGGCTCCAGCATCCTGAAATCCGCCACCGGCGACCTCGGCACGATGATGGCCGTGAAGGGCAAGGCCTCCGACCTCAAGACGATCATCAAGGACGTGCCCGGCGTGTACGTCGCGAACTTCAACAGCCCTTCCCAGACGATCATCTCCGGCTTGAAGGCCGACCTGGAGGCCGCCGCGAAAAAACTCGAAGCGGCCGGACTCAAGTGCCGTTTCATCCCGGTCAGTTGCGCCTTCCATTCGCCGATCATCCAGCCCGCGCGGGATTTCCTCGGGCGCAAGCTCAAGGCGATCGATTACCAGAAGCCGACGACCCCGGTGTACTCGAACCTGCTCGCCGCCCCGTACCCGACCGACCAGGCGCACCTGCTCGAGACCCTGACCGACCACCTGATCGGCAGCGTCCGTTTCGTGGAACAGATCGAACGCATGTACGCCGACGGCGCGCGCATCTTCATCGAGGTGGGCCCCGGCAATGTGCTCACCAACCTCGTCGGCCAGATCCTCCACGACAAGCCGCATGTCGCGGTCGCGACCGACGCCAAGTCGCCGCGCCACGACCTCTACCAGTTGATGCAATCGCTCGCCCAGTTGGCCGTGGCGGGTGTGGATGTCCACCTCGACCGGTTCTTCGCCGGACGCACGACCACCGAACTTGATGCGGCCACCCTGCTGCCGGTCACGCCTCCCGCGAAACAGAGCCCGGTCGCCTGGTGGGTCGCCCCCGATCGCGCCTGGCCGGCCAGTCAATCGCGCCCGGTCCGCACGAAAGTGGATCTCGTCAAGGCCGGCGAAGTCCGCAGCGCCCCGGTCGCCGCCGCCCCTGCCGCGCCGGTCGCCGGCAACGCGGTCGCCTTGCCTTCCGTGCCCGGCGGACACCCGCTCGCCGATGTCATGGTGAAGTACCAGAAGCTGATGGGCGACTTCCTCAAGCAGCAACGCGATGTCATGTTCGCCTTCCTCGGCGGCGATGCGGCCGCTATGGAGGCACTCGGTGGCGTGCCAGCCGTTTCGAACATGCCGATGTCGGCAGCACGTCCGAAGCCGCCCGCAACTCCTGCTCCTGCACGTGCTCCGGCGCCCGTCCAAGGTGGGCCGGCCCGGCCAGGGGGCACCCCGGCTCCACAACCGGTCGCATCCGAGCCATCGGTTGACCACAAAGCCCGCCTGCTCGCGCTGGTGGCCGAGCGCACCGGGTATCCGATGGAGATGCTGGACCTGAACCTGAACATCGAATCGGACCTCGGCATCGACTCGATCAAGCGGCTGGAAATCCTGATTGCGTTCGCGAAGGAAATCCCCGGCGCACCGGAGGACCTTCCCGAGACGCTGAACGCGAGCAAGACGCTGGGCGAGGTGCTGAGCAAGGTCGCCTCGTTCGCTCCGTCGGTGCCTGCAGGCGCCGCTACAGCCAAGGTTCCCGTTTCGGCACCGGTAGCCGCGCCCGTTGGCGCGGTAACCGTTGACCATAAAGCCCGCCTGCTTGCGCTGGTCGCCGAGCGCACCGGGTATCCGATGGAGATGCTGGACCTGAACCTGAACATCGAATCGGACCTCGGCATCGACTCGATCAAGCGGCTGGAAATCCTGATTGCGTTCGCGAAGGAAATCCCCGGCGCACCGGAGGACCTTCCCGAGACGCTGAACGCGAGCAAGACGCTGGGCGAGG
>CALMUP010000005.1 GCA_937872895.1 uncultured Verrucomicrobiota bacterium
GGCACATCCGTTTTCGACGTGCCGGAGGGTCGAGCTCCCGCGAGACCGATTCAACGCCAAGGCTTATGTAAACGATTCCTGACGCGACGCACTGGATCTGAATAGGGGCAAGATGATGATCCCTGCCTTTATCGGCGAGCGAAGCGAGACGATGCGTGACCACCTGGATTCTTCAGGTATCCCGCACCAGCGGGATAGCAGAACGGTTGCCGGATTTGCCGTGATTTCAAGGCGGAGCAGCGGGGGCAGGACTCGTGTCCGCCCCCGCTGCTCCAACGCAGAAAGCGCGGTGAATCCGGCAGCCGTTCTGCGGCCTGAAGAATCCAGGTATCATCAAATACCGCGCTCTTGGCCTCTCGCTTGCAGGATGACTATATTCAGATCAGAAACCCAGGCCTGCGCCCGGCTTGACCACGGCGCCGCGATTGATCATCGCTTTCGCGCCACAATCTATGTATGATGGCCTTTTAAGGAAGCACCCATTACCACCTACACCATCCGCGAACTGGCCGAACGTTTGTCAGGCACCCTGGCCGGTGACGCAACCCTCGACATCCACGGCATCGAACAGATTGAACGCGCCGCTGCCGGCCAGCTCACCTTCATCGGTTCCCGCAGCTACCTCCCCCAGTGGGAGACCTCCCGCGCATCCGCCGCGATCGTCAACGCCGACCTCCCTGTCGAACCCGGCCCCGGCCGCGCCCTGATCCGGGTGGCCAACGCCGATCTGGCCATGGCCGAAGCCCTCGCCTTGTTCGAGCTGCCTGCCGCCACCCTGCCCGCCGGTATCCATGCCTCCGCCCACGTCGATCCGACCGCCACCATCGGCCAAGGCGCATACATCGGCGCCGGCTGTTATATCGGGCCCGGCGTGCGCATCGGCCAAGGCACCCGGCTGTACCCGAATGTCACCATCCTCGATGAAACCGTCATCGGCGACGGCTGCGTGTTGTGGCCCGGCGTGGTCGTGCGCGACCGCTGCCGGATCGGCCACGGCTGCATCCTGCATGCCGGCGTGTCCATCGGGGCCGACGGCTTCGGCTACCGGCCGTCCGCCGACCGGCGCAGCCTCGTCAAGATTCCCCACATCGGCTCGGTGGAGATCGGCAACGGGGTCGAGATCGGGGCCAACAGTTGCGTGGACCGGGGTAAATTCAGCGCCACCGTCATCGGCGACGGCACCAAGATCGACAACCTCGTGCAGATCGGACACAACTGCCGCATCGGGCGTTGTTGTGTCATCGCCGCCTGCACCGGCGTCGCCGGCTCCGTCACCATGGGCGACGGCGTGATGGTCGGCGGTTGCGTGGCCATCAAGGACCACACCACCATCGGCAGCGGTGCCCGCATCGGCGGCGGCTCCGGTGTCACCGCCGATGTGCCCGCCGGCCAGACCGTGGTCGGTTACCCCGCCCGCGAACACCAGGAAACATTGCGCCAATGGGCGGCCTTGAAGAAATTGCCGGAACACCTGCGCGCCGCCCGCGGCCGCACCGGCAACGAGAGCCCATAATCGCACTCGCCATGTCGCCACCGGCACGTTACGGTTTTGGTAAGAAGGAGCATACCATGAAATCGATCATGATCGCCCTGTCCATCGCCGCCATCGCCCTGTGCAGCGGCTGCTGCAGCATCTGCTCGAAGAAATCCGAATCGGCCTGCAACTGCAAAGGTGGCGCCGACTGCACCTGTGCCGAGAACTGCACCTGCAAGAGCTGAAGCACCCGCCTCAGCGATAGGCAGACATGCTGATCTGTTGCTGCATCATCTGCACAAGCTCCCGGATCACCTCGTGATACGCGATCATCGCGCCCGGAGTCCGGATCGAATCGTTCGATGAGATGCGGAACGAGGGCCGGTACCGACCCCTTCGCCGGGCATCGCCTTCCATCTTTTTCTCCTCCTCGAGACGTTGCGCGCTGGCCGCCAAGGGATACACCTGCTTAGGCGGTTCAGGGACCTTCGCCCGGGTCGCCTCGACGACCCGCCACAAGGCGCGCAGGTCGTGCACCTGATCGATGTCCGGTCGCCCGTGGCGGGACAACGGATCAAGCCGTAACGCCGTGAAGACCACGGCATCCCGATCCTCAACCGGAACCTGCATGTACTCCCCCAGTTCGCCCATCTTCTTCCACGCATTCAGGTAATCCGGCGCACGTTCCGTCGCCTGCCGGAACGAATCCAGCGCCTCCGCATAACGGCCCTGTTCCATCCGCAGGTATCCAAGCAGGTAATGGACCTGCGGCTTTTCCGGGTTCTGCTCGACCAGGGACGTGAAGACGCGCTCGGCGATTCCCTGCGCCCGCGGACTGTCAAACGCGCCTTCGCACCCGAAACAGTGACTTTCCACCTTCCCGAAACTGTCCGGCATCAACTCATAGGCTCGCTGGTAATGACGCTCCGCCTCGTCCAGGCGACCGAGCTCCTCCAGTTGAATCGCCATGCGCGACTGGATGCAATACGCATCGGCAAAATACCCCAACGCTTCCTCGTAGAGAGCCACCCCGCGCGCGATCAAGCCGGCGTCGTAAAACGCATCCGCCTCCTCCGACAACCGGATGGCCCGGATCACCCCGGCCAGGAATGCCGCCTGCTCACCGTCACCCTGCGCCTCGGCCATGGCACCCAACTCCTCGTACACGCGCATCCGGGTACCCCGACCCTGTTCACCATCCGACGGATCCACCGCAACGGCCTGTTGCGCCACGGCCTTGGCCGCATCCAGTTGACCGTCGAGCCGGAGCAGATGGGCTTTCCAGATCAACGGCCGTTCCTCGTATGGATCAAGCGCATACAGGCGGTCGAGGTGCTCCACTGCAGCCAGGCCCTTGATGGCCACGAACCGCTCATAGGCCGGATCATACCCGCCCCTGCGCAGCAGCTCCGCCTCGAGAATCCGTACCGCCTCGGCTTCCCTTCCGGCGGCACGCAGGGCATCCGCAGCGATCACGGAAATCGACGGAAACGATTCGCTCTTTCCCCCGAAGCCATACCCGAAATACGACCCGGCGAGGTCGGCCAGATCGGCCACGCCCCACCACGGGTTGCGGTCGAGCAACACCACCACATCATCAAACCGCCCGGCGGCATGGTACAATCCCGCCAGCGTCGCCATATCCTGCATCATCCCGTAACTGGACATGAAGCCATAGTCTGAATCCCGGGCGGCCCGATGTTCCTTCAGGCTTTGCTGAAGCAGGGCCTCGGCCTCGGGTCCGCGTCCGGTCGCCACCAGCAGGTGGACCAGCGATGACACGTCGCTGCTCCCGAATCCGCGTTCCCGACCCGGCGCAAACAGCAAGGCCTGCGCGGCCGCCAGCCCTTCCTCGACCCAGGATTCCTGCTGCAACAGCCGACCCAGGCGGGCCAAGGTCAACCCGAGCTCAACCGCCGTTTCCTTCTGGTTGTTTACCGCATCGGCCAGACGCGAACGCAACAGCGCCACGCCTTCATCGACCTGATCAACGGCAAGGCGGGCATCCTGCAACAACGCATCGAGTTCCTCGCGCTGCTCCTGCGACACCTGCTCGCTCGCGGCGTACCGATCGACAAACGCCACCATCGCATCACCCTTCCCGAGTTTGACCGACACGTGCATGTAGTACTTCCAGAAGGGCCGGCCGGGATCCTCCTCCAGCACACGCTCCAGCCACTGCTGGACCTGCCCGGTGTAGCCGTATTGCTCCAATTGCCGGAACACATCATCAGACAGGACCTGCTCGCGCATCGTCTCGGGGATGGCCGCAGCGACGCGGTGCGCATCCTCGATCCGGTCGGCCACGATCAACCCGAGCAGGTAATATCCCTGCGCCGTGCGAAATGCCCGCTGCCGCGGTGAACGCTCCAGATCGCGCGCGACCGAGCCGCGGACCGACCGGCTCAACGAACCCATGACCTGCCGGAACATCGTGTTCATGGTGACGAGTTCCTTGCCCGCCGGATCCTTGGCCACGTCGCCCTCCGGGAACGCCTGCTGCAACGCCTCGAACAGGTTCAGGCCATCCAGGGAATGGGCCATCGCCCACTGCGGTGACCGCATCTGCGGCACCAGTTCCACGGCGAGTTCACGGGCCAATTGTTTGGTCGCCGATCCGTGGCGGATGGTTACCGTCGTGTTCGGAAGCACCAGGGCCTGCCGCAGCAAACGCTCCGCCTCCTCAGCCCCCAGCAGGGTCACCAGGTCGGGAAGCTGGAGTTCCTCCTCGTCCTCGTCGCCCACCTGACGCGCCGCGATGTCCTGCTCGAGAAAAGCCACCACCATCGACGCATCACCGGCAATCAACGCCTTTGCCTTCATGACCTTGACGACGTGATCGACCAGGTAGGAACCAAACCCCTCCTTGCCTTCATCCCCAAGGCGCTTGATCAGCGACTCCGCCTCGGTCATGAAAGCACCGGTCTGCCCGGTCAGCGTATGGACCAGCATCCGCAACAGGGATTCCAGGGACCGCCGGGCCGGGTCCTTCGGTTCGGGACGGGCATCGACCAATCCCGCCAACGCATCCCACGCTTCGGGCGACGGCAAGGCCAGGATCAGCCGGGCCATGGACGGCGCCTGATCCTCGGACGATGCGAACGCGACCAGATCCTGGCGTCGAAGGGAAAGCAACCGGTCATACAAGTCCAGCCAGGCGCGGGCCGCTTCATCCGCAGCAAGCGCGGAAGCGCCATCCTCCAACGCCTTCAGGTCATTCAGCCAGACGGTGGCACCATCGGCCTTCTCCACCGGAGCAGGCTCGACCGCCAACGAAGCCAGCAGCTTTTCCGCGCCCAGGTAGTCGGCCCATCCGGCACCCGCTCCCATCAAACCGAGCAACACCCATCCACACGTACGCATCCTCATGGCAGACCCTCCTTGCCTTGTTTACGAACGAATCACCTCCACCTGCACATCAACGCGGACCGGTAACGGTGCTGAGCGATGGATCAGCACCCCCTTGCTGCATCCGACAACCGCCGGACCGGCCATCAGCGGACGAACCCGCCGGGATCACGGGTCAGAAGATCGAGTTGTCTTCTTCCTTCCAACGTACCGTAACCGGATGAATGGTATCCTTCATGAAGTCGATGGTCAGCGAGCCCGGCTTCTGGTTGTCCTTTTCAGCATTCGTGAACTTCACCTTGTGCGTGCCGGTCGGGACATCGTAGTCGCGGGTTTCGCCCGGAGCGACCGTGCCCAGGTAGTCGCCATCGAAATAGACATTCGTGATGTCGTCCGACACGATCACGCGCAGGGTTGATTCGCCGGAGATGGCGACCGGTGCACCCGGCTTGTTATCCTTGTCCTCGCCGCCACCACTGTCGCAGCCAACCCCCATGGCAGACACCAACATCATGCCCAGCACCACCACCGACCTCAACCAGGGACCACGGACCTTCATGGGTTACTCCTTTTGTATGTCTTAACACGGTGCGTTCGATCAAGCGACTCCGCCAGGCGCGGCCGGTTTCGCAGGCGCGGCCGCCGCGGCCTTCGGATCTTCGATCACCCGGCCCAGGTACGCGGGCAATTCGACGCCGGCCATCGCGGCAATGTCCTGCAGGGGCGGCACGCTCTTGATCAGGTTCGAGACGAAGTTGGACGTGGAGGAACCCTTGCCGTCACCCGCCCCGGAATCCCAGACGGTGATCTTGTCGATCTTCAGCTTGCTGATCGCCTCGACCTGGCGGGCCACCAGATCCTCGAGTTTCTCGACGAGCAGGAAGGTCGCAGCCGCCTTGGCGTCGCCGCCGCAACTCTCGACCAGCACCTGGTAACCCGCCGCCTTGCCTTCCAGCACCTGCTGCACACCCTTGGCCTCGGCCTCGAACTTCATCAGGATTGCATCGGCATCGCCCCGCGCCTCGCGGCGCACCTTCTCGGCATTCGCCTCGGCCATGATCTCGATGTTGCGCTTCTCGATCTCGCGCTTCACCACTTCCTCGGCGGTCAGGCGCTCCTGCTCGGCCCGGTACTGCGCCTTCTGGATCTCCACCATCGCTTCGCGCTTGGCCACTTCGGAAAGCTGCATCGCCGCCGCCTGCTTGACCACCAGGGCGGCATTGGCATCGGCAATGTTCGCCCGGGCCTTGTTTTCGCCCTCGACCGCCTCGGCCTCCTGTCCCTCGACATAGATACGCTGCATCGCCTCGGCCTTCTTTTCGCCCTTCGCCGCCTCGGCCAGGTTCTCGGCCACGCGGATGGTCCGCACCCGCACCGCCTCGGCCTCGCCGATCGCACCGGTCTTGTCCTGTTCAGCCACATCGACCTTGGCGCGGTTGATCGCCTCCGCCGCCGCCTTCTTGCCGATGCTCTCGATGTACTGCGACTCGTCGGTGATGTCGGTAATGTTGACGTTGATCAGGTACAACCCGACCTTGTTCAGCTCGGGCTCGACGTTCTTGCGGATCGACTCGAGGAAGCTTTCGCGGTCCTGGTTGATCTGCTCGATGGTCAGGGACGCGACGGTCAGGCGGAGCTGGCCGAAGATGATCTCCTTCACCATGTCCTCGATCGCATGCTTGGGCAGCCCGAGCAAACGCTCGGCCGCATTGTTCATGATCGACGGATCGGTGCTGATACCGACGGTGAACGTGCTGGGCACGTTGATGCGGATGTTCTGGAGCGACAGCGCATTCTGCAGCGGGATCCCGATGGTCATCGGCGTCAGGCTCAGGAACGCATAATCCTGGATCAACGGCCACACCAACGCACCGCCACCGTGCATACAGACACTCGACTGGTTGCCGGACACCTTGCCGTAGATGACCAGGATCTGGTCCGACGGACACCGCTTGTACCGGGTGGCCAGGAAGACCACGGTGGAAATAATCAGGACGGCAAAGGCAATAATGATCAACGGCCACATATCCATGGTCAGCTCCTCGGGATGGTTAAACCTTGCGTACGGAAAGCGTGTTGCCGGCAATGATGCGGACCACCTTGACCCGCGCCCCGGTGGGAATCTCCACACCGTCCTCCGCGACCGCGTTCAGGTGGCGGAGCCGGTTCTGGAAACTGATCTGCACCTGGCCCGATTGTCCGGCGCGGATCGTCAGGTACACCGTACCCTCCTGACCCACGGCGTTTTCAATGCGCTCGGTGCCATCGGCCTGCAACCGCTTCATGAAGACAAACAACCTGCTGATAAACCAGGTCGTGAATACGCCGGCAACGGCACCGCTGCCCACGGCCACCAGGTGCGACGCACCGTGTTGGCGTGAAAGGGTAAACGCGACCAGGCCGAACATCATGAAAAACGCGGTCAAGCCCTGCAGCGAGATGAACTTGAAGCTGATATCCGCATCAGCCAGGCCGGTATGGCTGTCCCCGCCATCGATTCCGAGCAGCATAAGCACGGTCTGGAGGAGGAACATTGCCCCGCCAAACAGGGCACACCCGATGTAGAACTTCTCGATCGCCGTCAACCCAGCAAAAAATTCCACCATGACCAGCCTCCTTGGTCGATCGCCGCATCGTACCGTGCAGCGTTTCCTTGTGCGTCCATGATAGGGTAAAGCGGATGACCGGGCGAGCGAAAAGGACCCGCGGAGACCAGAAATCAGACCAACAACCGTCCCCGGAAGCCGCGTGCGGCGTAGTAGGACTGCGCGCCGTTGTGGTAGATGAAGACCCGGCCGTACCGGTAGTCACCAAACAAGGCACCGCCCAGCGCGCGCAGTTCCGCCGGTGTCCTGAGCCAACTGGAGGTCTTGGTGTCGAACGTCCCCACCCGCTGCAAGGCCCGGTACTGCTCCTCGTCGAGCAATTCGACCCCCAGCGCCGCCGCCGCATCCACCGCATTGCCCGCCGGTTGATGCTCCTTGCGCGAGGCCCACCCCTCCCGGTCGTAACACAAGCTGCGCCGTCCGGCCGGACTCTCCGCCGCACAATCGCAGAACACCACCTTGCCCGATCCGGCCTCGACGCCGATCACATCCGGCTCCCCGCCCGAGGCCTCCATCGCCGCCAACACCCGCACCGCTTCCGGACGTTTGGCCAGCCGCGCCGCCACCACCGCCCACGCCACGCCCTCGTGGCGCTCCGGGTGCCGCTCGAACCGCGCCGCGAGCACCGACAGGAACTCCGATTCCTTCTTCTTGCTCATCGAGCCCCCTTGTTCACTTGACCTTGATCTTCGCCAACACCCGCTCTGGATCGCGCTCGACCGCCTCGCGGCAGTGCTCGGCGCAACAATGAAGGCTGTACTCCTGCAGCTTCGCCGTGATCGACGCCTTGCCCTTCATACCGAGCCGGCAGTTGGCGCAATCCTCCACCACCAGGTCCACCGTCCCGTCGTGCGCGTCCGCATACGCCAACACCGCCACCGCCTGTTCCGACAACGTAACCGGCCCGGCCTCCGCCCCACGCTCCTCCCGACCCGGCCCGCAGCCCGCCGCCAGCAAGGCGACGCCAAACCACCACGCATGTGTCATTCTCATTCAGGAACCTTACTCCCCACTCAATCGCCCTGGCAATGCCGGACTCGGACCCTGTGCCGCCAACGACTTCGCGGTCTCTCTGGTAAAATAGAATGTAACCGACCGGATGCTCCGCGCGAATCAGAGGAAAAGGAACCGCCATCATGAATACGAACACACCTACCCGCTCCACCTCACCGATACTCCAACAAGGGCAACGATGGTCCCGCTTCGCCCCGCTGCTTATCGCCACGGCCGGGACCATCTTCCTGCTGGCCCGTCCCGGCGCATGCCCGTCGGGTGGTTGCGCCCTGACCGCCGCCCTAGCCGGAATCACGCCGGATCCGGTGACGGATGCATCACCGGGTTGGCGCTTTACCGCCCTCAACGGCACAACCTACTCCGACGAGTCGCAACAGGGACACATCACCGTCATCGCATACTGGGCCACCTGGTGCCCACCCTGCCGCAAGGAAATCCCCGTGCTCACGGGTGTACACGAACGATTCCGCGAACGTGGCGTGACTGTGCTCGGCGTCTCGATGGATGAACTTCCCTCCGAAACCCTCGCCTCCAAGGCAAACGACCTCGGCATTGCCTACCCGGTGATCCAAGGCGAAAGCGCACCGCTATTTTTCGGTCCCATCGACGCCATCCCCACCCTGGTAATCCTTGACCGGGAGGGCCGGGTAGCCCTTCGCCACACCGGTTTCCTTCCGGCCAGGGATCTGGACAAAGCCATCACCCAACTCCTGTAACCCCACGAAAGGAATTCCACCATGACCGCAAACCTGCTCCGTATCGGTACCCTGATCGCCGCCTTCGTCCTCCACGCCCACGCGGCACCTCTCACCCTGACCAGCCACCGAATTACCTGGTCCGGATCCATGCCCATCCAGACCCACAGCGGCACCATCACGCCCGACACGGTACATGCCACCGTGGACAACGATTCCCTCACCGAATTACGCGTCACCATCGACATGGCATCGATCCGTAACGAGGACATCAGGAAGGAAAGCTCCCGCCGCAAACTCGAAGGCCACCTGCGCAGCGCCGATTTCTTCCACGTCGATCAGTTCCCGCAGGCGACGTTCGTCATGAACACGTTCGATGGTTCAACCCTCTCCGGCGATCTTACCATCCGGGGGGTCACCCGGCCCGTGACGATGCCCGCCTCGCTGACCCGCACGGATTCCGGAGGCTGGCGACTCGCAACAACCTTCACCTTCAATCGACAGGATTTTAACGTGAACTACCAGAACAGCGGGCTCTTCGGCACAGCCAAGAACAAATTGATCGCCGATGACGTCACGGTCGGCATTGATCTCACCTTCTGAATGCTCAGCACGACCCGGCCCTCCGGCACTTCCATTGAACAACCCCGCAGCGCCACGGTCGAAGCCGCATGCCCATCACCCGGCGACAATTCCTCCGCGGCGCATCCCTGGTTGGCGCAGCCGGCGCCATCCCCATGCTGCGCGGCCTGTCCGTGGAATTGAACACACGCGAACTCCCGCTCTGGAACGACGACGGCCCCGCCCTGCGGCTGGCCCACCTGACCGACCTCCATTCCTCGACCGTCATCTCCCTCGACCACATCCAATCCGCCATCGACCTCGCCCTCTCCGCCCGCCCCGACCTCGCCTGCTTCACCGGCGACTACGTCAACGGCGTCGCACCCGACCCCGACGGCCTCGTCCGCGTCCTGCGCCGCCTCGCCGACCACGTCCCGTGCTTCGCCTGCCTCGGCAACCACGACGGCGGCCGCTGGTCCGCCAACCGCGGCGGACCCGCCACGCCGGACGCGGTGATCGACCTGCTCCGCGCCGCCGGCATCCACGTCCTCCACGACACCACCGAGGCAGTCACCCTCCACGATCGCCGCCTCCTGCTCACGGGCGTGGCCGACCTCTGGAGCAGCGATGTTGATCCGGCCCATGCCGGCTTCGCTCCCGACCCCGATCCCCGTATCGTGCTCGCCCACAACCCCGACACCAAGGACGCGCTGCGCCACCAACCGTGGCAGCTCATGCTCAGCGGCCACACCCACGGCGGCCAGATCCGCCTGCCGTTTTTCGGCGGACGCCTCACCGCACCCGTCAAGGACGACCGCTTCATCGAAG
Organism: uncultured Verrucomicrobiota bacterium; assembly: GCA_937872895.1. Taxonomy (GTDB): domain Bacteria; phylum Verrucomicrobiota; class Kiritimatiellia; order CAIVKH01; family CAIVKH01; genus CALMUP01. The sequence continues at coordinate 10,527 of CALMUP010000005.1, forward strand.
GCCTCCTCCCCTGGCACGACCGCCACCTTCACATCAGCCGCGGCATCGGCGCCCTCGGCGGCGTCCGCTTGAACTGCCCACCCGAAATCAACCTGCTCACCCTCACCTGATCCACAACCACGCCCACCCGGATTACTTCCGCATCGGGAAATTGCCGCTTCCAGTCGCTTCGCGTGGTTCAAGATTCCCCCATCGCAACGGACACCCTATCGTGGCATCAGAAGCCATTCGGATCGTCCGTCCATCGGAGGTGTGCCATGAAACGGATCGTCGCCCTGATCGTGTTCGCCCTGTCCGCACTGATGCCGGTATTCGCCGAAGTCAGCGTCACCAACGTTATCGTCACGCGGATGGACCTGCCGTTCGGCACCAACAACTTCACCGTGCCCTCCGGCAAGATCTTCTACATCGAACAGGTGATCGTCGGCACGACCAACGCCCGCGTCTCGTTCTACCAGACGGTCAACATCTCGAGCTTCGTCGAAGTGGTATTCGCACGCGACCAACTCGTCACGTCGTTTTCACCCTCGCTGAAACTGACCTCGGGTCACCTGATCTTCGTCAGCACGGGCACCGCCGTCCTGACCGGCCTGCTCGTCGACCCCGCCGACGTCTACGCCGCCATCCCGGCCACCATCAGCCCGATGTCCGTCGCGTCCGGCGGCGCGATCGCCGGCTCGGTGCAGCTCGACTCACCCCGTCCCGCGCTGGTCGAACTGCAAACCTCCGAGTCACTCGGCTCCTGGCAGGATGCTCCGGACATCGCCTTCGCCCGCGGCACCGCAACCGCGAGCTACGATTTCCTGACCTCCCGGCTCGAAGACCGTCTCTTCCTCCGCGCAACCGCCCGTGCCCGCCCACCTCGCTAACCCGACCTATTTCGGACCACCACTCCCGAACAGAAATCAACCGATGATAACTAACCCGTTCCCAAAGAAGGGGTAACGCGATCATCACGTTTTTTCTTTATCAAATTATCAATTTTACGCATATCCGGGTACTTTTACAACGGTAGGGCGCGGCGTGGGGCTGCGCGGGAATTTCACGGTCTGTTGGCGGGTACCCAGAATGGATAGGGAAAATCAACGGAGGTTCATGGTTTCCGGGGCGCGTACCGCCCTGTGCGGCATGGGCCTGATTCTGGCTTCCACCGTGTTGGCCTCGACCGACTTTGATGGCGACGGCTACGACGATGTCTGGCAGCACCGGTACGGGGTGACCATCGCCGCCTTTCCGCCCGATGCCGATAACGACGGCGATGGCGTGAGCAACCGCGACGAGTCCCTCGCCGGCACCCACCCCGGTGATCCAACCGAAGCGTTGAAGGTGATGGATGCCACCCCCGCCGGCACCAACCTGACCCTCGAGGTCGCCGCCAAACCCGGTAAACGCTACCAGCTCCAATCCATCGCCCCCGGCGAACTCACGTGGACCGACGAGGAAGCGGTTATCTCCGGCGAAGGCGCCCTGGTCCCGTTGTCCGGCGCCCTGGCCGATCCCGCCCGCTTCTACCGCGCCACCACCCGCGACCAGGATTCCGACGGCGATGGCGTGTCCGACTACGCCGAGGCGATCCTCGGCACCGACCCACACGCCGCCACCAGCCCGGACAATGCCTCCGGCGGCGCCGCCAACGACCTCGAAACCCTGCGCAGCCTGCTCTCCGTCACCGCCTCGGTCATCACCCCCGACGCCTACCGCAAAGAGGGCACCGCCGCAGTGATCCGCATCACCCGCACCTACGGCACCATGCCGCTGACCATCCCCTTCGTGACCAGCGGATCCACCAACGCCACGAAAGGATCCGCCACGCCGTCCGACTTCGCCCTGGTCGGTGCCACCCTCTCGAACGTGGCCTTCGCCGCCAACGAATCAACCCGCGACCTCTTCGTGCATCCACAGCTCGCCACCGGCGCGAAGGTGCCGCGCACGTTGCGGCTGACCCTCCAACTGACCGGCGACCAGCCGGCGACCAACGCCCCGGTGGTCGCCGTGCAGATCAAGGACGCCACCGCCACGCCGCAGAACCGCCGCCTCTACGTCGCCTACCTCGGCCGCGAGGCCGGCGTACCCACCACCGCGTCCGGTGTCGCCACCGCCCTCGTCGAGGGCGACAACGATTCCGCCGCCATCAACCTCACCTTCGCCAACCTGTCGTCCGTGCAGAACAACGCCTACATCCGCCTCGGCACCGGCCTCGACGTGCAGTTCATCCCGCTTGGCCAGGTGTCGGGCTTCACCTGGTTCATCCGCGCGAAGCAGTACCTGCTGACCGACCAGGCCATGCTCGACGCCCTCGCCGCCGGCGAACTGTTCGTCAGCGTATCCAGCGCGAACTTCCCCTCCGGCGAAATCCGCGGCACCTTCCAACTCGCCAACGGATCGATCGCCGATCCGCCCGCGCCCCCGGCCCCGCCACCCTACCTCGACCCGGCCTTCCCGAACCTCGCCGCCTCCGGCGTCACCAGCAATACCGCCCTCGACCGCGACATTGCCCGCTTCCTGATGCAGGCCTCCTTCGGCCCGACCACCGAAAGCATGCAGGAGGTGCGCGACCTGATCGCCGCCCACAGCAACAACATGCTCGCCGGCTACGCGGCCTGGATCGACCGCCAGATGGACCTCGCCCAAACCCCCTCGCCCTCGCTGCGCAAGCTGGTGCAGGCCGCCGATACCGAGGAGTACATCCTCCGCAACAACAAGCCCGTCACCTACAACAGCGACCCGCAGTTCGGCGGCAACTCGTTCCAGTTCTCCACCTCGAGCCGCCTGTGGAACCCCGACTCGATCCACCAGAACAACTATCCGTTCTCCAGCAACCTGCGCCGCGAATGGTGGACCCTCGTGCTGAACAGCCGCGACCAGCTCCGCCAGCGTTTGGCCATGGCCCTGCACGAGATCGTGGTGATCTCGACCGACAACTCGACCGTCGACGACTACCACTACGGCACCGCAGGCTACTGGGATATGCTGGCCACGAACGCCTTCGGCCCCTACCGGACCATCCTCGAGAAGGTCACCTACAACCCGCTGATGGGCGTGTACCTGAGCCACCTGAAGAACCAGAAGAAAACCGGATCGATCAGCCCCGACGAGAATTTCGCCCGCGAGATCATCCAGTTGTTCTCCGTCGGCCTGATCCAGCGCCACCTCGACGGCAGCCTGAAGCTCGAGCCGCAGACCGCCCTGCCCATCGCCACCTACGACCAGAACGATGTCACCGAAATGGCCCGCGTCATGACCGGCCTGAGCTTCGGCTACGTGAACACCCCGGTGACCAACGCCCCCACCTACCCGACCCCGAGCACCCAGCGCATCGGCCCGGAAATCACCAACAACAACTTCTTCGCCAGCAACGGCCACCGCATCTGGCAAGCCCCCTGGACCAGCGACATGGCCCTGTTCGCCGCCTACCACGACTTCAACGAGTACACCGCCTACACCGGCCTCCCCCTGCCCACCGGCGTGGTCTCCGCCTCGAAAATCCTCTTCCGCGGCAAACCCGGCCAAACCATCATCCCGCTGCGCGCGACCAACGACGCCAACGGCCGCCTCGATATCGCCGACGCCCTCGACGCCCTCGCCAACCACCCGAACACGCCCGTCTTCATCTCCCGTCTGCTCATCCAGCGCTTCACCACCGCGAACCCCAGCGCCGGCTACCTGCACCGCGTCGCCACCACCTACCAGCAATCCGGCGGCAACCTCGGCGAGACCGTGAAGGCCATCCTGCTCGACCACGAGGCCCGCAGCCTGGACATCGCCGACGGCATCGCCACCGCCGGCAAACCCAAGGAACCGCTCCTGCATTTCCTCGCCATGGTGCGCGGCCTGAAGTGCCTCACCGGCGCCCCGCTGTCCGCGCTGGCCACCATGCCCGTCACCTTCACCGCGATCGAGTCGCCCCAAACCACCGCCTACGACCCGGCGGAATACGCGAAGTTCCCCACCAACAGTTGGCGCTTCCGCTGGTTCGATACCACCTCCGGCCTGACCCAGACCCCGCAGTCCGCGCCCTCCGTGTTCAACTGGTTCCTGCCCGACTTCATCGTGCCCGGCCCGCTGGCCGAAGCCGGCCTGGTCGCCCCCGAACTGCAGGTCGCCACCGAGGGCAACGTGGTGAACATCCTCAACTCCCACTACAACCTGCTGTTCACCTCCATCCCGCCCGGCACCACCAACGAGCCGGGCATGAGCCTCGACGACTTCCGCTGCCTTGCCCAGTACCAGACCGCCGGCGGTTCCCAGTTGTCCGTCCCGCAGTACGCCGTCGATGCCGGCTACTTCAGCGGCACCACCTTCGATGCCTCGCCCGGCGGCACCGGGGTGCCCAACACCATCGACAGCGAACGCGACAACGTGCGTCCGGATTTCACCGAGCTGACCACGCTGTACTCGAACGTGTACATGCAGACCATGGCGGCGATCTATGCCCCCGGCGCGGTCCCGGCCTCGCCCATCAACACCAACCGCTTCGCCGCCCACACCGCCGCCGCCATCGCCGTGATCGACCAGTGCGACCTGCTGTTCGCCGCCGGCGCGCTGAAGGCGAAATTCGGCGACCTCCCCGCCACCACCCCGAACCCGCGCCAGGCCATCATCGATGCGCTGCGCAGCGGCCGGATCGGCAGCACCACCTCCTTGCCCGCCGACACCAGCAACGGCTTTGAACGCAACGCCCAGACCCGCGTGAAGAACATCGCCTACCTGGTCATCACCTCACCACCGGCCATCATCCAGCGCTAACGGGGCCCCACCGCATGCACCTGAACATCAAGACCAAGACCACCCCGAGCCACATCACCCGGCGGCAATTCATGATCCGCGGCGGCTGCGGCCTGATGAGCCTGACCAGCCTGGTGAACATCCTCGCCCAGCTGAAACTGATGCAAGGCGTGGTGAACGCGCAGGGCGCGCCGACCGACGACTACCGCGCCCTGGTCTGCGTATTCCTCGCCGGCGGCAACGACTCGAACAACCTGCTGATCCCCTTCTCCGGCACCGCCAACACCCACTACACCACCAACCGCGGCGCCCTCGCCATCCCCGTCTCCGGCCCGAACCCGCTGACCAACCTCGCCAACACCCAGCTCATCACCAACCCCGCCCACATCACCGCGGCCGATCCGCTCGGCGGCTACCTCGGCACCTTCGCGGTGCATCCGCTGTGCGGTGCGATCCGCGACCTGTTCAACGCCGGCGAACTCGGCTTCGTGGCCAACGTCGGCACCCTCACCCAACCCGGTATCACCCGCGCGACCTACGCCAGCTCGTCGAAACCGCCGCAACTGTTCTCCCACGCCGACCAGGTGACCCAGTGGCAGAGCAGCGTGCCCGACCAGCCGTTCACCAGCGGCTGGGGCGGCCGCATCGCCGACCTGATCAACCCGACCGCCAACACCGCCAGCGCGGCCTCGATGTCGATCTCCATCGCCGGCGTGAACAGCTTCCAGGTCAGCCCCACCGGCGCGGTGAATCCCTATGTAATGCGGAGCAACGGACTGGTCAGCCTGAGCGGCTACGGCACGAACTACTCGGACGCGCTGTTCGATTCGACGGTGAATTTCCAGGACTCGAACTACCGCTCCACCGAACGCGGCCAGCGCCTGCGCGCGTTCGAGCACATCCTGCAGTTGAGCGACATCAACCTGATGGAGAACGCCTACAAGGGCATCGTCACCAGCGCGCGCCTGACCGAGTCGGTCGTCGGCCAGGCCCTGCTCGCCACCGCCGCCGGGAACGGCACCACCCTCGACACGCACTTCAACAACGCCTTCGCCAACGCCGAGGCGGGCATCACCGCGAACAACGACTTCACCAACCAGATGAAGATGGTCGCGCGCCTGATCGCCGGTCGCTCCTCGCTCGGCAACCAACGCCAGATCTTCTTCGTCCAGCTCGGCGGATTCGACACCCACACCACCCAGATCCCCACCACCGGCAACCAGTACGCCGGCGGCCACACCGGCCTGATGAACGTGTTGAGCCGCACCCTGAAGGCCTTCCGCGACTCGCTGCAGGCCCTCGGCGCCTGGAACAACGTGGTCACCTTCTCCGCGTCCGACTTCACCCGCACCTTCACCGCGAACAAGCTCGACGCCAGCGCGGGCAGCGACCACGCGTGGGGCGGCCACACCTTCGTGATGGGCGGACCGGTGGCCGGCGGGCGCATCTACGGGAAATTCCCGGTGCTGCTGCTCGGCAACGCCGCCGGCAGCATCGACGCCACCGGGTCCAGCGGTCGCTGGATCCCCAGCACCTCGGTCGACCAGTACGCCGCCGTGCTCGCCCACTGGCTCGGGGTCAGCACCACCGACCTGCCGGAAATCTTCCCCAACCTCACGCGCTTCACCGCCGCGCCGTTCACCGACATCCTGCTGCCCAACCAGACGCCCAACCTCGGTTTCCTCAACACGCTGTAAGCCGCACGGCATGACCACACGCCGGACATGCGGAATGGTTCTATGGGCGGTGGCCGCCGCGGCACTGGTCGCATGGATGGTTCGTCCGGGCGAACCGGAGACACCTGCGCCGATGGTCCTCTCCCATCCGACACCCGACACCCCGCCGTCCCCGACCACCTCCGCGCCCATCGAACCACCACCGCCCGCTCCTGAACCGGTCATCGCGGACTTCGCCGCCGACCTCGAGCGGGCCGTGCTCGATGCCGAAAACCCGGAGGCGCACCGGCAGGCGGTCGAGCAGGTCCTGTTCTTCTACCGCCGCGCCTTCGGGGAAAATCCGGTCGGTCAGAACGAGGACATCACCGCCGCCCTGCTCGGGGCCAACCCGCAACGCCTCGCCTTCCTGCCGCACGGCAGCGCCGCCATCGCCAACGGTCAACTTGTCGACCCGTGGGGCACGCCCTACTGGTTCCACTCGCTCAGCGGCCAGCAGATGGAAATCCGCAGCGCCGGCCCCGACCGTGAGCTCTTCACCCCCGACGATGTCGGCGAAGGCGGGGAGCCGGAGAAACCGCGCGAGTAGTGCGGAAAAGAAATGATTCAACCACCCGCTTCGCGGGTGGTTGATTTCTTCTCCCAATTCCTGGAAACACAAACCGGCCGGCTTTCCAAGGTCTGGACCGCCTCCTTGACACACGTACTATGGTCACACATACTATGTGGATACCTGGAGCTTTCTCATGAAAAACGTGACCCTTGCCATGGACGAGGATTTGCTGGAGGCCGGACGGGCCTATGCCCGGGCCCACAACACCTCGCTGAACAACCTGATCCGGGAGTCCTTGCGCCGGACAGTGATCAAGGAAGCACGCGCGACGTGGGCCGGCGAGTTCCTTGCCGTGGCCGACAAGGTAAAGGGCGACTCGCGCGGCAAGACCTGGAAACGGGAGGAGCTGTACCGTGGCTAAGCGCGGCAAGGTGTTCATCGACACCAACCTGTTCATCTACGCGTTGGACCGGCGTGTTCCCGCCAAACGCAAGGCGGCCGCGAAGGCGTTGCGCGCGATCGAGGCGGAGGGCAACGGGGTGGTTTCCACCCAGGTGTTCCAGGAGGCGTACGTCGCGGGCACGACCAAGCTCGGTATCGCACCGCAGGACATGAAGCAGGCCATCGTCTCCCTGCGCACGCTCGAAGTGGTGCAGGTGGATGTCGACCTGATCCAGGCCGCCATCGACTGCAGCATCCTGCAGCGGCTCTCCTTCTGGGATTCCCTGATCATCGTCGCCGCCGAAAAAGCCCGCTGCACCGAACTGTGGACCGAAGACCTCAACCACGGCCAACGCATCCAAGGCATCCGGATCCACAACCCGTTCATGTAGTTCACGGATCCGAGCGGCGGTGACGCGATGACCCGGTGACACTAGGGCGTCACGAAGTCATCGCGCCACCTCGATACAAAAAACCGGCCGGCTTTCCAAGGTCTGGAAAACCGGCCGGTGAATCAGAACGCGTTCGCGTCAGATCTTAGTACATGTCGCCCATGCCGCCGCCCGGTGGCATGGCGGGAGCTTCCTTCTTCTCGGGAATCTCGGTGATCATGCACTCGGTGGTCAGGAGCAAGACGAAACTCGACCCAACAAATTGAGCATCACATTTTGATCGTTTTTTGTAACCAGTCGCCCTGAAGGATTAACTTACCACCGGACAGAAGCAGATCTATTTGGCTGTCAATAAGCTCCCTAAGCGCAGGCCCAGTAACGCTGAAGCCGAGAAAACGAGCTACGGCACTGGGTAACTCCTCACGGCGAGCACCATGCCCTGCATCTACAAACACCATAATTGCCTCCTGCACTTCAGGTGGTGGCAGGTACTCGGGCTTCCTCAGTGTCGAGGAAGAAGTGCTCACCCGACTTCTGGGCTTAACCGGTGCACCCGGGATACTGAGGAACCCATTACTACGAACGCATCGCTTTTGGGTTAACAGTGTATGCACGGAATTTCCTACGGCGCTTTGAATTCGCGCTCCAGCCCGACTCAGACCCCACAATCCGCGAATGCGCACGACAACCTCATCTTCATGAATGGGTCCTTCAATGCTCACAATCCGGTGAACGATATCTCCGAGCTCTCGGGGGGACAGAAGATGGATTTCTTTTTTCGGCACCGCGAACTTGGCTTCCTCATAGATAACTGCCGTCAATTCGGATGATCGTTCGTCTTTCGAAATGGCCAACACCTCACGCGAAATACCTGCGTCATCGCTAGCCGATACTCTGACCGATACGATGGGCGCAGCGGCTACCTCTTCGCTTTGTGCAATATTTTTAGCTTTTTGAATTGCTGACTGGATTTTCCGGAGCTCATCAGTTCTACGCTGGAACCAATCCGTGCTCCATACCCGATGAATGATCCATCCATGATTCTCCAGGACCGCTTGCCGAAGCCGATCGCGCTCTCTCGCTGAACGCGATGAATGGTATGATGCCCCATCGCATTCGATCCCCAGTATGTATCGGCCATGCAACTCCTGATCAACGACGGCAAGATCGATAAAAAATCCGGCAATACCGACCTGACTATGAACCTCGTAACCCAACGACTCTACAGCGCGGCGAATGGACTCTTCGAGGGGCGATTGCTCCAGCTTGCCCGAAGGTGCCGCCAACGACATACGACCCGTTCTTGCGAAGGAAAGAAACGCCTTTAATGCTGCCACACCCCGACCAGGTGCGCGCTCAAGATCAATTTGATCCTCGGTTATGCTTGAAAAGACTTCACATCGCGTTTTGGCGCGCGAGATCAGGACGTTTAAACGTCTTTCCCCACCCTCGGCATTGAGCGCGCCAAACGTCATTGCCATGTACCCGTTTTCATCAGGGCCATATCCTACCGACAAAAAAATAACATCCCGCTCATCACCCTGAACGTTTTCCAGATTCTTGACAAAAAACGGTTCAGACTCGTGACCATAGAAGAAACCTTCGAGGTCTGGGTGCTCGCGACGCAAGAGTTCCAGTTCATCCAGGATGGCCTGACGCTGTTTGATGGAGAATGCGGCAACGCCTAAGCTCAATTGCGGCGTTTTTCGCGCATGCTCAATTACCGCCTTGGCAACGACCCTCGCCTCAACGCGATTAACGGCAGCACGACCACGCTCAAAGACTCCATCAGGAACATGGTTGAATTTTAGCCCAAGACCAGCAGCTGCGGAATGTGGACTGGGGACAATAAACAGGCGGTCCTCATAGAATTCATGGTTCGATACGGCAATCAGCGTATGATGCCGACTTCGGTAATGCCAGCGAAGCATTTTGGAGGGGATCCCGCGCGCGAGGCAAAGACCGAGAATACTCTCCATGTCGCCAGCTTGTACAATATCCTGAGGGACCTCCTCGTCCTCTTCTTCAGATCCGTTCGTCATTCGCTGGAAAAACCGGGTTGGCGGAAGCTGTTTGCTATCACCCACGACAACAATCTGTTTGCTTCTCGCAACTGCGCCCAGCGCATCAACGGGTTGAACCTGACTCGCCTCGTCAATAACCAGTAAGTCAAACTCGACAGCACCCGCCTCAAGAAATTGCGCGACGGATAGAGGACTCATCATAAACACGGGTTTAATGGCCTGAATGACTGAACCGCAGTCTTTCAGCAAACGCCTAACCGGGCGATGCCCGCGCTGACGCTCCATTTCACCGCGAAGGATTCCCGAGGGCCCCACCCCAACGAACGCTGGCATCTTGCTGAAATGAGCATGCAAGACCCGGTACTTGGCAAGCGTCAGTCGCGCTTTATCCATTTCCTTGAAGTCGTTTACATGTGTGTTGTGCAAGGCGCCATCAAACCGCGCAATGTTCGGCTTATCCTTGACGATTCGCCGAAAGATTTCGGCATAATAGGCATGGTCGAAAACCGCACCGGCAACTTTTGGCGTAAGCCGGCCGGAGTCGAGCTCCGTAACGATGGGTGAAAGCCCGTTTTCAAGCGCGTCTCGGCGTAGCAAGTAGTATGAATTCCATTCAGAAAGCGAATCAAGCCTGATGAGCCACGTAGCGCCACGATCGCGCAACATACTCAGGGGCACATCTTCCTGCTGAATAACATTAAACGACTCCTGCCAATCAAGCCTTAACTCGGCCTCCACAACCGATCGAGCCGCGCAAAATGCTGCAGCCTTGGCGCGTACAGAGTCAACTGTGGATCGCAACGCTTCAGGACGCTCCTGGACTACCGCAAACACCTCGCGGAAATCAGCGTCCAGTCCGACCGCCTGCTGTTCATCCACCCACTGAATGATTGCATGAAGCTTTTCACAATCCGAGTCCGCTCCCTGCCAGTTCGACCCGAACACGGCACGTCCATATTCCTCGTTCGCGGTGATTTCCTTGAGGATGCGCTGCCCCTCGATGATTTGATCAACTCGCCCGAGAAGATTCCTGGGCAGCTTTGTGGATGGATTTTTCAGCGCACCACGCAAGGTGGCCACCGAACGTCGATAACTCCCATTCAGGAATCGGAAAAATGAAGTGCCGTGAGATGCAACCGGACCCCGAACATCAGAGAAGTCTTTTTGCCAAGCATCATCCACAACAAGCGGTTCCACATTGCGAAGTTCTTTATAGCGCTGAAGGCTCGCCACCAACTTTATGATTTTGTCGCCGTCGGTATCCCATGCCGGGTTCTTGATTGCGCTTCGATCAAGGTATTCCGGGGCTTTCGCCATAAACTCCGCAATTACACAGTATGACTCCACTTCCGTCGTTGAATCGGGAACATCCTGCTTAATCATGGAAGCTAGTCGGCCGGCCTCAGCCAGAAGGGTTTGCAGGTGCTCGTTCATCCTCGCGATTACGTCGCGAATGCCGGTTAGATCTATCTGCAGCACGGTTTCTCGACGGACGCCACGCCATAGGTGCTGGCACGGGGGGCCGATATGCTCTATTCGACTGACGACCTGCTGGAGCAACGATCGGCGCAGAGCGGCCACATCGGCGTTCCATTCGGGAGCATCGGGAAGCGACAATCGTGAATATTCAGAAGGAACATCCGGGAGTGCGGACAGGGCTCCCATCGCGCGAAAGGCCGATACATTGGTGTTTCCGTACGGTTCGTGCAGAGTGTTGCTATGCATCGACAACACACTACGCAGGCGCTCGAGTTTAGGTAGAATTGACTCCAGTTTCGCCATGTCGGGACGGGTTAACTGCCAGGTCCGCCCGATTTCGTTAATCACCGCTCGCTTGCTGGTCTTGTTGCTGTGCAGCTCAAGGCAAAGATCGCCAAGCCCTTCTCGCTCCATACGTCGCTTAACGACCTCAAGTGCGGCCAGTTTTTCGGCTACAAAAAGCACTTTCTTTCCATCCATCACCGCCGTCGTGATGATATTGGTAATCGACTGACTCTTCCCTGTCCCGGGCGGCCCCTGAATAACCAGCAGTTGATTTTTGCGAACGGTCTCGATGGCAATGGCTTGCGAACTGTCGGCATCGACGACGTGGTCTAATCGGTCCACAGAAATCAGTTCATCAAGATTGGCATTGTCGGGAATCGGATCGCCCTTTACGGCAAATCCATCCTGCAAAAGCCCTGTAATCAGTGGGTGACCATGAATCTTCTTTTCACCCGGCCAGCTCTCTGGATTCAGGTCACGGTACATCAGGAATTTCGCGAAGGAGAAAAAGCCGAGCGTAATGGCGTCCGGAAGGACTTCCCATCGTTTGGCCGACTCAACCACCCGCGCCACCGATGCGAAATACTCGGCAGGCACAAGTGACTCCTCGTCTGGAAAGGATGGCAGGGTAATTCCGAATTCGGCCAACAGTTTTTCGGAAAGCGAGTAATTCTGGAGAATTTCCTCTTCCCTCCAGCGCAAGATCAAGCGATCCGACACCGTCCGACGACTTAACTCGACCGGGACCAGAATCAAAGGAGCAAAGCGCTCTATATCCGAAGATTCACTCTCGAACCACTTCAGTTGCCCCAGGGCCAGGTACAAGACATTAACGCCTTGTTCTTCGATCATCGCCTCTGAGTCACGGTACAAGTCGATCAATCGGCGCTGTAACCCCTCGGGCGAGAGTGCGGTCTGCAGCCGTAGATCAATATGCCGCTTGGCCGTGCCATTTGATTCAATCTCATCCTCGTTCGGAATCGGCACACCAATTTCGTCATCGGCACCCTCCTCGCCCTCTTTATCCTGACCATCCTGCTCTTTCTGCTTGCCGGGGAGAAAACTCAGCGCCTTTTTCTCGGTCACGAGCAGGCGATACACCTCGGAGGCCTGTTCGTCATAAACATTGACAAATCGGCCTGTTTTTAGCGGGATCGACAGCAACCTGTTGCGGCAGGACAAGTCGAGCAATAACCGGCGCGCCTGATTAAGGATTTCCAGCGATTTAGATCCCATAGCTGGCAAACTTAATGCAGCGTACACACCCCGCGCAACACTAGTCTTCTGGAGCGCAAGTGGCCAACCTATAGATAAGACATCTCACACCGCGTGCGTTTGCAGTACAGGCAAGAAAACATAGAATAAAATGGATCCATGAAGGAGGAATCCTAAAAGTCTGACCTGCCTAGAAGTCGGTAGATCCTCACGTCTCGCAGAACTCATTTCGACGTTTTCACCCGCGCTTCAATACTCTAGTTATTGAAACCTTGTGGCCAGTCCCTGCGCTGCCCTAACTTCGACATATCACCAAATCTACGGGCACAACTCCTTCTATCGTTTTGATGAAATTGTCAACACGAGCATCGATGATAACGATGTCTTCTTTAATCCAGCCGAAATAGGATTTCTGTTGTTTCGTGAATCCAACATTCTGCATGAAGTCATCAATTTCGTTGTCGCTTGGGTGAGGAGATTTCTGGTCCATAGCAGTCCACCAAGGCTGTGAAATTACGAAACTCGGCTGATGACCATTTGCGGTAATCAAAAGCGATTTTCGCATTAGCAATCCTTCCAGACGTATATCGGAGCGGAAAATCTCGTTCATCAACTGGATTCGCTGAAGATAAAATAATGGCGTCGCAGCCTTTTGAACGCCTTTCGGTTCTGGTGTTACGCCGAAACATCCGGCATAGGTTATTTTGAGAGCACGATTATCTGAAGTGCGATGAAACACCTCATGTTCGGCGGTAGCGATACCGTATTTTTTAAGTCCCTCGCAACATCCCAAGGAGAGTACCGCGTTTTCAGCGGTTGCCCATTTGATTATACAATCGCTTTGTCGGTCAATTTCTTGCGAATCGCAATTGATGCCGACATTTGTATATCCACTTGTTCGGAGGTAGGTGGCGGCTGATGCCGCAAGGCATCCATTTGTTGAATTAACCATGATGGAGCACTAGGTTTTTGAGCGGGATCAAGATGAGTAACCTCCGCCTTGTTCCAAAATTCTTCAAACCGGGCCTCCAAGTCTCGTCCCATTTGGGGCTCATTGAAAAAAACCTCGGCTTTGATCGTGTCCGCCGGGCTATCCGGTGCCAATTCACCGTGCAGCTTCTCTAGACGGACTATTTTGGAGTCGCACACAATGAAATGTTGCAGCTTTTCCTTTGCCTTTAGCCGTGCAAGGGTGAACGTGCCTGCGAATTCATGCGCAAGTGCCACTAACCATTCAGGATAATCCGGCGCAATTACAATCATGCGGGCTGTACCGCTTGCTTTTTGTACGCGTTGCAATGCATCCGTCAGATGCCTCAACAAAGCAGCGTAAAAGCCACCGCAACCGCATCCAGTAACAATATTTATGCTTTTGTGCGTGTGAAAAAGCATCGTCTCTGTGTATTCCAGAGCGTCAGGATAACAATCGTTTTCCAACTTAATGGTCTCACCCTTCTCGAGGACAGCACCGACAATATCTTTCAAGCAGTGAGACGGATTGGCAGCTTTCGCCTTATAATTTGAAATCGCCTGCGCGATTGTCATGCTTCCCGCTTCATTTCTTTGTTGCTGGCTCATCATCAACCCTTTTCACTCAAAAAAGAGACGCGCTTGGTATCAAAAATGCTCAAAAAGGCAGTACAAAAACGACTATGCTTCAGCGCAAGAATGGGGTAAGCACAAAATCTCGTGTACAACCCTATGGAATGCATTCGTGTACCAGTAATTGGCCATGGTATTTCCCATCGATACACTTATAGACTAAACACATTTACATACTAATCGAGCATAGCGCAGAGTAAAGGGAAAATGGGCTACCATTGCTCAAAATTACTCTGACGAGTGGCTTGGATTCTTTACCTCGCTTCACAAAGTTGACAACAAAGCCCCAAAAAGTAATACATAATTCACACGTATTCAAATACTTGCAACAAGAATGCCCCCTCGACAACTCAAGGCTACCGCGTTGAGTATCCGCCTACTGGAGCAAGAGCACCCACGCAACATGATAGCCTAGTTCTGACAGTGTTTACTTCGCTGCGGCAAGTATGGGCAAATCCTTCACGTTCGCCTTGATGACCAGCCGCATCAAGCAGGCGGCTAAAAGATTCTTCACCTTACCGGACGTCCACTATTGGGCCTTGACCGACGACATCGCGACGATCCTCTCTTGGCTTTCCCAATGGAAGCACCCGCCCCCGCCCAATCAAGAAAGAAGATCCATTCAACGCAAAATGGCATGGCGTTTCAATTACCCCGAAACGGGATTGTCTCACCTGTAACATTCTGACTTGCAATCAAATGCGACTTTCCGGCATTCGTTGTGACTGTATCGACATAAACACGCTCACCAAACAAACTTCAGGGTTCGCGCCCACTATGAATCCAAAGCTGGATCGTTGCATCTCTCGACTATTTCCAATAAACCATCTTCCAAGTCTTGTAAAACAAACCGGCCGGCTTTCCAAGGTCTGGAAAACCGGCCGGTGAATCAGAACGCGTTCGCGTCAGATCTTAGTACATGTCGCCCATGCCGCCGCCCGGTGGCATGGCGGGAGCTTCCTTCTTCTCGGGAATCTCGGTGATCATGCACTCGGTGGTCAGGAGCAGCGACGCGATCGAGGCGGCGTTCTGCAGGGCGGAACGGGTCACCTTGGTCGGGTCGATGATGCCGGACTTGAACATGTCGACGTATTCGCCCGTCGCCACGTTGTAGCCGTTGGCACCCTTCTGCTTCTTGACTTCCTGCACGACGACGGCGCCTTCGAGGCCGGCGTTGTCGACGAGCTGGCGCAGCGGGGCGTCGCAGGCGCGGCGCACGATGTCCACGCCGATGGCTTCATCGCCACTGGCCTTGACGTCGTCGAGCGAGACCTGGGCGCGGAGCAGGGCCACACCGCCACCGGGGACGATGCCTTCCTCGACGGCGGCACGGGTGGCGTGCAGCGCGTCTTCCACGCGGGCCTTCTTCTCCTTCATCTCGGACTCGGTGGAGGCACCGACGTTGATGACGGCGACACCGCCGGCGAGCTTGGCCAGGCGCTCCTGGAGCTTCTCGCGGTCGTAGTCGGAGGTCGTCTCCTCGATCTGGCGGCGGATCTGGTTGATCCGGCCCTGGATGTCGGCGGACTTGCCCGAACCCTCGACGATGGTGGTGTTCTCCTTGTCCACGGTCACGCGCTTGGCGCGGCCGAGGTCGCCGATCTGCACGCTCTCGAGCTTGATGCCGAGGTCATCGCTGATGAACTTGCCACCGGTGAGGATGGCGATGTCTTCCAGCATGGCCTTGCGGCGGTCGCCGAAGCCCGGGGCCTTGACCGCGCAGACCTGGAGGGTGCCGCGCAGCTTGTTGACCACGAGGGTGGCCAGCGCTTCGCCTTCGACGTCTTCCGCGATGATCAGCAGCGGACGGCCGGCCTTGGCGACGTTCTGGAGCAGCGGGAGCAGGTCCTGCAGGCTCGAGACCTTCTTCTCGAAGATCAGGATGTAGGGGTCTTCCATGACCGTTTCCATCGTGTCCGGGCTGGTCACGAAGTACGGCGAGAGGTACCCCTTGTCGAACTGCATGCCTTCCACGACGTCGAGGGTGGTCTCGATGCCCTTGGCTTCCTCGACGGTGATGGTCCCGTCCTTGCCGACCTTCTCCATCGCGTTGGCGATGATGTCACCGATGTCGGTGTCGCCGTTGGCGGAGATGGTGGCGACCTGGGCGATCTCGGAACGGTCCTTGACCTTCTTGCTGATCTTGACCAGCTGCTCGGTGATGCGGCCGACGGCGAGGTCGATGCCGCGCTTGAGGCTCATCGGGTTCGCACCGGCGGTGACGTTCTTCAGGCCTTCGCGGTAGATGGCCTCGGTCAGCACGGTGGCGGTGGTGGTGCCGTCGCCGGCGATGTCGCTGGTCTTGCTGGCGACTTCACGCACCATCTGCGCGCCCATGTTCTCGAACGGGTTCTGCAACTCGATCTCCTTGGCGACGGTAACGCCGTCCTTGGTGACCGTCGGGGAACCGAATTTCTTGTCGATGACCACGTTGCGTCCGCGGGGACCGAGCGTGACCTTGACCGCGCGGCTCAACTGCTCCACACCGGAGAGGATGAGCTGGCGGGCTTCCTGGTTGTACTTCAATTGCTTGGCTGCCATGTTTCTATACTCCTGTTAGTGATGATGACATTGCTGCGTGCGCGGCTCACCCGGAGGGTTCGCCCGGCATTCAGCATGATCGAATGGGTTAGTCGAGGATCCCGAGGATGTCTTCCTCGCGCACGATCTGGTAATCCTTGCCGTCGAACTTGACTTCGGTGCCGCCGTACTTCGGCATCAGGACCTTGTCGCCCTTCTTGACGTTGAAGGGGATCTTGTTGCCCTTCTCGTCCAGCTTGCCGGTGCCGACCGCGATCACGGTGCCCTGCTGGGGCTTTTCCTTGGCGGTATCGGGAATGATGATGCCGCCCTTGTTGACTTCCGACTCCTTGAGGGGCTCGACCAGAACGCGGTCGCCCAACGGTTGTATCTTCATGTGCTGCGTACTCCTTCTTTCGTTTGGATGATGTGCCATGAACCCGCATCCCGGCGGCACCCGCCGCCGGGTTGCGGAAATCGGTTACTTGTTCTTCTTGTCGTCGTCGACCATCTCGAAGTCGGCGTCGATGACGGTGTCGTCCTTGCCCTTGGCTCCGCCCGCGGCGTTGCCGCCCGGGGCGCCGGCGGAGGGACCGCCGGGTTGCGGACCCGCGCCCGGGGGCGGGGTCTGCTTGCTGTAGAGCTCGGTGCCGGCGGCCTGCAGGGCGGTGGTCAGGGCCTCGAGGTCGGCCTTGATCGCGTCCGGGTTGTCGGTCTTGATCGTTTCCTTGAGCTTGGCGGCGGCGGCTTCGATCTTGCCCTTGTGCTCGGCGGAGATCTTGTCGCCGTTGTCCTTGAGGAACTTCTCGGCCTCGTAGCCCATGGCGTCGGCGCGGTTGCGGGACTCGACGGCGTCGCGCTTCTTCTGGTCGTCGCTGGCGTGGGCCTCGGCGTCCTTGACCATCTTCTTGATCTCGTCCTCGGAGAGGCCGCTGTTGGCGGTGATGG
The DNA here is from genome assembly GCA_937872895.1 of uncultured Verrucomicrobiota bacterium. GTDB lineage: Bacteria > Verrucomicrobiota > Kiritimatiellia > CAIVKH01 > CAIVKH01 > CALMUP01. The sequence continues at coordinate 28,384 of CALMUP010000005.1, forward strand.
TGATCTTCTGCTCCTTGCCGGTGCCGAGGTCCTTGGCGCTGACGTGGAGGATGCCGTTGGCGTCGATGTCGAAGGTGACCTCGATCTGCGGCACGCCGCGCGGGGCCGGGGCGATGCCGGCGAGGCTGAAGCGGCCGATGGTCTTGTTGTCGGTGGACATCTTGCGCTCGCCCTGCAGGACATGGATCTCGACCTGCGGCTGGTTGTCGGCGGCGGTGGAGAAGATCTCGCTCTTCTTGGTCGGGATCGTGGTGTTGCGCTCGATAAGCGGGGTGAAGATGCCGCCGAGGGTCTCGATGCCGAGGGTCAGCGGGGTGACGTCGAGCAGGAGCACGTCCTTCACCTCGCCCTTGAGCACGCCGCCCTGGATGCCGGCGCCGACCGCGACGACTTCGTCGGGGTTCACGCCCTTGTGCGGCTCCTTGCCGAAGAACTTCTTCACGACTTCCTGCACCTTGGGCATGCGGGTCATGCCGCCGACGAGGATGACCTCGTCGATCTGCGCGGCGGTCAGGCCGGCATCGCGCAGGCAGTTCTCGACCGGGCGCAGCGAACGCTGGATCAGCTCATCGACGAGCTGCTCGAGCTTGGCGCGCGACAGGGTGACGGTGAGGTGTTTCGGGCCGCTGGCGTCGGCGGTGATGAAGGGCAGGTTGATCTCGGTCTGCTGCGAGCTGGACAGTTCGCACTTCGCCTTCTCGGCCGCTTCCTTCAGGCGCTGCAGGGCCATCGGGTCCTTGGAGAGGTCGATGCCGTTCTCCTTCTTGAACTCGGAGATCAGCCACTCGATGATGCGCTCGTCGAAGTCGTCGCCGCCGAGGTGGGTGTCGCCGTTGGTGGCCTTGACCTCGAACACGCCGTCGCCGATCTCGAGCACGGAGATGTCGAAGGTGCCACCACCGAGGTCGTACACCGCGATCTTCTCCTCCTTCTTCTTGTCGAGGCCGTAGGCGAGCGAGGAGGCGGTCGGCTCGTTGATGATGCGGAGCACCTCGAGGCCGGCGATGCGGCCGGCATCCTTGGTGGCCTGGCGCTGGCTGTCGTTGAAGTAGGCCGGCACGGTGATGATCGCCTGGGTGATCGTCTCGCCGAGGTAGGCCTCGGCGTCCTGCTTCAGCTTCTGCAGGATCATCGCGGAAATCTCCGGCGGTGAATAGACCTTGTCGGCGATCTGCACGTGGGCGTCGCCGTTCGGGGCCTTCACCACTTCGTAGGGGACGCGCTTCTTCTCGTCGCTGATCTCGTCGAACTTCCGACCCATGAAACGCTTCACGGAGAAGATCGTGTTCTTCGGGTTGGTCACCGCCTGGCGTTTCGCCGCCTGGCCGACCAGCCGCTCGCCACTCTTCGAAATCGCCACGATCGACGGCGTGGTGCGACCGCCCTCGGCGTTCGGAATCACCACCGGCTCGCCACCCTCCATGATCGCCATGCAGGAGTTCGTCGTACCCAAATCAATACCCAAAACCTTTGACATATCCGTGTCCTCTCGTTGAATGCTCGCGCCTCACGCGCACAACCGTACATAGCAGCGAGCGTGCCAAGAGGAGGGAGGGATGAGCGATGAGAGATGGTTAATGGTTGATGATGAATGGGTTAAGAAATATAAACCATAATGGCGTGCCGGCTCCGCCACCCGCGATATGAGTCACTTTGTCTCATACGAGACGGATCTGGCACACCCGCGTGTCCCAGTCACCCCAACCCACCATCAACCATCAACCATTAACCATCGCCCATTCCCATCCCCCATTCCCATCAACCATAAACCATCAACCATTCTTCATCATTCCTCCCTTGCGGGAGAAGACGAGGATGATGCCGATCAGGGTGGCGAGCGGGATGGGTCCGCGGATCGGGGTGAAGACGTAGGCACCGCAGGCGAAGCAGATCAGGACGGTGATGGCGGGGGGCACGCGGTTGTAGACGCAGCCCCAGATGCCGATGGCGACGCCGAGGATGAAGCCGGGGATGCCGAAGACGATCATGTTGGCGACATCGAGCAGGAAGCCGACGAGGATCGGGTTGACCCCCCACGGGGCCTGGGCCTCGGCCGCCTTGGCGCCGGTGGTGTTTCCGCGCGGGGGGAGGACTTCGGGTTCGACGACGGTGGATTCGTTATGAAGGTTCACGGCTGGTCCTCCGTTGGGGCGGGACTTGGTTCCTTGGACAAACGCAGGAGCTGATCGAGATGGTCCACGTAGGCCTGGGGTCCGCCGGCACGGTAGCCGCCGGTACGGGCCAACGTTTTTCCCTCCGGCGTGGTCAGGAGGATCGTCGGGAAGCCCGGCACCTCGAAACGCTGCTTGAGGGCGCGGTTCTGGGCGGCCAGGGCCTCCGGGAGCGGGGTGCGGCGGGGGGAGTCGATGAGCACACAGACGAAGCGCTGGGTGGCAAAGGTGATAAAGGCCGGCGTGGAGAATACCTCGTTGTTCAACCGGATACACCAGCCGCACCAGTCCGATCCGGAAAAGTTGAGCAGCATCGGCTTGTCTTCGCGGCGGGCGCGTTCCTGCGCGGCGGCGAAGTCGGTGAGCCAGACATCGCCGCGACTGGCCGTGGCGAAAACCAGCAGGACGATCAGGAACAAGGCCGGGCGCTTCATGTCGTGCCTCCCGCGAGGGTGGACGGACTTGGACACCGGGCGATCACGGCAGCCCGCGCGACGGCGAGCGGGGCTTCGCCCTCGGTGAGGGCAAGGACCCGCCGGCGCAGTTGGCGCGATTTCTCGATCAGGGCCTCCGTGGAGGCATCGACCGTGTTGTCGAGCACATCGGCGAGCTTGATCAGGCGGGCCTCCCACGGGCCGGCGGCGAGCTGGCGGTCGTAGTGTTCCTCGCGGTGGGCGGAAGGAAGGGACATGTTTTTGGTGAGGGTGGCGACCATGATCGCCACGCGTTCACCGAAGTGCTTGTGCAATTCGTCGTAATCGGTCTGGGTATCCTCGATGGTGTCGTGGAGCAAGGCGGCGGCGAGCACCTCGCCGTCGGTGCAGCCAAAGGTGTCGCGCACGATCATGGCCACGCGGAACGGATGGGCGATGTAGGGGGTCTTGCCGTCCTTGCGCACCTGGTGCCGATGTTTCCACGCGGCGAACGACGCGGCGCGCATCCAGATGTCACTGATACTTTCGTTCATGATGGCTCCACCGCGCCTCCCGCCCGGTAAAAGGTCACCGGCAGGCCCCCGTTGAGGAACGAGGCCACCCGCGTGACCGGCAGGCCGAGGTGTCCGGCCCAGCGCGGCGAGGAGGTCACCAGGTAGGTATGCCACAACGGACCGAGGGTACGCCAGACCGAACCCATGCGGGCGTACAGGTTGCGCAGGTCGGGGCCACCGCGCACGCGCTCGCCGTAAGGGGGATTGGTGATGATCCAGCCGGATGGCGCGGGGGCGGTGAAATCGCTGATGCTCTGGCAGGTAAAACGAACGAGGTCCCCCACCCCGGCGCGTGCGGCATTGGCCTCGGCGGCGGCGACGGCCCCGGCATCACGGTCGCTGCCGAGCAACGGCGGCAGGCCGGTGCGGCGCGGTGGCGGCACGGTGGCGAGCACGGAGCGCCACGCCGCGGCATCGAACGAGGGCCAGTCCATGAAGGCGAACCGGCGCGTTGCACCGGGCGGGATGCCGGCGGCGAGCAGGGCGGCTTCGATGACGATCGTGCCGGATCCGCAGAAAGGGTCGGCCAGCGCGGCGGCGGGATCCCATCCCGCGGCGAGGACCAGCGAGGCCGCAAGGGTCTCGCGCAACGGGGCCTTGGCCACCTGCTGCCGGTAGCCGCGGCGGTGCAGGTGCGCGCCGGAGCTGTCGATGGCGATGGTGCAGCGGTTGCGGACGATGCGCACGAAGACCTGCAGCGCCCCGGCCTCGTCCTCGTCGCCCGGCTCGGCCAGCGGGCTCGGCTTCCCGAGCGCATCGCTGATCGCCCCGGCCACCCGTTCGGCGATGCCTTTCTTGTGGTAGAGCGCGGAGCCGTGGGTCGTGACCTTGATCCGCACCGGCGCGCCAGGCGCGAGGTAGGCGGACCAGGGCAGCCGCGCGGCTTTCTTGCGCAGCTCGCTGAAGGCGGCGGCGAGGAACGGTTCGGTGTTGATGCGCACACGGGCCGCGGTGCGCAGGTGGAGGTTCAACGCGTAGAGGGTGGCGTGGGTGACCTGCGCGCCGAGCAGGCCGGGCTCGGCGAGGCCTTCGGTCGAGCGTTCCTCGGCCACGCCGAGTCCGCGCAACTCGGCACGGGTGAGGTGCTCCAGGCCGGGTGTGCAGACGATCGAGATGGGGAGGAGTTCGCTCATGCGCCGCCGGCCTGGCGTCCGATCCAGGCCCCGAGTTCGACCAGGTTGGCCGGGTGCTCGGAGGTGGGGATCGAGGTGCGCCAGGCAACCTGGCAGGACCGCCCGTGGGTGCCGCCGACGCGGCGCGTGTCGAGGCTGACGCTCAACGGCGGCCAGCCGAAGAACAGTTCGCACGGATCGAAGCCCGGTTTGTTGTGGATGTCGATGTGCGTCGCGTAATCGGGGGCCTCGCGGCGGTCCTCCCACCACGGGTAGGCGAACCACGCGCCCGGTTCGGCCAACAGAATGAGCTCGCCGCTGTTCGGATGATCGAGGCCGACCTCGGCCGCCTGCGCGCGCGTCCAGACCCTGGCCACGCCGGGCATGCCGACGAAACTCTGGCGGACGAACTCGATCTTCGCCGGATCGGCCACAAACACATGCGCGAGCTCGTGGTCCACCATCGCGAACGCCTCGTAGTGGAAGAAGTCGGGATACCGCATGCCGCGCACGGTGCGGGTGCGGAACAGGCCGGCATCGACCAGGCGCCGGTTGGGGAACACCGCGCCGCGCTGAACCGGCTGGATCGCGTAGTCGCCGTAGATCACATGGTTGTAGCCGCACGCCGCACAGGCGTCGATGAACTGCGCCAGGTAGCCTTCCAGCGACCGCGCGGCGGCGGCCGCCTTGCCGTGTTCCGGGCCGTGGCGTTGCAGGTCGTAGTCGAGATGCGGGAGGTAGCCGAACACCACGTCCGGCGCGGGATCCTTCATCACCCGGGCGAGGGCCTTGATGATCCATGCGCTGGATTTCCCGGAGGCGAGCGGACCCCAGTAGTGCATCAGGTTGAACGGGGAGCCGAGGTCGCGGCACAGGTCGGCATACAATGGCTCGGGCCGCGAGTGGCAATCCTGGATCATGCCGCCTTCGTGCTTGTGGATCGGGCGCGGCGAGACCACGAGGTCGAGTGCCTCGCCAAGGCTCTGCTGCCAGAACAGCATGCCGATGGACCGGCCGCGCCGGCGGGCCTCCTCCCAGACACGCGGACCCTGCACCAGCGAGGCCGCCTGTTCCCAGAACAACACCTTCTTCAGGTCGCGGAAGAACAGGCCGTTGGCGACCATGCCGTGGCGCGCGGGCATCGAGGCGGTCCGCACCGAGGCCTGCACGGTACAGGTCACGGCGGGAAAGGCCGAGGTGGCCGGTTCGAACCTCGGGAGCGCAGAGCCCGCCAACCGTTTGGTGTAGAAATCCCACCCCAACGCCGCGACCTGCAGCACCGCCAGTTTTTTCCTCGGAACAGCCATGCCGCCACGCTACCAGAAGAGGGCGATCAATGCCGTCCTTTTTTCACGGGGCACCCACCTGCCTGCGGCGCGTATCCGCTCACTTGCAAAGCAGGATCGGTGGCGTAGGTTGGTGGGATGTCCGCGATCACCCTGATTTTCCCGCACCAGTTGTTCGATCCGCATCCCGCGCTCGACCCGCGACGCCCGGTGTGGCTGGTCGAGGACAGCCTGTTCTTCGGCGCCGATCCGCACCAGCCGCTCGCGTTCCACCAGCACAAGCTGGTGCTGCACCGGGCCAGTATGCAGGCCTACGCGGAACGGCTGCGGCGCAAGGGCTTCACCGTTCATTACCTCGAGCATGCACCGGGCCAGGCTACCGGCGAGTCGTTGCCCAGGGCCGATGCCGTCTGGCTGGCCGATCCGGTGGACTACCTGCTCGAACGCCGCCTGCGCCGCTGGGCGAAGCAGCACCGGGCGGAACTCCGCCTGCTTGAATCGCCGATGTTCCTGACCCCGCGCGACTGGTTCGAGCCGTGGTTCGACGGGCGCAAGCGCTACTTCATGGCCGACTTCTACACCGCGCAGCGCAAACGGCTGGGCATCCTCGTGGAGCCGGACGGCAAACCCACCGGCGGCGCGTGGAGCTTTGATACGGAGAACCGCAAACGCTGGCCGGCGAAGCAGGAGCCGCCGCCGGTGTATGCCCCGCCCGCAGGTCCGGGCCTGCGGGCGGCGATCGCCCATGTGGCGGAGCGCTACGCTCACCATCCGGGCCGGGCCGATACGTTCTGGCATCCGGTCACCCACGAACAGGCCCTGGCCGCCCTGCACCACTTCCTGCGGCACCGGCTGTCCGGCTTCGGCGACTTCGAGGATGCGATCACCCGCACCCACCCCGTGCTGCACCACTCCGTCCTGACCCCCGCGCTGAACACCGGCCTGATCACCCCGGCCACCGTCGTGCGGGAAACCCTCGCCCACGCGGCGAAGCATGCTGTCGCGCTCAACGACCTCGAGGGCTTCCTCCGCCAGATCATCGGCTGGCGCGAGTTCATGCGCATCGTGTACGTACGCGAAGGCGTACGCCAGCGCACCGCGAATTTCTGGAACCACCGGCGCCGGTTGTCCGGCGCCTGGTACGACGGGACGACCGGGCTGGCCCCGCTCGACACGGTCATCCGCCGCGTGATCGATCGGGGGTACTGCCACCACATCGAGCGGCTGATGGTCGCGGGCAATGCGATGCTGCTGTGCGAGATCGATCCGAACGAGGTGTATCGCTGGTTCATGGAACTGTTCATCGACGCCTACGACTGGGTCATGGTGCCGAATGTCTACGGGATGAGCCAGTATGCCGACGGCGGCCTGATCACGACCAAGCCGTACCTGTCGGGCTCGAACTACCTGAAGAAGATGAGCGATGTCCCGGAAGGTCCGTGGTGCGGCACCTGGGACGGCCTGTACTGGCGGTTCATCGACCGGCACCGGGATTTCTTCGCGGCCAATCCGCGGCTCTCCATGATGGTCCGCACGCTGGAGCGGATGACCCCGGAGCGACGCGACCTGCTGATGAAGCAGGCCGAGGGGTTCCTCGAAGGCCGCGACCAAGGTTAGAATGTCATGCGCTCAACTCGCCGCGAACGCGCGGGCCAGCCAGCGGTTCAACGGCCACGCGACCAACAGCAGGAAACCGACGAACAAGCCGCCTGCGGACTCGGCATGACCGACCACCACCGCGGCCTGCATCGGGATCAAGGCCGAGATCATCATGCCGATGGCCGGTGGATGGATCGTGCGCAGGTCGATGGTGCGTGTGCGGCCGGACGGCAGGTGCACTACCGGATGCGTGCCGAGGCGGATCGCCGATTGCAGGGTGATCAGCACCGCGAAGATCAGGCAGAAGAAGGCCCGCGTATTACCTTCTGAATTCCACTGCGGCGCATGCCAGAAAACATACCCGCCGCCCACCACGCAGATCAACAGGGGAAGCCATCGGTCGAGTTCATACTGACGCGCCGCCATCTCGCGCGACGCCAGCCAGGTGACCGCCGCGACGTAGGCCCACCACCACACGAACAGCACCAGGTATTCGTGCGACCAGGTTTCCGGATGGGCCGCTACCACCCCGAACGAAAGGTTGAGCGCCCGGCACAGGCCCATGCTCACCGCCCCGATGGCACGGTGCGTGCGGGCAAGCAGGTTGTAACCGGAAATGGCCACGACCAACGCCACGCCGCCGGCCAACATCGCACCACCGCCCGCAGCGGCGAGGAACAAGCCCGCAGTGAACACGACTCCCAGCAACCATGTCGCCGCCCGCACCGATACCGCGCCGGATGGCAACGGGCGGTTCGGTCGCTCATGCTGGTCGGTGGCGCGGTCGGCGAGGTCGTTCATGACCAGGCCGCCGATGTAGAACAGCAGGCTGGCCATCACCGCGGCCGGTACGGCGGGTTGCGACAGCCCTGCCGATCCACCGACCAGCACGCACCCGGCCAGAACATCACCCGGAACGGTGACGAGGTTGGGCAAGCGGATCAGCGCCAGCCAGGCGGGGATGGAACGGGTTTTCGACAACGGACAATCTCCCTGATACGTAGGTGGTACCCTGCCAGATTTACTTTTCCCTGTAAATCAACGTTCGCGTCGGTACACTGTCTCAATGTTCCAGATACAGGCGACGATCCAGAACGAGCACGGCATCCACTGCCGACCCACCGCGTTGATCATGCGATCGATCGGCGACTACAGCGGGCGTATTGAAGTGGTGTGCGGTAACGGCCGCTCCAATCCGCGGTCGATGCTCGGCCTGATGTCGCTCGGCCTAGCCAAGGGCGTGGAGATCGTCATCGAGGTGGACGGCCCCGACGAGGAGTCCATGGGCCTGCGCCTGAAGGAACTGTTCGAGACGCATTTTGATTTCGTCCGCGACGACTAACCGCGGACCCGGAGACGAACCGATGAAACGACTGGCTGTGCTGTTGCTCACCCTCGCGCCCATGCTCGCCCCGGCCCAGGGGTTCCTGATGTGGCAGGCCCAGAAGGACGACCGGGTGATCCACCTGCTGGCCGCGATCCCGTTTCTCTCCGCCAACGTGGCGACCGATCTCGGACCTGATGTCATCGCCGCCTACAACGAATCGAAACTGGTCGCGTTCGAGGCGGAACCTGATCCGGAACGGCGCAAGGAAGGGCACCGGCTGATCATCCAGGCCGGCCGTTATCCCGAGGACGACACGCTGCTCAACCACCTGACCCCCGCCCTGCGCAAGACCTACCAGCGGCTCGCCACCGAGTGGGCGTTGAACACCGACAACCTGAACCGGCTGAAACCGTGGATGGCGGCCCAGACCCTGCTGCGCATTGCGATGACCCAGTCGAAGGTCCGGCTGGGCGACGACCTCGAGAAGCTCTTGTATGTGCGGGCGAAGATCGATGACCGGCCCATGGCGTTCCTGAATACCGCGCAGCGCACGGTGGATCTCTACACCAGCCTCGACGATGCGTTGCACCTGCGCATCTTCGAGAAGGCCCTGGGCGATGCCCGCACCCTGACCAACCTGCTGCCTGCGGTGGAGACCGCCTGGCGCGCCGGCGATGCCGACACCGCGACGTCGCTGGTGCGCGGGAGTTTCGCCGGCTTCGAAGATGTATACCGGGCCCTGTTTCCCGGCCGCAACGCCGCCTGGGCGGAGGACCTCGATGCGCACAGCGTGATCGAGGGCGACATCCTCGCCATCATCGGCCTGAGCCACCTCGTGGGCGAGGACAGCGTGCTGGACGCGCTCGCCGCGCGCGGCTACCGGATCGCCCAGGTCGTTGCGCCCTGAAAAAGCCCGCCCGGGCGAGGATCAGTTCGGATTCTGCCACGCCTTGATGAAGGCATCGGCCTCGGCAATGGCCTTGTCCATGTCGGCAATCAGACGGCTGACGTCGCCCTTGATCTTCACCACTTCGCCCTGGATGCTGGAGATGGCGGCACTGTTCAGGTTGTGCTTCAGGAACAGCACCTGATCGCGGAAGGAGGCGAGCACGGGATCCATCTGGGCCGATGCGGTCTTCATCGCCTTGATCATCTGTTCGTACCGGGCCTGGGAGGCCTTGAGCTGCGCTTCGCTCTGCTTGCGCAATTCGGCATTCGTGTAGGTCTTGATCTCCGCCTTCCACTCCTTGAACAAGGCTCCGCTCACCGATTCGATGCTGGCGATGCGGCTATGCACCTCGTTCACATCGGCCTCGGTCTCCTTGAACAATGCATTGAACTTGTTGTAGGTCTTTTCGAGATCGCCCGACTTGATCTCCACCACGGCGGAGAATTGTTCGAGGGTGGTCTTGATCGTTTCCTTGGCCTCGTCCTGCGCCTTGCGCGCACCGAGCACGCGATCAACCATGATCTCGCGCTTGTCGATGCCAACCTTCTCCATGGCCCCGTAATAGGCGCTCTTGCATCCACTGACAGACAGGGCGGCCAACAGGCCGATGATCCAAAGGTTCTTCATGCCATGCTCCTTGCGGGTTATCCGTATTGTTCAGCAATCCACTTCTGGTAATCGCCACTGCGCACCCGCTCAACCCACCGCGTGTTCTCGAGGAACCAGTGGACGGTCTTGCGTATGCCGGACTCGAACGACTCCTCGGGCTTCCAACCCAGCTCGCGTTCCAGCTTGCTGCAGTCAATGGCATAACGACGGTCGTGGCCGGGGCGATCCTTCACATAGGTGATCAGCGAACGGCGGGCCACGCCCGGCTTCATCTCGCCGAGCACATCGTCGAGGATATCGCAGATCGTGGTGACCACATCGATGTTCTTCATCTCGTTGCGGCCACCGATGTTGTAGGTCTGTCCCTTCCGTCCGCGGTTCATGATCTCCCAGATCGCGATGTTGTGGTCGCGCACATAGAGCCAGTCGCGCACGTTCTGGCCATCGCCGTAGACCGGCAGGGGTTTGCCGTCGCGGGCGTTGAGGATCATCAGCGAAATGAGCTTTTCCGGGAACTGGTAAGGTCCGTAGTTGTTCGAGCAATTCGAAATGGTGACCGGGAGCTTGTAGGTCTCGTGGTAAGCGCGGACGATGTGATCGGACGAGGCCTTGGAGGCGGAATACGGACTGTTCGGGGAATACGGGGTGTCCTCGACGAAATAGCCGGTGTCACCCAGGCTGCCAAACACCTCGTCGGTGCTGACATGGTGGAAAAGGGTGATCCGGTCCATGCGCTCGCGGGCCAGTTGCACCAGGGTGTAGGTACCGACGATGTTGGTCTGGATGAAATCGTCGGGACGGACGATCGACCGGTCCACGTGCGATTCGGCGGCAAAGTGGGCGATGGCATCCACCTCGTACCGGTCCAGTGCATCGGCCATTGCCGCACGGTCACAGATGTCGGCCTTGATCAGGATGTAGCGGCCGGCGAACGCATCCTCGAGATCGGCCAGACTCTCGGGATTTCCGGCATAGGTTAGCTTGTCGACGTTGACGATCCGTCCCTTGAAGTCCGTTTCGGTCAGGAGGTAACGAATGAAATTCGCGCCAATGAAACCACAGCCTCCGGTAACCAGCAGATTCTTCATGAAGGGACTCCCATGTCCCCAAGAAGCTAGGGCTCGGACGGGCTTTTAGCAAACCTTTTTGGGTCGGTGGCGCAGCCGGAATCACGGGACCGGGTTGACCCGAAAGGTGCGATCATCCGACGGGTTCAACCCCGTATGTCCAGCTCCACGTAATCCTCGCCGACCGAGGTGCAGGGACACAGCTCGAGGCGATAGCGGATTTCCTCTCGCAGGGCATCGAGGGCGTTGGTTGGACTGAGGGCGCGGGTGGCGAGACCGAGGTCGGGGCACTCGGCAATGTATTCGCCATCATCACTGTGCAGGCTGACCGTGTACTTCATGACATCTACAGCATACCCCTGCACCGGTCATCCGTAGAGCCCGGTCTTGCCATCCGGCCGGCCGAAGCGTAGGTTGATCGTATGAAATCCATCCCCGCGCTTCTCGTTGCCGCGTTGTGGCTCATCGCCCCCACCCTGCCGCTCCACGCCGAAACAACCGAGGTTTCGGACGGCGGTCAAGTCATCCAGCTTCGCGATGTGCTGAATCACGGCGAAGCGGGCATCCTGGTGTTCTACGCGCCGTGGCACACCGAATCGGTCAGCCTGAAGGAGGAGATGGAATCCTGGGCCAACCAGTACAATCTCACCGTGGTGCTGGTGGACGTGGTTGATGAGCGGACGCAGGTGTACCAGCAATTTGATCTCGACCGGCTCCCGGCCATGCTGATTTTCGACACGAGCCACGACCAGGTGGGCGGTCAACTGGACTCGGTCTCCGAGCTCGAGGACGCCCTGCGCGACGCCGGCCTGATCTAGGTAACGCCAGGATCAACCCGGATAGACCGGCAGGATGTCCGGGCTGAGCTCGGCCAAGCGCGGCAGGACGGCATCCTTGGGAGACAGGGATGGCGAAGCGACCGGCCATTGCACGGCGAGATCCGGATCATCCCAGCGGATGCCCGTGTCATCGGCCGGCATGTAGAGTTCCGTGCACTTGTACATGACCGAGGCGGTTTCGCTCAGCACGAGGAACCCGTGGGCGAATCCTTCCGGAACGTACAACTGGTGATGGTTTTCCCCGGACAGCAGGTGCCCTTCCCATTGGCCATAGGTCGGGGAACCGCGGCGGATATCGACCGCGACATCGAAGATCTCCCCGCTGGCCACATAGACCAGTTTTCCCTGCGGATGGTTGCGCTGGTAATGCAACCCGCGCAAAACCCCGCGCCGGGAAAAGGAAAAATTGTCCTGCACGAACGGGCGGGGGATGCCGGCTTCGCGGTACTTCGCGGCATGGAATGTTTCGGTGAAGAATCCGCGTTCATCGGGAAATACCCGCGGTTGAACGAGCACGACACCGGGCAGTTTTCCTGGAACATGGGGTAGCGCGGACATGGTCAGTACTCCGGATGATCGGCCAGGGTGAGCAGGTATTTTCCGTAATCGTTCTTGGCCAACGGGGCGGCCAGCGCGCGTACGGCATCCGCGGTAATCCACCCCTTGCGGAAGGCGATCTCCTCCAGGCAGGCGATCTTCAAGCCTTGCCGCTCCTCGATGGTCTGGACGTAGTTCGATGCCTGCAAGAGGGATTCGTGCGTGCCGGTATCGAGCCAGGCAAATCCCCGACCGAGCAATTCAACCTGGAGGTCACCGCGCTTCAGGTACACCCGGTTCAGGTCGGTGATCTCCAACTCACCCCGCGGCGAGGGCTTCAGGTTGGCCGCGATGTCCACCACCTCGTTGTCGTAGAAGTACAGGCCGGGTACGGCGTACCGCGATTTCGGTTGCTTCGGCTTCTCCTCAATATCGAGAACCTTGCCATCCGCATCGAACGAGACCACCCCGTACCGCTCGGGATCCTTGACCAGGTAGCCGAATACCAGCCCGCCCTTGGTCAATGTCCCGGCCTTCTTGAGGATGGCCGACAGGTCGTGGCCGAAGAAGATGTTATCGCCCAGGATCAAGGCCACCGAATCCTTGCCGATAAACGGCGCCCCGATGATAAAGGCCTGGGCCAAGCCCTCCGGACGCGGCTGGACGGCATAGGAGAGCTTGATGCCGAGTTGTGCGCCATCGCCGAGCAGTTGCTCGAACCGCGGCAGATCCTCGGGCGTCGAGATCACCAGGATTTCGCGGATGCCGGCCAGCATCAGGACCGACAACGGATAATAGATCATCGGCTTGTCGAACACCGGAAGCAACTGCTTGCTGACCACCCGGGTGATCGGGTAAAGCCGGGTGCCCGAACCGCCGGCGAGGATGATGCCCTTCATGACGTAACCTCCGTATGCATGTGTTCCGAGTATATGCCCCAACCACCCGGACCTGACAAGCCGGCTTATTGGCCGGTCTTCGACTTGCCGCCAAACGCGAGCAGGCGTAGGTTGTGGCATGCACCTTCTCAGAGTATGGTTATTCCTTGGTGTCAGCGTGCCCATCACCGCCCTGGCCCAACCCGACGTTGGCCTGACCGGCCCCTACCCGGTACGCGAGTTCCTGTACACCGCCCCTGCCGGGACCAACCCGGCCTATTCCGCCCTGGTGTATTATCCGGCCGAGCCGAACGATCCGGCCCGGGCCGCCGCAGCCGCCGCACCGATGCCGGTGATCGTGTTCGGACATGGCTTTCTTTCTCCGCCCGAATTGTACCGGGCGACCTGCCGCCATCTCGCCAGCTGGGGCTTCGCGGTGATTGCCCCGCGCACCGCGCTGGAACTTTTCCCCAGTCATGCCGCCTATGCGGCGGACCTGCGTGCATCAGCCACGGTGCTGATGGAGCTCGGCGCTGATCCGGCGTCGCCGCTGTTCCAGCGCGTGGACACATCGGGCGCTGGCTTCACCGGCCACTCCATGGGTGGCGGCGCCTCGTTGCTGGCCGCCGCCGAGGATCCGCGCACCCGGGCCGTGGCAGTGTTGGCGGCGGCGGAAACCCGTCCCTCGGCCATCGAAGCCGCCGTGAACATCGAGGTGCCCGTGCTCTACATCACCGGCAGCCATGACACCTTCACACCAAATCCCTTCCATACCCGGCCCATGATGGCCAACACCGCCCATGCCGCCTGGATGGATATTCGCGGCGGTTTCCACTGCGGGTTCATCCTGGTCCCGTTGCCCCAGGCCGTTTGTGATGCAGGTTCAATCACACGAACCGAGCAACTGGCCATCACCCACCGGTTGCTGACGGCGTACTTCCTGTCCCGGTTCCGCGGTGATACGACCGGATGGAACGAGATCTGGGGACCAACCCCTGACCTTGACCGCGCGCTCACCGTGCGCCGCACCCCGATCGCCGACCTGCGCACCGCAACCTCGATCGCGATACCCGCCGGTTCCGCGCAGGCAATTCCCGTCACGGTAGTCAATCGCAGCGCGACCGAACGCACCCTGACCGTCGCGGTGGATCCCACCCCGTTCGTCGCCACGGTCACGCCACCAAGCCTGGCGGTACCTCCTGGCCAGGAAGGCCGGTTTACCGTCACCTTCACCGCGCCTGGCAACGGGGGCACAAGGCGTGGCGTTGCACTGTTGCGGACCTGGGATGTGGATGATCCCTCGGACGGCGGTGATTATGGTTGGTTGCGGGTTCGACGCAGCCGGTAGCTCCGCGCGGAGGCGCACCTGTGATGCTGCCCCGGCAGCAATGGGTGCCGAACGGGGGCGGTGCTCAGGGGCGCTTCATTGCCGTGGCCAGTCGGCCGAGGGTCGCGACGGCGTGATCGATGCGCTCGGACCACGGGTGCCCGCAGTTCAAGCGCAGGCAATTCCGGAATCCCTGGCGGGCGGAAAAGATCGGGCCGGGCGCGATGCTGATGCCGGCCGCGATGGCCTCGTCGAACAGGCGCATCGCATCGGCCGGCTCCGGCATCTCCACCCATAATACGAAACCGCCTTGTGGTCGGCTGATCCGTGTTCCTTCCGGAAAGTACCGGACCACGGCTTCACTCATGCGCTGGACCTGCTGGGCAAAAGTGCGACGCAAGCCGCGAATCATATGATCATACCCGCCGGATTGCAGGAACTCGGCGATGGTCCACTGCAGCGGGGTCGGGGTGGAAAGCGACAGCGCACTTTTACACCGGACGACTTCGTCGTGGTAACGTCCGGCCGAGACCCACCCCACGCGGTAACCGGGAGCCAGGGTCTTTGCAAAGGATGAGCAGAACATTACCAGTCCCTTGGTGTCGAACGCCTTCAGCGCGGGCGGACGGTGGATGTCGAAGGCGAGGTCGCCGTAGATATCGTCCTCGATCACCGGGGTATCATAGCGCACCGCCAACTCCACCAACCCCCGCTTGTGGTCCTCGGGCATACAGCTACCCAGCGGATTGTTGAAGTTCGCCATGACCAGCACGGCCTTGACCTTCCGCTTGCGCAGGGCGGCCTCCAGGCCGTTGAGATCAATCCCGGTGCTCGGATCGGTGGGAATTTCCAGGGCTTTCATCTTGAGACGCTGGATCATGCGCAGGAACCCGTAGTAGGTGGGCGACTCCACGGCGATGGTGTCCCCCGGGCCAGCCACCGACTGGAGACACATGGCGACCGCCTCGGTGCAGCCGCAGGTGGTCAGGATCTCCTCGCTGGTCAGGCGGCACCCGAGATCCAAGGCCCGGCGGGCCAACTGGCGGCGCAGTTCAAGCAGGCCGGGTGGCAGGTCATAATCATTGATACGCGCACCGAGGCGGCGACCCAACGAGGCTCCAAGGCGGGACAAGCGGGCCTGCGGGAAGAGATCGGATTGCGCGCAGGCCGCGCCGAGCGGGATGATCGACGGGTCGCGGGCGGCGTCATACACCTTCAGCACCAGGTCATCGACACTCACCGTGCTCGCCGCGCGCGGGGGCCGAATCACCCTCGGCTCGGGAGGCAGCTCCAAGGTGCGTGGCTTGACATAGAATCCCGATTGCGGACGCGCCTCGATCAGCCCGCGGTTCTCCAGCAACAGGAAGGCCTGAAGCACCGTGGAGATGCTCACCTTCTGATGCCGGCTCAAGCGACGAACCGACGGCACGCGATCGCCCGGCTTCAAACTACCCTCTTCAATCAGCCGACGGATCGAGTCCGCCACCTGCTCGTACAACAACGTTTTTGTTTTTGCCGTGGAGATCATTTGTTCCTGACGCATGGAGAATGTAGCGCAATCACGCCGCAACGGGCAGATACAGCATGCCCCACCCCGGCACAGTACAGTTTAAGGACAACTGTAACTGTGTACATTACAATTTATTCACGCTATGACTGTACCTGCTTGCGGACGGGTGAAACGATGGGGGCATGAAAACGGGCGTGGCATGGATCCGTGATGGATGGCGGTGGATGGTTGCGTGGGCCCCGGGTAGCCGGGAGGGACTTCGCACCGCAGCGGTAGTGCAGCACCTCGACGCAGGCGACGTGCTATCCGTAAGGCGATCTGAACGGGGCGTAGTGCGGGACGGGCGCCTGTGGCTCACCGATGGCGGTTGCCGCGGGGACCTCATCCTCGAATGCGGATCGGTTCTGCACGGATCGTGGCCCGGACGCACGGTCATCCAGGCCCTTGAGCCCACCGACATCGAGTGGTTCACATCATGCCGGAGAAGGCCGCAGCGACACGCACCGGCTCGGTTCGGTTCATGATCAAGAACGCGTTGAGGTCCCTTCACGACGCAGAGCCGCCTGGGATCGATCATGGGAATGTCGCAACGGGGGCGGCCCGCCTACGCAAGGCTACGGCGTGGCAGCCTTCGCTCTCCGCTGCGCATCAGGGTTGGCTGGCATGCCAAGCCGTAGCTCGGAGCGCAGCGGCAGGAGATGTGGGTGTGTTCGGCCCGCCTTCAGAAGTGCTTGCGGGCAAATGCTCGTCCAGAACCTGTTTTCAGATAACGCTCGAAATCCCTGGCCTTATCCCCCGAATTGAATCGGATGACGGTTTCAACGCGCCATGGGCGGCAACTGGACGTATGGGGAACTCCGCCTTCGTTATGCTTCTTCAAGCGTGCGACCAAGTCCTTGGTGCAGCCGGTGTAATGTCGTTCCGGGTATTGCTCGCTGACGAGGATGTACACGTATACGGGATCGATCATGGGAATGTCACAACGGGGGCGGCCCGCCTACGCAAGGCTACGGCGTGGCAGCCTTCGCTCACCGCTGCGCATCGGGGTTGGCTGGCATGCCAAGCCGTAGCTCGGAGCGCAGCGGAGAGCGAAGGCTGGTGGAGCGGAAGGGAGTTGAACCCTCGACCTTCTCATTGCGAACGAGACGCTCTCCCAACTGAGCTACCGCCCCAACCAAAGTGCCCGAAAGCTAGCAAAGTGGGTTTCGAAGTGCAAGCGGTTATCGGGATCAGCGGCCGGGTCCGCCGGTCGGTGGCGGGCCGTCGCCCCAGCCGCCCCGGCCTCCGCCCATGCCGCGCATGGCATTGCGGAAGATCTGGTTGACCGAGGTCAGGTCGATGACCTCGGTCAGGTAGTCGGCGAAGGCGCGGGCGTCGGCGTCGGTGTAACCGAGGTCCTTGCCTACCTGGAAAAACTCCTTGTCGCGCTCCTTTTCCAGCAGCGGGGACAGTTCCCGCATGTTGTCACGCAGGGTGCCGACCAGTTCGCGCCGTTGCTCCTGGGGCAACCCGGCGTCGAGCCGTTCGGTCAGCTTGAGCGACTGGGTGAGCAGGTCCATCATGCGTGCATATTCCTCGGCCTCGGCATCGGTCATCGCATCGGTCGGAGTCTGCAAAAAATACGAGGCTTTCTTGGCGATGTCGTAGCGGGCTTCCTGGCGGGCCTGCTCCCGACGCGCCACGATTTCCTGGTAGCGCTCCGGATCGGTAGCCTGCAAGTCCTCGAGCCAGGAACGCCGGGGGGCATTGGTGGCGACGGGTGTGGCCACCGCATCGGGCACGACCACCGCCGGCGTGGAACGGGTGGCTGCGGCGCGCAAGGCCCCGATCTCGGCTTCCCGTTCCGCGAGCTTCGCCTCCAGGGCCACGATCCGCGCGTCCTCACCCGGCACGGACTCCGATGGCGGGAGCGGCGCTGGGGAACCGGCCGCCGCGGATACGCCGTGATCCGGTCGGGCGATTTGCGCGGCGCGCAGGGTTGCCAGTTCCTGTTGCCACGCCACGGCCCGGGAGCGGTGCACCCATGCCATCGACAATCCCGCGACCCCGATCACGAGGCACACCCCCATCATCCATCCTGATCGCTGCATGGCTTCTCCTCAGGTCATCGCCCGAATCTGTTCCCGGATCATCCGGGTGTAGTGTTCAACCAGCGCGGCCGCCTGTTCCACGCCTTCCGCCTCGGCGGTCACCCGCATGACCGACTCGGTGTTGGATCGCCGGACGTGTACCCAACCATGATCGAGGTCGATAAAAAGACCGTCAAGCAGGTTGATGCGGGCAGGGTCGTGGGCGTGGCGAATATGACGGAGAATGGGCGGGGCCTGTTCGGCGCGGATCGGCACTTTTCCGCGCGCGATCACGAAACGCGGCAGGGAGCCGACCAGGTCGGAGACCCGCTCGGGCCGGCTGGCCAGCATCTCGAGAATGACCGCCATGCCGGCAAAACTGTCGCGGCAGGGATGGATCGCAGAGATCATCACGCCGCCGATGTTCTCGCCACCAACCACCGCCCCGTGCTTGAGCATCGCCTCCGCGACGTTGATTTCGCCGATCCGGGTTCGCACCACCGGGCACTGGTATTTCGCGGCGATCAGGTCCACCGCCTTGCTGGTCGGCACGTTCACGCAGACGGGGCCACGGCCATGGGCCTCGAGAACCTGCCATACCGCGAGCGCCAGGGTCAGGTCCTCGCCGATTGGTTGCCCCTGGTCATCGACGATGGCCAACCGGTCGCCATCCGGATCCTGGGCGAATCCGATATCGCACCGGTGTTCCAGGACCGTGCGGCTCAAGCGCCCGAGATGCTGGGGGAGCGGCTCCGGCTCGCGCTCAAACTGTCCGGATGGCGTATCGAAAACCGGGTACACCTCACAGCCAAGCAACGTGCCGAGCAGGAACGGCGAGTACAGGGCGCCGACGCCGTTGCAGCAATCGATGGCAACCTTGAGCCGCCGCCGGCGGATCGAGCGGACATCGACGAACTTGAGGATCCGCTTGAAGTGTTCCTCGGTGGGATAAGGATCGGTACGGATGCGCCGGATCTCATTTTCCTGGACCAGCGGGAAATCCTGCTGGTGGTAGACATCAAACAATTCCTGCGCGCGGGATTCGGACAGGAACAAGCCGTCCGGCCCGATGAATTTCAACGCATTCCAATCGGCCGGATTATGGCTGGCGGTGATGGCGATACCACCGCGGGCACCGGTCCCCGGGACCATCATCAGCAATGTCGGGGTCGGGCAAATGCCGGTCAACACCGGTGCACACCCCACACTTTGCAGGCCGGCCACGACGGCGTGCTCGATCATCGCCCCGGTCGGCCGGGTATCACGGGCGATCAGCACCGGACCAGGACCGACGAAGGTGCCGAACGCCTGCGCAAAGGTTGCCGCCAGCTGGGGGGTGAAGGAGACACCCACTACACCACGCACGCCGGATACGCCTACCTTCAGCGCTTCCTTGATGGATTGGGGGGTGCGTTCGCTCATGGGATCACAGCGATGCTCCGATCATGCGAACCATCCGGTCCGCGTTCTTCTCGGCCTTCTCGCGCTGGACCGATTCCGAGATGACCCGTACGATCTGCTCGGTATCGGATGCACGTGCATGCAGCCAACCGTCTTCCCAATCGATGCGGAATCCATCGGTGGTGTCGAACGCGACCGCGCCCGCGAACGCATCCCGCTGGCCACGGATATGCTCGATGGCGCCATATCCGCGGCGTGAGCCGCAGGTAACCGAGCGCTTGACGATGTGGTATTGCGGCAAGTCGTGGATCAGGCCGGACAACGGCCGGTTGCGCACCGCCATGGCCTCCAGCACCAAGGCCATCATCAGGAACCCGTCAAAGCCGCGGTTGAAGGCGGGCAGCATCACTCCACCACTGCCCTCTCCGCCAATCACCCCGCCCTCGTCCTCCAACGCAGCATGGATGTAGGCCTGGCCGACCTGGGTCTTGACCACCCGGCAGTGGTGGCGGGCGGCGAGATCGTCGATGCAGCGGGTCGTGCAACTGTTGGTCACGACGGTACCGGGCTTGCGGCGCAGGATATAATCGGCGATGACCGCGAAGGTGTATTCCTCGCTGGTGGGTTCCCCGGCTTCCGTCACCATGGACATCCGGCTCATGTCGCTGTTCAGCACGAATCCGACCTGTCCCTTGACGTGGCGGATGAACGAGGCCATCTGGAGCGCACTGCGCGGTCGCGGTTCGGCTTCGCGCGGCAGGTAGCCAGAGGGCTGGTCGTTGACGGCGATCAGGTTGAAGCCGAATTCATGGGCAAAGGTCTTCAGGTAGGGCGAACCGGCGCCGACCAGCGGATCAATCATCACGGTGAACGCGGCGTTGCGGATCGCCTCGACATCGATGTGGCGGGCCAGGGACGTGAAATAGGCGTCAGCAAGGTCACCCACTTCCTGGACGCGACCGATCGATCCGGATCGCTTGCGCAGGAAATCGCCGGCATGAAACAGGTCGAGCACGGTTTCACCGCCGACCGGGGCGATGAAGGCACCATCCGGTCCGATCAGGGTAAGCGAGTTCCACCCCATGCCATTATGGCCACCGGTGATGGAAACACCTCCGGCGGCGCGGAACGGCTTCACCGCGAACTGGAGCATCGGGGTCGGGCAGATCCCGAGGTCCACCACTTCGCACCCGCAACTGACCAGTGCGGAGAGCACGGCGGAATGCAGCATCGGACTGGAGTAGCGGGTATCGCGTGCGAGGAGCAGCTTGCCGCCATCGACGAAGGTGCCGTAGGCCGCCGCGAAATCCATCACCGTACGGATGGTCAGCGACTGGCCGACAAAACCCCGCAGACCAAAGCTGGCCAGGCGAAGGCTCATGAGGCCTCCTTGTCGCGCGCGGGTTCGGCGGCCGTCATCAACGATGCCGAGCCGGCGGCCCGCTTGCGGTCCCAGGCCAGCACCACCCAGATGCATCCCTCGTACAGGATGACCAGCGGAATGGTCATGATGACCTGCGAAACCACATCGGGCGGAGTCAGGATGCAGGCGATGATCAACGCCCCGACGATGGCATGGCGGCGGTGGTCGCGCAGCCACACCCCGCTGACGACGCCGAGCCGACCGAGAACGAGCAACACCATCGGGATCTCGAAGGCGAGGCCGAAGGCAACCAGCACCTGCACCGAAAAACGGACATAGCTGCTGAGGGTCCACAACGGCGAGACCCCGAGCCAGTCATTGAAGAGGTACATCGCCGACAGGGCGAACGGCAGCGTGTACACATAACCAAACAGCACGCCACCGACGAACAGAACGATGCCGAGCGCTCCGGCCTGACCGGCCAGTCGTTTTTCCGTTGCGGTCAAGGCCGGAAGGATAAACTGGCCGATGGTGACTACGAGCAGCGGGGAGCTGATCAGGATGCCGCCCCAGAAGGCGATGTGCATGGCGGACACGAAGGCACCGGCAACTTCCATCGACTGGAGCATCGCATCGGGGTTTTCAGTGACGAGGTACAACGGCTGCTTCAGCAGTCCGAGCAGGAATGGAGCCAACGGAAAGGCGATGACCATGCCAAGGGCAACCACGGCGGCGGATCGCAACAGGGTTCGCCGCAGATCCTCGAGATGATCGAGGAACGGCTTGACCAGGCCGTCATCGGCGTTATGCGCGGTCGGACTCATTTCGTTCGACGGCTTGGGCGGATGGTGTAACGCGGAGTTCCTCCTCCGCGTGAACGGCGGTCGCGAGTTGCCCCGACGTGGACTTGGCGGCGGGGCGCGGTGGCGGATCGCGGTCGAGATCGGCACGCATGATCTCGTCGGTCACCTCGCGGCTGGCTTTGCGGAAGGCCTCCATGGATTTGCCGAGGTTCCGGGCGATGGTAGGAAGGTTCTTCGAGCCGAACAGCAACAGGGCCGCGATCAGGATCAACACGATCTCCCCGCCGCTCATCGAGCTGCCAAAAAAACCAAGCCAACAAGATCCTTCAATCATCACGGCATGCACACTCCTCTGGCCGGGAACCTACCATAGTTCGTTCCGAAAAACAAAGAGGCGTTCTCCGGGGAGAACGCCTCTGCCTCGAATCGGATGACCGATCGATTAGTACAAGCTGAACGTGGCGCGACGGTTCTGGCCCCACGAGGATTCGTCGTGGCCGAACGCGGCCGGCTGCTCTTCGCCATAGCTGACGGTCTTGATGCGTTCCGCCTGGATGCCGAGGCCGATGATGTATGCACGAACCGCCTGGGCACGGCGTTCGCCCAGGGCCAGGTTGTACTCGTTGCTGCCGCGCTCATCGCAATGGCCTTCGACGACCAGGCCGGTGCTGGGGTTACCGCGGAGGAACTCGGCGACGGCGTCGAGCTTGGAACGCTCCGACGCGGCAACTTGCGAGCTGTCGTAATCGAAATATACCGGCGCGAACTGGCTGGCCACCGCCTGGAGGTCATCGGGGTTCATGGCCGAGCCGTAACCGGCCGTGCCATCCATCGGACCGAGGGCTCCACCGAATTCATCATAACCACCGGCGCCAGCACCGGCCTTGGGTTTGCGCTTGCAGCCAACCATACCCGAGGAGGCGACCACCGCCACCAACGCCACCAGCCAAATCACTTTACGCATCATAGTTTTCGAGCTCCACTCTTACGGACGATTAAATGATCCTACGGCGACCACTTCGGCGAATACCAGTCGCCTTCATAGTCGGTCAGAAGTATGGGGGCGTCCCCCATCGTGTCAATGAGATAAACCTTCGATTTGTACTGTTTGGTGATGGCACAGGCGATGTGCCGTCCGTTGGGGGCCCAGGAGGGATCCTCGTGGTCGGCATGATCGGACGTGATCTGCCGGATTTCCATGGTTTGCGGGTTGACCACGCAAATCTGGAATTTTCCGCCGATCAGGCTGGAGAAGACGATATCGCCGTGCGGTCCCCAGTCGGGCGAGACGTTCTGGCGACCGCGGGTGGTGATCTGGCGGGGTTGCCCGCCGGAGCGCGATACGACGAACAAATTGGGGGTTCCGGTCTGGTCGGAGACATAGACCAGCTGTCGTCCGTCGGGCGACCAGCCGGGGCTGGCCTCGACGGCGCGCGGGGTGCTGGTGATGCGGGTCAGGGAGCCATCGGCGAGGCGCATGAGGTAGAGGTCGGGGTTGCCGTCCTTGGAGAGGATCACCGCCATATCCCGGCCGTCCGGTGAAACCGCGCCGCCCGTGTTCAGGCCGGCGAAATTGGAGACGCGGGTGCGTTTGCGGCTGGCCAGGTCGATCCGGTACACGGCGGGGAATTTGCGCAGGAAGGACGTGTAGTAGATCTGCTGGCCATCCTTGCTCCATCGCGGGGCCATGCTGACGGTCTTGTCGGCGGTGAGCGGGTACAGTCCGCGGCCATCGGAATCGGCCATGTACAATTCCTTGCTGCCGGTGCGGTTGCCGACCATGAGCAGCTTGGATGAGGCAAATCCCTTGCGGCCGGTGATGGCATAGACGATGTCGTCGGCGGCCCGGTGGGCGGCGGCGCGGATACCGGCACCTTGGCCGGGATACGTCTGGTTCAGCAGGACTTGGCGGGAGCTGCGCTGCACCAGTTGCAGGGCGGCTCGCACGGAGGTGCCATCCGAGGTGATGCTGCCAACCACCGCGTAGTCGGAGGCTTGCGGTGTCCCGCGTTCAATCCAGCCGGAACGGAGCAAGCTGGTTTGCAACACGCTGAAGAACTCGCGCGAGGGACCGTCGGCTCCGGCCTGCAGGGTGCTGAGATCAATCCCGGTCTTGCCGGTTCCCTTGGCGATGCGGATATCGGCATTCTGGGCCTGGGCCGCAAAGGCGGCGGCGATGGTCATCCAGGTTGCGATGGTGATGCGGACGTTCATCATGTGGTCACTCCATACAGGTTATTCCGGTTTGTCACATGGACAGGCCGGATGACTCAAAAGCGATTCGAACATCGATATAGGGTTCGCGAACACTGTCCGGAAGCGGAGGAAGCGTCGATACGGCGCGTAACGCCTGCATCACCGACTCATCCATCCCCGGATTGCCCGAACCCGACACCAGATTCCTCTGCATGATCGCGCCGTTCTTGGCAATACGAATCGATACGGTGGTGGTTAATCCGGAAATTCCCGGTGGCCGGTTCCACGCCGCGTAGAGGATCGGGTAGATCCGACCGTAGTACGCGCCGAGCGCACTGGGTGAACCGGTGGCGGCGGCGGAACTTGCCGACGACGACGTCGGCAGCGCGGAACTCAACAAATCGCGCACCTGGTTTTCGTTGATACGCGGCTTGGCCGGTTCGACGGGTTTGGGCTGGTCCTTGCGCACGATGCGGTTGGTATTGACCTTGATCTCCTGCGGTTTCTTGACTTCCTGCTTGACCGGCTTGGGCTCGGGTTCCTTGATCGGTTCCGGGTCGGGCTTGGGGGGTTCCGGGGGCTTTGGCTTCGGTGGCTCGGGTTTCGGTGGTTCCGGTGCAGGAGCGGGCGCGGCGGCGGGCGCGGCGGGGCCGGGAGCGACGAATTCAACAAAGATGATCTCTTCCGGTTTTTTCGGTTTGGAGCACCGGTTGAGCATCGGCCACACGACCAACAACAGGATGACCACGGCATGGGCGGCCAGACTGGCTTTGAATACGCGGTTGTTGGATTGCTCGGTCATCGCCGGCCAGGTTCATCCGGCGTGGTCACGAGCGCCATGCGGGTGATGGATGCCTCGTTGAGGATGCGCAGGATCTCGACCACTTTCCCGTAGTGCAGCTTCTCGTCGGCACGGACCATGATCGGGGTTTCGGGTGCGGCGGCGGCGATGATCTTCATCTCCGCCGACAAGTCCTCGAGCGTGACCGGCACCCGGTCGAGAAACACCTGCCCCTGCAGGTCGACGGTGACGGAGCGGGCTTCCTTCTGGTCCACCGCCTGGCTCTTGCCCTTGGGCAGGTTGATCGGAATCCCCTGCTCCACCAGCGGCATGGTGATGATGAAGGTGATCAGCAGCAGGAAGGTGAGATCGATCAACGGGGTCATGTTGATCTCGTTCATCGGCTGCGGCGGCTTGATGGTCGAACGGCGGGGCATGGCAGGTTCCCGGTCAGTCGCGGATGAACTGGCGCTGCATGTCGGCGACCAGGGCATCGGCGAAGTTGTCCATCTGTACGGTAAGGTACCTTATCTGCCCGGTCAGCAGGTTGTAGCCAACCGCCGAGGGAAGCGCGACGATCAGTCCGACCACCGTGGTGAGCAGGGCGCCGGCGATGCCGGGCGCGACGGCGGTGAGTTGGACCGAACCGAAAATAGCCATCGCGGAAAAGGCATTCATGACGCCCCATACCGTGCCGAGCAGACCGAGCAGCGGACTCGAACTGACCGCCGTGGCCAGGCCGCCCATCTTCTGTTCCAGCACGAGAACCTGGTCGGCAATCTCGCGCTCGGCGGCGTTGCGGACGGCACCGATCTGGGTCAGATTCAACCGCGGCGAGGCCGCGAGGCCGAGTGAACCGGCATCAAGCCCTTCGCGCGATTCCATTTCAACCCCGACGGCCAGACAGGCTTTCTCATAGACCCGGAACACCGGGCTTTCCGGGTACCGTTGGCGCTGGAGAAACAATCCCAGCGGGTGGGCGTCGCGGCGGTACGCCTGGACGAATCGCTCGGACATGGCCCGCGCCCGTTTCAGTTCGCGGAATTTATTGACCATCAGCGACCAGACCCATACGGACATTCCGCACAAGATGACGATGATGATCTTTCCGGACGGATCGCTGGTGCTGAAGGAATAGAGGAAATTGGCGAGCGGAAGCGGGAATACAGATGTCGGCATCACGGTATCAAATCCTTGGACAATGGGTGAACAGCATGGCCCCTTATAGCACGAAATCCGACCGGGTCAATGGAAGGCGCACCGGCTGGATCGGACCATAAAAAAACCGTCTTGGCGGGCGAACCCGCGCAAGACGGTTGATTCATCACGAAAGGACCGCGAACGGTCCCGCCGGATCAGCCGCGGAAACCGTAGCCTCCGCCGGAACGACGCTGGGAATAACCGCCGTCGCGGTCGCCGCCGCCGCGATCAAAGCGATCACCGCGGTCGCGTCCACCACCGCCGCCACCGCCTCCCCAACCACCACCGCCGCCGCCTTCACGGCGCGGGGGACGGTCTTCACGGGGCTTCGCCTCGTTCACGCGGATCGGACGTCCATGCAGGTCCTGGTCATTCAAGCCGGAGATGGCCGCACGGGCC
The DNA here is from genome assembly GCA_937872895.1 of uncultured Verrucomicrobiota bacterium. Lineage (GTDB taxonomy): Bacteria > Verrucomicrobiota > Kiritimatiellia > CAIVKH01 > CAIVKH01 > CALMUP01. Next base: position 54,795 of record CALMUP010000005.1, read on the forward strand.
TCCTCGGCGTTGGGCATCTCAATGAAGCCGAAGCCCCGCGATTTACCCGTGAACTTGTCGACGATGACGCTGGCCGAAGAAACCTGGCCATACGCTTCAAAGGCCTTGCGGAGATCCGAGTCGGTCGCTCCGTAAGGAAGATTCCCAACGAATATATTCACACGCTATCCTACTACTTGTCGCTTCTTGTTCTTGTTCCCGCAGCGCCTGCCTAGCGACGGAGACACTTGCTGCTTGGCGGTAGTGTTAGTCGGTGTTTCCCCGATATACAAGCGGATTTTTGTTCAGAATTCTTTACCATGCCCCTGTAAACAAAGGCGATTCTACTCGTAAGGCGTCCAACCCGGAGGCCGGCGCGGCATCGCGATTTCCGGGGCAAACCCGCCAGCCCTCACTTCGTCCGGCAGTACAACCGTCCGCGACAGCCAGCTTTATGGTTGCCGCGACCGGCGGGAGAAGGCTATTCATGCGTCGAACATGAACGTTACCGTCCACGCCTGCTCCACCACAATAACCTCCGCGGATACGCCTCGATGAGCCGAAGCATCGGGATCGCCGGCGCCGGGACACTGGGCCGCATGCTGGCACTGGCGTTCCACCGCCGCGGCTGGGAAGTAACGATGTTTGACCGCGGATCACGCGGCGGCAACGAGGAACCGGTGCCCTCCACCGGGTTGGTGGATCCCTACCTTTCCCTGACCCGCGAGACCCAGGCCGTGGCGCAACTGGGGGAGTACGCGACGGAACAATGGCCGGCCTGGATCGAGTCCCTCCCGGCTCCGGTCCACTTCATCGAGAACGGCGCACTGGTCGTGGCGCATCCACGCGACCAGGCGCTCCTCGATGCAAGGCTGGAAACCCTGGCCGAACTGGCACCGGTGGACGATGTCGTGACCGAATGCGCCGCTGCGGATATCAAACAACTGGAGCCTGCGCTGGCCGGGCGGTTTGCGCGCGGATTGTTCTTCCCGCTGGAGCAGCACCTCGATCCGTGTTCGTTGCTGCGCGCACTCGCCACAGCCATGGATGCCGCCGGTATTCCCTGGCACGAGAACTGCCCGGTGGAACAGGTGGAGCCACGGGGCATCACCAGTGCCCGAGGACGATCAATCTTTTCCTGGGTCATCGACGCGCGCGGCCGGACGACCGATGCCGAGGCATCCGACCTGCGCCTGCGCCGGCACGAGCGGGTGCGGGTGCATGCACCCGGCATCGCCCTCTCCCGCCCGGTGCGTATCATGCACCCGAGCCAGGAAATAACCCTTGTCCCCCAGGCGGATCACCGTTATGTCATCGGATCCATCGTGTCGGATGGCGACCCGCAGGCGCCGATCACCGCGCGCGCCCTGCTCGAACTGCTTTCCGCCGCCCATACCGTGCACCCGGCCTTCGGCGAGGCAACGGTGCTCGCCGTCCGCTCCGTTCCGGTACCAAGCCTGCCCGGCGGGATGCCCCGACTCGTGCCACACCAGGGTTTGTTGACGGTGCAGGGTGCGGCCGCCCACCCGTGGTGCGTGCTGCCGGCACTTGTCGATAGTGCCCTGTCGTTCATCGACACCGGCGAAGTGCACCCGATGGCCGACGGGGTGATGGAGGCATGGACCTTGTAGCGCGGTATCGCGGAGGAGTTTCGCATGTGGACGTTTGGTGAAAAAACATACAGCAGCCGATTGATCATCAACCTGAGCGGTTTCTCCTCGCCCGAGGTGGCCGGTGACGTGCTGGCCACCGCCGGCGCGGAAATCGTCGACGTGGCGGTGCGCCACGGTGCGGTGCGCGCCGACGAACTGGCCACGCAACAGCAATGGATCGAGGAAACCGGCCTGACCCTGCTTGCGGCGACCGCGGGTTGCACCAATGCCAGGGACGCGGTGGCCACCGCCTACCAGGCCCGCGACCAGCTCGGTTCGCCGCAGGTGATCCTCGAGGTTGCCGGTCATGCCGCGGAAGCATGGCCCGACACCGCCGCGACCCTCGACGCCGCCGGGAAGTTGATCAAACAGGGATTCGACCTGATCGCGGTCACCAACGGCGATCCGGTCACGGCACACCGGTTGCTCGAACTCGGATGTTCCGGCCTGCTCTTGCGTGGCGGCGCGCGGGGACGGTGGCGCGGCATGGCCGACATCATGGCGCTACGGCCGTTGCGTGCGCTGCTGCCCAACGCGGTATTGATCCTTGATGCCGACCTGGCCCGGCCATCCGAAGTCGCCCTCGCCCTGGAAGTGGGTTTTGATGCCGTGCGAACCGGGCGCGGACTGTCCGGAGCACGCGATCCGATCGCCATGGGCGAGGCGTTTGCCGATGCGGCCCAGGCCGGACGCATCGGATTCGATGCCGGGTTGGCCACGCCTCCCGATGCCGGTGGAAACGACCCCGTGCTGGGCACGCCGTTCTGGCACACGCTGCCGGACTAGCCCGCCCGGAAACGCAGCACCAGCGACTGCTGTTCGCTGGTCATGTTCACTTCCATGTGCTGCTTCACGTACGTGATGCTCTCGGCCGGGCTCATGCCTTCCACCGCCTGCACCACGCAGCACGCGCCGATGGAAGTCCGCCCGACCCCGGCGTGGCAGTGGATCGCCACATCGTGATCCTCGAGCAGCATCACCGCCGTCTTTACCATCTCCTGCAACATCGGCAGGTTTGGAGCCTGCATGTCGAGGAACGGATACTGCGTGAACGAAATGCCGGCCTTCTTGTAGAGCGCCTTCAGGTCGCGTCCGGTCTTCGTCTTGATCTCGGCGTCGTTGACCAGGATGAACACGTGCTGGATGCCGTGCTGGCGGTAGCGCGCCAGCAGGTGGTTGCCCTTGTCGTAGGCGCCGTAGGGCATCGGACTGACCCACAGGCGCCCCGGTGTGCGCACCGGGATCGAGCGGATCGTCCCTCGTTCATGCCGCGTGGAAATGCGGGTGATCAAGTCGAGGACTTTCTTTTTCATCGGGATGGTTTCCGGGGTTTGCGGAATGCGGCCAGATCCTCGACATGAACCGAGGCCCATGCCGGTTGCCGCACCAGGTGGCAAAGCAGCAGTGCGCTGGCCGCCGCATCATACAAGGCGTCATGGGTGGTGCGACCGGGAAGATGTTTGGTCAGCGTGCCCGTCAGGTCCAACACCGCGATCACGTAGCCGAGATCATGGCGCGGCAGGTCCGGATAGGCATGACGGACCAGCGCCAGCGTGTCGATCCATGGACCAGGCCGCTGCAACGGCCAGGCCTGGCGCAACACCTTGCGCTCCGCCGCGGCATTGTGCGCGACCAGTGTAGTGCCGAGCAACCAGGTGCGCAACGAAGGCAGCAGGTCGGGCAGCGTGCCGGCTGCGGCCAGCTCGGCGCGGTGCACCCGCCAGGATCCCGGAGCATGGGGACTGAACGGCCGCTCAGCGGGAATGTGCAGCCAGTGCTCGGCCGCGCCGGCGAAATCAGGCACACCGCCACGCACCGGGACCAGCCCGATCTGCCACGGCTGATCCGGATAGCCGGGCACCGATCCCGTCGTCTCGAAGTCCACCGCCACCAGCGTTGTTTCATGCAGCAACATGGGCCGATAACCTATCGGCTGGATACCGCCCGGTCAACGGCAACAGCCCCGCTTCATTCGGTCATGGAAACCCCTAACCTGCAATCGGGTGACTTCAAGATTGCCCCGGCGATGCACTTCCAGATAATCGGGTCCCATAACCGGAGCTTTCCATGAAACCATCGATCACATCGGGACTCGGACCAACCAAGACCATTGGACTGGTCCTCGCCATCTTCGCTTTCTTCGTCCCCTTCTTCATCACCTTTGAGAACCTGTCCGAGCCGGGCCACCGCGTCCTCGGCATCTTCATGATGGCCGTGGTATTGTGGATTACCGAGGCCATCCCGCTCCACGCCACCGCCTCGCTGATCATCTTCCTCTGCATCCTGCTGGTCAGCGACAAGGCCATGCTGCCGCTGCCGGAAGGGTACAAGGCCCCGACCTACAGCAGCTTCTTCTACTCGCTCGCCAACCCGGTGCTGATGTTGTTCCTCGGCGGCTTTTTCCTCGCCGACGGCGCAGCCAAGTACAAATTGGACAAGAATCTGGCCAAGACCCTGCTGAAACCCTTCGGCCAGAAACCAGCGAACATCATGCTGGGCCTGATGCTGATCGTGGCGGTGTTCTCGATGTTCATGAGCAATACCGCGACGACAGCCGCCTTCATGGCTGTCGTGTTGCCGGTGATCGCCCGCCTGCCCGCAGGAGACCGGGGCCGGATCGCCTTGGCGCTTTGCATCCCCATTGCCGCCAATGTCGGCGGCATGGGCACGCCGGTCGGCACACCGCCGAATGCCATCGCCCTGGGTGCGCTGAACAAGGCCGGCATCCAGATCAGTTTCATCGAGTGGATGGTCATGATCGTGCCCTTCATGCTGATCGTGCTCGTCGTCGCCTGGCAGCTGCTGGTCCGCTTGTTGCCCACCAAGGCCGAGACCTACACCGTCGAGATCGACGCGACCTATGACCGAAGCCCGCAGGCATGGATCTTCTACGTGACCGCAGCCGTAACCATCCTGCTGTGGTTCACCGAACCGTTGCACGGGATCCAGTCCGCCATCGTCGGCTTCCTGCCCGTCGTGGTCATGCTGGCCACCAAGCTGATCAGCGACAAGGAGTTCCATTCCATGCAGTGGAGTGTGCTCTGGCTGGTCGCCGGTGGCATCGCGCTGGGGGATGGCGTCGGCAAGACCGGGCTGGACACCTGGATGATCGGCCTGATTGATTGGCAGGACATGGCTCCCGGCATGATTGCCGGCGCCTTATGCCTGGTCGCGTTGTTGTTCAGCACGATCATCTCCAACAGCGCCACCGCGAACCTGCTGGTGCCGATCGGCATCAGCCTCGCCACCTCCCCGGAAATCGCCATCAGCCCGGTCGCCTCCGCGATCTTCATCGCCATCGGCTCTTCCTTGGCCATGGCCCTGCCAATCAGCACCCCCCCGAACGCCATCGCGTACAGCACCGGCCAGGTCCAGACCAAGCAGATGGCCCTGGTTGGCGGTATCATTGGTGTAGTCGGCCTGCTGATCTTCGTCTTCATCGCCCCGGTGGCTTGGAACATGTTGGGTCTGCTGGCGGACTGAGCTATCCTGATCCATGATGACCAACCGCACATTGCTGGCCGGATTTCATGATCCCGACGATCGTGTCGAGTCGCACATGATCGAGGAGATCGATGCCGCGCTGGGCCATCCGCCGCGGCTGGACCTCCCGGTCGGCACGATGATCTTCCGGCAGGATGACCCGCTCGACGGCATCTACATCCTGATCGATGGCAAGGTGTCGCTGTTCCAGTTGATCGACGGAAAGGAGGTCATCTTCCACTCCCAGACCGTCGGCCGCATCCTCGGCCTGCTCGCCCTGACCCGCCAGAGCCGTTCGTTCTTTCACTGCCGCGCCGTCACCCCGGTCACCTTGCTGAAGATCAGTTTCGCCGACCTCGACCGCGCCCTGCAGCAGAGCGACTCGCTGCTGGTGTCGTTCATCACCGTGCTGTTGCGATCTATGGCCCGGCGCAACAAGCGGCTGGTCGAGCTGCAGACCGAGGTGCTCGGCCTGAACAAGAGCCTGGCCAGCGAGCGCGACACCCTGGCCAGGACCCTGCGTGAACTGCGCAAGGCGCAGGCCCTGCTGGTCGAATCGGAAAAGATGGCCACCCTCGGCCAGTTGTCCGCCGGCGTGGCCCACGAACTGAACAACCCCGTGGCGGCGATCCAGCGCGCCGCCGACTTTGTTCACCAGGACCTGCTCCAGATGGTCGCCGACCTGCCCGACGCCACCACCTACCGCGCCATGCTCGACCGCTCGTTCACCCAGGCCCCGCTCTCCACCCGCGAGCAACGCGAACGGCGACGCGAACTCGCCACCGAACTCGTCGATGAAGCCCTCGCCGAACGCCTCGTCGCCATCGGCATTACCGACGCCGCCGCCTACCACGACCTTGTTGCAACATGGCGCGGATCGGCCGGCGACCACATCACCCGCCTCGAGCGCATGCACCAGCTCGGTGGCGCACTGCGCAACATCGTGCGCTGTGCCGACCGGATCGGCGGCCTGGTCAAGAGCCTGCGCGCCTACGCCCGTGCCGACCACGACGAGGCCGTCGCCATCAACCTGCACGAAGGACTTGATGACACCCTTCGCCTGTTCACCAACCGGATGCGCGAGGTGATCGTCGAACGCGACTTCGGCGACCTCCCTCCGGTGCGCGGCCTTTCCGGAGAATTGAACCAGGTCTGGACAAACCTGATCGCCAACGCCCTCGACGCGATGAAAAACCAGGGCCGCCTGGTCATCGCCACCCGCGCCCTGCCCGACGGCCTGGTCTCGGTCAGCGTGATCGATGACGGACCCGGTATCGCCCCGGAAAACCTCGACAAGATCTTCAACCTCCGTTTCACCACCCGGCAGGGACGCGTCGAGTTCGGCCTCGGCCTCGGCCTGTCCATCAGCCGCAACATCGTCACCCGCCACGGCGGCTCGATCTCCGTCGAGTCCCGCCCCGGCCGCACTGAATTCTGCGTCAAACTTCCGGTGTCGCGACCGGACCCCACCCTTTCCAACCAGCAGGAGCCCGAGCCATGAACCGTATCGTCATCGTTTGCGTGGAAGATGAAGCCGAAGTCCGCGAAGCCGTCGTGCGCGACCTCGCACCGTTCAAACCCCTGTTCCGCATCGAGGCTGCCGAAGATGTAGAGGACGCCCTCGCCGTGCTGCGTGAAGTGGCCGTCGACGAGGAACCGGTCGGCCTCGTCCTCTGCGACCACCTGCTTCCCGGCAAGCGTGGCGTGGACTTCCTGATCGACCTCCAGAACAACCCCGCCTACCAGACCACCCGCAAGGTGCTGATCACCGGCCAGGCCGGCCTCGACGACACCGTGCGCGCCGTGAACCAGGCCCGCCTGAACCACTACATCGCCAAACCCTGGCAACCCGCCGACCTCCAAGCCGTGGTGCGCAAGGAATTGACCGACTACGTGCTCGCCACCCAGGACAGTCTGATCCCCTACATCGCCATCCTCGACGGCCCCCGCCTGCTCGACGCCATCGCCCAGCGCGGCTAGGCCCGCCGAACCACCGCGCCCCCCGCCCGACCCGCCAATCCCGGCCGGCCGGGCTAACCATTTCCTGCCAATTCGGGATTTGTATTCCGGGCCGGGTGCGTTTATGAGTACGTGCGGGAAAAACGCTTATGCACGCACGACGCACCAAAATCATCGCGACCATCGGGCCGGCCACCTGGTCGCCGGAAAACCTCGAGAAACTGGTTTCCGCCGGCATGGACATCGCCCGCATCAACATGAGCCATGCCTCGGCCGACCAAGCCCGGGAAACCTGCCAGCGCGTCCGCGCGGTCGCCGACAAGGTCGGCCGACGCGTCGGCGTGCTGATGGACCTGCAGGGTCCGGCCATCCGCACCGGCGAAGTGAAGGTCGCCCTCGACCTCAAGCCCGGCGAAACCATCGCCCTGACCGTGCGTGGCGAAGTGTCGGAGGAACAGCACTCCGTCGACGTGAACTACGACGACCTGGTCGATGACATCAAGGTCGGCGACGTCGTCCTCGTCGACAACGGCACCATCCAGCTGAAGGTGCTCGAGAAGAAACGCAACCAGCTCAAGTGCGAGGTCCTGACCCAGGGCACGCTGGGCAGCCGCCGCCACATCAACCTGCCGGGGGTCCGGGTCAACCTGCCCGCCCTGACCGAGAAGGACATCACCGACGTCGAGCTCGGCATCGAGATCGGGGTGGACTTCATCGCCATGTCCTTCTGCCGCGAGGCCGAGGACGTGATGAAGCTGAAGGCAATCCTCGACTACCGCCGCGCCCACCAGAAGGTCATCGCCAAGCTCGAGGACCAGGAGGGCGTGCGCAACCTGATCTCCATCATCGACGAGGCCGACGGCATCATGGTCGCCCGCGGCGACCTCGGCATCGAGGTCCCCTACGAGGAACTCCCGATCATCCAGCGCCGCATCGTCAAGAGCTGCATCATCCGCGGCAAGCCGGTGATCGTGGCCACCCATATGCTCGAATCGATGATCGAGAACCCGTCCCCGACCCGCGCCGAGATCACCGACGTGTCGAACGCGGTCTTCGAACAGGCCGACGCGATCATGCTCTCCGGTGAAACCTCGGTCGGCAAGTACCCGGTGAAGTGCATCGAGATCATGGACCGCATCGCCCAGCGCGTCGAACGCAGCGGCGGCGCGAACTACGCCGAAATGGCCCGGATGGACAGCCTCGGGGCGAAGATGGTGAAGGCCGCGAACGTCATGGCCCAGGAAGTCGGCGCGGAAGCGCTGGTCGTCTTCACCCGTTCCGGCAACATGGCCCGCAACGCAGCGTGGCTGCGCCCGATCCACACCCCGCTGTATGCCTTCACCGACAACCCGAAACTGCTGAACCAGCTCACCCTGAACTGGGGCATCCGACCCTACATGATGGCCTTCGAGCAGGACCCCGCGAAGAACTTCGAACGCGCCATCGTGACCTTGAAGCAGCAGGGCCTGGTCAAGCCGGGCAGCCACGTCGTGGCCGTCACCGAGATCAACATCGGCGGCCAGCTGATCGACACCATCCTGATGGAAACCGTCGAGTAGCCGCGCCGATGAACGGGCCACCTCCCAGTTCTGCCCCGTCGCGCCTCCGCGAACTCGTGGCGCCCCCCCTCATCGCCCTCGCCCTCGCCGCGTTGTTCCTGGCCACGTTCTTCTGGCCGTTGCCGCGGCACCTGCGCGACGGCATCGTCGAGAACACCCAGCCACCCGGCCACCCGGCGCTGATCCAACCGGTCAGCCCCGGCGACCCGCTCCAGTTGATGTACCACTTCTGGAAATTCACCGACATGCTGTCCGGCCACACCCCGTGGTTCCACAACATCTACGAATTCAACACTGGCGACGATGCCGACCGCTACGAACCCTCCACCTACTATTTCCCGTTCTCGCTGTTCTTCGCGATCGGCTTCTGGATCGACGGCCACGCCGCCGGCTGGAACCTCGCGAGTTTTCTTTCGATCGCCCTCACCCTGTGGCTGACCTTCCTGCTGGCGCGCCGCTACACCGGCCACCCCGCTGCGGCCTGGGCCTGCGCCCTGCTGGCCATGGCCCTGCCCTACCGCTGGCTCTCCCTCGGTGGCGGCAGTCCGACCGGCTTCACCATGGCCTGGATCCCGCTGCTGTTCATCGGCCTCGACCGCATGGTCCATGAACGCTCCGTCGCCGGCGGCGCCCTCGCCGGCCTGACCATCGCGCTGGCCAGCTTCGCCGACGCCCACTGCTTCTTCTTCTCCGTCATCGCCACTCCCGCCTGGTTCCTGTTCGCCTGGGCGGTGCGCAGTGCCGGCTCCGGCTTCACCATTACCCGCGACGACGCCAAGGCGACCTTCGGCGGCGGCGCGCTGATCGCCCTGCTTGCCGGTTTCGCGTATTTCGCGCAGAAGCTGATGACCGCGACCATCGAGAAGTCCGAGGCCTCCACCGGACGCACCCTGCAGGAAGTCGCCCTGTTCACCCCGTGGCCGGACGGCCTGCTCTCGTGGACCGTGCACGGCGTGTCGGAACACATCTATGTCGGCTTCACGCTGATCGCCCTGCTGCTGCTCGGCCTCGTCGTCGCCGTACGCGCCCTCCGCCGCGCCTCCGACCGCCCGGCCACCCGCACCGCAGTGGTCGCCCTGGGCCTGACCGCCTTCGGCATCGGCCTGGTCATCGCCCTCGCCCTCGGCGCGAACGGCCCCTTCGAGGGCCGCGTGTTCCTCTGGGCGCGCGAGCTGATCCCGCCGTACAAGATGATCCGCCAGACTGCGAAGGTGTACTGCCTGCTGCCTTCGCTGATCGCGGTGTTCGCCGCGGTCAGCTTCCGCCTGATCCGACTTGCCCCGTGGAAACCGGCCACCGTCCTGTGGATCGCCCTGGCCGCCGCCGGGGTGCTGGAAATGTATGTGCGGATCACCCCTCGCATCGGCCTGATCCCCGAAGCGCAGGGAGCCTATGCCGCCGTGGCCTACGACGCCCGCGCGAACAACCGCATCCCCCGCGCCCTGGTCGTCACCCTCTGGCCCGGTGAATCGCACTTCGCCTCGGTGTACCAGCACTGGTCCTCGGAGTACCACATCCGGATGATCAACGGGTACTTCCCCTTCGTCCCTCAATCGTATGTCACCAACGTCTTCCAGCGCCTGCAAAGCGCGAACATCGGGGCCCTCGACGACACGCAGCTCGACTGGCTGCTCGAACGCGGCTTCCATTACCTGCTGGTCCACGAGAACATCTACCCGAACAAGGTCAGCCCTTATCCGGTCGGCTACGCGTTGCATCGGTTGCTGAGCCATCCGCGCGTTGAACCGCTGGCCCAGGACGGCGCGGTCTGGTCGTTCCGCCTGCGCGAACGACCCCGTGCCGCAACGCCACCCGCACCGCCGGTGGTCTGGCCGACCGACCGTTTTGTCGAGATGGAACGGCTGCGCGCCTCCCGGGACTTCCTGCGCGACGACCCCGCCGCCTCGGGCGGCCGGTTCGTGGCCCTGACCACGCCCGGCACGACCCTCAACGGACTGCGCTGGGATCTCGGCCCCGGCATCGTCAACCACATCGCTTTCCGCGTGCGCGGCCAGGGAAACCTCGTGTTCGACCGGCTGGTGGCTGGACAGTCCACCGGCACCATCACCCTGCCGGTGGACAGCGACACCTGGACCTGGGTGCAGGTCCCGATGCCGCAGCCGGAAACCCGGCGTAATGCCGACACCGTGCTGACCCTCACCGAAGGCGCGATCGACCTCGACCTCGCCATGCTGGTCGGCGGAACCCTGCCCTCACTGGAGCCCGGCAACGAACTGGCCTTCGCCCCGGCCCACCTGTTCCGCGCCGGCTACAGCACCCCCGCCTTGTCCGAGGTCGTGTTCGACCCGGCCCGCGAACCGGCCGGCGAACAACTCTACGGCCCGAACCTGCCGCTGCCGGCCGGCCGCTACGAACTCCGCGTTGATTTCGCCACGACCGCGCCCGACACCACGCCACTCGGCACCTGGGAGGTCCTGCTGCGTCCGGACCGTCCGCTGGCATCCGCCACCTTGATCGCCGGCACCCCGCTGGTCCTGGCCTTCGAGGTTCCCGACAACCTCCCCCTGAACACCATCTTGAAGTTGCATCCCTTCACGCATGCGGTTACCGTCCGCACCTTTGCGTTGAAACGGATCGAATAGACATGCCCATTGCCCAGACCCAGCGACTCGCCATCTCCTATCAGCAATCCGGCATCGGCCCGGATGTGGTCATGGTCCACGGCCTCGCCGCCAACCTCGCCTTCTGGTACCTCAAGATCGTCCCCCACTTCACGCCGCACTACCGGGTGACCGCCTACGACCTGCGCGGCCACGGCCGCTCCGAGATGCCGCCCACCGGTTACACCACCCGCGACCTGGCCGAGGACCTGATCGCCCTGCTCGATGAACGCGGGATTGAGAAGGCCCACCTGGTCGGCCACAGCATCGGCGGTTCGGTCTGCGTGCATGCCGCGGTGCTCCACCCCGAACGCGTGGCCAGCCTGACCCTCGTCGAGTGCCGCCTGCACGCCTTCCAACCGCTGCTCAACCGCGACAACGAGGGATTCTGGGCCAAACACGGACCCGAACTCGAAGCCCGCGGCATCACCATCCCGAAAAACACCCCAAAGGTGTTCTACGCGCTGATCCAGGAACTCACCCCGCTCGCCGACAAGGGCTTCGTCAACCCGAACGCGATTCCCGGCCTTTCCGGCGGACCGCTCGACGCGAAGAGCCGCGCCGGCCAACGCTGGGTCAAGCTGATCACCGAGACCACCTTCCCCGGCGACCTGCAGGAGACCGCCGGCCTCACCGCCGACAAGATCACCGCCATCCCCCATCCCTGCCTGCTGATGTACGGCTCGCGCTCCAACTTCATGGGTACCTGCGAAGCACTCACCCAGGCCCTCCCCGCCGCCAAGGCCCACATCTTCGCCGACCGCGGCCACTTCTTCCCGGTCACCGAACCGAACCTGATCTCCCACCACACCCTCGACTTCCTCGCGCAACTGCCCGCCTGACCAAAGGCCTCCGTTGGGTGACCGTGGCCGGCTACCTCCCGGCCGGCATCGACCTGGCCGACCGCAAACAGATGAGCCGGCGATTCGGCCGTCGGGCATGATCGCCGTTGAACCCGAAAAAGAAATTGAAACCACGGATGAACACGGATGGACACAGATTCACGGGGGTGCCCTTCATACCACGGGACTGAAAAGTCAGGGCTCCTTCCTATGACGAACCCGTCCTAGTCTCCTGTCCCGGAAATAGCTATGCACATGGAGGGGCACGCTTCCGCGTGCCCGCAGTCGCGATATACGCCGTGCGGACGCGCGGGAGCGCGTCCCTCCAGATCAGAACACGGTCACATGGTATGATAACTGTGATCAGGAATTTCCGGGACAGGAGACTAGTGCCTTCATCCGTATGAATGGGTGTTAACCCCCGCCGAAGGCGGATCCGCCTATGGCGGGCGTGGTTCCTTCAACTCCGGTTTTCGGGTTGAAACGGGAGCAACCGCCCTCTGGTCACACGACCGGAATTTCCGAACCGTCCCGGGCCTTCCGGTGCATGACCCGCTCGGCATCCACGATTAGCAACGAACACCGGCCGTGCACATGGTACGCGCCCTGCACGTCGTCATGCGACGATCAGGCAGGTGCATCACACCGGCCGGCTTCCGGATCACCGCGGCGTTTCAGCACGAACAGCCGGCGTGGCCGCAGCCCTTCTTGGTCTTGTGGCCGTCGGCGCAGTGCGGACTGCAATAGAGCTTGCCGCCTTTTTTGACGGCGTTCTTCTCATCCACCTTGCACACGCAGGCGGGACAGGCGCATTTGGTCTTCATGGTGTCTTCCTTTTCGATGAAGGGGAAAGGCATTGATCGGCGTGGTGGGTGATGTCGGCCAGCATGTGGCGGATGTGCCGGTCGGCAGGCTGGTAATAGACCCGACGGCCATCGCGCTCCGCCTCGACCAACCCGGCGGTGCGCAACAAGCGCAGGTGATGGCTGGTCAGCGGAAGGGACAACCCGGACTGGGTGGCCAGCTCGGTGACCGTCCGGGGTTTGACCAGGCAACCCAGCACCAGCGACAGGCGGGTCGGATCGCCGAGCAGGCGGAACATGCGGGCCATGCGGACCGTCCGCAGCCGCTCAGGGGATCGGGGTTTGCCTGCCATGCTTTAACACTTCAACATGTGTTTAAGTATGTAAAGCCAATTCCGCCCGGTACGCGTGCGGCGTGACGGTCAGTACCCGGAATCCGGGGCGTCGATGCACAGGCGCAGGCGGGTTTCCCCGGCGTGACGGACCGGATGGGAGCGGTGGACCAGGCCCTCGCCGCGTTTTCCCGTGTAGCCGGCCCCCTTGAAGACCATGACCGAGCCGGTGGGCGCAACACGCACCATGCCCGGATCCGGCACGATGCGGCGGTTGGCCTCCTCGATGGAGTATGCCGGTTGACCCAACGCCGCCCGGTTCACGTGCGCACCCGGAACCCACTCCGTCCCCGGCCCGGCATAGGTGCACAACAACCGCAGCCGCAGGAAATCGACATGGAACTTGGTGCAACCATCGTCGCGCAGTGTCTCCAGCCGCACCCGGACCTTGTCCCGACCGTCGATCCGGGCGAATACCCCGGCGAGGAAGGTGACATCCACCGCAAACGCCCGCAACGCCCTCCCCGGTTCGCAACCGGCATGCATCAACTCACCCAGCAGGCGCGCGGTCATACGGTGGTCAGGTATCCCAGGGAAATCAATGGATAGGTCACGTTTATGGATCCATGTGGATAGTGATTCAATAATCTCCCGATCCAGGGCACGCTCCCACACCACCACATCCCTTCCCGCATCCAGAATGCGCGACAACCCACCGGCATCACCCACGACCACCGCATCCACCGATTGTTCAAGCTCAAGCATTGACAGAACCCTCTTTATCGATATTGTATTATCATTTAACGGGTTTGTCTACCCCCTGGATAGATGGAAAGGGACGGTTCCTCATGCCGGTGTATGTGTACGAAACGATCCATGCGCGCGCGGGCCAGCGTGAACGGTTTGAAGTGCGGCAGGGCATGCAGGACCCGGCGTTGACCCATCACCCGCTCTCCGGAAAACCGGTGCGGCGGGTTATCACCGGTGGTCTGGGCGTCGTAACCGTACGCACTGCATCGCGTCCGCCAGCCCGCGCCGCGTCCCATGCAGCCTGTTGCCCCGGTTGCCACTGATCCCGAACGTCCATGCGATTCCACTCAAGCCATCGTTGGTTTCCGGGAATCCTGCCCGGTGCACCGGAACCCCGGGCCCTGGAAGACCAGACCGACGAAGTCCGTCGTGTGGTGAAACGGCTGCTCGCCTTGCTGGATGAGCACCAGGAGCAGGCCGTGCGGCTCAAGACGGATTTCTCCCGCGCCGATGCGGTCGCGGTGATCGATGCCCTGCTCGCCGAAGCCGACCGCAACGACCCGCGTCCGTGGCTCAAGACCACCGACCCGATGCACGAATACCTGCGCTGCACGCTGTACGATGAATGGCTGGGCGAATCCGAGCAACGTGCTCTATACCACGCGGGTGAACGAGGACACGGTGCGTTACGAGGCGATGCCTGGCAATGTGTGGAAAACCTGCCTGATCACCTTGCGCCGGTTGATTCAGCCGGAAGCACCCTCCCAACCAAGCCCCCACGGAAACCTCCCATGACCCCGCTCATCCTGCTCACCGGCTTTCTCGGTTCCGGTAAAACCACCTTGTTGCGGCAGTTGATTCCGCTCCTGGCCGCGCGCAACCTGGCCCCGTGCGTCATCCTCAACGATTACCGGAATGCCCACCTCGAAGCGGAGACCTTGCGCAACCTGACCGACCAGATCGTGCCGATCGGCGGTACCTGTGTGTGTTGCGACTCGCGGTATCCGTTGATGGAGGCCTTGTCCTCCGCAACCCTGACCGACCGTTCGGTGATGCTGCTCGAGGCGAACGGGACGGCGGACGCCCCGGAACTGATCGAATTGCTCTCCGCCGATCCCGGCGTGGCCCGCTATACCCTGCCGGTGCAGGTGGCCGTGGTGGACGTCCAGCGCTGGCAGAAACGGTATTTCCATAACAAGCTGGAGCGTTCCCAGGTTCCGACCGCCGGCTACCTCGTGCTGACCCGCGCGACCGAGGTACCGGCCTTTCGCCTCCAGCAGGTCACCGACGAACTGGCCGCGATCGCCCCGCGGGCCACCCGGCAAACCCCGGATACCCTCGCCGACCTGATGACCGAGTTGACCCTCTCGGCCCACCACCTGCCCGCCCGGCGTTTTTCCGCCGGGACCGCCATGCCACCCGCGCACCATCCCCGTCACCGCCATTCCGCGCAACACCACTTCTCCTCCTGCGAACTGCGCCTGCCGCCACGCGTGGACCTCGAGGACCTGCGTACCTTCCTCACCGGATTGCCGCCCGAAGTGATCCGTGCCAAAGGCGTGGCCTACGAGAACAACGCCGCGAATACCCCGTGGTACTTCCAGAAGGTCGAGGGTCGCGACGAAGTGACCTTCCACCGGATCGACGCCCAGATCGTGTACGATCCGGTCATGATCCTGATCGGGGTGTTGATCAATCCCGCGGATTACCGGGTGCCGCTGGCCGCGCTCGGGGCGGCGGCGGATCCTGTTCCCTGACTCGTTTGATCGCCCTTCCTGCGTGCCTCCGCATTGACACCCACCGCACCGAGTCGCTACGGTGCTGGCCGGAGAATTTCCCATGAACGAATCTGCCAGCCCATTCAAGGACCAGTCCGTCATCATTACCGGCGGGGCCAGTGGTATCGGTCGCGCCTCGGCGTTGCGGATGGCCAAAGCCGGCGCGAAGGTCGCCGTGGTGGACATCAACGAGGCGAACATCCAGTCCATCCTGGCCGAGATCGAGCACACCTGCCCCGGCACCACCACCCTCGGCATCCGAACCGACGTCCGTTTCCCCGACCAGGTCGATGCGATGGCCGCGCAGGTGAACGAGGCCTTCGGCCGCATCGATATCCTCATCCACTCCGCCGGGGTGCTGCGGCCGCCGGGCTCCAGCCCGCGCATCCTGCCGCAAATGGAAACAGCCGATTGCGATGCCCTCATCGACATCAACCTGAAGGGAACCTTCCTTTGCGACCGCGCCGTGCTGCAGTTCATGATGGCCCAGCGCTCCGGCCAGATCCTGAATATCGCATCGACCTCAGGACTCAAGGGCATCGCCTTTGACGCGGTGTATTGCGCGTCGAAATTCGGCGTGGTCGGCCTGACCGAGTCACTGGCCGAGGAGGTGCGGCCGTTCGGCGTCCGTGTCCACCTGCTGCTTCCCGACGCCGTGGCCACGCCGCTCTGGGACACCAACATCGCCGGTGCACCTGCCGGATCACTTCAACCCGATCGCGTCGCACACGTCATCGAACTCATGCTCGGCCTGCCCGAGGACATGATCCTCTCGAATGTCGTGGTCGCGCCTTTCAAGACCCGCCGCCGCAAGAAGAAGGACGCGACCGAGTCCTGAAAGGTTCCAATCCTTGGACACCCGGGGCGCACGGTTGTCCAGGGATTGGAATCCCCCATCCACCACGCCGGGACATCCGGATCAACCGGGCGGATAACGGCGCTCCGCTTCAGTCCCGCATCCGGAGGAATCCGACTCCTTGCGCGACAAAGATCGACAGGCAAACGCCGATCACGATGACAAACCCATGCCGACCCGCTTCGGACGCCATCATGGCCGGAAGGAGCAACACCGAACCGGCCATCACGAAAAACGACAGCAGCCCGGCCACCAGGTAACACGCCAGTGATGGTTTCACCGATGCTGCTGCCGCAGCCTCCCGGGACCGCACCATCGAGCGCACCACCAGCGGACCGAGCACCAACAAGCCGGCGATCCATGCCCCCAGGCATACCACCGCCAAGGATTGTCCCCTCGCATCATGGAGAAATCCGCCCCCCGCCAGAAAGAGCGGCAGGATCGCGATGCCCAACACGATGTACAACCAGCCTTTGGTGCGATTCTTCATGCATCCCTACTTGATCGATCAACCCGCCAGACCGAACACAACAAAAAACCCCGGCATGCGGGCCGGGGTTTCCTGGCTGCACAGGGCGCCGATCAGAACTGCACGGAGAGACGAACCGAGGCGAGATCGAACTTGTTCTCGATGTCCGTTTCCTCGCGGTAGGTGCCGCCATACCCGGCGATCTGCACGTCCTCGGTGATCCGGTAGGCCAGACCAGCCTGCGCCTGGTACGGGGTGTCGTCGAAGTCGTTCTTCTCGAAGATGCGTCCTTCCGCCAGCACGGCGAAACGGTCGCTGATGTCCCAGACGATCGAACCGGAGATCATGTAGATGTTCTCCTCCTCGTCGCCGATGGTGCGGCCGTTGAAGGCATAGCTCGCATCGATCACGTAGGTGAGCTGCTCATACATCTTGGTGCCGACCGATATGCCGAAGGTGAAGACCGTCTCGCCCGTGCCGAGGCCCTTGTCCTCGTCGCCGGTGGGCAGCGAGACATCGGCGTGCGGGATGATGAACGGGTAGCGGAAGATGTCCTGAAAGGCGAGCAGGTCGAGCTTGAGCTCCACATCGCCGATGCCGGTGTTGCTGTCACCGTCGAAATCGGAGTCCACGAACGGCACCGCGGCCTCGAAGCCCATGTTTTCCCAGAAACCATAACGCCCGTAAACGCCGAGGCTATCGCGGTCGTTGTTGAACTGCTCGTCGTGCTCGAAGAAGCCACCGACTTCGGCATGGCCGACCTTCGGGAATTTGTTTTCACGGGTCAGCAGCGTGCGCTGCGGTCCGGTGTTGTCGTTGAGGTACAACGGACGGATGTCGTTCTTGCCGGCGGAAAAGGTGCGGGGGGGCTGGGCGTACGCGGTTCCGACAAGGGTCAGGCCGCATAGGGCGACGGTCAGGGCACGGGTAAACATCGGTTGGTCTCCTGCTGGTTCAACTTGTGCTATACCGCCAGACACTAGCCGGTTGCACCACCCTCCGCCAGCCTTTTTTCGCCCGTCCGGACCATTCTAGGAGGCCGAGACGGACAAGGCGCGCCAGGCATCGGCCGGTCGCTGTCGCAGCGCCGAGCGGGCGTTGAGCCAGCCGACCGCCAGGACCACCGCCAGCAAGACCGCCATCGTGCCCCACGGCGAACGCCAGTCCGGCGCATACGGCAGCTTCATCGCCACCGTGACCACCGGGGCCATCAAGGCCCAGGAGAGCGCGAGGCCGCTGACCATGGCGGCGAAGGCGAGCACGGCGAACTCGGCGATCTGGCGGCCGGCGATGACCCTGCGCGAGGCCCCGAGCGTGCGCAACAGCACGCTCTCGCGCTGGCGCTGGATCGACCCGGCACGCAGGATGGCCAGCAGCACCAGGAAACCCGCGCCGATGGTGAACCAGGCGATGCCGCGGATCGCCGCGGCGAGCTGCCGGGTCATCCGCGCCACCGTATCGAGCATCAGCGAGACGTCGATGACCGTGACGTTCGGAAACGCACCGGCCAGTTCGCGCTGGAACGCGGCGCGCTGCGTGACATCGTCCATCTGGCTGAACACGAGAAAGGTCTGCGGCGCATCCTCGAGCACCCCGGGCGGGAAGAGCAGGAAGAAATTCGGCTGCATGCTCTTCCAGTCGACCTCGCGCAGGTTGGCCACCCGGGTGACCACCTCGACACCGTGCACATCGAAGGTGAGCGTGTCGCCGAGGCCGACCCGCAAGGTCTCGGCGATCCCCTCCTCGAGCGAGATCGGCACCGCCGAGGTCGCCGCACCGGTGAACGGCTGGTCGATCCACGTCCCGGCGACGACCCGCTCGATCTCGGGTTTCTGGTGCGCGCGGTAGGTGGTCCGGTATTCGCGCTTCAAGGCCCAGTTCGGACGCGCCTGCGCCGGATCGGCCTCGATGGCCCGCACCGGCACCCCGTTGAGCCCGACCAGCCGCATCGTGACCATCGGCTCGACATACGTCGCCGCGGAGTCGTAGCGGCCGAGCACGCCGAGCAACGGCGCCCGCTGGTCCGGTTGGATGTCGATCATCGCGAGGTTCGGCCGCGACTGCCCGGTCACCTCGAAGTCGCGCACGACATGCTGCTCGAGGACATCGACCGCATTGAGCAGGAAACAGCCGAGCCCGAGGCTCGCCACCAGCAGGCCGGTCTGGTTCTGCGGGCGGTACAGGCCCGACACCGCGAGCCGCAGCGTGTAGGGCCATCCCGGCCGCACCACACGCCGGCTGATCGCCCGCACCAGCAATCCGGTCAGCACCAGCAGCGCGAGCACCACCGCCATCCCGCCGAGGTACATGCCGGCCATGCGCCACGAGGCGAGCTGGTACCGGGCGAACACCGCGAGCAATCCCACCAACACCGCCATCACGGCGACGCCCGCCGCATCCCAGGTGCGCAGCGAAGGAACGGCATGCACCCGCAGGGAATCGAGCGGATGGATCTGCCGCAAACGCGTGACCGGCAGCAACCCGGCCAGCACGGTGAAGACCACGCCCATCACCCACGCCCACAGGGCCGCCCCGGGATCGAGACCACCCGCGACCGGGATCGGCAGGAACGCCGCGAGCACACCCGGCAGCAGCGCAGCGGCAATCCACCCCAGGCCGAGCCCGGCCACCGCACCGATCACCCCC
Organism: uncultured Verrucomicrobiota bacterium; assembly: GCA_937872895.1. Lineage (GTDB taxonomy): Bacteria > Verrucomicrobiota > Kiritimatiellia > CAIVKH01 > CAIVKH01 > CALMUP01. The sequence continues at coordinate 74,524 of CALMUP010000005.1, forward strand.
ATCACCACCAGTTGCACCACGAACATCGTGGCCGCCGCCGACAGGCTTGCCCCGAGGCAGCGGAGCTGGGCCACCGCCATCCGCTTGGAGGCGATGAACGTGTACACCGCGCCGGCCACGCCGAGGCAGCCGATCATCAACGCGGTGAACCCCATCAGGCCGAGGTAACGTCCCATGCGGTCGGTGCGGCCGAGCAGTTGCTCGCGGCGCGAGGCGACCGTCTCGATGCTGAACCCGGCGCGGCGCGCCCGCTCGGCAAAACCGACCACCTGCGCCTCGGACGCTCCCGCCGGCAGGGCCCCGAACCATTCGAAGCCGGCCATCGTGCCCGGACTCCGCAAGCGCGCCTCATCGACCAGCCGGTAAGGGACATACACCTTCGGTGCGATCATCGAACGGGCCGGCACCTCGCCCGGCGATTGCAGCACCGCGCCGGCGATGGTGAACGGCTGGCCACCTACCCGGACCTCGTCGCCCGGGGACAGGCCCAGTTGCAGCAACACCGTGCGGTCGATCACCACCTGACCGTCCGCGTGGTAGCGCGTACCCGCTTCCGGCGGATCGGTGTCCAGCGCGCCGTAGAACGGATAGCCCTCCATCGTCGCCTCGACCTCGACCAGCCGCGTGCCGCCGCCGCGCGGGTCGAGCAGCACGGTGCGGTAGTTGATCGAGCGGACCGACGGGCCACGCCACGAGGCCAGCAACGCCTCCTGCTCCGCCGTGAATGGCGTTCGGCTGCGCAGTTGCAGGTCGGCCCCGAGCAGGTTGCGGCCCTGCCCGTGGATCGCCGCGACAAGTTGAATGCGTAGCGAGTCGATCGCCGCGATCGAGCCCACCCCGACCGCGATGGCCAGCGCGTAAAGGATAAAGCGCGACGGTTTGGCCCGGAAGTCGCGCCAGGCCATCAGCAGCGCGAACCTCATGCCCCCGCCTCCGCCAGCAACCGGCCACCCTTCAGCCGCAACGTCTGCGCACAACGCGCGGCGAGTTCGCGGTCGTGGGTAACCAGCAGCAGGGTCGTGCCGTGCTCGCGGTTCATCGCGAACAACAGGTCGACGATCTGCGCCGCCGTCGCGTGGTCGAGGTTGCCGGTCGGTTCATCCGCGAACAGGATCGACGGACGGTTCGCGAAGGCGCGGGCGATGGCCACCCGCTGCTGTTCGCCCCCGGATAGCTGCGACGGATAGTGGTGCAGCCGGTGACCCAGCCCCACCCGCTCCAGCACGTCGCGCGCCACCGCGGCGGCATCGCGCCGGTTCAGCAACTCCAGCGGGACCTGCACGTTCTCGATCGCGGTGAGGGTGCTGAGCAACTGGAACGACTGGAAGATAAAGCCCGTTTCGGACAGGCGACGCGCCGCCCGCTGGTCCTCGTCCAGCCCCTGCCACGAATTCCCGGCCAATGCGACGCGGCCCTCCGTCGGATCATCCAGCCCCGCCGCCAGGCTGAGCAACGTGGTCTTGCCGCTGCCCGAAGGCCCCAGCAACGCGCAGGTCGATCCACGCGCCAGCGCGAACGACACGCCCTCCACCGCGCTCACGATCCCGTCGGCCGAGGGAAAGCGTTTGGACACCCCATCAAAAACGAGTATATGTTCCAGCATCATGCGTACAACCTAACGGCAAATCCCCCATGCGTCAAAAAACCATCTGCTCCGCTTGGATCGCCCTCGCCCTGCTGGCGTTCACCGCCCGGGCCGAATCGCCCGAACGCCTGCGCCTTGTTTTCCTCGGCGACAGCCTGACGTCCGGCTACACCCTCGACGCCGACCTCGCCTACCCCGCGCTGATCCAGAACCGGATCGACGCCGCCGGCCTGCCCTTCACCGTGCTCAATTCCGGGGTCAGCGCCGACACCACCGCCGGCGGCCTGAGCCGCCTCAACTGGCTGCTGCGCCAACGCGTCGACGTGCTCGTCGTCGCCCTCGGCGCCAACGACGGCCTGCGCGCCTTCGATCCCGCCGTCCCGCGCCGCAACCTCACCGCGATCATCGAGACCACCCGCGAGCGCCAACCCCACTGCGCCATCCTGCTCGCCGGCATGAAGCTCCCCCGCAACATGGGCGACGAGTACGTCGATACGTTCGAGGCGATCTTCCCCGAGCTCGCCGCCGCCCACGACCTGCCCCTGCTGCCCTTCCTCCTCGAGGGTGTTGCCGGCAACCCCGACCTGAACATGCCCGACGGCATCCACCCCACCGCCGAAGGCCAGCGCATCATCGCCGAACAGATGTGGACCTTCCTCGAACCCACCCTGCGGCGCGTGGCCGGACAAACAAAGCCCTAACAATCTACACGGTGCCAATACAATACTAACCATTCGCCTCGTGCATTCCCGCAGGCGCACTTCCACGATGGGTCGGAATGAGCATCCGCGCCGCCATCTACCACCAGACCACCTACCGCTATGACCGGCCGGTCGGCATCGCCCCCCACACCATCCGCCTCAAACCCGCCCCGCACAGCCGCACGCCCATCCTCTCGTACGGCCTGAAGATCACCCCGGCGAACCACTTCATCAACTGGCAACAGGACCCCTTCGGCAACTTCCTCGCCCGCGTGGTCTTCCCCGAACCGGCACAGGAGCTGAAGATCGAGGTGGATGTGATCGCCGATCTGGTGGTCATCAACCCGTTCGACTTCTTCGTCGAGGACTACGCCGAACACGTTCCCTTCGCGTATCCCACGCAGTTGCAGAAGGAGCTGACCCCGTATGTCGAGTGCGGCGAGAACGGGCCGCGCCTGTCCGCGCTGCTCGCCGGGATCCCCCGCGACCGCACCCGCACCGTGTCGTTCCTCGTGGACCTGAACCAGCGCGTGAACCGGCTGGTCTCCTACACCATCCGCCTCGAGCCGGGCATCCAGACCTGCGAGGAAACCCTCGAGCGCCGCTCCGGCTCGTGCCGCGATTCGGCCTGGCTGCTGGTCCAGGTGCTGCGGCACCTCGGTCTCGCCGCGCGTTTTGTCTCCGGTTACCTCGTTCAATTGAAGCCCGATGTGGAATCGCTCGACGGCCCCTCCGGCGCGGCCGAGGATTTCACCGACCTGCATGCCTGGGCCGAGGTGTTCATCCCCGGCGCGGGCTGGCTCGGCCTCGATCCGACCTCCGGCCTGTTCGCCGGCGAAGGCCACATCCCGCTCGCCTGCACCCCCGATCCGGTCAGCGCCGCCCCGATCACCGGCGCGACCGAACCCTGCCAGGTCGAGTTCGGCTACACGAACCAGGTCACCCGCTTCCGCGAAGCCCCGCGCGTGACCAAGCCCTACTCGGACGAACAGTGGAGCGCGATCGAGGCGCTCGGCCACGCCGTCGATGCCGACATGGCCGCGCACGGCCTGCACCTGACCATGGGCGGCGAACCGACCTTCGTCTCGATCGACGACATGGAGTCGCCCCAGTGGAACACCGAGGCCGACGGCCCTGAAAAACGCGCCCTCGCCGTGAACCTGATGCGTCGGATGGCCGCCACTTTCGCCCCCGGCGGCATCTGGTATTTCGGCCAGGGCAAATGGTATCCCGGCGAAGCCCTCCCGCGCTGGCGCTACGGCTGCTTCTGGCGCAAGGATGGCCAGGCCATCTGGAACGACCCGCACCGCTTCGCCCACCCCGACATCAACGGCGGCCTGTCGCCCAAGACCGCCAAGACCTTCCTGCGCGCCCTCGCCACCCGCCTCGGCGTAAACACCCAGAACCTGATCCCCGCCTACGAGGACCTGTTCTACCACCTTTGGAAGGAAGGCACCCTCCCGGTCAACATCGACCCGCTGAAGGTGGATCTGAAGAGCCCGTTTGAACGCCGCCAGCTCGCGCGCCTGCTCGAACAGGATCCCGGTCAACCGGTCGGCTACGTATTGCCGCTGACCTGGGGTTTCCACCACCGCGGCTGGTATTCGAGCCCGTGGCTGTTCCGGCGCGGACGCCTCTACCTGCTGCCCGGCGACTCCCCGATCGGGTACCGCATGCCCCTCGACTCGCTGCCGTGGATGCCGCCCGAACACAAGGAGCCGCTGCCCGAACGTTCGCTGTGGGCCGAGGACGAGCCGCTGCCCGACCGCGAGGTACTGCCCGTCGCGACCGCGGAACGCGCCGCCACCGACATCGCCTACACCGCCTTGTGCACCGAGGTCCGCAACGGCAACCTCTGCGTGTTCCTGCCGCCGCTCGGCCTGACCGAACACTACCTCGCCCTGGTCAAGGCGATCGAGGAAACCGCGGCCGAGCTGGACATCCCGCTGCTGATCGAAGGCTACGAACCGCCGGCCGACACCCGCATCGACAAGTTCTTCATCACCCCCGATCCCGGCGTGATCGAGGTGAACATCCACCCCACCTCCACCTGGGCCGACCTCGTGGACACCACCACGCGCCTGTACCACGAAGCGCGGCTGGCCCGGCTCGGCACCGAGAAGTTCATGCTCGACGGCCGCCACACCGGCACCGGCGGCGGCAACCACATGACCCTCGGCGGGGCCACCCCCGCGCAGAGCCCGTTCCTGCGCCGCCCCTCGCTGCTGCGCAGCATGATCACCTACTGGCAACACCACCCGGCCCTGTCGTACCTGTTCTCGGGCCTGTTCATCGGGCCGACCAGCCAGGCCCCGCGCGTGGACGAAGGCCGCCCCGATTTCATCTATGAACTCGAACTGGCGCTGAGCCTGATCCCCGACGGCGATGTCGCACAGCCGTGGCTGGTCGACCGGATCCTCCGCCACCTGCTGGTGGACCTCACCGGCAACACCCACCGCGCCGAGTTCTGCATCGACAAGCTCTACTCGCCCGACAGCGCCTCCGGCCGCCTCGGCATCGTCGAACTGCGCGGCTTCGAGATGCCCCCGCATCCGCGCATGGCACTCGTCCAGGCCCTGCTGATCCGTTCGCTCTGCACCTGGTTCTGGAAGACCCCCTACACCAAACCGCTGGTCAACTGGGGCACCGAGCTGCACGACCGGTTCATGCTGCCGTACTACGTGATGAAGGACATCCACGACGTCGCACGCGACCTGCGCGACGCCGGCATCCCGTTCGACGAGGCATGGATCGAGCCGTTCTTCGAATTCCGCTTCCCCCGCTACGGCGCGATCACCCTCGACGGCATCGACCTCGAGGTGCGGGCGGCCATCGAACCCTGGCACGTGCTCGGCGAGGAAGCCACCGCAACCGGCACGGCGCGGTACGTGGACTCGTCGATGGAACGGCTGCAGGTCCGCCTCCAGGGCCTGACCAGCGAACGCCATATCCTCACCTGCAACGGTCGGCGCGTGGGCCTGCGGCCGACCGGCACGCAGGGCGAATTCGTGGCCGGCGTCCGGTACCGCGCCTGGCAACCGTGGTCGTGCCTGCATCCCACCGTCGGCGTGCACACCCCGCTGGTATTTGACATCGTGGATACCTGGACCGGCCGCTCGCTCGGCGGCTGCTCCTACCATGTCGCCCACTACGGCGGACGCAACTACTCGACCTTCCCGGTCAACGCCCTTGAAGCGGAAGCCCGGCGCATCAGCCGGTTCACCGACGATGTGCACACGCCGACACCTCCCGAAGCGCGTCCGGAAACCACCACCCGCACCGGCCGCTTCGTGCCGCGCCCGGCCCCTCCCGGCGGTCGCGCCATCGCCCCGCCCGAGGAGCCGAACGAGGATTTCCCCTACACCTTCGACCTGCGGCGCCCGGCCCCGCGCTGACGCGGGCGACGCATCAGGCGGGCTGGTCGAGCATGGCGCGGATCCGCTCGTTCAGGGTGCGGATGGTGAACGGCTTGGCCACGAAAGGGGTACCCGGGTCAATGACCCCCTGCGGGCCCAGCACATCGTCCGCATGGCCCGAGATGTACAGCACCTTCAGGCCGGGATGTTCCGGCAAGAGGCGACGGTAGAGCTCGACGCCGCTTTCCCCCGGCATCATCACATCGGTCAGCAGCAGCCGCAACGTGCCGTCGTAGGCCTTGGCCAGCTTCGCGGCATCCTCGCCGCAGCACGCCGCATGCACCTGGTAGCCAAGACCGGTCAATCCGCGCACCATCATCTTGAGCACCGCCGGCTCGTCATCGACCACCAGCAGCACCTCGGGTCCGCCCACCGCGCGGGGCAGCGGGGCTTCCGGTTCGACCGGTGACTCGGGTACGCGGTCCCGCGGGAGGAACACCCGCATCGTCGTGCCTTCGCCGACCTCGCTGTCCACCGTGACAAACCCGCCGTTCTGGCGAGCGATCCCGTACACGGTCGGCAACCCGAGCCCGGTCCCCTTGCCCTGCGGCTTGGTGGTGAAGAACGGCTCGAAGATCTGGTCGATGATTTCCTCCGGAATCCCGGTCCCCTCGTCGCGCACAGCCAGGCAGGCGAATTCACCCGGAGCCACCTCCAGCGGGAGGCATGGATCACCCGGCTCGAAACACGCATTGGACACCTCGATCGCCATCCGGCCGCGCCCCTGCATCGCATCGCGGGCGTTCAGCACGAGGTTGGTCAGGATCTGGTCCACCTGGTTCGGATCGATCCGCACCGGAACCACCTCCGGCGCCGCGGCAAAGGTGACCTCGATGTTCTCCCCCAGCACCTGGCCGATCATCCGCAACATGCCCTTGATCGTCCGGCCCAGGTGGATGCGTTGCGGCGAGACCAGTTGCTTGCTGGCGTAGGCCAGCAATTGGCGGGTCAGTTCGGCGGACTGCTGAGCGGCCCGCTGGATCTCCATCAACTCCTGCATCAGCGGCGAGGCGACGCCGGCATTCATCGACGCCATCTCGGTAAAGCCGAGGATCGCCTGCAGCTTGTTGTTGAATTCGTGCGCGATGCCCCCGGCGAGCAGACCCACGCTCTCCATCTTCTGCGCCTGGGCCAGTTGTTCGCTCAGCTTCAGGCGCTCCAGCTCCGCCTTCTTGCGTTCCGTGACATCCTGGAAGGCTCCCAGCAACTTCACCGCCTTGCCATCCTCGAAGCGGGCCTGCCCGATGGTGCGGACCCACAGCCGGCGCCCGGTGCTGCTGGTGAATGGCAGCTCCAGATGGTAGGGCTTGCCGGTGCGCTTCGCCTCCTCGATCGCCTGGACCAGCACCTCCCGGTCCTCGGGATCGTAAAATTCCAGGGCCTTTTCCACCGTGGGCCGGTAGTCAAGCGGCAGGTCGTGGATCCGGTAGGTCTGTTTCGTCCAGCGCAGTTCGTTGGTGAGCAGGTTCACTTCCCAGCCACCGACCCCGGCGGCCTGACCGGTTTCATCCAGCAACTCCTCGCTGAGCTTCAGGGCCTGTTCGGAGCGGCGATGCTCGAAGATCCGCCACGCCTCGTTCGCCATCAACTGCAGGGTTTCGACATCGATGTCCTCGTAATCCTCCGGCTTGTTGCCCACCCCGACGATCATCCGCACCTTGTTGTCCTCCACCACCGGCAGCGTGATCATCCGGTTCAGCGTCGCATGCCCCTCCGGCAGGCCACGCCGGCCCTCGGCCCGGTTGAAATCGTTGATGACCACCGGCGCGCGGGTGTGGAATGAACGGGCCCAGATCCCGGCCTTGGCGATCGGATAATGCCGCTCGAACAGGACCTTGCAACCAGCCGCGATGGTCGCCCGCGACCACGCCACCAATTCGATCGTGTCCTGGTCCTCATTTACCAGGTGCATGAAGGCGACCTTGCTCCCGGTCAGTTCCTCGCAGAACTCCATGACCGACTGCAGGAAGGTCGCCTCATCCTGCTGGCTGGCCAGCAGCGGCGCCTGCAACAGCAGGTGCGCACGGCGCGAGAAATGCCGCAACCGCTGCTCCGCCGCCTTGCGTTCGGTGATGTCCTCCTTCACCGCCACGAAATGGGTGATCGCCCCGCTTTCGTCACACATCGGCGAGATCGAGGCGAGTTCCCAGAACAGCGTACCGTCCTTGCGGCGGTTGTGGAATTCGCCCTGCCAGGTCTGTCCGGCCAGCAGGGTCAACCAGAGTGAACGGTAGTTCGACGGATCCATCAATCCCGACTTCAGCACGCGCGGATTGCGGCCGATCACCTCCTCGCGGGTGTATCCGGTCGTCTGCAGGAACTTCGGGTTCACGTACTCGATGTTCGCATTCCGGTTGGTGATCACGATGCTCGCCGGACTGTTCTCCATCGCCTGCAGCCGGTTGCGGGCCTGATCCTCGGCGCGGCGACGGGCGGTGATGTCGATCAGGCTGAACAGGATCACCCGGCTGTCGTCGCTTTCCACCTGCACCGTGGCGGTGGCCTCGATGAGCCGCACCGGTTCATGCAACCCGGAACTGCGCAACTCCAGCTGCACCGACCGTTCCCGGCCGGCCAACCGGTCCAGGGCATCGTAGCAGGCGGCATGGCATTCGCCGCCGAGCAATCCGACCAGCGGCGTCTTGCCCGACGTGATATGCTGGCGGACCACCCCGAACAACCGGCAGGCGGCGAGGTTGATGTCCTGGATCGTCCCGTTCACATCGGTGGTGACAAAGCCGACCGGGGCCAGATCGAACAAGCCGAGGTACTTGCGCCGTGACGTTTCAAGCTTCTGGTAGGCGGTGCGCAGCTCCTCGTTCTGCATCTCGAGCTCCGCCTGGTACAGGCGCAACTCCTGCACCGCATCCGGTGCTCCGGATGGCGCTCCCGCATCCTGTGGCGTGTCGTTCATCGGATCATGCCGTCGCACGTGCAGGCGGATCGATCAGGCGTTCGTGGGCAATCAGCACGCGGGCATGGCCCTCTACCTGCAACCGGGTTACCAGGGCGCGAAACCAGCGCTTTTCGCCGGGAGCGTGGCACGGATACTCCACGGCAAACCGTTCCTGCCGCCCGGCCAGCACATCCCGGATACCCGCGGCCATGGCCCTGGCCTGCTCGCCACCTTCGCCCCGGGCGCGGTCGCAGACCGCCAGGTAGTCGTCGCCCGGTCTGGCCGTGGCGATGTCGCCGCCATTGTTCGCGGCAAACGATTGCCATGCCTGGTTGACCGACACGATGACCCCCTGCTGGTCGAGCACGCACCACGGCCCCGGCATCGCATCGATCAGCGCCTGGACAAATTGCGTGCTGTCCCGCAAGGCATTCTCGGCCCGCCGCAACGGGCTGATATCAACCAGCGTGATCACCACGCCGGAGTGGGCACGCGCCCGCGCGACATACGGCAAGACCCGGACGAGGATCCACCGGTCCGCCCCCGCCGCCACCACCCGGTCGGTGCGCTGGCCATCGAGGGCGGAAGGGATCAGGCCCTGGATCTCGGCCAGCACCGGATGGGCCAGGTCCGCGATCGGACGGCCCACGTCGTGCGGCAGCAGGTTCAGTTCGCGGCTGATCGCCGAGGTGAACTTGCGGATGCGCAGGTCACCGTCGAGGAAGATTGTACCGACCTGCGAGCTCACCAGCAGGTTGTCGATGTCGTTGTTCAACTCGGTCAGCTCGCCGATCTTCAACTGGTACTCGGCATTGACCGTGTATAGTTCCTCGTTGACCGACTGCAGCTCCTCGTTGGTGCTCTGCAATTCCTCGTTCGAGGCGAGCAACTCCTCGTTGGTCGCTTGCAGCTCCTCGTTCGAGGTCTCGAGCTCCTCCACCGTCGCCTGCAGGTTCTCGCGGGTCATCTGCAATTCGTGCTCCAGGTCGCTGATGCGCCGGTTCTGGTCCGATTGCGCATCGTACGCCACCGCATCGCCCGGACCGTCCGGCGCCGCCGCCTCGCGTTCCTCGATGTACACCAGCAGGCGGAGCGGCTGGCTGCCGGATGAGGCCAACGGCTCGACACGCAGGTCGGCCTGACGGAAGACCCCGCCGCAGGAGAAGCGGATGCTCTGGTAGGCGACTTCCATGCGATCCTTGAGGCACCGTGGCACCGCGGTGGACAAGGCCAGTCCCAGCTCCTTCGGCAGCATCTTCACCAGGTTCAGAGAGGCGCGACCACCGGCCAGCCGCAGGTAGTCCGGCAGCCGGCCAAACGAGTGCAGCAACTCGCCCGTCTCATCGATCAGCAGGCACGCCGGGGCATACCGCGACAGCAGGCGCGTCTGCACATCGGCGATCAGCGAGTCCTCGGTCAACCGCCGCGATGCCGCCACCGGGAGGAACGAGGTCCTCAGCATCCGGTCACGCGAGGGCACCAGGTTGACCGCCAATTCCATCGGCGGCGGCATGCCCTTGCGGCGGACGTACACCTTCCACTTCGCCTCCTCGTTTTCAAACAGCCCCGCCATGTCGCCGACCGTCTCGCTGCCCCCGAGGAACAGCACCCCGCCCTCGACCAGCGAAAAGGCGAAGTACGAAAGGACCCGCTGCTGCAGGACCGGTTGCAGGTAGATGAGCAGGTTGCGGCAGCTCACCAGGTCGATCTTGGTGAACGGTGGATCCTTGAGCAGGTTGTGCGGCGCGAAGACGACCATCTCGCGGATCTCGCGGGCCACCTGGTAGGCACCGCCGCGGTCGATGAAGTAGCGGCGCAACCGCTCCTCCGACACCTCGGCGGAAATGCTTGCCGGATACAGGCCGCCCCCCGCCACCTCGATCGCCCCGCGGTCGATGTCCGTCGCGAACAACTTCACGTCGTACACCACGTCGCGCTTCGCCATTTCCTCGCGCAACAGGATGGCCAGCGAATAGGCCTCCTCGCCGGTCGCGCAGCCCGCCACCCACAGGCGGATGACCGGATCATGCTGCTTGCGGTCGAACAACGCGGGGATGACCGAACGCTGCAGGTAGTCAAACGCCTCGGTGTCGCGGAAGAACTTGGTGACACCGATCAGCAGGTCCTTGTACAGCGCCGTCACCTCGACCGGGGTCTGCTGGAGATACGCGAGGTAGTCGCCCACCGACTGCAACTGGGCAATGCCCATGCGGCGTTCGATGCGCCGCAGCACGGTCGCCGGTTTGTACAGGCCGAAATCAACGCCGGTCGCCTTGCGCAGGATCGCGGTGATGCGGACGAGGGCATCCTCCTCCACCGCCGGGCCTTCCCCCGGCTTCATCACCCGGGCGATGAACGGATGCTGGACGAACCGGATCAATTGCCCTGGCATCTCCTCGGGCGGCAGGATGTAGTCGGCGAGTCCGGTGGCGATCACGCTCGCGGGCATCCCATCGAACTTGGCGGTGCCCGGATCCTGCACGATGGCCAGGCCACCCGCCTCCTTGATCGCCCGGATCCCCCGCGTTCCGTCACTGCCCGTGCCCGAAAGCACGATGCCCACCGCCCGCTCCCCTAGGTCCTCGGCCAGCGAGCAGAAGAACAAATCGATGGGCAGGTTCAATCCGCGCCCGTGATCCTGTGCCGCCAGCATCAAGGTCTGGTGGTAGACCGTGACGTTGTTCTTCGGCGGGATCAGGTACACGGTATTCGCTTCAATCGGCATGCCGTCCTCGATCCGCCGCACCGGCATGGTTGTCGTCTTCGACAACAGCTCGACCATCAGGCTCTTGTAGTCGGGCGACAAATGCTGGATCACCACGAAGGCCAACCCGCTATCCGACGGCATGTGGGAGAAGAACGACTGCAAGGCCTCCAGCCCGCCGGCCGACGCCCCCAATCCGACCACGATCGACGGGTGATTCACCGGTGGCGAACGCACCGGTTCCCCGGGTGCCCTTGCAGGTCGAACTGGCCCGGATTTCCCCCTTTTCGCGCGTTCCTTCATAGCCCGCAACCTTTCGCAGTGAGGCCACTATCAAGCGTCAACCCGTTGTCGCTCAATGCGAATCAGACCCTATACCATCATTTCGGGCATTCCCTGATGGCACGAAGGAAAATCGCTACCCGGCAAAAAGTAATGCCAAGCAAATCATACGATTGACATATAGAACAACCGTATTATAGTGCGCGCCATTGATTGAAATACACCTGAACAACCGAGAGCGCGTACAAGGAGATCTACAGCATGAGACAGGTTCGATGGATGATGGCGGTATTGACGGGTTTCGGCCTCAATGTCCTGGCGGAAACGGTGACCTTGCCGGAAGTGCAGGTCGTGGCGGATGAGGCTACCCCGAAGTTCCCGGAAGCGGTGAGCGGCACGGTGATCTACGACGGCAAGAAGGCTGAATCGATTCGCCTCGACAACCGGCCCGCCGTTGCGAACAGCAACTACCGCCAGGCGCTGGAGCAGACCCCCGGCCTGCTGCTCAGCGAGGAAACGACCCCGTTGTTGAGCATCGGCTACCGCGGCCTGAACCCGCACCGCGCCCAGTTCACCCAGGTGCTGAAGGACGGCATTCCGATCCACGCCGACATGTTCGGGTATCCGGAAGCCTATTACGTACCCCCGCTGGAACGGGTCGAACGCATCGACTTCGTGCGCGGCGGCGGCTCGCTGATGTTCGGCCCCCAGCCCGGCGGCGCGCTGAACTACATCACCGTCAATCCCCGCACCGACGTGCCGGTCGCATTGGAAACCCGCCATGCCTTCGGCAGCGATGATTTCTATTCGACCTACAATGCCGTGGACGGCACCACCGACAACGTCGGTTACCTCGGCTACGGGCATTACCGCGAGGCCGACGGATTCCGCGAGGCGAACAGCGATTACGACGTGACCGCGGCCGGCATCAAGCTCGTCCTCGACGCGTCGGAGCAGACCCGCTGGACCATCGTCGGCGACTACTACGACGAGGAACACGGCGAACCCGGCGGGCTGTCGCTGAAGACCGGCGACGGCATCGCCAACTACAACCAGAACCGCAACGCGACCACCCGCTTCTTCGACCGCTTCGAACTCGAACGCAATTCGGCCTCGGTCGCGATGGACCACGACCTCTCCGACGACACCCTCATCCAGGTGAAAACCTGGTACACCTTCTACTCGCGCTACAGCCAGCGCCAGCGCGGCGGCGGTTTCGGCACGCTGCCCACCGGCCCCGACGCGGACAGCAACACCATCGAGCTGCAGGAATTCGACCCCTCGGCCATCGAGGCCCGCGCCCGCCACGGCTGGTCCGCGTGGGACGAGGAACACACCCTGACCCTCGGCACGATGTACTACTACGTCGACTCATTCCGCACCGAAAAACGCGGCGCGACCCCCGACGCCCGCGACGGCCGCGTGCGCAGCGATGCCGACCGCACCGTGCACTATGCCCCGGTGTTCCTCGAAAACCGCTTCGTGTTCGGCGACCTCTCGGTCACCCCGGGCTTCCGCCTCGAGAACGTCTGGCAGGAAGTGACCGAGAAGGTCAACGTCTCCAAGACCGCCGAAGGCACCCCGCTGGGTGACAAGGACGACCACGACACCGTACCGCTGTTCGGCCTCGGCACCGCCTGGAAGGTCCAGCCGGAGGTGGAGCTGTACGCCAACGTGTCGCAGTCCTACCGCCCGAAACTCTACACCGAGACCGTTCCCACCGGCGGCACCACCCTCGTGCCGGAAGACCTCGACCCGAGCGACATCGTCCAGTACGACCTCGGCGCGCGCGGCCAGCTCGGATCGTCGCTGGTCTGGGACGCCAGCGTGTTCCAGATGGACATCGATGACCAGATCGGCACCGTCGCCCTCGACGGCGGCCAGTCCACGCTCGGCAATGTCGGCGACGCCCGCCACCGCGGCATCGAGGCCGCCCTCGAGCTGGACGTCAGCAGCCTGCTCGACGACCTGAACAGCAGCAGCATCAAGGAGGAGATCGGCACCTTCTCGGTGTTCGGCAACGCCACCCTGCTCGATGCCGAGTTCACCGCCGGCCCCAACGACGGCAACACCCCGCAGTACGCTCCGGACTACATCGTCCGCACCGGACTGCGCTATGCCTTCGACGACCGGATCCAGATCGCGCTCGGCGGCACCATCGTCGATGACCACTACGCCGACGACGGCAACCGCACCGACCGCTTCATCCCGAGCTACATGGTCTGGGACCTGACCGCCGAAGTGAAGGTATACCGCGACACGGTCAGCCTGTTCGGCGGTATCAACAACCTGTTCGACGAGGATTACTACGCCCGCATCCGCAACGAGGGCATTGATCCCGCTCCCGAGCGCAATTACTACGCCGGCGTGAAATTCGAGTTCCAGTAACCTGCACCCTTCTTGCCGGCGGCAGGACGGTCCTTCCGTCCTGCCGCCTTTTCCATCATGATCCTTGAAACCCTCAACCAGCTTTTCGCCCGCGGCGGACCGGTGATGTGGCCGCTGCTCGGCGCCTCCATCCTCGGACTGGCCATCATCCTCGAACGCGCGGTATTCTTCCGCCGCCACCGCTTGCCGGTGCGCGACTTCGAGGACCAGCTCGTCGGCCGGCTGCGGCGCGGCGACCTCGCCGGGGCGAAAACCCTCGCCGCCTCCAGCCGCCATCCGGTCGCCCACATCGCGCGCACCTACCTGGACAACCTCGGTTGCGCCTTCATCGCCACCCTCTCGGACAGCGAGGCCCTGCGCCAGGACATCCTGAAACGCGAAGGCTCCCGCTGCATGGAGAAGGTCGAGCAGCACCTGCGCGGACTCAGCCTGATCGCCCACCTGTCTCCGCTGCTCGGCCTGCTCGGCACGGTCACCGGCCTGGTCTCGTCGTTCCACGTCATCGAAAAACTCGATGGCCTCGCCCAGCCGGCCCAGCTCGCCGCCGGCATCTGGGAGTCGCTGCTGACCACGGTGGTCGGCCTGGTCATCGCCATCCCCTGCCTCGCCGCCTACCACGGGTTCGAGCAGAAGGCCGACCGCATCGCCCGACGCATGTCGTTCATGATCTCCGAACTCAACGAACATTTCGGCAAGCACGGCGGCGACCTCGGGGTCGCGCCGTCCGCCGACGACGATCACCGGATGGTCGCATCCTGATGGAGTTCCTCCGCCCCAGACGCCCTTCGCCGGGCATCGACCTCGCGCCGCTGATCGACTGCGTGTTCCTGCTGCTGATCTTCTTCATGCTCAGCTCGTCGTTCCTGCAACCGGCCATCCCGCTGCAACTGCCGAGCTCGACCTCGAAGGAAACCCCCGACCCGAACCGCATCGTGATCAGCGTGGACGCCAACGACACGGTCTTCGTCAACGACGAGCCCGTGGCCATCGAGCAGCTCGGGTCCACCCTGCTCCGGTTGAGCAACGGCGAAACCACGCAACCCGTGCTGTTCCGCGGCGACCAGTCGATCCGCTACGACCGGTTCATCGCCGTGGTCACCGAAACCCGCAAGGCCGGTTTCCGCCACCTGTCGCTCCAGCACCAACCCGCCGCTCCAGCCACCCCGTAGTCCACCATGACCGCGAACCCGGAGCGCCCCTTTCCCCTGCGCGGCTTCATCGTTGCCTCGCTCGCCCTGCACACCGCCCTGTTCGCCCTCGGCAGCCGCTGGCTCTGGTCGCCACCGATGTTCGACGCACCGATGGAACCACCTCCGGTCGTGATCAACCTCGAGGAGTGGATCGAACCGGAGCCGCCCCCTCCGCCGGAACCACCACCGCCGCCGGAACCCGAGCCGGAACCGGAACCGCTTCCCGAGCCGGAACCTCCGCCCGAACCAGAACCGGAACCCGAGCCGGAGCCGGAGCCGATCCCGGAGGTGGCTCCCGAACCCCTGCCTCCCGAGCCCACGCCGGTGGAGCCGGAGCCGGAACCCGAGCCGGAGCCGCCCCCGGCGGCCACCGTGATGGCCCTCGAACAGCCAGGCACCCTGCGCAACCCCGCCCCGCCTTATCCGGCCGAAGCACGGCGCAACGGCTGGGAAGGCCGCGTCCTGCTGCGCGTGGACGTGACCGCCAACGGCCGCGCCCAATCGGTTACCGTCGTCACCAGTTCCGGTTATCCGGCGCTCGATGACGCAGCCCGCACCACCGTCGCCCGCTGGCGCTTCACCCCGGCCCGGCTGGGCGGCCAACCCACCGCCGCGACCGTCGAGGTTCCGGTCTCGTTCACCCTGCGCCGCGACCGCGATCGCTGACCCGAACATTCAGGTCCTGTTCCGATTCCATTCACTCTGCCGGAACCGGCGCGGTGGCACTTGCTAACCTGTTCCACATCCGGTACCTATCGTCTGTGAACCAGAGCCAGGACATGCTGAATCCCTTGGCCTCGCCGGCCTACGCTGCCGACGCCTCCTACGATGAGATGTGGGATGCCAACGGCCAGGTCCGCGCCCATTGGCAGCCGTTCATGCGGGCCTTTGACTTGATCGGCGGTCCCGGCCTGGAGAAATTCCGCCAGGAAGCCCGCCGCGTCTTCCGCGAAAACGGCGTCAGTTACAACGTCTACGGCGACCCCCACGGCCACCAGCGCACCTGGGAACTCGACCCGATCCCGCTGGTCATCAGCAGCGAGGACTGGGCCGACATCGAAGCCGGCCTGGTCCAGCGTGCCGAGCTGATGAACCTCGTCCTCGCCGACGTGTACGGGCCGCGCAAACTGATCGCGAACCGCCTGCTGCCCGCCGAGTTGATCTTCGGCCATGAGGGGTTCCTGCGCGCCTGCGATCCCTTGCGACACCCCGAGGCCATGCGGCTGAACGATTTCGCGGTCGACCTCGCCCGCGGCCCCGACGGGCGCATGTGGGTGCTGCGCGACTACACCCAGGCCCCGGCCGGTATCGGCTACGCCCTCGAGAACCGCACGGTGATGACCCGCATCCTCCCGCAGTTCTTCCAGGATGGCCACATCCACCGCCTGTCGTTCTTCTTCCGGGCCCTGCGCGCCGGCCTGGTCGCCCTCCCCAACCGCCGCAAGGACCAGCCGCGCATCGTCGTGCTCACCCCCGGCCCCTACAACGAGCTGTATTTCGAACACGCCTACCTCGCCTCGTACCTCGGCTATCCGCTGGTGCAGGGCGACGACCTGACCGTGCGCGACGGCCAGGTCTGGCTGAAGACCCTCGACGGCCTGCAGCCGGTGGACGTGATCATCCGCCGCATCAGCGACCGGTATTGCGACCCGCTCGAACTCGCCGAGGACTCCCTGCTCGGCGTGGCCGGCCTGCTCCAGGCCGCCCGCCTCGGCCAGGTCGTCATCGTCAATCCGCTCGGCACCGGCGTGCTCGAGAATCCCGGCCTGATCCCGTTCCTCCCCGGCATCGCCCGCTACTACCTCGGCAGCGACCTCAAGCTTCCCTCCGCCGCGACCTGGTGGTGCGGCCAGCCGAAGGAACGCGCCTACGTGCTCGAACACCTCGACCGGATGATCATCAAAAGCATCTACCGCACCTACCGGTCGCAATCGGCCTTCGGCGCGCTGCTCTCCAAGGACGAACGCGACGCGTTGCGCGACCGCATCCTCGCCCGCCCGCACCTGTTCGTCGGCCAGGAACAGGTCAGCTTCTCGACAACCCCGTGCCTGATCAAGGGCCGCATCGAACCGCGCCACGCCGCCATCCGCACCTTCGTCACCACCCACGAAGGCAAGTACCACGTCATGCGCGGCGGCCTGACCCGTGCGTCCTATGACCGCGGCATGACCGTACCGTCCCGGCACTTCAACAACATCAGCAAGGACACCTGGATCATCGCCACCAAGCCGGAACGCCACATCAGCCTGTGGCTCCAGCCCGCGAACGACGAGATGGCCATCGAACGCAGCGGCATCCTGGCCAGCCGCGCGGCCGAGAACCTCTACTGGACCGGCCGCTACGCCGAGCGCGTCGAGGGCACCGCCCGCATCCTGCGCACGATGCTGATGCAGATGAACCGCGCCGAGGAGTCGGGCAACGAGACCCACCAGCAGCACATCCACCTGCTGCAGCAGGGGCTGACCGCGGTGACCGAGACCTATCCCGGCTTCCTCGGCGAGGAACCGCTCGACGAGGCCCAAGCCGAGGCCGAACTGCGCTCGGTCATGATCAACGAGCAACGCGTCGGCAGCATCGCCAACCTGCTCGGGCAGCTCATGGCCGCGGCCTACATGGTCCGCGACCGCTGGTCGCTCGACAACTGGCGCATCCTCGAGGCGATGAAGAACCACTGGCGCCATGTCCAGTCCAACACCCACGCGCCGATCCTCTCCGCCGGGTACGAGCTCGACGAACTGGTGACCTCGCTCGCCGCCTTCAGCGGCCTGAACATGGAGAGCATGACCCGCGAACCCGGCTGGCTCATGCTCGACGCCGGCCGCCGCATCGAGCGCGGCCTGTGGCTGATCCGCCTGATGAAGTCCCTGCTGATCCCCGCCTACGAGGAGAGCCTCGAGCACATGATTCTCGAGTCGTTCCTGTCGATGCACGAAAGCCTGATCGCCCACCGCCGTCGCTACCG
Source organism: uncultured Verrucomicrobiota bacterium (assembly GCA_937872895.1). Lineage (GTDB taxonomy): Bacteria > Verrucomicrobiota > Kiritimatiellia > CAIVKH01 > CAIVKH01 > CALMUP01. The sequence goes on from CALMUP010000005.1 coordinate 92,648, forward strand.
TTCCTACCTCCACCTGCAAAGCACGCTGGACGTGCTGCTGGTCGACGAGAACAACCCGCGCTCCCTCGCCTTCCAACTCGAACGCCTGCAGCGCAACCTCGCCCGCCTGCCCCGCCCGCGCCTCGACCGCAAGCTCAGCGCCGAGGAGAAACTGGCCCTCGAAGCGACCACCCAGCTCAAGCTGGCCGACGTGACCGCGCTCGCCCGCGCGACCCCCGGCGAGGGCTACAAGAAACTCGCCGAGCTGATCACCTTCATCGAGCAGCGGCTGATGGCGGTGTCCGACACGCTGAACCACGTGTACTTCAGCCACGCCCAGGGCGCGCGCCAACTGACGCCGACCCGCCGGAAAGGCGGCACGGTATGAGGTACCGCGTGATCCACCGCACCGAATACGAGTACAGCGACCAGGCGAACGTGTGCCACAACATCACCCACCTCGCCCCGCGACCCGACCCGCGCCAGAACTGCGCCAGCCATTACCTGTCGGTCGTGCCCCCGCCCGCCGCCCTGGAGGAACGCATCGACCACTTCGGCAACAAGAGCTGCTACTTCTCGATCGAGAAACCGCACCGCGGCATGGTCGTCACCGCGACCAGCGTAGTCGAGGTGCGCGGACCCGCCGTTCCGGCATCGCCCTCGACCGCGGCTTGGGCCTCGTTCGCCGACGACCTGGAGGCGATGCCGCCCGCCGAGGCCGCGGAGGTCCGCGGCTTCATGATGGACTCGCCGATGGTGCCGCCCTTCGCCGAACTGTCCGACTATGCCCGGCCGTCGTTCGAGACCCATGCCGGCTTGCGTGACGCGGCGCTGGACCTGATGGGCCGGATCTTCCGCGACTACGCCTACGACCCGACCTTCACCACCCTGGCCACCCCGCTGCGCGACGTGGTGACCCACAAGCGCGGGGTCTGCCAGGACTTCGCCCACCTCGCCATCGGTAGCCTGCGCGCCTTCGGCCTCGCCGCCCGCTACATGAGCGGTTACCTCGAGACCCGCCCGCCCGAAGGCAAGGAGAAGCTCGTGGGCGCTGACGCCTCCCATGCCTGGTGTTCGGTTTTCGTACCCGGCCAGGGCTGGCTCGACCTCGACCCGACCAACAACCAGGTCCCCGACCAGCGCTACATCCTGCTCGGCTGGGGCCGCGATTACTCCGACGTCCCGCCGCTCAAGGGCGTGGTCTTCGGCGGCGGCACCCCGAAGATGACCGTCGCGGTCGATGTCGAACCCCTGCCCTGAACACCCGGCAGACCCACCCGTTATCCGGTAATTTCGCCGATTGCCCGACCGGGAATCACCGGCGCATGCTCATCCCAGCGACCACCAACCGGCCGTTGACAGGAGCCTGCCATGACATTGAGACCACGCTGGGTTACCGTATGTTTCCTGAGCGCACTGCTGCTCCATCCCGCGCGCGCCACGATCCTGAGTTTCGACAACGTCAACGCCACCGTCACCACGCCGGACGACTATAACTACAACCCGGAAACGGGCGGCGGAACCTACAACGATCCCGGCGCGTCGATCGTCGAGCTCGACGTGAACGGATCCAACGCCGACTTCCACACCGGATCCGGCTGGCAAGTCGCCCTCCACACCTCCGGCCTGTTCGCCTACGAGGGTGCGTTGCAGCTCGCCTTCAACGCCGCGATCAGCGCGGGCACCGGGGCCTGGAGCACCTGGGGATTCCTCGCCGCCGGGGTCTTCGCCCAGAACGCGCACACCGTCGGTGACACCTGGTACTATGCCTTGCGGCGCGATGAAGGCGGCGGGAATTACGGCTACGGGTGGGTCGAGATTGAACGCAACGCCGCCGACACCTGGACCATCCTCGGCTCCGGCTACAACAGCGAGGGCGGGATCCTTGCCGGTGAAACGGGATCATCCGGCGGGGGCGGTGAAGGGGGCGGCGGAGGCGAAGGGAGTGTCGTGCCGGAACCGAACGTCATCAGCTTCTTCCTCATCGGCGCATTCGCCATGTTGTATGCCCGCAACGAACGGTTGCGCCGCCGCCGGCTCGCTCGCGCCTAGGATCGTGACCGCCCTCGCGCCCTCACGGCTCGAGTGTTGATGGCGGAACATCCTCCGTGAATTCCGGATAGAGCCGCTTCAGGCATTCCGGGCACATGCCGTGGGTGAATTCGGCATCCGAGTGGTCGTGGATGTAGCTCTCGATCTGGTTCCAGTAGCCCTTGTCGTCGCGGATCTTCTTGCACGATGAGCAAATGGGCAGCAGGCCGCTGAGGACGCGGACCTCGGCCAGCGCCTTTTCGCGTTCGACCAGCAAGCGTTCCCGCTCGTGTTGCTCGGTCAACTGGGCGGTGAGATCGGTAATGACCGAGACCAGGCAGGGGGTGCCGTCGAGATCAATGTTCGCCCCGGCATAGAGGCCGTGGACCGGGGTTCCATCGCGGCGATGCCAGGTCACCGACAGGTTGTCGACCCTTCCATCGCGCCGAACCCGATCCATCACCGTATTGCGTTCGGACACCGAAGACCAGATGCCCAGCTCCACCGAGCTGCGACCGCAGGCCTCCTCGGGTGTGAAGCCGAAGATCCGGGTGAATCCGGGATTCACCTCCAGCACGCAGCCGTCCTCGAACCGACTGAAAATCACCGCCTGTGGTGATGCGCGAAAGGCCTTGGCAAACTTTTCCCGCTCGGCATCGACGCGCATCAGCAGGCGCTGGTTGATCATCAATCCAATGGTGTAGGTCAGCAATACGAACAGGATCATCACAGCCATGAGGAAAAAGGCTTCGCGCCAGCCGGATTGGAAATAGTAGGTCTCGAGGTAACTGAACTCGACCAGGGCGAGGGCACGGATGGTGTAGATCACGGCGCAGAGGACAAAGATCCGACCAACCCAGCGGGTGCAGGTGCGCAACTGCGGTGGGGTTTGCCGCAGCAACAGCCATGCCGACAGGGCGAACACGAAGACGCTGGCCACCGACATGTTCAAGGCGCGGATGTTGATGTCCGCACCGCGCAGGATCAGCAGGAGATGCACCACGGTAAACGAGCCGAGCACCACAGTGGCGAGGCGCTTGGGCCGGCGCACCCCGACAAACTGCTCGAGGCCGAGGTAGCCCAGCCAGCTGCCGAAGACGAAGAGGAGGTTGGGAAGTCCGATCGAGAGCAGGTCGGGAATGCGGCCACGCAACAGGATCAGGAAAAGCCCGGAACACTGCATGGCGTGGTGCAAGGCCCACAGGCCGAGGCCGGGCAAGGCCTGGCGGTTCTGCCGCCACATCGCCACCATCACGAACAGGCACAGGGTTTCGATGGCCACGCCGATCATGACCACCGTCGGCATATGGATCTGGTTCAGCATCGCACCGCCTGTGAATCCTGGGCATCAACCGGCCGGGCGTCCGATCGCTGCGGCCTCAATCGCTTGTTGACGGCAAAAGCCTAGCACGCTGGTCGGCACCCAACAAGCCGCGAAGCACCAGGGGTCAAACTGCTCCTTATCGCGTGCGGCGGCCTTCATGGCACACGCCGGCGGGGTTGCAGGGATCTTCGCTAATCGAGGGTGAACGTTGTGAAGGGCACGGGAAAGAAGCCCACGGTGAACAGGAGCAGGACCACCAGCACCACGTATTGTGTGCGCAGGGGATACCGCGCGAGGAAGGCATCCTGCCGTTTGACGAACCACACCGTGGCCCACCCGGAGGCGGCCAGGCAGAGCAACAGTGCGGCCGTACCCGGCAACGCCGGAATACCATCCCCCGGCAGCAAGACATCAAACAGGCTGATCATCACCGCCAAACTGGAGACCAGCAGAACGATAAAGGCCCAGGCTCCCAACAGGAATCCCAACAGACTGCGCAACCAGACCGGACGATTGGATTCGTGCATCAATGTGCTCCTGGACATTTCATCACGCCCACGCGGGTGGCATGGGACTTCACCTAAAACACTTCATGCGGCCAAGCCACGCGGTCAATGGCAGCAAAGCTCCTCGACGAACAGGATAGGTGAATCAACCCGGGACGTCCATGCCGGATCCGCCGGGCGGCTGGCTACTTCGTGTGCCAGATCCGAAGTTTGGATCCCCGGCGGGGCCGCAGCGACGACCGATACCGCTGCCAAGCAGGCAGATCGCGCACCTGCCGGAGCGGCGGCAGGCGCTACGCCGCCGTGGTAAAGGTCAGACCGCCGTGCTGGAGGGCTTGGACGAGGAGCAGCGTGGTCATCAGGTCGCGGTGGCCGAGTCGGTGGTGAATCTCGGCGACGGGGAGTCCTTGATTGATCCACCGCGTGACACAGGCGTGGCGAAGGGTATTCGAGTGGATGACGCCGATGAAGCCGGTTTCGCCGGCGGCGCGGTCCAGGGCATCGACGATCCACGGCACCGGAATGACGAGATTGCCGGAGGTGCGTTCATAGCCGCGAACCGACCAGGCCGGAAACAGCAGCGAATCGGCAAAGCGCACCGGTTCCTCCGTGCGCGGCATGCGGAACAGGCGGAAGGTGCGGCTCCCCTGCCCTTCATACCGCGGACGCAGGGCGGCGAGGTGATCGGCGAGCGCCGCGGCCAGGCCTTCGGAGAGCACGAACCGGCGCACGATTGCCGCATCGGTCACCGTCATCGTGCGGCGCGCCAGGCTGAACGCCCGCACCGGCAAACCCGCCACATCATTCAGACGCAGCCCGGTTTCCACGACCAGCCACGCCATGACCTGGTACGGATCAGGCAGGCGCAGCAGGATCTCGCAGACCTGCTGGTCGTCCGGCAAACCGCACACCAGTTCATGCTCCACGCCTGTTTTTTCGCTTGTTTTCTTCATGAGGCGATACTATACATCTGTATAGCTTCGGCGGTAAAGGAAAAAGTTGGATCATGGAACAACGGTCATTAACGGACAAGCAGGCGGCGGTGCTGGCCTTCGTGGAGGGTTGGGCGGCGCGGCACGGGGTACCGCCGACGGTGCGCGAGGTGGCGGCCCATTTCGGATTCCGGTCGCCGCGGGCGGCAGCGGACCACCTGGACGCGTTGGTGCGGAAGGGGGCGTTGCGACGGACCCCGAACACGGCGCGCGGGTTGCGCGTGGTGGCGACGGGTGACGCGGCGGTGACGGGGACAGCCGGTGTGCCGATCGTCGGAGATGTCGCGGCGGGGTTGCCGATTCTCGCCGTGGAAAACACGCTCGGGCATTTAACCCTTGAATCGGCCTTTGGCTCGGGCGACCTGTTTGCCGTGCGGGTGCGTGGCGACAGCATGATCGACTACGGGATCCACGAGGGCGACTACGTGATCGTGCGCAAGGCGCCGGTGGTCGAACCGGACGCGATCGCGGTGGTATATGTCGAGGGCGAGGCGACGGTAAAGAAACTGCGCAAGACGCGCACCGGGTATGAATTGATCGCCGGGAATCCGAACTACGCGCCGGTGGCCATCACCGCCGAGACGCAAGGTTTTGCCGTGGCTGGACCGGTAGTCGGGGTGGTGCGTTCCATGGCCTGATCCTGAAGGCGGAAGGTGCAGCCACGGATTAACACCGATGAACACGGATGGGAAGTGGAAAGGTGATGCCATGACATTTCAGGGCAGGACCTATCACGGCAAGGAACTGAACCACGCACGCCATGCCGAATCCGTGTTGATCCGTGGGGGCACCTTCCGAATTGAACCACCGATGAACTGGGATACCGGGCACGATGGGATGAACGCTTCTTTCCGGGAACATGCGGCGGGAAGGAACCGCCTCGCCGGTGCCGTCATCAATCGCGGGGGACTTCAACGCGCAGCGTGTAGGTGAGCACCAGCTCGCTGTTCGCGCTGACGGTCGGCCTGAAGACCAGGCGGCGGCCGCGTTGTTCGTAGGGTTGGCTGGAACGCACCGGTACCCAGGCGAGTCGGAACGGGGGTTGCTCATCCACGGTCAGCGTTACGGGAAACGGGAACCGGTTTTCCATGCGCAGCTCAAACTGGTGTTCGTAGAATCGGCCGGGCAGGGTGCGGCGACCGCGATCGACACGGCGGATGCGGATCTCCGGCATGGTCCCGACATCGAGGGTGATCTCGCCGTTGGCCGGGGTGTGCTTGAACCAGGCCTGCTGGTGCAGCGCGGTTCGCTGGTTGCCGATGTGGATGAGGGCGCGTCCGGGCGGAACGGCGCGGTTGCCACCGTAGTCGTTGGCATTGGCGAAACGGATGATCTGCGACGGATGGGCGAACCGGGTGCGGGCATCGGTGGGGATATCCTCGGCACGGATGATGAGCATGCGTTCGACGGGTTTGCGGGTGACCGAAACGAGCGAGACCAGGCGTGCCGCGTGTGCGGCGAGGTCCACACGCTCGTCCACCGTGTAGAAGTGGGCGGTGGTGGGTTCCGGGACCTGGTGCCGCCACAGGTCGGCGAGCGGGGTGTTGTCGTCGAGTTCGAGCAAGCCCGGGGCCTTGGGCTCGGGTGTATAGCCAAGGGAGTCGGTGCCGACCAGCAACAACCGGGCATTCTGGTAGGCGCGGCTGGTGGCATTGGACACCTCGACCCAGCCTTCGACGTCCATCGACATCGGACCGGCCACGTCGCGCAGCTCGCCGCGCAACAGGACGTCGTAGGTCACGCGCCAGGACAAGCCGGTGACCACGTACACCAGATCAAACCGCTTGGCCCCCGGTTCGAGCACGCGCAGGGTGAGGTCGAGACCGGGATCGAGTCGGGCCAACTCGGGTTCGGGATTCCAGTCGGCGGTAATCTGGCGACCGGCCGCGCGGGTGACGATGGGTGGTGGCCGGGGCGCGCCGGCGGTGCGGGTCCAGGCCTGCAGGCGGAGTTCGCGGCGACGGTCGATCACCGACAGGGTGGAGAGATCGGCCTCGGGGGGAACGTCCGCGATGCGGACCCGTCCGTTGGTGTCGGCCAGGGTGACGGTGTAGGTGCTGCGCACCACGGCGCGGTGGGCATCCACCAGCAGGGTCATCGGCCCGTCAGCGAGGGCGACTACCGGTTCACTGCGGGTTGGCGGCGCTATGGCCGACGCCACCAGCAGCAACAGGGTCAGCCGGCGCAGGTTCATCTCACCAGGTATAGCGGACGGTGTAGTTGATGCTGCGGCGGCCACCCGGCTTGAGTTCGACCTTGAACTCGATGGTCTGCGGCTGGGTCTGGACGTAGTCGGCATCGGCGCGGATGATCTCGTATTCGGGCCACCGGTAGAGGTGTTCGACGACGCGGATCTCGGCCGGGTCGTCGGAGGTGTTGGTCAGACGGATCTGGAAGGTTTCCTCGTAGATATGGTGCGGCTTGACCTCGACATAGCCGGTGCGTTCGCGTTCGCCGGTCAGTCCGCGGGCCGGACCGACCCGGAGGTGGCCGGTGCCACCGACCGGGATGGGCAGCAGCAACTCCTCGCCGATCAGATCCACCGCGCCATCGGCGCGAACCTGGTACAGGCGGCACAAGCCGGGAGGCAGGTTCACGCCGAGGCCGAAGTTTTCGCGGTTTTCAAACTCGACGTGGGTCTGCACGATCGTGTGGTACTCGGTTCCGTAATTCCAGTCGGTGCGGCGGTTGCGCTGGAAGCGGTCGAGCCGAACGCCGTCGTACACATGGAAGCGTTTGATCGGAAGTTCGTTGGCCTGGACGAGTTGGACGAAGGTCGGGCGTTCGTTTTCGAGGGTGACGGTGCGGGGCAGTTCATAGATCTCGATCGGGGCCAGGGCGGCGATCGAACGCTCGAAACTGGGCTCGCGCGCGCCGTACTGGTAACGCAACGCGGGACGGACAACCTGCGGGTCGGACTCGTTGGGCAGGATCGGCGAGGTCATGCCTTTTTCGGTCAGCAACAGGCGGACACGGGCGTTTTCGAAGCGTCCGCCCGACGTATTGTCGATCTGTACCCTGGCGGCAAAATCGGCCTGCATGGAACCGCTGGCCAGCATCAGCTCGTAGGAGGCTTTCCAGGAAAGTCCTTCGGTCTGGTAGGCGAGACGGAAGTTCTGTGGTCCTTCCTGGCGGGCACGCACGCGCCAGACAAGACGCGGTTCCACGGCGAGCAGGTCGCGGCCGAACGGGAAGGTCACGGCGTCGATGACATCCACTGGAATCATCCAGAGGTTCTTCCCGTCGCGGGAGCGGACAGGGATATCGTCGGCCGGAGCCAGGGCATCGGCTAGCAGGATGCCCTCCCGGGTAGCGCCACCCTGCTGGACAACCACCGGCTGACCGATCATACGGCGCAACAAGGAGCGCCGGTCGGCCAGGTCGTATTGCAGGTATTGCTCCAGGAGGTCAAACGGGGCGGCGCGCGCGGCAGCGCCATACGACGCACTGGCCGGAACGATCCGGCTCGGAAGGGCGCTGATCAACAGATCACTCTCGCCCGAAGGCAAGGAAACCCGGCGGGCCTCATTCACCATGCCCAGACCGGTGTCATAGACGGATACGGTGACCCCTTGTGGTGCAGCCACATCGATCCGCGAAGGAGCCTCCTGGGCAACTGCCGGCCATGCCGCCAAGGCCACGACCCCCACCCCGATCATCCACCATGCACCGCGCACGCCATTCATCATGCCAACATCCCCCGATCCGAACGATTACAACTCGACACATTGCCGCGCGATGGCCAGGTAGGCCACGCCGCTGATGCAAAGGTATAGCGGGGCCGTTACGACCAGACCGATCCCGAAGGGCAAGATGGCCCCCACGCCGCCGATCAGGGCGGTGAGAATGAAGAAACCCAGCAGCGGTCCCCAGTTCGCGACAAACAGGCTCCACCAGACCGGCGCGGACTGGCGCGGCGCGACGCGGCGCGCGACCAGGTGGAAAACCGACAGGGTGGCGAGGGCACCGCCGACGCTCAGCACCACGGTGCTGATGACCTGGCCGATCGCGGGAAGATGGCTGACTACCCAGTGCAGGGCGGCCAGGGCGTAGAAGGCCAGGGTGACCGGGATGGTGGCGAGGGTGTAGTCAAACCCCTTGAACAATTCGTTCAGGGTCGGCCGGGCCAGGCGATCATCCTGCAGGTTCAGCACGATCACCGCCATGCCGGCCAGCATCGGACCGGCCAGCAGGCCGAGGGTTACACCGGTGATCGCCACCGCGACCAGGCCACTGACCAGCAGGATGGAGGCATGGGTGGAAAACAGGGCAAACCCTTTTTGAATCCAATCGCTGAACCGGACATCCAAGACAGTCATACGTTTCCTCGCGCGCTTGCAGAGTTATTGGATAGTCATACCGGGTGTACAGTGATTCGTCAGTAAAGAAACGTGGCCGGACCGGTGTGTCACACATCGTTCTTGCCGCGGGTGAGCTGCAACCGTTAGGGTGGTGCGCCTTTGATGTGGATGATGCGATGAACCCGGTACACGATGAACCTTTGCTGACCGACCCGAAGTGGCGGGCCGACGACCTCGGCGCGCCGCTGCCCGAATCGGCGCACGCCAACTCGGTCTGCCTGCCCGGATGGCAGGACGTGGTGGATTACGAGGAGAAGAACCCGCGGGTGATCGACCGGTTGCGGGCGGGCTATCCGCGGTTTGTCGTTCCCGTTCAATGCACCCAATTTTTCGCATTGTGCCGGGAGCGCTTCGCCCGCGAGGGGGAACTGTGCCACGCCTACCCTTCGGAGAAGTCGGCCGCGCGCTGTGTCCGGCTGATCGCCCGCTGGTCCGGCCACGAGGCGCGGGTGCAGTTCTGGCCGGAACACCGGGTGCATGTCGTCTGTTTTCCCGCTGCGGCGGAGGCCTCCGCACTCAAGTACTGGCGGCATTCCGGCGACGGCATTTCATCACGCCAGGCGGAAGCTCTGCTGGCGGGGCGACCGGACACGGCACGCACCGCCGTGCGCGACCAGGTGCGTTCACGGATCGCCGCGCATTATGGCGTGCCGGCCGATCACGTGTTCCTGTTCAAATCCGGCATGGCGGCCATCTATACCCTGCACCGCATGGCGGTGGCACGGCGGCCGGATGCGGCGTGCATCCAGTTCGGCTTTCCCTATGTGGACACATTGAAGATCCTGCAGGAATTCGGGGCGCGTTCGGCGTTTTTCCCGCTCGGCAACGCGGTGGACCTGCGCATGCTCAGCCGGATGGCGGTGATCGACCGGATCGCGGCGGTGTTCTGCGAATTCCCCTCCAACCCGCTTCTCAACAGCCCGGACCTGGCCGTGCTCGCCCAGCATGCCCGCAATGGCCAGTTCCCGCTGATCGTGGACGACACGCTGGCGGGCGCGGTCAATGTGAACCTGCTGTCCGCCGCCGACCTGGTCGTCACCAGCCTGACCAAGTACTTCACCGGCCGTGGCGATGTCATGGGCGGAGCGGCCGTGCTGAACCCGAAGAGCCCGATCCACGACTCCCTGCTCTCCGCCCTGCGCGGGGAGTATGAGGACACGGTGTGGGGCGAAAACCTCGCCTTGATGGAAAGCTACAGCGCGGACTATGTCGAGCGGATGCAGCACATCAACCGGACGGCGGAACAGGTGTGCGACTGGCTGGCCGCACGGCCGGAGGTCAAGACCGTGTACTACCCGAAGTTCCGGGCCCGCGAGGTCTATGACCGGTTCCGGGTGGCGGATGGCGGGTATGGCGGGTTGTTCTCCATCGTACTGCACGAGGCGGCCCGATCGACCGTACCCTTCTACAATGCCCTCCCCTTCTGCAAGGGACCCAATCTCGGGACGGTGTTCAGCCTGTGCTGTCCATTCACCATGCTCGCCCACTACGACGAGCTGGACTGGGCGGAGCAATGCGGGGTGTCGCGGTACCTGCTGCGGTTTTCGATCGGCCTCGAACCGGCCGGGACCCTGATCCAGCGGCTGGAGCAGGCGTTTGCCGCAATCAAACCGGGCTGACCGGGAACGCGCGACGGGGGCACGTCGGCAGGATTACGAATCGCGGCCAGGCTGCAATTGCACGATCTGGAGGACTCGGCGGCTGCCATCGTTCACCAACTGCATGGCATGATCACGCAAGTACTGGTCATGCAGGGCCGAAGCGCGGGCCACGTAGTCCTGGGTCGAACGCGGCAGGCGGCGCAGGTTGAACCCGGCCTCGGCCACCCGGTTCGGCCCGGCGTTGTAGCAGGCCAGCAAGAGCGACCGCTCGTCGGCCTGCCAACGGTTTTTGTTCGCCTGAAGGAAGCCGTGCAAGTGGGACAGGTACGCAGCACCGACCCGGCGGTTCAGGGTCGGCTCGAACGCACGGTCAAAACCCACCGGCTTGCCGAGGATCCGGGCGGTGGTCTCCCGCCAGGTTTCACGCTTGATCTGCATCAGCCCCCGTTCACCATGGCGGCCAACTGCACGGGCGTTCCCGGCCGACTCGATCTGGACCACGGAGTCCACCAGCAGATCGGCCACCAGCGTTTCCGGAAGCTCCGTCGCGGCAGGCGGCGTGGTGGCAACCGCCACCGGCTCCGACCCGGTTGTTGCCTCTACGGCAGTGTGCACCGGCAACGGCTCAACCGGACGGCTCGACTTCACCGCCACCTCGACACCCATCGCCGAGACGGCAAAGGCCATGAATACCGTCCAGACCTTGAACTCACTGATTGCGTTTGTTTTCATGATCTACCCTGTTGCCCTGAGATCCATGCCCTTCGCGCCCTACGCGTGAAACGCACCCTACCGATCGGCCAAGCCATCCGACTTGACCATCGGCAGAACAAGGTACCGGCGAATGGGCTGATGTAAAGTGCTAAAACGTTCTACATGCTGACCCGGGAAGCCGGCTGATTTTTGCAAATGGGCGCAAAAACGGGGCTTTTAGGGGGTTAGGGCTCGCCGGAGGGGGGATCTGAGCCCGAAAAAAAGTTCGGGCTTCCGGGGGCAAAAAGGCCTAGGCGGAGGTCGGGAGAACCCCGAAATGGAGGAGGAAGCGGTGGGCGACCTCCCGGAAGTCGGTAGGGGGCGGGAAGCCGCGGGCGAGCCAGTCGGTCATGTCGAGGTGGGCGTCATCGGGGCGGGTGGCGCGGCGCGGGATGACGGTGGCGCTGGGGGTGAGGTGGGTGGTGGGCCAGCCGATGAGCTCGGCCATTTCGAGGGCGGCGCGGTAGCGGGTGAGCGGACGGGTGGTGCTGAAGTGGAAGGTGCCGGCGTGGCCACCGGTGAGCAGGTGGCGCATGGCGATGCCGACGTCGCGGGTCCATACAGGGTAGCGTTTCAGGACATCGTCGAGCGGGCGGGGTTCAGTGGCGCGCAGGTCGGCGATGAGCTGGCTGAAGAAGCCGGATTGGTCGAAGGACTCGGTCCACCCCATCAGCAGGGGGACGCGCAGGACGATGGACCGGTCGCGGCCGCGCAGGGCGTCCTCGGCTTCGGCCTTGGATTTTCCGTATTCGCTGAGGGGATGGCGGGGGGCATCGGGGCGGTACGGGGGGGCCTTGCCATCGAAGACGTAGTCGGTGCTGACGAACAGGAGCGGGGTCGTGGCGGGGAGCAGTTCGGTCAGGGCGACAACCGGCCGGGTATTCAGGCGGCGGGTTTCCTCCGGGTGGTCCTCGCAGAAGTCGGGTTCGCGGTAGGCGGCCAGGGCGATGACCACGTCGGGCTGGACCTCGTCGAGGAACCGGGCCAGGGCGTCCCGTTCGCGCAGGTCGACCGCGCGGAAGGCCTCGCCGCGGGGGCGCATCGAGGTACCAACCACGGTAAACGCCTCCCGGAGCTCGGGCAATGCCCCCGATCCGAGGAATCCGCTCGCTCCCAATACGGCACAAACCGGCTTCTTGCTCATGGTTCCCTTTCCCGAAAGGCTTGTACTATTGCAATTCCCGGTTTGCCCGTCTAGTATGGCCGTCCTTTAATCGGTTAGGACAACGAGGACGTACTATGAACATTACCGTGGTGGGAACTGGTTATGTCGGTCTGGTGACCGGCGCGTGTTTTTCGGATTGGGGCCATCATGTCCTGTGTGTGGACAACGACCAGCGCAAAGTGGACATGCTCCACCGGATGGAAATGCCGATCTACGAGATCGGCCTCGAAGAACTGGTCCGTCGCAACGTTGCGGCCGGCCGGCTGAAGTTCACCACCTCGATCAAGGAAGGCACCGAGTTCGCCGAGGCGATCTTCATTGCCGTCGGCACCCCGCCGGGCTACCGCGGCGCGGCGAACATGTCGTATGTCGAGCAGGTCGGCCGCCAGGTGGCCGAACACATGACCAGCTACCGCCTTCTCGTCGAGAAGAGCACCGTCCCGGTCAACACCGGCGAGCAGCTCAAGCGCACGGTCACGAAGTACCTGCGTGCCGACATCCCGTTTGACGTCGCCTCGAACCCGGAATTCCTGAAGGAAGGCACGGCGATCGAGGACGCGAACGATCCGGACCGCATCGTGGTCGGTGTCGAGAGCGAACGCGCGGCCAAGTTGTTGCGCGACATCTATGACCCGATCATCAAGAAGACCGGCTGCGCCTTCCTCGAGATGAACATCGCCAGCGCGGAGCTGACCAAGCACGCGTCCAACTCGTTCCTGGCCATGAAGATCTCCTTCGTCAACGCGGTAAGCCGCATCTGCGAACTGGCCGGCGCGGACATCGAACAGGTCGCCCGTGGCATGGGCCTCGACAAGCGCATCGGCCCGCGGTTCCTCCAGGCGGGCGTCGGGTACGGCGGCTCCTGCTTCCCGAAGGACGTCGATGCCTTCGTGCAGATCGGCGACCAGCTCGGCTACAATTTCGAACTGCTCAAGGAAGTGCAGCGGATCAACAAGACGCAGCGCGAACACGTGATGCAGAAGATCCAGCGCGAGCTGTGGGTGATCCAGGACAAGGTGGTGGCGGTGATCGGCCTCGCCTTCAAGCCGGGCACCGACGACGTGCGCGAGTCCCCTGCCCTCTACTTCGTCCCGCAGTTGATCGAGGCCGGCGCAAAGGTCCGCCTGTGGGATCCGGTGGCCGAGGGCCGCTTCGCCGAACTGTTCCCGCAGGAGAAGTATTTCAAGACCCCGCTGGAAACGGCCGACGGCGCCGACCTGCTGCTGATCCTGACCGACTGGCCGGAGGTGAAGAACATCGACCTCGACGCCTTGAAGGCGAAGATGCGCTGCCCGGTGATCGTGGACGGGCGCAACCAGTTCGACCCCAAGAAGATCCGCGACAAGGGCTTCACCTACATCAGCGTGGGCCGCGCCTGATCCGCCGGGGCGTGCGCCACGAACCGGTTGACTTCGTTCACCGGTTCCTCTAGGGTGCGCCCCTTGTTTTTTCAATCCATCCTCCGGGATGATCGAACCGTGAAGGGAGAGTGAATCAGACATCGTGACGGAAGTAAAAATTCGCAAAGGGGAATCCGTTGACCGCGCCTTGCGCCGCTTGAAGAAGAAGCTGGACAAGGAAGGTATCATGCGCGAAATCCGCGCCCACCGGTACTTCGAGAAACCCAGCGAGCGCCGCCGCCGCAAGGAAGCGCGGGCCCGTATGCGCCCTGCGCGCTGATCCACTTGATGGTTTCCATCACAGACTCCCCTCCGGGGGAGTCTTCCTTTTTTATACGATAGACGACGAGTTCGCGAGCTGATGCACTTTTCCGTTTCCACGCATTGGAACACCTACCGGCACACCACCGGCGAGGCGATGATCGAGGAGATCCTCGGCCTCGGCGTGGATGCGGTGGAACTCGGGTACGACCTCCGCATCGACATGGTTCCCGGCGTCCGGGCCATGGTGGCCGCCAAGGCGGTGAAGGTCGACAGCGTCCACAACTACTGCCCGGTGCCGATGGGCGCGCACCGCGGCCACCCCGAACTGTACACCCCGGCCAGCACCGAGCGGACCACCCGCGACAACGCCGTGCTGCACATGAGCAAGACCATCGCCTTTGCCGCCGAGGTCGGGGCCCGGGTCGTCGTGGCGCATGCCGGCAACGTGGACATGTCCCGGATGAGCCGGGAGATGATCGAATGGTGCGAACAGGGACGCCAGTACTCCCCGGCCTACGAGAAACTGAAGCTCAAGGTCATGACCACCCGCGACAAGAAGGCGCCGAAGCAGCTCGATTACCTGCGCGAGAGCATCGACCGCCTGCTGCCGGTGCTGGAGCAGTACCGCATGGTCCTCGCCTTCGAAAACCTGCCGACCTGGGAGTCGATCCCGACCGAGATCGAGATCGAACGCCTGCTCTCCTCCTACCAGTCCCCCTGGCTGCGCTGCTGGTTCGATTTCGGCCACGCCCAGATCCGCCAGAACATCGGGTTCATCAACGCCGAACGCTGGGCCCAGCGGCTCGCCCCGTGGATGGCCGGGATGCACATCCACGATGTGCGGCCTCCGGTGCAGGACCATGTCATGCCGCCCAAGGGACAGATCCCCTTTGACCAATACCGCGAAATCGCCAACCGCGACCTGATCCGGGTCATCGAACCGGCCCCCGGCACCGAGGCCGGGGAGATCAAGGATGCGATTGCCTTCCTGCGCGGGTGTTGGCACACTCCGCCTCCGACGTAAATAACGAACAGGGACCAGACCATGAAGAAAGCACTCATCACCGGAATCACCGGCCAGGACGGCTCGTACCTGGCGGAACTGCTGCTCGACAAAGGCTACGAGGTGTACGGCATGATGCGCCGTTCCAGCACCGAGGCGATCGAGCGCATCGAACACCTGAAGGGCAAGATCACCCTGGTCAACGGCGACCTGCTCGACGAGATGTCGCTGATCCTCCTGCTGAAGGAGATCATGCCCGACGAGATCTACAACCTGGCCGCCCAGTCGTTCGTGCACACCTCGTGGACCCAGCCGGTGCTGACCGGCGAGTTCACCGCACTCGGCGTGACCCGCCTGCTCGACGCGATGCGCCACGTATGCCCGCAGGCCCGCTTCTACCAGGCC
The DNA here is from genome assembly GCA_937872895.1 of uncultured Verrucomicrobiota bacterium. Lineage (GTDB taxonomy): Bacteria > Verrucomicrobiota > Kiritimatiellia > CAIVKH01 > CAIVKH01 > CALMUP01. Next base: position 108,432 of record CALMUP010000005.1, read on the forward strand.
TCGAGCAGCGAGATGTACGGCAAGGTCCACGCAATCCCCCAGAGCGAGGAAACCCCGTTCCACCCGCGCAGCCCCTACGCGGTGGCCAAGGTGTACGGCCATTACATCACGCTGAACTACCGCGAAAGCTACAACCTGTTCACCGTGTCGGGCATCCTGTTCAACCACGAGAGCCCGCGCCGCGGCAAGGAATTCGTGACCCGCAAGATCACCGACGGCGTGGCCCGGATCAAGCACGGCCTGCAGAAGGAACTGCGCATGGGCAACCTCGACGCGAAGCGCGACTGGGGCTTCGCCGGCGACTACGTGAAGGCGATGTGGCTGATGCTGCAGCAGGACAAGCCGGATGACTACGTGATCGCGACCGGCGAGACCCACTCGGTGAAGGAGTTCCTCGAACTGGCCTTCGCCCGCGTCGGCCTGAACTACAAGGATTATGTGGTCGTCGACCCGAAGTTCCTGCGCCCGGCCGAAGTGGACCTGCTGCTCGGCGACCCGACCAAGGCGAAGAAGCAGCTCGGCTGGAAAACCGAGGTGAGCTTCCAGGGCCTGATCGACATGATGGTGGACGCGGACATGGAGCGCATCGCGCGCCAGCTGCGGTAACCCGATGCGTGTCCTGGTCACAGGGGCCGCCGGCTTTGTCGGCGGGCACGCGTTGACCGAACTCCGGCGCGCCGGCCACGAGGTCGTCGCCACCGTGCTGCCCGGCCAGACCGACCAGGTCCCCGGGGCCATCGCCACCGTCGGCGTCGATCTGGTCGATGCCGACGGCATGGCCCGCCTGTTTTCCTCCCACACCCCCGACGCGGTGCTGCACCTTGCCGGCATGGCCTTCGTGCCGATGGCGTGGGACCAACCGCAGGCCGCGTTCCAGATCAACACCATCGGCACGATCAACGTGCTCGAGGCCGCACGCCGCCACACCCCGAACGCCCGCTTGCTGGCCGTGACCTCGGCCCAGTTGTACGGGCACCAGCCAAGGCCGACCGCGATCCGCGAGGATGACCCGCCTTCGGCCGACAACCTCTACGCGCTGACCAAGTGGTCGGCTGACGCGGCCACGCGGATGTATGCCGCACGCTACGGGCTGCACGCGATGACGGCGCGGCCGTGCAACCACATCGGCCCCGGCCAGTCGGAAAGTTTCGTGGTGTCCGCCTTCGCCCGCCAGCTCATCGCCATCGCGAACGGGAAACAGCCGTCGGTGATGAAGGTCGGCAACCTGGCCAGCCAGCGCGAATTCACCGATGTGCGCGACACCGTGCGCGCCTACCGGTTGCTGCTGGAGAAAGGCCGCACGGGCTGCGCCTACAACGTGGCCACCGGCGCGCTGACCACGATCCAGGCGCTGTTCGACCGGCTGTGCGCGATCGTCGGGGTTGCCCCCGAGATCACCATTGATCCGGCACTGTACCGTCCGACCGACAGCCAGCCGATCCTCGACACCTCGCGCATCCTGGAACATGTCGGATGGCGGCCGGAAATCCCGATCGAGACGACGCTGCGCGATGTCGTCGAGGATTTCCGCCAACGCATCGCCCGCGGTTGAAGCGGCGCCCGGGCGGCACGGCTCACGGTGCCGGCGACGGCTCGGAGGAGGCGGGCAGCGTGGCCAGCAGGTTGGTCGCTTCGACCAGGTTCGGATCGGCCTTGAGCGCGGCCTCGAGTTCCGCGCGGGCTTCGTCGAACTGGCGGTGCGCAAGGTAGATTTTCCCCAGGCCGAGCGAGGCGCGCGCGCTTTTCTTGCGGATCAGGATGGCGCGGCGGTATTCGAACTGCGCCTCCTCGTAGCGCTTCAGCTCCAGGTACACATCGCCGGCGGCGATGTAGGACGTTTCCAGGCTGGGATTCAGCCGCGTGGCTTCGCGGTACTGCAGCACGGCCTCCTCCAGACGACCGAGCGAACGGTACAGGTCGCCGAGGCTGGAACGGATCAGGCCGTTGTTGGGATCGAGCAGCATGGCCTTCTCAAGGGACGCGATCGCCTTGGCGGAGTCACCGTGTTCGAGGTGGATGCGGCCGACCTGGCGATGGGCCATGGTGAGTTGCGGATTCAGGGCGATGGCGCGCTCGAAATCGCGACGGGCTTCATCGAAGCGCTGCTGCGTACCGAGCAGGTTGCCGCGCAAGACGTGAGCCTGGGCGTGGGTGGGATCGAGTGCAATGGCACGGTCGGTGGCGGCGATCGCGGCATCGGCATCGCCGCGTTCGTAGTGGATCGCGGCGAGCAGCAGGTGCGGCTTCGGTTGGTCGGGCGCGGCCGCGGCGGCCTCGCGGGCGAGCGCTTCGGCCTCGGTCAACTGGCCTCGGTCGTAATGGATCTTCGCCTTGAGCAGCAACGCGTCCGGGTCACGCGGATCCATCCGCAGCGCGGCGGCGATCTCCTCGAGCGCCTTGTCGTAGTCGCCGGCCTTGAACTGGCTGTGGGCGAAACTGAGGCGGGACTGGACATTGCTGCCCAGTTTCTTGACCGATGGAATCCATTCCTCCATGCCGCGAACCCGCTGCGCCTACAGCGAATGGCGGGTGAAGAATTTCCAGATGATCTCGGAGGCCGAGATGTCGCGGTTGACCCTGCCGATAAACATTTCGGGCAGGCCGGAATCGCCTCCGGGCCAGGTGTGGCCGGCACCATCGAGTTTCCACAGGATGACCTCGCCGGGCTCTCCCTCGCGGCCGAAATCCTGGAAACCGGCGTCGCCGCGGCGACCCTGGTCGCGTGGACGGTCGCCGACCTTGTTCCTGGCCAGCCAGAACTTCATCGTCTCCGGTACGCCAGGACGCGCCACCGGATCAATGCGCTCCAGGCGCGAACCGATGCCGCCCTCGAACGGGATGAATTTGTCATCGAGTCCGTGGAAGTGGATGATCGGCATCGTGCGCGACGGCTTGCAATCGGCGGGATCGACGGTCATCACCGCGGCGACCGGGGCGATGGCGGCGATGCGGCCGGAGAGATCCGGATCGCAGGCGAACCGGTAGCACATCATCCCGCCCTGCGAGATCCCGGTCGCGTAGATGCGCTTGGTGTCGATCGCGTACTTCGCCTGCACATCCTTCAGCACGGCGCGGATGAACCCGAGGTCATCCTTGTTGTTCGCGGTGGCGAAGGTGTCGCTTTTCAGGATGTTCCAGGAAAGACGGCTGTCGCGGGCGCGTTCCCCGGTACCGGCGGGATAGATCACGATGAAGCCGTTCTGATCGGATACGCGGTCCATGCCGGTGATGCCGCGTACGGCGGAGGGACTGCCGCCGCCGCCGTGGAGGACCATGACCAGCGGGACCGGCGTGCCGGGGCGGTACGAGGCCGGGACGTGGACATCGTAGAAGCGGTCATCGCCACCGAACGACAGGTCGCGGCGGAAGTCGCCGGCCACCGCCTGTGCGCCGGAATTCTTTTCGGACAACGGTTGCATGGCGGTGGCTTCCTGCCGCTTGCGGCGGCCGCCGGCGAAGGCGTCCATCATCGTGCCAAGGATACCAAGGATCATAACAACTCCAACGGTGGTGCGGACAAGAGCGGTTCGTTTCATGGCGACTCCTGAAAGGTTTGGTGATCGGGGATTGATAGCACAGGTGTGCGGGGGCGTCCATCCTGTCGTCAGGCCGGGCGTTTCGCCCGGAACACCACGTAGGCATGCACGGGAACGAGCGGACCGTAGACCGCGGCCTTGGCGTCCTCGACCATCGCGCCGTCGAAGGAGCCATCGATGACCTGCTCCCACAGGTAGAGGTTGAACTTGTGCAGGAAGGCCTGCCAGCAGTCCCGGGTGGCTTCGCGCACGGTGACCTCGGTGAAGCCGGCGGCTTCGAGCAGCGCGGCAAACGCGGCGGGTGTGTGCGTGCCGGGCCATCCGGCCGCGGGTCCGCCATGCAACACGGCCGCGCCGGCGAAGAAGCCGCCCGGCTTCAGCACGCGGCGGATCTCCGGCAACCAGCGGCGGGCATGGGAAATCCGGCTCAACGCTTCGAGATCGGTGACCGCATCGGCCGAGGCATCGGGGTGTTGCAGCAACACGCCGGGACCGGTCACCGAAACGGCATGGGCCTTGAGCCGGTCGGCGGCGAAACGCCGATCCAGGTTGAGATCCAGTACCACGCGACCTTCGGCCTTGGGCAGGAGGGATTCGACTTCCTCGACCAGCGTCTGCGCGGCATCGATGGCCGAGGTGCTGCCGCGTCGCCAATAGCCGAACAGCCGGTTGGCCGGATCGCGAAAGAAGGCGGCGATGGCGTGTTCGATGTAGTCGCGCTTGCGTTCTTCTTCGGTGAGGCCCTCTCGCTCGAAGTCAGGATGCAGGGTAACCGGGGCGGGCGGGGGCTTGAGCCTGGTGAGGTCGTGGGTGGCCGGATGGTGCTGGTGCGATCCGAGCCACACCTCGAGTCCGCCGCGCGGATTCGGCTCGTAGGTCCAGCCGGAGGCGCGGTGGATGGCGACGTCGGGGCCGAACGGATTCGCCGTGCCGACGAACAGGCCGTGCGGCGTGGTGATCAGCGCACGGATCCCGTAGTTGAACGGGTTGCCGAACCCGTTGGTGGTGACCGGCAACCAGGTCACGCCGTCGCGCGAGCGCCACAGCGCACAACCGCCGAGCTTGTCGGCCAGCAGGTTCATCCGGTCGCGGTCGAGGATGCGGCGGATGCGTTCAGAGAATTTCTCCTGCGAGAAGAACTGGATGACACCGGCGATCGAGAAGGTTCCGGCATAGAGCCAGCCGTCGTGGACGCCCATGCGCCATACGTAGGTGTTGAACGGGTTCTCGAAGCCGGCGGTGAGCCCGCTGAGCGGCATCTTCAGGCCCTGCTCGGTGATGCGCCCTTCGCCCACGACTAGGTCCCAGGTGTCGTCGGGAAACACGCGCAGCAGCTCCGCGGCGGCCGGGCCGATGCCGTGGTTGCGGTCGTACCCGCCGTTGATGATCGACACGCCGAGGTACAGCGCGCCGTTGAACTCCTTCATGCTGCCGACGGCCTGGTTGTTCGCGCCGCGTCCGCCGCCGCGGGTGATGACGCGGGTCCAGCGGCAGTGCGGAAATTGCTCGCCGTCGGTCTTCCACAATTGGAAGCCATCGGGGTTGACCGTGCCGGCGTAGAGGTGGCCGTTGAACGCGGTCATCTCGAAGATGCCCTCGTTGTGCGGATCGCCGAAATTCGTTTCGTTGCACTGTACCCACGGGGTGCGGGCGGGGTCGTCGGACGCCATGACCAGCGCGGTGCCGGCCGCGCTGCCGGATCCGGTCTTGCCGGTCGGGGCGATCCAGAGCCGGCCTTTGAAATTCACCATCGGCCGGAACGTGTTGAAGCGCGCAGCGGCGGCGCCGATCAGCTCGATCTGCTCGTAGTTCAGGCCGTCCTCGGTGCGCAGGATCATCGGAGTCGGTCCGCCCTTCGGGGCCATCGTCGGCATGTAGAGGGCGTTGCGGCTTTCGCCGGCCGCCTTGAACTCGACCATGTTGCGGATGCCGTTAAAGTACGGGAAACGCACCCCGTTCTTCGGCTCCATCAGTTCGGCGGTGAGGATCTTCTCCCAGACGTTCGTCGGCGGATGGTAGCGCCAGATCTGGCCGCGTGCATCGAGGTGCGTGTAGGGATTGCGCTCATCAACCTTGACCGGATAGGGATCCCAGACCGACTCCTTGTGGGAGACGTAGTACAGCAACTGGAAGACAAGGCGGGTGGTGGCGACGTAGAGGTGATCGCCGAACCAGGCCATGCCGTGCGGGTACGAATTTGCGCCATCGTTGATGCCGCCCATGGCGACGCAACGAAACTCGCCGGGCATCAGGCCGCGTGCATCACTCGACATAACCGAGTGCGCGCAATTGCTCGTACACCGCGTCCTTTTCTTCCTGCGAGTAGATGTCGGCGTCCTTGTTCACCGCGGTGGCGGCCGGTTGTTCCTCGAAGGCCGGTTCGCCGGTCACCGGTGGCTGGGCAGCGAGGTGGGCCGGCTCGAACACGCCGGTGGGCAACACACCCTCGAAATTCGAGGGGATGGGCAGGCCGAGGCTGTAGAGCACCAGCGGGGCGACATCGGTGATGGCGCGGGACTCGATGGATTTGCCGCGCGCGACGCCAGCGCCGTTGGCGATGAGGATGCCTTCGGGATAATGGGTGCCGATGACATGGCCGACCGGTGTGACCAGACCTTCCGGGCTCTGTGCGGTGGAGACGAACCCGTGGTCGCCCAACACGACATTCAGGTCGGGCGCACCGGCATTGCCCGCGCCGGGGAACGCCTCGTCGCGGGTCGCCACGGCTTTCACCATCGGCTGGCCGGTCAGCGGATTGACCACGGCGCGCAGCGCGGCGGCAATTCTCTCGCGCACCGAATCGTAGTCGGCGGCCGGGATGCCCGGTTGGCCGGGCTGGCGGCTGACCCGGATGTAGACACCGTTGGTGCTGCGCCGCGGGCAGTAGGCCACGGTGCGGTTCCAGTCGAGTTTCAGCGAACGGTACTTCTCCTCGTCGGAGATATCTTCGGCGGTGGCCTGCCAGTGCAGGTAGCCGAGCTCGTGCAGCATCTGGTTGATGTTGAAATTCACCTCGGTCGGACCGAAGCCGTGGTCGGAGGTCAGGATAATGCGCGCCTCCGGGCCGGCCTTCTCCCGCACGCTGCGCAGGAAATCGTCGAGCTTGCGGAAATACGCGTGGCAGGCGGCGATCACCTCCTGCTGGCGGGCGTCGGGCGCCGCGGGGATCAGCGCCGGATCCAGAAACTCCCAGCAGACATGCTGCAACTTGTCCACCCCGTCGAGCACCATGGCCATCAGGTCGGTCGGCTCGTGGTCCATCATGAACCGGAACACCTGGAACCACTGTTCCTCGCGTTCGATATGGTCCTTGACCCAGCCGAGCTGGTCCACCGGCAGGCCGGAGCTGACGGCATCGCGTTCGTGGGTCAGGTCCCAGCACAGCGCCTTGCGGTTGAACCAGGGTTGCTCCTTGAGCTTCTCGTAGAAGGTGGTCGGGAAGGTATAGGTCTTGAGGTATTTCCACTGCACGAGGCCAGGGATCATCACACCGCAGAACGGGTTCACCGGCGAAGTGACCACGAAGTTGAACACCGCGGCCTTGCGGTTCTGCCGGTTGGCGATGGCCCAGATGGTCTCGCAACGGACGTTGCGGGAGTCGTTGAACGGGAAGAATACGGTCTCGCCGCTGTCCTCAACGCGGGTGAAGTCGAACACCCCGTGGTTGCCGGGGGTGCGGCCGGTGTACATGGAGACGAACGCGGGCGGGGTGAGCGGGTGCACCGTGGACATCAGCGGGGCCTTCACGCCGCCGGCGACGAAATCGCGCAGGAAAGGCATGACCCCCTGCTTCATCAGCGGTTCCAACACGGTGAATGTGGCACCATCCAGGGCGATTAGAATAGTCGGGGTGGCCATGCTGTCTCCTTCCACAAGCTGCTTCGAAATTAAAAGGGTCATCATAGGACGGTGACGCACCAGCGTCAACGCCGCAAGCCGCTCCGGCTCAGGCGCGCCGTAGCAGGTAGTAGCCGACGACGTACGACACACGCACGCCACCCGGCGAGGCGTGGTGCCGGGCATAGTGCTCGGTCAAGGCACGCAGCTCGTTGCGGGTCAGCGGGGCAGCCCCCCGCGAGATATCGCCGCCGGTAACCCCGGTATCATGCAGCACGCGCAGCACGGTCGCTGCGTCGGGGAGCTCGTGGACCATTGCCTCGACATCGGCCCGGAGGATCTCGATCCCGGGAATTGCACGGAGTGCGGCCTCGACATCGTCCGTTGCAGGCAGGCGACCGGACGGGGTCTTTGCCGGCGCGACCGCTCGCCGCGCGTCGTGGAGCTCGGTCAGCGTACCCTCGAGCATGAATCCAATCGCGGCATGGCCACCCGAACGGACCAGGCCGAGCACGTGGGCCAACGACGGACCAAACGGCCGCAGCCAATGCAGCGCACTGCCGCTGACCACGAGGTCGAACGGAGCATGGCTCCATGCCGCCACATCCGCGGTATACAAGGTCAAGGCGGCATCGCCGGTCAACGCGCGACGGCTCTCGTCAATCATACCCGCCGCGACATCGACCCCGGTCAAGGCCGCCGCAGGCCAGCGGGTTCGTGCCAATTTCAACAGCCGCCCGTGGCCGCACCCGGCATCCAGCACACGGGTTGGCACCACGTCCGTCGGAACAAGATCGAGCACCTTCCGGGCCACCTCGTCCTGCACCGGAGACAGCTCACCGTATCCGGATGCCGCAGCGGAAAACCGCGATCCGACGTGCCGTTGATGTGCCTGGAGTTTCGAAACCATGGCGCGTTCTACCACGGGCAACCGGACCGGCGCATCAACAAACGTGGCGCAGGGTCGGCTCCGGCTTTAGGGTGGACAAAAAAACACCGAATCCGCATAGTCGCCGAGGACTATACGAGGATTCGAGGATATTCATGCATACCGAAGCGACCATATTGCCCGAACTGACCAGGATGTTGACCGACATGACCAGCGATTGGGATCTGGATGATTTTTCCGGCGAGATCACCGGCGATACCCGCCTGGTCGCCGACCTCGCCATGGAGTCGGTTGAACTGGTGCAGTTGATGGTCGCGATCGAGCAGAAGTTCAAGATCAAGAATTTCTCGGCCGAGAAACTGCTGACCCGCAACGGCCAGATGGTCACCGACCTTACCGTCAAGGAAATCGCCTCGTTCCTCGCCGGCATCCTGAAGGCGTAACCCCCTGCTGCCGACATGAGCCTGCTGCGCGGCCACGTCACCCTGATTACCGGCGCAGGCAGCGGCATCGGCTTGGCCACCGCCCACCGGTTTCACCGCGAAGGCGCCACCGTGGTGCTGGTCGCCCGTTCGGAAGCGAGCCTCGACCGGGCCCGCACCCACCTGACCGGCCCGGCTCCCGTGCTGACCTTGTCGCTGGATGTGCGCAAGGCCGACGACATGGGAACGATGGTTAACCGGACGGTGGAGGCCTTCGGCCGCATCGATTCCTTTATCGCCAACGCCGGCACGATCGGCCACGTCTCGAAGGAGATGAAACTTCCCTACGCCCTCGCCCACCTGCCGCTGGAGGAATGGGACCTGATCATCGACACGAACCTCAAGGGCCTGATCCATGGAAACCGCACTGTCCTGCGGCAGATGATGGCACAAGGTCGGGGCGAAGTGATCAATGTCGGATCGTACCCCGCCTCCCTGCGCGGCAGTGCCCATGCCGCCGCCTACAGTGCCTCCAAGCACGCGGTGCGGGGCCTGACCCAGGCCGCGGCGGAAGAGATGCGCCCGTTCGGCATCCGGATGCAAACGCTGATGCCCGGACCGACCGAGACGCCGATGCTCTACGGCAACAACGCAGTCTCGCGCCACGGGGCCCTGACCCCGGACGATGTCGCCCGGCAGATCCTGCACCTGATCACCCTCCCGCGCGACGCCACGCTCGGCGAATCGGTGGTGTATGCGGTCAAGCCGGCTGACCCGGCACCTTGACCGCACCGCCCAACGCCTCGCCCCGCTCCACGTATTTCTTCACCGTGCGCCGATCGAGCCCGGTTCGCCGCGCCACGTCCTCGTAGGATCCCATCCGGTCCCACAAAGTCCGGCAATACGAGGCGGTCAGGGAGTCGACCGTCAAACTCCCGCTTTCCAATTGCTCCAGCCAACGCGGACGATCCGCCGTGGAGACGACCTCCGCCACCGGCTCATACCGGCCAGTGAGCAGGACGCGGCGAACCGCCTGTTCGAGCTCCCGCACATTGCCCGGCCACCGGTAGCCCCTACCCGGATGCGCGGCGAGGGTCGCGGTTACCCGCTCCTGCAAGGCCGACGCGGAATCGGTTCCCAGATGCCGCTCAAGGATCACCGCGACCAGCCGCGGCAGTTCGTCCGGATCCTCGGCGAATCGATGACGCAACGGCGGAACCTCGATCACATCCGAGCAAAGCCGGTAGTAGAAGTCGTCGCGGAACTGCCCGGTGCGCCGCAGCACCGGCAAGGCCCGGTTGGTCGCGGCGATAACCCGTCCGGCGAACCGGCGCTCGACCGAACCGCCCACCGGTACAAACACCCGCTCCTGCAGGACCCGCAGCAGTTTCAACTGCACCGGGGCCGGCGCGTCGCCAATCTCGTCGAGGAAGATGGTCCCGTGCGGCCGGCACCGGCCCAGCCACCCCTCGCGGTCCGCCACCGCCCCGGTGAATGCGCCCTTCACATGGCCAAACAACTCGGCCTCGATCAAGGTTTCCGGAAACTGGGCCAGATTCACCGCGATGAACGATCCGGCGAAATTCTCCCGGAATCGCCGCGTCGCCGGATCGTACGGGATGTACCCCGACAACCCCAACGCCCGCGCCACCGCACCCTTCCCGCTGCCGGTTTCGCCGAGCAGCAAGGTCGAGAAATCCTCCATCCGCGTCACCATCGCCCGCAGATACAACCGCAGGTCGTGCGTGAACACATTGTTCCAGCAAGCCACCCGCAAGGCCTGCATCGCCGGGCTGCTACCGACCAGCTCGCGCCGGATGAAAAAATAGGCCCGCCGCAACTGGTAAAACATGCCGACATCGCGCAAGGCCACCGCCGGCGCCAAACCGGCTTCCGCCAACGCCGCCAACGCCTCCACCACAAAGCCCGCCGCCAACGACTCGCCCCGCTGCTGCTCCTGCCGAAGAATCAACCGGTCAAAGTCCGGCGCCCACCGGTGAAACACATCAAACAACACCGCCGATTCCACCAACCGGCCATCCTCCACCCCATAGCCGTCCACCCGCCCCTGACCTCGCACCCGCAACCGCTCCAACACCGCACGCACCCGGGCCAAGGCATCAGCCAACCCTCTACCACCCCGCCCGCCCATCACCCGGTCCAACCGGATGCGCGACTCCGAGAATGGATTTACAAACGCCGCCTCATCCACCAAGGCAAACAAGGCGCGATCCTCATCCGACAATACGTGCGGCTTCATACATAAAATGTATATGGCAAGTACACTCCTTGCAATCTTCATCATTCAGCTCCAAAACAAGAATTCTCGCATTTAATTGCACCACATACACATATGCAAATACGTCCGATTGGCACGACAGATGCCTATAGCTGTTTCATCCGCCACGATGGCGGTCAAGAAAGGATGTCATGAAGACGAAAAGAAAGCTGGGTTGGTGGATGGCGGTGTTGTCGGCGGTGGTGCTCGGAGCCTTGGCGCTCGGCACGTTGAAAAACCGCGAGTCGTGGGTGAAGGCGATGGACGACGCCTACCTGTACGAGGCGGCGGGCCACCTGCAGAAGCAACAGGCGGTGCGGTGGTGAAACGGACGAAACAACAGGAGCACATCATGAATAGAACGAAGAAACGTTGGACGGGCTGGCTGGGTGGCGCGGTGTTGGCGGCTGGACTGGCTGTGGTACCGGCACGGGGCGCGGGCCTGCTGGTGGCGGATGGCGGTTTCGGCGGCGCGCTGGAGATCGTGTCGCACGAAGTCGAGGTGACGATCAACAACGGCGTCGCAGTGACCAAGGTCGCCCAGGTCTTCCGCAACCTCGAGGACCGGCAGGTCGAGGCCCTCTACACCTTCCCGGTGCCGCGCGGCGCGAGCGTCGCGAACTTCAGCATGTGGATCAACGGCACGGAAATGGTCGGCGAAGTGCTGGAGAAGCAGCGCGCCCGCGAGATCTACAACAGCTACAAGCAGGTGCGGCGCGATCCGGGCCTGCTGGAGCAGGTGGACTACCGCACCTTCGAGATGCGGATCTTCCCGATCGCCGCCAAAGCCGAGCAACGGGTCGAGATCAGTTACTACCAGGAGCTCGACAGCGACGACGACCAACTGCGCTACGTGTACCCGCTGGCCACCACGACGCGGAAGGACATCCGCGCCGACGTGACCGGCCCATTCGCGATGCAGGTGCACGTGCGTTCACTGGTGCCGATCACCGCAATGACCAGCCCGAGCCATCCGAACGGCTTCGTGTTCGCCCGGCACAGCGACGACTACCACCAGGCCAGCCTGGAAAACCGCGGCGGCCGCCTCGACGAGGATGTCGTGCTGACCTGTACCGTGTCGCGCCCGAAGACCGGACTCGACCTGGTCACCTCGCGCGAGAAGGGTGACGACGGCTATTTCATGATGACCCTGACCGCCGGCGAGGACCTCGCCGCGCTGGATGAATCGATGGACTATGTCTTCGTTCTTGATGTCTCCGGCAGCATGGGCAACGACGGCAAACTGGCCCTCTCCCGCGAATCAATCATGGCCTTTGTCGACACGCTCGAGGCGGGCGACCGTTTTGATGTCATGACCTTCAACATCCAGCCAACCACCTTGTTCGGCGCGCTGCGCGACGCCTCCGGCAACGCGAACACCGAAGCCCGCCAGTTCCTCGACCGGCAGTCCGCCCGCGGCGGGACCGTGCTGAATCCCGCCGTGCAGACCGCCTACCGCTACGCCGATCCCGACCGCATGCTCAACGTGGTCATCATGAGCGACGGCATGACCGAACAAGCTGAACGCGCCGCATTGCTGAACCTGATCCGCCAGCGCCCGGCCAACTGCCGCGTGTTCTGCATCGGCGTCGGCAATGACGTCAACCGTCCGCTGCTCGAGCAACTCGCCGACGACAGCGGCGGCCTGGCCGCCTTCCTGTCACGCGGCGACAACCACGAGCTGGCGGCCAAGGCCTTTCGCCGCAAACTCATGCGCCCGGCTGCGCAGAACCTGACCCTCGCCATCAACGGCATCGACGCCTACGACATCGAACCCGCCACCCTACCCAACCTCTACCACGGCGTGCCGCTGCGCATCTACGGGCGCTACCGCGGCGAAGGCGATGCCTCGGTGACCCTGAAGGGCGACGTGCGCGGCAAGGCGTTCGTGTCGAGCGATACGATGACCTTCCCCGGCCGCGATGCCGACAATCCCGAAATCGAACGCATGTGGGCGCTGAAGCGCGTGGACCAGTTGCTGAAGAAGGCCGACCGCGATGACCGCCGCGCCGACGTCGTTCCGGAAATCATCCGCCTCGGCGAGACCTATTCCATCGTGACCGAGTACACCTCGTTCCTCGTGCTCGAGAACGACGCCGAATACCAGCGCTGGCAGATCGAGCGCCGCAACGACCACCGCTCCGGCCGCGACCGCGCCGCGCAACGCCTGCGCGAGGAACGCCTCGCCGAGATCCGCAACCGCGCCGTGAGCAACCTCGGCCCCGAAGCGGTCCGCACCGACCAGCCCGTGCAGCTCGCCTCGGCCACGCCGGCGTCGGCCACCCCGGCCGCGACCCCGGGCATCCAACCCGCGCGCACCGCGCCGACCCAGTCGCGCGACCAGGGACGCAGCATCGACCTCAACATCGGCACCGGCCCGGTCGGTCCACTGTTCCTGCTGGTCAGCGCCTGGATGGCGCGACGGAAGCAACGCGGTAACGCGACCGCCTGAACCTCCCAACGACAACAACGGGGCGGATCCCCACGGATCCGCCCCTTCCCATACCATGAAAACCCTTACGCCGTGGCTGCTCGCCCTCCTCGCCGCCGCCAACCTCCCGCTGCTCACCGGCACCCCGGCCACCGCCCTGGTCTTCGACGCCAAGGCGATTGCGTGCGGTGAGGTATGGCGGATCCTCACCCACCCCTTCGTCCACGTCAGCCTTTACCATGCCGTGCTCGATGCCGGCGCGTTCCTGTTGTTGTGGGCATTGCGCCCGGAGCCACATCGCCTCGCGGCGGATGCCGCAGTGATGGCGACGCTGATGGCGGGCAGCCTGGCCGGTGCCATCGCGGCCGGCCTTCCCCCCGGTGGATTCTGCGGACTTTCCGGCGTGGCCCACGGGTTGATGGCATGGCAGGGTGTGCGGTGGATCCGCGACCGCGACCCCGTGAGCCGGCGCATCGGGTGCGCCATCGTGCTGGTTGTTCTCGGCAAGTCCATCATCGAGACGATCACCGGAACGGTCATCCTCTCCGGAATGCATGCGGGCGTGGTCGGAACCCCGATCGCCGCCTGCCACCTCGGCGGCGCACTGGCCGGGGCACTACTGGGTGCCACCAAACGGCTCAGATCCACTCGCGTTTGCGGATGAACCAGACAAAGGCCACGATAAATACCACAACCGTTCCCCAGAATCCGGCATACCCGTAACGCCAGGCCAACTCGGGGATGTATTCAAAATTCATACCGTACACACCGCACAGGAAACTCAGCGGCAGGAAGATCATGCTGAAGATGGTCAGCCGGTTCACGATCTTGTTCGTGCGGTGACTGACCATGCCCATATAGAGGTTCAGGGTTTCCGCGAGCACGCTGCGTTCGTTCTCCAACTCGTCGCCGAGGCGCTCCATCCGGTCCGAATGGACCCCGAGCATCGGCTGGGCCGTCTCGGCCACAAAGGCCGACTTGCGCGTGGCCAGCTCGTTGAACAGGTCGCGTGAGACCAGGACCATGCGGCGGAAGGCGAGGATGTCCGCCGTCAGCCGCGACACCGACAGGAAGATGTCGTCGGTCACCTTGCCGAACAAGGTCAACTGGATCCGCTCCACCTCCGCCGCAAACTGCTGGAAAGTGCGCCGGTAGGAATCGAGCAACCGCGACGCCAGTTCGTACAGGAGAAATCCGGAACTCTTCGCGAACTTGTGGAAATCCTCGCGGTAGATCCGCTGGATCTGCTCCAGCACCGGCGAGCGCCCCGGCGTCATCACCGCCAGCACCCGCTCCATCAGCAGATATTCGGTCGTACCCGACCGCAGCGCGCCAGCCTCATACCAGGCCTCGGTCACCGAAAAATGGATGGCACAGTCGTGCAACTCGAACCGGCCCTCCACCTGCGGTCCCAGCAGCGCACCGACCAATGCCTCCGGCACCTCCAACCGGGCCAACAACGCGGCACCCGCCTCCTGGTCCTGGGGATCAAATACCACCCAGTAAAACCACCCCGGCTCCGGGCCTTCTGCCGTCAAACGGGAAGCCTCCACCACCCGCTCCACCTTGCGCTCAAAATCGAATGCCACAATCTGCATGCCGCCGACCTTAACCCATCCTGCCAACCGATGGCAAAAGATTCAGTACGACCCCCGAGCCCTCCACCCAACAGCTTGTCGAAAACCGTATTGAGATTTACATAAATGTAGAATACTTTTCAACACAAGACAGGATTGTATAAAATGTACATTTTTGCATAAACACCGTCATTGATTTAACTCGTTCTCATTCAATAGCATACATCGCGGAAAGCGCAAAAACGACAATTATGGCACACGAAATGCTGTTATCTTCGCCAGCACGGACAGCACATCATGAGATTTGAAGACTATCAGCTCGACGGCTTTTTTGACGAAATGTTTCAGCCGGACGGCTCCCCGCGCCCCGGCTCGGCGTTGCTCTACCAGCGGTTGCGCTCGCTGTCGGATGGTGACCTGACCCGCTACCAGCAATCGGCCGAGCGCGCGCTGCTGAACCTCGGCATCACCTTCCAGGTGTATTCCGACAAGGAAGGAACGGAGAAGATTTTCCCGTTCGACATCATTCCGCGCATCATCGAGGCGGCGGAGTGGCGGGTGATCGAGTCGGGGCTGCGCCAGCGCATCTACGCCTTGAACCTGTTCCTTCAGGACATTTACTCCGACGCGAAGATCATCAAGGACGGCATCATCCCGGCCGACGTGATCAAGTCGGCGAAGACCTACCGCGCGAATTGCGAGGGGCTGAAGCCGCCGCAGGGGATCTGGTGCCATGTGACCGGGACCGACCTGGTGCGCGACCGCGACGGCCAGATGTATGTACTGGAGGACAACCTGCGCTGCCCGTCCGGCGTTTCGTACGTGCTGGAAAACCGCCGCGTGATGAAGAACACCTTTCCCAGCGTGTTCGCCGACCTGCATGTCCGATCGGTTTCCGACTATCCCGGCAAGCTGCTGGACATGCTCCAGAACCTCGCCCCGGCGAACGCGGTGAATCCGGAAGTGGTGGTATTGACCCCCGGCATCTACAATTCGGCCTACTTTGAACACTCGTTCCTCGCCCAGCAGATGGGTGTCGAGCTGGTCGAGGGCCGCGACCTGGTCGTGCACAACGGCTATGTGCACATGCGAACGACCCGCGGCCTGCAGAAGATCGATGTGATCTACCGGCGCATCGACGACGACTTCATCGATCCGCAGGCCTTCCGTGCCGATTCGGTGCTCGGAGTGCCCGGCCTGATGGAGGTTTACCGCGCCGGGCGAGTCGCCTTGGCCAACGCGCCCGGCACCGGTGTGGCCGATGACAAGGTCGTCTATGCCTACGTACCGAAGATGATCAAATACTACCTCGGCGAGGAGGCAATCCTCCCGAACGTCCCGACCTACCTGTGCTGGATCGACGCTGACCGCCAGCACGTGCTGGCCAACCTCGACAAGCTGGTGGTGAAGGCGGCCAATGAGTCGGGCGGCTACGGCATGCTGGTCGGCCCGCACGCGAGCGAGGCCGAACGCGAAAAATTCGCCGGGCTGATCAAGGCGAATCCGCGCAACTACATCGCCCAGCCCACCCTCGGCCTGTCGCGGGTGCCGGTGCTGGTGGATGACACGATCGCCGGCCGCCACGTCGACCTGCGCCCCTACATCCTCTACGGAAAAGATATTTACGTGTTGCCGGGCGGGCTGACCCGCGTCGCCCTGAAAAAAGGCTCGCTGGTCGTGAACTCCTCGCAGGGCGGCGGCAGCAAGGACACCTGGGTCCTGTCGAACAACCCCGCCCGCTCGACCCAGCACGGCAACGCCAACGGGAGCACCTGAGCCATGATGCTGAGCCGCGTCGCCGATTCGATCTACTGGATGAGCCGCTACATCGAGCGGGCCGAGAACATCGCCCGCTACATCAACGTCAACCTGAGCCTGATGCTCGACCAGCAGCCCGACGGCCAGAACCAGTGGGACGCCCTGATCCAGATCACCGGCGACCACGCCGCCTTCAAGGCCAAACACGGTGCGGCCACACTGGCCAGTGTCACCAACTTCCTCGCCTTCGACCGCGACCATCCGAACTCGATCTTCTCCTGCGTCCGGGCCGCCCGCGAAAACGCCCGCACCGTGCGCGAGGCCATCTCATCGGAGATGTGGGAATACCTCAACCGCCTGTACCTGAAGGTGCGCGACCGCGCCGCCGCCAAGGACCTGTTCCAGATCGAGGAAGGCAGCCAGTTCTTCACCGAGATCCGCCTCGCCGGCAACCTGTTCGACGGCATCACCGACAACACGATGACCCACAACGAGGGCTGGCACTTCTGCCGCCTCGGCCGCATGCTCGAACGCGCCGACAAGACCTCGCGCCTGCTCGACGTGAAATACTTCCTGCTGCTGCCCTCGCTGTCCGACATCGGAACCCCCTACGACGAACTGCAATGGTCCGCCCTGCTCCGCTCGTCGAGCGCCTACGAGATGTACCGCAAACGCCACGGCCGCATCACCCCGGACAAGGTCGTGGCCTTCCTCGTCCTCGACCACGAATTCCCGCGCGCCATGCTCTACTGCATCGCCCGCGCCCAGGAATCGCTCCACAACATCACCGGCACCCCGCTGGGCACCTTCGCCAATACCGCCGAACAGCAACTCGGCAGCCTGCGCTCCCAACTCGCCTTCTCCAGCGCGAAGGACATCATCCGCAGCGGCCTGCACGAATTCATCGACGAGTTCCAGACCACCCTGAACGAGGTCGATGCCTCCATCTTCCAGAATTTCTTTGAAATCCGGACCGTACAGGACTAGCTACGCCATGCACGTGTCCATCCGCCACCAGACCCAGTACAGCTACAGCCGCCCGGTCGCCCTCGACCCGCATTCCCTGCGCCTGCGCCCCCGGCAGGACGGCAGCCAGTTGATCCGCCGCTACACACTGGAAATCACCCCGCGCCCGGCCGGCCTGACCGAATTCACCGACCTCGAAGGCAACGCCGCCTCCCAGGTCTGGTTCAGCGACCTGACCGACACCCTCTCCATCCTCGTCATGGCCGAGGTGGAAACCCTGCGCGAAAACCCGTTCGACTTCGTCATCGCCGAACCCGGCGTCATGACCCTCCCCGTCCGCTATCCCGACCTGACCCGCCACAGCCTCCGCCCCTACTGCATCCCGACCCAGGGCGACGGCCCCGTGACCTGGTACGCCGACGAAATCGCCCGCGAAACCGGCTGCGACACCCTTCGCTTCCTGACCGCCCTGACCGAGGACCTCTACGAACGCATCGCCCACGTCGTCCGCCCCGCCGGCGAACCCCAGACCCCCGAAGCCACCCTGAAACTCGGGGCCGGCGCCAGCCGCGACCTCGCCGTCCTGTTCATCGAAGCCTGCCGCACCCAGGGCATCGCCGCCCGCTTCGCCAGCGGCTACTGGAACGGCCACGCCCCCGACGGCAACCAGTACCTCCACGCCTGGGCCGAAGTGTACTTCCCCCAGAGCGGCTGGCGCGGCTACGACCCCTCGATCGGCCTCGCCGTCGCCGACCATCACGTTCCCATCGCCTCCGGCCTCTACCCCGGCAGCGCCGCCAGCATCACCGGAGCCTTCTGGGGCTCCGACGTCCGCTCCACCATGTCCGCCACGGTGGACGTACGCGGCCAGTAACCGGAGCGGCCATGACCCAGGCGACCCGACAAACCCGTTTCGTGCGCACCGTTGCACTACCCGCTTGTAGTTTTCATCCGGCACCGCCACAATTTTGTCGCACATGAAACCGCTCACCCTGTTTTTGGCCCAGATCAACCCGACCGTGGGGGCGTTGGAGGCGAATGCCGACCGGATCCTTGCCGCCGCCCGTCAGGCTGCCGACGCCGGCGCGCACCTCGTGGCCTTCCCCGAACTGGCCCTGAGCGGGTATCCACCCGAGGACCTCGTCCTGAAACGCCACTTCATCGAGGACGTGGCCGCCCAACTGGACCGGATCGCCACCGCGCTCCCGCCCGCCCTGGTGGCGCTGGTGGGCGCACCGGTGGCCGCGAACGGCCAGGTCTACAACGCCGCCGTGGCGTTGCGCGATGGCGCGGTGATCGCGACCTACCACAAGATGGCCCTGCCCAATTACGGCGTGTTCGACGAGAAACGCGTGTTTGCCGAAGGCGACGCCCCCTGCGTGCTCGAGGTGAACGGCGCCCGCATCGGCCTGCACGTCTGCGAGGACTCGTGGTCGGTCACGTTCCCCGCCGTGCAGGCCCTCACCGGCCAGCGCCTCGACCTGCTCATCAATCTCAGCGCCTCGCCGTTCCACCGCGGCAAACACGCGGTGCGCACCGCGCTGATCGGCGAAACCGCCCGCTTCCTCGGCGTCCCGGTGGCCTACGTGAACCTGGTCGGCGGACAGGACGAGCTGGTGTTCGACGGCGGCAGCTTCGTCCTCGACGCGCGCGGCGAGGTCGTCGCCCAGGCCCGCACCTTTGCCGAGGATGTGCTGCGCGTGGATTGTCCATGGACTGGACACGCGCCCGCGCCCGTTGTCCAATCCCTGGACACCGCCGAGGTCTATGCCGCGCTGCGCCTCGGCCTCGCCGACTACGTGAACAAGAACGGTTTCGCCAAGGCGCTGATCGCGATCAGCGGCGGCATCGACTCCGCCCTCGTCGCCGCCCTCGCCGTGGACGCCCTCGGCCCCGACCGCGTGGTCGGCGTGACCATGCCCTCGCGCTACTCCTCCACCGGCACCCTCGGCGACGCCCACGAACTCGCCCGCCGCCTCGGCATCGATTTCCAGGAGATCCCGATCAAGGCGCTGCACGAGCTCTACCTCGCCGAGCTGACCCCGCGCTGGCCCGGCCGCCCGCCCGACGCCACCGAGGAAAACATCCAGGCCCGCATCCGCGGCACCCTCATCATGGCCCTCTCCAACAAGTTCGGCTGGCTTGTCCTCACCACCGGCAACAAGAGCGAAATGGCCACCGGATACTGCACCCTCTACGGCGACATGGCCGGTGGCCTCGCAGTCATCAAGGACGTCCCGAAAACCCTTGTCTTCGAACTCTGCCGCTGGCGCAACGCACAGAGCCCCGGCGCCCCGCCCATCCCCGACTCGATCATCACCCGCCCGCCGTCCGCCGAATTGCGGCCGGACCAGAAGGACGAGGATTCGCTGCCGCCCTACGCCGTGCTCGATCCGATCATCGAACGTTACGTCGAGCGCGACCTCGGTGCCGCGTCGATCGTCGCCGACGGCTTCGACCCCGCCACCGTCGCCCGGGTCATCCGCCTGATCGATGGCAACGAATACAAGCGCCGCCAAGGCCCGCCCGGCCTCAAGATCACCCCGAAATCGTTCGGCCGCGACCGCCGCCTGCCCATCACCAACCTCTACCACGAGCGCGTCAAACCGCCCCGGAGACCCACGCCATGAACGACCCGCTTCCCGCTTCCGCCACCGATGCCCCGCCCGGCAGCCCCGAGTCCAAGCGCCGCGTCCAGGAACTCTCCCTCCTCTACAATGTCAGCCGAATCCTCGACCAGAGCCTCGACATGCGCGAAGTGGTCAGCCCGGTCCTCGAGGCCATGGCCGACAACATGGACCTCCAGCACGGCACCATCACCCTGCTCAACCGGAAGACCGGCGACATCCTGATCGAGGCGGCCCACGGCCTCTCCCCCCAGCAGGCCCGCCGCGGCCGCTACAAACTCGGCGAAGGCGTCACCGGACAGGTCATCCTCACCGGCGAACCGATGATCGTCCAGCGCAAGAGCGACTCCCCCCTCATCGTCGACAAGACCAAACGCGGCAAACGCCCCGACACCTCCTTCATGTGCGTGCCGATCAAGGTCGGCCAGGAAGTCGTCGGCGCCCTCAGCGCCGAAACCCCCTTCCTCCCCGACCGCGACCTCAAGAACGACGTGCGCCTGCTCTCCATCGTCTCGTCGATGATCGCCCAGGCCGTCCAACTCCGCCGCGCCGCGCAGGAGGAGACCGAAAAGCTCGAGCAGGAAAACGAGCGCCTCCGCCAGGAACTGCGCGAACGCTTCCGCCCCTCCAACATCATCGGCAACAGCCACGAGATGCGCTTCGTCTACGACCAGATCGCCCAGGTCTGCAAGAGCAACACCACCTGCCTCATCCTCGGCGAATCCGGCACCGGCAAGGAACTGGTCGCCCACGCCGTGCACTACAACAGCGACCGCGCCGACAAGCCGTTCGTGCGCGCCCACTGCGCCGCCCTGCCCGAAAGCATCATCGAGAGCGAACTCTTCGGCCACGTCAAGGGCGCCTTCACCGGGGCCACCGGCGACCGCAAGGGCCGCTTCGAACTCGCCCACGGCGGCACCCTGTTCCTCGACGAGGTCGGCGACATCCCGATGGCCATCCAGATCAAGCTGCTGCGCGTGCTCCAGGAACGCGAATTCGAGCGCGTCGGCGGCGCCGAAACCGTCAAGGTCAACGTCCGTCTCATCGCCGCCACCAACCGCGACCTCCAGGCCATGGTCGCCGACGGCAAGTTCCGCGAGGACCTCTACTACCGCCTCCACGTCTTCCCGATCTACGTCCCCCCGCTGCGCAAACGCAAGGCCGACATCGTGCTGCTCGCCGACCACTTCCTCGAAAAATACTCCAAGGACAACAACAAGAAGGTGCGCCGCCTCTCCAGCGCGGTCATCGACATGCTGATGAGCTACCACTGGCCCGGCAACGTGCGCGAACTCGAGAACTGCCTCGAACGCGCCGTGCTCGTCGCCGAAGGCGACGTCATCCACCCCTACCACCTGCCCCCCACCCTCCAGACCGCCGAAACCAGCGGCGGCAGCGTCGCCCGCGGCAGCCTCAAGGAACTGGTCGACGCCTACGAACGCGACATCATCGTCGACGCCCTCAAGTCCACCCGCGGCAACATGGCCTCCGCCGCCCGCATGCTCGCCACCACCCAACGCATCTTCGGCTACAAGGTCCACCAGTACGGCATCGACGCGAAGAAGTACGCCGGCTGATCGGCACGGGACGGAAGCCGGGTGTCGGGTTTCGGGTGTCGGAAAACGCCCAAACCGCCCGATCGCGAGCATGCATGCGCGCCGCGGCCATGCAAGGGCCGCCGGCACCCCCCCTCTCCCGCCGACCCGCAGGTCGAAATCGGGCATTTCACTACCATAATCGTAGCGCAAGCGCCAGCAGACTACATTATTGTAGTTGACCAAAGTTTAACCTACATGTTTGTCGTCATTTACTGCGGATCGGAAAATTTTGTCGCGCCTCCACAACATTTTTTAATGCTTGGTTCGTAGATGGTTGCAAGCGGGTGCGTGCTGCCCCCTGGTCCGTTGGCATGGCGGCTGCTATTCCCCCCGTCACCATCGGTGTGCCGGAGTAGGCATCGGTGGCCAACAACAACAAAGCAAACGAATCAGTGAAGGAGAAGGTTATGTACAGATTGCGCAAGTGGTTGTCTGCCGCCATGCTGGCCGCGCCGTTACTCGGCCTGGCCCCAATGGCGTTCGGGCAGGAAGAGGCCGTAGTCGCGGAAGCGGCGGCGGAAGTTGTCGAGGAGGCAGCGGCCGAGGAGGGTGTTTCCGCGGAAATGTTTACCGTGAACAACACCTGGATGATGGTGTCCACCTTCCTGGTGTTCATCATGCACCTGGGTTTCGCCTCGGTGGAATCCGGGCTGACCCGCGCCAAGAACACGGTCAACATCCTGTTCAAGAACACCTCGATCGTGGCCATCGGCCTGTTGACCTACGCCCTGTGCGGGTTCAACCTGATGTACCCCGGTGATTTCTCGCTGGGCACCTGGTTCGGCTTTGCCGGCTGGGGTGTGGCGACGGATGCCGAGGGCCTGACCAGCGCCTACAATGTCGGCTACACCTACTGGACGGACTTCCTGTTCCAGGGCATGTTCGCCGCAACCGCCGCGACCATCGTGTCCGGTGCCGTGGCCGAGCGCGTGAAGCTGCACAGCTTCCTGATCTTCACCGCCATTTACGTCGGTTTCCTCTACCCCTGGCTCGGTTCCTGGAAATGGGGCGGTGGCTGGTTGAACGAGATGGGCTTCTACGATTTCGCCGGCTCCACGCTGGTGCACTCGGTCGGCGGCTGGGGTGCCCTCGCCGGCGCCATCCTGGTCGGACCCCGCCTCGGCAAGTATGTGAACGGTTCGGTCAAGGCGATCATGGGCCACAACATGCCGCTGGTCACCATTGGCGTGTTCCTGCTCTGGCTGGGCTGGTTCGGTTTCAATGGCGGCTCGGTGCTGTCGGCTGATCCGGGCCTTGTTTCGTTTACGTTGGTCACCACGTCCCTGGCTGCTGCGGCCGGAATCATGGGTGCGATGGCTCTCTCCTGGATCATCCAGAAGAAGCCCGACCTATCGATGGTACTGAACGGCTGCCTGGCCGGTCTCGTTGGCATCACCGCCGGCGCAGACTCGATCTCGGTGCTGAACTCGGTCATCGTCGGCTTCATCGCCGGTGTGCTGGTCGTCGCCTCGGTACTGACTCTCGACCGCATGAAGATCGACGATCCGGTCGGTGCGATCTCCGTCCACCTGGTCTGCGGCATCTGGGGAACCTTGGCCGTCGGCCTGTTCAGCATGAACCCGGACCACAGCTTCAAGGTCCAGCTGATCGGCGTCGTGGCCTACGGCATCGCCGCCTTCACCTTCGCCTTCGCGCTCTTCCTGATCCTCAAGTTGACGATCGGAATCCGCGTGGATGCAGAAGAGGAACTGCGCGGTCTCGACATCGGCGAGCACGGTATGGAAGCCTACAGCGGGTTCCAGATCTTCAGCAACCAGTAACCGGAACCACCTGCTCAATAAGGAAAATACGCTATGAAACTCATCATTGCCTTCATTCAGCCTGAACGCCTGAACGCGGTGAAACAGGCCCTGTACGACGCGGAAATCTACAAGATGTCCGTGACCAACGCCCTCGGCTGCGGCCAGCAGAAAGGATTCCATGAATCCTACCGCGGCGCCGACATCGAGGTGAACCTGCTCAAGAAGGTCCGCATGGAAATCGCCGTGAACGATGACTTCGTTCAGCCGACCATCGATGCGGTCATCAAGGGCGCTCGCACGGGCAAGATCGGCGACGGCAAAATCTTCGTCCTCGAACTGGCCGAATGCATCCGCATCCGGACCGGCGAAAAGGGCAAGGAAGCCATCGGCTGATCCATCAAGCAACCAGGCCCCGGCGACAACGCCGGGGCCTTTGCTTCCCGAAAACAAGCGATAAGGCATTATCACCAAATCGTTGATTTACCGGCGAGCCTGCTTGACAGCTTAAACCCAGAATTTATTGTTAACGAAACGTTACGATTTCCCCCCCCTTTCCGGCAACCGCCGGGAAATCAACCAGGCCAGTAGCTGGCCTTAACGCAAGAAGGAGAAGAGAACATGGAGAAGGTAGCAATGAAAGTAGTTGCGGCGACGGCCCTGTTGGCCCTCGTCTCGGCACCGGCGGTTCGTGCCGCCGAAGCCACCGTAGGCGTCGATGTGAATTCGGCCTACGTGTTCCGTGGTGTTACGTTCAATGACGGCTTCGTAGCCCAACCGTACCTGGAAGTTTCCGGCCTGCCGATCGACATCGGCGTCTGGGGCAACCTGGATATCGAGGACTATGACGGCGCGGTCGATGGCGGTCAGTTCTCCGAAATCGACATCTATGGTTCGTACACCCTTCCGATCGAAGCCGTGGATGCCTCCATCGGTTATACCGAGTACACCTACCCGCAAGGTGCCGAAGCCGACCGCGAAATCTCGCTGTCCCTCGGCCTGGGTGATGTGCTGCTGGCCCCGTCCCTCGGGATCTTCTACGGGCTGGATGGCGGTATCGAGGAGAACGTGTACCTCGAAGCCGGCGTCAGCCACGAAGTCGCCGTCACCGAAGACATCGGCCTGAGCCTCGGCGCGGTTGTTGGCTACCTGGATCCCAAGGAAGGCGAAGACGGCTTCCACCAGTACGCCCTGTCCGCCTCGCTGAGCTACCAGTTCGTCTCGCTCGGCGTGACCTACTACGGCCAGATTGATGACGACGTGCTGACCGACGACGCCTATGACGTCGAAGTGGTCGGTACCCTCGGCCTCAGCTACAGCTTCTAAGGCGATCCTACCGCCTGTTGAACGACCCGGGTCCTCGGACCCGGGTCTTTTTTTTACCCTACCCTCCCCCTCGTGCCGCATCTATCGCCATAAGTATCAGTATCGGTATCGGTATCGGTATCGAAAAAAGCATCAAGAGCATCGCTGTCAACGATTTCGAAAGACAGGAACCCCACGGATGCCAAAGGTGTCCCACGGATGATGAAGCCAGAAAATGTCACGTCCCACACAGACCCCTACGCACACCCAAGCGTAAAGGCACCTCATCCGCAGCCACCCGCATGATCCGCGTTTCCTCTCCTTGGGTGATCACCAGATTCTATGTCCCTGCATCTTTTTTACCCCGCATACCGCTCGCGCCACCCCTGGAAGGAATGGAACACCCGGTAGTCCACCAACCCGGCGAGCGGTTGCAACGCCACGCCCAACCCCGCCTCGTGCAGCGCCGCCAAGGGATTAAGTCCCGCCGCCACCACCACCCCGACCCGGTCCGCCGCCACCGGCACGTCCAATACCGCTTGCCCCGGCCGCCCCACGGCCAGAATCCCCCCCAGCGAATGCCGGTCCATCCCCGCCCGCATCGCCAGGAACCGGTCCAACGCCGCCGCCGGAATCTCCCGCACACTGACCCCGATCCGCCCCGACCCCGTCCGCGCACACACCCGCACCTGGGTCAAGCCGGCCTTGATGAACAGTTCCAACGGATCCAACGACGTCCCGGCATAGTCGATCACCTCCACCAACCGCACCGGCTTCCCATCCTTCACCTCCAGGACCCCGCCCAACCGCGCCATCATCGGCACCCCGCGCCCCAACAACAACCCCTGCACCGTAGCGCTGCTGACCGTGCCCAACGCCACCTGCCCCTTCGGCACCACCACCCCCGCCAACACCTCCCCCTCCCGCGCCACCGCAATCCGCCCCCCCATGCCCAAGCGCCTTACAAAAACGTGCTTCATGTCCTCCAACGCCCGCACCAACTGCGCCTTGCCAATCAACCCGACGTTGGCAATCACCGTCCCCACCCCCGTCGCCAATGAAAAATCCATTGAAACGGCCATGCCTTCGATCCGCGACGAAACCACCCCGACCCGCCGCACCACCGCCCCCCCCCCCCCCACCCCCCCCCCCCCCCCCGGAAACCCCCCGCCCCGCCCCCCACCCCCCCGCCCCCTG
>CALMUP010000006.1 GCA_937872895.1 uncultured Verrucomicrobiota bacterium
CGATGACCGGGGCGGACACATCCACGCCGGTTCCGGCGAGCGCGACATCGAACGCTGCGAACGTGGCGTTCTCGACGCGCACACGCAGGGTGGTTTCGCGTGGACCCAGCGCCGAGGGTTGGAAGACCACCTGCAGGGTGGTGGAGGCCCCGGCGGCGAGCGTGGTGACAAGGTTCGGCGGGGTGAGGATGAAATTGTCGGTCTGGTTGTTGGTGACGGAGATGCCGGTGATCCGGATCGGATCGGGGCCGGGGTTGCCGAGGGTGACGGTGTTCGGCGCGCTGGGTGTGGTGAGGTCGCGCGGGGCAAAGGTGATGGTGGACACGCCGGAGGTCAGCGCAACGCCCGCCGGGTGCTCCACCGACAGGACGCTTGGCGTGCCGTAGATTTCCACTTCGTCGATCCCGACAGGGAACTCGCTGGCGGCGGTGAGGAGTCGAATGCCGGTCGCGGCCACCGACGGGAAGGCATAGACGTTGCGGCGGCCCCGGTCCGCGAAATCGAGGGTATAGGTGACCGAGCCGATGGTTTGCCACGCGAGGTCGGGGGTGGCGGCGTTGGGGTTCGGCGTGGTGGTGAACTGCACAGTGTAGGTTCCGGGCGTGCGATCGATAAACACACCGCGGTGGTCGCGGCTGAAGGCGACATGATTGACCGCTACGGGCGTTGCGCCGAGGTTGATGCCGACAAAGCTGTTGATGGTCGCGGCAATCCAGCCGTTCGTATTTCCGTACAATCCGTTGTTGACCGTCGCGATGGTATGCGGGTTGCCGATGAAGTTCGCACCGAACGCCGTTCTTCCCAACGCCAGGTTGAACGGAACGGCCCCGCCGACCGGCACCTCCGGCGGATAGACGGAGGGCATGACGACGACCTCGAAAGTGGCGGTGCTGGCGTTGCTCCCGGCGTCGGTGGCGAGGATGGTCACGAGGTTCGTTCCGGCCAGCATGAGGCTGGCGTTCGGCGGATCAACGATCACGTTGACGGGATTGATGGCGTTGTCGGTGATGCCGATGGGAGGATACAAAACGCGCACGCCGTTGGTGCTCGCGCCGGAGAACACAGTGAAGTTGGTCGGCGGCGTAATGACAGGCGGTGTGATGTCCACACCGTCCCCCGTGAGGAGGAGGTCGTAAAACGGCGTGACGGGATCGTCCGTGACCAGCCGCACGGTCGCCGTGCGTGTGCCGTGGGCGCGCGGCGCGAAGGTCACGTCAAACGTGCTGTTGCCGCCCGTTGCGATGTTCGTGTCGAGACCGGAAGCGTCCAGACCATAATCGGCGGGATGGGTTCCGATGACGCTGATGCCTGAGATGGCCAGCGCGCGCAGGCCGTCGTTGAAGATGGTGAAGGCCTGAGTGTTGGATGATCCCACGGTCAGCGTGCCGAAGGCATAGGC
This sequence comes from uncultured Verrucomicrobiota bacterium, assembly GCA_937872895.1. Lineage (GTDB taxonomy): Bacteria > Verrucomicrobiota > Kiritimatiellia > CAIVKH01 > CAIVKH01 > CALMUP01. The sequence continues at coordinate 1,400 of CALMUP010000006.1, forward strand.
GGGCGGCGTGCCGGTGAGGACTGAGTTTACGGGCGCCTCCAACGTGATCAACGCGCGGGGGAGAACGATCAGGCTGTACTTGCCGGTGGAGGCGTTGCCCACGCTGTCAGTGGCGATGACGGTGATCGCATTCGTGCCGAGCGGGAAAAACGCACCGCTCGCCGGGTCGGTGGTCACGACCGGCGCAAGGCCCGAATTGTCCGAGGCGGAGGGTTGGGAGAATTGCACCACCGCGCCGGTGCCGGCGGTGATGTAGGTGGTGAGGTTGGTCAGGGGGGCGATCACCGGGGGCGTGGTGTCTTCGCTGATTCCGGTGAGCGCGACGGTGAATGCCGGTTCATTGCTGGAGGAGTTGTTCACCAGCAGCGTGGCCGCACGAGGGCCCACCCCTTGGGGTTGGAAGGTTACCGAAAAGGTCATGCTCGTTCCCGGCGGCACGTTGGCCCAGCCGCTGGCGGGGGTGATGACGAAGTCCGCGCTGTTGGAGCCGGTCATCGCAATGCTGGAGAACGTCAGCACCGCATCGCCGGTGTTGCGCGCGGTATACACCCGCGTCGGTCCGGTGGCGCCGGCTTCGTGCGCACCGAAGTCGTTGGTGGAGCTGCCGGAAACCAGCGCGGTGTTCACCGGCTCCTCCAGGATGAGGTTGGCGGAAGGGTTGTAGCCGTAGAGTTCGATTTCGTCGATGGCGACCTGAAGGGAGGTTTGGATCACCAGCCGGATTCCGGTGGCTTCCACCGGCAGGAAGGCGAACCGGTTGCGGCGCGCCGGGAACGGGCTTGCTCCCGGATAGGTGATGGGGCCGAAGCTGGTCCAGGCGGAATCCGGCGTGGCGGCGTTGGGATTCGGCGTGGTGGTGAACTGGAGGGTGTAGGTGCCGTTGGCACGGTCGGTGATGAAACCGTTGTTGTCGCGACCGAAGGCGATCTGTTCCACCGGGACGGGCGTGGCGCCGAGGTTGATACCGATGAAGCTGTCGGTGGTCACGCCGATCCAACTGCTGGTGTTGCCGTAGAACCCGTCGTTGACCGCCACGATGCGGTGCGTGGGAAAGAAGGCCTCGTCCTTGGCGAACGGCGTGCCGGAGAAAGCGAGGTTGTCGGGGGCGAAGGCGCCTCCGGTCTCGATCCGCACCGGCGACGGCAGGGTTACGCTGACGACAAACGAGGCGGTGGAGGTGTTCGCCGCGAAATCGACCGCGCTCACGCTGACCGTCGTCATGCCGGGCGGGAAGAGGCTGCCGCTCGGCGGCGTGATGTTCACGACGGGATCGTTGTCGGCGTTGTCTGCGATCCCGACGTCGAAGGTGACGATGGCGCCGGCAATGTTGGTGGCGAGCACGGCGATGTTCGTGGCCGGCAGGCTGATGACCGGCGGCGTGGTGTCAACCGCGTTGCCGATCAGCGCGGCTTCGAAGACGGGGTTGTGCGGGTCGTCGGTTTCCACCAGCAGGGCGACCTCCACGGTGCTGGTGCCGGGCGGCAGGAAGGCCACGCTGAAGCTGGTCGAGGCGCCTGCCGGAAGGTCGTTTGAGAGGGCGGCGGTGTCGAGGCTGAAGCCGTTGCCACCGTCGAGGGTGATGCGGCGGATGTGCAGCGGGCCGGGACCGTCGTTGAACAAGGTGATGACGCGGGTGGCGGCGTTGGTGGGATTGACGGGCACGAATTCCAGGGTCAGCGGAACGGCGTGCAGCGCCGCACTGTTCATCCGATTCGCGGAGATGGACCGCACATACGCGACGCCGACGGGTGTGTCCAACTGGCCGGAGGTATTGCCGCCCCAGAGGACCACGGAGCCGTCGGAACGGCGGGCCATGCTGTGCCAGCGGCCGGCAGCGACGTCGGTCACGTTCGACAAGCCCGCGGGTACGTTGCGTTGTCCCTGATCGTTCAGTCCCCACGCCACCACGGTGCCGTCGCGCCGTACGGCCAGGTTGTGGAACGTGCCGGCGGCGATGGCCACGACATTGGATAGTCCCGCCGGGATGTCGGTCTGCAGTTCGGTGTTCGAGCCCCAAGCCGCCACGGTGCCGTCGCGGCGCAATGCGATGGCATGGTGCGCGCCACATTCGATGGCCACGACGTCGGTCAGGTTGGTCGGGACCGGCAGGATGTCCGAGGCCAACTCGCCCCAGCCGAACACGCGGCCGTCTTCGGCGACCGCCAGCGACACCCGTTCACCGGCGGCGATGGCCCGGACCGGAACGCCGTCCAACGTGACCGGGGTGATGGTTTCACCAAACTGGTCCGTTCCGAATCCCACGACGCTGCCATCGGCCCGGATCAGGAGATGATGTGCGGCGCCGGCGGCGATGGCGTGGATGCCGGTCAGGCCAAAGGGGTCATTCAGCAGATTGAAGGCGTTGTTGCCCCAGGCGGTATAGGCGCCATTAGTCGTCAGGGCCGCGATCAGGGAGTTTCCCGCTTCAACCGCGGTAGGATTGAACAGGTTGGTCGGGACTTGGTTCTGGTTGAAATCATTGTTGCCCCAAGCGGTGATGCGCGTCGGCATGGTGCGGGCCACGCCGAGGGGATGTTCAAGGCGGAGCTGGGATGGGCCGTAGAGTTCCAGTTCATCGATGGCGATAAGGCTGTCGATGTCGAGTGCGCCGTCGATCACGAGCCGCACGCCGGTGGCGGATACCGGGGCGAAGGCGAACACGTGGCGGAGGGCGGGAGAAGCGAAGAGGGGGCCGCCCGGTTCGGTGTAGGTCGTCGAGCCGATGGTTGTCCATTGCTCATCCGGCGTGGTTTCATCTGGATCCGCGACGGTGGTGTATTGCACGGTATAGGTCGAGTAGACGCGGTCGGCGAGGAGGCCATTGTTATCGCGGCCGAAGGCGATCCTGGCCACGGCGACCGGCGAGGTGCCGAGATTGATGCCGATGAAGGAATTCGAGCTGCCGGCGATCCAGCTGCTGTTGTTGCCGTACACCCCGTCGTTGACGCCGCCGATGGTGTGAGGCGGGGTGCTCAGGGCATCCTTGGCGAACGCCACACCGCCGGAGGCCAGGTTGTTCGGGAAAAACGCGCCGCCTTCGGCCACCAGGCGGAGGCCGGCGACGGTGAGGCCGCGGCGGTAGAGTTCGATTTCATCGATGGCGATGGCATCGGTCGCGCTCGCGGTCTTGATGCGGAAACCGGTGGCGTCGACGGGATCAAAGGTGAAGGCGTGCCGGAGCGCGGGTTCGGTAAAGTTGGTGCCCCCGGCCGATTGGTAATCCAGCGAGCCGATGGTCGTCCAACTGCCCTCGGGCGTGTTCGCGTCGGGATGCGCGACGGTGGTGTACTGGAGGGTATAAACGCCGAGCGCACGGTCGGTGAAGTTCGACAGGTTGTCCCGTCCGAACGCCACCTTGTACAGGGGGACCGGGGTGGCTCCCAGGCTGATGCCGATGAAGCTGTTCGCGGTGCCGCCGATCCAGCTGCTCGCGTTCCCGTACACGCCGTCGTTCACGCCGGCGATGGTGTGCGGGGCAATCCCGATCTCGTTCTGGGCGAAGGCTACGCCGGTGGTTGCGACATTGCCGGTTTGGAACGTCCCGCCTTCCTCGGCCAGCGTCAGTCCTCCGCCGGCGATCACGAGTCCGCCGAGCGATGGTGCTACCGGAACCAGCCAAAGACTACTAAACAGAAATAAGGACCAGAGGGGTAGGCGTTGGGGGTAGGTGGGTGGTGGGATCACCGAATGTCGCGATGGGGTTTTCATGCGAACCAATCCTCCTCGTTCTCATCCAGAACCCTCCAGGCTATGGCATGGCGGGAGGATGATACTGGTATAGTGGTATACACGATGCCGTTTGGGCTGTATATCGAATCCGGTTCGGTTCCTTTCGATACCTTCTTGTCTGCTTGATTTCCCGGCGTTGGATCGTTAATTTCACCCACTTATGAGCAAGACACTTTTCGAGAAAATCTGGGACAAACACGTGGTCAAGACCATGCCGGACGGCACGGTCCTGCTGTACATCGACCGGCACCTGGTCCATGAAGTGACCAGCCCGCAAGCGTTTGAGGGGCTGAGGCTTAGCGGTCGCAAACTGCGTCGGCCGGAACTGACCTTTTCCACAATGGACCACAACGTCCCGACCGATGACCCGAACAAGATCCTCGACCCGATCTCCAAGGCCCAGGTCGATGCGCTGAAGAAGAACTGCGCCGATTTCGGCGTGACCCTGTACGGGCTGGACAGCGACAAGCAGGGCATCGTGCACGTGATCGGTCCCGAGCTGGGCATCACCCTGCCGGGCCTGACCATGGTCTGCGGCGACTCCCACACCTCGACCCACGGCGCGTTCGGCGCGCTGGCCTTCGGCATCGGCACCTCCGAGGTCGAGCATGTCATGGCCACCCAGACCCTGCGCCAGTCGAAGCCCAAAACCTTCAAGGTCGAGTTCACCGGAAAGCTCAAGCAGGGCGTGACGGCGAAGGACATGGTCCTGAAGCTGATCGGCGAGATCGGCACCGCCGGCGGCACCGGCTATGTCATCGAATACTGCGGCGAGGCGATCCGTTCGCTCTCGATGGAAGGCCGCATGACCATCTGCAACATGAGCATTGAAGGCGGCGCCCGCGCCGGCCTGATCGCGCCCGACGAGGTTACCTACAACTACATCTTCGAGCAGGACCGTCCGTTTGCGCCGAAAGGTGCGGAGAAGGACAAGCTGCTGGCCTACTGGAAGACCTTGCCCACCGATCCGGGTGCGACCTTCGACCGCGAGATCGTCATCGATGCCTCGTCGATCGCCCCGCAGGTTACCTGGGGCACCAGCCCCGGCATGGTCGTCGACGTCACCAGCAAGGTGCCCGGCCTGCACGATGTCCCCGGCTACAGCGCGAAGGATGTCGAACAGGCGCTGGACTACATGGGCCTGAAGCCCGGTATGGCGATGACCGACATCCGCCCCGACACGATCTTCATCGGCAGTTGCACCAACGCCCGTCTCGAAGACTTGCGCCGCATCGCCAAGATCATCAAGGGCCGCAAGAAGGCATCCTCCGTCCGCGTTATGGTGGTGCCCGGTTCGATGCGTGTGCGCAAGGAAGCGGAGAAGGAAGGCATCGACCAGATCTTCACCGACTTCGGTGCCGAGTGGCGGTATGCCGGGTGCAGCATGTGCCTCGGCATGAACCCCGACCAGCTCAAGCCGGGCGAACGTTCAGCCTCGACCTCGAACCGCAACTTCGAAGGCCGTCAGGGCAAGGGCGGGCGCACCCACCTGGTCAGTCCGGAGATGGCGGCGGCCGCCGCCATCGAAGGGCATTTCGTCGATATCCGCACCTGGCAGCCGTACCTGGACAGCGTGAAGAGCTAGGCGGAGACGCAACATCCAACGTTCAACATCCAACATTCAATTTTCAACGGAGGAATAGCCGTGGAACCATTTACATCGCATCGCGGATTGCTGGCGACGCTCGACCGCTCGAACGTCGATACCGACGCGATCATTCCCAAGCAGTTCCTGAAATCGATCAAGCGCACCGGATTCGGTGAAAGCCTGTTCTTCGACTGGCGTTACGATGCCACCGGCGGACCGAACCCCGACTTCGAACTCAATGCCCCGCGTTTTGCCGGCGCATCGATCCTGGTTACCCGCAACAATTTCGGCTGCGGCTCCAGCCGTGAGCATGCCGTCTGGGCGGTGGCCCAGTACGGGTTCAAGGCGATCATCGCCCCGCGTCGGGAAATCGGTGGCGCGCTCATCCCCGGATTTGCCGACATCTTTCGCAACAACTGCGTGAAGAACGGACTGCTCACCATCGAGTTGAGCGAGGCCGAGGTCGATCAGATCTTCGACTTCGTCGCCCGCTTCACCAACCTCGAGGCCACCATCGATCTCGACGAACAGCGCATCGTGCTGCACATGGACGAGGAGGAGTCGTTCCACTTCGACGTTGATCCGGTGGTGAAGGAACACCTGCTGCACGGTCTCGACGACATCGCGCTCAGCCTGAAGCATCTCGGCGACATCGAGACGTTCGAGAAGACGCACAACGCCCAGATGCCCGCTTCCGTCGGATAACGACGGAACGACAGGAAGGCGAAGGCCCCCTTAAACCTTGTCGTTCACATCATCGACGACGAGGTTAACGACGATGTTAACGACCCTGTCAGGAAATCCCCTCCCCGGAGGGGTGGCCGCAGGCTGGGGTGGGTGGCGTGGCGGTATGTCCCCGATTTCCGTCCCTCGTACTCCCTGAGT
>CALMUP010000007.1 GCA_937872895.1 uncultured Verrucomicrobiota bacterium
AATAACCCTGATTAAACGAACAAGTTGACAGACCACATGCCCGTGTTCCGTAGTCTGCCCCACTCCTCCCCCTCCTCCGCCTCCGTGGTTCAACCCAAACCCTTCACGCCTGCGCCCTGACGGCCGCACAACCAACATCCCTCCAATCCTCCCGGGACGCAGGATCCCGCCCTTTCGCGCCTTTCGTAGTTGATTCCCCGTCCCCCTCCGTGGTCTTGGCCCCTTCGCGCCTTGGCGTTTAAACCGCATCACACCCCGCGAAGGCCTCCCCGCGCATCCATCCATTCCCGCACGCCGCGTCAACGCACGCCGCGGTAGAAGGCGCGCGGCGCAGCGTCGTTGGTATCGATCAGGATCTCGGATGTACCCGGCGCAAGAATCACCGGACCGATGTCCACCCAATGCACCATGTCCGTGGAACGCTGGAACCGGTACAAGGCCGGCACATCGGCGGCAACACCCACCGGCCCCGCCTGCATGGTCACCCGCCGCGCCGTGTTGGTGAACATGATCGAGGACAGGTTCAACACCGGCTGCGGATACACCTCGATCGCGATGTCGTCCAGGCTGTGGCGCGCCCACGATCCGCCCGTGCGCGCCGCGAAGGAGAACCGCGCACCGACCTGTGGCACGAATCCGGTTACCACCTGACGGGTGAACACCGACCGGCAGTTGTACACCACATCGAGCACGCCGTCCGGATTCAGCCGCACCAGCACCTCGACCCAGTTGCTGGCGGCCACCAGATCCGCCGCCGCGACCGGTAGCCGCGCGACAAGCTGGCCACGCCACTTCACATCGATCGCCGGACCTTCACCACCCCCGTTGTCGAACAGATCGAAGCATACGCTCAATCCGCTGCCCGATCCCTCTTCCGCCTGCGCGACGGTTCCGTTGGTGAGATCGGTCGCCCAGTTGAAGCTGAACCCGTCGGCGGGCACCGGTGACGCCTGGTCGATGCGCGAACGGAACGATGCGGCGAAGCCCGCGATGACCGCCGCCGGATCGGGCGCTTCAATGACCACCGCGCCCTGCACCGAACCCACCCCCGGCGTAAGCATCAGCGTCCCGCTGGTATTGTCGCGGAACGCCGCCCCATACAAGGCGACGCCATTCGATACCCCGAGGTCGAAGTCGTAGATCACCGAGGGATTCACCGCAATGGACGGCGCAGCATTGGTGCCGACGATGTAGATCGTGGCTTGCGCCTCGTTCGATGCCCCCTGCGCGTCGCGGATCCAGTAGGTGAAGGTATCGGTGATCGTACTGTTGAGCCGTAGGCACGGCTGCGGGTGGGCCTGGTAGGTCACCTGCCCGTTGGTGAACGCCAGCGTCCCGAACGCGGGCGCGCCCGACACGCCCGACACCACCAGCGTCGCGGTCTCCCCCTGATCGGGATCCACGTCGTTGGCGCGCAACAAGGCGGTGATGTTGGTCGAGCTGCCGCCTTCGTTCACGACGACATGATCGTCCACCGCCACCGGCGGATCGTTTTCGCCGACCACCGTGACCGTGACCACGCCGGTCGCGGCGACCGTGCGCCACCGCGCGTCGATCGCCGGCGCTTCGCCGTTGGCATTGTCGTACGAATCAAATGAAATGCGCAGCCCATACCCTTCGCCGTCCTCGCCGAATGCCGCATTGGCCAGGTTGTTGGCCCAGACAAAACTGATGCCGTCGGCCGGCAACGCGGTGCCGCCGCTCATCCGCACCGTGAAGGTGGCGAGAAACCCGGCCACCGGATTGCTCGCGGTGACGTCGGGCAACAGGATCGACCCGAGCTGGTTGTTCGCAGCCGGGGTGAGCCGCACCACCCCGCCGGTGACCACCGCCGAACCGAGCAGTACGGATCCGCTCGGCGCACCGCCGGTGAAGGCGTACACCACGTTGGTCGGGACATCCATGAACAGGGTCAGGTTGACGTCATCCACTTCCTGCAACTGGTTCTGGCCTCCGGTGCGCGCACCGAAACCGAACCGCGCATCCGACAGGGCACGGTAGCCCGGCAGCGGCGTGTTGGTGAAGATGACCTGTCCGTCATAGGTCAGGTTCAGCAGGCCGCCCGGCGTCACCTCCACCGTCACCGGAACGAAGTTGGTGCGGCGCAGCAGGGACAACGGCACCGGTACCGTCTCGACCAGGCCGACCGTGGGCGAGCGGATGCTGTAGCCAAAGGCATCGTTGGTGGTCTGGCCGGCCGCCAGCGATTCGAACTGTCCGTTCGGCGAATAGGTGACCACGCCGTTGCTGTACGCGACGAGGCCGATGGTCGCGGCGGTGTCGATGCCCTCGATGAACAACTGCCCGGTCTGGCCGGCGTCGGGATCGACATCGTTGGCGAGCAGGCGCTGGGTGACGTTGGTCGGCGCGGCGTTCTCGAGGATGGCGAAGGCATCCGGCCCGGCCACCGGCGGATCATCGGTGCCGATGACGCGGATCACCACCTGCGCGGACGAGGTGGCACCGCCGCCATCGCGCAAGGTGTAGCTGAACGTGGTGGTGGCGACCGCTCCGTTCAGCAGGTTCGTGAAGGCGCCGGTCGGGTCGTAGGCAACACCGGCCACGGGATCCTGCTCGACGCGGCCGAGGGTTCCGTTGGTCGCCACGGCGCTGATGAACAGCGTCGACTGGTCGCCGCTGTCGGGATCGGTGTCGTTCGCGAGCAGGAACGGCGTGATGATCGTGCGGCCGGCGTTCTTCCGCACGGTGACGACGTCGTTCGACGCGACCGGCGGATCATTCGTGCCGATCGACCGCAACGTGACCGTGCCGACCGCGGAGGCGTTTTGCTGGTCGCGAATGGTGTAGGTGAACACATTGGTCGCGACCGCGCCCGCGGGCAGGGCGAGATAACTCGCGGGGGGCGTATAGCGGAACACGCCGCCGCCGAGGTTGGTCAGCGTGCCCGCGATGCCCGAGGCGTTGACGTTCACGAGGCTGAAACTGTCGCCGGGATCCGCATCGAAGTCGTTCGCGAGCACACTGGCCGTGACCAGTTGCGCGCTGGCCGAGCCGGTGAAGCCGGCGCCACCATCGTTGACCGCCAGCGGTGCGTCGTTGACCGAGAACGCCGTGACCACCGCGAGGTCGTTGGTACGGATCACCGACCCGCTGGTGGCACGCACGGTGAAGCGGGTGACCTCGTTGCTGCCCACCGGGACCCGGTTCGCGACCGGGCGGAACACCAGTTGCCGCAGCGCGGCCTGGGCCGAGGCCACCGTGCCCGACGCCCGCAGGTACTGGTTGCTGTTGACCGGACCGGTGAAACCACCCGCCGCGAGCGAGGAGGTCGTGAACGAACCCTTGGCGACACCCGCGCCATCGAGGGTGATGGTGATCGCGACGTTGGTCGGACCGCGCACGACGAGGTTGGTGAAGGGCATCGCGGTGTCGGTATCGGGGATCACGAGGTCCAGGCCACCCTCCACCGGCGCCAGCACCGCCTCGTTGATCCAGACTTGGTGCGCCCACGAGACGCCAAAGCGGTCGACCGCGATCCACACATCCAGCGCCCCGTCGTTGTTGAAATCGCCGAGCGCCAGGTTGCGGTTGATGACCAGCGGCGCGCCGGAGGTGGGATTCAACGTCGAGTCGCCGATGATCTGGCCGCTCGGCGTGAACGTTCCGGTGCCGTCGTTGAAGAACACGGTACTGAGGTTGGTGAATCCGCTGGAAGTTCCCTGAACGACGAAGAGATCGAGGGATCCGTCGCCGTTGGCGTCGCCAAGGGCGGCCGCCTGCACGGCGCTGGTGGGCAGAAGCTGCTGGCCCGGGGTGAAGAACCCGTCGCCGCGGTTGAAGTAGGCGAACGGTTTCGGCCCCCCGAACGGCGAACCGAACAACGACACGGCGTCCAGATCCCCGTCGCCGTCCAGATCGCCCAGCAGGGCGGATTGGCCGCCGTTTCCGAACACCTGCCCGCTTTCGCGGAAGATGCCGGTACCGTCGTTCAACCAGACCTTGTTCGGATCCGCCGCGAAAAACGGCGTGATGAAGAGGTCGAGCGCGCCATCGCCGTTCAGATCGCCCAGCGCGCTGCGGGTGATGCTGACGTTGACGAAATTGAGGTCGGCCACGGCGGCCGGGTTGTTGGTGAACGTCCCGTTGCCGGCATTCATCATCACGACGATGTTCGTGCTGGCGGTGAGCACGATGTCCGGACGGCCGTCGCCGTTCAGGTCGCCCACCAGGTTGCCCACATTGACCGAGGCCAGTGCGGTTCCGCCGGTGAAGACGCCGACGCCGTTGTTGTACCACACGAACTGGCCGCCGACGATATCGAGGTCGCCGTCACCGTCGAGGTCTGCCGTGTTGATCGTGGAGGCATAGTTCGTGCCCAGCCGTTGTCCGCTGTCGGAAAAGACGCCGGCGCCGTTGTTGCTCCAGATGATCATCGCCGCGGTGGAAGGGACATTGGTTCCGTTGATGAACTGCGAGGCGGGCCCCTGGATCGCATCGAGGTCGCCGTCCTGGTCGACATCGCCGAAGGCGATGGAGGAGATCCAGTTGCTGCCAAGCCGCTGTCCGGTGTCGCTGAATACACCGCGACCGAAGGGGGCTTCGGCCTGGAACTGGACCACGTGGGGGGCAGGCTGCCGTTCGCCGCCGGTCCCTTCCAGTCCGCCGCCCAGCGACACGGTAACCCGCTCCGCGACGCGGAGCGCGTTGCTGGGATCGAGCCGCAACGTGTCGCCCGTGACCGTCCGGGCAACCCCGCGACGCCCGGTAAACTGGCCGTGCACCACGACGTTCGCCGGAACGGTCGCGGCGTTCAGCGTCCGGTTGAACCGCAGAACGAGGTCATCGACCGCGTTCGCGCGCGGCGTGTTGCGCGGCGGGGTGCTGCCGACCAGGTAGAGTCCGGCCCTCACATCCAGCCGTACGGTCGCCGTGGCCGAGGTCGCGAAGCCGTCGGTGGCCCGGTAGGTGAAGCTGTCGATGCCGACATACCCGCCGGACGCGCTGTAGAGGAAGGAACCATCGGGCCGGAGGGTGAGCGTCCCGTTGGTCGGCGACGCCGCCACGATCGCGGTCAGGGGATCGTTATCTGCGTCGGTATCGTTGTCCAGCACGCCGCGGGCCGCCACCCGCAACGGCGCATCATTGATGACCACGTAGTTGGTGTCGTTCGCGGCGACCGGGGTTGCGTTGCCGATCTTGACGCGCGCGACAGCCGACGAGAACGCGGAATCGACCGCCCGGTACAGGAACACATCCGAACCGGAGAAGTTCGTGCCCGGGGTGTAGGTGAAGGAGCCGTTGGTGCCCAGCGAGACCGTGCCGCGCAGCGCATTGCTGACCAGCACGGCGATGAACGCGCCGCCGTCGCCGGGGCTGTCGTTCGAGAGCACACCCGACACGGCATTGACCACGAGGGCATTCGAACCGTTGGCCGGATACAGGTCGTCGCGGGCGCGCGGCGGGGTCTGGTTGTACCAGACTTCCGCGATGTCGAGGATCGAGCCGCCGCCGCGCGGCACGAACACGTCGAGATCGCCGTCGTTGTCGAAGTCGGCCGCGGCGGTGCTGAAGTGGTTGGTATAGCCGATCGGCTGGCTGGTGGCGGTGAACCGTCCCGCGCCGTCATTGAGCGAGACGGAATTGCCGAGGTCCCGCAGGAAGACGTCGGCATCCCCGTCGCCGTCGTAGTCGGCGACCGCGAGGTCGCGGGCGAGGTCGGCGTTGAATTCGAAGACCGAGCGGTTGAAGGTGCCGCGCTGGTCATTGAGCCAGACCGTGCCGGCGCGGGCAAGATAGACCGGTCCCATGAGAAGATCGAGGTAGCTGTCGCCGTCCACGTCGGCGAAGCGGGTCACCTCGTTGCGCTCGGTGTCCATCGGGTTCGCGCTGAGCGTGAAGGCGCCGCTGCCGTCGTTCAGCAGCAGTTCGTCGCGCAAGAAGCCGGACAGGTACAGGTCCAGGTCGCCGTCGTTGTCCACATCCCCGGAGGCCAGGTGCATGACGAAGCTGTTGTTGCCGTTGAAGACCGGGATGGCGTTCTCGATGGTGAACTGGCCCGTCCCGTCGTTCCGCATGATCCAGGCGTAATAGAATCCGACAAAGGCGAGGTCGACATCGCCGTCGCCGTCGAAGTCGCCGGAGGTGATGCTCCGGTTGGAGTCGAAGAAATACGGCCCGATGTTCTGGAAGACCGGCAGCGGCGACGCGGTGAAGTTTCCTGCCCCGTCGTTGAGGGCGAGGAGGTTGGCCTGGCCGAAGCTGTTCACGACCACGAAGTCCAGCGTGCCGTCGCCATCGAAGTCGGCTACGGCCCCGCGCGGATTGGAGGCCGGGTTCCATGTCGCGCCGAGTGTGATCACGCGGTTGCTGAACGTGCGGTCGCCGTTGTTGAGGTAGAGGTGCGGTGGTTCGTTCCGGTTGATCGCGATGACATCGGCGCGGCCGTCGCCGTTGAAGTCACCCGCCCCGGCCCATTCCGTGGCGAGCCGGTTGGTGTTGGCGGGTTGGGTGGTGAAGAATGCGCCGCCTCGCTCCGTCCGTACGACCATGGTCCAGTGGAACGGCTGGTCCAGCTCGAAGAATCCGGTGCCGCGAATGCCCGCCTGCAGGGTGAGGGTGACGGTCTCGCCCGGACGGAAAGCGCCTGCAGGCGTGATCGTCACCTGCTGGTTGCTGACCGTCGTGCTGAATGCGCGCCGTCCGCTCCACGCCCCGTGCAGGGTGATGCGGGCGGCGAGGCCGGTGGTGCTGACCGGCTTGCTGAAGACCACCCGGAACGGACCACCGGACGGTGCAAGGCCGGAATGCAAGGCCGGCGTGAAGGCCATCGGGCGCATGACATCAAAGATGCCGATCGTGACGGTGGCCGGTGCGGAATTCGTGACCGGGTCCCGCGCACGGTAGGTGAATGAATCGATCCCCGAGAAGCCGGCGTTGGGGACATAGACGAACGCCCCGTTGGTGCTGAAGGAAAGCAACCCGTTGGTGGTGCCGGTCACGAGTTGGGCGGACAGCAGGTCGCCATCGGCATCGACATCGTTGGTCAGCACGCCGGCGGCCACTGCGACGGTCAACGTCTGGTTCAGGAACATCGTGTAGTGGGTATCGGCCGCGGCCACCGGCACCGTGTTGCCGATCTTCACCAACCCCGGCTCCGAATCCTCGCTGCCGTCGCTGGCCCGGTAGGTGAAGGAATCCGTGCCCGTGTAGCCGTTGGTGGGCGTGTAGAGGAAGGTGCCGTCTTCGTTCAGCATCACCGTGCCGAAGGACGGCGGGGTTTCCAGGCGGGCGAGCATGACGGGATCCTCCTCGCCGTCGGTATCGTTGGCCAGCACGCCCAGCGCGGGATTGGTCACCGCGACCGGTTGGCCTCCGGAGGGCGGATAGACATCCACCACGGCCACCGGCGGCGTATTGCCGAGCTTCACCCGAACCGGCGCGGAGGTGAGGGCGGCATCGGCGGCCCGGTAATAAAAACGGTCGCCACCGCGATACCCCGCGCCCGGCGTGTAGGTGAACGACCCGTTCGTGGCGAGGTTGAGCACGCCGGACTGGGTCGAACTGACCAGCACGGCCCGCAACGCGTTGCCGTCCACATCGGTGTCGTTGGCCAGCACGCCGTCGGCGGCGTTGATGGCGAGCGGACCGGACGGATAGGCATCCGGAAATGCCTCCGGCGGGTCGTTGATGTTCGTGACGGTAATGAACACCCGCACGGGCGCGGTGGTGAACACGCCGTCGGTTACCCGGTAGTCGAAATAATCGGTGCCGAAGAAGTTGGTGTTCGGCACATAGGTGAACGTGCCGTCGGTTTGCAGGTTGAGCGTGCCGTTCTGCGCCGCCACCGGGGCGAGATAGGCCCAGCTTCCCTCCGGCCAGTTTCCGGAAAAGAAGGCGGTCACGTTCGTCGGATCCCGACCGGCGAGGATCTGCGCGGTCCAATAATCGGACAGCGTCACTTCGCGCGGCAGCACGGAGATGGGATCGCGGTCCGGATCGGCGTCATTGTTGAGCAGTGACTGGGCGAGAGCATTGGACAGCGTGCCTTCCTCAACCACCCCGAACGTTTCCGCCGGACCGGTCACCGGCGGGCGATTGGTGAAGGTGCGGTAGGAACGGCTGCCGGCCGGGAAGATGGGTGACCCGGCGGCGCTGGTCATCGACTCGAGCACAGTGACGGTGACCTCCTCGTTGTAGCCGAACCAGGTGTGCGGAACGAGGCGTGCGGTCGCCCCGACCACGATCGCGGTATAGGCGCGGGGACCGGAGAGCGACCCGCGCACACTGATATGCGCCTGCACCGCGCTCGTCGTGATGTTCTCGTCGAAGGTCAGCACGATGTTCGTATGACGCTCGGCCAACGATTGGGTGCCGTCGGCGGGAACCATCGACAACCAGTCCAGGCGCGGCCGGACCACAATGGAGGCGGTGGCCACCGCCCCGGTCACCCCGTCGGCATCAAACACCCGGTAGGTGAACACGTTGGTGCCATTGAAGTTCGTGGTCGGGGTGTGGATGAACCCTCCGCTTGGAAACAGGGTCAGGCTTCCGTTGGTGGTCGGCAGCACCAGCACGGCCTGCGGCGTGTTGGCGAAGTCATTGAGGATCACGCCCTGCCCGGGCTCAACCACCAGCGTGGTGTCCTCGAACATGGAGTAGTTCTCTCCGTTCGCGGTCGGCGTGATGACCTCGTAGGCGCCAATGTCGCGGCGTCCGGCCAGGGAACGCAACAGGCCACGCTGGTCGGTCGGCGGACTCAACGCCGCGCCGAGGGTTCCGGTCGGCGCGCCGGCGTTGATGGCCGGACTGCCGGTGAAAAGCGCATGGGTCGGCGAGGGTCCGCCATTGTACTGGAGCGGTCCCAGCAGGGCATTCGCGGTGCGGAAGCGCGCGGACGACGCCAACGCCTGCTCGCTCAGGAAAGCCGCGGAAACGCCGGATCCGTCACTGTCCATGTTGTAGCCATAGGAGGTCAACAGGCTCGGAAAGCTGTTGTTGATGTCTTCCGGCACATTCCGGGCGAACAGGCTGTTGGCGATGAATACCCGCGACGTGCCGGGGACATTGTCCTCGATGCTGAACTTGATTTCGCTGAACCCGGTGGACCGCAGGCCACCGCCGTCGTTGATCAGGCCACGCGCCGCAGCGTTCGAGAATACCGTGCAACTGTACACCACCACCTGGGCGACGCCGCCATCGAAGCTCCCGTTGTAGATACCCGCCCCGCGGGTCTCCATCGGGATGTTCTCCGGGCCACGGCCATCCAGGACGTTGTGGCTGATCGTGCTGTTGAACAACGACACCCGGCTGGACGAGATCACCGGCACGACATCGCCGATCCGGTTCTGGGTGCATTGGTTGTAGACACCGCCACCCTTTACCTTGCCGGAGGCCACGTTGCCGCTGATCGTGGTGCGATGGATATCCACCTCGCCGCCGTCCTCGTTCCGGAGTCCGCCGCCATTGGCGGATATCACACCGGAGATCATGTTGCGGAGGATCGTGCTGTCCTCCACCAGCAGCCGGGCCTTGTAGTCGTTGGCGATGCCGCCGCCACCGCCGGATTCGTTGTCCTCGACCCGCACCCGCACCAGCTCGGCATAACCGGCCGAGGTGTTCTTCAGGCCGCCGCCGCTCGACAGGAACAGTGCGTCCACCGCATTGCTGATCATCTGCGCATCGCTGATCTTCGCATAAGAGGCGAAGGTGTACACCGCGCCGCCGGCGGCCAGCACGGTCAGGGATTCGGCGAGGTTGTGGTTGATGGTAGTGTTCCGGATGCTGAGGCCCCCGAGCAGGGAGGCAACCCCGCCCCCGTAGTTGACGACATCGCTCGCCACCTCGTTCCGGTCGATACGCGAGTTTTCCACGGTCATCAACCCCAACTCGTTGTACAATCCGCCGCCGAAGCAGACCAGCCGGGGCAGGCGCAATCCGAACACCGTGGAATGCAATACCGCTTTGGCATTGGCTTTGCCGACCCGGTTGGCCTCGATGACCGTGTTGCTGATCACGCAGATCGGTGAATTGTAGTTGAACCAGGTGATCGCATCCTCCAGCGGATTGCTGAAGTTGCCTTCAAAGAAATCCTTGGGCGAACCGATCTGCAGCAACGTGTTGGCCGAGCGCCCCGCGACATCGCTCGCGAAAGCGTTGAGCTGGTTCGTGTTCGTCGGATCGGATGGCGGGGTTAATCCGGCCAGGTTGGTGAGCGATCCGGTCACCACGTCGCGGGCCAGACCGGATCCTCCGGGCGATGGCATGGTGCTGGAGTTGATGCCGCTGCTGCTGATGCCGCCGCCATTGCGCGAGGCGATGTTGTCGCGGATGATCGAGTCCGATACCCACAGCTTCGCCTTGCCCCGGTTGAAGATGCCGCCCCCCTCGCCGAACAACGCGTGGTAGGCGCGGTTGTTTCGGATTTCGCACCGGACGACTTCCAGCTCCCCTTCGTTGTAGATGCCGCCACCGCTCTGGGACAACCCGTCCATGATGGTCATGTCGGCCAGCGTGACCTTCACCCCGGGCAAAACCCGGAAGACCGACCCCCCGCGCCCGCCGGATACCAGGGTGCGTCCGATACCGGCCCCACGGATGGTAAGGTCGCGGGTGATCACCGCATTCTGGTAGAACAAGCCGGTGCCCAGCACGATCTCGGTCACGTTGGTGTTGTCGAGCGCGAACTGGAACTCGTTGCGCCGTGGCGGATCAAACACCACTTCCGCGTCGTCGGTATAGCCATTGCCGGGCTGGAACGCGACCTGCCGGGGTATGATCAGGACACGTGTATTGGATATGACAAACTTTTCGAGCGAATAGGCCAGCCAGAACCCGGAACCGGCCGAGCTCACCACGCGGGCACTGATATAATCCGTGAACCGGTTCGGATTGAATTCGATGTCATAGCCGCGACCAAGGTCAAGGTTGTTCACCCCGATCACGCCAAAGAGGACACTGCCCAGGTCAAAGTACACCCCGCTGCCAATCACCGCCTCGCCCCCGCCCTGACTGGCCGGACGCCAGTTGGCTTCGACATATACGGAGGTTGCCCGGACGGGCATCGAAAGGACGACCACAACCGCAAATAGACGCGCACGCCGTAATAATCGCCACATCATATCAAGTGCGCCTTTCAATCTCAGGGAGAGCCTGTTTTGCGCCACGCTGCCGCCCCGGAACGGGGATTATGCAGGCATAAGGCAAAAGCCTAGGTCCGGGGCGGGTTCAGTCAAGCGGATTCAGGACATGTGTTCCGGCGACACGGCCCCCGGGAGACCGGGTCGCCGGAATGGCTTCGCTTCAAAAGCCAAGTATAGCAACGACCAAGAGCGGTCCCGTTTCCGTTGTCACTCACGCTTACGGAAGATTGGGCGGACGGGTTATGACCCGATAAGATTCCGTCGGACGGTTGGTCGCAATGAAATCGGTTATTGTGAAGATTGCTTGTTCCTGCATGGCGGTGTACACCGGATGCCAGTTCGCCATATTGGTAGAGGATTCCACCACCAATTCGTTCGGCGATTCGGCGAAACCCTTGATGGTGACCACCTGATTGCTGGCGCGCCGCACCGACTGAATCAACGCCGGACGGATTGGAACCACTTCCACGGGGAACCTATTTGTCGCGGTCATTCCATGCGAATCGGTGGCGGTGACCGTGATGGCATGCACACCCAGCGAGCGGTTCGACCACGCGGTATCCACCATGGTGCCGGTGGCGAATACGCCGTCCAAGTCCGAGGACCACACGAGGTTGGATTCGCTCAACATACCGTCCTCGATGTCGTAGGCAGCGACCTGGAACCACGCCGTGGCGCCGGCGCGTATCGGTTCGCCGGGGTTCCCGGCGATGAGGCGCACCACGGGAGGATGAAACGCCGTGGAGAAAACGGCATCGGATTCATCGGCGGTGGTCCAGAAGCCATCGCCAGCCACGACACGAATCAAGCCTTGCGTGGTGCCAGGCACATAATCACGCGGGATCTCATACGATTCACCTTCGATATCAATACCAACCGGAGCCCAGGTCGCGCCTCCATCAGCACTGAAGAAGATTGTGTAGGTCAGCGGATCGCCATCGGAATCCGTACCAGCCCATGATACCGGGATGGTCGGGCCCGCGAATGATTCCCCGCCGTTGGGGCTAAGAACAATCACGGTTGGAGCATTGGGCGATGCCGCGATTTCGTCTTTCACGTCCGACGACTTTCTCACGGTGACGCGGCGCAGGTCCGGATGATCAGGCACCACGACGAGGAATGGCTGTACAATCAGGGTTCCTTCACTGCCGTCGCTCGGATCAAAGGGATAGGAGACGAGTAGGACATCTGCGGCATTACGCAGGTCAAGCGTATAGGCGCCGGTCGTCGCCGGCTCGATCGGATGGGTGCGCTGCACGCGATGAAGGTTTTGCAACTCCACCTCTCCGGTGTTCATTTCGATCAATCCCCGAACGACCACATACGGTGTGCCGGGCGCACTCAACACCCCGACCTCACCCGCTTTGCTCCGCCGGGTATTGGGCGCAGGAATGGGAAACCGGGTCGCAATGCTGAAATAGAGCGACTGATAGGTTTCACGGGAAGGCCAGCGTTTGTATTCAGGAATCACGCTGTTGCAATAACTCATCAACTCCACAGCCTGGTTGTGGGGATAGACATCCAAATTTTGGCTAAGGGTATTGAGCCCCCGAACAACCGACAACCGGTTATCGGTTGGCCGATCCAGCCCGGCAAACACAAGGCCGGCGGCATTGGTGTGATAATAGCCGTACGGCGTGTAATCTTCCACGTCAACACACTCCCCGCAGGCGCCACGGATGCCAAATTCGTTTGTGAAGGCCCCGCATTGGCCATAGCCGAAAAGGTTGCTGGAAGCGGCGTGGGGACGACCAAGCAAGTGGCCCAACTCATGGAAAAACAAATCGGAAAAACCCGGATAATACTGGCCGGCGGCCACCGAGGTGGTGTTGTCATGGCTTGAGGCAAGTCCCCCAAGATTTTTACTGCTGTTAAAACTGCCATAATAAAGATCGCGCGCCGGCTTATCGGTTAACGCCCAATGAAGCCCCATGGCGGATAATAGCTTCCACAGATCAAGGGTGTTGGTGATGTTGTTGGAATCGAAGCGGATACCGGGCTCGATGGTTGCATTCACTTTGGACACCGGAAACGTAAATTCCAGAAGAAGCGCATCCAACATCAACTGGTCGGCATCCGGTGGGCGGTTGGAGGGCGTGTCATTGTCCATCGTCACGGGAACAAAATGGAGGTTGATGTACGTCGGATCGTCAAAAAAGACCCACACCTCCCCGTCCTTGTCCGGATCGGAACCGAAGCCGAAATCCGCATTTGTTTGTGCGACATGCTTCAACTCCGGCCGCACGATGATGTTCTGCCTGGTCCACGATGAGGGCAACTCAAAGTTCAGCGTGGCATCCAGGCTGGTCGCCTCCACGATGCCCAAGTTGGTAACGGCGAAGGCTCCATTCACCAGCCCGCTCCTGGGCAGGAGCGGCGAGCCGGGCAAGGGCACATCGGCCTGCGTGCGCCCGTGCAATACACCTTCGACGATCAGATCACCAGAGGTCGCATCCGGGCTTTCCACATGCACCCGCGCGATCGTGCGCTTGCCCTGAACCAACCGGATTTCATTGGGGAGATTTTGCAGGCTTTGATTCATCTCCACACCCAGCATGGTGACTCTGGGCAAAATGCGCAGGCGGAAGGTTTTTTCCGCAGCTGGTGGCACGCTGTTCGTCGCGCGAACCGTGAAAGTGAACACGCCGAATTCAGTCGGGGCGCCGGTGATCACGCCGCTGGGGGTCAATTCAAGCCCGCCGGGCAGGCTGCCGGACAAAAGGGCTACGGTGGGCTGGGGCGTTCCGTCCAATGTGAACGAGTAGGCATAATTCTGGCGATTGGTGGCATCGGGAAGATCGTTGGTGATTCCGGCCACCCCGTCGGCGATAGAGGGACTGCTGAGGCTCGACAATGTCCACCGCACGGGCTTCCATGTACTGCCGCCGGGCGTGATCATCATGCCTGCCGAATACATACCGTCGGCGGAAACATCTTGCGCCACGGCTTGCTCGTCTGGTTGCGCGATCGGCCGCCACCCCTTTGCCGCGGTCCAGTAGTAGTGGCGCACGTCAGGTTCGAAGGGATACGTCCGAAGCATTCCGGTTCCAGCATGGGCGATCACCGTCGATCCATCGCGCGAGGCGGCTTTCATCCAGGCCCAGCGCATACCCGCCGGAACGCCCAACCTCTGGATGCCGTTCTCCGCCGTCCAGACAAAGGGTTCGCCATCCGCCGTGTCGCCACCCGAGTTTCCAAAGTAAAGATTGCCGAACACCTTGGTTCCGTCGTCGGTCACGTGAAGTTCACTCACGGCATTTGCTCCGGACGGCATGACCGGCGCCGTGAATCCACCCGCCGGCGTCCAGACGAACAGGGGGTTGCTAACTTCAGCTACCACTTGAGCGTAGCCGGCGATGACCTGGCCATTGCTCGAAACCGCCATTGGAAAGGTGTACGTGGCGCCGGGCAGATTGCCCATGAGAATCACCGTGGTGTTGGACCACCGGCACATCTGTAGAGATGCCTGGGTGTTGCCAACGGCCGTTACACCGTCCAGGGAGAAGGCATTTACGCTGGCGTCGGAATTGGTCGGACCGGTGAGGAAAGAAAATGCGTTCGTGGTCCAGCGGAAGCCGCGATTCCGCTGGATGTTCGCAACCGTATACTGCATGTAGCCAACCACGACATTACCGTTTGCGGAAATGCCGACCGGGTAGGCGCTCCCGACCGTGATGTTGGTGGGCAGCGAGGCAAGCAGGTCGGTCATGCCGTCGTTCGCGGTCCAGCGAAAGGAGCGGTTTCCGGCATGACCGGTCGCGGCAACGCCATTCGCCGAGGCAAATCGCGCCACCGAGTCCTGGATCGCGGGGGGTGGAGGCGGAGGCAGATAACCCAGAAAGGAAAAGCCGACGCCCTCTTCCCAACGCCACGCCTCGCGTCTAAACGTTTCCGACCGCCGGGCAAACCCCACCACTACCCGTCCGTCGGCGGAAATGTCCGTCACCTGACGGTCGATATCAGAGTTAATCGTTCCGTTGAGGTCGTTGAGCACCACGTAGGGCGGATAGGACGTCTGCGCAACTGCGGTCGGCCCCGCCGCCGCAAACGCAAATAAAATGGTGTACAGAGCGCTCGAAAAAACACGCCATCCCCACATCATCATAAACGCTCCTTATTCGAAATCGTAATCATAACCTTAATCGCCGCGCCTACAGGCGCAGCTACA
This sequence comes from uncultured Verrucomicrobiota bacterium, assembly GCA_937872895.1. Lineage (GTDB taxonomy): Bacteria > Verrucomicrobiota > Kiritimatiellia > CAIVKH01 > CAIVKH01 > CALMUP01. The sequence goes on from CALMUP010000007.1 coordinate 15,268, forward strand.
GATGGGGCGCGTAGTTGCCTTGTGCCGTCGCAATCCAAGTCGCCTCCGATTTCTGACCTCTGGCTTCCGTTCTCCGGCTTCTCATCACATCCCGAGCTTCCGCTCCATCGCTTCCAGCCGCTCGCGCAGCGCCCGGTTCTCCTCCTCCAACTCCGACACCTGAACACTGAAACCTGACACCTTTTCCTTCAGCCCCTCATTCTCCTTGGCCAGCGCCTGGATCGCCGCCAGCGCGACGCCGTCGGCGTCGACGGTCATGATGCCGGTGTCGGTGTTGCCGAATCCGAAGGCGGCGTGGAAATCCTGGGCCATCGGGCCGATATGGGTGCCGTTCGGTTCCTGCTTGAACGACCAGGTCGAGATCGGCAGCGCCACCACCTTTTCGAGGATGGCCGACGGCTCGACCGGCGCGATATTCTCCTTGGCGTTCCGGTCGCTGCCGGTGATGTACGCCAGCGCCTGCACCGTGCCATTCACGTGCAACAGGTTGGTCGGGGTCGTGGTGCCAATGCCGACGAAGCCGTTGGTCAGGATGGTCATGCGTGTGGTGTTGTTGCCGACGCGGATGAGCAGTTCGCGGTTGTTGTTCAGGTTATAGCGGATGGAAGCGTCCAGGGTGTTGTTCGGCTGACTGAAAAGAATACCGGAAAGCGCATTGGTCGGGGTAAGGAATTGCAGGGTGGCGTTGGCGTCATCTTCGATCAGTATCTTGGTATTGAAGGTTCCGATTACACCGGCGGACCCATCCGATATGTGCAAGCGTACTGCGGGATTGGTGGTGCCCACGCCAACAAACCCGGCGGCGTTGACAAGAACCTGGGGGACCCCACCCACCGATACCGCGACCTGATCGGCGGCGGGCTGGTAGATCCCGGTGTTGCTGTCACCGGAGAATCCGTACGTCGGCGAGGAAGCCGACCCGACCGGCGCATCGAGGGTGTCGTTGGTGTTGATGTAGCGCTGATCCGCCCGGAACCGGGTCATGAGATCGATTTCGCTGTTGGCGTCGAGATACCCTTCCTCGGAAAGGTCGGCGTAGGCGGAAAACTTCGACACATCGAGGGTGCCCAGGAATGTCGCCGATGATTCTGCGACCAACCCGCTGACCACCATGAGGGCGTCGTACAGGAAAATCCGGCCCGCACGACTCACCGCGCCATCATCCTCGCGGTCGCTGATGGCGATCCGGCCGCCCCCCAGGTCCACCATGGCATCGCCAAACCGCCCCGAATTGCCAACGGGATTCGGTATCCGGGCCCGTACTATGCCGTTGAGATCGTAGAGGTAAACGACGCCTCCGTTCACGTCATTGAAATCATACACCAGGACTCCGTTGGTGCCGAAGGCGGCGACCGTGGAGCCGAATCCAGACGGTACGCTTCCTGGAGCGGAAATGCTTTGCTGCAACACGCCGTTGTTGTTGTAAAGATAAACCCGGTCCTGACCATAGGCCCCGACGGCGAAACCATCAACCCCGACACCGGCCACACTGGCGCCAAAATTGGCGTTTGCTGTCGGAACAGGATTGGTAATCGTGGCGATCAGGCTTCCGTTCGTGTTGTACAAATAGACCGCCCCGGCATCGGTGGCGCCGGCATCATCCAACCAATTCGCAACCACAAACCGGTTGGTGCCTACCGCGGCCAGCGCGTTGCCAAACAGGTCGTCGGTGTTCGGCGTGGGATTGGTAATCGTGGCCAGCAAGGTTCCCGAGGTGTTGTACATGCGGGCAATACCGACAATGGCGCCGGTGGAAAAATGAAAGGGTTGCCCGATCACGAAGCGATCCGATCCCAATCCGATGATCGAAGTGTTCCAATCCGCTTCCGCACCCTGCCCGGGAAGAGCCACACGGTTAAGCAGCGATCCGTTGGCGTTGAACACAAATACTTCGTTGGTCTGGGGCGAGCCCGAGCCTCCCAGCGAGGCCACGACGAAATGCGTCGTACTGATTCCCGAGACCGCATACCCGAAGCGGGAACCAGCCCCAGGAAGGGGATTCGTGACCGAGGCGATTAACGATCCATCGCGGTTGTACAGATAGACGCTTCCGGCATCTGAGAACGAGGCCGTGTCATCGCCCGGTATGCCCGCAAGAATCCGGTCGCCGGCAACGCGGGCAACTGAATAGCCAAGTTCATCGGCCAGGTTACCGGCGGAGAGGGTCGCGGGATTGACGATCTGCGCCGTTAAGCGGAACGCCAACTGATCCGCGAAAAGCTTGTCGGCGGAAACCGCGCCATCGGCGATGGCTGCGGCAGTGACCGAGTCCGCGGCGAGTTTCTCCGCGGTAATCGCGCCATCGGCGAGCGAAGCACCGCTGATGTTGGTGATCCCGGAACCACTGCCGCTGAACGAGGCGGCGGAAACCCCACCTGCCACGGTCAAGCCACCCGGCGTGGTCACGTTCGTGCCGATGCCGACGCCGCCGGAGGCACGGATCAGGAACTGGTTCGAGGTCGTCGTGCCGAAATCCGCCGCCGTGCCGTCGGCCCAGACGAACGACTGGCTATTGGTGGCCTTCGCGCGGTTGCCACCGGCGAAACTACCCCGACCGGCGACGGCATTCGAGGTGCCGGCGGCGATGAAGCCGCCAAAACTGCTATTACCAACCCGGTTGCCCTGCCCGCCGCCAATTATGTTCGCGCGCGCATTGTTCTCGATGACGTTCGTAAAACCGCCGACCAGCGCGTTGTCCACGGCGGCATCGCCAACCGTATGATTAAGACCACCAAGAATCACCGAGCGTTGGCCCGCGTTGCGGATCCGGTTTCCGGATCCTCCCGCAATCGCCGCATAATCCGCCTGGGTTCCGATGGAACTGTTCAAGCCGCCGAGCAGCGCTGCTCCATTGACTTCGTTTGACAACACATGGAAGCCGCCCGCGACCACTACGCTGGGGTCGAGGTTCGTGGTTACCAGCAAGCCGCGCGTAACCAGCGAATACGGAACACCACCCAGTCGCTCGCGCGGAACCAGTGGCACGCCGTCCACGACGACCTCCAGCCAGACCTGGCTGTTTGCGAGAGCCGCCATGAGCGAACCAGAGACTGTATTGTCGCCGACAAACGTGTTGTACAACCCATCCACCACGTTGACGGTGCTCGAGTCCTCGTACAGCAACGTCCCGCCACTCGCCGCATCGAACAACCGCAGCGACAACCCGACATTCCCGTTCACCAGGTTCGTGCCGTCCACGAGGCGGCCCTGGTAGTGGATCAGCGCGGGCGGTTGGGCCATGGCGGAAAGCGGCACCATCAGGACCAACGCGGAAAGGAATACCATCGCCATCCGGCAGCCATTCGTTTGCATCCACCATTCCTTCATAATCATCATCCTAATCCTCATCATTCACCCCTTGTCGCTTCCCATCGGATCAGCGGGACACTGATCCCTACCTTTCCATTTCTTCGCGTCTTTGCGCCTTTGCGTTGAAGTCCCTCACATTCCAAGTTTTCGTTCCAACGCCTCCAGTCGTTCCCGCAAGACCCGGTTCTCCTCTTCCAATTCCGCCATCCGACCTCCGACGTCCGACCGCTGATCCCGGACCTCGGAGGCCAGCGCCTGGATCGCGGCCAGCGCGACGCCGTCGGCGTCCACGGTCATGATGCCGGTGTCGGTGCTGCCGAGGCCGAAGGCGGCGTGGAAGTCCTGGGCCATCGGACCGAGGTGTGTGCCGTTGGGTTCATCGCGGAACGTCCACGTCGAGATCGGCAGCGCGACGACCTTCTCAAGAATCTCGTCCACGGAAACCGGCGCGATGTTCTCCTTGGCGTTCCGGTCGCTGGTGGTGATGTAGGCGGTGGCCTGGACCGTGCCCACGACGTGCAAGCGGTTGGTGGGATTGGCCGTCCCGATGCCCACGTTGCCGCCGGGGCGGATGAAGATCCGGGCATCCGCCACATCGGTTTCCGCGATATTCAGCCCATTCGAGAACCCGTTGACATGCCAGCGGTACACCCCGTTGGTTTCGACAAGACCCAGCCATTCGTGGTTTGCGCCCCGGCCACGCACACTCAGCATGGGACGAGGCCCGTTGGTCGGGGCCACGCCGATGCCCACACCATTGGCGGCCCTGATCAGGAACTGGTTGTTGGACGTGGTGCGAAAGGGAGAGCCAGAGCTGACATCTGCCCAGACGAAGGAACCGTTGTGCAGGGTCTCCGCACCCGAGCCGGCGGCGATACCGATGTTGACGTTTGATCCGACAAGATTGAAGGAACCGCCCAGAATCGAACCGTGCGAGACATTCGGGCCAATACGGTTGAAAGCACCGCCGAGGATCGCCCCATAGAGTGCATTCGTATCGATGATGTTTTGATTGCCGGTACCGATAAAGCCATATTCCACGCCGGTGTTGATGCGGTTGTTCAGGCCGCCGCCGATGACGCTATAGGCGGCGGCGATGCCGATCCAGTTGCGATCCCCGCCCCCGATAAACGAGATGTTGGCCAGGTTGCTGATGACATTGTTGCGTCCGCCGGCGATCACCGAGTCGGCCGCTTGTTCGATGTAGTTCATAGAGCCTCCCCCAATGGTGGCGCCAAAGAAGCCGTACTCGTCGTTTCGTATCGTATTGCGCTCCGGAAAGACCGTCTTGTTCCAGAGCGGCGTCAGCACGATGTCCCGGGTCGCCAGCGCATACGGCACGGCGGCCAACCGCTCACGGGGGGATAACGGCACGCCATCCACCACGGTTTCCAGATGGACGTTCGTGCTTAGAAGCGCTCGGGCCAGCGTATTCGTGGTAACGGGCTGATCGCCGATAAAGGTATGATACAGTCCATCCACCACGGACACGGTGTTGGAGTCCTCGTACAGCAAGGATCCGCCAGAGGGGGCATCGTACAAGCGCAAGGAAAGACCGACCGTTCCGTTGACCAGATTCGTACCGTCCACCAACCGGCCCTGGTAGTTGATCAACGCCGGAGCCTGGGCGAGCAGGAGGGAGGTCGGATACAGGATGCTGGATACAAGCAGCGCGCCGAGGACAAGCGGCTGGTGTTTCTGTTTCCGAACGTCTTGCGTCGTATATTTCATCATCGTCCCAATCTCTTCGCGTCTTTGCTTCTTCGCGCCTTTGCGTTTCACGGAGGTCATACGCTCACCGAGCGCACGCTACAACGGAACCCCCATCGGCACGTATACCATCGCCCATCTCTTCTACATCCCCAGCTTGCGTTTGATCGCTTCCAGCTCCTCGCGCAGCACCCGGTTCTCCTCTTCCAATTCCGCCATCCGACCTCCGACATCCGACCGCTGATCCCGGACCTCGGAGGCCAGCGCCTGGATCGCGGCCAGCGCGACGCCGTCGGCGTCGACGGCGGTGATGCCGTAGCCGGGCGCATCGCCGACCCCGAACGCGCGGTAGAAATCCTGTGCGGTCGGTCCGATGTGGCGGATCTCCGCATCTTGTCCCTTGTAACGCCAGGTGGTAATGGGCAGCGCGGCCACCCGTTCAAGCACCTCCCGGGTATCCACGGATGCAAAGCCTTCTTTTGCGTTTACATCGCTGATCGTCGACCATGATCCGGAGTTGGCGGCCAACGTGACACCCGAGGTTTGGGCCACCGAGGTGAAGATGCGGAATCCGCCCGTCGAGCGGAAGGTAGTCTGGTTGATCGCGGTCGAATTGACATTGGTCGGCGAAAAATCACCCCAGACGAACGAACCGGCATGGTTGGCGTGGGCGCGGGTGCCGGCGGCGAAGCTATTCTGGGCGGCGGCGCGGTTGCTGTAACCGCCGACAACCACCGCCTGGTAGGCGAGGTTGCTGACGAGATTGAAGTAGCCGCCGAGGATCGCCGCACCAAACGCCTCGCCGTTGATGCGGTTGTTTTGCCCGCCGATAATGGCGGCGTCGTCGGCATCGACGCCGATTTCATTCCCGCGCCCCCCGGCGATTGCCGCGTATTGCACATCGCCGAGCACCTGGTTGTTCAGCCCCCCGGCGATCACGGAATAAGCGGAAACATTTGCGATACGGTTTCCCGCCCCGCCGACAATAGTCGCCCGCGAAGCGTTTTGTCCAATGCGGTTGTCTGTCCCGCCGACGATAACCGCATACGAAGAGATGTTGCTGATCGAGTTGATTTCACCACCGCCAATGACGGCAAACGGCGAATTGGAGCCAATGACATTCAACCACCCGCCTCCGATCGTTGACGAGGAGGAGAATAGGCCAAGGTTATTGCCGGCACCACCACCGATCACGCTATATTGCACCGTCGAGGTAATCACGTTGAAACTACCACCTCCGATGAACGATGATCCTGATCCGATGCCCACCTGATTGTTTTGTCCACCAGCAATGGTCGCATACGAGGCATTGTTTTGGATCACATTATTTAAACCGCCTCCGACAGCGCCGTGGGAGGCATTCGCGAAAATACGGTTGAAGTCGCCGCCGGCAATGGTCGCATGGCGGGAACTGTTGGAGATCGTATTGCGTGACCCGCCGCCAATCACGGCATAGGGTGACTCAAGGACGCGGTTGGTCGCGCCGCCACCGATCGATGCGCCGATCGCCGATATGATGCGATTGGTGATGCCACCGCCGACCGTCCCCCCCTCTGATTCAACCAGGGCATTACCCCGCCCGCCGGAAATGGTTCCGTCCTGACCGCCGAACCCCATGTCGATCACATTCTGCCATCCGCCGGCAATGACCGAGTTGTCCACATACGAGCCGAACATGCGGTTGTCGCCCCCGCCTCCGATCGCCGAGCGCTGGGAGAAATCCGGAATGGCGTCGCCCCGGTTGGCCGACCCCAGGATGATGTTGTTGAAGTCCGCATACAGGCCATAGGTCTGCCGTGCGTACGGGACGGCGAGCAGGCGTTCGCGGGGCGACAAGTTCGTGCCGTTGACGGCGACCTCCAACCACAACTGGGCGCTCAAACCACCCCGGTTCAATGCCTGATTCAGACTGAGCGTGGTATTCGTGGTCGCCATGGCATCCCCGAACTGCGTCGCATACAACCCGTCCGCCACAACCGCCAGGTTGGTTGCCTCGTAGATGAGGTTCCCGCCGGTGGCATTGGTATGGATGCGGAAGGTCAGGGTGACCGTCCCGTTCACGAGGTTCGTGCCGTTGATGAGGCGGCCCTGGTAATTGATCAGGGCGGGCGGCTGGGCCAGGAGGTGGACCGAGGGCAAAAGTGTACCCGCAGAAACAACGAGAAGAACCAACCGTTCACGCCATGTAGCCATGTCACTGCTCCTTGCGTTTTTAACACACCGAATCGTACACCGACATCCACACCACAGCCTTCCTGCTGCAGGGTCCACGTTCCATCCATCGCTTCGCCCCAAAGGATCAGCTGAACGCGGATCCCTACCCTGTACCCCCTTTGCCTCGTTGCGCCTTCGCGTTGAACGGCATCACGGCAACACTTCGACCGCGTAGAATTCCGCGCCGAGGCTGGAGACATCGACGGCGGTGTTGGTGACGACGAACCACGGGGCCACGCCGCCGGCGGCGGTGTTGGTGGCGATCGGGGTGAACGTGCCGGCGAGCAGGTTGGTGCGGGCGAGCACGCGGTAGGTCTTGCCGCCGCGGGCGATCCATTGGATCTGCTGGCCACCGGCCTGGGCGATCCGGAAGACTTCGAGCAGGGCGTTCGGGTTGGTCGGGTCGGTGCCGGCGACCGACTCCGAACCGTCCGGCACGCCGTCGCCGTCCGTATCGGCGACATTCACCTGGGTGGGGGTGGTCGGGGAGAAGCCGGAGCCCTCGATCTCGGCCAGATCGGCCAGGCCATCGCCGTCGTTGTCGGAGTCGAGTTCATCGGGCAGGCCGTTGCCATCGGTGTCGAGGCCGGGCCGCAGGATGAAGGTGTTGAGGAAGCCGGCCTGGTTGACATAACTGCCGCCGCTGGAGGTCGCGATCCCGCCCGGCTGTCCGGCTGCGCTGATGTTGGTGAAGGATCCGCCACTCGAGGTCCCGCCCGCCCCATCCAGGACCGAACTCCGGTTGGTGAACTGGGCCAGCCCTTCCGACCCCGCCAGCCAAACCGACGCCACCATCCACCCGACGACACCCGCTCGCGCTCCCGTCATACCGACCTCCTTGATTTCCAATCCCTGGACAGCAGCCCGTACCCGTTTTCCAATCCCTGGACGGGGTACCCGCGCATCGGGGAAATGATTACCGGCTAAACGGTAGATGGCAAGCGCAGATCGAGGCTTGGACGGGGCGTCGGCATCCCGAGGAGGATTTCACCACGGAGGGGTACGAGGATGGGGCGACTACGGAATAGACGGAATACACGGAACAGAAAATTGAACCACAGAGGACACGGAGGGGGCGGAGAAGAAGACGGGGGAACTACGAAAGACGCGAAATATGCGAAAGAGTCACCGGTAGTGCATGGTGCTTTCTGTAGCTCCGGTGAGGTTCCCCCGATTTGCGGACAGGTTCGACTCTATCGGGTGAGTGTATGCTCC
>CALMUP010000008.1 GCA_937872895.1 uncultured Verrucomicrobiota bacterium
ATCTGCATGCCGCCCACGCCCAGGTAGGGGATGATCGCGACCACCAGCACGAGAATGCCCATGCCGCCGAGGAAGTGCGTGACCGCGCGCCAGAGCAGGATGGCCCGGCTGTGCGCCTCGAGGTTGCTCATCACCGACGCCCCGGTGGTGGTCAAACCCGAAGCCGCCTCGAAAAATGAATCGAACAGGCTGTTCATCGCGCCGGTTAGGTGGAACGGCAGGCAGCTCAGCAAGGTCGCCGTCACCCAGCCGAACACGACGATGCCGATGCCTTCCCGGCGCGAGAGTTCCACGGTCGTACGCGTGAACACCCACATCGCGCCACCGATCACCAGCGTGATGCCGGCCGAGGCGAGCATGCCCTGCCAGGCCTGGTCCGGATCGTCCATGAGATACGAAACCGCCGCGACTACACCCATGAACAGGGACAGGATCATCACGAGGAACGAGACCAGATGGAAGACGATCTTGAATTTCATGGAAGACCCGTCAGGCCCCGAACAGGTGTTCGATCTTCGCCACCGCCTTGGGTAGTGCATACAGGACGATCCGGTCACCCGCCTGCAGGGCCAGGTCGCCGGTGGCGGGCAGCAGGATATCCGAGCGCAGTACGGTGGCGATCAGCAAGCCGTCGGGAACCCTGAGGCTGCGGATCGAACGCCCCGCCCACGGATGCGAAGCGGAGAGCAGGACCTCGAGCATCTCGCCCGGCAACCGGTGCAGCATCGCCGCCGCGCGCACGTTCTTGCCGCGCACAAAGTGCAGGATCGCGTTGATCATTGAGATGTGCGAACTGACCGCGCGGTCGAGCAGGCTCAGGCTGCCGATGATCGGCACGTAGTCGGGCTTGGCGACCTGGGCCACGGTGAAGGTCGCGCCCGACTTCTCGCCGAGCAGGCAGATCATGATGTTGGTCTCGTCGTCACCGGTGACCGCGACAAAAGCCGTGTCCTTCACGATGTCCGCATTGCCAAGTGTTTCCTGGCTGAGCGAATCACCGTGCAGCACGGTCGCGCGGTTGAGTTCCTCCGCGCACAATTCGGCGCGGCGCAGGTCCTTCTCAATGACCGTGACCTTGGTGTTGATCCGGTCAAGCCGCCTCGCCAGTTCTAGGCCGAGGTCGCCGCCGCCCGCAATGACGATCTTGTTGAACGCCGTGTGCTCGGGACAGGCCCACTCGAGGAACGCCATGACATCCTCGGGTGATCCGACCAGGTACAGCTCGTCACCGATCATGAACTGCGTGTCCCCGTTCGGGATCATCACCTTCTCGCCGCGCATCATCGCGATGAACCGAACCCGTTCAATGAGCTCCGGCTTGGGAAACTGCTTCAACGGTTGCAGGATGATCGGACTGTCCATGTGCGCCCGGATACCCACCACAAGCGCACGCTGGTTGAGCAGGTCGATCGCCTCGATCGTGCCCGGCATGCGCAGGATGGTGAAGATCTCGTCCGCGCATTCCTCTTTCTCGCTGACCACCAGGTCGATGCCCAGCCGCTTGATGTCGTAGCCCGATTCCGTCCCGTAGTGCCGGCAACTCGTCACCCGCGCCACCTTCATCGGCACCCCGGCAAGGTTGGCAAACGCACAGGCCAGGATGTTGACCTCGTCCCGGTTGGTCACCGCCACCAGCAGGTCGGCCTTCCGCACCCCGGCTTCCTCAAGGACCGCCGGACTGGTTCCTTCCCCCTCGACCGTCTGGATGTCGACCGAGGCCTGAACCAACGCCAGCTTGTCGGCGTCGCGGTCCACCACGACGATGTCGTGCTGTTCACTGCTCAACCGCTCAGCCAGGTTCTTGCCGGCATTGCCCGCACCTATGATGACAATTCGCATGAAAGTATCCCGCCAGCACCGAGGCCAGCTCGTTTGAAACAACCAGTATGGAGGATACCGCCCCCCCATGACAACCGTGCAGCGGGTTTTTGCGTCGGATGCGTGGGTTATGCCTTGATAACAAACGGATTGCGAAAGTGTTATTTTTGCGCTATCCGGTTCATGCCTTGTCCCGCGGTGGTGTAAATCCTTTACAAGGAACATGATGCGACGATGTGTGATGGGGCTTGCCGTGCCGGGTGGCTCTGGTGTTGGATGAGGTTATGCGAAAGAGCTTCTGCATGTGGTTGGTACTTGTTGGCTGGGGTGGTCTGGTGATGGCGTTTGACCATCAGCATTCGGTCTGGACCGAATGGCTCGCTCGCACCGTGGATGATCAGGGCAGGGTGGACTATCTGGTTGCCGTAGCAGACCAGGACCGCTTGAACCGATACCTTGCCGAACTCTCCGCCGTGTCCCCCGACCAGTACCGGTCCTGGACCCGCAACCAGCAACTGGCCACGTTGCTGAACCTTTTCAATGCCAGCACAATCGGCCTGGTCGTGCGGAACGAACCAATCACGTCGATCAAGGACATCGGCACCTTGCTGCGCGGTCCATGGGAACAGCCTGCGGTGTTATGGTTCGGTCGCCGCACCACCTTGAGCGCCTTGCACCACCAGATGATCGTTCCGTTGTTCAACGACGACCGGGTCGCCTTCGCCCTCAGCCGCGCTGCCGTTTCGTCGCCGCCGCTTCGCCGCGAAGCCTACGTCGCCGATCGCCTCGACGCACAACTGGACGACCAGCGCCGACGCTTCCTCGCCGATCCCGCCTTCAACCGCATCGGCCCCGACCTCGCAACCTGGCACCTCTCCGAACTGTTCCAGTGGGAAGCCGCCTCGATCCTCCGCACCACCGCCGATCCCGCCGCGTACATCACCCACGCCCTCGGCATGACCATGCCCGAGCCGCCCCCGCGCATCGCCTTCCGCCCCTTCAACTGGTCGCTCAACCGCCAGCCGGTTGCCGAAAAGGAACACCCATGAACGACCTCCTCGGGTTCGCCATGCCGATCCGCTGGCTGCTCCTGATCGTCCTGTCGTTTTCCCTGCCGGTTATGGCCGAACCCCGCACCCGTGGTTTTACGCCGCTGATGAAGGCCGCATGGGAAGACGATCAAGCCACCGCGCGACGGTTGCTGGAGGAAGGGGCTCCGGTCGATGCCTATTCCTCCTCCGGCATGAATGCGCTGCATGTCGCTGCACACCGCAACCACCTGGTCATGATGGCACTGTTGCACGAACACGGGGCGGACCTGAATGCCACCATGCGCAACCGGATCAGCGCCGTAGCGGCCGCCGCAGCTGCCGGCCGGATTGACGTAGTGGAGTGGTTGCTTGATCGCGGCGCGAATATCCAGGCGCGCGACCGGTGGGGATTCACGCCCCTGCACCGCGCGGCCATGCGCGATCATGTAGAGGTTGTCCAGAGCTTGATCGCCCGCGGTGCCGACCTCCGGGCCGAGGAACAGCGCGGACTCACCCCGTTGATGCTCGCCGCCGGGGAGGGGTCGCTCGGCGCCGTGGCCGCGTTGATCGAAGGCGGCAGTATGGTCAATGTCATCAATGCCAACGGCCAGGCGGCCATTAGCTATGCCATCCTTCGCTTCAATCCCGATATCGCCGATTACCTGGCCGACCACGGTGCCGACCTCGACGTGGTCAACCGCAAGGGTGAAACCCTCGTTGATATCGCCTTGCGTCAACCGGATGGCCTGGCGGCGTTGACGTGGCTGCTTGACCGGGGCTTCGACGTCAACCGCGTGGGGTGGAAACAGGAGTCGCCACTCCACATCGCCATCCAGCGCAACCACATGGAGGCCATTGACCTGTTGCTTGCCCGTGGCGCATCGCTCACGGCAACCAACAGCCATGACAACACGCCACTTGTGGTGGCCATTAACGGGAAAAATCCTGCTATCGTACAACGGTTGCTCGCCGCCGGCGCGGATGTCGAATTACCGGTGAGAGGCATGACCCCGTTGATGGTGGCTGCCACCCACGCCGATGCCCGTATCGTCGAACTGCTGCTCGATGCCGGTGCCGACCCGGTCCGAACCAATCATCTCGGGCATGGCACCTTCGAATGGGCGCTGGCCTATTCCAACTTGCCCGTGGTTTCACTGCTGCTCGAACGAAATGTCGATCCGGAGGCGCATCCCGATGACGACTGGCCGGCGATCATGAGCGCCGCCTGGGGCAATCACGAAGACGCTCTGTTCGAACTGATCGCCCATGGCGCAGATCCCGATCGTCGACGGTTGGTTGGACAAACCCCGTTGATGATCGCCGTGCGCCGCGGTTATTCCAGCCTGGTGTACCGGCTGCTCGACCACGGGGTCGACACGGGCGTGCGCAACGACGATGGCCACACCGCCTGGCATATCGCCGCCTACCTCGATCGCCACGAACTGGCCGACCGGTTGTCCGGGTACATGGACCCGGAGGACTTCGCACCCACCAACCGCATCCGGTGCTACCTCGATCTGGACGCCCCGCTGGCCACCAATGTGCAGGTCGCTGGCAATTTCAACGAATGGGACGGGTCACGGCACCCGATGACCAAGCGGGACGATGATGGCTGGTGGTATGTCGAGTTCGACTACTTCCCCGGAACCTTCACCTACAAGTTCATCATCGACGGTGCCTGGGTGACGGATCCGGCCCATCGGACCACCCGAACCGGAGGCGACAACAGCGTGCTGGATTCCGCCGACCGGATCGTCGGCACACGGCCCGAACGACCCGCCTCGCGTGCCGATATGCTGGTGCCCGTGACCTTTACCTTCCACGCCCGCGATGCCTTTGCCGTTTCCCTCGCCGGTGAGTTCAACGGATGGAGCACCGCCTCCCATCCAATGTCCCTCGCGCGGATCGGTCGCTGGGAGACGACCCTGTTCCTCAAGCCGGGCGACTATGGATACAAGTTCGTCGTGGACGGGCGATGGTTGCTTGATCCTTCCAACCATCAGATGCACGTGGTTTCAGGCGTCACCAATTCCTTGCTGCAGGTCCTGCCGCCATCTGGCCCACCGCCTTGACCCATCCGATTTTGCCCACTTGCACCAAGCTCCCGCACAAGGTACGTTGGCCGCCACGGAGTAACTTTATGTCGAGTACGTTTGGAACCATCTTCCGGGTCAGCACGTTTGGCGAGTCGCACTGCAAGGGCGTCGGCGCCATCGTGGATGGCTGTCCCGCCAACATCCCGCTTACCGAGGCGGACATCCAGCCGCAACTGGACCGCCGCCGCCCCGGCCAGAGCAAGGTCGCCACCGCGCGCGCCGAAAGCGACACCGTGACCATCCTCTCCGGCACCGAACACGGCATCACCCTCGGCACCCCCATCGGACTGTTCGTGCCCAACAAGGACCAGCGTCCCGGCGACTACCAGGAGATGAACCAGATCCCGCGTCCGTCCCACGCCGACTACACCTACCAGATGAAGTACGGCGTGCGCGCCTCCAGCGGCGGTGGCCGTTCCAGCGCACGCGAGACCATCGGACGCGTCGCCGCCGGCGCGATCGCGGAAAAAATTCTCCGCCTGAAATTCGGCACGGAGATCGTGGCCTGGGTCAGCTCGGTCGGCACCATCGACAGCGAGGTGGATGCCGCATCGCTGACCCGCGACATCGTCGATGGCACGATGGTGCGCTGCCCCGACCTCCGTGCCTCCGCGCGCATGGAGGACGCCATCGTCGCCGCCAAGAACGCCGGCGACTCCCTCGGCGGCGTGGTCACCTGCATCTGCCGCAACCTCCCGGCGGGGTGGGGCGAACCGGTGTTCGACAAACTCGAGGCCAAACTCGCCCACGCCATGTTGTCCATCCCCGCGACCAAGGGCTTCGAGATCGGCTCCGGATTCAGCGGCACCCGCCTGCCCGGCAGCCAGCACAACGACCCGTTCGTCAAGCGCGGCGACCGCCTCGGCACCGTCACCAACCACAGCGGCGGCATCCAGGGGGGCATCTCCAACGGCGAACCGATCGTCTTCCGCATCGCCTTCAAACCCCCGGCCACGATCAGCCGCGCCCAGCCCACCGTCACCTTCGACGGCGAACCGGTTGTGCTCGAGGCGAAGGGTCGCCACGACCCCTGCGTCGTGCCCCGCGCCATCCCGATCGTCGAGGCCATGGCCGCGCTCGTGCTTGCCGATGCCGCGATGCGCCAGCACGCCCGCACCCTCTGAGGCACCGCGATGGTCCGCATCACCGGAGGCCTGCACCGCGGCCGCAACCTGCGCGTTCCCCCCGCCGGGGTCCGCCCGACCAAGGACATGGTCCGGCTCGCCTTGTTCTCCGCCCTTGGCGATTCCATCACGGGCAAGCGGGTGATCGACCTCTTCGCCGGCTCCGGGGTCATCGGCCTCGATGCGATCAGCCGTGGCGCCGCCGAGGCGGTCTGGATCGAGGCCGATCCGCGCACCCACGCCATCCTCCGCGAAAACGTCGCGCTGATCTGCGGTCCGGAAATCGCCGCCCGCGCCTGCATCGCCGCCGATGCCTTCGCCTGGCTCGCCTCGTCGCGACCGCCCGAGGGCTTCGACCTCCTCGTCGCCGATCCCCCGTACCGCCCGGCCGATAATCTCCCGTGGGGCGAACGCCTGCTCACCGCCCTCGGCCCGAGCGCCCGGCTCAAGCCCGACGGTCTTTTCGTGCTCGAGCAGCACGCCGATCAACCGGTAGTCGACAACCCCGCGTGGAATAGATTAAAAGAAGCCCGCTACGGCGAGACCCGGTTGGTCTATTACCGCCGCGTGGAAACGTAAAGGAGCAGGCGCAATGAAACGGGCAGCCATATATCCAGGGACCTTCGACCCGATCACCCTCGGCCACCTCGATGTGATGAGCCGCGCCGCCCTGGTCTTCGACCGGCTGGTTGTAGCCGTCGCCGAGAGCCCGCGCAAGAAACTCTGGTTCGATCTTCCCGAACGCCTCTCCATGGTCCGCGACGCCACCGCCAAACTTGCCAACATCGAGGTCATCTCCTTCGATGGCCTGCTCGTCGAGTTCGCCCGCCGCCAGGGCATCGGTATCCTCGTGCGCGGCCTGCGCGCCTTTTCCGATTTCGAGTACGAATTCCAGATGGCCCTCAGCAACCGCAAGCTCGCCCCCGATGTCGAGACCGTGTTCCTGATGGCCTCCGACACCTACAGCTACGTGAGCTCCAGCGTCGTGCGCGAAGTCGCCGAGCTCGGCGGCGACATCTCCGTCCTCGTACCGCCCGGCGTCCAGAATGCCCTCGAACGCAAACGCGCCTCCCGCCAAGCCACCTGAACCCGTCCCGATCCGCCGTGGAGAAACCGTCCATGTTCATCGAAATCGCCAAGCTGCCCCCCGATGGCGGCCCCATCCAGGCCGAGGTTCCGGGCGAACTGCTCGCCCTCGAAAACGACAAGTTCGCCCATGCCGACGGCCCTATCCAGGTCGATCTATTCGCCTATGTCGTTTCCCACGAGCTGATTGTCAAAGGCACCCTCAAGGCCCCGGTCAAGCTGCTCTGCGGCCGCTGCGCCGAATTTTTCTCGACATTCCTGACCGTTTCGTCTTTCCTTCGCGCTTACCCGATTTCCGAGGGGGTCGACAAAGTCGATCTCTCCGAGGACATCCGCGAGGATATTTTGGTGGAAATACCCACCTATCCCGCTTGTCCGTGGAAGGGGGAGGGCGTGTGTCCCTTCTCCGGGGTCGACCTGGACGAGATGAAGCGGTATGAGCGCCCTCCGGAGGACAATCCGTGGGGGATCCTGGATAACCTGGATCGCAAGTAACCGTTTGGCATGCATTGATGTAGCGAGGTAACAACTATGGCAGTACCAAAGAGACGTGTTTCGCGGATGAAGCGCCGCCAGCGCCAGGCATCCCACAAGAAGGATTATCCGAACGCCGCCGAGGACAAGCAGGGCGGCGGGCTGCACATGCCGCACCGGGTCAACCCGGAAACCGGCATGTACCGCGGCCGTCAGGTCCTGACCATCAAGTCCGACGACTGATGACATGCGCATTGCCGTTGATGCCATGGGCGGCGATTTCGCCCCTCGTGAGATCGTCGCCGGCGCGGTCCGTGCGGCTCGCACGCTGACCAACATCAAGACCCTGTTTCTCGTCGGCAACCAGCAGGCCATCGAAGCCGAGCTGGCCAAGCACGGCCCGACCCCGTCGAACATCGACATCCGCCACGCCTCCGAGGTCGTGGGGATGGACGAGTCGCCGGCCATCGCCGTGCGCCGCAAGAAGGACTCCTCGATCGCCCGTTCGGTGGAACTGGTGAAGACCGGCGAGGCCGATGCGGTCTTTTCCGCCGGCAGCACCGGTGCCGCCGTGGCCTCCAGCCAGTTGCGCCTCCGCACCCTCGAAGGCGTGACCCGCCCCGGCATCGCTACCGTGTTCCCGTCGCCGACCAAGCCGTTCGTGCTGATCGACGCCGGGGCCACCACCGACTGCTCCCCCGACATCCTGCTCCAGTTCGCCGCGATGGGCACCGTCTATTCGCGCCACATCCTCGGCGTCGACAAGCCGAAGGTCGGCCTGATGAGCATCGGCGAGGAGGACGCGAAGGGTAACGAGACCACCAAGGAAACCTTCGGCCTGCTCGAGAAGAGCCACCTGAATTTCGCCGGCAACATCGAGGGCCATGACCTGTTCGAAGGCGACATCGATGTCGTCGTCTGCGACGGGTTCGTCGGCAATGTGATCCTGAAGACCAGCGAAAGCGTCGGCCACGCCATCAGCACCTGGTTGAAGAAGGAATTCACCGCCAACCCGGTCCGCATCCTCGGCGCGTTGCTGCTGCGCGGCGCGCTGAAATCGTTCAAGCGGAAGATCGATCCCGAGACCTACGGCGGCGCCCCGCTGCTCGGCGTCAACGGTATCTGCTATATCGGCCATGGTTCGTCCTCGTCCGTCGCCGCCTACAACGGCATCCGCTCCGCCACCGAGGCGCTGCGCCACGACATTAACCACCTGATCGTGGAGGAAATCAAACGCCTCCACGCCTCGCCATGAATCCAACGCTTGCCGGTAAACTGAAGGCCCCCCCCGCGCGGCCGGTCCGTCCCGTCGCCATCACCGGAACCGGCTCCTACGTGCCGCAACGCGTGATGACCAACGCCGACCTCGAGAAGATCGTGGAGACCACCGACCAGTGGATCCAGGAACGCACCGGCATCCGCGAACGCCGCATCGCCAACGACCAGGAAACCACCTCGTTCATGGCCGCCGAAGCCGCCCGCCGCGCCATGGCCGCCGCCGGCGTGACCGCCGAACAGATCGACCTGATCATCGTCGCCACCATCACCCCCGACATGGTGTTCCCGAACACCGCGTGTTTCGTGCAGGACCAGATCGGCGCGAAGAACGCGTTCTGCTTCGACCTCGAAGCCGCCTGCTCCGGGTTCCTCTATTCGCTCGACGTGGCCAAGCAGTTCATCGCCAACGGCACCTACGAGACCGCCCTGGTCATCGGCGCCGAGAAGATCAGCACCATCACCGACTGGTCCGACCGCTCCCTCTGCGTCCTGTTCGGCGACGCCGCCGGTGCCGCCATCGTCCAGGCCGCGAAGCCGGGGCAGGGGCACGGCCTGATCCACTCTGTGCTGCGCTCCGACGGCAGCCTGGCCGACCTGCTCAAGCTCCCCGCCGGTGGCAGCCGCTTCCCGGCCAGCGAGGAGACCCTGAAGCAGAAGCTGCACTACATGAAGATGGACGGCCGCGAGGTGTTCAAGCACGCCGTCACCTGCATGATCAGCGCCGCCCGCCAGACCCTCGAGGAGACCGGGCTCGACGTCGCCGACCTCACCCTGATCATCCCGCACCAGGCCAACATGCGCATCATCAAGGCCATCAGCGACCGCCTCGGCGGCGAGTCATCCCAGTACTTCGTCAACCTCGACCGCTACGGCAATACCTCCGCCGCCTCGGTCATCGTGGCCCTCGACGAAGCCTGCCGCAGCGGCCGCCTGAAACAGGGCGACCTCGTCCTGCTCGTCGCCTTCGGCGGCGGTTTCGTCTGGGGCGCCAGCCTGCTCGAATGGAGCCTGCCATGACCACCACCGCCATCCTCTTCCCCGGCCAGGGCGCCCAGAGCGTCGGCATGGGCAAATCGTTCGCCGAAGCCTATCCCGCCGCCCGCGCCCTCTACGACCGCGCCGCGCAGATCCTCGGCTACGACCTCGCGTCCATCTCGTTCGACGGCCCGATCGAGAAACTCACCGTCTCCGCGCACGCCCAGCCCGCGATCTTCGTCGCCTCGGTCGCCGCCTGGCAGGCCGTGAAGGCGAAGTTCCCCGGCCTTGCCCCGCACGCCCTCGCCGGCCTCAGTTCCGGTGAATGGACCGCCTTGCATCTCGCCGGCGTGCTCTCCTTTGACGCCACCCTGAAGGTCCTCGAGGCCCGCGGCCGCCTGATGCAGGAAGCCTGCGAACAGCGCCCCGGCTCGATGCTCAGCGTGCTCGGAGCCGAGGACAGCCAGTTGCAGGCCCTGTGCGATGCCACCGGCGCGGAGATGGCCAATCTGAATGCCCGCGAACAGACTGTGCTCAGCGGCAGCAGGGAGTCGATCGACGCCGCCGAGATCAAGGCCAAGGAACTCGGCATCCGCAAGGCCATCCGACTCAATGTCGCCGGTGCCTTCCACTCGTCGCTGATGAAGCCTGCGGCCGACCGCTTTGCCGACTTCCTCGCCTCGATCGATTTCGCCGCGCCCGGCCTCCCGGTTATCGCCAACGTCACCGGCCAGCCCCACGCCGCCGACCCCGCCTCGATCCGCGATGCGATGGTCCAGCAGGTGTACCGCTCGGTCCGCTGGTACCAGGGCATCGAGTGGATGGCCGCCCAGGGTGTCACCACCTACCTCGAATGCGGCCCCGGAAAAGTGTTAAGCGGACTGGTCAAGCGTATTGACAAGAATGCCTCAACGCATAGCATACAGGAACTTTCACAACTGGAAGCCTTGGCGATCTGAGGCGCCGGAATTCGCTTTATGGAACTTGCAGGTAAAACAGCCATCGTGACCGGAGCCAGTGGCGGCATCGGCCAGGCCGTCGCCGAGGCCCTCGCCCGCGCCGGCGCCGACGTCGCCATCTGCGGCCAGAACCAGGAACGTCTCGCCGCCACCTCCACGCTGGTCGCCGCGACTGGCCGCCGGGTCCTGTCCTATGCGATGAACGTCGCCCAGGCCGATGCCGTGCAGCAGACCGTGGACGACGTAGCCAAGCAGTGGGGCCGGATCGACATCATGGTCAATAATGCCGGTATCACCAAGGACGGCCTGCTCATCCGCATGTCCGAATCGGACTGGGATGATGTGATCAACGTGAACCTGAAGAGCGTGTTCCTGTTCTCCAAGGCGGTTGCCCGCGTGATGATGAAGCAGCGCACCGGTTCGATCGTGAACATCGCCTCGATCATTGGCCTGATCGGCAACCCGGGGCAGGGGAACTATTCGGCCTCCAAGGGCGGCATCATCGCCTTCACGAAATCGGTCGCCCGCGAGCTCGCTTCGCGCCATGTGCGGGCCAATGCCATCGCCCCCGGGTTCATCGAGACCCGGATGACCGAAAAAATACCCGAGGATTTGCAGAAGAAGATGTTGGATTCCATACCGCTGGGACGGTACGGTAAACCGGAAGATGTGGCCAACCTCGCCGTCTTTTTGGCCGGCGATCGTTCCGCCTACATCACCGGGCAGGTCATATCGATCTGCGGTGGAATGGTGATGCAGTAGGAAACTTAACGCAGAAGGAGATACGTCATGGCACTGGAAGAGAAAGTAAAGGAAATCATCGTCGAGCAGCTCGGCGTTAACGCGGAACAGGTCACCAACGAAGCTTCGTTCATCGAAGACCTCGGCGCCGACTCCCTCGACACCGTCGAGCTCGTCATGGCGTTCGAAGAGGAATTCGGGGCCGAGATTCCGGATGAAGACGCCGAGAAGCTGACCACCGTCGGCGCCGTCGTCAGCTACCTGAAGGAAAAAGGCTACAACGGTTAATTCCGTTGTTGTTCCTTTTTGCATGATTGCTCCGGGAAGACCGGCCAACCGGCTGGTCTTCCCGGGTCTCTTTCCATGAGCAAACGTCGTGTTGTCGTAACGGGCCTCGGGGTGGTTTCACCTCTGGGATGTGATCTGGCCAAATTCTGGGAGCGCCTCACCGGCGGTGTGTCCGGCATCGGACCGCTGACCTACTTCGATGCCTCCGCCTTCCGCTCGCGGATCGGCGGTCAGGTGATCGAATTCAACGCGACCGACTTCGTCACCCCGAAGGAACAGCGGCGCATGGACCCGTTCAGCGTGCTCGGCATCGCCTCGGGCAAGCTGGCCTTCCGGGATTCGGGCCTCGATCCGTCCGCGATCGACCTGGAACGCGCCGGCGTGATTTATGCCTCCGGCATCGGCGGCATCCAGGTCCTGCTCGACCAGTCCCGCATCCTGGCTGCGAAAGGCCCGTCCCGCTTTTCCCCGTTCATGATCCCCCAGATGATCACGAACATCACCGCCGGCCACATCGCGATCGAGTACGGCCTGCGCGGACCCAATTTCTGCATCACGTCGGCCTGCGCTTCCGCCACCCATTCCATCGGCGAAGCCATGCGCCTGATCCAGCACGGCGAAGCCGAGGTCATGGTGGTGGGCGGCTCGGAAGCCTCGCTGAATGAACTCGGCGTTGGCGGCTTCTGCGCGATGCACGCCCTGAGTCAGCGCAACGATGCCCCGCAGCAGGCCTCGCGTCCGTTCGACCGTGACCGCGATGGCTTCGTCATCTCCGAAGGTGCCGCCACCCTGGTGATCGAGGAGTACGAACACGCGAGGAAACGCGGCGCGAACATCTATTGCGAGCTGGCCGGCTACGGCCGCACCTGCGACGCCTACCACATCACCGCGCCCGACGAGTTCGGCCGTGGCGCCGCCCGCGGCATGGAACTGGCCATCCAGGACGCCGGCCTCAACCCTGACCAGATCGACTACATCAACGCCCATGGCACCAGCACCGAGCTGAATGACAAGTGCGAGACCATGGCCATCAAGAAGGCCCTCGGCGAGGACAACGCCCGCAAGGTCATGATCAGCTCGAACAAGTCGATGACCGGCCACACCCTCGGCGCGGCCGGCGGCATCGAATCGGTCGCCTGCGCCCTGACCATCAAGTACGGCGTCATCCCGCCGACCATCAACCTCGACAATCCCGACCCGAATTGCGACCTCGACTATGTCCCGCACACCGCGCGCGAGAAGAAGGTCAAGGCCTGCCTGAACAACTCCCTCGGCTTCGGCGGCCACAACGCCACCTTGTGTTTCAAGGCGTTGGAGTAAACGCCGGGGCGGCTGCTTCAAGGGTGCAAGGGTGCAGGGGTTCAAGGGGCGTGATCGGGATTCGTGTCCGGTTTGTGCCTGCGTGCTACCATGAATGATGTCGAACGTTCCGCCGCTGAAAAGCGCATCGACCAGCTGGGTGCGATCCTCCCGCACAAACGGCGCATTCTCATCATGCCGCACGACTATCCCGATCCCGACGCGCTGGCCTCGGCCGCGGCGATGCACCTGCTGTTGGTGAAGAAGTTCGGCATCCACAGCCAGATCGCGTTTAACGGTACCGTCTCGCGCGCCGAGAACAAGGAGTTGCTCAAGCGCCTCCGCTACAAGTGGGTCCGCACCAGTTCGCTCGTCCCGCCGAGCCGCCCGATGTACGCGATTCTCGTCGATACCGCCCCGTGGTCGACCAACATCACCATCCCGCCCTTCGTGAAGCCGATCGCCGTGGTGGACCACCATTGCCACACGCGTGCACACCAGGCCCGCGACCTGTTCGCCGACATCCGGACCGGTGCCGGGGCCACCACCACGATCATGCACGAGTACCTCAAGGCCGCCGGGGTCGTGCCGCCGCGCTGGCTCGCCGCCATCATGGCCTATGCGATCAGTTCGGAAACCCTCGACCTCTCCCGCGAGTACGAGGAGCCCGACGTCAAGGCCTACATCGACCTCGCCGCACGGGCCGATCTGAAGATCATCGGCAAGATCCGCCACGCCCCGCTGCCGCGCAGCTACTACGCGCTGCTGCAGGAAGCGCTTACCAATGCGCGCAAGTACGAGAAGGCGGCGTGGAGCCACCTGTCGGGCATCGAACAGCCGGAGATCGTCGCCGAGGTCGCCGACCTGCTGCTGCGCATGGAAGGCCTGCGCTGGTCCTTCTGCACCGCCCATGTCAACGACGGCCTCTTCGTGTCGCTGCGCAGCAACGAGCGCGGCGCGCGCTGCAGCCAATTGCTGCGCGCCGTCATCGCCCGCAAGGGCTCGTCTGGCGGACACGACAGCATGGCCGCCGGCTTCATGGACCTGTCGGGCTTGTCGGACACCGACCGACTCGAACGCCGCCGCAACCTCGTCGGCGCGATTCTCGGCAAGATTTTCCGCAAGTCGCCGATCGACTACGACCGCATCGAGCAACTCTCCCAGCCGCTCTCCCACCAACCCGCACCCGAGGCGTGATCCCCCGCGCTTCCGCGAAGGAAGAAGGTTGAACCACCCGCTTCGCTAGAGGACACAGAGGTCACGGAGGGGGATCTGGACACGCGGATTACCTGAGAATGTCATGCGCCTGAGGACGCGACAGAATAACTTAAAGAGGGAACCGCTGATACCCCGGATGTACGCGGATCGGAACAGCAACATCATGTTTTCCCAATCCGGCATCGGCCAATAACCATCTCCCCATCCACACCTTCCGTGCAATTCGCGGACTCTTCTTTTCGGGAAATCAGCGAGCCGGAATCCAACGGGGACCTGATAGGAGGGCTCAGGCACCCGTTCTTCGTCGTGAGCGTTGTCGACATCGTGTTCCGGTTCTACAAAGCGAACGACAAAGCGCACGATCAGGGATACCAGGAGGAGTTGATGGAAAGGTTGATGGTTGGATGGATGGGTTTGGTGGTGTTGACCGTGGCGGTGGGTGCTTCGGTGGTGGCACCCCGTTTGTATTTCCTCAACGGGCAGGCGTATCCGGCTTCGGTTGCGCCGGCCTACCATGTCTTGCCGGGTGTTCCGGTGGAATGGAATGCGTTGCTTCGTCCACCCGGAACCAACGATGTGCTGGGGTATGTTGCACGATCCGAGACGGTTACCTGCCGCACGGCAGCATCGGGGCTGTTGGTCTGTTCGGACGGACAGGAAATCGCCGGCGACGGCTTGACCGTGCAGCAGCTTTTCCAACGTCTCGCCGAGAACTACGCCATCCTGCATACCCCTCAGCATGCACCACGCCGGCTGCCGGTCAGCACGGTCGGCGAACTGCGGTTAAACGACACGGTGGAGTACGAGTTGGAAATCCCGAATCTCGCCGAACCACCAGCTGAATAGCCTACGAAACGAATGGGGACATAGCTTATCAGCATCTGTCTGTCCTTGTGAGAAAAGGGGAAAAACGGGGACGGGAAAAGCGGGGACATAGCACGCATCGTCAGAGGACGCAGAAGGCGTGTCGAATCTGTCCAGCCGGGTGAACCGGAAGCCCCATTCCATAATATGTGTTTCGCCGCCCGTTGGTTCGGTGTACCGTTGCAGGGTAACATCGGGGATTCCAGGAAGTCAGTCATGGCACACATACCTAGCAAGTGTTCAACCCTCAGGATGGCGGTTTTTCTCGCGCTGATGGGTTTCGTTTTGCTTCAGGGAGCGCGCGCGCAGACGAACCTGTTCGGGCAGGCGCTGGTCCTTGATGGCACCAACCAGCATGTCGCGATTCCGCCCAATACCCTGATCGGCCCGGAGTTCACCGTGGAGGCGTGGGTCAACGTGCGGGCGCATGCCGACTGGGGACGCCTGTTCGAAACGGGCAACGGACCGGGCGACAACAACATCCTGTGCGCGCTGTCGGCGGGCGGCAGCGGACAGCCCATCTTCCGATGGTACAACGGCGGCAGCTTGGTGGGCGACCTGCTGTCGCCGACCACGCTCCCGCTGAACGCCTGGACGCATCTGGCGTTCACGTACGATGGGACGAACGCGGCGATCGTCATGAATGGGAACGTCGTGACGTCTGGCGTCTTCACGCCGCCGAACGTGGTGCTGCGGTCGTCGAACTACGTGGGGCGGAGCCTGTACGCTGCCGATGGCTACGCGGACGCTTCGATCGAGGACTTCCGCATCTGGTCCGTCGCGCGTCCGACAAACTTCATCCAGGCCGCGATGAACACGGCGTTGACCGGCGAAGAGGGCGATCTGCTGGCCTATTATCCGTTCGACGAGACCGGCGGCACCACCGCGGTCAACCGCGCCGACACCACCGGCGCGGCCCTCAATGGCACCTATGTGAACGGTCCGACCAACGTCCCCTCGGGCTTGTATGCGCCGATTCCGCCGGTCAGGACCCTCAACTACTATCCGATGGGTGAGGCGGAAGGCGGCATACCGGGTATCGCGACTACGGGAACGGTCGATCTCGCGATGGGCAACAACCTGGTCACCAGCAGCGTGTACAGCGTCAACCGGCCCGCCTATTCCGCCGATGTCCCCTCCGACCCTGCGGCGGGCAGTACACGGTCGATGGAGTTTTTCGCCAGCCCGCTCGGGGGCTACCAGGACCATCCCTGTTATGTTTCAGGACATTTCAGCAGTACCATCACCGACAATTTCGGCCTCGAATGCTGGGTGAAGCTGGCGTCGGACAGCGACACGCGCTACATCGTATACAACGGCAATTCCGAAGCCACGCCGAATGTTTTGTGGAACGGCTTCGGCATCATTCAGGGCGGGTCATCCGTCCTGGCCCGGTTTGGCGGTGTTGTGGAATTTGGCACCACCCAGATCGAGACCAATGTCTGGACCCATCTGGCCCTTGTGCGTGACAACGGCGTCGCCACCTTTTATGTCAATGGCGAGCCGGCCGGGTCGACCACCCAGGCCCCGAACGCGGTGAAATCCTATGAATCGAGTTTTTACAGCCGCGGTTTTGTCGTCGGTTCGCGGTTCTACAACCCGATGTATGGCAACTTCGCCGGCAAGATCGATGAAATCCGACTCTTCACCTTTTTCCCCGGCACCTTCCGTGCGGACAGCTTGCGCGTGAGCCGGAGTGCGTCCATCGCCTCCACCGAAAAAGCCGGCAGTGGGTTCCGCCTGAACTGGCCCACCAACAAGGGACCCTTTTTCGTGCAGACGGCCACGCAGTTGACGGATCCGACGTGGACGACGTTGACGAATGTCGTCGTGACCAACGAGCTCGCCTCACTGGTGGACAACGCCGGGCCGAGCGGCTTCTACCGCCTGGTCCATGCGAACACGACGGCGGCACCCGTGACCTGCACCGCCCTGCTGGCGCCTCCACATTTCTACGGGTACTCCACGCTCACCTTCTTTTGGGGAGGGCGTCAAACGAACGTTTCCGTGACGCTGGACGCTTCACCCATCATCAGGGCGCAAAGCACCTGCACGAACACCACGTTCACCTACCGCTGGCGGTGCTCTCCGACGAGCCCCAACATCAGTGGCTGGAACACTCCGACCCTGCACATCCCGGCAAATACGTTTGGAGTGGGGGATGTGACCATCTCGCTGGACGTCACGGACAGCCTCGGCGCAACCCGCACCTTCACGCGGGTCCTCCCGTACTTTCCACCCGGCAACACCCCTCCCGACGCCTGACCACCCGCCCGCCGAAGGCGTATCCGCCAGGGCGGGCTCCGCTGAAGGACGCGGAGAGAACAACGGGAAGGTCAACGGGGACATAGCCTATCGGCGATTGTCTGTCCCTGATTGCACTGAAAAGGAACCGCGAATAGCGCGGAGATACGCGGATAAGGCCATGAGAAGGAACCAACAGGGGAATCAACAGGGACGAATCAACAGGGACATACAAGGAATCAACAGGGACATACAATGTTGGCTTGTCTGTCCTTGATTGTACCGATTGTGGTGCAGTCAGGCATTCCCTTGAACGATTCACCCCTTCCGCTCCATCCGCGGTTCTTCCGCCGGTTTGGTCCGGTATGAGTAAACCAGATTATCGCTTGACGGCACGGTACTTCTGAACCACAGTAGCCGCACTTTAAACCACGGATTGACCAACATGTTTGGCCACTTATTCAATTCTCTTTCCAACGACATCGGCATTGACCTCGGTACCGCGAACACGCTGGTGTACGTACGTGACCGCGGGATCGTGTTGCGCGAGCCGTCGGTGGTGGCCATCCAGGCCGGCACCAGCCGGGTGTTGGCGGTCGGGGAGGAAGCCAAACGCATGCTCGGCCGTACGCCCGGCAGCATTGTCGCCATCCGCCCGCTCAAGGCCGGCGTGATCGCGGACTTCGAGATCACCGAAGCCATGCTTCGCTATTTCATTCGTAAAGTGCAGAACCGCCGCAAGTTGGTCCGTCCACGCGTTATCGTGGCCGTACCCAGCGGCATCACGGAGGTGGAGAAGCGCGCCGTCAAGGATTCCGCCGTTCATGCCGGTGCGCGGGAAGTGTTTTTGATTGAGGAACCGATGGCTGCGGCCATCGGGGTCGGCTTGCCGGTTCAGGAACCGGCCGGCAACATGATCGTGGACATCGGGGGTGGCACCACGGAAGTGGCGCTGATCTCGCTGGCCGGTATCGTGTTCAGCCGCAGTGTTCGGGTAGGCGGAGATGAAATGGACGAGGCTATCGTCCAGTATCTGAAGCGGGTATATAATTTGATGATTGGCGAGCGTACGGCGGAGGAGATCAAGATCTCCCTCGGATCGGCCTATCCTCTGGACGAGGAAATGACCATGGAGGTCAAGGGCCGGGACCTGGTCGCCGGTTTACCGAAGACGCTCACGCTGACTTCCGAGGAAGTCCGTGAGGCGTTGCAGGAGCCGGTTACCGCCATTGTGGAAGCGGTGCGAATTACCTTGGAACGGTGCCCCCCTGAACTGTCCGCGGACCTGGTGGACCGCGGTATGGTGCTGGCGGGTGGCGGTTCCCTGTTGCGTGGACTGGACAAGTTGATCGCCGAACAGACCGGCCTTCCGGTGCATGTGGCGGACGATCCATTGAGCGCGGTGGCCGAAGGCACCGGCGTAGTCCTGCATGAGTTGAATTTCCTCCGCAAGGTGGCGCGCACCGAGCGCACCTACTAAGTCCCTCCGCACTTCCGCATCATCCTCCCGCCGCGTCGTGGTAACAGGACCGGGCCGTGTCGGCCCGCTCCAATTGGCAGGATTGGAATGTCGTGAATGATCGAACCTTGATTCGCTGGGTGATCGTCGCCGTGGTGGTGCTCGCCCTGCTCAACCTCCCCGCATCGCTATCCTCCGGGATCAAGGCGATGTTTCGGGAGACAGCCCGGCCGCTGCAAAGCGCGGTGGATGGCCTGGTCGGGGCCGGTCGCCACTTTTTTGCCTCGGTGGGCCGGATCCCCAGCCTGGCCCGTGAGAACGACCAGCTCCGGCTGGAGGTGGCCCGTTTGCAGGCGGAACGCAACCAGGCTCGCGCGCTGGAGGCGGAGAATGCCGAGTTGCGCCGCCAGCTGAAGTTTTCCCCGCCGCCCGAAACGGAATGGATTGCCGCCGAGGTGCTGGCCCGCAGCCGCGACGGCTGGTGGCAGACCATTCGCCTGAACAAGGGATCGGGTCATGGTATCGCGGAGAACATGGCGGTGGTGTCACTGGACGGACTGGTCGGAAAAACCGTCGCGGTGTCGCGCAATACCGCCGATGTATTGCTGCTCTCCGATCCGGCCTGCAAGGTTTCCGCCCGCGTTCTCCGCACCGGTTCATTCGGCGTGGTCAACGGGCGCGGCCCGTCCTGGTCCGGCCAGGTGTTCTGCCGGATGGAATTCATCCACAAGAATGACGATATCGAACCGGGTGACGAGGTGGTCGCCTCCGGGCTCGGCGGCGTATTCCCGGCGAACATCCCGATCGGTTACATCGACCGCGTCACCACCGACCACTCGGGCCTGTTCCAGCAGGCTGATGTGATCACCCACGCCGACCTCGGGAACCTGCGGTACGTCTTCGTGATGAAGCGGAAGGAGGCGGGTCCGTGAAGGTGATCGCCCTGTTGTTCCTGCTTCTGGCCGGCACTGCTTTGCAGGCGTTTATTCCGGCGCTGGCCTGGCTCGGGTATGCCAGCACGCCGGTGCTCGGGGCGATCGTGGTGTACTACACGCTGTTCCGGGGCGGGGCGATGATGCTGGCGGCCGCCCTGCTCGGCGGGTTGTTCCAGGACAGCTTGAGTCTGATCCCGATCGGCTACTCCTCGTTCGGGTTCGCGGTCGGGGCGTTGATCATCGAGCGCTACCGCGAGGTGATCGTGCTGCAGTCGCCATTGACCCACATGGTGTTGACGTCGTTGTTGCATGCCGGTGTGACGGTGTTCCTGGCGTTGATGCTGGTGCAGGGAGATTTGATCGGGTGGCAGCCCGGGTGGCTGTTGCTCAAGGTGGGGGGCGCGGCGGTACTCGGGCTGGTGGCTGGCCCGGTGATCGTGGGATTGACCCACCTGCTGGAAGAGAAACTTGGATTGATTGAAGGAAATTCCGACGATGAAGGCGCGAAACGCACCTACTACGGTATTGGATGACGACCTGTTGCGTCTTCGTCTGATGCTGCTGGTGTTCCTGCTGGGCATTGCCCTGCTGGGGGCGTTCCTGTGGCGCATCCAGGTGGCCAACACGGGGCAATACGAGGTGGACCTGGCCAAGCAAAGCATCCGCCGGGTGCGCCTGCCGGGCGTACGGGGCTGCCTGTATGACCGGCAGGGAAACGTGCTGGCGGAAAATCGTCCGGCTCATGGCGTGGCCTTGTACCTCGAAGAGTTGCGCCAACCCGGTCCGTTGAAGCGCACGGTGGACCACGTCGAGTCGGTGGTCTCCAACCTGAGTGCCATCGTCCAGCTTTCCCCGGAGATCGATCGCGAGGCTATCCGCACCCACATCCGCCGCCGCCTGCCGTTGCCGTTGGTGGTCTGGCGTGAATTGCCCGAGGCGGCCCTGGCCCGGTTGGTCGAATCCGGTTTGTCGGTGCCCGGGGTGGATATCTACACCCAGCCGGTGCGGGTTTATCCGCTCGGGGCGCTGGCTTGCCACGCCATCGGCTATGTCGGACGCGCCGAGCCGGCCAAGGTCGAGAACGAGGAGGAATCCTACCACTATTACCTGCCCGAAATGGCAGGACGGGCCGGGGTGGAAAAGTCGATGGATGATCTGCTGCGCGGCGAGGCCGGCGGGCGGCTGTTACGGGTGGATGTTTCGGGGTACCGACGCAATGACATCGGCATGCGCACGCCGCGTCGCGGGCACGACTTGATGTTGTCGCTCGATGCGAAGATCCAGCAGACCGCCGAGTCGATCCTCAGCGATACGGCGGGCTCGATCGTGGTGATCGATCCGAACAACGGCGACGTCATCGCGCTGGCCAGTTCGCCGGGGTACGACCTCAACCAGTTTATTCCCGGCATCAGCTCGGAGAACTGGAAGACACTCAACGATGATCCCAACACCCCGCTGCTTCACCGGGCCATCGCGGGCACCTATCCGCCCGGCAGCACCTTTAAGATGATTACCGCGCTGGCCGGGTTGGTCAACGGCAAGGCTCGACCGGAGGATGTCCACCACTGTCCCGGTTACTTCAGGCTCGGCAACGTCACCTTCCGGTGCTGGCTGCGTTCCGGGCACGGACCGGTGAACCTCGAGCAGGCCATCGAGGGATCGTGCAACGTCTATTGTTTCCATGTCGGTCTCGACAGCGGGATCGATGCGATCGCGAACATGGCGCGCGCCTTCGGGATGGGGGATCGCACCGGGATTGCGCTTGATGGTGAGGCGCGCGGCCTGGTGCCCGATGCGGCCTGGAAGCGGCGGGTGTACGAGGACGGGTGGCGCGATGGCGACACCTGCAACGTGTCGATCGGGCAGGGGGCCTTGCTCGCCACACCGTTGCAGATGGCGGTCATGACGGCGGCGCTGGCCAACGGCGGCATCGTTTACCAGCCGCGTCTGATCCTCGGTGTGCGACCGGAGGCGGGCGAGACCTTCCGCACCCTGGATCCGGTCGTGGTCAACCGGATGTTATGGGACCGCAAGCACCTCAACATTGTCCGGCTGGGGATGAAGGATGTCGTGATGTCGCCCACCGGAACCGGACGTACCGCGCGTATTCCCGGCGTGGTCATGGCGGGCAAGACCGGCACGGCGGAGTTCGGCCGCAAGGACGAGAAGCGCCGCCATGCATGGATGGTCGCCTTTGCTCCGTTTGATGCCCCGCGGTATGCGGTGGCGATGCTGATCGACGAAGGGGTGTCGGGCGGCGAGACGGCCGCACCGCGCATGAAGCTGTTGATGCAGGCCTTGTTTCCGGAGAGCCAGCCTGCCGCCGTGGGCGGGGGGGCGGGTTGATGAAACACGGCGAGGAAAAGGGTTCGATGCTGGCGAGGCTCGACTGGATCTTCCTGTTCGCGGTGCTCGCGTTGATGGGCATCGGGATTCTGTTCATCTACAGCGCCTCGTACCGGGGTGACAACGAGTGGATGACCGAGTTGACCCGCAAGCAGGCGGTGTGGGCGGTCGCCGGCCTGGTCGCCTTCGCGCTGGCGGTGATGACCGACTACCGGCAACTGGCCGACAATGCATGGTGGCTGTTCATCGTCTGCCTGGTCCTGCTGGTGCTGGTGCTGTTCATGGGGGTGAAGATCTACGGCTCCACGCGGTGGCTTAACCTGTTCGGAATCCAGGTGCAGCCCTCGGAGTTCGCCAAGATCGGAACCTTGCTCGTGCTGGCCCACTATCTCAGTCCGCCCTCCCGCGACATGGCCTCGGCCAAGACCTTCTTCGCGGTGTTCGGGTTGATGGCCATTCCGTTCGTGCTGGTGCTGCAGCAGCCCGACCTGGGCACGGCGCTGATGCTGCTCCCGGTCACGCTTGCGCTGTTGTTTGTCGGCGGGGTGCCGCTTCGTTACTTGGTGATCCTGGGGGTGATCGGCCTGTTGCTGTCGCCCCTGGGTTGGTACGTGTTGGATGATTATCAAAAGGAGAGAATTCTGGTTTTTTTGGATCCCGGACGCGATCCGCTCGGTGCCGGCTGGAACAAGATCCAGTCGGAAATTGCCGTCGGCTCGGGTGGTCTGGGAGGCAAAGGATATCTAATGGGGACGCAGAACATTCTGGGGTTTCTGCCCCGCACGGTTGCGCCGACCGACTTCATTTTTTCCGTAATTGCGGAGGAGAGTGGATTCGCCGGGGCAGCCCTAGTGCTGGGGTTGTATGCCGTGATCCTCGGTTGTGGAATCCGCGCGGCCATCCGCGCCCGCGACCGCCTGGGCCGCCTGTTGGCCGCCGGGATCACCACCAGCCTGTTCTGCCACATGTTCGTGAACATCGCCATGACGGTCGGCCTGGCGCCGATCACGGGATTGCCCCTCCCGCTCATCAGTTATGGCGGTTCGTTCATGATCAGCACCATGGTCGGGCTCGGCCTGGTGCAAAGCGTGTATGTACGCCGGATAGACAGATAACGGAGCAAGATTATGTGGGAGTTTATCAAAATGCTCATGCGTCGTAAGATCAAAAAGGAAATCGTCATCAACAAGGAAAGCCTGCAATCACGCGTGGTCATCCTTGAAGAGGGCAAACTCGAGGACTTCTTCATCGAGCGCAGCAGCGAAGACCGCATCGTCGGCAGCATCTTCAAGGGCAAGATCCAGAACCTTGAAGACGGGTTGCAGGCGGCGTTCATCGACCTCGGCTTGAAGAAAAACGCCTTCATCCACTACTGGGACATGATCCCGGAGGACACGGTGCGGTTGGAGGCGGAGGAGGGGATCGAGAGCGGCAAACGGGGCAGCAGCCGCCAGAAGCGGTACTCGTCGGAGGAAATCGCCAAGCGGTTCCCGATCGGCTCGGAAATCATCGTCCAGGTCACCAAGGCCGCCATCGGCACGAAGGGGCCGCGGGTGACCGCGAACCTGAGCATTCCCGGTCGGTACCTGGTGATGATGCCAGGATCACGGCTGAAGGGCGTCTCACGGAAGATCGAGGATGCGAAGGAGCGTGAGCGCCTGAAGAAAGTGCTGGCCCGCCTGCCGCTGCCCGGCGACAACGGCATTATCGTCCGCACCGCCGGCTCGGGTGCACGCAAGGTCAGCTTCGTGCGCGACATCCGCGCCCTGACCGAGATCTGGAACGAGATGGCCCGGATCATGCGCGATGTCCCGGCTCCGTGCCGCCTGTACCAGGAACCGGATCTCGTGGAGCGCATCGTTCGCGACGCTTTGACCGAGGACATCGACCGGATTGTGGTGGATTCGAAGGACGAGTGCCAGCGGATCAAGCAGATCATCGCCCGTTTCGCCCGGCGTTCACGCGCCCGGGTGCAGACCTACGATGGTGATGCCCCGATCTTCGAGCACTTCGATATCGAGCGCCAACTGGAGAATGCATTCAGCCGCAAGGTCTGGCTCAAGGGTGGCGGCTACCTCATCCTCGACGAGACCGAGGCGCTGATCGCGATCGACGTCAACACTGGACGCCACAAGGGTGGCAACAACCAGGAGGAGTCGATCCTCCAGGTCAACCTGGAGGCGGCGGATGAAGTCGCCCGCCAGCTCCGCTTGCGCAACATCGGCGGCCTGGTGGTCATCGACTTCATCGACATGAAGCAGAAGAAGAACCAGAACCAGGTGCACCGCAAGCTCAAGGAGGCGTTGCAGCGCGACAAGTCGCGCACCAACGTGCTGCCGCTGTCGCCGCTGGGGCTGATGGAAATGACCCGCCAGCGCCATGAGGAGAGCGTGCGGGCGACGACCTACATGAACTGCCCGTACTGCGATGGCCGTGGCAAGGTGC
This sequence comes from uncultured Verrucomicrobiota bacterium, assembly GCA_937872895.1. GTDB lineage: Bacteria > Verrucomicrobiota > Kiritimatiellia > CAIVKH01 > CAIVKH01 > CALMUP01. Next base: position 24,681 of record CALMUP010000008.1, read on the forward strand.
TTTCGGCGATGAGCATGAGCGTGGAGATCCAGCGAAGGGTCGGGGAGGTCATGCGCCGCCACCGGTCCACGGCCGAACGTCCGCTGCCCGTCAAGATCACGGTCAACCCGATCGTGCTCGAACGGCTGCGCACCGAGGACGAGGCGATCCTGGTCGAGCTGGAGGAGAAGTACCATGGCCACATGACCTTTGTGGCGTCGCAGCACATCCACGTCGAGGAGTTCATGATCACCAGGACTGATACCGGCGAGGAATTGTTCTCCAACGTGGAACGCAAGACCGCGAACAACCACTGACCGGGATCCTGAATGGACCGAGCCGCGGCGCGCATCCCACGATGCGCGCCGCGTTTTTTTTGCCGGCACGGACTCGTCAAGGGCAGCGGCGACCCGCGCGGAAACGGCACGACCCTGTCCCGTATCAGCCTAGGGCTGGGGGGCCATCCGTACGCCGACGCGCAGGAACAGGATGGGTTCGCTGTTGGTGAAGGAGAAGGTGACGGCAGCGCCGGTACCGGTGCGGGTCTGGCTGGTCTCGGTCCAGGTGCCGGTGACATTGAGGTCGGGTTTCCACTGGAGGGTGTAGATGCGGCCGGTCGCGGTGACCGGGACACGACAGTCTCCTGTCCCGTCGGCTATGTCGGGGAGGGCGATGGCGAGGAAGGACAGGGCATTGGTGGGATCGGTACCGGCGATGAATTCGTCAAGGTTGACGACGCCATCGCCGTCGCTGTCGGCGCCCGGAAGGGCCGGGGTCGGTGCGGCAAAATGCTGCGTTTCCCACAGATCGGGGAGCCCATCGCCATCGCGGTCGGGGTCGCACGGGTCGCCGATTCCGTCCCCGTCCAGGTCTTCCTGTCCGGGGTTGGCGAGGTTGGGGCAGTTGTCGACAGGATCGGGTATGCCGTCGCCATCGGTATCCGGCGGCGGCAGGCAGATCACACACGGCACGGAGACATCATCGACCTGCCAGTAGTTCTCCTGGTACGCGTTGTAGAAGTGGAAGCGGATGACCGCGTTGGATGCGCCCGCGAACGGAGTGAGGTCGAGGGAGAAGGTCCCGCTGGCATCGGCGGTGCGGCGCCAGAGGTTGCTCCACGGTCCGGAAGTACCGTTGACGCTGACATCCACATCGGCGACTTCGTTGCTGCGTGCGGTGCGGTAGTCGAAAAAGGTGCGGAATACCAGGCTCGCCTGCTGGGCAAAGCGCAGGTTGAGGGGGGGCGTGCGGAGTTGGGTGGCCAGTTGCAGGTTCCGGGAGTGAAGGGAGCTTTCGACGATGGCAAATGGTCCCGACCCTCCGGTGCGGTTTCCGCGGAATACCGGGTCGTCAAAGCGCCACCCTTGGCTGACTTGACCGTTGGTGGTGATGGCCCATCCGGCGGGTAGGCCGGTGGTGAAGGCGGCACTGACCAGCGTGGTGGCGATGAGGGTGCCGGTGCAGGGATCGCAGGCGTCGCCGATCCCGTCGCCATCGCTGTCTCGCTGGTTGACGTTCGGTACGGTGGGGCAGTTGTCGGCGAGGTCGGGGACGCCGTCGGTATCGCTGTCCTGCTCGCACAGGTCGCCAACCCCGTTGTTGTTGGCGTCGGTCTGGGCGGGGTTGGGGAAGTCCGGGCAGTTGTCGAGCGCATTGTCGATCCCGTCGCCATCGCGGTCGGAATCACAGGCATCACCGAGGCCGTCGCCGTCTAGATCGGCTTGCCCGGGATTGGGGATCAGAGGACAGTTGTCGGTTGTGTCCGGTATCCCGTCGCCATCATCGTCCGGATCACAGGCATTGCCGAGGCCGTCCAGGTCGGTATCGGTCTGGGCGGGATCATGCACGGCGGGACACAGGTCGTCGTCGTTGTCGATGCCATCGCCGTCGAGGTCCTCGTCACAGGCATCGCCGATCCCGTCGGCATCGAGATCGGATTGCAGGGCGTTGGTGGCGAAGGGGCAGTTGTCGGCGAGGTCGGGGATGCCGTCGTTGTCGCGGTCGGGATCGCAGGCGTCACCGATGCCATCGCCATCGAGGTCGGATTGGGTCGGGTTGAACACGGTGGGGCAGTTGTCCATGTTGTCGGGGAAGCTGTCGAGATCCTGGTCGCCGATGGCGGTGGCGGCGATGCGGATCACGCCGGAGGTCTGCCCGATGTTGATGGCGCCAGGTGTTGGGTTCGCCCGCAGCCAGCCGGTGCCGGGATCGCCGAGCACATCATTGGGGGCCTGGTGGGTCAGGTCGGTCGTGTTGGCGGTGAGCAGGTGGAGGAAGTTGTTTTCGGTCGGGGCGATGTTGGTGAACACGGTGCCCGGGTCATCGAGGGGCATGTCGCCGGCGCCACCCCAGGCGATCGCATCGACGATGTTGCTGGCGGGGTCGTACAGGACCAGTCCGTCCGGTCCGTTCTGCATGGTGCCGGGGATGATGAAGAGATCGATGTTGGCGACGGTCAGGCTGTTGTTGGTGACGAGGACGCAGAAGCCGAGCGGGCGGCCCTGGTCGTCGCGAATTCCGTCATCCGGTAACACGAACGAGGGAAACGTAACACTCCAGATGGGATCATCCCCGGTGTTGGCCCCGTCGTGATGCACGATCCGGTAGCCGGCGAGGTTCAGGCCGGCGGGGCCGATCACCTCGATGAATTCCTGGTCATCGGAGCTGCTGTCGTCCGGCTCGACCTCGTTGAAGCGGGGTTGGACGGTGCCGGGGGCGACGGGCGGCAGCGGAAAGGTGTAGGTGGCGGGGGTGGAGGTGACCGGCGTGGCGCCGGGGCCGGAGAAGGTGGCGGTGACCTGCCAGGTCCACGTGTCGCCGGCGGACGCATCGGGGTTGAACGGAGCGGTTTCCCAGCTGCCATTGGTGGCGAGGGACAGGGTCTGGGTGAGGGTGGGGCCCCCGTTCAGCGACCAGGTGGCAACGGCCGCGAGGTTGGAGGCGGTGCCGTTGGGTACGATGGCGGCGGTGATGCGCACGGACTGGCCGGTGGCGGGGGCGGCGGGGATGGTGGCGGTGGACTGGAAGAAGACGCTGGCGGCGTTGCAGGCGGCGTGGTCGCCGGGGGTGGCGAGGGCGGCCGGAGCTTTGCTCCATTCGATCGCGGACCACGGGTTGATCGGATCGCTCACCCCGGCGATTCGCTGAACACGGCTGGTGGCGAAGGCCCAGATCATCGAGAAGTCGGCCGGACCGTTCGGTTCACCGATCACGCCATACAAATCGGTGATGCGGTTGTCGGCGTTGCGGAGGGCTACGACGTCGTTCCCGTCCAAGGCAAGCAGGTTCGTATTCACGAGATGGGGGGTGCGGCCGGTAAACACGGATGTAAAGGCGTTGGATTGGGCAGCGATGACCATGGAACTGCCGGCGCCGAGGGTGCCGGCGATGGGAATTTGCACGGGGTCGCTGCCATTCAGGTAAAGCACCACGGCGTGGTTGGTGAAGGTGAGGGAGGCGGTGCCGGAGTTGTGCAGTTCAATGTAGGATGCGCCGGGGGTCGGGTGGGCAACGATTTCACTCAGAAGCAGAACCGGGTTCACGCAAGCCAGGGCATCAATCAGGTGGAAGTCGGTAAACACCAGGTAATGATCGGAGGCGCTCGCGCTGGTGGTTGCGGGAAGCGGTGGGCCGAATTTGGGAAGACCGCCGATGCCATCATCGCGGATCGAGTTGTACACTTCGCCCGCCGGAGCGCCATAGGGATTTTCGCGGATGTCCTGGCTGAGCAAGAGGTAGTCGAGGCGTCCGCCGCTGGTGTAGGTGCTGGTATTCGTGGTGTCCTCCTGCACGGCAGTCACGGGGAGCAGTCCGGCAGGGAGGAAGCGGTCGGTCGGGAACAGGCGGTAGGCAACCGGGAACTGCACATCGGAGCCCAGTTGGTACGAGGTGGGGAGTCCGGAGGGTTGGTTGGTGAATGCGGCGGTCTGGCTGTTGGCGACATCCTCGTTGAAGTCGCCGATGATCGCGTATTCGGTATCGAGCGGATTGTTTTCAATGTAGGCGACCAGGTTGGACAGGACGCGTCGTCCTTCGATGGCGCGGCGGAATTGGTTGGCGCTGCCGGAGCTGGCCTTGTGGTGCACGGTGTAAACCGCGAATGGATTCAGTGCGCCGGGGATGTCGATGACCACACGGAGTGGGTAGCGTGTCAGTTCGGTTGCGCCGGGAAATTCTGTGACCTCGGTGGCGGAGCGGATCGGGTAGCGACTGAAGAAGCCGAGGCGTTGTGAGCCGGTGAGGGGTCCGGCACTCGTGCCATAGGCAAGGTAAGGGTACCCGAGATCGGCGGCAAGGGTTACCCAATTGTCATGGTCACTGTTCAGCAATTCCTGAAAACCAATCACATCGGCATTCACCCGTTGCAGGATGCTGCGCACGGCAAGGTAGTCGTTGCTGCCGGGGGTGCCAACGCCGAACAGGACGTTGTAGGTGGCCAGGCGAACCTGGATGGCAGGGCTCACGCAGGGCCAAAGCATGGCCATGGCGAGAATCCCCCAGCCGATCGAGCGTCCCCACAAACGCGGCATAGGGGGCAAAGTATACCCGGGTTGACGTGGTGTGTGAATACTCGATGCGCGGTAGATCCCGCTGATCCTGGACGGGATCCGGGTCCGATCCACCGCGATCACCGATCCCGGCTACAGGGACGACCCTCGAACCCGTAATCGTCCGGCGGGATTATGAGCAGGATTAGGATTACGAGTACGAACGACATCCGTGGTCATTGCCCGCCGAAGGTGTGGCCCTCACCGCGTACCCGATCCTGATCCGGCACACGTTCCGCCTCCGGCGAACATCGCCGGAGCTACAGGAATCGGGAATAGCCCCGGATAACCAGGGCGCAGGGACGACACCCGACACCCGAACAACGCCACCTGGCCGGGCAGGCTTGTCGCGCGGGGTGTCTAGGAAAGCAGGGTGACCCGCCGCCAGCCGCGCACGGAGTTGAGCCAGTAGAGGGTGTTGGCGTGGGTCAGGTCTTCAAGGGTCAGCCGGGCGGGAACAAGGACCTTCCGGTCGATCAGCTCGGCGCGGAAGACGCCGGGCAACAGGCCGGCGGCGAGGTCGGGGGTGAGGAGGCGCCCGTCACGTTCGAGGGCGAGGTTGCCATTGCAGAATTCCATCAGTTCGCTGCGGGAATTGACCAGCAGGGTCTCGTCGGCATCGGGGCAGCGGCGTCGGGCCTGCTGGTAGAGGGCGCGCCGGGTGGTCTTATGGTACAGGAAAAGCGAGTCGGGGTTGGTTCGGCGCGTGTCGATGCGGGCGGTAAGGATCGGGGCCTGTTCGCGGTGATCGTAGACGGCGGGCTGGTCGGCGGGTTGGTGCTGGAGGGTGATGCGGCCGCGGTGGTCGAGCAGCAATCGGATGCGTTGCGGGTGGTCGGTAAACGTACGGGCGAGGGCGTCGAGTTTTTCCTGAATGCGAGGGCGGGCGAAGGGTCGCTGGAAGTGTTCGGCGGATATGGCCATGCGGTCGAGGTGTCGGTCGCGCAGGATATAGCCGGCGACGGGATCCCACCGCATGGTTTCCAGCAATCGAAACGGTGGTGTTGTGTCATGCAGTACGCGGGCTTTCAAAAGGCATTCGCGGAATTCCTCGTCGGGGTCGGAGTCCCAGACGACGCCGCTGCCGACGCCATAGGTCAGGGTGCGGGCGGAGTGATCGGAGACGAGGGTGCGGATGGCGACGGCGAATTCAGCCTGTCGGTTGGGGGACCAGCGGCCGATCGCACCGGTGTAGAGGCCGCGCGGGCCGGGTTCGAGCGCGGCGATGATTTCCGAGGTCTTGAGTTTGGGGGCGCCGGTGATCGAGGCGCACGGAAACAGGGCATGGAAGAGGTCGGGGATGCTGGCGGTGGTGGTGGCGGTCACGGTCGAGGTCATCTGCCACAGGGTCGGCCACGGGGTTACGTCGAACAGGGAGGCGACGTTCACCGAGCCGGGGTCGGCGATGCGGCCGAGGTCGTTCCGCATCATGTCTACGATCATCACGTTTTCGGCGCGGTTTTTCACGGAGGCGCGCAGGGCGGCGCCGGCCTGACGGTCGAGTTCGGGGAGGGGGCCGCGGGGGCAGGTTCCTTTCATCGGCTCGACACGAATACGCTCGCCGTCCAGCGAAAAGAAGCGTTCGGGCGAGGTCGAGGCGATGCTGAAGGCGGGTGTTTCGATCAGCATGGCGAAAGGGGAGGGTTGCCGGTCGACCAGGTGGGAAAAAAGCTCCGGCAGGGCGGGTTGGGCACCGGCACGCAGAAGGAAGGTGTAGTTCACCTGGTAGGTGTCACCGGCGGCGATATGACGTTTGATCAAGGCGAGGGCGTGACGGTAGTCCGCGCGCGAGAGGTCCGGCCGCAAGACCAGAGGGGGGGTGGGGGTGGGGGCCGGGGGCGTGAAGGGCGTGCACTCCTCGAACAGTGCGAACCAGAGCAGGGGTAGCGTTGGGGTGGCTCCGGTTTGGATCATGAAGTGGGGATCAAAGGCGGCACCCGCCTCGTAGGCAAGGAAGCCGAGGGCGTGGTGTCCGCGGGCAACTTGCTTTTCGATGGCGCGCAGGGTCGCGGTGACGTCGCCGGTTTGATGGGTTGAGAACGTGGCGACCGGATCGCGCCAGCACACCCATTCCCCGCTACCCGCCGGGTGGCGGGTGATGATCCGGGTGCCAGTCACGCCGAACCTCTAGGCGAGGTCCTTGTAGAGCACACGGGATTGGCGACCGCTCTTGCTGTAAATGGTCTGGCGGTCGGCGGGCAGCATCGAGGGATCGCCGACCGCGAAGCCGCCCTTCTGGTTGAAGTAGTTGAAGGCCTGGGTGGACAGGGCGAACAGGCGTTCGACGCCCATGATGCGCGCCTGGTTCTCGATGAAGTTCATCAACTTGCGGCCGATGCCCTGGTTCTCGTGGGATTCGGCGACGAACAGGCATTCGAGCTCGGCGATCGGTTTGGGCTTCGTCGGGTAGGTGCGGAGGGCTACGCAGCCGAGGATGTTGCGATCGATCTCGAACACGAAGTAGTCGTTGATCCGTTTCGCGATGTCGTCGCGGGTGCGCTCCAGCAGTTGTTTTGATTCCACGGAGTCGCGGATCAAGCCCATGATGGCCCCGACGTCCTTCTTGCGGGCTCGGCGGATGGCCTGGTACTCGTTGGCATGGATCATCGTGCCGATGCCTTCGTTCGAGAAGATCTCGCTCAGCAGCGCGGCGTCCTGGCGGCCGTCGATGATGTGCACGCGGGACACGCCGTTGCGGCAGGCGCGCACCCCGTGGCGGAGTTTCGAATTCATTTCCTTGTCGATCGCCTGCCGGTTCTTCTTCAGGTACTCCTCCGCCTCGGCCACGGAAAACTGGGCTTGGAGGGTCCCGCTTCCGCGCACACCGTTGCTGGTGGTGATAAACATCAGTTTCGCGGCTTTCAGCGCCTCGGAGACCTCGAGGGCTACGCCATCGGAGTTTACCCGGAAGGTCTGGCCGTTGCCATCCATGCCGAGTGGCGGTATAACCGGGATGATGTCCTGTTCCAGCAGGTCCTCGAGGAATCCGGTCTCGACGCGTTCGACCTGCCCGGTGAATTGCTGGTCCACGCCGTCGATAATGCCGGCGGGGTGGGCGATGATGGCGTTGGTGACCACGGCGCGCTGGTCGGTGTCGCGCAGGCCTTCGAGGATATCGTGGGCGAGCCGGTTAGCGGCGAGCACTGAAAGTTTGAGGGTGTCGGCATCGGTGATGCCCATGCCATCGAGGTCGGAATAGGGGCTGCCCATCGTGGCGGAGAGCTGCTTGATGTGCAGGCTTGCGCCATGGACGAGCACGATCTTGATGTTCAGGCTGCGCAGCACCGAAATGTCGAGCAGCAGGTTGTGGAAGGTGTCGGCGGCGAGGATCTCGCTGTCGATGTTCAGGACAAAGATTTTATCGCGGAAGCGGGCGATATAACCCAAGATGCCCCGGAGATTCGATAGGTTCATGAAGGTTTTTTATCACATTGCCGTGAACACGCAACTGTCATTCGAGGAGCGGGGCTGAGCCATGCGGGTGGTTTTCCTCGGTTCATCCGGGTTTTCTGTGCCGTCCTTCCGGGTTCTGGCGGCCGGCGGTCGCCACGAACTGGTCGGTGTGGCGGCGCAGCCGGACCGGCCGAGCGGGCGCAACCGGCAGGTACAGCGCGGAGTGATCCACCAGGCAGCGCTGGATGCCGGTGTGCCGGTGATGACGCCAGAGAAAATCGGAGGCGCGGAGGCGATGGCGCAGTTGGCGGCATGGCGTCCGGAGGTGATCGCGGTTGCTTCGTTTGGCCAGTACATCCCGACCCGGGTGCTCGCGTTTCCGCGCTGCGGGGTCATCAACGTACATCCCTCATTGCTTCCGAAGTACCGCGGTGCGGCACCACTCCAGTGGTCGATTGCCGAAGGGGAAACGGAAAGCGGGGTCACGATCTTTCGCGTGGTCCAGAAGATGGATGCGGGGGATGTCATCTTGCAGGAGCGGTATCCGGTATTTCCCGGTGATACGGCGGCCACGTTAAGCAGCCGGTTTGCCGAGTTGGGTGCGGAACTGATGATCAAGGCGCTCGACCTGCTCGAGGAGGGGCGTGCGCCTGCGGTTCCGCAGGACGAGGCGGCGGCGACGTATGCGCCGAAGATCAGCAAGATGGATGGGTGGATCGACTGGGCGTGGCCGAGCGCGCGGATCGTTAACCGCGTGCGCGGTTTCCAGCCCTGGCCGTGCGCGTATATCGTGCATCAAGGACAGACCATCAAGGTGTGGCGGGCCGAAGCCGCTGATGGTGCGGGACGGCCGGGTGAGGTGCTGTCGGTACGGGGCGATGGCCCGGTGGTGGCCGTCGGCGAGGGTGCGGTTCGTTTGCTTGAGGTCCAGCCGGAAGGCAAAAAAATCATGTCCGGCGCGGCTTTTTTGTGTGGGCATGCGTGGTCCGTCGGGAGCATAGTGGATGGGCGAAAGTCCGAAGGAATCATCTGACCCATGAATGTGCAGGTACAACTGGGGCCCCGCTCCTACGATATCCAGATCAAGGCCGGTCTGCTTGACCAGTTGCCGAAATGGTTGCGCGACTACAACCTCGCCCCGGCCAAGGGTTTGTTGGTTACCGATGACGAGGTGGATCGGCACCACACCTACCTGTTGCAGCAGCGCCTGGTCGAGGCCGGCCTCTCCTATCCGCGTTCGGTCGTACCGGCCGGTGAGGAGAGCAAATCGCAGGAGTGGTTGTTCAATATCTACGAGGATGCGCTGGATGCGCGGCTGGATCGGAAATCGATCATGCTGGCGGTCGGTGGGGGAGTCGTTGGTGATCTCGGTGGTTACGCTGCAGCCAGTTTCATGCGGGGCATCCGGTACGTGCAGATCCCGACGACCTTGCTTTCGATGGTGGACAGTGCGGTAGGTGGGAAAACCGGGATCAACCTGCGCCGCGGCAAGAACCTGATCGGGGCTTTCCATCAGCCTTCCCTGGTGCTATGCGACCTGGCCACGCTGAAGACGCTACCTTCGCGCGAATTCCGCTCCGGTTTGGCCGAGATTATCAAGTACGGGATCATCTACGACCGAGTCCTGTTCGAATACCTGGAGACCGGGATCGACGCTGCGCTGGGCCTCGACATGATCACGCTGGAGCACCTGGTCAGCCGTAGTTGCATGATCAAGGCCGAGGTGGTCAGTCAGGACGAGACCGAATCGGGGTTGCGGGCGATCCTCAATTTCGGACATACCCTTGGCCATGCAATCGAGGCGGTCGCGGGGTACGGCAAGTATCTGCATGGGGAAGCGATCGCGATCGGTATGGTCTATGCCGCGCGGTTGTCGGAAAAGCGACTGGGACTTCCCGGTTCCGAGGTCGAACGAATTTCCACGTTGCTGCAGCGAGCGAAGTTGCCGGTCAAGCCGCGTTCACTGCCTTGGACGGAGCTGCGGACCGCGATGGCGCTCGACAAGAAGACCACCGATGGAAAGGTTAAGTTTGTACTGGCCCGTGCGATTGGACAGGTCGACTTCGGCGTCGAGGTTGACGACGCCTTGCTGAAAGACGTCTGGGAGTCACTCTAATTCGCGCCAGTCTCTTACGGGGCCATTCCGCCAAGATCCATCGGCACGGCCATGCGCGGGACAAAACCGGTAGCCTCCACGATTCGCTGGCCATCCCGCGATTGCACGAACCGAATGAATGAAGCGGCTGGTTTGGAACGCATGTCCCGGTTGGTGATGAGTCGGACTTGGCGTGCATAGGGGTAGAGGTTTTCGACGACGGCCGACGGGGCGGGATGCACACCGTTGATGATCACGGCCCGGGTGCCCGGCTGTTGTGCGGTGCGTAGGTCCACGAATCCGATTCCGGCGGGATCAGCCGCAACAGCAGCATGGATTTCGACATACCCGTTACGTGCCTGGGCCGCGGCGGCATACGGTTTGCGTCCCATCGCCAGTTCCTGGAAGCCGAGGTAGGTTCCATCCTCGCGGCGCGGCGTATAGACGTTCACCGGAAGATCCGGGCCACCGAGGCTGCTCCACGAGGCCAACCGCCCGGTAAACAGATCGCGCACCTGACGGTCGGTCAAGGCCCGGACCGGCAGCTGTTCGTTCACGATGACCGCGATGCCGTAGTAACCCACGACATGGTTGACCAATCGGATGCCGCGTGATCTGGCCACGCGTTCCTCGTCCTCGTTCAACGGGCGGGAACTGGAGGCGATGTCGGTCGTGCCATCCAGCAGGGCTGCGATGCCGCTGGAACTGCCCTCGGTTTCCAGGTCAATGGCCGTGCCAGGATTCCGTTCCGTGAATTCGGAAATCAGGGCGGGACCCAGGTCCTGCCCGAAGGTATTTGAGCCTTTGATGGTGAGAGTTTCGGCCCACCCTGCCAACGCCACGCCCGCCAGGGCCATGGCCCAACCTGCTGTGCATCTCGTTTTCATGGTTCACCTCGCTGACTGCATGGTACCAAGATCCATCCACATTGGCAAACCAACGTGAACATCGGCTGAATCCCACCGCTTGAACCGGGAGGCACGCTTGCGTATGATCTCAGCCTGGGCACCCGTAGCTCAGTTGGATAGAGCATCGGATTTCTAATCCGGCGGTCGCAGGTTCGATCCCTGCCGGGTGCGCCAGCCTGGTCGGATCGGTTCCAGTCATTGGACACCGGGAGGGTCGACGTGTCCAGTTCCTGGACATTTTTTTGAACGTTCAAGGGTCTGGATGGTCCGTCATCGCAACCTTGTGGGAGAAGGAGTATTGCATGATACGAGTCGATAACGTGACCAAGGAGTTCGGGGCGAGGCGCGCCGTGGATGGCGTGTCCTTCTCCGTGGAGCCGGGTACGGTGCTGGGATTCCTCGGGCCGAACGGGGCAGGGAAGACCACCACCATCCGCATGATCGCCGGTTTCCTGAAGCCGACCAGCGGCACCATCTACGTGAACGGGATCAATATCCAGCAGGATCCGGTCGGGGCACAGCGCGACGTGGGCTACATGCCCGAGCGGACGCCGCTTTATGACGAAATGACCGTCGAGGCCTTCCTGCGGTTTGCCGCGGAGATGCGCGGTTTCCGGGGAAAAGCGCGCGAGGATCGGGTAAATCAGGCGCTGGCCGCGTGTTTCCTGGAACCGGTACGCCGCCAGGTGATCGAGACCTTGTCCAAAGGGTTCCGCCAGCGCACCTGCCTGGCCCAGGCCATCATCCACGATCCGAAGGTGCTGCTGCTCGACGAGCCCACGGAAGGGCTGGATCCGAACCAGAAGAAGGTGGTACGCGACATGATCACCACGATGGGCCGCAGCAAGGTCATCATGATCTCCACGCACGTGCTGGAGGAGGTCGAGGCGATCTGCTCGCGGGTGATCATCATAAGCCGCGGCAGGGTGGTGGCCGACAATCCGCCCGCCGAATTGACCCGGGGCGGGGCACGGCTGGAGGATGTGTTCCGCCGCATCACCACGACGGAGGAGGTCTGAGCATGAGCCGTGTTTATCAACCCATCCGCACAATGATGGCGCGCGAGTGGAGCGCCTATTTCAACGCGCCCATCGCCTATGTGTTCCTGGTGATCTTCCTGGTGTTGTCCGCATTCTTCACCTTCGGGGTGACGCGGTTCTACGAATCCGGACAGGCCGACCTGCGGCCCTTCTTCTTCTGGCATCCCTGGCTGTACCTGATCCTGGTGCCGGCGGTGACCATGCGGTTGTGGGCCGAGGAGCAGCGCACCGGCACCGCCGAGTTGCTGCTGACCTTGTCGATCAAGCCGGGCGAGGCGATCATCGCGAAGTTCCTCGCCGCCTGGCTGTTCATGGGTCTGGCCCTGTTGCTGACCTTCCCGATGGTGCTGACCGCCTTCTACCTCGGCGAGCCCGATCCGGGGGTGATGGTGAGCGGGTACCTGGGTAGCCTCTTGCTGGCCGGGGCGTACGTGGCGGTGGGGCAATTTGCCTCGTCGCTGACCCGGAACCAGGTCATCAGTTTCATCATCGGCGTGGTGGTCGGGCTGTTCCTGCTGCTGGCCGGATTCCCGCCGGTGACCGACTTGTTGTCCCAGTGGGCACCGCCGTGGCTGGTGGATGGCGTAGCCGGATTCAGTTTCATGTTCCACTACGATATGCTGCAGCGCGGCCTGATCAGCCTGGGCGACCTGGTGTACTTCGCCAGCGTGATCGTGGTGATGCTGGTCGCCACCCATGCCGCCTTGAGCCGCCGGCTCGGCCGCGCCTAACCCGAGGAGCCTTCGATGAATCAACCCACCGTCAAACACCCTGCCCGTGTGAATCCGTGGATCGGCGTACTGGTCGTCCTGGCCGTCGCCATCGCGGTGAATGTCGTCGCAAAGTCCGTGCGTGCGCGGATCGACGTGACCGAGGAGCGCCTGTTCACCCTCAGCGGGGGGACGACTGCCTTCGTCGAGAACCTCGAGACCCCGGTGACGCTCAAGTTCTACTACAGTCGGGGCAACGAGGTGCCGTCCTTCGTCAAGCAGTACACCCAGCGCATTCTCGACCTGTTGCGCGAGTTGGAGCATGCCTCCGGCGGGTCCATCGTCCTCGAGACTTACGATCCACAGCCCGATTCCGACGAGGAGGAATGGGCGCAACGGTTCGGGCTGATCGGTCAGCAGGTAAGTCCGACCGGCCTGGAAGATCCGCTGTACATCGGACTGGTGGCGGTGAGCGGGCAACGCGAGGCGGCGATCCCGTTCCTCGCTCCGAATACCGAGGCCCAGTTGGAGTACAACGTGGCGCGTCTGGTGCACGAGGTGACCCGCGTGTCGAAACCCAAGCTCGGCGTGATCAGTTCGCTCCCGGTGGCGGGGCGTCCGGTCAGTCCGATGATGCGGGGCCGCCAGCCCGACACCGGCTGGGTCGCGATGCGCGAGTTGCGCCGGCATTACGATATCGCCACCATTACGCCCGATGCGGTATCGATCCCGGAGGACATCACGGCGCTGCTGGTCATCCATCCGAAGCAGTTTCCCGATGCCTTGACCTACGCGATCGACCAGTATGTGGTCGGCGGCGGCCGGTTGATCGTGCTGCAGGATCCGTTGAGCATGACCGAGCGCGAGACGAATCCGGAGATGGCGTCGATGGGCATGATGATGAGTCCCGGATCGCAGTTGAATGCCCTGACCGCGGCGTGGGGGGTGACCATGGATGCGGAATCCGTGCTGGCGGATGTGGCCATGGCCAGTCCGATCACCTTCGGCAACGGACAGAGCGAGCGGCTGGCCGCGTGGCTGACCGCGCGACCCGAGCAGGTCAACCGGGATGATGCGATCACCGCCTCGATCAACCTGCTGATGCTGCCGTTCGCCGGTGCGCTGACGGTGACGAACGTGGAGGGCATCACCGCGACGACCCTGCTGCGGTCGACGACCAACGCGGTGTCGATCAACGCCTTCATGGCGACGATGCCCGGACCCGAGAAGATGCGCGACGCCATGCCGCTCGGGGAAAAGGCGTTGGCCGTGCGCCTGGTAGGCCGTTTCCCGTCGGCCTTCACGAACGGTCCGCCGCTCCCGGCGCAGGGCGGTCCGGAGATCGATCCTTCCAGGCATCGCGGGATGGGCGAACGGGATGGCCTGGTGGTAGTGGTTAGCGATGTTGATTTCCTCTACGATCAACACGCCTTCCGCGTCATGAACCTGTTCGGGCAGCAGATGGTCGAGCTGGCCAACGACAACTTCAACCTGATGCTCGGCTTGGTCGAGCAGGCCACCGGCAGCGAGGCGTTGATGGGTCTGCGCAGCCGTGGTATCAGGGACCGGACCTTCTCCCGCGTGCTGGCGCTCGAGCAGGCGGCCCAGCAGCGGTGGCAGGCCGAGGAGTTGAACCTGCTGACGAAGCTGCAGGAGACGCAGCGGCGGCTGGGCGAGCTTCAGGCGGCGCGCGACGACCAGCAGCAGGCGATCATCACACCGGAGCAGAAGGCGGAGATCGAGACGTTCCGCAAGCAGCGGTTCGAGACCCAGCGCGAACTGAAGGAGGTCCGTCGCAACCTGCGCCGCGAGATCGAGGTGCTCGGCTTCCAGGTCAAGGCGGTGAATTTCGCCGCTGTACCGGTACTGGTAGCCTTGTTTGGTATCGCCCGGGGAATCCGCCGCCGCCGTTGATCTGCCACTGAGGAAATATCACATGACCACAAAAACCTTGTTGCGCCTGCTTTTACTTCTTGCCGTCGCCTCGGCCCTGGCCTACTGGCTCAACCGGCCTGCCGGAAACGTCACCGTGGATGGCGTTACCGCAGGCGATCCGGTACTGCCAGGACTTGATGTCAATGCCATCACCCGGATCGAGGTGGCGGGAAGCCTGTCCACGGCAATCATCGTCCGCGCTGATAACGGCTGGGTATCCGAACATTGGTTCGGGTATCCGGCGCGATTCGACCGGGTGGTAAGCGCCTTGCGCAGTTTGGCTGACCTGAAGGTTGGTCAAGTGCAACGTGATGGTGCAACCCTGCTGGCCGACTATGGACTGGATACCGCCATGCCCGGTACCGATACCCTGCACATTCGCCTCGGCACGAGGGACAAGCCGGATGCATTCGCCTTGATGCTTGGTTCGTTGAAGCACCCTCGCGATGCCGCGAGTATTGGTCTCGGCATGCCGAACGGCCGTTTTGTGCGGGCGGCCGGGGGGCCGGTGGTATTGGTCGAGGATGTATTGACGGGACTGGGGGATACGCCAGGAGCGTGGGTGGAACGCACCCTGGTATCCATCAAGGCGGAGGAGATCGAATCGATCAATGTCATCGGCAAGAGCGATGAATTCAGTCTGCGCCGCAACGAGGAAGGATCCTTTGTCCTTGGCGGACTGGCGGATGATCAAGCCGTGGATCAGGCGGCTGTGTTGCGTATGCTGCAACCCTTGCAGATCCTGATGGCGGATGCGGTCAGGGATCCTGCACTCAGTGCGTCAGAACAGGGCATCGCTGATCATGAGGTGCTGCTGGTCAGGCTCCGCAATGAACTGAACTACCAATTCACCATCGGTGCACCGGGTGAAAGCTTTGATGCACCGCGGGCCATGAAGATCGCGGTCTCGTGGCAGCCGGAAAATCGTGGGGGCGGTGCGGACGAATCGGCCGCGGCACGCGAGGCGGAAACGGGAATGGCCCGGCTGGGCGGCTGGGTGTTTTCAGTTCCCGGTGCGGTGGCCGCCCAACTGGTGACCACGCGTGATGCGCTGGTCGTCACGCATCCGGTATCTGCGCCGGCAAGCGGGGAAAACTCCCCGTAGCCGAATGGGGTACCATCAACGTCAACGGAGTTTGGTGCCCAGAAACGACGTGAGTTCCTTCCAGGAGGCCTCATCGACCGCCTTGTTGTAGGCCGCGCCGGTGGTGGGATCGTCGCCGGCATTCCAGTCGGTGAAGGAATGCACGGCCTCGTACACGGTGATCGTGGCGTCGACCGTACCGTCGGCCATTTCCGCTCGGAACGCGGCCAGTTCCTCGGCCGGCACATACGGATCCTGTCCGCCATGCTGGACGAGCACCGCTGCGGTGATGTTGGAGGCGTCGGAAGGGGTTGGCGAGTTCAGCGCGCCGTGGATGCTGACGGCCGCCACGATCGGGGCGCCATCGCGCGCGAGTTCGAGGGTGACCATGCCGCCGAAGCAATAACCGATCGCGGCGATGCGATCGGCGTTCACGCGGGCATCGGCGCTGACCAGGTCGAGGGCGGCGCGGGCGCGGGCGCGCACCATGGGCCGGTCCTGGTAGTAGACGGTGGCCAGGGTGCGGCGTTCCTCGAAGGTGGCGGGCCGGATGCCCTGTCCGTACACATCGGCCACGAAGGCGATGTAGCCTTGCTCGACGAGCATTTTCGCACGCGCCTTTTCGTAGTCGCTGGGACCGCCCCACTGGTGGAACACGATGACGGCGGGCCGCGGACCGGTGGCGGTCGTGTCATGGACCCACGCGCCTTCGAGGGTCGCGCCGTCCTGGGTGTAGGTCACGGTCTCCGTGACGATCTCCGCCTGGGTCAGGCGGGCGAGGGCAAGGGTGAGCAACAAGGCGGCGCGTGTCTTCATGGGGTTCTCCTTCGTGGGTTTACTTTACGTCGGAATCCGGAGGGATCAAGCGACCGGTGGCGCGTTCGAGGTCGATGAAGGCCAGTGCGTAGTTGCGTTCGGCCGTGATGCGTTCCAGTTTCGCCTGAGTCAGTTCCAGTTGCGAGGTCAGCACATCCAGCTGGGTAATCGCCCCGGCGGCGTAGCGGTTTTCAGCGAGGCGCAGTGCCTCGGTGGCGAGGTCGCTGGTCTGCATGCTGGCATCGAGAATGGCCCGGGCTTCGGCCGCGCCGGTCCATGCGGTGCGGACTTCCAGTTCGATGTCGAGGCGAAGGGTTTGTTCCTGCAGCTTGCGCTGGTCGTATTGCGATTGCGCCTGGGCCACTTCGCCGCGGATGCGGCCGCCTTCCCAGATGCGCAGCGAGGCGGAAACCCCGGCCTGCCAGCCATCGAGGGTGGTGGACTCGGCGGCGAACCGGTCGTTCTCGGCCGCGTAGTTCGCGAAGAAGTTGATTTGCGGGGCGCGCTGGCGGCTGACCCGGCGAACCCATTCGCGGGCCGCCTCGCGGGCCATGATGGCTTGCTGCATTTCGGGGCGTTCGGCCACGGCCTGTTGGATGGCGGAGGGCAGGTCCATGGTCAGTTCGGGTTGGTTCCACCGGTCGCTGAGCGTGATGTCGGCCGGGGTTGCCTGGTCCGGGAATACCGCGCCGAGGGTGGTGCGGAGGTCGTCGATCGCCACGAGGTAGTCATTCTCGGCGCGGATCAACGGAGGTCGGGCATTGGCTACTCGCACATCGGCCTGCAGCACGTCGAAGCGTGCCCCGGCCCCGGCCTCGAAGCGGTTGCGGGCCAGTTGGCGTTGGTTCTCCAGCAGGGCCATCGACTCGCGGCGCACGGCGATGATCTCCCGCGCGAGCAGGGCGTTGTAGTACTTGCGGTATACGTCGGCCATGACCCGGGCCTCGGTCGCCTTGACCTGCTGGAGCAGCGCCTCGAGCTCGAAGCGACGCGAGCGCACGGCGGCATTCAGCACGCCGCCGGCATACAGCGGTTGGGTCAACTCGATGCCGGCTCGCCAGTAGGTGTCATCGGGTGTGACCGGTCCGCCGAAGGATCCGGTGCGGGTGTCCTCCTCCCAGGTATAGGTGCCGAATCCGTTGATATCGGGCCGGCGCGAGCTGAGGGAGACCTCGAGCACGCCTTCCTGTTCGCGGATCCGTTCGCGGGCCTCGTTGATTTCCGGATTGTGCTCCATGGCCATCGCGAGGGCCTGGGGCAGGTCGAGGGTCGTGGGCAGGGTGGGGGCGGGAACCGGCTCCGCGGTGGCGACGACCAGCCCGGCCAGCATGGACAGGAGTGAATAAGGGGTAATGCGGGGTTTAGACATAACCAGCCTCCTCGGGCTTGCTGACCGTGGCTTGGGGGCCTTCCAGGATGCCATCCTTGTGGATGCCGGCGGGCCGCCCGGTCAGCTTGAGTGAAAGGTCGGAGAAAATGGTGTAGATGACCGGGATCACGAACAGGGTGAGGAAGGTGCTGGTGATCATGCCGCCGACGGCGACCACGCCGAGGGGGCGTCGGCTTTCCGCGGCGTCGCCGAAGCCGATGGCGATGGGCAGGATTCCGGCGATGGTGGCGAAACTGGTCATCAGGATCGGGCGCAACCGGATCGCGCCGGCCTTGGCCATCGCAGCCCGGCTATCCAGCCCGAGTGCCATCTGCTGGTTCGCGAACTCCACGAGCAGGATCGAATTCTTCGTAACCAGACCGATCAGCAGGATCAGGCCGACCTGACTGAAGATGTTCAGGTTCATCGACGAGATGCGCGGGATGATCGCGGCCAGGGTGTGGGCGATCGGCGGGGCATCGGGCGCGTAGTTCGCCCAGCCGTAGAACATCGTCCCGGCAAAGTTCACCCAGCTCAGCAGGTAGAGCAGGCCGAACGCGCCGAGGAAGGCGAGGGGTAGGGCGAGCAGCACGGTGAACGGGTGGACAAAGCTCTCGAACTGGGCGGCGAGCACCATGTAGACCACGATGATGGCGAGGATCATGAAACCGTAGATGTCGCCCGACGACTCGCGGAGGTTGCGGATATCGCCCTTCCAGTCATACTGGAAATCGGCAGGCAGGCTCTGGGCGAGGATGGCTTCCGCCTTCTCCATGGCGGTGCCGAGCGGGATGCCGACCGGGGTTCCTTCGATGGTGGCCGAGCGTTGGCGCTGGAAACGTTCAATGGCATTTGGTCCCGCACCTTCCTCGATGCGCACCACGTTGGACAATTGAACGAGCTCGCCGTCGATTCCCCTGACATAGACGGAAGTCAGGTCGTCGAGGGTCAGCCGGTTTTCACGCTCGAGCTGGGCGATCACGTCATACTGTTTGCCTTCGATCTTCAGGTCGCTGATGGCCTGGCCGCCGAACAATACCTGCAAGGTCCTGGCGATCTCGCGTACCGAGACATTCAAGGCGCCGGCACGGTCGCGGTCGATCACCACCCGCACTTCCGGTTTCTCCATGTCGAAGGTTGAACGCACGTTGGCGAGGAAGCCAGCACCATAAAACTGGCCGATGATCCCCTGCACCTGCTCGTTGAGCTTGTTCAGATCGGGGTGCGAGATGACCAACTGGAAGGGTTGCGAGAAACCGAGGTCGACCGCTTTGGGCAGGATCGGGATCGCGATCGATCCCTCCACCTCGGAGATGAAGCGGAAGCCCAACCCGGCCGGTCCGTCCATCATGTCACGCACGTGAGGGCGGTCACCTTCGGTCAGGCGGACAAACATGAAGCCGAGGGTCGGATCCCCGGGTCCGTTAAAGGGGAGGGCCACCGCAGAAAAGTACGTATCAATGCCCGGTGTTTCCGAGACGATTTTCTCCATGGCCTGCATCATCCGGTCACTGTACTCCGGAGTGCTGCCCACAGGATTGATCGCGATGGAGAGGAAACGTCCCTTGTCCTCCTCGGGGAGGAATTCGCGCTCCAGATTCATGAAGAAATGAATCGATAGTCCGATCGAGGCCAGGGCAATGATCATCATGGCCATGCGATGCCGCAGCGCCCAGTCCAAACCGCGTTCGTAACGGCGGTTCAGGTTTTCCAATTTGCGCTCAAAGAAGTTGAATACCGGTCCATGCTTGATGTCGTTGATCGGTTTGAGCAGGCGCGCTCCGGACATCGGGGCGAGGGTCAGGGCGACGATGCTCGATACGATGACCGAGCCGGCCAGCGCGAAGGCGAACTCCAGCAGCAGTCGTCCGGTAACGCCGCCGATGAAGGCCAGCGGCAGGAATACCGACACCAGCGCGGCGGTGGTCGCGATGACCGCGAAGGTGATCTCCTTCATGGCCAGGACGGCTGCGTCGAACGGTTTCTTGCCCTCTTCGATATGGCGGTAGATGTTTTCGAGCACGACGATGGTGTCGTCCACCACGATGCCGATGGCCAGTACCAGGGCGAGCAGGGTGAAGATGTTCACCGAGAATCCCATGACATAGAGTAGACCAAAGGTTGCTACGATGGAAACCGGGATGGATAGCGCCGGAATGATGGTGGAGCGCACATTGCGCAGGAAGATGAATATGGTCAGCACCACGAGTACAAAAGCAATGACGAGGGTTTCCCATACCTCGATAACCGCACGTTCCACGAATACCGACTCGTCATAGGGGAAACGGTATTCAATACCTGCGGGCAAGGAAGGGGCGATCTCGTCCATACGCGCCTTTACGCCCTCGGCTACCGCCAGGGTATTGGCCTTGGATTGCCGTACGACGCCGAGGCCGATTGATGGCTGTGAATTGAAGCGGGCCACACTGCGTTCGTCCTCGACACCATCCGCGGCATACCCGATATCCCGCAAACGGACAACGTCGAGGCCGTCCTGACGAATGATCAGGTCGTCGAACTGCTGCACGGAGGCGAGCTGGCCCTTGGTCTGGATGGTAAACTCGCGGTTCCGGCTTTCAATGCGGCCACTCGGCAGTTCCACGTTCTGCTCGGACAGCGCGCGTTCAACGTCGAGCACGGTCACATTACGTGCGGCCATCTTCTTCGGGTCGAGCCACAGGCGCATGGCAAATTTCTTTTCGCCGCCGATGATGACCGAGCTGACGCCATCCACGGTCTGGAGCCGGTCCTTCACCATGGTGTCGGCGATGTGGGTCAACTCCCGTGTATCGTAACGGTCGCTGTAGAAGGCGATCCACATGATCGGCTGGGCGTTCGAATCCTGTTTGCTGATGACCGGTTCGTCGATATCATCGGGCAGTTCGCCGCGCACCCGGGCCACCCGGTCTCGCACATCCTGGGCCGAAAGATCAACGTCGCGGTTCTGGTTGAACTCGATGGCGATGCTGCTGACCTGCTCGCGGCTTTCGCTGTTGAGAAGGCGGATACCCTCGATGCTGCTGATGGCCTCCTCCAGTACTTCGGTCACTTCGGTCTCGACCACTTCGGCCGAGGCCCCGGGGAACACGGTCAGCACGTTCACGATCGGCGGATCGATATCCGGCAACTCGCGCACCGGAAGACTCAACAGGCCGAGGATGCCGAATACCATCAGTGACAGGTTCAGCATGATCGTGCCGACGGGACGGCGGATGAATTGTTCGTAGATGGTCATGGGGTCTTATTCCTGCGAGGCGGCTTCCGGGGTGGCCGTTGCTTCCGGCGGTGGCGGGGGGGTGATGCCGTAGCGCTCGGAGGCCGGGCTGATGGTGATGCCGGTGCCGGGTCCCATTTTCTGGTACCCTTCCACGACCACGACTTCGCCAGCGGAGAGGCCGCTCGTGATCTCGACCCGGCCGGGTTGGCGCTGACCGACGGTAACATTCCGGAATTCGGCGCGGTTTTCCGCGTTCATTACGACTACCGAGGCCTGATCGCCGGCATAGCGGACCGCGCTTTCCGGGACCACCAATGCCCCCTCGCGCTCACCCAGCACCACCGAAAGCGTGCCGAACATGCCGGGGCGCAGGTAAAGGCCGGAGTTGTCAACCCGGGCCTTGGCCAGTACTGAGCGGGTGCGGCTGTCGATGACGGGATCCACGAAAAATACTTCGCCACGAATCGGTTCGCCTGGCCGAGCCACCGTGTCCATGATGACCGTCTGGCCGCTTTTAATCTGTCCGACGTGGCGTTCGGGGATGCGGAAGCTGGCTTCCAATTCATCTAGGCGCACGATGGAGGACAGACGCTGTCCAATCGATACCAATTGTCCTGGACTGACCAACCGTGCACCCATCACGCCATCAAATGGTGCTTTGAGCACGGTGTCGTCCAGTTCGCGCTTCAGCAGGTTGAATCCGGCCACCGCCACATCGTACTCCGCCTTGACCTGGTCGTGCTCCGCCCGCGAGATGGTCTCGCTGGCCAGCAAGTCCTCCGCCCGCTTGAAGTTGGTCTCGGCGAGGTTGCGTCGCGCCCGGGACTCGGCCAGTCGTGCCGACAATTTCGCGTCGTCCAGCCGAATCAGGATGTCGCCCTTGCGTACCTGATCCCCTTCGGTGAAGAGGATCTCGACCACATTCGCCGCTACTTCGCTCAACACCTCCACCGTATCGCGCGCCTCGAGGCTCCCGACCACCACCACGGTGTCACGCACGGTCTCCATGGAAACCGGCGCAACCACAGCCGACACGTAGAAGTCCTCCGGGGGGCCGCCGGCCGGCGGTGGCGGCTTGCCAAGGCGGAGCAGGGCATAGGCGGCTGCGATGGCCACCACGGCCAGCAGGATGCGTTTCAATGTCTTGGGGATCAGGCTCATACGGTCATCCTCGGGGTTGAAGAGTCGATTCAATGCGGCGGGCCAGCGTTTCCACCAGCTCCAAATAACGGGAACGTTCCTGCGCGGTCAGCGGACGGAAGGTCTCGAGCAATGCCTTGCGCTTCTGGGTGTGGATCTCTTCCAGCATCCGGCGACCACGCTGGGTCAACCGTACCAACACCCGGCGCCGATCCGTACGGTCTCGCACCCGGCTCATCAGCTTCTTGCGCACCAGGCGGTCCACCAACAGCGTCGCCGTCGAGGGATTCATCGCCATGGCGACCGCCAGATCATGCATCGGTGGACGGTCACGTTCCTGCACCCAGGACAAGGCCCAGAACTGGGGCAAGGTCAATTCGCCAGTGGTCAGTGCGTTCTGCTCGTAGCGCACCATCGACTTGCACATGACCGGCAAAACGGCAGAGAGGCGTTCGGCGAATTCCTGGAGGGTTGTTTCCGGCATTTACTTCACATTCTGAAATATTTGACAGATGAACCATACGCTGAAGTGGTGTGAAGTCCAGCGGGAATTCGGTCAGGAATGTGTTTGGTGGCCTCCGGCATGCCTTCCGGTGTGGTCGGCCGTCAGAAAGATGAAGGCCACGACATGGTTGCGTTGCCCGGTAAAATCAAGTAAAAGCGGCGGCTTACATTGATCTAGGGAGAACCAACGCATGAACCACGAGACCATTGCCGTGACGGCCCAGCAGCACCGGAACAGGACCTTGCTTGAAGATACCCGTTACTGTGGCAACAGCTTCACTTCCAAGGCATTGCCTTTCAAGTTGGACCTGGCCGGGTCCCCCGCGCTGACCCCGGAACAACTGGTAGTGTTGGAGGCGTTGCAGCGCCGGGCCGCCCGCATCGCCGTGACCGCGGTCGCTGAACTCTCGAAGCTGAACGAGGTGGACCACATGGGCGGCGGGTTGGACCTGATTCCTTCGCTCGCCCTGACCCTGGCAGTGACCGACTACGGCGCGGTGGAGTACACCATCGAGAACGCCCACGCGAGTGTCGGGTACTATGGCCTGCTGTCCGCCCTGGGCCACCTGGATCCCGACCATGTCGCCGCGAAGTTCCGCCAGAGCCTCGATATCGCCGGCCATGTCTCCTGGGTTCCCGGCGGCACCCAGCTCAACGGCGGCCGCCTCGGGGTGATGATCCCGGTCGCGGTCGGCCAGGCCATCGGCAAACGCGCCCGCTACGGGCAGGATGCCTGGGTGATCTGCCATTGCGGCGATGCGGGCTGGATTTCCGGCCAGGCCCTGAACGGCTTCAACGCGGCCGACCTGCACCACGCCCCGATTACCTTCGTCATGCAGCGCAACGGCATCCAGTTGTCCGGCTCGAACAAGCAGATCATGGACAAGGATCCGCGCAAGATCATCGAGGCGCTCGGCATCACCATCATCGAGATCCCGTCGCTCCACGACGCCGCCAGCCTCTACCAGGCCTACCGCGAGGCGCGCCAGCTCGCCCGCTCGGGTCGCCCGAGCATGATCTACCCGGTCGGCTTCCACAATGTCGGCTCGCACAAGGAGACCCTCTCCTCGTTCGCCGAGCGCTACGGCATCGTGGCGGAAACCACCGCCTATGCCGCGAAGAACAAGGTCGCGATGGATACCCCGGTGTGGACCCCCGGCGCCCTGATGAGCTTCCGCGACATCGAGTGCATGCTGGACTGCCTCTTCCTGGTGAACCAGCTCCCCGGCGGCAAGGGCCACCACGATGGCCACATGAAAGGCCGCGACCTGCAGGCGCTGCTGGCGAATCCGATGATGACCGAGTCGGCCGAGCACCGTAAGGCCCTGGCCGACCTGGCCGCGCAAGCGCCCCTGGCCGTGGTCACCGCGGCCCGCCCGTCCCCCGGATCGCCGAACCTGCTGTTTCCCGATGCCGCGGCCGCCGCGGTGAAGCTCCCCGCCGTGGGTGAGGTAGTCAGCCCGCGCGCCGGCGTCTCCCCCGCCTATGCCGAAGTGGCGAAAGCCCATCCGGACAAGGTCTTCGTGCTCAGCTGCGACCTCGATCCCTCGACCAAGCTCGACAAGGCCGCCTCGCTGGTGGCGAAGGGCAACCATATCGAGCTTAGCATCCAGGAACAGATCGCCACCCTGATGGCCAACGGCATCGCCATGTCCGGTCCCGATCCCCGCCTCGTCGTGTTCTCGACCTTTGCCGCGTTCTTCGAGGGCATCGCCCGCGAAGGCATGGAGATGTGGCGGTACCAGCGCAACCTGAATGGCGCGAACGAGGGATTGAACGTGACCTTCCACATGTCCCACGTTGGCGGGTGCACCGGACGCGACCACTTCACCGGCTGGTCGCTCGACTGGATCACCCTGGCCATGGGCTACCTGCCGTACCTGCACCGCTTCTACGCCCCGGCCGACGCCCGCGCCGCGTTCATCGCGATCCGCGACCTCGCCGCGCATTACGGCGGTCACCTGATCGGCATCCCGCGCGACAACCTCCCGATCCTCGCGAAGCAGGGCACGAACGAACCGCTGTGGCAGGCCACCGATGCCTGGCAGCCGGTCACCACCTACCGCACCTACAACGGCGCCACCAAGGCGATCCTCGTCATCGGTGCCCCGGCCCATCTGGCGGGCGAGGCCGCTGACACGCTGCACACCCAGGGCCACGCCGTCGATGTCCATATCATCAATGGCCTCCCGGTCGGGCAGGACATCATGACCACGCTGCTGGCGAAGTATCCGGCCGGTGTCGTCACCGTCGAGGATGGCATCATCGGCACCCGCGCGGTCGGGTTGCGCGGTTTCGCAAGCCTCGTCGCCGGACACGCCGCCGCCCTGAAGATCCCCGCCGCCCACATCGGCATCACCGACCCGCGTATCGCCCCGTCGGAAGGGCACTACGAGGTCTGGGCCCATTTCGGTATCACCAGGGACGCGATCGTCGAGGACGTGCGCGCGCTCTAAACGAACCCTCGGTTCCCGCACCATCAACCCGCCACAGCAGGAAAAAGGATTATGGCACAAGCAGACATCGGACTGATCGGACTCGCCGTGATGGGCGAGAACCTCGTGTTGAACATGGCCAACCACGGCCACACCGTCGCGGTCTACAACCGCAGCACCGACAAGGTGAAGGCCTTCGTCGAAGGGCGCGCCCAGGGCAAGCCGATTATCGGCACCTACAGCTACCAGGAGCTGATCGCCAACCTCAAGCGCCCCCGCCGCATCATGATCATGGTGAAGGCCGGCGCGCCGGTGGATGCGGTAATCGACGGGCTCGTCCCGCTGCTCGAACCCGGCGACATCCTGATCGACGGCGGCAACTCGTTTTTCCCCGACACCAACCGCCGCACCGAGGCGCTGCGCGAGGCCGGCATCCTGTTCATCGGCACCGGCGTGTCCGGCGGCGAGGAGGGCGCACTCAAGGGCCCGTCGATCATGCCCGGTGGCAACCCCGACGCCTGGCCGCACGTGAAGACCATCTTCCAGGACATCGCCGCGAAGGTCGATGACGGGTCGCCGTGCTGCGATTGGGTGGGGGACTACGGTGCCGGCCACTACGTGAAGATGATCCACAACGGCATCGAGTACGGTGACATGCAGATGATCTGCGAGGCCTACGCCATGCTGAAGATCCTCGGTGGGTTCAGCGCCGACGAACTCTCCGCGATCTTCCGCGAATGGAACCGGGGCGAACTCGACAGCTACCTGATCGAGATCACCACCGACATCCTCGGCAAGAAGGACGAAACCACCGGCAAGCCGCTGGTCGACCTGATCCTTGATTCCGCCGGCCAGAAAGGTACCGGCAAGTGGACCTCGCAGAACGCCCTCGATCTCGGTATCCCGCTGGTCACCATCGCCGAGGCCACCTTCGCCCGTTTCATGTCCTCGCTCAAGGACGAGCGGGTGCGCGCCGCCTCGATCCTCTCCGGTCCGAAAGCCTCGTTCACCGGTGACCGCACCGCGCTGGTCGAGGACGTGCGCCAGGCCCTGTTCGCCAGCAAGATCTGCTCCTACGCGCAGGGGTTCCAGCTTCTTCGCGAGGCCGCCACCGCCTACCAGTGGAAACTCAACTACGGCAGCATCGCCCTGATGTGGCGCGGCGGCTGCATCATCCGCGCCCAGTTCCTCGGCGATATCAAGAAGGCGTTCGACAAGGATCCGGCCCTCGCCAACCTGCTCCTAGATCCGTTCTTCAAGGCCGCGATCGACCGCAGCCAGGCCGGCTGGCGCCGCACCGTCGCTCGCGCCGCCGAGTTCGGCATTCCCATGCCCGCCTTCGCCAGCGCCCTGGCCTACTACGACAGCTACCGCAGTGCCAATCTCCCGGCGAACCTGCTCCAGGCCCAGCGCGACTACTTCGGCGCCCACACCTACGAGCGCATCGACCGCCCGCGCGGCGAATTCCACCACGCCAACTGGACCGGACACGGCGGCACCACCGCTTCGTCCACCTACAATGCGTGACCCTGAAGGGCAACATTCAACATCCAACTTCCAACATTCAACATCCAACTTCCAACACGCAACGTTCAACGGAAGGATCACCCTTCCCGACACCCGTTTCCCCATCACCCATCACCCATTCACCATAAACCATCCCGCCAAAGGCGGACCCGCCTCCGGCGGGCAACCATTCCCATTCCCATCCCCATCCCATGACCACACCACTCGCCGCCCGCGTCGTTAAAACCGCACTGCTCCACGGAACCTTCACCCTGCGTTCCGGCGTCGTCTCAAACGTGTACTTCGACAAGTACCGGTTCGAGGCCGATCCGGCCCTGCTGGCGGAGATCACCGCGGCGATGGCGAAGACCCTGCCGCCCGGCCACGACCTGCTGGCCGGCCTCGAGATGGGTGGCATCCCGGTGGCCACGATGCTGGGGCAGCAGACCGGATTGCCGGTGCTGTTCGTGCGCAAGAAGGCGAAGGATTACGGTACCTGCAAGCTCGCCGAAGGGGGCGATTTCGCCGGGAAGAAATTGCTGGTGGTCGAGGATGTCGTGACTTCGGGCGGCCAGATCCTGCTGTCGGTGGCCGAATTGCGCGCCCTCGGCGCGATTGTCACCGACGTGGTTTGCGTGATTGACCGCGAGTCCGGCGGGGTGGAGAATCTGGCGAAGGAAGGGTTGACCCTCCATTCGCTGTTCCGGATGTCTGAATTGATGAAACACGCATGAGTACGATCTTCACCAAGATCATCAAGGGCGAGATCCCCTGCCACAAGATCGCCGAGAGTGACCGCTTTTTCGCGTTCCTCGATATCCGCCCGATCAAGGCCGGCCATACCTTGGTGATCCCCAAGCAGGAAACCGATTACCTCTTCGATCTTGAACCCTCGCTGCTCGGCGAGATGATGGTTTTCGCCCAGCCGATCGCCAAGGCCCTCGAGAAGGCCGTCCCATGCGCGCGGGTAGGGGTGATCGTGGCCGGACTCGAGGTTCCCCACGCCCATGTCCACCTCGTCCCGTTCACCCATATCGGCGACCTGAGTTTCGCCCACGCCCGCCCCGGCGATCACGCCCAACTGGCCGAACTCGCTGCCAAGGTCCGCGCCCTGCTCGGATAACGCCATGCCCTACCGCATCTGCAAACACATCGTCGTGGAAAGCGGGCACATGCTCGCCAAGCACCCGGACAAGTGCCAGTTCCCGCACGGCCACACCCGCCGCGTCGAGTTCGTGCTCGAGGCCGACCAACTGGATGCCAACGACATGGTCTGCGATTTCAAGGTCATTACCCTCGCCGTGAACGACCTGATCCAGACCTACGACCACTCGATGTGCATGAACACCGATGATCCGAAGTACGCCGAATTCAAGGCGGCCTACGGCGACCGGGTCATCGGCTTCACCCGGCAGGACCCCACCACCGAAGTCATCGCCAAGACCATCTTCGATGCCGCGAAGGCCCGCCTGATGCTCTACGCCCAGCGCACCGATACCGAATTTCCATTGAGTCCGCAGGTCCGCATCGTCCGCGTCCGGGTTTGGGAAACCGAAACCAGCTGGGCCGAATACGGAGAAAACGCGCGCTGATCCGCGCGGCATCCCAACCCCATCCCAGCGGCAGGTCGGTGTCGCAGCTTGAAAGTACGTTATGACGACAGACGAAATTCCCTTCACCTTCGACCAGTTCGGCTTCAAGGACAAGTTGATCCAGGCCATCCGCGAGGCCGGCTTCCGGCAGCCCAGCCCGATCCAGGCCCAGGTCATCCCGCTGATCCTCGCCGGCCGCGACCTTGTCGGTCAGGCCCACACCGGAACCGGCAAGACCGCCGCCTTCTGCCTGCCGGCCATGCAGCGCATGACCTTCGACCGCGGTGTCGAATTGCTCGTCATCACCCCGACCCGCGAACTCGCCGCGCAGGTCAGCGATGAGATCTACCGCCTCGGCCACCTCTCCGGCGTGCGCTCCGTCGCCGTCTGCGGCGGCCAGTCCTACGACCGCCAGGTCAAGCTCGCCAACGGCGGCTGCCAGGCCGTGGTCGCCACCCCCGGCCGCATGCTCGACCTGCTGAACAGCAAGAAGGTCCGGAACTTCAAACCCACGATGATCGTGCTCGACGAGGCCGACGAGATGCTCGACATGGGCTTCCTCGACGAGGTGAAGGCGATCTTCGAGTTCCTGCCCGAAGACCGCCAGACCCTGCTGTTCTCCGCGACCATGCCCGAGCCGATCCGCCGCCTCGCCGAGACGATCCTGCGCGATCCCGCCCACGTGAAGACCAACGCCGCCAACGATTCCGCGAACAAGGACATCGCCCAGCGCTTCTTCGTGGTGGAGGAGGAGGAACGCAAGGAGGCGGTGGTCCGCCTGATCGACGACCTCCAGCCGGAGAAGGCGATCCTGTTCTGCCGCACCCGCATCGAGGTCGATGAACTCTGCATGTTCCTCGGCACCCGCGGTTTTCTCGTCCAGGCCCTGCACGGCGATATGGAACAACCGGTGCGCAACAAGGTCATGGCCGGCTTCCGCCGCGGGGATTTCGACCTGCTC
The DNA here is from genome assembly GCA_937872895.1 of uncultured Verrucomicrobiota bacterium. Taxonomy (GTDB): domain Bacteria; phylum Verrucomicrobiota; class Kiritimatiellia; order CAIVKH01; family CAIVKH01; genus CALMUP01. The sequence goes on from CALMUP010000008.1 coordinate 53,912, forward strand.
GTCGCGACCGATGTCGCCGCCCGCGGCCTCGATGTGGCCGATGTCTCGCATGTATTCAATTACCACATTCCCTTCGACAGCAAGAGCTACGTCCACCGCATCGGCCGCACCGGCCGCGCCGGCCGCAAGGGCATCGCCCTGACCCTGGTCACCCCGCGCGAGTTCCGCCAGATCGAGTTCATCCAGCGCGATACCGGCTCGAAGATGGAAGCCGGCCACATCCCCAACCGGCGTACCCTGCGCCTGAACCGCCTGGTCCGGCTGAAGGACCAGCTTGCCGATATCCCGATTGCCGAGGAGGCCCTCGAACTGCTCGCCGAATTCAAGGGCGAGTTCCGGGGCGATGACCTTGCCGCCCGCCTGTTATCCATGCTGCTGAACCAGCAGAAGGAAACCGGACCCGACAGCATCGGCATCCACCCCGACGACCTTCACCGCCTGCGCACTGCCCAGCGCAAGAAGTTCCACCAGCGCGGTCCGCACCACGGCCCGCCCGGCAAGTTCAAGCCGTGGCTGCAGCGCGCCGCCAAGCGCCGCAAGTCCGGCGGCCAGGGCTAGGCGCACGCGACCCGCAACTTCCGTTTGGTCGCCCTGCCGGTTTATCGTATAGTGCCGGCATGAGTGAGGTCGCCCCAGAACCGACGCCGGTCGCCGTGCCCGACCCGACCGCGCGCGACGAGCGACGCGTGCGCGCCGCGCAGGACGTGTTGCGCACCGCGATCCGCGACCTGTACCTCGCGCAGTATGCCTCGGCCGATGCGTTGCCCGCTGAACTGTCCCTCGCGCTGACCCTCCGGATCACGCCGCGCGACGGCTGGGCGCTCACCTTTGATCCGCCGCTAAGCGATCAGGTTCTGCCCCAGTTGGCCGATGCCGAAGCCGCTCGGGAGGTCTTCGCGGTCGGCCGGGTCTACTGCTACCGGTGCGAATCCTGCCGCTGCGAGCATGCCGCGCCGCCGCAGCCGCTCTGCGTCTTCCGTGGCTACGACGCCGCGGGCCGCCCCGAATGGCACGAGCTCGCCCAGGCGCTGATCGATGACAAGGTCGAGCGGGTCGAGGGTCTCTACCTGCCGCGCCCGCAGGTCGTCGCCCATGTCCAACCCGGCCGCCAACTCAAGGGCCGGCAACTCACCGCCTTCGGAAAAGCCTCGCTCCGCTACTCCGTGCTCGCCCAGGTCATCGCCGGGTATTTCGAGGTCAAGGGAAACCGGACCGCCCTCACGTTGCAGGTGGTCGAGGGCCGCGACCGCGCCGGGCAGTTGCGGTTGCGCCTGAATCCCGTGATGGTCGGGGCCGACGAGGCGTTCCTGATGGAATGGCTGGCCGAAGGGCGCAACAGCGCGGTCTTCCGGGCCATCCAGATCATCGAACGCGAACTGGCCACGCTCGAGCAGCGGGTCATCGCCGCGCGTTCGCGCCGCGACCAGGACGAGGGGAACCGGCTGATGGGACGGATCCCCTCGATCATGCGTCGGCTCGCCGAGATCATCGAGCGCGGCGACCGGCAGGGCCAGCGCCGCACCCGCCATGTCGAGGAGCGCCGCGAGGAACAGCGGCCGGTGCACAAGGCGATGGACGATGCGGGGCGGGCGGATGCCAGCCGGTGCTACTTCGACGAGAAGGCGAAGACCTATGTGATTGTTGGTGACCGTGGCCGCGCCCATGCCTTCAACGCCGCCGGAAGGCATGTCACCAGCTTCGTGATCAAGCCCTCGGCCATCGGCTTCCGTGTGCGCACCGAACGCTGGCGTCCGGTGGCGGCCGGCGAATGGGCCGAGATCCGCCCCAACCTGCACCCGCGCCCGCGCACGGAAGAGTCGCCCTCTTTACCGGACCGATAGATCGGAACCTGAACCGACGAGGCGGAGTAACTACGAAACACGCGAAATACGCGTAAGGATTTGGGGAAATGGTGGGGTGGGGGTCCGGTGTCACTGCCGGACCGGAATGTGAACCGCGGATTACGCGGAGGACGCGGATGAAGAGGGTGTATCCTCCAAAAAAGATGAAAAGTGGAGGAGGTTGAACCGCAGATTTCGCGGAGTATGCAGAGAAGGAATGCAAGTCCTGTAGTTCCGGGGATATTCGCCGGAAGGAGACAATGGCGCGAATGGGACAGGATGAAGCGGTGCGGCCATCAACAGGAACTGCACCTGCCGGATACGGGGGAGCGCATGCCGTGCTATTATTTCCAGACCAGCAGGAAGGCCCCGGCGGCCATCAACCCGACGCCAAGCCAACCGAGTGCCGTAAGCCGTTCGCCGAGCAGTAAAACGCCGAGAATAGCCACGAGGAGGAGACTTAGTTTGTCGATGGGCGCAACCTGCGAGACCGGTCCAAACTTGAGCGCGTGAAAATAGCAAAGCCAAGATGCTCCGGTCGCCAGCCCTGAAAGGACAAGGAACACGAGGCTTCTGCGCGAGACCGAAGACAAGGGCTGAAACCCGCCGGTGACCGCCACGATCCCAAGCAGGAGGAGGAGAATCACGACGGTTCTCACCAGCGTGGCATAGTTCGTGTTGACACCCTGTACGCCGATCTTGGCCAGAATTGCGGTAATAGCGGCAAAGAGGGCGGAAAGTGCCGCCCATGCTTGCCATGAATCAACGAACGTTCTCATGATGGTGATGCGTGGTCCTTGTCCCCGTAGCCGAGGTTGCACGCTGGCTGAATGGTTGTTCGGCTTTTGTTTCCACTACTTCATCGATTCCGCCATGTCAACGAGCACGCTGTTCTTTGCATCGAGACGTATCAAGCCAAATCGCGAGTATTCCATGTCCAGGATGACGTACAGGATGGAGGCTGTGATCAACGCCATCAGGACATGATAAAAGAGGCCTGGACGACCGGTAAACCGGCACGTTATCTGGTCAGTCCGGCACAGGCCAGGGCGATGGCGAACAACATGCACCAAATCAGGAACGGGGGATGGGTTTGGATGGCCGCGGTGCGCGTCGTGATGATGTCGATCATCTCGTTGAGCGCTGGCAGGAGCAGCATGCGTGCGGATTGGTAGTTAGGATCGGCGCTTTCGCTCACGGCTTGTTTCCAGATTTCCTGTTGCAGGGCGGTCGCTCGGGCAAGCTCGCTTCGTGCCGCCTCGACATCGGTGATTTTGTGATAAAAACCGCCCGGGATGTCGCATAGGACTTGAACTTTTCTCGCAACGGGGGCTGGGCAGAGGCCGGGACTAAATCCAGGCGGAGATAGGTCGTTCCAATGGCATTGGCCTCCTGAACGATCAATTGTCGCCGCGCATCGAACCGTGCATGGGCGCCGGAAAACGTGAAGGCAATCAACAAGCCCAGCAGGGCAAAGATCGCACCTGTCACGGCTCCCGACACTTCCGCATGACGGTCCTCTTCCTGCTGCTTTCGTCGTCCGAGTCGGTAGCAAACAACGGGAGCCAGGATCATTCCCAGAAACAGGGATAGGCATGCCGCCTGGATCGCGAATTCTTTACTCATAGATGCTCCCGAGGGCCACATCCTGTCAGGGCGATGTATTCACATACACTGTTTTGTCGTGGCCGTATCTACCTGTTGGCTCGTGTGCATTGTTGCAACCTGCTCGGGAAAAGGTGCTTGGGTCGGCTCCGGCATCCCTCCCGGACCGCTGGACCGGGCACGAGCCGAGCAGGATGCGGCGGACTCCTGCCGTCACCAGGTCCGCCGGAACCGGTTGATCGCGACGGCCCCACATCGTGCACACACGTGGCCCGCCCGGGTATCTCCGCTGTCAATCACGACGTCATTCTTTTGCGTGTCATGTCGCCGGAACCACAGGTTCTGGTGCGAGAGCCCGAAGATCAGAAAACCCCAGAAGGTTCCCCGCACAAAGGCTTCACCCGCGATCATTTGTTCTCCGCAGTATGGGCAGGTTGGATTCATGGGCTTCTCTTGTTTCTTCTTCCGGTTTTCCTTTTCGACATGGCTGGAACCGCCACGGTCTTGCCCTTTTCATGGATCGGGAAACCCGCGGGTTCCATTCGCCCATGATACCCACCGGAGGATGGAAATATAGTGTATTTGGCCTTGAAATGGGGATGCGCGAGGGCCACTTTCGGGATGCATGCGGCACCGCGAGGGTATTATGAACGGCAAAGATCGACGGGAAGGGTTCCATGACCAGGACGGTCTCGTGGTTTCGGGGTTGACCATGGTACTCGTAAAAACGCATAGCCCGCGCACCGAGGAGTCTCCGTTCCATGCATGATCCCAAGCCACGCTCCGCAACCGACCGCCCATACTTCTTCGATCAGGGTCTTCGCTTTGAATGCACCGGGTGTGGCAAGTGCTGCACCGGGGCCTCGGGCACGATCTTCATCAACGACCGTGAAGCCGCGGCCATCGCCAAGCGCCTCGGATTGACCGTGAAGACGTTTCTCGCCGATTACACCTATCCCTACAAGGGCGGCCACAGCATCCGCGAAAAGGAAAACGGCGATTGCGTCTTCCTGCGCGGGAAGCTGTGCGGCATCTACGAGGACCGGCCCACCCAGTGCCGGACCTTCCCGTTCTGGCCGGAGGTGCTGCGCTCGGAGAAGCAGTGGCGCGCCGCCGCCAAGGACTGCGAGGGGATCGGGCAGGGGAAGCTACACACCAGGGACGAGATCATGGCCATCCTCGACAAGGTCATGAACGAATGCCACGACGCCGAGTGGTGACGCATCGCCCGATACAGGATGAACAGGAGGCGCAGAGGACGCGGAGAAGACGGATGACGCCTCGGGCTACAGGAAGATCGAGGACGTGAGGAAGGAACCCGTATGCCGTTTTACCTGATCCAGGCTGTTCTGGTCACGGGGTGGTGGCTATTGATGGCATTGGATCCTGCGGTCGGTGCTGCGTTCGCCTTTGATGGCATGGCGGTGGGCGCGTTTGGCTTGTTTGTGATTCCTGACTTGGTGGTTATCGTCGGAAGTTCACTCGTCGCCTGGCGTCGACCGGGGAGGACGGTGCAGGCGATTCTGGTGGGCGCATGGTCCTACGCGGCAGCATGGTGCATTGCCGCGTCGTGGTCGACGCGCAGCGGGTATCTCGGAACAACCTGCATGGTCCTTGCCCTGCTGGCCAATGGATTCGCGGTATGGGGACATACCCTTTTTGCGCGAAAGCCGGTACCCCGTTTCGGGTCGTTCGGTCTGGAAACCTTCCTGCAAAGTGCCGTGATATGGATGGTGTTCCTGGCGTTGCTCCCCGCGCTCCTGTTGGTCGAGTTCGGTCGCTGGCCGGTTCAGCTTGAGCCCTGGTCGGGGGCGGCGGGTTTCCTGATGCTAGGTTCGTTTTCTCTTTTGGGTGTTCGAAGTGCGTTGGCCCTGGTCCGTGATGGAAAGGGGACCCCGCTGCCCCTTGCGGCACCCAATCGTCTGGTGGTGTCCGGGCCCTACCGACGGGTGCGAAATCCCATGGCCATCGCCGGACTGGGGCAGGGGTTGGGCGTGGCGGTCATGACGCGTTCCCCCGAGGTTGCCGCCTATGTTGTTGTCGGCATGATCGTTTGGAATTACCTGGTTCGTCCGGTGGAAGAGGATGAATTGCGCCAGACCTTCGGAGACGATTACGTGAACTACGCCAAGCGGGTACGCTGTTGGATTCCCGCCTTCTCCTCTCCCTCGACACCGCCTTCAGGCTCGGGCCATTGAACCCGAAAACCGAAATTGATTTCACCACGGATAGACACGGATGCACACGGATCTGGGATTCCGAAGATGATTTCTGCCGCGATAAAACCAGGCTATTTTCATGCACAGGCAAAAACCGCACACCCCTTGATGCATCCTTGTTGATCCGTGTGTATCCGTGGTTTCAACTTCCGGATTCGAATTGAACTCGGGAGGGGTTTGCTCCGGAAGCACAAACGCACTGGACACTGCCGGGGGTGCGCTCCATAGTCCGCCGATCATGAGTGAAATCCTGAAGACCGTCGTGCTTCCGCTGGCCCTGATGGTGATCATGTTCGGAATGGGGTTGACCCTCACGCTGGCGGACTTCAAACGGGTGCTCCTGTCGCCCAAGGCGAAGCTGATCGGTCTGGTCAATCAATTGATCCTCCTGCCGCTGGTGGCATTCGGGCTGGTGTGCCTGTTCCGCTTGTCGGCGGAATTGGCCGTCGGGTTGATGCTGGTGGCGGCCTGTCCGGGTGGTCCGACCTCGAACATGATCACCCACCTGTCCCGCGGTGACACCGCGTTGTCGGTGACCCTGACTGCGGTATCCAGCCTGATCACCGTGTTCACCATCCCGGTGATCGTCGGTGCCTCCCTGTCGCATTTTATGGGTGATGCCGGGGCGACGATCGCCTTGCCGTTCGGGAAGACGGTTTTCCAGTTGATGCTGGTAACGCTGGTCCCGGTATTGCTGGGCATGGGGGTTCATGCCCGGTGGCCCTCGTTCGCCCGCAGGATGGGCAAGCCGGTCAACCTGCTGTCGATGCTGTTCCTGGCTCTGGTCATCGTGCTTGCGGTCATGAAGGAACCCGACCTCACCGGGCAATTCCGCGCGGCGGGATGGGCGACCTTCACCCTCAACGTGACAACCATGATCCTCGGATTTTCCATTGCCGCCGCAGCAAGCCTGTCGCTGCCCCAGCGCATCAGCATCTCGATCGAGTCCGGCATCCAGAACGGCACGATGTCGCTGGCTATCGCCCTCGGCCTGCTCGAAAGTCCGCGTATCGCGGTGCCCGCCGTGGTCTACAGCTTGATCATGTTCGCCACCGGGGCGTTCATGATCCTCCGTTTCGGGCGGCGCTCCGCGTGAGGCATCCGCTACCCTGAAAAAATCCTTCGATTTGACCATCGTGGGCGGTTATGCTGCGGGCTCACGAGGTTTTAGTGAGTCTATGAAGAAGAAAAACGCAGTGAAGGCGACGACGGTGGGGGCGATCCATGACGATGTGCTGGCGTACACGGCCGGCAAGGATGTCGTGCTGGATCTCGCCCTGGTGGAGGCGGATTGCCTGGGGTCGGCGGCCCATGTGACGATGCTGTCCCGCATGCCGGTCAAGCCGCGCCTGTTCTCCCGTGACGATGTCCGCCGCGTGATCGCCGAACTGTCCGCGATCATCGGCCAGGCCCGCGCCGGGCAGTTCCGCATCACCCTCGAGGACCAGGACGTCCATCTTGCGGTGGAGCGCACCCTGACCGCCAAGCTCGGCGATCTCGGCAAGAAGATCCATACCGGCCGCAGCCGCAACGACCAGGTCGCCCTCGACCTGCGCCTGTTCGCCCGCAAGGAACTGCTCGACCTGCTCGAGGAGGCCGTCCGCCTCGCCTCCGTCCTGCTGGAAATGGGGCAGGTCCACGCCGATGTCCCGATGGTCGGCCGCACCCACATGCAACCGGGTATGCCGAGTTCGGTCGGTCTGTGGGCCACCTCCTACACGGAGATGCTCCTGGACGATATCGCCTTGCTGATGCAGGCCTACGAACTGAACGACAAGAGCCCGCTGGGCGCGGCCGCCAGCTACGGGGTGCCATTGCCGATCGACCGCCAACTCGTCGCCGACCTGCTCGGCTTCAGTGCTCCCTGCCACAATGTCCTCTACGCCAACGGAAGCCGCGGCAAAATGGAGTCGGTCATCCTGATGGCGGCCAGCCAGGTCATGCTCACCCTCTCACGTCTCGCCCAGGACCTGATGCTCTTCACCATGCCCGAGTTCGGCTACTTCGTCCTGCCTGCCGCCTACTGCACCGGAAGCAGCATCATGCCCCAGAAGAAGAATCCCGACGTGCTCGAACTCGTCCGCGCCAAGGCGACCCGGGTCCAGGCCGACATGATCGCCGCCTACGACCTGATCAAGGGTTCGCCCAGCGGGTATAACCGCGACATTCAGGAGGCCAAGGACGTCTTCATGAACGGGCTCGCCACCACCCGCAGCTCGCTCCGGGTCATGGCCGGCATGCTGGCCGAAACCGGCATCAACGAGGAACGGTTGGTGAACGGCTTCACCCCCGACGTCTTCGCCACCGACCGGGCCCTCGAACTCGTCGCCGCCGGCATGCCGTTCCGCGATGCCTACCACCACGTCAAAGGCAACCTCGACGAACTTGCCGCCTACGATCCCCGCGAGGCCATCGCACGCAAGACCCACCTTGGCGCCACCGCCGGCCTCAACTTCGCACTCTACGCCACACGCCTCGACGCCGCCGGCGCATTTATCGAAAATGAGCGGGCGGATGCGCAAAAAGCATACCGGAAGTTGTTGGGACCGGTTTATCAACCGGTACTCGTTTGACTCCCTAACATCTTGCAAACACGCAAGATAAGCGTCTTTTTCGGCCGAACTCGCGCTTGGCACGTCGTTTGCGTATGCCTGGAATCACTTTTGAAAACAGGTTTTGCATTTTCGCGCATGTCCTGTTAGATTTGAAAAAGTGATGAGGGGATCATGGCACGCATACTTCTAGTCGACGACGAACCGAGCATTCTCAATGTCCTGAGTACCCTGTTGAAGGGCCAGGGCCATGACTGTGTGCCGGCCAAGGGCGGCGAACAGGCACGCGAGCTGATTCGCGAGGAACAGTTCGACCTGATGATCAGCGACATCCGGATGACCCCGATCGACGGGTTGGAGTTGCTGAAGCTGGCCAAGCGGATGCGCCCGGAGATGGTGGTGATCATGCTGACCGCCTATGGTTCGGTGGAAACCGCCGTGACGGCGATGAAGGAAGGCGCGTTCGATTACGTGACCAAGCCGTTCAAGGTGGACGAGCTGTTGATCACCGTGCAGCGCGCCCTCGAGTTCCGCTCCATCGTCGCCGAGAACGCCCAGTTGCGCGCCGAACTCGACTCCCGCTACCGCTTCGAGAACATCGTGGCCGAGAGTGCCCCGATGCGGAAGATCTGCGACATGATCCAGCGCGTGGCCCCGACCGACAGCACGATCCTGGTGCTCGGAGAGAGCGGCACCGGCAAGGAGCTGGTCGCCAAGGCCATCCATGCCTACAGCTCCCGGTCGAAGGAACGTTTTGTCCCGATCAACTGCGCCGCGCTGCCGGAACCGCTGCTGGAATCCGAGCTGTTCGGCCATGTGAAAGGCGCCTTCACCGGCGCGGTGGCGAACAAGGACGGCTTGTTCGAGGTGGCCGATGGAGGCACGATCTTCCTCGATGAAATCGGCAGCATGCCGATGAGCATCCAGGCCAAGTTGCTCCGCGTGCTGCAGGACCGGCAGGTGCGCAAGGTCGGCGGTACCGACTCGGTGACGGTGAACGTCCGTGTTGTCGCGGCGACCAATGACCGGCTGGAAATGTTGATCGAAAAAGGCCGTTTCCGCGAGGACCTCTATTACCGTCTGAGTGTGATCCCGATCGAGATCCCACCGCTGCGCGACCGCCGCGACGACATCATGCCGCTTGCCCAGTATATGATCCGCAAGGAGATCGGGCCGAACCGCCAGGCCCCGACCATCGCCCCCGAGGTGCAGGTCGCGATGGAGCGCTACCCCTGGCCCGGCAATGTGCGCGAACTGGAGAACGCCATCCGCCATGCCTTGACCTTCGTGGCCGACGGCCAGATCACCATGGAAGTTCTCCCGGCCAAGATCACCCGACAGGCCTCGCGCGACACGCTGGTTGAACTAGCCGGCGAGAAGGATCCCGAGAACCTGCGTTCGCTGAAGTCCTACGTGCGCAATCGCGAGATGGAATACATCAGCCACGTGCTGAAACAGGTGGGCGACGACAAGGAGAAGGCGGCCAAGATCCTGAAGGTCAGCCTGGCCACCCTGTACCGCAAGATCCCCAACTCCTGATCTCCAGCGGTGACGAACCAAAAAGCCATCCGGGTGCTGATCGTCGCCCTGATTGTCTTTACGATGTTTGTCGTGCATGCCTTGGTCCAGCGCCGCGATGCCGTTCGGCGCGACCAGTGCTTCCAAGCCCTCAGGGCCATCGAAGGGGCGAAGGAGCAATACGCCATTGAACACGGAGGCGAAGCGCCACCTACAATCGATGCGTTGATTCCCCGCTACCTGCCTGCGCCACCGGTCTGTCCCTCCGGCGGAACCTACCTGCTGGGTGACTTGCAGACCGGTGTGGTGTGCAGCATCGCCGCCCACATGCATGCATGGCCCTGAATGCTTTGATTGTCTCGACGTGTCCGTGCTAATCTGGCGGCATGACAAGCACGACCATGCCGGAGGTGCCGCGCCGACGTTTCGGTCGCACCGAACTCGCGATGCCGGTCCTGTCGTGCGGCGGGATGCGCTACCAGCATGCGTGGCAGGACAAGGAGCGGGCGGAGATCCCTTCGGATAGCCAGGACCTGGTCGCCGCCTGCATCCGCCGGTGTGTGGCGCTCGGTATCAACCACATCGAAACCGCCCGCGGCTACGGAACCTCGGAAATCCAGCTTGGCCCGGTACTGGCCGAATTCCCGCGTTCGTCCCTGATCGTGCAGACGAAGATCGGTCCCAAACCCACTGCCGCGGAATTCCGCCATACCTTCGAGAAATCGCTGGGCTTCCTCCAACTCGACCGCGTGGACCTGCTGGCCATCCACGGCATCAACACCCGGTCGATCCTCGACGACGTGCTCGCGCCGGGTGGTTCCCTCGATGCCGTGCGACAACTGAAGGCGGAGGGCCGCTGCGGGCATATCGGCTTCTCAACCCACGGCCCGGTCGATGTCATCGTCGACGCCATCGCCACCGACGCCTTCGACTATGTCAACCTCCACTGGTACTTCGTCAACGAGGTCAACACCCCGGCTATCGATGCCGCGGCGCGCCACGACATGGGCGTCTTCATCATCAGTCCGAACGACAAGGGTGGCAAACTTTACGAACCACCGCCCAAGCTCGTCCGGTTGTGCGCCCCGCTGACCCCGATGCAGTTCAACGACCTGTACTGCATCGCCAACGACAAGGTCCACACGCTCAGCCTTGGCGCGGCGCGTCCAACCGACTTCGATGAACATGTGCTCGGGCTGGCCCACTATGCGCAACGCGCGGCGATCACCGCCCCGATCGCCGCCCGCCTGCGCGAGGAAATGGTCGCCCGCCTCGGTGCCGACTGGTGTACGCGGTGGGCCGAGGGCCTGCCCGACTGGTCCACGTTGCCCGGCGACATCAACGTATGGGAAATCGTCCGCTTGTGGAACTACGCCACCGCCCTCGACATGGAAGCCTTTGCCAAACTCCGCTACAACCTGCTGGGGCAGGGGGATCACTGGTTCCCCGGCCGCAATGCCGCCGCGTTCGATGAAACGGCATTGTGCCGCGCCCTGGCCGGTTATCCCTTCGCCGACCGGATTCCCGCGCTGCTGCGCGACGCCCATGCGCGGTTCTTCGAGGCGCCGAAAAAACGCCTCAGCGAAGGTGGCTGAACCCGCCGGATCGGATGCAGACAAGTTTTGTCGAACCGCTTTAGAAATCCCTTGTTCTGGTGTAGGTTATGGACGTAGTGTCGTCCCGGAGGATCTGATGAAACGCGGCGTTGGTACATGGCTATCGTGGATGGCGACGTTCGTGCTGGTGACGGGCCTGTCGCAGGCTTCCGTTGTCACCTCGCAGTTCGTCACGTCCTATGCGATTTCCACCAACGCGGCCGGTAACCGATGGGTGACGTTCCAGTTGAGTCCGGCCGGCACCGTCGAGGTGGTACCCTTCGCCCCCGATGTGGTTCGGGTGCGTTTTCATTTCGCCGGCCTGTATGACCGCGAGGAGATCGCCATCAGCAAGACCTTCTCCAACTGGCCGGCCTTCAACCAGGCGTTCAGCCAGCCCTCGGCGACCAATTTCCTGATCCAGACCGATGCCCTGACCGTGAGCATCGTGCTCAGCAATGCCTTCCAGGTGCATTTCCTCGATCCCTCCGGCTACGAGGTTCTGCGGGACCAGCGCATCGAGTATGATGTGACCTACCAGCAGATCGACGACACGACCGCCTACGACCAGATCGGCTGGCCGGGGGAGTCGACCTCGGTTTCGAATTTCCCGTCCGGCTTCAAGCTCCGTTCGGTGAAGAGCCGTTCGCCCTCGGAGGCCTTCTTCGGGTTGGGGGACACCGCCGGACCGCTGAACCGTGCCGGCCGTGCCATCCAGTTCTGGGCGCAGGACACCTACCAGTTTGGTGAAGGCCGCACGCCGAAGTACACCGCCCTGCCGATGGTCTATGGCGTGCGCGGTGCCGGCACCAACCATCCACCCTTCGCCTACGGCCTCTTCTTCAACAACCCGGCGCGGCCGGTCTTCCGCCTGGATGGCGCGGGCAATACCTGGTCGTTCGAGGCGGGCGATGATCAGCTTGATTACTTCTTCTTCGGCGGCGGGACCAACCGCACCATGGCTGCGGTGCTCGATCGGTTCAGCGAACTCACCGGCCGCCCGGCCATGCTGCCGAAATGGGCGCTCGGCTTCCACCAGTCGCGCCATTCCTACTTCACCCAGGCCCGGGTCGAGGAGATCATCCGTGACATGCGCACCAATGACTTCCCGTGCGATGCGATCTACCTCGATATCGGCAGCCAGCAGAACTTCCTCGGAGGATTGCCCTCCTCTGATCCCGCAGCACAACCTGGCCAGCTCACCTTCAACGCCAACTACACCAACGTTCCGGCGCTGATCGTCCACGCCGCCACGAACGGATTCCGGCTCGTCCCGCTGATCGAACCGCTGCTCGCCACCAACGATCCGCTCTACACCACGGCCCTGACCAACCTCTACTTCCTGAAGAACAACGACCTTTCGACCTTCGTCGGCACAAACTTCCTCGGCCGGATCTCCTGGCTCGACTTCAGCATCGGTGCCGCGGTGGATTGGTGGCGCGGGCAATTGACCAACTACCTCGCGACCTATCCGTTTGACGGCATTTGGAATGACCTCAACGAACCGAACGAGAATGCGATGCCGTTGAACATCCTGTGGTTTCTTGACGGGCGTTACGGCGGCGGTCTGGTCACCAACGACACGCGCAAATGGCATGCGATCAACAAGAACACCTACAACATCTGGGAAGCGAAGGTCACCTACGCGGCCATGCGCGAGCAGCAGCCGGCCAAGCGTCCCTTCGTGCTCAGCCGTGGCGCATGGCCTGGCATCCAGCAATGGGCGGCCGGCTGGAGCGGTGACAACAAGTCCAGTTTCGACCACCTGCGGTTCAATGTCCCGATGGGCCTTAACGTGATGATTTCCGGGCAGGCCTGGTTCGGTCACGACGTGGGTGGTTTCGTGGACAACACCACTCCGGCCCTGCTTGCGCGGTGGACGCAATCCGGCGCCTTGAATCCGATGTTCCGCAACCACACGACCCTCGATACGATCGATCAGGAACCGTGGGTGTTCGGCAAGCCGTATTCGTTGTGGAATCGCCGCTGGATCCAGTTCCGCTACGAACTGATGCCGTACCTGTATGCACTCGCCACCGCGTCGTCCACCAACGGCCTTCCGCTTAACACCCCGGTGATGTTCCATTACCAGGCCGACACGAATACCTTTGCCGCCAACGACTACGATTACCTGGTCGGCCGCGACCTGCTGGTCGCCCCGGTATTCGCCAACAACGCCCTGTCCCGGTCGGTTTACCTGCCAACCGGCGAAACCTGGTATGCGTGGGATGGCTCGCGCCGGTGGAGCGGGGGACAAACCGTGACGCTGCCGGCTTCGCTGGGCACGTTGCCGATGGTGGTGCGGGGCGGGGCGATCATCCCGCGCGGTCCGGTCCAACTTTACGCCAACGCCTTCACCCCGGACTGGCTTGATGTCCTGCACTGGCCGGGCGGCACCAACCGGTTCCTGTTCTACGAGGATGACGGCGAGACCACCAACTACCTCGCCGGCGCGTTCGCCCGGGCGCTGCTCGAGGCGGACAGCGCGACCAACCGGCTGACCTTCACCCTGCACGGGCGCAGCGGCTCGTACGATCCCGGTGACCGCGATCTCTACCTGGTCATGCACGATGCCAATCCCGTGGATGCGATCCTGGTGAACAGTGCCGCGGTGGTACGCGTGGCCAACCGGACCGAAGCAGGTGCCGCATTTGGTCCGGCCTGGTCGTACGATGCCCTCAGGCGCCAACTCACCGTGAAACTGCCCGACGACGGCAGCCACCAGGTCGTGCAGGCGGCGTTCACGCCGTGGTTGGACAGCGATGGCGACGGCCTGCCCGACGATTGGGAATCGGCGTTCTTCGGCGGACCGACCAACGCGATCGCCACCGCGAATCCCGACGGTGATGCGCGCAACAACCTGGCCGAATACCAGGGCGGTTCGCATCCGCTGGTCGCCGAGGCTTTCACGTCGATCTACACCAATATGACGGTCGCCGGCACCTTCACGTTCTGGGATGAGCAGGCGGGCAACATGCGGCGCATCGGCAGCAATCGATGGGCTGCGGTATTCGACCTGACCGGTCAGGCCGATATCGAATTCAAGTTCGTGGCCAACTTGAGCTGGGGTGCCGGCAACTGGGGCGACAACCTGCAGACCAACATCTCGCCGCCGCTGATCAACCAGCTCGGCTTCGCCAGCGGCGCGAACATCCGGCTGACCAACGGCCTGTCCGGTTTCTACACCTTCACCTTCAACGAGACCAACCTGCGTTACAGCGTGAACGCAGCGACAACGGTGGACAGTGACGGCGACGGAATCAGTGATGCGCTGGAGGCGTACCACGGCATGAATCCGTTTTCGGCTGCGGATGCGGCATATGATGTCGATGGTGACGGCTTTACCGCGCGCCAGGAATTTATCGCCGGCACCGCGCCATTCCGTGCTTCGTCGTTCCTCCAAACCACCGGGGTCGTCGAATCAGTCGGAGCTGCCGCCGTATCCTGGCTAGCCGTAACCGGCCGGACCTACCGCGTCATGGTTTCCACCAATCTGCTCGATGTGCCGGCGTGGACGGTCCTCGCGCCGTACACCAACCTGAGTGGTGGCGGATCCCTGTCGATCACCGACACCTCGAGCCTGCCGTTCCGGCTCTACCGGATCGATGTCCAACAACCGTGAGGACGTTGATGCGAACCATCTCCGAGCTGGCACGACCGGAAACGCAGATCATCACGTTCGACTGCTACGGCACACTTATCGACTGGGAGAGCGGGATCGTCGCGGTGATTGAGGGTTGGCTGGCGCGGCACGGAAGAACGGCGTCCCGCGCGGAAATCCTCCACCAGTATGCCGCTTTCGAACCCGAGGCGCAGGTGGGTCTCTACCGGCGCTACCGTGACGTGCTGGCCGTGGTTATGCAACGGTTCAGCGGGTCGTACGGGATCCCGCTGGCGGCGGGCGATGAGCGGATTCTCGCCGAATCGCTGGCCAGCTGGCCAGCCTTTCCGGATGTTGCGGACGCGCTGGTGAAACTGGCGTCGCGTTACCGGTTGGTGATCCTGTCCAACGTGGACCGCGACCTGTTCGAGGGCACGCGTGCGCAATTGCCGCCGGTGCTGGCCGGGGTGGTTACCGCCGAGGATGTGCAGGCCTACAAGCCGTCGCACCGGCATTTCCACGCCGCGATGGAGCAGTATGCCTGCACGCCGGAGCAGATCCTGCACGTGGCGGAAAGCCTGTTCCACGACATCCTGCCCTGCCGCGAACTGGGGATCCCGCATTGCTGGATCAACCGGAAGGGCAAGACGATGGGCACGGGGGCGACAAGGGGCGCGGTGGTGCAGCCGGAGGCGGAGGCGGCATCGCTTGATGAATTCACCCGGCGGGTGCTCGGCGCATGAGCGGGGACGACACGCCGTCGGAGTCGACTGCGGAGCCGTCCTCGGAACCGGTCTGTCCGGTGTGCGGCGCACCGCTCGTCCACGAGAAGTGCAAGCTGGTGTGCCGCAGCGAGCGGTGCGTCTACCGGATCGTTTTCAACTGCGCGGAGTTCTGAATGAAGCAGTACTGGTTGATGAAATCGGAGCCGGATGTCTATTCGATCACGGACCTGGAGCGCGACCGCACGACGTCCTGGACCGGGGTGCGGAACTACCAGGCACGCAATTTCATGCGCGATGCGATGAAGGTCGGCGACGAGGTGTTGTTCTACCACTCCAACGCGGAGCCGCCAGGGGTGGCGGGCCTGGCCCGGGTGGTGCGACTGGCGCATCCGGACCGCACGGCCTTGGACCCCGGGAGCGACTACTACGACCCCAAGGCCACGGAGGAAAACCCGATCTGGATGCATGTCGATGTCGGGCATGTCCGCACCTTCCCGCAGGTGGTCACGTTGGATACGCTGAAGGCGGACCCGGCGCTGGACGGCTTGATGGTGACCAAGCGTGGCATGCGCCTCTCGGTGCAACCGGTCAGCGCCGCCCATTTCGCGCGGATCGTGCAGCTGGCCGGGACTCGAAAGGCGTGAGGGTGAAACCGCGGATGTCGCGGAGGGCGCGGATGGGGCGGGTGATCCTGTCGTTCCGGCGTTGTAGGCCGGAAGCGGACGGAACAAAGAGAGTGAACGACGGAACACGCGGAATTTACGGAAGGGGTTTGGTAGCGATGGTACGCCCTTCCTGTAGGCGGGATCGGTGATCCCGCGGATGCGGTGCGGGAGATCGGACCGACCCACTCCGGCGTACAACGCCGGAGCTACAGGAAGAGTGTATGGAACCGCGGATGTCGCGGAGAGCGCGGATGAAGCGGGCTGGTTCTGTACTTCGGGTGTTGTACGCCGGAAAAAGACTGCGAAGCGAGAGGGAGCCGCGGCGGGCGAGCGCAACCGCCGCGCTGGATCAGACGCTGTCGGCACCGAGGAATGCGCGAACATCGTCGGCCAGGTCCTGGTGGCAGGCGGCGATGCAGGCATAGCGACCGGGTTGGGCGATGGGTTGGATCGCGAAGGAACCACCGGCGCGTTGGATGATCAGACCGGCGGCGGCGACGTCCCAAAGGTACAGTCCGGTCTGGCAGAAGATATCAACCGAGCCGACGGCGACCTGGCAGAGGTCGAGGGCGGCGGCTCCGAGGATGCGGACCTTCTGCACATGCGGGGCGAGGCGCTGGGCAGTGGCCAGCGGGGGATCGCGCGGGTTCAGTTCCTTTTCAGAACCGGTGACCACGAGGGCATCGGCGAGGCGGCGCGTTTCAGCAACCTTGAGGGTCACGCCGTTGCACCGTGCCGGGGTGTCGGTGCTGGCTTCGTAGAGGTGGTCGAATTCCGGGGCATAGACCGACCCGGCCACCACGGTGCCGTGGACGCGCACGGCAACCGAGGAGCACCACCAGGGGATGCCGTGGAAGAAATTCACCGTACCGTCGATCGGGTCGAGGATCCACTCCACGCCGTTGGTCGCGCCATCGACCGTCCATTCCTCGCCGAGGACCGGGTCGCCGGGAAACACCTTGTGGATGGCCTCGACTGCGGTGTGCTGGGCCTCGCGGTCGAGCTGCAGTTTCACGTCATGGGAAAAGCGTTCATGAATTTCCGAACGGCGCGCCTTTTCCCGCAGGGCATGGAGGCCGGCGGCGCGGGCGGCATCGCGGCAGACAGCCAGCAGGTGGTCCACGCTGCGATCGGGCGTGCTCATGTCAACGTTGGTACCAGGCGATGGTGCGGCGGAGACCTTCCTCGAAGGTCACCTTGGGTTCCCAGCCGATCATCGCCTTCGCACGCGAGGAGTCGGCCTGGCTGTCGCGGACATCGCCGGCGCGGGCCGGTTCGTGTTTCGGCTCGATGTTCTTGCCGAGGATGCGGGCGATCAGCAGGGCGAGTTCCTTGATCGAGATGCGGTTGCCCCAGGCCACGTTGTACACGCCACCGGCGGCGGCTTCCGGGGCATCGCAGCAGGCGAGGTTCGCGGCGACGATGTCGTCCACATAGGTGAAGTCGCGGGTCTGGCCGCCGTCGCCGTGCAGGATCGGGGCGCGGTCATTCAGCACCGCGTTGATGAACAGCGGGATCACCGCGGCGTAGTCGGACTTCGGATTCTGGCGCGGACCGAACACGTTGAAGTAGCGGAGCGAATAGGTCTTCAAGCCGTACAGGTTGTGGAACATGCGCAGGTAATGTTCGCCGGCCAGCTTGTGCAAGGCGTAGGGGGAGAGCGGGGTGGGGGTCATGTCCTCGTGCTTGGGCAGCACCGGGGTGTTGCCGTAGACGGAGGAGGATGAAGAGAAGACAACACGGTCCACGCCGGCATCGCGGGCGGCGAGCAGCAGGTTCAGCGTGCCGTTGATGTTCACATCGTTGGCCGACCAGGGGTCCTCGACGGAGCGGATGACCGAGGGCATCGCGCCGAAGTGGATCACGAAGCGGACATCCTTCACGGCGCGGGCCACGGTGGCCCGGTCGCGCAGGTCGCCCTCGATCAGCTCGATGCGGTCCTCAAGGCCGGCGAGGTTTTCGCGGCGGCCTGAGAAGAAGTTGTCGAGCACCCGGACCGGACGGCCCTCGGCAGCGAGACGGTGGACGAAGTTGGAACCAATGAAGCCGGCGCCGCCGGTGACGAGGTACACGATGTTGCCTCCGGGTTGTGATTAATAGCCGACGTCGATCATGGTGCCGGGGAAGGCGGTCAGCCAGAGCTGCAGCCAGACCTGCTCATCGTCATCCACCTGGCGGAAACCGAGGCCCCAGCCGATGCACTGGCCGGTACGGCGGATAAAGTAGGATTGCTCCTCCAGTTCATCCTCTTCGAAATCCATGCGGAAACTCGAATTGAAGGACCAGCGGTCCTGCGGGAAAAGGTCGATGACCAGACCACCGAGGCTTTGTTGGTCGAGTCGATAACGGTATTCGAGGCCGACGCGGCTCAGATCATCCATCAGGTAGGAGACCTGGGTGCTGAAGGTTTCGACCTCGGACTCGTAGGGGTCGTACGAACCGTCGAACTCGATCAACAGCCAGGGGACGAGGCTCATGTCGGCATCCCAGAAGATCTCCGAGAAGTCTTCCTCATCGTCCTCCTTCTCCACGCGGTAGAAGGTGTAGACATTCAGGTCGATCAGATCCACCGGTTGCTTGACGCGGCGGGTCTGCAGTTTGTTGCGCATACCGAGCTTGATGTCGTGGCGCTTGTCGATGGTGTCGATCGAATCAAACTGAGGAAGTTCATCCGGGGTCAGGTTCGGGCGGGGTTGGAAGGTGTGGTCGAGGTAGGGTTCGGCCACATGGCGGAGTCCGTCGCCGTCGCCCATGACGATGTAGTCGTCCCAGGTGCGGAACGCCTTGAAGGAGCCTTCCCACCCGAGCTGGTAGACGTTGCGGAGGTCGGCACCTTCGTCGAGGATGCTGGAGACGGTATTGGTGGTGACGGTGATGTTGCCGGCGCCGTCGTCTACGATGGCGGTGTTGGTTACGGTCGAGGATGACAAGGTCTCCGAATAATAGGTACCGCGGTAGCCGGCGCGGGGGATGATGTTCAGGAACCCGAAGTGGCGGGTGGGGTAGTAGATGGTGTTGGCCGAATCGATGCGGAAGGAATCGTAATCCTCGGCCACCGGATCCCCGGATACCGGATCCTCCGGGAATACCCGTTCGAGGTAGGAGGCGGCGCTGCGGCTTTCGAAGTAGAAACCGCTGTCATCGATCTGCTTGCGAGGAACGTCGAGGGTCAGTTCCGGCAGGCGGTCCACGTTTTCGTAAAAATCGTTCAGGCGTTTGTTCAGCCCGATGGCGGCGGTGTAGTCATCGCCGCGGTGGGTCAGGGTCACCCGGTTCTCAGGTTGGACCTGGTTACGGTATTCACGGTTGAAGAAGTCCTGCAGAATGAAGGGATCGCTCAGATAATTTGCGTCGGCGAGCAGGAAGTCGCGGTCCGAGAATTCATGGAAGTGGGTGAGGCGGATGCGGTAGCGCTCCTCATCGACGATGTCCTCGGTGCGGTTTTCCGAGTCGGGGCCGCGCAGCGGATCATCATCGTTCAGGTAGTAGCCTTGGATCATGCCGTTGTAGGTATCGTTTTCGCGGTCCTTCCAAACGAAGTCCTGACCGACGCCGACACCGCGCTTGGAGCGATAGTCGAGGTGGGTGATGCCGCGGAGATTTTCAGCGAGGCGGTAATTGTAGGCGGTGAGCATGAACGCTCCGAGGCGCGAGCTGTAGCCGGGCACCAGTTGGAAGAAGCGCTCATGGGAGTCGAGGCTGCGCGAATAGGACGGAAGGTAGAGGTAAGGCAGGAACCCGAAGGCATAGAAGGTGGCGCCCTTGGTATAGACGCGGTTGTCCTTGATGCGGGCTTCACGGGCATGGATGGACACGGCCGGGTCATCACCTTCGCAGGTGGTGATGATCACGCCGTTCAGGACGTATTCGTTGGTCGCGACCCGTTTGGAATCCTCGGCGGTCACATAGAAGGGATCGAAAAACATGCTGAAGGAACCGAAGTCGCCCGTGCGGGTCTTCAGATTGTAGCGGAGTTCCTCGCCACGCCAGATGTTGTCGCCGCGGCGGTAGATGACGTTGCCGCGGGCATAGACGTCCATGGTCTCGGTCTGCACGCTCATGTAGTCGGCGGTCAGCACGTCGCCGCGATCCCGCACTTCGACGTTTCCGGTACCGACCATGAGGTTCTTTTCGGCGAAGTAATCCAAACTGTCAGCCACGATATCCAGCGGAGGGCGCTCCTGGGCTTTGGATTGGGCGAAGGTTGGGGGGAGGGTCGCCAGCAAGGCGGCAACCAGGGCGAAACAACCGGCAATCATGGATCGTGGCATGAGGTTCTCCATACGTCGTGGGCGAACCTAGCAGACCGGAGACGGACAAGCCACTATTTTTAGCCGGTGTCCGACGGGTGTCAGGGAGGGATTTCAGGTGGCTATCAGGAGCAGGAGCAGGCGGGCCGACCAGCCACCGGTGCGGATCCAGTTGGTGGTGACCAGGCGGCGATGAACGGCGGCATCGTAGCCGCGGCCGAGCCGGTTGTGGCAGGGAATCTGGATCAGGGTGGTGGAAAGCCAGATCGCGGCGAGCAGCACCAGGCTGGCGATGAGGGCGCTGCGTTGCGGGCCGGTGGCGCTGGCCAGCAGGGCGATGCCGGTGAGCAGTTCCGTGATCATGGCGGGTCCGACGATCAGGCCGATGCGCCGGGTGTAGCGCGCGTGATTCCGCGGGAAATCCGCCGGGGGGGATCGGTCGAGTTCCGGGTAGGTCACCAGCTGGGTCACCCAGATCACACCGGTCATGATGCCGGTGGCAGCGAGGTGGATGAGTAAGATGACGTCGCTCATGACAAGGCCTCAAGGGTAATGCGGTGGCGGAAGGTGAACAGGCGTTCGAACTTGGGCAGGATGATCAACCGGCCGAGCCACGGGCCGAGGCGACCGAGCGGCATGGTGAAGGTGACGTGGTCATGCAGGACGGAGCGGTTGGCATCGACGGGGATGATCCGGTGTTCGTGCCGGTAGGAGGCGAAGGGGCCGCGAAGCTGTACGTCGCAGAATTGCCGGTCCGGGACATAGTCGCGGTGTTCCAACTCCCAGCGGAGGCGGAACGGGCGGGGGCCGACGAGCAGCACGGCGCGGGCGCCATCGCGGACATGGCCGTCGTGGTGGAGGATGGTGACCGGCTCGCCGGGCGGGAGCAGGCGCCGAAAGGCGGCGGGTTCCTCGTGCCAACGGAACAGGCGTTCGGCGGAGCAGGGGATCTCGGTCTTCTTCTCGTAGATGAGCGGAGCCATGGTTCACCGGGAGCGCACGGTGCTCAGGCCGCCGTCGACGCGGATGATCTGGCCGGTGACCCAGGAGGTGGCGGGATCGACCAGCCACGCCGCGGCGGCGGCGATGTCGGCGGGGGTGCCGATGCGGCCGAGCGGGTGCAGGGCGATCGAGGCCTTCAGGGCGGCCTCGTTGCCGGTGATCCGGGTGGCCAGCGGGGTGTCGGTCAGTCCGGGAGCGACGGCGTTCACGCGGAGGTTCTTCGCGGCATAGGTCGCGGCGGCGCTGATGACCAAGCCGTCGATGCCCGCCTTGGCCGAGGCGATGGCCTCGTGGTTGGCGAGGCCGATGCCGGTCGCCACGGTTGAGAAGAACACCATCGACCCGCCGGTTCCCATCATGGCCTTCGCGCCATGACGGGCCATCAGGAAGGCACTGACGAGGTTGGTGTCGAGGGTGGCTCGGAAATCCTCAATCGTCGTGAGGTGGGCGGGTTTCAGCAGCATGGAGCCGACGGCGTGCACGATGCCGTGGACCGGACCGATCGCGGCAAAGAGGGCGGCCACGTCCTCTTCGCGGGTGGCGTCCGCGGTGAAGGCCGGGGCGCCGAGTTCATCGGCGAGGGTTTGCACGGCATCGCGGTTGCGGCCGGCCAGGGCGAGGCGGTGGCCGCGGGTTTGGAGCAGGCGGGCGGTGGCGGCACCGATGCCACCGTTGGCGCCCATGATCAGGATGGAAGAGTCGGGATTCATGCGACCAAGATACGCCAGGGCGGGACGGTTGCAATAGCCGGGGCGCGCAGCCGGGTGGTGGCTACAGCACCGGCTGGGTATCGCGGACGACGAGGATGCGGGTGTTCCTGTTCTGGATGTAGGGTGGCTTGAGGTGCAGGGTCCGGCCGGCCCCGCCGGGGCTATGGACGAAGCGGACCTGGATCTCCTGCGGGTCGGTCGGGCAGGGCACGCGGGCGACCTGGAGCGAGCGGGGCAGCGTTTCCCAGCGGCGCACGTCGGGTTGTTCGAGCAGCCCGATCATGATGATCCGGTACAGCGCGCCGACGAGTTCGTTCTGCTTGTCGAGTTGGTAGGCGGTCGCTTCCTTCAGGGCGATCCGGCTAACGGTCTTGGCCATGTCGCGGATCGCGTCCTTCTGCTTGGTGGTGAACGCGAGGTCGGCGGTGTCGGTCAGGGCATAACTGCGTCCGGCGGTCTGGCCATCGATGACGATCTCGGCGAAGCCGGCAGGCATGATCGGACGCCGTTGATTGTGGAGCTCCTGGCCGGTCGGGGAGCGGCCGATCAGGGCAAACACCACGAGTTCGTGGCCTGTGTTTGCGCCGGGTGTCGGGGAGGCGGGGGCATTGGTGCCGGGGGTGATCAGGCCGGTGCGCTCATCGATCTGAAGGGCGGGGAGCAGTTTGCCGGCCTCGCGGAACTGCAATGCGGCATTGGACCAGTCGCCGATCATCGACAGGCAGAAGCCGGCCATGTAGCGGGAATAGGCGTCGTCGGGATAGTCCTTTTTCGCTTCCGCCGATAGCGACTGGATGATGCGGCGTGCTTCTACCGCGGCATTCTCCCAGTTCGACTGCAGCAGGTGATTCTTCGCGGTGAACGTGTGGAGCAGGGTGCGTTCGAACGGGACAGCATGGAAATTCTGGACATTGTCGTTGATGACCATGGATGCCGTGTCCTTGGTCACACTGATTGCGGTCATCTCCTCCAGCGTCTCATAGGCATCGAGAAAATCCTTCGTCGAGTCGTCGTAGTGTTCGGCGGCCTGGCGGATCATGCCGCGCTCCATCATGAACAGAACGCGGTCGCGTTCGGGAAAATCGGCCTTCTCCAACGTTTCGGCCGCCTTCCGGTAGTCGCCGCTGTGGTACTCGCGCCGCGCCTGGTTGAGGGACGAGGACGCACAACCGGAGGCGACGGCGGCCAGCAGGGCCAGCATCACCAACCCGGATGCTCTGGTCGGGGCGTGGTGCATGGTGGTCAACATGGCCGCCCGGTCGTCGCATGGAACGGCGATCCGGGCGGGGTGTGCGTGCCGGTTACCAGCCGATCAGCGGCAAGGTGGCGGCGCGGGCGAATTCGCGTTCGGTGGTCCAGGCGAGCAAGCCGGTCTCGAGGTCGGTTACCTCGACAGTCAGCTTGTAGTACTTCTCCTTGGTCTTGGAGACGCGGACTTGGCGGGGGCTGCGCTGGCTCATCTCGATCATTGAGCCGGTGATCATGTACTTCGCGCCGAGCTGCTGGCCGATGCGGACCTGCGTTTCGGGGGTCACGTTCGCGGCCTGGAAGCCCTGCTCGTTCATCAGGTCGGCACGGCGCGACTCGTTCACGAACTGGGCCTTGCCGGAGCGGAACACCTCGGTGCGGATCCGGTCGGTCAAGGCCTTGGTGTCCATGTACTCGCTGGTGCGGTTCTCGATGCCGGGGATCATCATGATAGGCGGGGTGGCCTGGCTGGCCAGGAAGGTAGTGATCATCTCGTCGGCCACGCTCTGGGATATCTGGCGCATGTCCACGAAATCGTAGGATTCCTTCATGTGGGTGGTGCGGTTCACATCCACCTCGGTGGTCGAGGCGCGGAAAGCGGCGCAACCGGAGCTGGTGAGCATGGCCAGCATGCCGCAGCACAGAACACTTGAACGGACGAACATTGCTTTCATTTTCAAACCTGCCTGTTTCTGGTGGGTGGTTTCAACCTGCCTGTTGGTCAAGACTTATACCTTTCCTCTCTCTAGGACGCAAGGGGGGCGGGAATATTCATCGGCGGGCAGGAAAATGAGACAAGGGGTATAGGCGCCGGCAGCCGGAACCCCATACCGGGCTGGAACCGGGTCGGGGGGTTCCCGGATCGAACGCATCAGGGTTTTATTGAAACGTTCCATACGTTATTGACGCTATGGGGAGGGTGCGATATGTATGCGCACTTGTAATTTTCGGGGTCGGGGTAGCCATACCCATCCTGATCCACGGTTATTCCATACGAAACAGGAGCAAATACAATGACAGTCAAAGTTGGTATCAACGGTTTCGGCCGCATCGGTCGATTGGTGTTCCGCGCGTCGGTCGAGAACCCGGCGGTGGAGGTGGTCGCGATCAACGATCCTTTCATCGACCTCGATTACATGGTGTACATGGTGACCTATGACTCCGTGCACGGACGCTTCAAGGGCACCGTGAAGACGGAGAACGGTAAACTCGTGGTCAACGGCAAGGCGATCACCGTGTTCGGCGCGAAGGATCCGGCGGAAATTCCGTGGAAGGATGCCGGCGCCGAGTACATCGTCGAATCGACCGGTGTTTTCACCGAGACCGCGGGCGCCTCGGCCCATTTCAAGGGCGGCGCGAAGAAGGTCGTCATCTCGGCGCCCTCGAAGGACGCCCCGATGTTCGTCATGGGTGTGAACCACACGAAGTACACCAGCGACATGAATGTCGTGTCGAACGCCTCGTGCACCACGAACTGCCTGGCTCCGCTGGCCAAGGTCGTGAACGACAACTGGGGTATCGTCGAAGGCCTGATGACCACGGTCCACTCGATCACCGCCACGCAGAAGACCGTTGACGGCCCGTCCAAGAAGGATTGGCGCGGCGGCCGTGCGGGCGCCCACAACATCATCCCGTCGAGCACCGGCGCGGCCAAGGCCGTCGGCAAGGTGATCCCGGAGCTGAACGGCAAGCTGACCGGCATGGCGTTCCGTGTCCCGACGATCAACGTCTCGGTGGTCGACCTGACCTGCCGCCTGGCCAAGCCGGCCAAGTACGACGAGATCAAGGCCGCGATGAAGGCCGCCTCGCAGGGCGCCCTCAAGGGCATCCTGGGCTACACCGAGGACGCGGTGGTCTCCACCGACTTCATCGGCGAGACCTGCACCAGCGTGTTCGATGCCGACGCCGGCATCGCGCTGAACGACAACTTCGTCAAGCTCGTGTCCTGGTACGACAACGAGTGGGGCTACTCGAACAAGGTCGTGGACCTGATGATCCACATGGCCAAGACCGACGCCAAGTAATCGCAACAACCCCGGACGCGGCGACGCGTCCGGGGTTTCCTTTTCCCCCTCCGTCTTCCCGTTACCGACTCCATCACCAAGGACCTGATCTCATGGACAAGCTGACCATTCGCGACATCGACCTCAAGGGCAAGCGTGTGCTGATACGCGTTGACTTCAATGTGCCGATCAAGGACGGCAAGGTGGGCGACGATACCCGCATCACCTCCGCGCTGCCGACCATCAAGTACGTGCTCGACCACGGCGCCTCGGTGATCCTGATGAGCCACCTCGGTCGTCCGAAGGGGAAGCCTGCCGCCGAGTTCAGCCTGAAGCCGGTGGCCGAACACCTTTCCAACCTCATGCGACGCCCGGTTCTCTTCGCCCCCGATTGCGTCGGCACCGAGGTCAAGGCGATGGCCGAGTCGCTCCGTCGCGAACAGCATATCCTCCTGCTCGAGAACCTCCGCTTTCATGCCGAGGAAGAGGGCAAGGCGAAAGTGGCCGAGGACGCCACCGATGACGTCAAGAAGGCCGCGAAAGCCGAGATGAAGAAGAAGCAGGAGGAATTCGCCCGCCAGTTGTCCGAGCTGGGCGAAATCTATGTCAACGACGCGTTCGGCACCGCGCACCGCGCCCACGCCTCGACCGCGATCATCACCAAGTTCTTCAAGCAGAATGTCGCCGGTTTCCTGATGGAGAAGGAGATCAAGTACATGGGCCAGGCGCTGGCCAATCCGGAACGCCCGTTCATCGCCATCCTTGGTGGAGCAAAGGTCAGCGATAAGGTCAACGTGATCGCCAACCTGCTGACCAAGGTCGATGCGTTGCTGATCGGCGGCGCAATGGCCTATACGTTCTACCGCGCCATGGGCATCGGAGTCGGCAAGTCCCTGGTCGAGGAAGACAAGAAGGACCTTGCCGCCGACCTGCTCAAGCAGGCCGAGACGCGCGGCGTCAAGCTGCTCCTGCCGGTCGACAACATCGTTGCCGATGCGTTCAGCGCCCAGGCGAATACCAAGGTCGTTTCCCGCGACGGCATCCCGTCGGACTGGGAGTCGCTGGACATCGGCCCGGAGACTGCGAAGCTGTTTGCCGCGGAAATCAAGCGCGCCAAGACGGTGATCTGGAACGGCCCGATGGGCTGCTTCGAGATGGCCCCGTTCGCGGGCGGAACCTTGGCTGTTGCCAAGGCCATCGCCGAGACCACCTGCGTCAGCATCATCGGTGGTGGCGACAGCGTCAGCGCGATCAACCAGAGTGGCTTGGCCGACAAGATGACCCATATCAGTACCGGTGGCGGCGCGAGCCTCGAGTTCCTCGAAGGCAAGATCCTCCCCGGTGTGGATGCCCTTTCAACCAAAGCCTGAGTCACCCCCTTCACCCCCAACGTCAGGAATCCATCATGACTGCCAACAAGAGCCGCAAGCCCATTGTCGCCGGCAACTGGAAAATGAACAAGACCGTCGCCGATGCCGTGGTGCTCGCCGATGCGATCAAGCGCAGCCTCGCCGGCTGCAAGGATGTCGATATTGTCCTATGCCCTCCGTTTACCGCGCTGAAGGCGGTGAGCGATGTCATCTCCGGCACCCACATCGACCTCGGCGCGCAGAACATGCACTGGGAGAAGTCCGGCGCGTTCACCGGCGAGATTTCCGCCGAAATGCTCCGCGAAGTCTATTGCCACTACGTCATCCTCGGCCACAGCGAACGCCGTGCTTATTTCGGCGAATCCGATGAGATCGTGAACAAGAAGACCAAGGCGGCGCTGGAAAGCAACCTGACCCCGATCGTCTGTGTCGGCGAGACGCTGGCCGAACGCGAGGGCGGCAAGACCAACGATGTCGTCGGCACCCAGGTGCGCGGCAGCCTGGCCGGCCTGAGTGCCCGCCAGTTGGTCGACACCGTGATCGCCTACGAGCCGGTCTGGGCGATCGGCACCGGTAAGACCGCCTCGCCCGAACAGGCGCAGGAGGTCCATGCCTACATCCGCGGCGTGCTGAAGGACATGGCCGATGCCGCCGTGGCCCAATCGGTGCGTATCCAGTACGGCGGTAGCGTCAAGGCCTCAAACGCCAAGGAGCTGTTCAGCCTGCCGGATATCGACGGCGGCCTGATCGGTGGCGCCTCCCTCGAAGCCCGGTCCTTTATTGACATTGTGCAGGCGGCCCTGTAAGCAGACCGGCAAACGTAAGGAATTTTATGCAAAGCGTGTTGCTCGTCGTCTTGATTCTGATCGAAGTTGTTTGCTGCCTCCTGCTGATCGGAGTGATCCTGCTCCAGCAGTCGAAAAGCCAGGGACTTGGCCTCGCCTTTGGGGGTGGGATGGGCGAATCGTTGTTTGGTTCCCGTGCCGGCAATGTGTTGACCAAGATCACCATCATCCTGTCGATCGTGTTTCTAGCCAACACCACGCTGTTGGGCATCCTGTTCTCCTCGAGCGATGACCGATCGCTGGTCGAAAAAGTTGCTGCACCCGCGCCGTTGCCGGTGGCGGCCCCAGCCGCTTCGGACATGATGGCGTCGCCGAGCCAGCAGGGAACCCTGTTCCCTACCACGGATGGTACACCGGTTACCGCTCCGGTCGAAGCCCCGGCCATGGCCCCGACGGTGACCGCTGATCCGATACCGATTGCCGTGCCGGCAGAAGAAGCGGCTTCCCCGGTTGAGACCGCCGAGCCGGTCGCCACGCCCTGAGCCGCAAGGCGCACGCTGCTCCCATGCATGCCGATCCCACGCCGGCGATCCGTCTCCCGGCCTGGATCGGCATGTTGCTTTTGATCTCCCTCGCATTCCCGCTCGGATGCGGCGATCCCACGCTGCGCACCTCCGCCCCGGTCGAATCCGTGTTGCGCCAGGACA
The DNA here is from genome assembly GCA_937872895.1 of uncultured Verrucomicrobiota bacterium. Taxonomy (GTDB): domain Bacteria; phylum Verrucomicrobiota; class Kiritimatiellia; order CAIVKH01; family CAIVKH01; genus CALMUP01. Next base: position 82,308 of record CALMUP010000008.1, read on the forward strand.
CCCTCCGCATCCGCGGGTTTGATCCGGTCAAGGCGGGTGACGCGCCCAGCGCCCTCGCCATCGCCCGTATCTACGAACCGCTCCTTCAGTACGCCTACCTCGACCGTCCCTACCGCGTGGTGCCCTTGCTCGCAGCCGACCTACCGGTCGTCTCGGACGATGGCCTGACCTATACCTTCACCATCCGCCCCGGCATCCATTTTCAGGATGATCCCTGCTTTACCGCCACCGGCGGCAAGGGCCGCGAGGTCACCGCCGAGGATTTCGTTTATTCGGTGAAACGGCTGGCCGACCGCAAAAACCAGTCGGTCGGTTACTGGATCCTCGACGGACGGGTGGTCGGACTTGATGCCTTCCGCGAGGCGTCGGGAACGCCGGAGCCGACCGACTACGACGTCGAGATCGAAGGCATCCGCGCCCTCGACCGCTACACCCTCCAGTGGAAACTGACCGAGCCGTATCCGCAACTACTGTGGGTTCTGGCCATGCACTATGTCTGCGCCTTCCCCCGCGAAGCGGTGGAACGGTATGGCGATGCCATCACCCGGCACCCGGTCGGAACCGGACCCTACATCCTCGAACAGTGGGTGCCAAATTACCGGCTCGATTACGTTCGCAACCCGAAATGGGCGGAAACCGGACGCATCGACCGGTTTCCGTCCACCGCGACCGAGGCGTTCCGGGAACGGGGCCTGCTTGCCGACGCCGGGCAGCCGTTGCCGTTCATCGACCGCATCACCGATACCGTGGTGATGGACCCGGCCACCCGCTGGCTGATGTTCATGAAGGAGCAGCTCGACGCCTCGGATGTCTCGCGGGACAACTGGGACGCCGTGCTCGATGACCAACTCGGCCTCGCCCCGGCGCTCGCCGCGCGTGGCATCACCGTCAGCCACGGTCCCTCGCTCCGTCTCGGTTACTTCGCCTTCAACATGGAAGACCCGCTGCTCGGCGCGAACCGCGCGCTTCGCCAGGCCATGACCTGCGCCTTCGACACCGAAGCCTGGATCACCCTCTACAACGGACGCATCACCCGGCCGAACGGACCGATCCCCGAGGGCCTTGACGGCCATGAGCCGGACTACCAGCCGTTCCCGTTCGACCTCGACCGCGCGAAGGCGCTGATGGTCGAGGCCGGTTTTCCCGAAGGCCGTGACCCCGCCACCGGCCGCCGCCTGCAGATCACGCTCGAACTCGGACGCGCCGACGACGCGGAGTTGCGCCAATCGGCCGAACTCTTCGCCCACTTCATGAGCCGGATCGGCATTCAGATCAACCTCAGCTACAACAACGGCCCGGCGTTCTTCGACAAGCTTGAACGCCGCCAGGCCCCGATGTTCTTCCTGAGCTGGATCGGTGACTATCCCGATGCGGAGAACTTCCTCCAGCTCTTCTACGGACCGAACAGCTCGCCTGGGCCGAACCGCAGCAACTACCGCAACCCGGAATTCGATGCCTTGTACGAGCGGATCCGCGTCATGCCCGACACCCCGGAGCGCACCGCGTTGTACCAGGCGATGGCCCGCATCGTCATCGCGGACTGTCCGTGGATCTTCGCCTACCAGCACCTGAATGTCGGCTTGCGCCATGCCTGGTTCGGCAACTACGCGATGCACGCCTTCCCCTACGGCAACGAGAAGTACTACCGGATCAACCGCGCGGGCGGGGCAGGGGGGGCGCGTTGATGCTTCGCTACCTGATGCGCCGTCTCGTGCAGATGATCCCGACGATGATCGGGGTTGTGCTGATCACCTTCATCCTGTTCAACCTCGTCGGCGGCAGCCCGGCCCGCATGGTGCTCGGCGACAAGGCGTCGGCGCGGCAACTCGAGGAGTTCGATGAACAGCGCGGATTCAACCGTCCGCTGTTCTTTGGTCGCACCAGTCCGACGCGCCTGTACGCGGCAACCGACTTCCGCCGCTCGGCGGGTCCATGGACCGGCAGTTCCGGCGTGGTGCACCATACCGAGGGATTCCTCCGCCTCACGGGCCCCGCCTCGGTCCCGTTCCCGTTGTCCTTCGCTCCACTGCCGGGTCACCGGTATGCCTGGCGGCTCGAAGTCCGAACCTCGGGCGAAGGCGCGGCCTTGCGCGTGCGTGACGGGACGCGGGAGCTACCTCCCGGTGCCTCGGTGCAGGGGTGGACCGATGGCGTGGACGCCGCGGGTGATCCCTACCGGCCGCACCTCGATGTGCCGGCTGGCGTCACCGTGGACCTGGTCGCGCTCACCTGCAAACGGGCGCATGCCCGGCCGTGGCAGTCGCAGTGGTCCCACTACCTCGGGCAGGTGCTGCGGTTCGACTTCGGGACATCGCACGCAGTCAACCGTCCGGTCGCCGACCTGCTGCGCGAGGGGATCAGCCCGACCTTGCTGCTCGCCACCCCGATCCTCGTCGGCGAGACCGTGCTCAGCCTGGTGCTCGCCTTGCTGTGCGCCTACCGGCGCGGGCGCTGGCTCGACCATACGGTACTCGTGGCCTGTGTCATGCTGATGAGCGTCAACTACCTGGTCTGGATCGTGGCCGGGCAGTATTGGCTGGGTTACCGGCTCGACCTGTTTCCGGTATGGGGCTTCGAGTCGTGGTCCTACCTGCTGCTCCCGGTCCTCATCGGCATCCTGCACGGGCTCGGTCCCAACGTGCGGTTCTACCGCTCGATCATGCTCGAGGAGATGAACCGCGACTATGTGCGCACCGCGCGGGCCAAGGGCATCGGCACGGCGGGCATCCTGTTCCGCCACGTGCTCAAGAACGCGATGATCCCGGTCATCACCAACGTCGTGTTGTCGTTACCATTCCTGTACACCGGCAGCCTGCTGCTGGAGACGTTCTTCGGCATTCCCGGCCTCGGGTACATCAGCGTCAACGCGATCAATTCATCCGACGTCGATGTCGTGCGCGCCGTGGTGCTGATCGGTTCGTTCCTGTACCTCGCCTCCAACCTGATGGCCGATATCGCCTATGCGCTGGTCGATCCGAGGGTGCGGCTGTCATGAGTGCGGACGTCCAGATCGCCGTCGCCGTGCGCTCCGGGGCCTGGGCCCAGTTGTGGCGTTCGACGCGGGCCCGGTGGTGCATCGGCATCGTGCTGGTCTACGTCGCGATGGCCTTGTACGGCGAGGCGGTATACCAGTGGCACCAGTGGCACGACGTCGTACCGTCGTACCAGCACCAGGACCTCGACCGCCGGTTCGAGCCGCCGGGTCGCGACCACTGGCTGGGCACCGATGCCCTCGGTCGTGACGTGTTGCAGCGCCTCGTGCAAGGCGCGCGCATCGCGTTCCGGGTCGGCATCATCACGTCGCTCATCGCGATTCCGATCGGCGTCCTGCTCGGCGCGCTGGCCGGGTATTTCGGGGGCAAGACCGACGACGTGATCGTCTGGCTCTATTCCACCTTTGCCGCGATTCCCGGACTGCTCTTCATCCTCGCCATCGCCATGGTCGTCGGGAAGGGACTGCTCGGGGTGTACCTCGGCATCGGCCTCACCATGTGGGTGGGGGTCTGCCGCCTGGTGCGCGCCGAGGTGATGAAGCAGCGGGCCTTGCCCTACGTGATGGCGGCGCGGGTGCTGGGTTATTCGCATGCGCGGATTATCGTCCGCCACATCCTGCCCAATGTCCTGCACATCATCATCGTCGCCTTCACCCTCCGGTTCCCCGCCTCGGTCGGCACGGAAGTCTTCATGAGCTTCCTCGGACTCGGGGTGCAGGGTGAACCCTCGTGGGGCATCATGATCAACAACGCACGGTTGCGGTTGTGGCAGGGCGTCTGGTGGGAGATGACCTTCGTCACGCTCGCCCTCTTCCTGCTCGTCTGGGCCTTCAACCTGCTTGGGGATGCCCTGCGCGATGCCCTCGATCCGCGCGTCCGTTCGCAGCGAACGTAAAAGGCAAACCACCCATTCTCCTCTTGATCCTCTTCATCGAGCGAAGCGGATGGTAAAAAATCTTCCCGAATTTAACTTGCAACCCCTTCAAGGTGTAATATCCTTTTATCCGAAAGTACGCATATATGCCTGAAGCCGACACGATTGAAATCTTCCGCGCCCTGGCCGACGATGTGCGGTTGCGGTTGGTTCGGGCGTTGATGACCGCGGAACTTTCGGTGGCGGAGTTGGTACAAGTGCTTGGTTTGCCGCAGTCTACGGTGAGTCGGCATTTGAAGCCGCTCCGCGATTGTGCGTTGGTGGAGACGCGACGCGAAGGCACCTCGGTGTATTACCGGAAGGGTCCGGCGCTGCGCGAATCGAACCTCGAGCAGGTGTTGGACCGGGAGCTGCCGCGGTTGGCGACGGCACGCGAAGATGCCCAGGCGGTGCGCCGGGTGTTGGAGCAGCGACGCCGGCGCAGCCACGAGTTTTTTGAAAAGATGGCCGGCAAGTACGGGGAGTTGACCCAGCCCGGGGGCGGGTGGTCGGCCTTGGCTGCCGGGTTGGCCGCCGGATTCACCGGCCGCGAGGTGGTGGACATGGGGGCCGGGGAAGGCGAGTTGGCCTTGCTGCTTGCCCGGTTCGCCGGACGGGTGACCGCGGTGGACCAGTCGCAGGCGATGTTGAAGGAAGTCCGCAGCAAGGCGGAAGCCGCGGGACTGGGTTCGGTGGTGCAGGTGTGCGAGAGCGACATGGAGTCGTTGCCGCTGGCGGATGCCTCGGCCGATGCGGTGTTCCTGAGCCAGGCCTTGCACCATGCCGCGCAACCGGAGGCGGCGGTGCGCGAAGCGGCGCGGATCCTGCGGCCGGGCGGGCAGGTGATCCTGCTCGACCTGGTCAAGCACGACCAGGATTGGGTGCGCGAGCAGTGGGCCGACCAGTGGCTGGGGTTTGGTGAGCAGGAGATCCGCGATTGGATGAACGCGGCCGGATTGAAGCAGGTGCGCACCGAGCGACTGCCCGCAGCCTCGGATGCGTTTACGGTTTTGTTGGCGAGTGCATGCAAGTAACAGCAACGGTATCAAACACGAAGGAGCAGAGAGACATGGCAAAGAAGAGCAACAGCGCGACCACGGCGCCGGATTACGTGGTGGCCGACATGGCCCTGGCCGCATTCGGCCGCAAGGAAATCGAACTGGCCGAGAAGGAAATGCCCGGCCTGATGGCGATCCGCGAGGAATTCGGCAAGAGCAAGCCCCTGAAGGGCGCGCGCATCGCCGGCTCGCTGCACATGACCATCCAGACCGCCGTCCTGATCGAGACCCTCCAGCACCTCGGCGCGAAAGTGCGCTGGGCCAGCTGCAACATCTTCTCGACCCAGGACCACGCCGCCGCGGCCATCGCCGCCAAGGGCACCCCGGTGTTCGCCGTCAAGGGCGAGACGCTGGAGGACTACTGGGAGTACACCGACCGGATCCTCGACTGGGGTGATGAGTACCCGAACATGATCCTCGACGACGGCGGCGATGCCACGTTGTTCGTGCACCTCGGCGTGCAGGCGGAGAAGGACATCAAGATCCTCGACCGCAAGCCCGGCAGCGTCGAGGAGAAGATCCTGCTCGCCCAGGTCAAGAAGGCGGTCAAGGCCAAGCCCGGCCGTTTCGCCAAGCTGGCCAAGTCGATCCGCGGCGTCAGCGAGGAGACGACCACCGGCGTGCACCGCCTCTACCAGATGCTGGAGCGCGAGGAATTGCTGTTCCCGGCCTTTAATGTCAACGACTCGGTCACCAAGTCCAAGTTCGACAACGTGTACGGCTGCCGCCACTCGCTGATCGACGCGATCAACCGCGCCACCGACGTCATGCTGTCGGGCAAGGTTGCCGTGGTTGCCGGTTTCGGTGACGTCGGCAAAGGCTCCGCCGCCTCGCTGCGCGGCCAGCATGCCCGCGTCATCATCACCGAGATCGATCCGATCTGCGCCCTGCAGGCCGCGATGGAAGGCTACGAGGTCAAGACGATGGACGAAGCGGTCAAGGAGGGCGACATCTTCGTCACCACCACCGGCTGCTGCGACGTCATCACCGAGAAGCACATGCGCCAGATGAAGGACATGGCGATCGTCTGCAACATCGGCCACTTCGACAGCGAGATCCAGGTCGAGAAGATCAAGAAGTACAAGTGGGACGAGATCAAGCCCCAGGTGCACAAGATCACCTTCCCGGGTGGCAAGAGCATCATCCTGCTGGCCGAAGGCCGCCTGGTCAACCTCGGCTGCGCCACCGGTCACCCGAGCTTCGTGATGTCGAACAGCTTCACGAACCAGGTCATGGCGCAGATCGAACTCTACGCCCGCAGCTCCGAGTACCCGGTCGGCGTGTACGTGCTGCCCAAGCACCTCGACGAGAAGGTCGCCCGGCTGCACCTCGGCAAGCTCGGTGTCACGCTGGACAAGCTGACCCCGGCGCAGGCGAAGTACCTCGGCATCAAGGCCGAGGGTCCGTTCAAGCCCGCGCACTACCGCTACTAAGCGGTCGTCCGGCTTGTTGCAGCGAAGCGCTCCCCGCAAGGGGGGCGCTTTTTTTATGCAAACGGTAGCACTGTCCAATCATTGGAAACAACGAATCTGGTGCTGTCCAGTCATGGGAAAGCAGTTTTGTAACCACGGATGAACACGGATTCAGAGGGTGGTGTAGAGGTGCTGTTCCAGATACACTTCGACTTCGCTCCGGGCATTCGACGCGGATGGCCCGCCATGAGCAAGCTGAACGAAGTGAAGCGCGGATCACGTCCGGGAGCGGCTCAATGCTTTCAGACTCACGTGATCGCCCCGTACGAGGGCTAGTTTCTTTGCCCTGGACCATCGCTTAATCTGTTTCTCGCGGGCAATGGCGGTAGCGTGATCAGGCGCCGACTCGGAGTAGATAAGTTTTCCGAAGCCATGATGAGCTACATGCAGGGCGCCACGTTTTTCCGAATGGTAGGACATTCGCTGTTCGAGGTCATGGGTGTGCCCTACATAGAGCGACCCATCACCACATTCGACTATGTAAACGGCGTATTGCATGGGTAAGCCCGCCCTTCGACTACGCTCAGGGCATTCGACGCGGATGGCCCGCCATGAGCAAGCTGAACGAAGTGAAGCGCGTCGAGTCGTGGTGTCTTCATCGTATATCTAAAGTTCGCCCTTCGACTTCGCTCAGGGCATTCGACGCGGATGGCCCGCCATGAGCAAGCTGAACGAAGTGAAGCGCGTCGAGTCGTGGTGTCTTCATCGTATATCTAAAGTTCGCCCTTCGACTTCGCTCAGGGCATTCGACGCGGATGGCCCGCCATGAGCAAGCTGAACGAAGTGAAGCGCGTCGAGTCGTGGTGTCTTCATCGTATATCTAAAGTTCGCCCTTCGACTTCGCTCAGGGCATTCGACGCGGATGGCCCGCCATGAGCAAGCTGAACGAAGTGAGGCGCGTCGAATGGCGGAGAGAGAGGGATTCGAACCCTCGGTACCTGGTTAACCCAAGTACAAGTGATTAGCAATCACTCGCATTCGACCACTCTGCCATCTCTCCGCACGGGTCGTATTCCGGGAAGGAATGAGCGCAACCTAGCGGATTCATTCCTGTGCGGCAAGGTGTTTCTGGTTGGCGGGGGAAATCAGGCCGGTATGCTGGAGCCATGTTGATTCTTGGTCATCGCGGGGCGGCGGCGGTTATGCCGGAGAACACCCTGGTGTCGTTCCGAGCGGCGTGGCAGGCCGGGGCGGATGGGGTTGAGTTGGATGTCCATCTTACGGCGGATGGAATCCCGGTGGTATTCCATGACCACGACGGGGCGCGTCTGGCCGGGCGTCCGCAGTCGATCGCGGCCACCTCCTGGGCCGAGCTGCAAACCTGGCGGGTGCGCGGCGAGCCGGTTCCGTCGCTGGCGGAGGTGCTGGATTCGGCACCGGACGGTTCACGGGTGCTGGTGGAGGTGAAGGCGGGACGGGAGGCGTTGGTGCCGCTGGCCTCGGTCTTGCGCACGCCTCGTCCGGTGCACCTCGGGCTGCTGGGGTTTGATCCGATGGTCATGGCCGAGGCGGTCTCGGTATTGCCTGGAATTCCGGTATCGCTGAATGTCGAAGCCGGGGAGGTGAACCGGCTTGATGCCTTGTTGGCGCTGGCGGTGCGGTCCCGGTGGGAGGGGTTGAGCTTCGGGTGGTCGGCGGTGCTGGATGCTTCGGTGGTTCGTGCCGTGCACGGGGCAGGGTTGTTGTGCACGGTATGGACGGTCAATGACCCGATCGTCGCGGCCTCGTTGCGCGCGGCCGGCGTGGACCGCTGCATTACCGATGATCCGGCGCGGTTGCGGGAGTTCCTCGATCGTGGGCACTAAACGGCGATGGGCACCCGGTGAGCGAGACGCGGCGTTGTGCTGGTTGGAGGATCTCCATGCCCAGTACCACCAACGGGCGTGGCTTGGTTCCGATCCGTTGCAGTTTGTCCATCGGTACCCTGATCCGGCCGATCAGGAAGTTGTCGGACTGATCGCCGCGTCGCTTGCCTACGGGAATGTTACGGTGATCCACCGCAGCATTGAGGATGTGTTACACCGGATGGCCGGTGCGCCCGCCGCTTGGTTGCGTGGCACGCCGGATCGGGAGGTGTACCGGGCCATGGCCGGGTTCCGGCACCGCTGGACCGATGCGGTGGCGCTCGGTGATTTGCTGGTGGGCATGGCGCGGGCGATTCGAACACACGGTTCACTGGGCTGGTTGTTCCGGGAACTCGATCGTCCCGCCGAAGATTACCGGGACACCCTGACCGCATGGGTCGGGGTTTTGCGTACGTCCGCCTCGCGGGGTGGGCGGCACCTGCTCGCGGATCCTGCGGCCAACAGTCCTTGTAAACGCCTTTACCTGTTTGCCCGCTGGATGATCCGGCAAGACGCGATCGATCCGGGATGCTGGGCCGGTCTTGATCCGTCACGTCTGGTGATTCCACTCGACACCCACATCTTTGCCTTCGCCAAAGCCGCCCGCTTTACCAGGCGCGTCCGTCCCGATGGTTGCGCTGCACAGGAGATTACCACTGTGTTTCGCATCCTGCGGCCGGATGATCCGGTGCGTTACGACTTCGCCTTGACCCGCCCGGGCATACTTCATGGATGGCGACCGGGTATCCGGCCTCCGTGGTTGAACCGAAGGCCTACGCCTCTAAATGCATAAATACGTTAACCTTGCGGTCTGATTTCTTGACGTGTTCTAAACCATCCCATAACCTTTATCGATCATGATCCAACAAACGGATCATGAACGCAGTCCAAAGAATACATCATGATTGCTACACGCACCGTAGGGATGTTTGCAGGTTCTGGTCGGCGGGGGTGTGTTCTGGCGATAACGGTGGCATGCCTGCTCCCGATCGCCAGCCGTGCCCAGACGCTCGATGCGGACATGAATTTCGCCTCGGGGTTGATCGAGTGGGGTTTTCCTGACTTCGCGTTGAAACAGGCCGAAGCCGTCCTGCAGAAGAATCCCGGTGCGGCTGATCGCGTCAACCTGATCCGGGCCCAGATTCACATCGCGGCCCGCCGCTTTGCCGAGGCCGAGGCGATGCTGGCCGGTTTCGCTCCCGGCAATGCGAAGGCCGATGCGCTGCGTCTTGCCTTGGCCAATGCGTACAACGCCGCCGGAGACACCGACAAGGCACGGCAGATTTATACGGAATTCTTCAGCCGGTTCACCGAGAAGCCGACCGATCCCGATGTGATGCGGTTCTACCGTGACGCTGCCTACCGCTATGCCGCCATGCTCGAGCGGGCCGGCGATCTGGTTGGCGCGTTTGATGCCTACAACCGGGTGTTGCTGACCGACCCGGAAAAGGACGTCGCCCGGCGCATCAAGACGGATCAATCGCAATTGTATCTCAAACTTGCCCGGGCCAACCATGAAGGCAAACGCGATGAATTTGCCCATAAGACCCGAACATTGGTCGAGGAAATTCAATGGGGCGGCGTGGACCTGTGGTTCGGTCAGTCGATCATCACCCTGGCCAATGTCGAGTTGATCTACAACGACGAGGAGAAAGCACAGGCCATCATCCGTGACTACAAGGACATTCTCGATCAGATCGATGTGCTGCTGGAAGAGAACCAGATGTCCAAGGCGCTTAGTCCAAAGGCCGGAGCACGCTTTCTATCCGGAGAGATTTCCCAACGAGCCGCCGAGCGGGCCGCTGCCGCGAACGATACGGACGGTGCGGTGCGCGCCTATGGTGCCGCACTGACCGAATTCTACAATGTATTCGTCGGGTACGGCGACAGCGACGTCGGTCCGGAGGCGGGAGTGCGTGCCCAGACGATCAAGGACATCCTGCAAAACACCTACGGCAAACGGGTGAACATCGACCTTGGAGCACGGGCCAACGAAGCCGCGATTACGGCGTACCGACTGGCTGAAACCCTGTTCCGCGAGAAGAAGTTCGCCGAGGCGGCTGACGCATTCCTCCGCGCCGCCAACCAGTTCCCTGAACTGGACACGACCGCCAAGGCGCTGGGCACGTTGATGCTCGCCTATGCTGAATTGGACGACGTGCTGATGGTACGTACAATCGCTTCGTACGTGGCCGATCGGTTCTCCAGCAAACCCGACGGTGCCAACGGCCTCCTTGCCGCCGGCAAGTTTTATGTCGATAAGAACCGGCCCGACTTGTTCACCGAATTGTACGAGACCTACCTGCGCGCCTATCCCTCACACGATCGCGCCGGTACGATCCTGTTCTTCCTCGCCACCCAGCGCAAGAAGGCCGGGGACGAGGCGGGTGCAGCGGCCTATTTCCGCCGGATCATCGATAACTACCCGAAGGACCAGTATTACCCGCGCGCCTTGACGCAGGTGGCCTGGAGTTTCTACCAGGCCGGTGACTTCGAAAGTGCAGTGAATTATTTCCGCAAGATGGTGGCGGAAACCCAACCAGGTCCGGACCGTGCCAATGCACAGTTCAACCTGGCCGATTCCCTGGTACGGCTTGGTCGATTTGCCGATGCCATCACGGAGCTGGAAACGCTGATCAAGTGGTTGGCCCCGCCCAGCAACCCGTACGGATCCTCGCCGTCCGATATCGAGAAGAACCGCCAGACCCTCGAACGCGCCACCTTCCAACGCGCCCAAAGCCTGGCGCGGATCACCGAGCCGGCCGACCAGATCCCCGAGTTCCGCGACCGGGCCATTCGCGGGTTCGACCAGTTCGTCCGGACGTTTGGCCAGTCCGACCTGGCATCGCGGGCGTTGAATGCCAAGGGAACGGTTCTGCTCGAACTCAAGCGCTTTGACGAAGCAACCCAGGCGTTTGATGAGCTCGCGGCCAAGTACCCCGACTCCACCGAGGGCCGCAACGCCTTGTTCTCCCTCGCACGGGCGGCCATGGAGATCAAGCAGTTCGAACAGGGGGTCGCGGCGTTCCGCAAGATGATGGGCATGCCGGATCAGTACGCCGCCGACGAATATGTCCGCCTTGGTCAAATGATGGGTGATGCCGGCTATGCCAAGGAAGCCATCGAGGCCTTCAACCAGGCCCAGGGGAAAATCGCCCGCCTTCCCGAGGCCGAACAAGCCAATGCCCGCCCGCTGCTTGAGCGTTCGCTCTTCGGGATCGCGCAGGCCTATTACAAAGCGGGGCAATTTCCGGAGGCCATCCAGGCCGTGAGCGACCTGATGGCCCGGTATCCGCAATCGGGTCTGTTCTATGAAGCGAAATTCCTCCAGGGTGAAGCCTTGCGTGACAGCGGGCGCCTGCCCGATGCCGTGATCGCCTTGAGCGATGTGTTCCGCTTTGCCTCCGACCCCGCCTTGATCAATCGAGCCAACCGGACCCTGGCCGATATCCAGACCCGGAACGGGGATCTGGTCGATGCCTTGGCGACCTGGCAACGCATGGCTTTGCTCAGTGATCGCAGCAAACCCGAGAATCTGCCGATGATCGAAGAGGCGCTGTTCCGCAGCATTGAACTGGCGACCCAGTTGGAGCGGCACAAGGAAGTGATCGAAAGCGCCGATGACTATCTCGCCTTGTTCCCGCAGGGTCCGAACATCGTTACGGTGCGCCGCCTGCGTGGTGAGTCCGTCTTGAAATCCGCTGGTCCATAGTGAAACGAAGCGAGGGGAAACCCATGAAAACCAAACCATATCTTTTCGCCGTGGTCGCCATCGTCGCCGGTTGGTCCGCCGATGCCGCCGTGGTCATCCTGCCCAACGGCAACCGTATTGAAGGCACCGAGATCAGGGCGAACCGCAACGGGGATGTCGTCCTTACCACCGCTGCTGGTCAACGTACCTTCGCCCGCGGCCAGTACACCCAGGCCATTGCCGATAAACCGGCTTCGTTCGACCAGGCGCGTGCCTTGGCCGGGCAGGGGAGGCATGATGAGGCGATCACCATGCTGGAAACGATCGCAACCGAGTTCCGGTTTCTCGACTGGGACAACAAGGCGCTGATTGCCATCGCCCAGATCCAATCCGGCCGCGGCAACCACAAGCAGGCGGTTGAGGTCTATGAACGGTTGTTCCGTCAGGCACCGGAGTTGCGCCAGGATGCCGTCGCGCAATGGGCTTACCGCGATGCGTTGCTCGCCGCGGAGGAGTTCGACAAGCTGGTGCCGCAGTTGGATGATGCGATCAGCAAGGGAAGCCGCACCGATGCCGCCCGGGCCCAGGTCATGCGGGGTGATGTGCGGATGCGCCAGTCGCAGGTGGAGGCCGCGGTCATGGATTATCTCCGCTCCGCCATCCTGTTCGAGACCGAGGCGACCGTGCAGCCGGAAGCCCTGTTCAAGGCCGGACAGGGACTGGAAAAACTCCGTGATCCCCGTTCAAAAGAGATGTATCGTCGATTGGTAGCAAAGTATCCAACGTCCACCTTCGCCCAGGAAGCTCGGGGCAAGCTGTAAACCAACGTATGAAGCGAACCGTCATGAGGAGTGCTGGTATGTCCAATAAAATGCGCGTGTTGTTGTGTCTGATGGTGTCCATCGGCCTGTTGGGATTCACCTCGGCGGTCCTCGCCCAGGAGGCCGCACCGGCGGCCGGGGCCGGACTTGAGCTTGACGCCGATGCGGCGGCCGCAGCGGCCAACGAGGCGAAACAGGACCAGATGAGTTTCTACCGCATTGTCATGAGCGGTGGCTTCATGGGCGTGGTCCTCTGGCTGTCGCTGGGTGCCTGCTCGGTGGCCGGATTTGCCCTGATCGTCGATTCGTTCATCACCATCCGCGAGAAGAAGATCGTTCCCGACGCCTTTGTCACCAAGGTGCGCGAGTCGATGGAGCAGGGGGATGTCATGAAGGCGATGAAACACTGCGAGGAGGAGCCGGGCCCCTTGTCCAGCATCCTCACCGCCGGCTTCAGCAACGTGCAGGAAGGTTTCGAGGCGATTCAGGAGGCGGTCGGTATCGCCGCTGACCTGGAAAGTGAAAAACTGCTTCAGCGCGTCACCTACCTGAACGTGGTGGCCAACCTGGCGCCGATGCTCGGGCTGCTCGGCACGGTGCAAGGCATGATCTTCGCCTTCGCCACCCTCGGTACCCAGTCTGCCGGTGCCGCCCAGCAGGCCATGCTCGCCGTCAACATCGCCCAGGCGCTCTACACCACGGCGGGTGGCCTGGTGGCCGCCGTCCCGGCACTTGCCTTCTTCTACTACTTCCGCAACCGCGCCACCAAGATCACGCTGGGCATGGAGGCGTTGACCCTGGATTTGATCAAGGTGCTTCGCAACGTGGATGTCGTTTCCGAGTAATCGAGCCCCGGACAGGTGAACGGATGAAAAAGCCGAGAGAAGAAGGGGGCGTCAATATGACGCCGATGATCGATGTGGTCTTCCAGTTGATCATCTTCTTCGTGTGCACCGCCGTCCTGGAGCAGCAGTCGATCGATGAGAGCATCCGGTTGAGCATGTCGCCCCACGGACCCGCGGTCGAGAAGAAGGACCCCCGCGAGGTCGTGGTGGAGGTGGATGAGCGCGGTCGGATATCCATCGCCCGCAACCACATGAACGAGGCGTTCCTGCGCAACCTGCTGCGGAACATCGTGGTGAACCATGGTCAGACCACACCGGTGATCATCCGCGCTGCCGGCGGGGCCAAGCACGAGGATGTGCGCAAGGTGATGGATGCCTGCGCCTATGCCGGCTTGTGGAAGGTTTCGTTTGCCGCCACCAAGGAAGTGGCCAAGTAGAAAGGCGCATGCACCATGGCAGGTAAACGCAGAAGGTCCCGAGGTTCGTCGTCGGAGTCAGGCGAGGTCAACATGACCGCCATGATCGATGTGGTGTTTCAATTGCTGGTGTATTTCATTGTCACCATCCAGCCGGTTGATGTCATTGCCCACCTCGATGTATTTCGCCCGTCGCCGGAAAAGAAGCAGGAGAAGCTCGAGAAGCCGCCGAAAATGATCAACATCCAGATCTATCCGGACGGGTTTACCATCAATGAGCGCTCGGTCGGTTTACGTGAGCTGGATACGCTGGTGGGCCGTCTGGCCGCGATTGATACGCGCCAGACCATCATGATCATGGCCACCGCATTGTCCAAGCATGAAGACCTGATCCGGGTACTCGACCTGTGTGCCAAGCATGGCCTGCAGAACCTCTCCGTGATCAGCACCAATTAACGGATGGAGCGAATAGGAAGCCCGCCATGAACGAAAGCGCCTCGACGCCCACGCCCAGCACCGAATCGATCAAGAAGAAGCACCTGCGCCGCCGGATCCTCGAGCATATGCTCGGCCCGGTCGGTTCGATCATTTTCCATATCATTATCGTGATTGCTGCGCTGAAATTTCTCGGTATGGTCGGCGAACAGAAGGATGCCGCCATCCAGGTCCAGATCATGGAACCGGACGCGATTGATCTCGAGGAATTCGAAAAGGAACTGGAGCAGATGGATGAGCTGACCGAGATGACCGACCTGGTCAATCCCGATCAGAACTTCGACATGGAAACCCCTCCGGATGTATCCACCGATGTCGCCCCCTCCGAAGATATCAGCATGGACTTGGCCGATCTGAATGTCATCAGCGATGCCCAGAGCCCGCTGGTGATGAAGGGTCTGTACGAAGGGCGTTCGGCTGCCGGCCGCTCCAAGATGCTCGGTGGCGCCGGCCGCTGGGCGCGCGAGGTCGAGGGCTCGGTCAACAAGGCCCTCGAATGGTTGAAGAACAACCAGGCCGAAGACGGATCATGGGGCCCCGGCGACCGGGAAGCCATGACCGGTTTGGCCGTCCTGACCTTCCTGGCCAATGGGGAAACCCCGTCGTCCGCGCAATACGGAGCCACCGTTGAAAAAGGCATCAAGTACCTCGTCAGCCTCCAGGAGAAGTTCGGTGAAGGCCGGTTTGCCAACTGGACACCCGGCGGAGAAGGCGGCATGCATCAGGCCTATGCCCATGGTATTGCCACCTACGCCCTGTCCGAAGCCTATGGCCTTACGCGTATTCCAAGCCTTAAACCTGTTATGGAAAACGCCGTGGCCCTGATCGTCAACGGCCAGCAACCCGGTGGTTCCTGGGATTATGGCTTCCGCAAAACGGCCCGACGCGATGCCTCCGTGGCGGGGTGGCAATTGCAGGCCTTGAAGGCCGCCATCATGGCGGGGGCCAGTACTCCGGGAATCAAGGAAGCCCTTGATCGAGGTGTCGAAGAATTGATCAAGAGCCAACACCCGGAAACCGGCATGTTCCCGTACTCATCGCCTGACCGCGGCAAGATGAGCATCACCGGTGTTTCCGTGTTGTGTCTGCAGATTTCCGGGAAGGGCCGCGACAGCGCAACCCGTCGCGGACTGCAGGCGCTGAAACAAGCGGACATCGACTGGCAAAAGCCCATGGATTGGCCCATGTACTCCTGGTATTACATCACCCAGGCAAAGTTCCATGCCGGCGGGGGAGACTGGGATCAGTGGAACATGAAATTCGCCCGGGAGATCATCCGGAACCAGAACGATGACGGAAGCTGGACTTCGGCTGGTCAGAACATCGAGGGCGATGGCCATGGCAAGGAAGTGAACCATGGCCCGGTATATGCCACGACCCTGGCCGCCCTGACGCTTCAGGTCTATTACCGCTTCCTGCCGACCTACAAACCGGTCGAAGTCGAGGAAGACAAGGGGCCGTCCAAGGACGTGGTCATCGAGATCATCTGATCCCGTCCCGCTTCGGCCGCAGTTGTGCTTTCCGGGCCGCGCGGCTACACTGCCGCCCATGTCCAGCCACCCGGTCATCCAGATCCTGCCCGACCCGATCATCAACAAGATCGCGGCGGGCGAAGTGGTTGACCGACCCGCCTCGGTGGTGAAGGAATTGATGGAAAACGCCATCGACGCCGGTGCCCGCAACATCCATGTCTCGGTGATCGATGGCGGATTGAAGCTGATCTCCATTGCCGATGACGGCCATGGCATGGACCGTGACAACGCGTTGTTGTCGATTGAACGCCATGCAACCAGCAAGATACGCCATGTGGACGACATCGAGAACGTGGCCACGCTGGGTTTCCGCGGTGAAGCACTCGCCGCGATCGCCTCCGTATCGCGGTTCACCTTGACCACCCGCCGCGCCGAGGATCTCAGCGGTACCGAGATCCGGATCAACGGGGGCCGTATCGAGGATGTCGGTGAAGCCGGTTGTCCGCCGGGAACCCGGTTCGATATCCGGCAACTGTTCTTCAACGTGCCCGCGCGGCGGAAGTTCCTCAAAGCCGCCGCCACCGAATTGAACCATATCCGCCAGGTGTTTCTCCTGTATGCGCTCGGTCGTCCTGATATCGGCTTGCGGCTGACGTCGGATGAACGTGATTTGTACCGGCTCGATGCGGATAGCCAGATCGAGGACCGGATCCGCCAGTTGTACGGCCCTGATCTGGTCCGCGACTTGTGCGCGGTCTCGTGGACCAACGGACCGTGGCGCATCCACGGCCTGGCCAGCCATCCCAGGTTGCACCGCGCCGACAAGGCGGAGCAGTACATCTACGTCAATGGCCGCCCCGCGAGTGCGCCGGTTCTCGGCTACGCCATCAGTGAGAGTTATGCCGACAGGATCCCGCGTGGCCGGCATCCGATCCTCTTCCTGTTCATCGAGGTGCCGCCGGGCGATGTCGATGTCAATGTCCACCCGACCAAGAAGGAGGTCCGCTTCCGCCGTGCCGGACCGCTGCGCGACGCCCTGATGGCTGCGTTGACTGCCGCGCTTGCCGCCCGCATCACGGAAACGGCAGCCGTGGCGGGAACGCCGACCCGTGACCGGGCCACTCCGGATGGATCCGCCCGACCGGGCGCCGAGCCGTTCATGCGTGTCCCGGATCTGCCGGTACTGCCCGCATTTGATTACCCTGTTCCCGAGCGTACCATGGTTCCGCTGTCACCCAGCGGGAGCGCTCCTTCCGCCTCGCCGTCCGGGGCCTTCGCCGCCTCCGCCACCGCCGCACAACCAAACCATCGGGCACCTTGGCACTGGTGCCGGATCCTTGGTCAGATCGCCGATTTCTTTGTCGTGCTGGAAACGGACGAGGGCATGATCCTGATGGATCCACAGGCGGCCCATGAGCGGGTCCTGTTCGAGCGGTTCATGCGGTCATTGAAGGGGCGCACCCTCGATACCCAGGGATTGCTCACCCCGGAAACGGTCACCTTGCCACCGCTCAAGGCCGCATTGGTCCGGAAGCATCTGGCCGTCTTGCAGGAAATCGGGGTGGGGGTATCGGAATTCGGCGGGGACACCTTCCTGGTTGAGGCATTGCCCTCCGTATTGGGCGAATTGTCCGCCGCCGCGCTGTTGGCGGATGTTACCGAGGAACTCGAGCTGGTCGGGAAACAAGCCTCCGGCCTCGCCGCGATTCGCGACACCGTCGTGCAGATGGCGGTACGCGCCGCCGTGCGCAGCACCACCCAGTTGTCGCGCGAGGAGTTGGAGCGGCTGATCAGTGATCTGGCCATGACCGCCATGCCGTATACGAGTCCGCGGGGGAGGCCCACCCTCGTGTTCACCAGCATCCAGGAACTTAACCGGAAATTCGGCCGCGCCTAGATGTTTCACCGGTCAGCGCAGCGCGACGTCAACGCATTACGCCGTCGTAGTATGCGCATCGACCGTGGCGGACATGGCCTGGGCCGGGAACTTCGCCATGATCTCTTCGCGGAAGCTCCGGTAAGCCTTGCGATAGCGCTCCTGCTCGGCCGGGGATAGCGACTGGATATTGGCTTGCTGGAGGTTGCGGTACGGTTTGTGCCCGAGCCGCAGCAAGTGCCATAACCCATGAAAAATGTCATCGGCCCGGCGCCGGTAATGCATCGCCGGCAAGACGCATTCATCCGGCCGCGCATCCAGGAACTGGCATAGGAACCCCTCCTCGCCCTCAAGGTGCGCCTGGTGCTGCATCATGGAATGAGCCGACTGGACGTTGTGGGAGATCAGCCGCAAGAAATGAAGCAGATCGTGTTCGGACTGGGTCGAGGCCGGGGATTTCGTCGAGAAGAACGCGTGGAACTGTGCGGTCTTCAGCAACGTGATGACCTTGTCCACGTGCTCGATACGCGCACCGGTATCCATTTCCTGCATCGGCATGTACAACAGCTCCACCGCGCGTTCGAAATAGGCGTCGCGACGGGCCAGATGGATCGGCCGGTTCAGGTTGAAATCCTTTGCGCTCACAAGGAACAGCTAGCATAAAGCTCGCGGGTTGGCAATCATCGCCCGGATTCTCACCCGCATCGAAGCTTGCCAGCCGGACGATGGCCGGGTATGTTACCCGCTCGATTTAAGGCAGATGAGCCGGAGGTACTATGCTTGGTGGTAAAGAAGATATCCTGGAGCTTGATGGAACGGTCCTGAAGGTCCTTCCCGCGACGATGTACCGTGTGAAGCTGGAAAGCGGCCACGAGATTCTCGCCCACATCTCCGGAAAAATGCGCAAGCATTTCATCAAGATTACCACGGGCGACAAGGTCAAGGTCGAGATGTCGCCCTACGATCTGACCAAGGGCCGCATCACCTACCGCCATAAGGCTTGACCTGCCTCATAGACCGAGCGCCTTCGCAGCCTGCTTGAAGTCCTCCGGAATCGCCGCCCGCGCCTGCACGAAGGTTTGCGTGTACGGGTGGGGGAATCCCAGCAACACCGCATGGAGCATGTGACGCTTCAGGGTGCGCAACATTGGATTGTCGAGCGTGGTGGCTCCGTATTGTTTTTCACCGGCTAGATGGAGTCCCAGCGCGGTCAGGTGGCGTCGGATCTGGTGGGTGCGTCCGGTGATCAGTGTGAACTCGAGGCGTGCCGCAGGACCTTTACGCTTCATGACTTTGACCAACGTCATCGCATCCTCGCCATCCACCGGACGGTTGATGACCTCCAGGCTCTCCGGCAGATTCCCGATCACCAGACCTTCGTAGAGCTTCTTGACTTCGCGCCGCTGGAAAACCGGGATCATACGCTGCATGTCATCGCGCGACCAGGCCAGCAGCATGCATCCCGAGGTCTCCCGGTCCAATCGGTGCACCGCATGGACAGTCCGCTGGAGTTCACGTCCCAGTTTCTCCTCGATGCTGCCGGTGCCGTTGGCGAGCCAGCCAGCCGGCTTGTTGATGATGATGAAGTGATCGTCCTGCCACAGGATCTCGCACGGCTTTTCCACCTCCGGGGTCATCATGCCATGGATCTCGACCAGATCCCCGATCTGGACCTGGTGCCGGGCCATCCAGACCCGTTGGTGGTTGATGAAGACCTGCCGGGAATCGATCCGCCGCTTCGCCTCGTTGCGGGTCAGGCCCAGCCGACGGGCCAGCAAGGCGATCAATTCCAGGCCTTTTTCGCCGCCAGCCACCTTCAATTGAATCGGTTTGCTCATGGTCGGATCATTCATGGAAGCGACCGGTTTGACAAGCCCCGTATCCCTCGGTCGGGCCGGCCGGGATGCGGCATCAAAGCAAAAGCTTGTCTATCTGACTGATTTCCCTTAGGAACAACGGCACAAGACCGGTTCGGAACGTCCCGTAGCCGGACGTTGCCGGACCGGTTGTGTTATGTAGGGAGCTGTATCATGTCGAACCTGTTGAATGCCGACCAGATCAAGGAAGCCATCGAGCGGGACGATTGCCCGTGGCCCACGGTGGAATCGAGCCTCAAGGCCCTGTACCGCAGCGGACCGAAGGCACAAGCCGATAGCCTGTCCGATCTGGCCGCCACCGCTCTCGAAGCCTCGGGAAATTTCGACGGCTGGCTGGGTGTCATGGAGGTCCGCACCAGCGCCTCCGGGGAGTCCGGCTCCGCCTGGACCGCCCGCGTGTTGAAAGTGATCGGAAGCGAATGGGAACAGAAGGCCTTGGTTGAACAGGCCGGGTTCGATTCCGGCATCAGCGCCGGCGAAGCCATGCGCCGCCTCCGTCTGCTTCGCGGCCTCAAGGAAGGTGCCGTTTGCTTCGACAAGACCTGGGGTACCGGAGTGGTTGGCAAGACCGACTACTTCTACAAGCGGGTGGACATTGATTTCCGCAAAAAACGCGGCCATCAACTTGCCTTGTCCTACGCCGCGGAAAAACTCCTGCTCCTCGACGAGCACCACATCCTGTACTGGCGTCACCAGAAACCGGCCGAACTGGTCGATCTGGTCAAGTCCAAGCCCGGTGAAGCCTTCAAGCTTGCGCTGCGTTCCTTCGGCGCCATGTCTGCCGTGCAGCTCCAGGAGAAGATGGTGCCGGATGTCCTCGACGAGAAGCAGTGGAAGTCCCTGTGGGATGCCGCCCGCAAGGAGCTCAAGGCGGACAAGACCGTGCAGATCCCTTCCAACAAGAAGGATCCGATCCGCCTGATCGACGAAGCCCGCGCGAACGACGTCAGCAATGACCTCAACGGCCTTGCCGCCGAACGCAACCTGGAAACGCTCGCCCTGCGGTTTGAAGAACTCGCCGAGGAAATCGGTCAGGGTGGCCTGACCGACCAGCAGCGCGGAATCCTGCAGGATCGCCTGGCCTTCGTGGTAAAAGGCGCCTGGCCGCGGCAATTGACCCTGTTGATCCGCACGAAAATGGCTGCCGTATCCCTCGGCATAGATGACGAGAGTAAACCCGAACTCGCCGCGATCGAGAAGTTCCTCGACGAAGAGATCTTCATGGAAACGCTGCGCAAGTTGCCGGTGAAGCACTCCGCCAGGTTCCTCCGTTACCTCTCCGCGTACAGCAAGGACCGGATCGATTCCATGCTCGTCGCGTTGCTGAAGAAGATGGACATCGGATCCATGGCGGAAGTGATCAACTACCTGTTCGAACAGGGGCAGGAACGCCAGGTCGCGGAAATCTTCCGATCGGCGGTCGATACCCGCGAGCCCGGTATCGAAATCCTGAGTTGGCTCTCCCGCAACATGGAGAAAGTGGCCGCCTGGAACCTCGGTCCGATGAACCAGATGCTGCACTTCATGGTCGATGAAATCGAGAAGGACTACAACGGCGACCAGCTCAAGGCCCAGAACCAGCTCAAGGAACGCTTCAACAAGTCCGAATGGATGAAGTCGGCCATGGTCCAGCTCGACGAGGCACAGCGCGAAGTGATCACCATGCGCGTAAAAAACTCGTCCGGTTGGTCGATGCTCGACCGGCAGTCCCAGCTCGCCACCATGGTCAAGCTGTTCCCCGAGCTCGAGGCCCTGATGGCCAGCAGCAGCAAGCAGGAGCAGTCGGCCCCGAAGGGTCCGCTGACCTCGATTCGCACCTACGAGGAGCGCAAGGAGCAGCTGCAGCGCATCGTGAACGTGGAGATTCCCCGGGTGGCCAAGGAAATCGCCCTGGCCCGCGAATACGGCGACCTGCGCGAGAATTTCGAGTACAAGGCCGCCAAGGACGCCCAGGCCCTGCTGTTCCGCCGCCGCGACGAAATCGCCGCGATGCTGGCCAAGGTCACGCCGACCGACTTCAAGGACCTCCCTACCGACAAGGCCGGACCCGCCACCTCGGTGACCCTGACCTATGGCGATGGCAAGGTGGAAACATTCCACCTGCTGGGCGAATGGGATACCGACCCGACCCTGAGCATCATCTCCAGCAATTCCCGCATGGCCCAGGTGCTGAGCGGCCATGTCGCCGGCGATTCGCTGATGGTCCCGACAGAAAATGGCGAGGCGACCTGCACGGTGACCGCAATCAGCGCGTTGCCCGACAAGATCCGCCTGTGGATTGAGCGGAAACTGTAAGCGTGGAATCGCTGATCCAGCAGTTCCTCAGCCGCGACGCCGGCCCGGTCGTCCAGTTCATCAAGTATGCCCTGGCCGGCGGGATCGCCACCGCGGTGGACATCGCGGTGTTCTACCTGGTGGCCTGGAAATTCATTCCCGCCCTGCGCGAGGATGATCCGGTCGTGAAGCGGCTGGGCCTGAAGGTCAAGCCGGTCACCGAAGCCCAGCGTTCCGCCCGCTTCGTGTACGTCACGCTGATCGCCTTCCTGTTCTCGAACCTGACCGCCTACCTGATCAACATCCTCTGGGTGTTCGAGCCGGGCAAGCATGCATGGTGGATTGAACTGCTGCTCTTCTACGCCGTATCCGGCATCAGCATCTTTATCGGGGCGGGCATCGGCTGGGTGATGATCAAGTGGTTCCACCTCAGCACCACCGCCTCCTACGCGAGCAAGATGATCGCATCACTGCTGATCAACTTTGTCTGCCGGAAATTCATTATTTTCAAGGGTTAACCCGTCGTCCGGAGCAAGCAGCCGCGCAGTCAGCCCGGTACGGCGCTGCTGGACATCATGCCGCCCGACCGCCATGGCGATGGCCTTGCGCGAGCCGACCAGGATCACCAGCTTGCGCCCCCGGGTGATCGCCGTGTACAGCAGGTTCCGCTGCAGCATCATGAAGTGCTGGGTGTGCACCGGCACGATCACGCAGGGATATTCGCTGCCCTGGCTCTTATGCACGGTGATGGCGTAGGCCGGGGCCAGCTCGTCGAGCTCGTTGAAGCCGTAGTGCACGAGACGGTCGCCGAAGCGCACCAGCATCTGCTGCTCGGGGGTGTCGATGCGGTGCACGAAGCCGACATCACCGTTGAAAACCTCCTTGTCGTAGTCGTTCTCGAGCTGCATCACCTTGTCCTTCTCGCGGAACACGATGCCGAATCGTTCCAGGACATCACCGTGGGGATTCAACGCCTCCTGCAGCCGCGCATTGAGGTTCCGGGCACCGAGCGCGCCACGTTGCATCGGGGCGAGCACCTGGATGTCGCGGATCGGACTGAGCTTGGCCCGCGCCGGCACGTGTTTGCAAACCAGCTTGAGAATGGTGTCCACCGCGCGTTCCGGGTCCTCCTCCTCCATGATGAAGAAGTCCGACCCTGAACCCGGCTCGCCGCTGACCGGCATGTCGCCCCGGTTGACCGCGTGGGCGTTGACCACGATCGCGCTGCCTTCAGCCTGCCGGAAGATCTCGTTGAGCTGGGCGACCGGGAAGGCCCCGCTGCGGATAATGTCCTTCAGCACCGCACCGGGCCCGACCGAGGGCAACTGGTCGACGTCGCCGACCAGCACCAGCGCCGCCCGGCGGGGCAGGGCGGCCACCAGCGCATGGGCCAGGGGAAGGTCAAGCATGCTCGACTCGTCCACGATGAACACGTCGCCTTCAAGAGGATTCTTCGCGCCGAACTTGAATGACCCCTTGCCCGGCTCGAACTCGAGCATGCGGTGGATCGTCTTGGCGTCCAGCCCGGTGGATTCGCTCAATCGCTTGGCCGCACGCCCGGTCGGCGCACACAGGCACACCGTCACCCGCTTCGCACCAAGGATCTGGATGATTGCCCGGATCAGGGTGGTCTTACCCACGCCGGGCCCGCCGGTGATCACACTTACCTTGTGTGTCAATGCGCCCGCCACCGCGGCCCGCTGCGCCGGAGCCAACGTAAAGCCGATGCGCGCCTCCGCCCAGACGATCGCCTTGTCCACCGCGATGGGCGGACTCGGATACGTGCCCTGGGCCAGCGACTTGAGGCGGCGGGCCAGCGAGACTTCGAAGTCGTAGAGGTGCGCGAGGTAGATCACCGCAGTGCCCTGGTGCTGGTCGCGCACGATACGACGTTCACGCAACGCGTGGGCGATCGCCTCCTCGATGATCGGGCGCTCGATACCGAGGATGCTCACCGCCTGTTCGATCAATTCCTCGAGCAGACAGGCGCAATGGCCCTGGTTGGTCATCTCCAGCAGCACATGTTCAATGCCGGCCCGCGCGCGCAACACGCTGTTCGCCGCGATGCCCATCTTCATGGCGATGGCATCCGCGCTCTTGAACCCGATGCCCTTGATGTCGCGGGCGAGGCAATAGGGATCGGCCTTGACCGTCGGGATCGCCCGGTCGCCGTACATGCGGTAGATGCGGAACGCCCGCGCCGTGCTGATGCCGTTGGCCATCAGGAACGCCATGATCGCCCGGATCTCCCGCGCCTCGTTCCAGCTCTCCTTGATACACTGGCGGCGCGTCTTGCCGATGCCTTCGACCTCCTCCAGCCGTGCCGACTCCTTCTCGATGATCTCGAAGATCTCGCGGCCGAATTGCTTCACCAGCTTCGCCGCATAGACCGGACCGATGCCGCGAATCATGCCGGAGCCGAGGAACTTCTCGATACCCTCCAGCGAATCCGGTGGACTCCCCTTGAGCTGCTCGGCCTTGAATTGGCGGCCATGCTGACGGTCGGTAATCCACGATCCGGATGCCGTGACGGTTTCGCCCGGCACGATCTGCGGGATTTGACCGACGACCGTTACCGGGGTTTTGCGTCCGCCTAAAAGCACCTTCAAAACGGTAAATCCCGTCTCGTCGTTGTGGAACGTCACCCGATCCACGGTACCGGAAAGGCTTGTCGTGGCGGTACTTGACAGTTGTTCCGGGTTGGCCATGGACACTCTATACCACAACCGATGGCTCGCTGAAAGGATGGTGAATTTTCCTTTATCCACAGCGGCACGGGCGTATGCTGTCCATACCGATATGCCCCATACCCACCCACATGCTTTTCCTCACCTGGTCACTGCTGAAGTGACCGATCGCGGCCTGCACCGAGCCCGCAACGAGGATGCGATCATCCGCCTGCCTGGTTCCGGGGTGTTCTGCGTCGCCGATGGTATTGGTGGTTCACAAGGAGGGCACGAGGCCAGCGCCATCACCGTGCAAGCACTCCTTGATATATTTTCACGCGCGGATGTTGACCAGTCGGCCAACAACTTTGAAACCCGTAAGCGCCTGGTCCGCGAGGCGATGAACCAGGCCTGTCAGTCCATTCGCCGCCACTGTCTGGTGGCGGGGTACCGCGAGTCGGGAACAACGGCGGTGACCATGTTGTTCGACCGGGAGGATGTGACACGTGCGGCGATCCTGCATGCCGGCGACAGCCGTGCCTACCGCTACCGTGACGGGCGATTGTACCGGCTGACCCGCGATCACACGCTCGCCGTCGAGGCGGGGTGGCCCGAGCAGGACGCCTGGGTCTTCGGCATGCGTACCATCGTGACGAGGGCGGTGGGTGTTCGACCTGCGGTTGATCTGGATGAATCGCCGGTGGATGTTCTGCCGGGCGATGTTTTCCTGCTGTGTACTGACGGGCTTACCCGCATGTTGCATGATCGTCTGATCGCGGATAGCATACAGCGCCACGGAATTCATGATCTTGATGCCACGGCGCAAGCCCTGGTTGCCCAGGCCAACGCGGCCGGCGGCAAGGACAACATCACGGTGTTGCTGGTGCGGGTGGATGAGTCCGCAAATCCGTCCATCCGTGACAAGCCGGCGGGGTGGCGCTCATGGTGCGCTCCGTTGCTTCGCCGTATCCCGTGGATCGGACGCAAACTGCATCATCCGACCGGTCCGGCCCTGGGTTGACGCCGAAACCGCTCGCGGCCATCGGCGCGGTCTACTCCTTGAATTTGAACGCGTGCGGGAGCAGTCCGCCCATGGTCAGGGAATGGATGTCCTCCGGATGCTTGACCGATGCGACATAAACCGGCGTGTCGGCCCGCAGGAACTCGCTCAACACCTGGCGGCAGGCACCGCACGGGAAGGCAATCGCATCGCCGTCGGCCACGATCGCCACCGCCTTGAACGAGGAGATCCCCCGGGCCACCGCGGCAAAGATCGCGTTGCGCTCGGCACAGATGGTCAGGCCGTAGGAGGCGTTCTCGACATTGCAGCCGGTGATGATCTCCCCGTTGTCGGCGAGCAAGGCCGCGCCGACATGGAAGTTCGAGTAGGGCGCGTAGGCGCGCCGCGAAACCTCTACCGCGGCGGCGACGAGTTTGTGGGCGATGTCGTTCATGCGCGGGCCATCTCCTCCCAGAAGCGACCGATCATCGCGATCATCTTCGGCATGGTCTGCCGCGAGGTCTCGGTGACTTCCTCATGGCTGAGCGGATGGGCGCTGATCCCGGCCGCCGCATTGGTGATGCACGACAGGCCGGCCACCCGCAAACCGGCGGCATTCGCGAGCAGGGTTTCCGGAACGGTGGACATACCCACCGCATCGGCACCGAGCGTCCGGAAGGCGCGGATCTCGGCCGGTGTTTCATAAAACGGACCGGACGAGGCGAGGTAGACGCCTTCGGCGGCGGCGAGCCCACTCGACAACGCGGCGCGCTTCAACGCGGCGCGCATGGCGAGATCGTAGGCATTCGACAGGTCGGGGAAGCGCGGTCCCCAGCAGGGATGGTGCGGACCGATCAACGGATTTGCGCCCATGTTGTTGATGTGATCGGAAAGGACCATCAGCGAACCGGGTTTCAGGTCGGCCCGTACCCCGCCTGCCGCATTGGTCAGCAGCACCCACGACGCGCCCAGCTGCTTCAGCAGGTAGACTGGAATCGCGACCGGGGTCCAGCCTTCGCCCTCGTAGTAATGGCGGCGTCCCTGGAACACCAGGGTCGTGATGCCGGCCGCTTCGGCGAGGATCAACTTGCCGGAATGGCCGACCACCCCGGTCTTGCCGAAGCCGGGGATGTCCTCGTAGGGGATCGTGGCGTGTACAGTGAAGTTGGTCAGGACATCGCCCCAGCCGGAGCCGAGGATCAAACCGGCGGTCGGTTTGGGCTGGTTGAGTCGCTTGCGGACAACGTCCGCGGCCTGTTCGAGGACTTGAATGTTCATGGTCGGACCTTTCAGCGGAGGGTTTCCAAAACGGCGGGGGCGTGCGGTACGGGATTGGCGGAGAAGCGGAAGGCGGCCGCGATAAGTTGTTCCGCCTCGGCGAGCTTCTGCTTGTCGTTGGCGTGGATCATCAGCAGCGGCTGGCCTTTCTCCACCCGGTCGCCAACCTTGACGAGGTCGGAGATGCCGACGGCGAAATCGACCGGATCCTCGGTCCGCTTGCGGCCCGCGCCCAGCACGATGCAGGCGCGGCCGATGCCCTCGGCATTCACCTCGGCGACATAACCGGCGTGTGGCGCGTTGAACTCCTCCACGATGGAGGCGTGCGGCAGGCGCGACAGGTCATCGATCGCCGCGACATCGCCGTGTTGCAGCCGGACCATCTCGCGGAACCGCGCCAGGGCTTCGCCGTTCTTGAGCTTCTCGCGGCAGGCGCGGTCGAGTTCGACCGGATCGCGGTCCGGATAGGAGAGCATGATCATCTCGACCGCGAGCAATACGGTCAGGTCCACCAGATCGGCCGGACCCCGGCCACGCAGTGTCTCGACCGATTCGATCACCTCAAGGGCATTGCCCGCAGTGCGGCCGAGCGGCTGGTTCATGTCGGTGATGATCGCGGAGACCTTCCTGTTCATCGCCTTGCCTACGTTGATCATCGACTGGGCGAGGGCACGGGCGTCCTCGCGTGTCTTCATGAAGGCCCCGGCACCACACTTCACGTCAAGCACGAGGGCATCGATGCCTTCAGCCATCTTCTTGCACATGATGCTGGCGGTGATCAGCGGGATCGACGGCACCGTCGCGGTCACATCGCGCAATGCATAGAGTTTCTTGTCGGCGGGGGCCAGCCGGTCGGTCTGGCCGATGATCGAGCATCCGCACTGCTTGATGACATCGATGAAGTGCTTCTCGGCAATCTTCGCCTGGTAGCCGGGAATCGATTCGAGCTTGTCGAGGGTGCCGCCGGTGATGCCGAGGCCGCGCCCGGAGATCATCGGCACGGCGATGTCGAAGCAGGCGACCAGCGGGGCCAGCGGCAGCGACACCTTGTCGCCGATGCCGCCGGTCGAATGCTTGTCGGCCTTGGGCAACGGGATGCTCGACGTGTCCACGAGGTCGCCCGAACGCATCATCGCATCGACCAGCACCGAGACCTCGGCCGGATCCATCCCCTTGAAGTAGATGGCCATGGCCAGGGCCGACATCTGGTAGTCGGGAATGGTTCCCTTCGTGTAGCCATCGATAAACCAGCGAATCTCCTCGCTGCTCAGGGCTTTTCCGTCGCGTTTCTTCTCAATGATCCATTGGGGCAGCATGGTGGGTCTCCGTCGGGTTAGACAAACGATACGCCGCGGGTGACCGGCTTGATGCCGAACAGCGTGGCGATAGATTGGGCGATGTCGTAGTAGCCGTTGCGCACACCGAGCGAGACACCCGGCTTGCCGCGTCGGTACAGCAGGACCGGAACGGCCTCGCGGGTATGGTCGGTACCCTTGTAGGTCGGGTCGTTGCCGTGGTCCGCAGTCAGGATGAGCACATCGTCATCGGCCAGGGTCGGAATGAATCCGGCCAGCCAGGCATCGGTCTGGCGCAGGCAGTCGGCGTAACCCTGCGGATCGCGACGATGCCCGTAGATCATGTCGAAGTCGATGAAGTTGGCGAAGATCAAGCCGTTGCCCGGTTCCTTCATGAACACCTCGACCGCCTTCTGGGAGTCGCGGTTGTTCCCGGTGTGGTTCGACTTGGTAACGCCGCGGTGGGCGACAATGTCCTCGATCTTGCCGACGGCATACACCGGAATGCCGGCTTCGGTCAGCCGCTCCAGCACGGTTGCCTCGGCGGGCTTGAACGCGTAGTCGCGGCGGTTTTCCGTGCGCGTGAAGGCACCGGGTTTGCCGAGGAACGGGCGTGCGATGACCCGGCCGACGCGGTAGGGGTCGCACAGTTCGCGGGCGATCTCGCAGGCGCGGTAGAGTTCCTCCAGCGGGATCACGTCTTCATGGGCGGCGATCTGGAACACGCTGTCCGCGCTGGTATAGACGATCCATTTCCCTTCGACCATTTGACGGGCGCCGAATTCATCGATGATGCCGGTCCCGCTGGCCGCCTTGTTGCCGAGGATGCCGCGCCCGGTGCGCTCCTCGAATTGGCGCACCAGTTCATCCGGGAAGGAGGGTGGACCGGGCGGGAATAGGTGGAAGCCGGGGATGAGTTCGAGCCCGACAATTTCCCAATGGCCGGTGACCGTGTCCTTGCCCTGCGATTGCTCGATCATCGTGCCGAAACTTGCCTCGGGTGCATCGACCGGTGCTACGCCGGGGATAGCGGGTGACCCGGGCAACAGGACGGGGATGTTGCCGAGGCCGAGGCGTTGCAGGACGGGGAGGTTCAAACCGCCCACCGCCTGGCCGATGTGGGGCAGGGTGGCGGCACCTTCATCGCCGTAGGCGGCGGCATCCGGGGCATGGCCCACGCCAACGGAATCCAAAACGATCAATACCACTTTCATAGGCTGTCTCCGTGGTTGGGTTGCGCCGCCATGACGTCGTGCATGTTAACGCATCATCGCGCGACGCGGTAGCACAATCAACGCAATCGGCTAGGTCCGGTTGAGCTGGTCCACGATGCCGACGATTACCGAACGGACCGGTGCGGTGGGGTCACCCAGCACCTGGCGGGCTCCGGTTCCCTCATCGAGAACAAGGACCGGTTCGCCGATGCCGGCCCCGACGGAATCCACCGCGATCAGGTAATCCCCGCCCGGCTTTCCCTCGGGATTGTGCTTCTCCACCATCAGGAGTTTTTTCCCGTCGTAAAACGGGTGGTTGATCGTTGAGTAGATGTTGCCGATGACGACGCCGGTGATCATGGTGTGCCTGCCTCGTTGCGGGTGATGCCGTCCACGATGCCGATGATCGCGTGATCGACCGGGACGAACGTCGTGTCCAAGGCCATGGCCGCCTCGCGGCCTCCTTCGTAATAAACGGTCTCGCCTGCGCCGGCCATCCGTGTGGCATCGGCCGCGACCAGCGCCTTGCCCTTCGGCTGGCCGTTCTTGTCGAGCGGCTGGACCAGTAGCATCGGCACGCCGCCGAGGCCTTCGTAGATGTCGCAGGGGACAACGGTTCCGATGACTTTGCCGAGCATCATATCAAGTCCTCTCTCCTTCGAGTTCGAGGGCGGTGGCTTCGTGGAAACGGGTCGAGCCGTTGATCTGGCGACCGAGGGCTTCGTGGGGTGCGGTGAGGATCCGGTGGGTGAAGACCACCCCGGCGTGTTCGAGGAAGGCTGCGGCGAGGTCCACTGCGGCCTCGATATCATGCAGGTCACCCTCGTAGATGCTCAAGCCCTTGCCCGCGAGCCCGTCATCGGCCAGGCGCAACTCGATCAGCGATACCGGGGTGCCTTTGAGTGCGGCCTCGGCGGCCCGGACATTCGCGGAAACCGAGGAGGTCTCGATGATCGCCCAGGCTCCGTCACGGGTCGCCGCACGGCGACCGAACATCGCCGCAAATACGTCGGGATGCACATCGGGGAGAAACACCTTGTCGATCAGCGCCTGCCCGGCCCAGAACTGGCCTTCGGCATAGGCCTCCTCGACGGCGGCGGTGGAGCCGCCGATAACGGTCAGGTAACGCCCGCGGGTGATCGTTCCGTTCTTCAGGAAGGCGATCGGCGCTTTCTTGAGCATGGCATCGGTGGCCTGGATTCCCGAGGGAATGTCCAGGAACTCCAGGATGGCCACCGCGGGGAAGGGCTTCATCAGGTGATCCGGAAGTGGTCGACCAGCACGCAGCGGCGCCACCGCGAGAAGCTGCGCGGTCCGGTGAGGCCTTCGCCGGTCGGGCTGGCGATGGTGAACGAGCAGTAGCCTTCGCCACCGAGGCCGAGTCCCGCCTGGGAGCGGCCATTCTTGACGAAGATGCTGCAGTTGCATTCCTTTGCCATGCGGTGCAGTTTGTCGATGTTGCGCGAGTGCATGATCGCGGTGTGGCGGTTGCCGCCCTCGGTCTTGAGGGCGAGGTCGATCGCGTAGTCGGCATTCGGTACGCGGCAGACCGGCAGGATCGGCATCATCTGTTCGGTCCAGAGCAGCGGATGGTTCTCGTCGACTTCGACGATGCCGAGGCGGATCGAGCTCGGGACATTGATGCCGATCTTCGCGAGGATCACGTCGGCGTTCTTGCCGATCAAGTCGCGGTTGATGTGGGCCTCCTTGCGGGGTCCGTGCATTTCGGTGAAGATGACTTTCTCCAGCGCGGCGAGCTTGTCGGGACCGATCAGCACCGCATTGTTCTGGGTCATGGCCTGGACCAGCCGGTCGGCCACGCTCGACACCACCAGCACCTGTTTCTCGTCGGCGCAGATAATGTTGTTGTCGGTCGAGGCGCCGAGCACGATGTCGCGCCCGGCCTTGTCGATGTCGGCGGTCTCGTCGACGACCACCGGCGGGTTGCCAGGGCCGGCGCAGATCGCGCGCTTGCCGCTGGTCATCGCCGCCTTCACCACACCGCCACCGCCGGTCACCACGACCAGGCGGATATCCGGATGCTTCATCGTGGCGTTGGCGCTCTCCACGGTCGGGCTGGCCACGCAGGTGATGGTGTTCGCCGGGCCGCCGGAATCGACGATGACCTTGTTGATCAGCGCGACGGTCTGCATGGAGCAGTTCTTCGCGGTCGGATGGACGTTGAAGACCACCGTGTTGCCGGCGGCGATCATGCCGATGGTGTTGCAGATGATCGTCGAGGTCGGGTTGGTGCAGGGGGTGATCGCGCCGATCACGCCAAACGGGGCGGGCTCGAGCAGGCAGAGGCCGTGGTCGCCGGTGATGGCCTGCGGTTCGAGGTGCTCCATGCCCGGGGTCTTTTCCGTCACCAGGATGTTCTTGGTGATCTTGTCCTCAAAGCGGCCGAGGCCGGTCTCGGTATGGGCCGCCTTGGCCAGCGGAGCGGCGTGCTCGAGCATCGTCTTGCGGATGTTGGCGATGATCGTGGCGCGGGTCTTGAGGGGCAGGGCGACGAATACCGGTTGCGCGGCCTTGGCGGCCTTCACCGCTTCATCCACGGTGGCGTAGATGCCGAGGGCCTGTTCCAGGGGCGGTGCCCCCGAGGCGCTGGTCGCGGCGGGGCTGCCCGGTTCCCGGTTCAAGTCCGCAACGATGCGCTGGGCGATCGCATCGATTTCCTGGTCGGTCAATCTGGCCATAATCACACCTCGAACGACGGCGAAGGATCAACAACCGGGCATGCACCGGGCCATCAGCCCGTGGCACCCGTGCGTGCCATGCCCTGCGATGTTGCTCCTGTCCGCTACTACTTTTTGTACTTGGTCGCGTTGCCGACGTTCCACGTGTCCACGATGCCCATGACCACGGCGTCCACCGGACGCTTGTCGGTCATCTGGGTCTGGCGCGCGGAACTGCCGGACGCGATCAACACGATTTCCTCGGGACCCGCGCCGACGGCGTCGGCCGCGACGAGGATCGAGCCGGTTTCCCGGCCTTCCTCGTCAACCGGCCGCACCATCAGGAATTTCAGCCCGTCGAGGCTGGACTCCTTGCGCGTCGACACGACAGTCCCGACCACTTTGGCGAGTTGCATAGTGATCCCATCTCCCGCACGGGGCGGGATGGACTGGTTACTTCTTGGCCTTGGCGTCGGGGGCGCGGCCGAGCGGCATCACCGCATCCACGTTGGCGTGGGGGCGGGCAATGACGTGGATGGCCACGACTTCACCGATGCGTCCGGCAGCGACCTGGGCGGCGTCGCAGGCGGCCTTGACCGCGGCCACATCACCGCGAACAACCACGGTGGTGAAACCGCCGCCGGTCTTCTCGTAGGACACCAGTTCAACCTTGGCCGCTTTCACTGCGGCATCGGCGGCTTCCACGACCGCCGGGAACGAACGCGTCTCGATCATGCCTAATGCTTCCGTCATGTTCTCTCTCCGTTTGGGTTATACTTGCTACTGCTCATTGAACGTATGGGTTTGGGCGCCCACTCCGGGCCTTTTCCGTTCCCATCAACCATGAACCATTCTCCTTCGGCCTACCGTCCCTTGACCACGCGGCCGGTGACCGCTTCGATGGCCTTCTCGGCGGCCCGGTACCCGACATCGATATCACGCTCCTCCCCGCCGAGGTAGAGGCGCCCGACCGCGCCGACCGCGCGCACTTCGAGAATATTGATGTTCGCGGCCTTTTCGGCCTCGTTCGCGGCGATGGCGGCGTACCCGGCCGGCGCGCACTCCATCACGTACAGGGAGTGGCCGGGCAGGATCATGTCGCCGTGGCGGGTGCGGTTGATCAACTGGGTGTGGTAGTCGGAAATGTTGCGGATCACCTCGCTGGTGTAGATCTCCGGCTTGATGCGGTCCTCCTCCTTGAGGCCAAGGTGCTCGAGGATGGCCCGGCCGGCCTCGCGCACTTCCGACTGTTCGTGGGAGTGGAGTTCCAGCATGCCGAACTGGCGTTCGACGATCAGCATGCCGGGCGTGACGTTGGTCGCCTTCAGGGCGACGTCGGTCATGCGCATGATGTCCATGCCGGGGTTGATTTCCACGAAGAGGGCGGCCTGGCCCGGGGTGGGGAGGAAGCCCTGCGCGACCGTTCCGAGGAACGACGCGAATTGCGGCTGCAAGCTGTCGAGAAACACGTAACAACGCAGTTCGGCCATGGTGATACTCCTTCTTCCTTCTGTTATTTGCCGGCCAATGCCTTGGCCTCTTCCATTATCTTCACACTGCTGCTGCAACCGACGCGGGTCGCGCCGGCGTTGACCATCTTGATGACATCGGCGTAGGTGCGCACCCCGCCCGAGGCCTTGACCCCGAGTTTCTTCGGCGCGGTCACCCGGGCCATCAGCGCGATGTCCTCGGCGGTCGCGCCGCCGGTGGACATGCCGGTCGAGGTCTTCACGTAGTGGGCGCCGCCCTTCATGCTCAATTCACAGGCGCGGACCTTCTCCTCGTCGGTGAGCAGGCTGTTCTCGAAGATCACCTTGCACAGGGCGCGCGCATCGTTGCAGTCCTCGACCACGCCGCG
The DNA here is from genome assembly GCA_937872895.1 of uncultured Verrucomicrobiota bacterium. GTDB lineage: Bacteria > Verrucomicrobiota > Kiritimatiellia > CAIVKH01 > CAIVKH01 > CALMUP01. The sequence continues at coordinate 116,344 of CALMUP010000008.1, forward strand.
GATGTCCTGCAGGACCAGCTTGTCGTCCTTGCTCTTGAGTGCGCCGATGTTGATAACCATGTCGATCTCCTGGGCGCCGTCGCGCAACGCACGCCGGGTCTCCAGGGCCTTGATCTGCGGGGTCACCGCACCCAGCGGGAATCCGACCACCGCGCAGACCTTGACCGACGAACCGCGCAGCAGCGTGCGGGCCAGTTTCACCCACATCGGGTTCACGCAGACCGAGAAGAAGTTGAACTGGAGCGCTTCCTTGCAAAGTTTTTCGACATCCGCCTGCGAGGCGTCGGCCTTCAGGATGGTATGATCGATCAGCTTGCAGAGTTTCTCCGGCGGAATCGGGGCGCCGCCGGCAGGACGTCCGGTCGGGCCGCCGGCGATCATCGACTTCACACGGTCGGCGATGCGTTGGACGTCTTCGGGGCTCAGGTTGGATGGCATGGATGCGCTCATATGCGTTCTCTCGATTTCCTTGATAAGGTTCACCCGGGCGATGTGCCGCTCCGCGGTGTGTTCGGTGGACAGGAAAACAGCGGCGATCTTCTTGGCGTCCTCCAGACCGGTCTGGCCGGAACCGAGGGTGAGGAGGTTCGCCCCGTTGTGCTCGCGGGCATTGCGGGCGAGGGCTTCGTTGTAGCAGGCGGCGGCGAGTACGCCGGGATGCTTGTTCGCGGTCATCGCGGATCCGATGCCCGCACCGTCGATCATGATGCCGAAATCGGCCTTGCCGGACGACACCGCGGCGGCCACCAGGGAGGCGAATCGTGGATAGTCCACGGGGTCCTTGCCGTTTGTGCCAACGTCCTGGACGGAGTGTCCCAAGCCGGTCAGTAAGGGGATCAACCCCTGCTTGGTCTCGAAGCCTCCGTGGTCAGCGCCAATCGCTATCCGTACACTTCGGGTCATCAGTTGCAGCATGCTTGGCCATGTCACCCTGCTACGTCAACCGAAATCGGCTACCAATTGCTGTTTAACGTTTTAACGAAAAGGCTTTACCTGCACGAAACCTAAATGACAAGGATTCGGCTTGGACGAAACCGGAGCTGGAACTGGTTCAGCTCCGGGGCTGATCGCTCTCATTCTCGTCTGGTTGGGAGGCTTCGGCGGGTTGACGACGAAGATTATCCACGAAGCCGGATTGGCGGAGGATGTGTTGCTGCAGGTCAGCGAAGGCGACACGGCTGAATTCGCGGCGCAACATCGAGGTGATTTGCTGCTGCATCGCGCTGTATCCGCCCGGGTCGGCGGAAGGGGTGCGGGCGGCGACATAGCCGAGCAGGATGCCGTCGTCGGTCTGGATCAGTTCGGTCAATTCGTTCTGGTTCAGGACGAGAATCGGGCGGACCAGGTTTGAGGCCAGCTCCTCATCAATCTTCATGTCGCTGATCGTGAAGGGCTCGAGCTTCTCGCTGGATAGGCCGTAATCAGCCAGTACCTGGTTGAACGTCAGGCCAACCGCCAGGCCGGCCACAACGCTCTCGCGGATTTCCTGGGCCTTTTCGGTAAGCGCATTGTAGACGGCAAACTCACGGGCCATCAACGTCACGTCGTTCTTTACTTCCTCGAATTCGGGGACGCGTTCCGGAATTCGTTCCTGCAACGCCAGGACATAGACATAATTCGATCCCTTGATCGGATCACTGTAAAAGTAGTCGTTGTCGTCCGACAGGCTGAAGGCGGCGCGCACGAGGTCGGCGCCGGCTTCGAGACCTTCCGGGCGTTGAGCGACGGTGAACGGTTTGGGCAGGACCAATTCCACGCCGAACTCGGAAGCAATCTGGTCAAAAACGGAGCGTCCCTGGGCGTGACGCTCGGAAACCTGTTGGACAAACCGGTTGGCTTCCTGCTCGGCCTTGACCCGGGCTTCGATGGCCGTAAGGGTGGCGCGGATTTCGCCGGAAACCTCGTCCAGCGGTCTGTACACCGCACCGGCCAGCGAAAACGAATTGGTCGCAGGTTCGTCCGGGGTGGTGGTGAATTTGTCGAGGTTGAAGTCGTAGTACTCCTTGATCTCGGCTTCGGTGATCTCGATGGTGGCGGCGTAGTCCGCGATCGGGAACACCGCAGCCTTGACGCTGACCTTTTCCGCGAGGGTAAAGACCGAGGGATCCTTGGAGAAGTAGGCAAGAACGTCTTCCTCGGACACGGTAACCTCATCGGAGACGATCGCCGGGGAAAGGTTCACGTATTCGACCGTGAAGGTGTCGGTGAGGGTGCTGTAGGTGCGTTGGATTTCCTGAGGGGTCACCAGCAGCATCCGGTCGGTGATCACCCGGAACTTCTGCAGGACGATCTCCTGGCGGATATGTTCATCGAACATCTTCTTGCTGGCGCGTCGAGGTGCGAGGAACTGCTGGTAGAATCCTTCGTAGGCTTGCGGGTTGAACTTTCCGTTGGTCTGCAGGAATTCAAGCGATTGGATCGCCCGCACAACCTCGTCGTCGGTGGCGGTGATGCCAAGCTTTTCCGCCTCGCGCAAGGTCGCCAGCCGCTGCCAGGCCATCTTGTAGAGTTCCTCGTCCACTTCAGGCGTGATGTTGATGTCGCGGCCCGACATCAGGACAATCGACAGGTAGGTGTGAAACCGCATGCGCTGGAAGTCCTCGAAACTGACCGACGCGCCGTCGAGTTGCCCCGCGGCATTCTTCGCCCGGTCTTCCGCCGTCGGCATCGTGGTACCCCAGATCACGAACGAGAAGATGATCACGACCAGGAAAAACAGCCAGAGGAGCTTGCTCTGAATCAAACGATGAAATTTCGTAATCAGCATGGCCATGAGAGGGCCCTTTCTATGAACAGGTTACCAATCGATCAACAATAGCCGGGCAGACTACCCGGTCACGGCAAACCCGTCAATGCGAAGTCCTGAGGGAGGAGAGCCGAAAAAAGGGGAAAATGGTGGAAGATCGGGGGGTCGAACCCCGGACCCGCTGATTAAGAGTCAGCTGCTCTACCAACTGAGCTAATCTTCCACAGGTGATCGAGGGTGCGTTTATAGCCAGCGATGGCGTTTCGTGCAACAAAAAGTTGAACTCCTGCGATCCGGACCGGAAATAGGTTGCGCAGTATTCCATCCCGGGGATGACCGGTCGTTGCCGCCAGCCGGCCTGTGGGGCGGCCAATCCGTATTGAGCCTCCCGGGTCCTGGAATGCCTGAAGCCGCTTCCGCTTTCCTTTCCACGGGCATTCGTTAAGGTGGGGTCATGCGCGAGGTCGTTGTTCACGGTTGGCCCTACTTCGTGGCGGGCCTCGGTTTGTTGATGTCGCTGCTGACCTCGGGTCATGCGATCATCTACAAGCGCGACTCCCGTGCCGCCGTGGGGTGGGTCGGTCTCGTCTGGCTGGCCCCGTTTGTCGGGCCGCTTTTGTATGTCCTGCTCGGCATCAACCGGATCCACAGGAAAGCCGCGGGGATACGCGGTGACGAATGCGAGCACATGGCTTCCGTGGCGTCGTTCACCTGTTCGCCGGTTGACCTGGCCAACCACCTGCCGGATGGTCATGGCCACCTCGCCAGCCTGGCCCAGGTCGGAGAGCAACTGACCCGGCTCCCCTTGCTCACGGGCAACCGTGTCGATGTCCTGTGCGATGGCGATCAAGCCTACCCGGCCATGATCGAGGCCATCGAGGCGGCGGAACGGTCGGTCTCGTTGACCTCGTACATCTTCGACAATGATCGCGCTGGCCGTCGGTTCGTCGAGGCGCTGGCCGCCGCAGTCAGGCGCGGGGTCCAGGTGCGTGTGCTGATCGATGCGATCGGCGCCCGCTATTCAATCCCTCCCGTCACACAGAATCTCCGGGCGCAGGGCGTCCGGGTGGCCCGATTCATGCCTAGCAATGTGCCGTGGACTACACCGTATGTGAACCTCCGCAGCCATCGCAAGATCCTGGTCGCGGATGGCCGGGTCGGCTTTACCGGCGGGATGAATATTCGTGAAGGCAGCATGTTGTCGCTGAATTCAGAACATCCCGCTCGCGATGTGCATTTCCGCGTGACGGGACCGGTGGTGCAGGAGTTGCAGGCCACCTTTGTCGAGGATTGGTATTTCACCACCGGCGAACGGCTGTCCGGTGACGGTTGGTTTGCCCCGGCCGAGGACGTCGGATCGGTCATCGCACGTGGTGTGCCCGACGGACCCGACAAGCACTACGACACGATGCGCATGGCCTTTCATGCCGCGTTGTCCGTGGCGCAACGATCGGTACGGATCATCACGCCCTACTTCCTGCCGGACGCCGCCCTGATCAGCACGTTGAACACCTGTGCGATGCGCGGGGTACCGGTGGATATCATCCTGCCGGAAACCAACAACCTGAAAATGGTGGCCTGGGCATCCATGGCCCAGATGTGGCAGGTTCTTGAGTGGGGTTGTAGGGTTTGGTTGACCCCGCCGCCCTTTGATCATACCAAGCTTTTTGTCGTCGACGGTGCCTGGTCCATGATTGGCTCGTCCAACTGGGATCCTCGCAGCCTGCGGCTTAATTTCGAATTCGGGGTCGAGTGTTACGGCGTGGAACTGGCGAAACGGCTTGATGCACTGGCCGAACTGCGCATGCGGGAAGCGCGCCGCCTCACGTTGGAGGAGGTGAACGGTCGTTCCCTCCCGGTTCAATTGCGGGATGGCGGAGCCCGCCTGTTTGCCCCGTACCTGTGAACGGTCCATGTCCTTGAATGCCACCTTGACAGCGCTAGCCACCTTCCGGATGGTAGCCGCACACGCAACACGCTGAGCTTCCCATGGACACCACACCCACCTTCAACGCGACCCATCCGCGAACGCCAAACGCAAAATCGCCCTTTTGCCCTCCCAAGACCTCCCGGCTGGCCACCCTGCTGCATGGCGGCCCGGTGGATCTCGAGGAAGTGCAACGCATCCGTGATGTCGTGATGTTTGATCCCCCGGAGCGAACCAAGCGTCTGGTTCGGTTCTTCTGCCTGCTGCTGATGGCCGCGGGAATCGCGACCTTTGGCCTGTTGCTGGATTCGGCGGCCACCGTGATCGGCGCGATGATCGTGGCGCCGCTCATGCTTCCCATCACCGGACTCGCGTTCGGGATCAGCATGGGCGATGCCCGGTCGGTGCTCAGTTCCGCCCTTGTCTCGCTGGCCGGCATGGTGGTTGTGGTGTGCCTCGGTTGCCTGCTGACCCTGCCGGTGACCGGGCTTTACGCACCACTGGAAATCGGACAGATCATGGCCCGCACTGCACCACGCCTGCTGGACCTGATTGCCGCGCTCGTCATCGGCATCGCCGGTGCATTCGCCATGGCCCGCCGTGATGTGTCCGACACCCTGCCCGGGGTCGCGATTGCCGTATCGCTGGTTCCGCCGCTGGCCAACGTGGGCATTCTCCTGGCCTTTGGCGAAACCCGGCTCGCGCTCGGCAGTCTGCTCCTGTTCCTCGCCAACTACGTCGCGATCCTCACCTCGGGCATTTTTGTCTTCCGGATCATGGGCTTCGGCACCGTGCTTGCCGAGGAGGCCACAGGGCAAACCCATCGCAAAGGCGTCCTGGTTTCGGCGCTGGGAATCCTGCTGGTTGCCGTCCCTCTGGCGTTGACCAGCTATGACATCGCCCGCAAGGCTTCGCTGAAGCGTTCGGTCATGGCGGAGGTCGAATCGTGGCTCACGGGAGGGGACTACCGCCTGGCCGGGGTCGAGACCGAAACCGTTGACGACCACGTGAGGGTCCTGGTCAAGGGCTCGGGTTACCTGCCTCCGATCGAGGATCTCCAGGACCGGTTGTCCGGGCCGTTGGCCGGTCGTTCGGTCACGGTTGAAGCCATCGAGGTGAATTCGATCCATTTCCCGGCGGCACCCGTGACCGGGGACAAGAAATCTGCGCACGAACAAGGCATCTGGGAGCGCACGTACCAGACCCTGCAAACCGACGATTGGTTGGATCTCGCCTACGTTCGCCCTGAGGCGGAAGAATACCTGGCGATCCTGAAGTCGGTTGAGGAAACGGAGCCCGGCGCCGACTGGCTCGAACAGCGTCTGGATTACTACCGGATGGTGGAGCAGGCGGTCCTGGAACTTGCGCCACCCGGGCTCTACGACCCGGCTGCTCCCAAGCCGCTGACGCAAGCCGCCATGGCATTCGATTCCGTACTCGGGCTGGCGATTGCCGCGCGGATCGCCGATCCTGAAGCGTGGAAGTCCCGCGTGGCCGGGCGTCCGGTACCCGCCCGCGCCGAAGCCCTGGCCCCGTTGCTTCGCCGTATCTTCATCGAGGAAGGGGTGGCTCCCGAACTGATCTGGGTGGCCGAGGTTGAGTCGACCTTCAACCCCGCAGCGCGGAGTCCGGTGGGTGCCCTGGGATTGTTCCAATTGATGCCGGTTACCGCGAAATCGCTGGGATTGCGGGTATCTCCGACGGATGAACGGCTCGATCCCGAGCGGAACACGCGCGCGGCTGCACGGTATTTGCGGCAGTTGCATGGCCGGTTCGGTTCGTGGGAACTGGCGTTGGCCGCCTACAACGGCGGACAGGGACGGGTGGCCCGTCTTCTGCGCCAACACCCGGGCGGTGGATTTGCCGAAATTTCACCGTACCTGCCTGCGGAAACCCGCATGTACGTGCCCAAGGTCATGGCCATCATTTCTCTTCGAGAAGGGCGATTGCCGGGATAAACCTGGGTGCGTGTTGCTCTGACTGGCCAGTACTGGTCATGACCCCGTCCTGCCGTTTCGCTCAGTTGGAGGTCAACGCATCGCACCAAATAGAACGTGAAACTGGATGTTGATGAACGGTGTAGCCTCCCAGTCCTGCTCCCTCGGGAACTGCACCCCCGGTTCGATTTCGAGGTAAACCCAGTTCTTGTAGATCAGCCGGTAGAGGTTGTAGCGGACGATGTAGGCGGTCACGATGGCCGAAGGTTCCAACGTCCCGGTTGCCCCTGCATGAACGGAATGGACACGCCGACGGTTTGGGGCGTGGAACACCGAAAAGGTCTGGGACGCCTCCACACCCTCGCTTGTTTCCGACCACAGGAAGAAGGTGCTGGACCGCTGCTTCCATACCGGGGTGGGATGGCGCTCGAAGTCGATACGCGCATTCTGGCCGAAGCCGTCCCTTTCGTCCCAGAACAGGGTGGGGGTTATGCGTCGTACGTAGATTCCATCGCGCTCCTCAAGCCGAAGCCGGGCCGAGATCACCGGTACGGGTTCCGGCCGGAAGTTGATGCCGGTGGACAAGGACAAGCGCAAGCGTCGGGTTTCACGCACCGTGGCACGCAGGCTGATGCTCCGATCCGTCTCCTCCTCGAGGATCGAGTCGTTGAAACGTCCGGTACGGAAGGCGTCATCCACGGTTTCATCGCGCGCAAAGTTGGCAATCACCAGGTCAACCTGGTTCTCGAAGCGGGGCAGGTGAAGCTTGAGAGCATACCGGAAAGAGGGATCCGTTCCTTCACCATCCTTGATGGTCAATCCCGGTGACAGGCGAAGTACGGTATCCTGTTCCGTGTAATCCAATCCCCGGTCGTCGAAGAAGTGATCAAAGGTGGCGTTCCGTCGCGCATGGGAAGGCGCGGACAGGTTAAAGAAGAACCGGTCCAGCCGGTTCGCAGTGCGTACGATCCAGTCCGACCAGCGTTCCTGCTGGCGGCCGGTCTCCTCGATCATGTACTGGACCCGGCCCCGGGTTGTTGCGGGTTCGGGAGCCGTTTCCGGCAGGGTTGGTTCAGGCAACTCCGCGGCTACCGTGGATCCGATGATCAGGCATAACAGCATCGCCGGACATGCCTTCTTGGGGTTCAATGCGGATTCTCCCACAGGCGGTTGAACCTCAATCGGGACTTCAGGTTTTTCTGCTGGCGCTCCAGCCCCTCGCGAATCGCCGTGAGTTCCGCTTCAGAGTAGGTCCTTGTCGGATTAATCGCGCAGATCATGATCCATGTCCCGTCCAGCCGGGGTTTTTCATACACGGCGATACGGAGACGCCTTCGCATTTCCAGATCCCGGAGAAAGGGTTCGATACGGGAATGGTCCTCGAAGAAAATGCCATTGACCATCAGGCAGATCGTGTTTCCGGTCCCGTACACGACCAGGAAAGGGTCGGTGCCTCCGAAGCGGGACATCGCTTCCAGTTCGGATGTGTTGGTGATGAACCCCGGATTCTCCTGCATGCCCATCGCCCGGAGAAAGTTCGGGATTTCGATCAGCGAATAACCTTCCGGACAGATTTCCGAGGTGTCCAGGAAGGTTTGCAGCACATCGGGATGCACGGGTTCGAATTCAAGGATCCGGGACGAACGGCAGGACGTTCCCAGTCCGAGGTTGATGAACAGGAGAAACAGTGCCAGGTTGCCCAGGGGCCGATAGTGACTGGCCGGGCGGAGCGGGATGGGATAAACAGCCTTCATGCCTGGTCCGGTCAAAACTGGAACGGCTGTGAGATCATCATCTGGATCCCGACGCCCTCTTCGGAAACGGCGGTATCGATGCGGGCGACGATGCCCTTGGCCCAGCACCGGATGCCCAGGCCGGTGCTCCACTTCATGTCCGAATGAAGCTCGTCTGCGTTCCACGCGGGAGCCACCCGGCCGACCTCGACAAACGGGACGATCTGAATCCATTGAACCCCGACGTGCTTCTGCACGGCGGGCCAGTGGTTGAACGGATTCCAATTCGGGATCATCCGGAGTTCCGCCGAGTAATAGATGGCGGCTTTGTCGTTGAACCGCTGGGAGGGATAGCCGCGCATCCGCCACAAACCGCCGAGGGTCGATCCGGTATAAGAGGGCGGATTGTTGTCGATCGAGCCGTCGGCCGACTCCTCCCAGCTCGGTGAATAGGAGGTCCAGATATCGAACGCCAGCACGCTCTGGCGGAAGGCTTCGCCGAGGTCCACGGGAACATACAGGTCCAGTTCGCCGTCGAGGTTCCGCCACGGATTGGAACTGTTGAACCAGCCGTAGTCGCGGGAGTAGCGGCCGCGCAAGCCGAAGCCCCGCGTGGGATTGGCATAGAAGTCCCGGTTGTCCCAGAACAGGGAAAGATCAAGCCCGTTGGTGTCCAGCTCCTTGTCGAAATCGGATCCCTCGATCTGGAGCGAACGATAGAAGGGGCGCAGTTCGATGTAGCTTCGTCCGCTCTCCAGCGGGTTCAGGGATTCACCGCCGGCCGCCCCCGATTCCAGCAAGCCGTCCCGTAGATGAAACGAACCGATTGTCTGATCACGACCATGGCCGATGGGGAGCAGGTACTTCAGGCGCAGGCGGAAGAAGTTGTCCCAGCCATCGCCCTCAAGGAAGTCGTCCGGGTCCGAGTTGTTGCTGCCGGCGCGCTCGTCGGGAAACGCGGGGTTCCCGTCGATGAACGCCTCGGCCCCCTTGTAGTAGCCCAGTGAAAGAATCGGATCGAGGAACAGGCGATCCGCAAAGGGTGCTTGCAGGTCCCGGCCGGCGAGGAACCCCATGGCCGAACCCTCGGAGCCGGCAATCGCCGTCGCCAGCAACGTGGCTTGTTTCTGGGGTATTCCGACCAACCCATGGACGTAACCGGCAGCGAAACCGAAGGTCTCGTTGTAGAAGGCATACGGGAGGCGAAGGGTACTCTCGACCACCTGGCCGTCTGGATCGACACGGACGCCCTGGCCTAACACGGTCGATGCCGTCAATAGCATCAGCGCGAACCGGCGGAGCAGCACGCCACGTTGACAGGTGTGATGAAGGATGGTCATTGAGCGCTGTGATCGATTCCGTTCCGTGCCGGCTGTGGTTTGTCGTGGCGCATGCATGCGATGGCCAACCCGGCGAACACTAGAAGAAGTAGTTCACGCCGGCGATGAACGTCGTCAGGTAATCGTCGCGAATGATCGGGCTGTCGCGCACCTCCGGGCCCAGGACCTCGACCCGGACCGCACTGGCCAGCGACCAGTTGGGGGTAAGATCGTACCGCAGCGCCAGGCGCGCGAACCACTCGAGGTCGGCACCCGGATCATACGCCGGTCTGGTCTCGGTTGCCTCGGAGTCCCGGACGCCGTAGTAGTACGCATTGTAATCCGCGCTTCGCCACACCACTCCGGCGGCGGGAATCAGCATCAGGTTGTCCATCCGGAAAACCCTGCTCAGGGAAAGATTGACCTCCTGCCCATTGTGCCGGTCAAGGATGTCGGTCATGGCGGACAGGTCGGCACGATAACGACCGGGCAGGCGCAGGTGGCCGTCGAGTCCCGCCATTGCGGTGTTCTTCCGATCCTGCATGCCTGCCAGGAACCCTTCGCTTTCGAAGGCTTCGCCCTTGAACCGGAAGTCCGTGATGGCATTGATCCCGCCCATCGGTTGCCGGTAGAGGTGAACCCCGGCTCGCGGACTGACCACGAAAAAGCGTTCGCCCACGTAGGAAAGCATGGGTAGGGCCATCACGACGCTATCGCCACCTCGGTAAGGGTTGGATTGAACCAACGCCTGGGCACCGAGTCCTATCTGCTGGGTGCGCTGGATGGGCGGAGGAAGCTCGGCCTCCCCTGCGTACCCGTCGGGGAAATGGGCATCGCCATCGTCCGGTGACGAAGCGATCTGGTTTTCAGCCGCGAGAGCAGGAGCGGCGAGGAAGCCAAGCCATCCTAACAATAAAAGCAGGCGGGCATGTACGATGTTCATGTGTTCCTTTTCGCTTCGGTCTGCGGCCTGTGCCTATGTGTTGCTCCCGCGCAAAATGACCCTCCAACCCTTGCGCGTCAAGTGTCCAGATTGGAAAGGTGTGCCGTACGAGCATGAGTCCCCATGGATGAGGAAGTCGTGGCTATCGCGCAACCATCGGACATCAGCAACCAATCATCGGGAAACAAGTTGCCGCCTCATGGATTTTCTTGATCCGATCGACAGAAGGTGCGACTTCATGCGTCATGAACATCCCGTCTTTTCCATCACGCAAGGTCCGGATTCTCTTGCTATCCCTCCTGATGCCTGTACTTCTGGGTGGGATGTGGACGTGGTGGGCGGAAAGCCACCGCGACCAGGAGCGCGAACTGCGGAACCTGGTCCAGGACCATCTGGAAGAATGGTTTCCCGGCCCGATGCAGGCCTCGTCCGGACAATACGGGTTGCTCCGGCATGGGTCGGCTGTGCGGACTGAAAACCCGCGGAGCGTCGTGCTTGTCCATGGACTGGATGAACCGGGCGGTATCTGGCATGACCTTGTTCCCGTGCTCGAGGCCATGGAGTTGGAGGTGTGGGAATTTCGTTATCCGAACGATCAGGCGATCGACCGGAGTGTCCAGTTGCTGGCCGTTGCGTGGGCAACCTTGGAGGGAAGGCGGGATGTGGTGATGATCGGGCATAGCATGGGCGGCTTGGTCATCCGCGATTTTGTCTCCCGGCTTCGTCATCCGGTCGGCGCATCCCCCTTGATCGATGGGCCTGCGATCTCCGGGGTCATTCTTGTGGGCACGCCCAGCCAGGGTTCGGAATGGGCGCGATTGCGCGTATGGCTGGAACTTAGGGAGTACTTTACGACGGTCACCGACCGGCGCTTCTCCCTGTTCGCGGCATTGCGCGATGGCACAGGCGCCGCGAAGGTGGACCTGCATCCGGGAAGCACCTTCCTGGCCGGACTGAATGGTCGTGACTGGCCGCAACAGGTGCCGGTAACCATCATCGGCGGCAGCATGCCAACGACACCTGCGCCGCTGGAGGAATCCTTCCGTGCGATCAGCGAGGACTTCGTCTCCCCCGAACTCGAGCAGGCACTCAAGGCTCAAGTGGCCGAACTCGGGGACGTGGTCGGCGATGGTGCGGTTGCCGTTGCGTCGCTTTCATTCCCCGGCGGCCCGCCGCCCATCCTGGTGCCCGCGTCCCACCGAGGGCTTCTGGCGCGCCGGGTTCCGTCCGACCCGCAACCTCCAGCGATCGCCCACATTGTCGCAAGCATCCGCGCCTGGGAGGCAGGCCGGGAATGAACCCGATGCCTGATGTGACCGTTCTCCATCCATGATCGCGCCACCCTGGATGGTTCATGGGTTCGAGACCGATCACGCACCCATCCTGGAATAGTATCAACGCGCTTCTTCTTGGGGGATGCCCGGTCGGTTCATCCGGATCCGGGCGGAAAAGTCGCCGGTGCCCTCGTCGGCGTAAGCCCGCGCTGCGTCGTTGATGTGTGATCGTGCGCGAAGTTCGTCAAAGGGGAGTTGCGTGTCGAGGATGCCCAGGTAGTACAGGTAGGTGTCGATGAAACCATTCAGGAGATGCCGGAGGTCGATGCGCCGGTGGGGACCGCCCACCTTGCGTGCGTACCGGATGACATTGATCGTGCAGTTGTCGGTCAGCAGGTGGTACCACTCGGGGTGATCGGCCAGGCGGTTGATCCGATCGAGGTAGATGCGGAACAGGTCCCGGACCGCCTCCGGCGTTGCGTTGATGCGGTAGAGGAACACCTCCTCGTCGCGATGGTCCGTGCGCACGCGAACGAGGTCGCGTTCATCGCCGACCACATAGATCAGCTCGAACTGCTTGAACATCGAGGAGAGGGGGTCGAACGATTCCCCGATCTCCGGGCGCACCTCGATCGAGATGCTCACCGGGGGGGAACCATCGTCGAAATTGAAGCTGAGGAAGGTGTGCGCGACCGGACCGATCTTCCAGTACGAGATGATCAAATCGACCGAATCCATGCGGGATAGATCCACCACCCGGACCTCATGGCGCTCATCAAAGTCCGTCGCGCTCCGGTAGATGAAGTTCCGGTAGTTGACCAGGCGTACGTTGTCCCCGTCGATTTCAGCACGCGGAAGGACCGCGACCTCCCGCCGCCAGGGCCGGTCGTTGGAGGGCGGGATCAGCACATGCCAGATGATCACCAGCAGGATCAGCAGCCACAAGGTCTTCCTCCAGCGTGATGACCGATGTATCCAGAACGCCCACACCGCGAACACACCAAAGCCCGCCGACATCAGCAGGCGTCCGGTAGGCCAGGGCAGGTTGGAATAATAGAGGGCCAGCGTGGTCCACAGGACCAGCAGCAGGAAGGCCAGTGCGGTGAAGCACCACCGGACGATCCGGCCCAGCACGTTCAGGAACCTCGATTGAATGGACGGCTCCCCCTTAGGCTTCACGGGCCTGCTTGAGTCCAAGTCCGTACATGATCAGCGACATGCCGATAAACAGGCTGTTGATGCCAAACAGCAGGCCGATCGCCCACGGGGCATCGGAGGGAAACCGGATGAAGAGCAGGAGTCCCAGCACAAGGGCGCCGAGTGAGTTAAGGAGAACCCAGCCCCAGGCCGGGTTCTTGCCGCGCAACGATAGGGCGAGGAAGATGCCCATCACGCCCTCGGCCGCGAACATCCCCGCCAGGAACAGGGTCAACACCGCGACGGTGGTGAGGAGATTGCCGATGAAGAGCAGTCCGAGGAAAATACGGAGCAACCCGGTCGCGATATCCAGGATGCGGTGTTTGCGTGCCTTGCCGAACAATCCGGTGCCCAGCAGCACGGCACCGCTCACCAGCGACAGGACGCCGACCATTTTGGCGATTGCGACGGTGGTCACACAGGGAATCGCGATGGCCATCGCGCCCAGCATCAGGGAGAAAACACCTCCCACGACAAACCAACCCCGGCTGACAGACTGTACGGAAGCAGTTTCGGTATTCATGAGTTCCTCTTTGTTGTTGCGTTCAATGGTTCAGCCTGTGCGGTGATCACCCGCCTAGTGCGCGAAGTGTGCGCGCAACCGCTCCAGATCCGGTTCGCTCCAGCCGGCGGGTTCGGTCAATCCGTTCCAGGCGTTCAGGTAGTGGATCGCCGCGTACTCATGGCCGAATCCGGTGGGCGCGGTTCCGACCATCATGTCGGCGGCGAGTTGGAGCATGGTCACCACCGGGAACCAGCGAAGGCCGGGCGCGACGTCGGGGCCGCGGGGCTCCCGCATCCACTCCGGCTCGCGCCATGCCGCCCCGGCGCTGAAGAAGGTGATGGGGTCGCTGGCGTACTGCAGGAACGCGATGCGGAACGAGCCCCATGGCATCGTGTACCGATCAAGACCCTTGTCCTGGTTGATGAACCGCACCACCGAACCCCCGCGGAACGAGGGAAGCCAGGCGGGTGAACCGGCATCGCGCTCTGTGGTCGCCCGGTACCAGGTCCGCGCGCTGAAGGGGGGGCCGATCCAGAGTGCACCGTCGAACGGATCGTCGATGATGTCGAAGAGATCGAAGGACAAGTCGGAATTGAGGGAGCCCAGGCTAAGGCCGGCGAGGAACAGCCGGGGCCGGGCGTCCTTGGGCAACGTCCGCCAGTAACCATAGATCTCGGCAAACAGGGCACGCGCCATTTCCGCGCCGTACGCGGCCTGGGTCAGCAGGGCGAGCGGGCTGTTCAGGTAGGAATACTGCGCCGCCACGGTCGCGATATCCCCGCGGTGCAGGTATTCGACGGTGTCCTGCGAGCCCGGATCGATCCAGCCGGTGCCGGTTGGTGTTACGATCAGCAGCAACGAACGCTCGAAGCCGCCTGCGCGTTTCAATTCCTCCAAGGCCAGCCGGGCCCGGTCCTCGGGGGTGTCGGCTGAATTCAGTCCGACATACACACGGATCGGCGATGGGGCCGGGGCGCCCAGGAACTCGGTCAGGTCGTCCGCGGACGGCCCGCCCATGACAAACCGCCGGCCCTGCCGCCCGAGATCCGACCACTTTACCAGCGATTCGGCACTGCCGGTTTGTTCAGGACGAACAGGCTGGGGCAAGTCGTCCTCGATCAGGGCGTCCAATTGCTGAAAGGATCGGTCGGCCACGCGCAACACGGATGAGACAAGCAAGCCATCGATCACCGTCCAGAACAGCAGGATAGCAGCCGCGATGCCGGCCAGGTAGGAGATCCGGGGCGGCACAAGCCGGTGCAACCAGCGCGAGAAGCATCGGAACACCATCCGGAACAAGCGGCCGAGACCGAGCAGGACGAGGAACACGACGATGGCCACGAGGCCGATCAGCGCCGGATGCACGCCGGGTGCCTCCTCCATGCCCATCACGGCGCGAATCGCGTTCTGTCCTTGTGCGGCCCGCCAGAGGAAACTCAACGCCACAAGGATGCTCAGGACGGCGGCGATCACGGTGGTGACAAAAGCGGTACGTCCCCGAACGAGTGGAAGTTGCAGGTACTTCCACAGGTACAGGGCCGCGACGCCCAGGCCGTAACCGGCGGCAAGGGAGATACCGGATATGATGCCTTGGATGGCGAAGGGACGCGGTAGCAGCGAAGGCGTCAGCGAAAAAGCGAAGAAAATCGTGCCGAGCACCAAGCCGGTAATGCCGAGGCGTTCCTTGAGTAACATCACCGGACCTTGATGAAATTGCGGGCATTGATCAAGTCAACAGTTGGCTTGCAGGTCGTGCGTGGTGTGTAAACGCGAGGTCACTCCGGTGACCTCCATGCCGTGAAGGGACACGGCAGCAGGCCGCCATCGCACCTTGTTCTGTTTGCAAAAAACCGTGTTTTGCGCAATAACCCACAGGTGACGGGTTTTCCCGTCGATACGGGCACGTGGTGAAATGGCAGACACGCAAGACTTAGGATCAAATGCGAATCACCGAAAACACTAGGAAAAACGCAAAAACCAGCGCGTGTTGACGCGGTGTTGACAAATTGCCTTCATGCGCCATCATGGGTGCATGAAAACAAAAAAGCGCAAGATTCCGACAACGATTGAAGCGGGAATACCGATCCGCGAAGTGCGACCCGGCTACTACCTCGTTGATTGCTACCACCACGGCAAGCGGGAACGTCAATGCTTCCGTGACTTGGTAATGGCGAAGGCGCATTGCCAAGCCCTACGGATCAAGGTCCGCAACGAGGGCCTGTCTTTTCTCGCGTTGAACTCCAAACAACGAGCCGATGCAATCGAGGCGTTGACCTTGCTGGCCGGTCGAGCGTCGTTGGTCGAGGCCGCGCAAGCGTTCAACACCCTGAACCCTGTAGGCGTTGTCGAGACGGTAGCGCAGACGGTTCAACGGTATCTTGAAACGATGCGCGTTGAAGGTGCGCGGCCTATTTCGATCAACGAGAAACGCCAGAAGTTGACCAAGCTGGCAGATGCCTATGGTGATCGGCCTACTTCGTCGTTGATCCGCGATCACTTGAACACCCTGGCCGACAAGCTGGGCTATCAGGGAACCAATCGGACCAAGTACATTGGCGCATGGCAATCGGCGTTGAACCTGTACGCCGGAACCCGCCGCACCGCCGCCAGCACTGGCGACAAGAAACCGGCCGAGACGTTCCACCCGGATGTTGTGCGGAAGCTGTTTTCCGTGGCCGCAATAAACCACCCGGATGTTGCGCCCGTTCTGGCGTTGCTGTTTTTCGCCGGTCTGAGGCCCGAGGAAGTGCAACGGATGACGTGGGAGGCAATCAAGATCGGGGAGGGCTACATTGACGTAGCACCTTCCATGTCGAAAACACGCGACGGCCGGCACGTTACCATCCAGAAAAATCTATCCTCGTGGCTGATGAAGTACCGCCGCGCTCGCGGTCCTGTAGCACCGACCAAGGCCGCAACGAGACGGTTGCGAGAACTGGTCATGCGGAAGGCCGGATTGACGGAGTGGCCGAACGATGTTGCACGACACACGTTTGCCACGGCGCATTTCACGGCGTTCAAGGATTCGGGAGACACGTGCAAGGAACTTGGTCATTTCGGTTCACAATCAACCTTCGTTCGCCACTACAAGGGGTTGATGACGGAAGCGGAGGCAAAAGCGTTCTGGTCGATCACACCGGAAGCCATTGCGGGGGCCGGTAAGGTCATCAATCAAACCGAGAACACCGAGAGGGCCACGGCATGAGCAAGCGAACCACGCGGGCGCTGTTCATGGATTACTGGCATGCGCCCGATCCGGCCGGCCGTACCCTGATCGACACCCTTGTCGCCATCGAGGCGAAAAGCCCGAACGGGGAACGCTACCGCCGCCTCTGTCGGAACTACCGGCCGAATACAACCTGGCTTGCCGACGACCACGAACTTGCGGACTGTCTGCCCGCCGCCTATCGGTGCGACCTCGAGGGCATCCGTACGTTGAACATGGAGATCCCCGGCATCATCTATGAAATGCCGTCCATCGTGGCGCACCTTCAATCCCTGTCGGCCGTTGCCTTTCGCTCGCATGGCCGTGACGCTACCCGAGCCCGCATCCGCATCCGGGCGATCACCTGCCCGGTTGATCCCCGTCGCAATTCAACGCCGATCACCCGCCACACCGCCCGGTTGATTCAATTTGTGGCCGAGGATTTTTGTCTGGTCCGCGCCCTCTATGACCGGGAGCGCAAGGAAAATGGCATCGAACACGCCGCCGCAGTGAAGGCGATCACGGACACCCTGCCGGGTATCGCATCGAAGTACATCACCGCCATCTGTCGGCCTGGCGCACGTATCAACGCGATCGTGTGCCAACGTGTCGGGGAGATCACCGGAACCGGAGGCCGTGGAGAAAAAACGGCATGGCTGAAACATAACCGCCGATACTGGAAAACCATCGCCACCGATGCCCGAGAAAAAGCGTCCGGTATCGTGCTGCACTACTGACCACCGGGGACGTTAAATGCTGCGGTAAACGTCCCCGCACGGCACGACGCCGCCACGCCCTAGTGGTACACCATCATCAACGAAATGCGCCGAAGTAGGCGCAAGGAGCAGATGATGAGTGAACCAAAATTGACTGACGGATACCTGAACCGGATCGAGGCCGCGAAATACCTGTCCGTGTCGCCACGGACCATTTCCGACCTGCAACGCCGCCGGTTGATCCCCGTGGTGAAGATTGCCGCGAAGTGCGTCCGCTACAAGCGGAGCGACCTGGACCGCGCCATGCGGGGGTTGACGGTTGAGGCGGTCGGGCTGTGAGTACCACGGCACCGCCCGAAAAGAAAAAACCCCGCGCCGGGAAAGCAACAGGGCAAAGCACGAACTCCGGAAACCGTACCACACCCGGCGCCGGGGCGCAAGTTGGGTCCCCGGTCTATGACGAAAGCCTGATCCGGGAGGCCGGGGATTGCCGCCGATTTTGCCGCGAAAAGTTGGGCTACAGGCCCACCGAAATCAAAGGCGAGTTGGAGCGATACGACCACCACGGTTCTGCGTTGCGCGTCAACGGTCAATCCTTCGTTGCCGAGGACGGAACAACCGGCGACTTGATCGACCTGGCCACCATGACCTACAACGGCGGGATTCGGCATGAAGCGGTCCGGGACTTGGCGTCCTGGTTGAACATCGCGCCGGTTCGGGCCGGGAAAACGTGGGACTTCGACGCCCCCTTGCCGAGCATGAAGGCGACCACGCCACCACCGGCCGCGCCTCCGGTTCGGTCCGATGAAGTCGAGGCCGCGCTCCTCGGGGCCGCGCTGGCTGACCCGGCCGACGCTGAACGCATCCGCGACCTCGGGGTTGTGCCTGGCTGGTTCTATGAGCCGGACCACGCCGTCCTGTTTCGTGCCATCGTGGATTCACCGAACGGCATCGCGCAAGTGATCGAAGCTCTACGCAAGGGCGGGCATGGACGGTTGGCCGATTCCCTGCACACCCTGATTGACCACGCCGCGACCGCGACCGCGATCCGTTGGCACGTGGACAAACTGCGGGAGGCTTACCACCGCCGCCAATTGATCGACTTGGCCATGTTGCTACGTGAGAAGGCGCATGAAGGCGACTTGACGACGCTTCTCGAATCGGTCCGCGATCACCTCGACCGGATCGACGGAGCCGAGGGCGTTTCGGCCGACTTCATCGCGGCCGCGAAGTTGCTGACCACCGAGCCGCCCCCGGCCGACCAGATCATCCGCGACTTGCTGGACGCTGGCGACAAGCTGGCATCCATCGCCGCCAGCAAGACACGCAAAACGTTCCTCATGCTTCAACTGGTTATCGCGGTTTCCACTGGCGGGATGTTCGCCGGCCTGGAGATCCCCACGCCGCGCCGCGTCCTGTATGTCAACCTGGAGATTCGGGGCCACCACTTCCACCGCCGCCTGAAGCGGTTGGCCGCCCGACTGAAGGCCGACGCCGCCTTGCTGGGGAAAAATCTTTTCGTGGTGAACGTCCGCGACCGACAACCACCCTCGATCACCTTGCGCGAAATCGAAAAAATCGCGGTGAAGGTCGGGGCCGAACTGATCGTCACCGACCCGATCTACAAGCTGCACCATGGCGACGAAAACGCCGCCGCCGATATGAAGCCGCTCCTGGCCGACTTCGACGCGCTGACGCGGAACACAGGGGCCGCTGTGGCCTACGTACACCATGACGCCAAGGGCACCGTTGGCGACCGCAAGGCGGCCGATCGCGGGGCCGGATCGAACGTGATCGGCCGGGACTATGACGCCGCCCTGATCCAATCGCCGCACCGAACGGATGCCGAGGCCGTCGTGGTCGAGTTTGTCGCACGAAACTACGCACCTCGGGATGCCGTGGTGTTGCGTTGGTCGGATGGAGCCTTTGAAGTTGCCGAGGAGTTGGAGGCGACCAAGGAAAGCACCGCCGGCGGCCGCACGTCCGCGCCATCGAAGGCGGTCGAGGAGTATGTCGATCGTGCATTCCGGATTGTGGTCAGGAAACCGCTGCCCGCGACGATATTTCACGACAAGCTGAAAACGGAACTCGGACTGTCGGAGCAACGGGCAAGGGCGCTCACCCACCACCTGATTGAGTCCGGCACCCTAGCCAAGTCGAAGCGCCAAGGCATGGGCGGGCCTATCCTGGTAGGCGCACCCGGGGCCATCGCGGAGGTGTCTAAATGACCATTCCCCATATTCGACGGTCGGGCCGCCATATTCGACGGCACGAAGTAGCCAATAAAATCAGCATATTCGACATATTCGACACCCCTGCTTTATTCGCCACCATCGGATATATATTCGACACACACGCTATCTTTATAGCGTGTGTCAAATGTATATGGGCGCTGTCGGAGATAGCCTGACCATGCGCCGGAAAGCACACCGCCCCGGCTTGCTGGACGTGGCCGCCCGGATGCCGCCGCTTCACCACAACCCCGAAGGCAACTACGCCCCGTGGCGGTCCGAGGTTGTCACCTGGCTATTGTGCCAACCGGAGATCCAACAACACGTGTTCAACCTGGCCGCTGGCCGCCGCCTGATCCAGTACGACCGCGCAACCGGCCTGTGGGTTGGCCGGGACCGGAGGGGCGACACTTGAACCACTTCGTACCTGAACCCGTTTGTTCAGGAGGGCGTCGGCGTTTTTCCATTCGCCGGCAAGTCAGCGGTCGGGATGGGGGCCGTTGACACCTTGTCTGAAACGCCACCACCAACCACCCGGACGCCGGGTAGAAAGGAACACCATGACGACGCCAACAAACATTCCGACCGTTGCGGAGCGGGAACTCGAGTTGGAGCATATCGCCGTAGCGCGATGCATTGTGAAAACTGGATTCTTCCCGAACCAGCGAGCGGTCGAGAAGGAAGTCACGCTGCTGATGAATGAATCCATGCGCGATGACAAAGCGATCCCTCGCTACACGCGGGAAGTCGCCACCACCTGGCTGCGCGCTCGCGGCTTGACCGTGCCGAAGGCCGAACCCGACCGGCCGAAGTAGCCGCAACACCCGGCCGGGGGCAAGGTGCAGAGTTGCCTTGTCCCCGGCATAGGGGGGGATGGGCGCAGAGCCGCCTACCATACCCCGCCGTATGGGTCCCCCTGCACGAATTGGACAGCCTACCCCTCTTGGTGATAGTTGGTTATCATGTGTTTATTAGCCTGCCCTTCCGTCAAGTGTTCATGCCGTATCACGGTATAACACGGATTGACACGTCGTAACACGTTGTGCTAAATGCACTTGCGACGATTTTATTGTTGATTCTCGGGGCGCGCTTGTTCGATCATGGATTCATGAAAGGAACCCGCACCATGACCACACGCACCGCCGCACCCGCAACGTATCCGACCTTCGCCGCCCTTCGCCGGGGCCACGTCAACGCCCTCCGGGGGAACATCCATCAAAGCGCGATCCTGCTGGACGCGCTCGAGGGCGACCTCGGGCCGACACCGGCCACCCGGAAAGCCACCCGCGCCCTTGCCGCCCTCGCCGCCGCGGTCAACGACATCCGGGCCAAGTGATCGACGCCTTTGTTGATGCCGTCTTGTTCGACAGTGGCACGACCTCGGCCACGGCGAAGGCCTACGGCGCCACCCTTCGCCGCCTGGGCCATTGGGCGGCCGCCCGGGGGCGCACCTTGGCCGACCTCGACCGGCACGACCTCCGGGCCTACCTGGACGACTTGGGGCGCGCCGGTCTGAAGGCAAGCCACCGCGCCGGGGTTGCCGGGACGCTTCGACGCTTCTTTGCCTGGGCGCACGACACCCGGCACGTGGCGAACAATCCGGCGGTTGGGATCCAATCGCCGCGCATCGGCCGGCGGTTGCCGCGGGCGATCCCTCGGGACCGGATCGAGAAATTGTTGAGCGCACCCGATACGGCGACGCCCGCGGGCATCCGGGACCATGCCTTGCTGGCCATGCTCTATGCGACCGGATGCCGCGTGTCGGAGCTGGTCGGCCTGGGCCTTCACGATTTGGACCTCGCCACCAGGACGGTAAAAGTTTGTGGCAAGGGAGGCCACGAGCGGCTTTGTCTGTTCGGCCACCACGCCGCCCGCGCCCTGGCCGACTGGCTGGCCGTTCGGCAATCCTTCAATCCGCACCGGATGGAGCGGTCTCTGTTCGTCGGCCGTCGCGGTCGGGGGATGGACCGCCGCCGCGTCTGGGCGCTCGTCCGCGATCACGGCCGCGCTGCCGGGATCGGGGATGTTTGGCCGCACCAGATGCGCCATTCATGCGCAACGCACTTGCTCGAGGGGGGCGCAGACCTCCGGGTCATTCAAACGCTGTTGGGGCATCGGTCTCTTTCGACCACCGCCGTCTATACCAGCGTGTCGGCCGAACGCCTCCGGGCCGTGATCGACCAGTACCACCCGCGCCGGTCCACCGCCTGACCTTGCCACGACCGGCACCGCGCCCGCCTGGGCCGTTTTACGCGGTCCACGGTGAACGAGCGTTCACTTACCGGGTGAATCTGTTGACATGCTGTTGACAAAAAAGCCGCCTAAATGGTCAATTATGCGCCACCATGCGCCAAGTGTGGTACGATGGAGAAAAGCCGCAAAACAGCCTAAAAATAAGGGAAATATGCGGTTTTTCGATCAAATCGGGCACGTGGTGAAATGGCAGACACGCAAGACTTAGGATCTTGTGCCGCAAGGCGTGGGGGTTCAAGTCCCTCCGTGCCCAGGATCAGTGAAGACACAACGTTCAACTTTCAACATCGAACATTCAATTGCGGATGGTTGATGTATGGATGATGGAAAAATGTCCCCGTTTCGGTCGTTGAATGTTGGATGTTGAAAGTTGAACGTTGGAAGTTGCATCCCCAATGCCCGGCCTTTATCTCCATATCCCGTTTTGTGTCCGCAAGTGCCTGTACTGCGACTTCTACTCCATTCCGACCGGCAAGGGGCCGGTGGCTCGGCGTCTGGGCGATCTGGAGATGGAGCACCAGCCGGGGTTCATCGAGGCGCTGGACCGCGAACTGGCCGGTGCGCCGGAGGGATTCCAGCCGACCACGGTGTTCCTCGGCGGCGGTACCCCGACCGAACTGTCCGATCGTGACTTCGCGCGGATGTTCGAGGCGATCCACCGGCGGTTCGACCTGTCCCGGGTGACCGAATGGACCTGCGAGTCGAACCCCGGCACGCTGACCGAAACCAAGATCGACCTCATGCTCGCCGCCGGCGTGAACCGGGTGTCCCTCGGTGTGCAGTCGCTGACCCCGTCCGTGCTCGAGTTCGTCGGACGCATCCACTCGTGCGAGGAGGCGATCGAGGGGTATGAGCTGCTGCGCCGCAAAGGGGTCCGCAACATCAACCTGGATTTCATGTACGGCATTCCCGGCCAGACCCTGGCCATGCTGGAGCAGGACCTCGCCCGCGCGGTGGCCCTCGGCCCCGAGCACATCGCGTGCTACTGCCTGATCTTCGAGGATGGCACACCGCTGACTGAACTCCGCAACAAGGGCTATCTGAAGGAAGTGGACGACGATACCGAACTGGAGCAGTACCAACGCGTGCGCGCGATCCTGACCGGTGGCGGCTACGAACACTACGAGATTTCCAATTACGCCCGGCCCGGTTTCCAGAGTGAACACAACAAGCTCTACTGGAGCGCCGGGGAATACCTCGGTTTCGGACCCTCCGCCCATTCACACTGGCGCGGACGTCGCTTCGGCAATATCCGCAACCTCGATGAATACAACCGCCGCCTGCTGGCCGGGCAATCGGTCGTGCAGTTCGAGGAGTCGCTCGATCCGGAAGCCCGCGCCCGCGAGGCGCTGGTGATGTACCTGCGGCTGATGAATGGGGTGTCCCGCGATGAATTCCGCACCCGCACCGGATTCGATTACCGCGACCTGTGCGGCGACACGATCGACTGGCTGGCCGGTATCGGGATGCTTGAAAACGAGGGGGATCGCATCAAGCTGACCCCGCAGGGCGTTTTCGTCAGCGATGCGGTCTTCGCGGAGCTCGTTTAGATTGATGTGAACAGGAGACGCAGAGGGCGCGGAGAAAACAGGTCTTCTCTGCGGTCTCTGTGCCTCCTGTTCAAGAACCGCTTATTTCCACTTGATGCTGCAACCCATCGGGTTGGTCTGCGCCTTCGGGACCGGCTTGCCGGCCAGCGCGGCGTCGAGGGCGTCGCGCAGGTCGTGGTGCTTCACCGCCGTCTCGTCCTTCCAGTTGTCGTCGATGCGGCCTTCGTAGATGAGCGAACGATGCGTATCGAAGACGAACAGGTGCGGGGTGCAGACCGCGCCGTAGGCCTTGGCCACGGATTGCGGTTCGTCGTACAGGTAGGGGAACGGGTAGCCTTTCTCTGTTGCACGCTTCGCCATCTCGGCAAAACTGTCGGCCGGATACTTCGTCGCATCGTTGGCGGAGATCGCGACGAAGGCCACGCCCTTCTGCTGGTAGGTCTTCGCGAGGCGGATGAACCGGTCCTCGACGCCGAGCGCATAGGGACAGTGGTTGCAGGTAAAGGCGACGACCAGCAGGTTCGCCGACGCGAACGAGGTGAGGGTATAGGTCTTCCCATCGGTCCCCGGCAGGGAAAAGTCCGGTGCCGGCGCACCGAGGGGCAGGGTTTCAGTTCCGCTTTGGGTGATCAGGACCATGGTCTTCTCCGTTGTTTTCCGAACTATACCGCGGACAGAAAGGATGCCAAGGCCGTCCGGCGGTTTTCCATGGATTGGAAAGGGTTACCGGGGAGTTGTCCAAGCATTGGACAGAAATGCGGGGCAAAAAAATGGAGCGAGCGAAGAGATTCGAACTCTCGACATTCACCTTGGCAAGGTGATGCTCTACCAACTGAGCTACGCTCGCACCAGAAAGTGACGCGACTATGCCAATCGACCCCGGTCAGGGCAAGTGTTTTTTTCAGATTCGATGAATCAACCGTTTTGGAGCGGAGGGAATGGTTTCAGGGCGTGCTTGCGTTGATTTCGGCTTCGACGGCGTCGGCTTGTTTGATGACGGCGTCGATGTCGGCGTCGGTCGGGGCCGGTTCAGTGGCGGGGTTTTCGTCGGGGGCGTCGGGGGTCGGGGCGGCGGGTTCCTCGGCAACCGAGGCTTCGGTGCCCGGTTCGATGGTCGCGGGTTCGGCGGCCTCCTCGACGGCGAGGCTGGCGGTCATCGCGTTCAGGCGTTCGATGGTCTGCTGGATCAGCGCCTTCTGCTCCTCCTTCGAACGGATCTTCGCTTCCTTGATCGCCTCGCGTTCGGCGCGCAATTCGATTTCCTTGTCGGTCAGCTGGCGGGTTTTCTCCTCGAGCACGGTGCGGACTTCGCCGCGGACCTCATCGCGTTCGGCGCGCACGGCCCCGAGTTGCTCCTCGACCTTCTGGATCACGGCGGAATGGGACTGGCGGGTGGCCATCAGTTCCTGTTCGACGCCTTGGGAGAGGCGGGACTGTTCCTCGCGGGCGTTCATGACTTCGCTGCGCACGCCGTCGAGGGTCGCAACCTGTTTCTGGGTTTCCTCGGCGATGGTCTGGCTGGTTTCGGCGAGGCGCTGGTCGACCAAGGTCAGGTTTGCGGTGGTGACCTGTTCGTGGCGCGCCGACTGGCGCATCAGGTAGGCGAGGCCGGCGGCGATCACGACGACGATCAGGCAGCAGACGATCACGTAGCGGCTGAGGATGCCCTGGCGTTTCAGGGCGGTGTGCATCTGGGCGATGGCGCGTTCCTGTCGTTCGGATTCACGCTGGCGCAGCTCGGTCAGCTTGCGCAGTTGCATGACGGCCTCGTTCAGCACTTCGGCCGAGACTTCGACCTTGTTGCTCGATGCAGGAATTATCTCGGCGGGTTGATCAGGCGAAGGGGTCTGGTTGTCGTTCATGGCCGTTCCTTCCGGGGTAAAACAGGTGTACGTTCGCTTCCTGAAGATACGACGGAGATGTGAACGGGGAAAGGAGAAAGTGTCACACCGACAAGGTACGATATCGGTTGATTTCCGTTTTTTACTTGCCCAATCCGCGCGGCTTCCTTCATACATCCGGGCTTTTTGATCCCATGATCCAGGCATTTTCCAGCCGCGAGGCGTACATCGCCCTGAACATGCTGGACCAGATTGGTCCGGTGCGCACGCGCAAGTTGATCGCCGCCCTCGGTTCACCGGAGGCGGTGTTCACGGCGGATGCGGCGACGATCGGCCGGATCCCCGGTTTCGGGCGCGAGCTCGCGGCGTCGATCGTCGAGGGTGGGGCGAAGATGAATCCCGCCGAGGAGGAGCAAAAGGCCGCGCGTTCCGGGATCCGGCTCGTCACCTTCCTCGATCCCGACTACCCGGCCGCCCTGAAGGAGATCCATGACCCGCCGCTCGTCCTCTATATAAGGGGCACGCTGGACAAGGCGGACCGCCACGGCCTGGCCATCGTCGGCACGCGGCACGCTTCGCATTACGGGGCCTCGGTGGCGGACCGGCTGGCCTACGGCTTGGCCAAGGCGGGCTTCACGATCATCAGCGGTTTGGCGCGCGGCATCGACACGGTGGCGCACCAGTCGGCGATCAAGGCGGGCGGGCGTACCCTCGCCGTGCTGGGCAGTGCGATCGACCAGTTGTATCCGCCGGAGAACGCGGAACTCGCCGAGCGGATCAGCACCCAGGGGGCGGTGATCAGCGAGTACACGATGGGGCGTCCGCCGGACCGGCAGACCTTTCCTTACCGGAACCGCATCGTTGCCGGGATGTCGCTTGGCACGATCCTGGTCGAGGCGGGCGAAAAAAGCGGTGCGGTCATCACCGCGCACACCGCGCTGGAACAGGGACGTCAGGTGTATGCGGTGCCGGGGCGGATCGATTCGCCGGGTTCGCGCGGCTGCCATGCGTTGATCAAGCAGGGGGCGAAACTGGTCGAGACGATCGACGACATCGTCGATGACCTGAACCTGTTGCTGCCGAAATCGATCGAGCAAAAGGCGCAGGCCCTGCAGCAGGCGCCGGATGTTCCATTGAACGGGGAGGAGTCCGCAGTGGTCAAGGCGTTGTACCAAGGCGGGTTGCAGGTGGACGAATTGGCGCGGGCGTCGGGTGTCGGCGCCTCGCGGTTGAACGCCCTGTTGTTGGGACTGGAAATGAAGCGGGTGGTCCGTATACTGCCGGGGCGTCGCGTGGAACTGCGCGACGGCACGGCCCCCGGCGTGTAGCAAGTGAGGAGCGAGCGATCATGGCAAAACATCTGGTAATCGTGGAGTCGCCGGCCAAGGCCAAGACCATCAACAAGATTCTCGGCAAGGACTACGTGGTCAAGGCCTCGATGGGCCATGTCCGTGACCTGCCGGAGAAGGAGATCGGGGTGGACCTCGAGAAGGGGTTCAAGCCGAAGTACGTCTCCATCAAGGGCCGCGAGAAGGTGGTCAAGGAGCTGAAGGAAGCGGCAAAGTCGGCCGAACACATCATCCTCGCCCCCGACCCGGACCGCGAGGGGGAAGCGATCGCCTGGCACCTGATGGCGGCGCTGAAGGGCGCGGTACCTCCCGAGAATTTCCAGCGCGTGACCTACAACGAAATCACCGCGCCGGCGATCCGCGAGGCGTTCGCCCATCCGCGTTCGATCAACCAGCACAAGGTGGATGCGCAGCAGGCGCGCCGGGTGCTCGACCGCATCGTCGGGTACAAGGTGAGCCCGCTGCTGTGGCGGCGCATCCGCGGGGCATCGAGCGCGGGCCGCGTGCAGTCGGTCGCGTTGCGCATTGTCTGCGACCGCGAGAAGGAGATCCAGAAGTTCGTGCCCGAGGCCTACTGGCTGATGGGGGCGCGGGTGCGCAAGACGGTCGCTCCGGTCGATCCGTTCGCGATCAAGCTCGCGCGCATCAACGACGACAAGGCGGAAATCAAGTCGGCGGAGCAGGCCGAGGCGATCCGCCGCGACCTCGAGGGCCGCACGGTCAAGGTATCGGCGCTGGCCCAGCGCGAGATCAGCAAACGTCCGCAGCCGGCCTACATCACCAGTTCGCTGCAGCAGGCGGGCAACCGGTTCTTCGGCTTCGCCCCGACGCGCACGATGCGCATCGCCCAGAAACTCTATGAAGGTGTGGACACCGGCAACGGGGTGGTCGGTCTGATCACCTACATGCGTACCGACTCGGTCAACATCTCGCCGGTGGCGCAGGAGGCGTGCCGCGCCTTCATCGCCCAGCAGTTCGGCACGGAGTACCTGCCCGAGAAGCCGCATTTCTACAAGAGCAAGGGGAATGCCCAGGAGGCGCACGAGGCGATCCGTCCGACCGATGTGGCGCTGACCCCGGACAAGCTCGCGCACGTGCTCGAGCCGGATGCGCTCAAGCTGTACCGCATCATCTGGCAGCGTTTCGTCGCCTGCCAGATGGCCTCGGCGCGCATCGCCCAGCGCACGGCCGAATTCGTGGTCACCGGCGGGGCCGCGCCGCTGGCCAACCAGTACCTGTTCCGCGCCTCCGCGTCGGACGTGGTGTTCCCCGGTTACATGAAGGTCACCGGCATCGAGAAGGAAAAGAAGAACGATGCCGAGGACGTCGAGGGGGAGGACGAGGATATCGCGTTGCCGCCGCTGACCGAGAACGAGGTGCTGGAGCACATCGAGTGGCTCGAAGAACGCAAGGAGACCACGCCGCCGCCGCGTTACACCGAGTCGTCGCTGGTCAAGGCGCTGGAGGACAACGGGGTCGGGCGGCCTAGCACCTACGCGCAGACCGTCTCGACCATCGTCGACCGCGACTACGTCGAGAAGGACAAGCGCACCCTCAAGCCCACGACAAAGGGCATGGCGGTCAATGATTTCCTCGTGCACTACCTGCCCGACCTGTTCGACATCGGGTTCACCGCGCAGATGGAGAAGGAACTCGACGAGATCGACGAGGGCCATGTCGTCTGGACCGACATGCTCCAGCGGTTCTATGGCTCGTTCACCGGGTGGGTGGACATGGCGAAGACGCCGCCGGCCGACCTCAACGTGGTGCGCGGCCTGCTCGACCTGTTGCAGGGCGTGAAGGAATGGGCCCCGGAGACCAAGCGCGGCAAGAAGACCTACAGCGACAGCAAGTTCGTGCAGTCGGTGCGCGAACAGTTGGAGAAGGGTGATCCGCCGCTGACCGACCGCCAGCAGGAGGCGCTGGTCAAGATGGCCTGCCGCTACAAGGAGCAGCTACCCGGGATCGAGGCGCAGTTCGGCGCGCTCGGCCTGGCCGACGAGCTGGTCAAGTACCACGAGCAGAGCCTGCCGCCGCGACCCGAGACCTTCATCAAGCTCGACCTGGTGCGCAATGTGGAATTCGACCCGCCGCGCAAGGTCGGCAAGAAGACCTACGACGACCGCGAGTTCCTGTTGTCGCTCGACAACCAGGTGCGCGGGGGCAAGCGGCTCAGCGAGAACCAGGTGCGGTACCTCGACCGGTTGGTGCTCAAGTATGCGCACCAGATCCCGGATTTCGAGGCGCGCAAGCCGGAGCTGAACCTGGCCGAGACGCCGGCGGCGGAGACCGATCCGCTGGCCGGGGAGATCCTCGAGCTGCTGGGCCGGATCACCGAATGGAAGGAACCGGTCAAGCGCGGGCTGCGGGTGTGGGACGACAAGGAGTTCTTCCAGTCACTCGACCGCCAGTTCCGCCAGAAGAAGAGCCTCTCGCCCCGCCAGACCGCGGCGATGCGCAAGATGGCCTCGCGCTATGCCGCGCAGATTCCCGGGTTTGCCGATCATGCCGAGCGGCTCAACCTGCGGGCGGGTGGCAAGAAGAAAGCCGACGAGGAATAAGGCGTGGCACGAGATTGGTGATTCAACTTTCAACTTCCAACATTCAACGTTCAACATGCACTGTTCGCGGGCGAAAAAAGATCATCTGTTGGAAGCTGAGTGTTGAACGTTGGAAGTTGAACGTTGGACGTTGTACGTTGAATCTTACCTCTTCATGCAAGCCCGATCCCGCGATGGCGGCCTTCACCGTGCACCTGCGCGGCGAACGCGACGCGTCCGAGCACACCATCACCAACTACCTGATGGATGTGCGCCAGTTCATCGCGCTGCAGTGGGGCGCCGATGCGGCACCTCCGTTCGACTGGAAGGGCGTTGACCGGTTCGCCGCGCGGCGTTTCCTCGTCCACCAGCAGAAACACGACCGGGCGGCCACGACCACGCGGCGCAAGCTGTCGAGCCTGCGTTCCTTCTACAAGTTCCTGATGCGCGAGGGCCATGTGCCGGGCAATCCGTTCAGCGGCCTTGTCCTGCCCAAGTTGTCGCGCCGCCTGCCCAAGCTGCTCAGCGTGGAGGAGGTCGGGCGGTTGCTCAACGCGCCGTTCCTGATCGAGGTCGAGGAGGGCGGGGCGCGGCCGGGCACGTGGGGGCGGTATGCCCGTGACCGCGATGTCGCGATCCTCGAACTGCTGTACACCACCGGGGCGCGGTTGAGCGAGATCGCCCTGCTCGCCGAGGACCAGCTCGACCTGGCCACCGGGGTCATGATCGCGCGGGGCAAGGGCAAGAAGGAGCGGATGTGCCCGCTGGGCAGTCCGGCGATCAAGGCCCTGCGCCGCGCCCTCGAGGCGCGGGACGGCGTGTGGGCCGGGTGGGGGCGGGCCGGGCGTCCGCCCGCCTTGTTCCTCAACAAGAACGGGGGGCGGCTCACCCCGCGCTCGATCGAGCGGATGATGAAAAAGTACCTCGTCCACGCGGGGTTGAACCCGGCCTTGTCGCCGCATGCGCTGCGCCACAGTTTTGCCACCCATCTGCTCGATGCCGGGGCCGACCTGCGCAGCGTGCAGGAGCTGCTCGGCCACGCCAACCTGTCCACCACGCAAATCTACACGCACATTACAGTTGAACGTTTACGCGAAGTATACGACAAAGCGCATCCGAAGGCCCGCTTATGATCTGGATCCTGTACAACCTGTTGTTCGTCCTGGTGTTCCCGCTGCTGCTGCCGCATTACCTGCTGCGCATGCGCAAACGCGGGGGGTATGCGCGCGATTTCGGCCAGCGGCTGGGCCGCTACAGCGACGACACGCTGCTGCAGCTTGGCGGGGAGCGCCGGATCTGGATCCATGCGGTCAGCGTGGGCGAATTGTATGTCGCGTTGCGGCTGATGCAGGAGTGGCGCGAGCGCGAGCCGGGCGTGTTGTTCGCGCTGACCACGACGACCTCGACGGCCTACGGCATCGCCCAGCGGGAGCTGTCGGCGCCGGACGTGGTGTTGTATTTCCCGGTCGATTTCCCGCCGGTGATGAAACGCGCCTTCGACGTGATCAATCCGCGCGCGGTGGTCCTGGTCGAGGTCGAGTTGTGGCCGAACCTGATCCGCATGGCGCGGGCGCGGGGGGTCCCGATGCTGCTGGTCAACGGGCGGATCAGCGACCGGTCGTTCAAGGGCTACCAGCGGTTGCGGATGCTCACGACGCGCCTGCTGCCGGAGTTCGAGCTGATCGGTGCGCAGTCGGAGGAGGACCGGCGCCGGTTCGTGCTGCTCGGGGCGGATCCGCGGCTCACCTTCAACTTCGGCAGCGCGAAGTACGATGTCGCCCTGGCCACGCCGGTCGGGGAGGGCGAACGCACGCTCGACCTGATGCGCTATTCGGGCATCACGCCGGACCAGCTGGTCCTGCTCGGCGGGTCCACCTGGGAGGGCGAGGAGGATGCGATGGTCGACCTGTACCGCGGGCTCAAGACGCGGTACCGCAACCTCGTGCTGCTGCTCGCGCCGCGCCATGTCGAGCGGGTACCGGCGATCATCGAGCAGCTCAAGCCGCGGGTCGGCAAGATCGTGCGGCGTTCGACGATCAAGGAACGTCCGGCTATCCTGCCCGCGTCGCCGCCGGACGTGTTCCTGATCGACACCACCGGGGAGCTCAAGCACTTCTACGCGCACGCCGACATCATCTTCATCGGCAAGAGCCTCACCCAGCACGGCGGCCAGAACATCATCGAGCCGGCCCTGTACGGCAAGCCGGTGGTGGTGGGTCCGAACATGGAGAATTTCCCGGCGATCATGGAGGATTTCCTGCGCGAGGGGGCGGTGGTGCAGGTCAAGGACCTGCAGGGCTTGCGGCGCGCGGTGGACGACCTGTTGTGCGCGCCGGCCAAGCGCGAGGAGATCGGGGTGGCGGCCCGCGGGGTGGTCGAGAAGAACGCCGGTTCGCTGGGCGTGTACCTCGACCGGGTGCTCGAGTCCGGGGTGATCGGGCGTTAACGCGGAGGCGGGGGGAGCGATGGCGGAACCTTCAGGAGCGTTTTCCAACGAATACTACGCGCGGTACCAGCGGATCAAGCAGGCGGGCAAACCGTCGGGCCGGGTCAACCCGGAGCGCTTGAAGCAGAATGCCCTGTCGGCCCCGGCGGGGTGGATCGAGCAGCCGAAGGACTTCGACTGGCTGGAGAAGAACATCCCGTGCCAGGCGGCCTGTCCGGCCGGTACGGACATTCCCGGTTACCTCGATGCGGTGGCCCATGGCCGTTACGACGAAGCCTACCTGATCAACCTGCGCGACAACGTGTTCCCGGCGGTGCTCGGCCGCGTCTGCACGCGCCCGTGCGAGCCGGCCTGCCGGCATGGCTGGGAGGGATTGGGCGAGCCGGTGGCGATCTGTTTCTCCAAGCGCTCGGCGGCGGATTTCCTCGCGCGCAGCGAACCGGTGGTGCTGGCGAAGATGTTTCCGGACAGCGGTCGACGGGTCGCGGTGATCGGGGCGGGGGCGGCGGGATTGGCCGCCGCGCGCGAGTTGGCCTTGCTCGGTCATGCGGTCACGGTCTTCGAGCAGTACGACGAGCCGGGCGGGATGATGGTGCAGGGGATTCCCGAGTTCCGCCTGCCGCGGGCGCTGGTGCGCCGGGAGATCGATCAGGTGGTCCGGACCGGCGTGCAGATCCGGTGCGGGGTATCGGTCGGCCGCGATGTCGCAATGGACGAGCTGGTCGCGCAGCACGATGCGGTCATTGTCGCGGCCGGGGTGATGCAGCCGGAGAAGCCGTCGTTGCCGGGGGTGGACCTGGCCGGCGTGGACACGGGACTGCCGTTCCTGCGGCGGGCCAACCGCGGCGAGGCGGTGACGGTTGGTCGCCGGGTCGTGGTCATCGGCGGCGGTTTCACCGCGGTCGATTGCGCGCGCATGGCGCGGCGGCTCGGGGCGGAGGAGGTGCGCATGGTGTACCGGCGCACCGAGAAGGAGATGTACATCACGCCGGGCGAGGTCGAGGAGATGCTGCACGAGGGCATCCAGTTCCAGACGCAGGCGATGCCGGTGGCGATCTTGGGCGATGCGGCGGGCCGGGTCACCGGGGTGCGCTTCGCGCGCACGGAGCCGGAGGCACCGGAGGCGGATGGACGGCGCGGGTTCCGCGCGGTCGAGGGGTCGGCGTTCGAGCTGGAAGCCGATACCGTGCTGATGGCCACCGGACAGCGCCGGGACGATGGCTGGCTGGGTGCGGCGGGGTATGCGCCGGTGCCGGGCCGGCATGTCACCGCGCACGGGAAGGTCTTCATCGCCGGGGATTTCCTTGGCGGGGCCGGGTCGTTGATCGAGGCGGTGGCGAGCGGCAAGGCCTGTGCCCGGGTGGTTGACCAGCGGCTCAGCGGGACGGTGCGGGTCAAGGAGCTCGGGTTGGTCGAGGCGGCGGAGTCGACCGGCCGGACCCGGGCGATGGATGCGATCCCGCGGCAGCCAATGCCGGTGCTCGCCGAGGCGGCCCGTACCCGCACGGCCGAGGTCGAGACGGGGTATGGCGACGAGGCGGCGCGCACCGAGGCGTCGCGCTGCTACCTGTGCCATTACAAGTTCGAGATCGATAACGACCTGTGCATCTATTGCGACCGCTGCCTCAAGGTCAAGCCGGTCGAGGGTTGCATCGTCAAGGTCAAGAACCTGATCCACGACGCGGAGGGCCGGATCACCGGATACGTTCCCTCCACGGGTAGCAAAGATTACAACATGCTGTATATTGACCAATCACAGTGCATCCGGTGCGGGGCCTGCCGGGACGTCTGCCCGGTGGAGTGCATCTCCCTGCAGAAGGTGTCGCGCAAGAGCGTGTGCATAGGATAAGGAGAACGAACATGAAGGGTTGGATCATGGGAGTGTTGGCATGGATCGCCGGGGTGGCTCCGGCGTTGGCGTTGGGGGTGGGGGACAAGGTGCCGGAGATCGCGGTGCCGTCGACCTCGGGCAGCACGGTCACGGTGGGCGCCCCGGGTGGCGGCTGGCGCGTGGTGTATTTCTATCCC
The DNA here is from genome assembly GCA_937872895.1 of uncultured Verrucomicrobiota bacterium. Classification (GTDB taxonomy): domain Bacteria; phylum Verrucomicrobiota; class Kiritimatiellia; order CAIVKH01; family CAIVKH01; genus CALMUP01. Next base: position 150,084 of record CALMUP010000008.1, read on the forward strand.
AAGTCGTTCACGCCGGGTTGCACCTCGCAGGCCTGCGGGTTGCGCGACCAGTACCAGGATTTCGCCACGCGCGGGGTGGCGATCTACGGGGTCAGCACCGACGACCTCGACAAGCAGAACAAGTTCAAGGCCGAGCATAAACTGCCGTTCGACCTGCTCGCCGACAAGGACAAGGCGTTGAGCGAGGCGTTCGGGGTGGTCGGCATGATGGGCTTCAGCAAACGGGTCACCTTCATCATCAATCCCGAGGGCGTGGTTACCGACGTCATCGATTCCGTCTCCGTCTCCAGCCACGCCAACGACGTGCTCGCGCTGCTCCAGCAGCGGATGAATCCATAGCGCGCGCCCCGAGCGGGCGGCGCGGAAGGGGTTTCGGGTGTCAGGTTTCGGTGTTCGGGGGAGGATTGATGCCGGTTTGTGCCTTGTGTGCATGATCTCTGCAACCCGGAATCGAGGATGGAACCGCTGATAGCGCGGATAGTCGCGGATGGTTTCATCTAATGATTTCTTCGGTACGATCTGAAGGTTTTGCGGAATCCTCAAGGTCTCGATAAGAAAACCCTTCACATCTGCGTTATCCGCGTAATCCGCGGTTCAACAATTGCTTTTTCGAGGTCGTTGTCAGTGCCCCCACCGCGTGGACGGTTTGGCGTTCGTCGGTCGGTTAGGAATCGATGAGAAACCTCGGGCTGGTCGTTTTTGCTTTCCTGCGCTCGGGTACCCGGTAAGCTGGTAAGCCAAGTTCGCATCCCAAGGAATGTGCCGATGAACGACCCCGTAAACCGCAAGCTGTTCAGTTTGCCCCAGCCGTACGAGGATCCGTTCCGCAAGCGGATCTTCTCGGTCGTTGGCGGCGCGATTGAAAAGGTGCTGGCGATCGACAAGATCAACCACATCTACTTCAGTGCGGCGGATGCGGTGCCAGAGCAGGGTTCCACGCATTTCGCCGACCGGATCCTCGACACCATGGAGGTCGACTACGATGTGTCGGAGAGCGACCTCGAACGCATCCCGCGCACCGGGCCGGTGGTGGTGGTGGCCAACCATCCGTTCGGCGGGTTGGAGGGGTTGATCCTCGCCTCGCTGCTCAAGTCGGTGCGTCCGGACGTCAAGTTGATGGCGAATTTCCTGCTCGAGCGGATCCCGGACCTGCGCGACTTCTTCATTTTCGTCGATCCGTTCGGGCGGGCCGGTTCGGCCAAGGCGAACATCAAGCCGCTCAAGGAGACCATGGCCTGGTTGCGCGGCGGCGGCATGCTCGGGGTGTTCCCGGCCGGCGAGGTGTCCAGCATGCAGGTCCGCAAGGGCGCGGTGGAGGATCCGCCGTGGAGCGCGACGATCGCGCGGATCGTGCAGAAGGCCGAGGTCCCGGTGTTGCCGGTGTACTTCGTCGGCACCAACAGCCTGATCTTCCAGATGCTCGGATTGGTGCATCCGCGCTTGCGCACGGCGATGCTGCCCAAGGAATTCGTCAACAAGCAGAACAAGGTCATCCACATGCGGGTCGGCAACCTGATCCCGCACAGCAAACTGGCCGGGTTGGGCGAGCAGGAGTTGATCGACTTCCTGCGGGTGCGCACCTACCACCTCAAGAACCGCAAGGACACGGCCGGGCAAAAAAAAAGACGCCTGCACCTGCCGGTGAGGATCACCCGCCCAAAACCTGAACACGAACCGGTGGTGGCGGCGGAACCGACGGAGGTCCTGGCGGCCGAGTTGTCCGGCTTGCCGCCAAAGCAGAAGCTGCTGGAAAGCGGGTCGATGGAGGTCTATTACGCCGAGGCGCGGCAGATCCCGCACCTGCTGCGGGAGATCGGCCGGCTCCGCGAGATCACCTTCCGCGAGGTCAACGAGGGCACGGGGTTGTCGATCGACCTCGACCGGTTCGACGACTACTACGTCCACGTCTTTATCTGGCAGAAGGAGAAGCGCGAGGTGGTGGGGGCGTACCGGTTGGGCAAGTCCGACCGGATTTTCGAGGCGCTCGGCAAGAAGGGGCTCTACACCAGCACCTTGTTCAAGTACCGCAAGAAACTGCTCAAGAAGATCAGCCCGGCACTGGAGATGGGTCGTTCGTTCATCCGCCGCGAGTACCAGCGCAGCCACGCCGCGTTGCCGACCTTGTGGAAGGGGTTGGCGCACTACATCGCGGCCAATCCCGAATACAAGATCCTGTTCGGGCCGGTCAGCATCAACAGCGAGTACCAGACCACCTCGCGGCAGTTGCTGGTCAGTTTCCTCAAGCAGAACGAATCCTTGCCGGACCTGGCCAAGCTGGTCAAACCGCGGAAGCCGATGCGGGTCAATCCGATCCGGAAGTGGAACTTGCGCAAGGTCAAGACCTCGGTCAAGGACCTCGACGATGTCGAATCGCTGATTGCCGACATCGAGTCCAACCTGACCGGGGTGCCGATCCTGTTGCGCCAGTACCTGCGGCTGGGCGGCAAGTTGCTCGCGTTCAACATCGATCCGGACTTCAGCTACGTGCTCGACGGGTTGATCCTGGTCGATCTCACCAAGACCGAGCCCAAGGTGCTCGACCGGTACATGGGCCGGGACAAGCGCGATGCCTTCCTGGCTTACCACGGGGTCACGCTGGCGTCGGTCCCGGCCGGCAAGGGGGAGGCGTGAAGCCTTCGGACGTGTTCGGCATCGTGGTGCGGACCTTCGGGTTGTACCTGATCATCTGGGGGTTGTGGAACATCCTCTCGCTGGCCATCGAGGTGGTTTCCCTGCTGGCCGCCCTGATCAACGACGAATCGCTCGACCTGCTCACCAAGCTCTACTACCTGCTCTCCGGAACCGGCGCTACCCTGGTGGGATTTTTCCTGCTGGCCCGGGCGGATGCGGTGGTGCGGTGGGCCTACCGGCACGACCGGCCGGTGGTCCTCAAACCGCCCGCGCCACCGCCGCGCGATCCAACCGATCCCGTCATCTGAACAACAGTCGAAGACAGGTGTTTTCGACGAAACAGATCGTGGCGTGACGAAACGAAGAGCGCCGATAAAGTTCAAGTCGGAATACACTGTTCGAGATGATGGCATCGTAATGGATCCTGGGAGGACCCGGATCGACTTCAAGTTCCCGCGAGAACACAGGGCGAACCACGATCTATGCTGATCGGGAAAATCGCGGAAAAGCATTGGTTGGCTATTTTCACCTATCGCAAAGAACGTGTACGCATCGTTTCGGTCCGTCGATCTCGGACAGATGAGGTGAATGCCTATGAAAACTGAGGAATTCGACAAAAAGTTTGATAAACGTGAGGACCTATCAAAGTACTTGGATTTCTCCAAGGCGACACGTCCCGGCCGAGAGCAGAAACGGGTTAACGTCGATTTCCCGGTTTGGATGATTCAGTCTCTCGATCGCGAGGCTACACGCTTGGGAGTACCTCGACAGTCCATCATCAAAGTATGGATTGCGGAGAGACTCGAAGAAAAAGCACACGCTTGAACAAGAGAATGCAACGTGTGCCGGCAGAGCACACCCGAATCGGGTGGCTCTGCGGCTGGTCGTTGATTTCAAGTCGGCTCTAGAGCATGGGTGGGAATCTGAAGGCAGGCGTCAGGCCGCGTGGTGGCGCCGGGCGAGCGGGGTGAGGGCTTGTGTTTCGGAGGTCGGGTGGCCGTCGTCATGGGTGAGTGCCCGGGTACCGCGGCAGCGCGAACACCCAGCGCGTTGGGGGCCATACGTTCCAACGTGGAGGGGCGGGCCTGCGGTGCGGGATGGAGGTCTGAAGCGAGAGCAGAACCCGTGTCGATATGGGTGTAGAAGTGGGTGTACGAGTAGGTGGGTTCGTTGTCGTAGTCGCACACCCACTCGTACACGCATATCCTTGTCGGGCCGTCCGTTCGCGACCTTTTACACTTGCGGCGGCCTACAGGCTGGCCTATGTTAGCCCGCTTTGATTTCAGGAGCCCCAGATCATGAACATACACGTTGAGGTCGTTGGACCTTGCCGCAAACAAGTCAGCATTGAAGTGCCTGCCGAGCAGGTGCAAACCACGATTTCCGAGATTGTTAGCGGGTATCAGCGCTATGCGCGCATCCCCGGTTTCCGCGTCGGCAAGGCCCCGGTGGACCTGGTCAAGCGCCACTTCCGCAAGGACATCCTGAAGGAAGCCAAGGAACGATTGATCCCGGGCGGCTACCAGGCGGCCCTGCAGCAGGAGAAGCTGAAGGTGGCGAACGTGATCGACGTGACCGAGTCCGATCCGGTGGAAGGCAAGCCGTTCGGCTTCCAGATCACCGTGGACGTCGTCCCTGATTTCGAGCTGCCCGCGTACAAGGGCATCCGCGTCGAGGCCCAGCCGGCCGACGTGACCGAGCAGGCGATCGACGAGGTGGTTGACCGGATGCGCGACCGCATGGCGAGTTTCGTGGCCGAGGAAGGCCGGGTGGCCGGGAAGTCCGACCGCGTCATGGTGAACTACACGGCGACGGTGGACGGGCAGCCGCTGGATCTCGGCAACAGCAACCTCGGGGTGCTGGCCAAGGCGGAGAATTTCGGCGTGATCCTCGATCCGGAGTACAGCTTCATTCCCGAGTTCGTGGACGGGCTGACCGGGGCCAAGGCGGGCGAGCACCGCACCGTGGTGGCGAACTTCGACGAAAAGTTCGTCGAGAAGTCGCTGGCCGGCAAGCAGGCCACCTACGCGGTGGAGGTCCTGGCGGTCGAACGCAAGCAGCTTCCGGAATTGACCGAGGAGTTCCTCAAGACGATGGGTGCCGAGTCGGTGGCGGCGATGCGCCAGCGCATCAAGGACGACCTGGCGCGGATGAAGAGCTCGCAGGAGGAGCGCCGGGTGCAGGACGAGATCTGCAAGAAGCTGCTCGAGGAGACGGTGATGAACCTGCCCGAGTCGATCGTGCAGCGCCGCACCGCCGAGGAAGTGTACGACGTGGTCGAGTACAACTCGGAGCGCGGCGTGGACCGCGAGGTCATCGAGCAGAACCGCGAGCAGATCTTCGCCAACGCGGCCAAGACCGCCGAGGAGAAACTGAAGATCCGCTACATCCTGCTCAAGATCGCCGAAGCCGAGAAGATGACGGTCACCGAGGCCGAGATCGACGGCTTCATCCGCACCATGGCCCTGCGCGAACGCAAGGACCCGGCCAAGGTAAAGGAGAACATCGTCAAGAACAACCGGCTGGCCGATGTCCGTGACGACCTGCTGGCCTCGAAGTCGCTGAAGATGCTGGCCGACCTGCAGAAACCCCAGGCGGCGGCGGTCTGAACCGTTCCATAGACAAGGAGCATTCCATGAACAATTCCGTGTTGGTTCCGATGGTGATCGAGCAGACCGGCCGCGGCGAGCGCGCCTTCGACATCTATTCGCGCCTGCTCAAGGAGCGCATCATCTTCATCGGCACGCCGATCAACGATGACATCAGCAACCTGGTCATCGCCCAGATGCTGTTCCTGCAGAGCGAGGACGCCGAGAAGGACATCAACCTCTACATCAACTCGCCGGGCGGGTCGGTCACCGCCGGACTGGCCATCTACGACACGATGCAGTTCGTGAAGTGCCCGGTGACGACCTACTGCGTCGGCCAGGCGGCCAGCATGGGCGCGGTGTTGCTCGCCGCCGGTGCGCCGGGCAAGCGGTTCGCGCTGCCCAATGCGCGCATCATGATCCACCAGCCGTGGGGCGGGGCGCAGGGGCAGGCGACGGACATCAGCATCCAGGCCCAGGAGATCCTGCGCTTGCGCGACCGGCTGAACGAGATCCTCGCGCACCATTGCGGCAAGTCGGCCGCGGACATCAGCCGCGACACCGACCGCGACAATTTCATGTCCTCGGAGGAGGCGAAGAAGTACGGGTTGATCGACTCGGTGCTCGCGCGTTCCGCCCCCGAGAAGAAGGACAAGTAAGGAATGTCCACCCGGGCGGAACAACCGAAGTGCTCGTTCTGCGGCAAGGCGCAGACCGAGGTCGAGAAACTGATCGCCGGTCCGGGCGTGCACATCTGCGACCAGTGCGTGGAGTTGTGCGGGTCGCTGCTGAACCGGGAAGGTGCGGAGACCCGCCGCACCCGCAAGCCGAAATCGGCCGAGGTCGCGGTGCCCAAGCCGCACGAGATCAAGGCCGCGCTCGACCAGCATGTCATCGGCCAGGACCACGCCAAGAAGGTCCTGTCGGTCGCGGTGCACAACCACTACAAGCGGATCCGGCACAGCCAGGGCGGGAACCTCGGCGACGACGTGAAGATCGAGAAGAGCAACGTGCTGCTGATCGGTCCGACCGGCAGCGGCAAGACGCTGCTGGCCAAGACGCTGGCCCAGATCCTCGACGTGCCGTTCAGCATGTCGGATGCGACGACGCTGACCGAGGCCGGGTATGTCGGCGAGGACGTGGAGAACATCCTGCTGCGGCTGCTCCAGTCCTGTGAATTCAATGTCCAGCGGGCCGAGATGGGGATCATCTACATCGACGAGATCGACAAGATCTCGCGCAAGAGCGACAACCCGTCGATCACCCGCGACGTGTCGGGCGAGGGCGTGCAGCAGGCGCTGCTGAAGATCCTCGAGGGCACGGTGGCCAGCGTGCCGCCGCAGGGAGGTCGCAAGCACCCGCAGCAGGAATACATCAAGCTCAACACCGACAACATCCTGTTCATCGTCGGCGGCGCGTTCATCGGGCTGGAGAGCATCCTCAAGCGGCGGCTCGGCAAGAGCGTCATCGGGTTCAACGGGGAATCCGGGGCGGCGAATCCGGCGGCCCGCGGTCCGGGTCTCGTCCGCGTCGAGCCGGAAGACCTGGTCGCGTTCGGGTTGATCCCGGAATTCATCGGCCGTTTGCCGGTGGTGTCGATGCTGGAGGCGCTAACCGAGGACGATCTGGTGCGGATCCTGACCGAGCCGAAGAACGCGATGACCAAGCAGTACGCCAAGCTGCTCGGCATCGAAGGGGTTTCGCTGTCCTTCACCGACAGCGCGTTGCGCGAGATGGCGCGGATCGCGTTGCAGAAGGGCACCGGGGCGCGCGGCTTGCGGGCGATCCTCGAGCACATCATGCTCGACATCATGTACGAGATCCCGATGAAGGCCGACTTGAAGGATGTCCGGATCACCAAGTCCATGGTCAGCGACCAGCGTGCGTCGATGGGGTTGGATGATTCCACCCTCAAGATTGCCTGACGGCGCGCGGCGTGGCATCATGGCCACCATGAAGCGCATCCTCTCCCTGCTGGTGGCCGGATGGATGGGAACCGTGCCGGTTTCCGCCCGCCTGGTCGAACTGACCATCCTCCACACCACCGACCTGCACGGACACCTCTGGCCGACGGCGACCTACGAGGGGCAGGCCGATGTAGGCGGGCTGCTGCGGTGTGCGGCCCGGATCGGGCAGGTGCGGGCGGAGGTGCCGAATGCCCTGTTGATCGACTGCGGTGACACCTTCCAGGGGGCGCCGGAGAGTTACCTGACCGAGGGGCGCCTGCTGATCGATGCGCTCAACGTGTTGACCTACGATGCGTGGGTCCTGGGCAACCACGAGATCGACTGGGGGCCGAAGCTGCTGCGGGCGCGGCACGACCAGGTGGAGGTACCGTTCCTTGCCGCCAATCTCGGGTTTGCCTCGGCCGAGGCCAACTGGTTGCCGAAGATCCAGCCGTTTGTCATCCGCGAGGTGGACGGCATCCGCGTCGCGATCATCGGCCTGACCACGCCGGGGATTCCGCGCTGGTCGCGGCCGCACCTGCTCGATGGGGCGTTGTTCCGCCGATCGGTGGAAACCCTCGGGGCCATCCTGCCGCAGGTCAAGGCGGAGCGGCCGGATGTGATCGTCGTGGCGGTGCACCAGGGGTTCCGCAACCGCGGGGATGATTTCGCCAACGAGATCCGGGCCATCGCGGCGGCGTTTCCCGAGATCGATGTCCTGCTCGGCGGGCACACCCACACGCCGGTCGAGGACATGCGGTTCGGGCCGGTGCTGTACAGCCAGGCCGGTTACTACGGCATCTGGCTGGGCCGGGTGTCGCTGACCTACGACACGGTGCGCAAGGCGGTGGTGGAGAAGAAGGGTGCGCTCGAGTTGATGGATGCGTCGGTGCCGTACCACGAGGGCTTGCTGGCGCGGTGGAGCAACGACCTCGCGGCGGCGGCCGCGCAGCTGGACGAGCCGTGGACGGACTGGCCGGAGCGCCTGGATCCGGCGCCGGATGCGATCGGCCGGTCGTCGATGCAGCAGGTTATCGCGGCGGCGATTGCCGGGGCCAGCGGGGCGGATTTCGTCCTGCACGGGAGTCTGGACGACAAGCCGCTCGAGCCGGGGCCGTTGCGCCACCGCGATGCCTGGCGGATCGTGCCGTATGAAAACACCATCGGTGTGGTATCGCTCACGCCGCAGGAGATCCGGGAAATCCTCGCCGACAACCATGCGCGGCCGCTCGGGCCGATGTCGCTGGGGCCGTACGGTTTCACGTACGAAGTGACGGCGGGGCCGGGTGGGCGGCCGGTCATCGGGGAATTGCGCGACCTCGAGGGCAAGCCGCTGCATGCGCGCAAGCGCTACCGGGTGGCGATGAACAGCTACGTGCTGGCCTCGGGCGGTGAGCGCAATTTGGCGGCGCGGCGGTTGGCGGATCAGCCGGAATCGCGCCTGGAGTTGCTGCCCCAGGATACGCGGCGGATGGTGGTGGATTTCATGCGAAAGCAGGCGGCCAAGCGGGTGATCGCGGAGGAGCCGGTCAACGCGCCATGAGCGAGTCCCGGCTAGATCGGTGGGTGGGCGGGTGCCTGTTGCTGACGGCATTGCTGCTGCCGTTGTCGCTGGTGCTGGTGCAGCCGGTGGTCTACCTCGGCTCGGTGCTGGCCATCGCGGCGTGGTGGCGCACACCGCGTGCGGCGCGGCCGCGGTACGGGTTCGGCCCGTACATCCTGGTGTTCCTCGCCTTCGTGGTGGTGACCAGCCTGGCGGGCATCCGGCCATCGACTTCGATCGGGAAATGGAACCGGTTCCTGGTGCTGGCCCTTGCGTGGTCGGTGCCGTGGATGGTCAGCCGTCTGCCGCGCGAGGCGGGACAGGTGTGGATCCTGAAGATGGCCGGGATGTTCATGATCGGTATCGGATTCAAGGCGGCGTACGACCTGGTGCGGGTGCCGGTGCTGGTATCGATGGATGTGCCGTTGTTCCTCGCCGGCAACATGCGGGATCCGCAGTTCTACATGGTCGGATTATGCCTGGTCGCCGGGTTGGTGCTGGGCGGGGCGTGGTCGATGCGGTATCCGCCGACCGCGGCGGCGTTGCTGTTCAGCGCGGCGGGGTTGCTAATCCATTTCAAGCGCGGAGCGTGGACGGCAACGCTGGGCGGGTTGGTGGTGATTGCGCTGGTCAGCCGACGGTGGAAGCCGGTGGTGTGGTCGGCGGCGGTGCTCGCGGTGGTGCTGTTGTCGCCGGCGGTGCGTGAGCGGGTCGGGCAGATCGGGCGGGAGTTCGATATCGAGCGCGGCGGGCGGATGTTGTTGTGGACGGAGGTAGGGCCGGCGCTGATAGCCGAACATCCGTTCGGGGTCGGCTGGAAGGCGGTGAAGCACGAGGATTTCCTCGCGGTGTCGGATCGGGTCGAGCCGCGGTTGAACCACCTGCACAACAATCTCATGCAGGTCACGCTCGAACTGGGCTGGCTCGGTGTGCTGGCGTGGACGGCGTGGATGGTTGCCATCGGGCGGACGGCGTGGCGGGCATGCCGGCCGGCGGCTGGCGTGGCGGCGGACCCGGTGCGTGCGGGTCTCGGGTTGGGGGTGTTGGGGGCGTTTGCGGCGATGATGTTCAACGGGTTGGTTGAATACAATTTCGGGGACAGCGAGATCTTCATGATGCTGATGGTGCTGATGGGGTGGGCGGCGGCGTTGGGATTGCTGGAGGCGAAGCCGCGGGATCCGGCCGTTTCGCCGTGAAGGGGGCGTGGCATCTCGGGGTGGTGGCGGGGATCCCGCTGCGCCTGCATTGGAGTTTCTTCCTCGTGCTGGTGTGGTCCGGATCCCTCGGCTACCGGGCGGCGGGGTGGGATGCGGTGGTCTATTCGGTCACACTGACCGTGGTCTTATTCTTGTGTGTTTTCCTGCATGAACTTGGCCATGCCCTCGCGGCGCGGAGGTACGGGGTCGGGACGCGCAGCATCACCTTGTTGCCGATCGGCGGGGTGGCGGCGTTGGAGCGGATTCCGGAGCGGCCGCGGGAGGAACTGGTCATCGCGCTGGCGGGGCCGCTGGTCAATGTGGTTATCGCGCTGGTCCTCATCGGCTGGATGGGGTGGCCGGACGAGGCACGGTTTGCCCGGCTCGGTTCACGTGACTGGGGTGAGTTCCCCGACATGGTCTTGCTGCTCAACTTGATCATGATCGGGTTCAACCTGATCCCGGCGTTTCCGATGGATGGTGGCCGGGTCTTGCGGGCGATTCTGGCTACGGTCATGCGGTATCCGCAGGCCACATCGGTGGCTTCCGTGATCGGTCAGGGATTTGCGGTGGTGATGGTGGTGGCCGGCTTTTCTTATAATCCGTTCCTCTCGCTGATCGGGGTAATGGTGTTCCTGGGGGCGCGGGCAGAATCGCGGGTTGTGCACCTGCGATCGGCGTTATCCGGATTGACAGTTCGAGACATCATGGTCGTGCCGCCGCCGGTGTTATCGCCGGGGTCGTTGATCGAGGAATGTATCGATGGTTGGCGTCAGCACGGGCACCGGGATTTCGTGGTCGTGGACGATGGCCGGGTGGTCGGGGTGCTGGATGATGCAACATGGCGGGCGCATGCGCTGGATGTCGAGCGCGGGTGGCCACTGTGCCGGATCATGGTACGTCCGGTGGTGATGGTGCGTCCGGATATGCCGTTGATTTCGCTGTGTGACCTGGTGCGTTCCGGGCAGCAGGAACTTTATCCGGTGGTCGTGGGGGCGGAGTTGATCGGCCTGGTCAGTCGCGCCAGGGTCCGGGCTATCATGGAGCAGGGCTGGATGGTTCAACCAGTGGGCCACCGGGCGGTTGAGGATGCACCGGTGGTTCAGCGATCGGAAACCGGTGCCGGGCGCGACCGGTCATGGTTGGATGTCGGGTGAGGCGCGCAGGGTGTCGAGGTGTTGATCCAGCCAGGCCTCGGCGGTAATGCGATCCGAAAACGAACCTTCCAGTTGCTGCTCGTAGATGGATTTCAACACGCGGCCGAGATGGGGGCCGGGCGTGAGGCCGCGTTGCATCAGGTCCTTGCCGGTGATCAGGGGGCGGGGCAGGGCGGGTTCGGTGGTGAGGGTATCGCGAAACGTACGGATCTGATCGTAGTGGTCCAGCGAACCGTGGCTCGACAGGCAGTCGATGCGGTGCAGTTCCAATTCCAGGGGAAAGGTCGGGGCGCCGACCCATTTACGCAGGGTGGCGGCGCGCATCTCGGGAACGGCGGCGAAACGCATGTGGTTGCGCACGGCGATCACCACGTCATCGATCAGCTGGTTCGGGCAGCGGAAGCGGCGCAGGATATCGGCGGCCATGATCGCGCCTTGCTCGTCGTGTCCGAAAAATCGGATGCGTGGATTTCCCTGGCGGTCGGGCTGGATGGAGAACGTCGCGGGTTTCGCGACGTCATGCATCAGGATCGACCAGACCAGGGCCGGGGTGCGTTCCTTCATCGTTTCCAGCATCAGGCAGACATGCTCGAACACATCGCCTTCGGGGTGGTAGTCGGGTGGTTGTTCCACGCCGTGCATGGCCTCCACTTCGGGAAGGATGACGGCGAGGATGCCGGTGGCGGAGAGGCGTTTCAGGGCGGTGCCGGGGTGGGGTGCTTCCATCAGGGTGCGGATCAGTTCATCGCGGATGCGTTCCGGGCTGATGGCGCGGAGGTCGTCGGCGTGGTCGCGCATCGCCTGCAGGGTGGCGGGGTCGATGTCAAATTCCAGTACCGAGGCGAAGCGGATGGCGCGCAGGATGCGGAGGTGATCCTCGGCGAACCGTTCGGCGGGGATGCCGATGGCGCGGATCAGGCGGCGTTCGAGGTCGGCGAGGCCGCCGACGTAATCGATCACCTCGCCGGAGGCGGGGTCGTAGAACATGCCGTTGATGGTGAAGTCGCGGCGCCGGGCATCCTCATCGGGGGTTGTGAAACGGACCGATTCGGGGCGGCGGCCGTCGCGGTACGGGCCTTCGGTGCGGAAGGTGGCGACTTCGAAGGGGCAATCGTCGATAATCACCTGGACGACGCCGAAAGATTTCCCGAAGCTGCGGGAATCGGGGAAGAGGGACTCCACGCGGTTGGGCGGGGCATCGGTCGCAATGTCGATGTCGTGGACGGGGCGGCCGATCAGCAGGTCGCGGGCGAAACCGCCGGCGAAGTAGGCCTGATGGCCGGCGGAGCGCAGGGAGGTAACGACCTGTGAGGCGGCGTCACGGATGGTGGGCGGGACCAGCGAGGCGTCCAGCGTGACCGGCTTTCTCGTGGGCGATCCGGACATGCCTCATCAGGCGCGCGTACCGGGCCGGGTATGGCCGGCCGAGGTGCCCCGTGCGGTGCCGCGGTTGGTCCCGGATTGGGTATCCGAGGCATGTTGGATGCCATGCCGGGTTGGACTCGCCCGTTGGGACGGACTACGGCGGGCGATGTGCTGGGCGCAAAAGCGGACGAGATCATCACGGTCGACGGGAGAGATGTACGATGCGCGGGTCGAGTCATGCAATTCAATGCGCACCAGGTGGTGCGCCGAGGTAGCATAGTAATAGCCACTGTTCATGACCGTGGATCCATTGATCCGCGAGAGGGAGTGGATGCGCTGGAAGGCAATGGGTTTCGCATAAAACCATCCTTCGATGACCAGTCCTTCGTTGCTGGCGAGGTAGCGGCGGGGCGGATAGACGAGCGGATACAACTGCAGAGTCAGGCGGAAAAACGAGGCATCTATGGCGGCCGGGGTGTTGATCTCCCACGAGGTGGTGTCGAAGTTCAGCATGTAACGGTAGGTCCTTAGTCGGGCCAGCAAGGCAACGAACAATCCGACCACGGCAACCAGCGTAGCGGCTTGTGCCGAGCTTCCGTCGATAAAGTTAAACGCAGTCTTCTCCAGGTTGCCCACGTCCGCCGTGCGTATGTAGGCGATGTAGGCGAATGCGCAGGGCGAGAGCAGGTGGAGCGGGGTCGCGGTGATCTTTCCCGTCTCCATCAAGGTAAAGGCCAAGTGGAAGATATAGAGTGCGACCAGTCCCAGCGAAAGCAGGAAGCCAAACTGGGTGCTCAAATTCTGTCGGCCAACGTCCATTGCGGTGTTTGCAACTTGCGTCGCTGCCGTGGGTTCGGCGGCGCCGTAATGATGCAGGTAGTATGGAATCAGTAGCGACGATAGGAATAAACAAAAAGTAATAAGTTCCAATTCCCACGGATAACCGGGGCGATTCCACTGACTGCGATCCTTGCTCATGGTATCCCTTTCCAGCGTTCGGTATCGGTTGCCGGATACTTCAGCGAACACCATAATCGGGAAGTTGAAGCGGTACAAGGGGAATAGGTGACTCGTAGTACTTCCGGGATTGCTCCGATACGATGGTTCGTGTACACCAGCGACATGAACCGACTCACATCCTATTTCCTGCTTGGTGTGCTCATGGTCCTGTCGGCGTGCAAGCCGGCGGCCGATCGTCAATCCGCCGTTTCTGCAGTGCGGTCGACTTCCGATGCGCCGGTTACCTCATCGAAGGTATCCGGAATGCTGACCCCGGTTTCGGGGGGAGACCCGGTCGATCTCTTTCAGTTGCCGGGGCAAGCGACGGTGCTGGTCTTTTTTGCACCTTGGTCCGACAGCGCTGCGGCGACACTTGCATGGATGACCTCGGCATCCTTGCCGGGCGTTGAGCTAGTTCCGGTCGTGCTGGATCGGGCGGGATCCTCGCCGGTTCCTGAAATCGACGGACATGTCGTTTACCGCGCCGATGAAGATCTGGCCGCCGGTTTGGGCGTACGGGCCTTGCCAACTGCGGTACGGATCGAAGCGGGCCGGGTGGCAGCACGGTGGGCTGGTTTACCGTCGTTCACCGGAATAACGGCGACAGCCATCTCGCCGGTTCCAGGTAGCTGAACCGGTTGCCTGTTGTGCTGCAATCCCTTGTGATTTCTGCTGGCGGAACCCGGCCGTTCCGTGTAACGTTTCGCCCTTCGTATTTACGTAACTGATTGGGAGACAAACCATGGCTCAGAAAAAAGCGACCACCTCGTCCGCCGCCGTTACCGCCATCACCCCGGAGCAGATCCGCGACCGCACCCTGTTCCACATCAAGTACACCCGGTGCAAGGACTGGCGCACGGCGACCCAGTACGACAAGCTGATGAGCTTCTCCTATGCGATCCGCGAACTGGCCATGGACCGGATGATCGACACCCAGCGCGCATACGTCGACCAGGATGTGAAGCGGGTTTATTACATCTCGATGGAATTCCTGCTCGGCCGTCTCCTGGAGAACAACGTGGCGGCCCTCGGCGTGTACCAAGCATCCCAGAAGGCCTTGAAGATGCTGGACATCGACATCGACCAGTTGATGAGCCTCGAGCCGGATGCCGGCCTGGGCAACGGCGGTCTCGGTCGCCTGGCCGCCTGCTTCCTCGATTCGTTGGCCTCGCTGGAGTACCCGGCTTACGGCTATGGCATCCGTTACGAGCACGGCATGTTCCGCCAGGATTTCGAAAATGGCTGGCAGAAGGAGCGCCCGGACGACTGGCTGAAGTTCGGCTATCCGTGGGAAATGGTCCGTCCCGAGTACGCCGTGGCTGCGAAGGTGTACGGCCGGGTCGAGCAGGTCAACACGCCCTCGGGGCCGAAGACGGTCTGGAAGGATTGGCAGATGTTCGAGGGTGTACCGTACGACATCCCGGTGATCGGGTTCGGCGTGAATACCGTGAACGTGCTGCGCCTGTGGAGTTCCCGCGCGAAGGAGAACTTCCGTCTCGATGTGTTCAACAACGGCGAGTATGTCAAGGCGGTCGAGGAGAAGAACTGGGCCGAGACGATCACCAAGGTGCTGTATCCTTCCGACTTCACTTACGCGGGCAAGGAGCTTCGCCTGCTGCAGGAATATTTCATGGTGACCTGCACCATCCAGGACGTGATCCGCCGCTACCGCAAGAACCACTCGACCTGGAGCGCCTTTGCCGAGAAAAACGCGATCCAGTTGAACGACACGCATCCGGCGCTTGGCGTGGCCGAGTTGATGCGGTACTTCATGGACGAGACCGACCTGACCTGGGATAACGCCTGGGAGATCACCACGCGGACCTTCGGTTATACCAACCACACGCTACTGCCCGAAGCGCTCGAGCGCTGGCCGGTGCCGCTGATGGAGAAGGTCCTGCCGCGCCACCTGAGCATTATCTACGAAATCAACCACCGCTTCCTGAATCAGGTGCGCGTGGCCTATCCCGGCAACGAGGAACGCATCGCCGCGATGTCGCTGATCCAGGAGGGCGAGGACCGCCAGGTCCGCATGGCCAACCTGGCCATGGTGGGCAGCCACTCGATCAACGGCGTGTCGGCCCTGCATACCGATCTGCTCAAGGAGCTGGTCGTGCCGGACTTCGCCGACATGATGCCGCAGAAGTTCAACAACAAGACCAACGGCGTCACGCACCGCCGCTGGCTGTTGATCTGCAATCCCGGCCTGTCCGACCTCATCACCAGCCGAATCGGTGACGGATGGATCAACGATGCCGAGCAATTGAAGAAGCTCGAACCGCTGGCCGAGGACAAGGCGTTCCGCGACGAGTTCATGAAGATCAAGCACCAGAACAAGGTGCGCCTGGCCAAGTTGATCGAGGATCTGACTGGTCAGTGGGTTGATCCGAAATCGCTGTTCGACGTGCAGATAAAGCGCCTGCACGAGTACAAGCGCCAGCTCCTGAACGCGATGCACATCATCACGTTGTACCATCGCCTCAAGGACAACCCGAAGCTTGACATCACCCCGCGCACGTTCATCTTCGGCGCGAAGGCCGCCCCGAGTTACTACATGGCCAAGTTGATCATCAAGCTGATCAACTCGCTCGGCCGCAAGATCAACACCGACCCCGATGTGCGCGACCGCCTGAAGGTGGTGTTCCTGCCCGACTACTGCGTCTCGCTGGCCGAGATCATTATCCCGGCGGCCGACCTGTCCGAACAGATCTCCACCGCCGGCAAGGAGGCCTCGGGCACCGGCAACATGAAGTTGTCGCTGAATGGTGCGCTGACCATCGGCACCTGGGACGGTGCGAACATCGAGATCGCCGAGGAAGTGAAGGACGAGAACATCTTCATCTTCGGCCACCGCGCCCACGAGCTGGTGAAGATGCAGAACGAGAACAGCTACGATCCGTGGAGCTACTACCACGCCGACCAGGAGCTGCGCCGGGTGATCGACTCCATCCGCGACAACCATTTCGCGCCGGAGGAGGCCGACTGCTTCCGCAACATCTACAAGCACCTGATGGAGCAGGGCGACGTGTTCTTCCATCTGGCCGACTACCGCATGTACATCGAGTGCCAGGACCGGGTCGCGGCGACGTTCCGCAAGCCGGACACCTGGTCGCGCATGGCGGTGTTGAATGTGGCGCGCATGAGCAAGTTCTCGAGCGACCGCACCATCCATGAGTATGCGAAGGAAATCTGGGGTCTGAAGCCGGTCAAGATCGCGGATCCGAATCCCGAGCCGGAAGCCATCCTGCAGGCTTGAGGCTGAACCGATGATCGAGCTCCCCACGGTTTCCACCGCGTATCTGTGGTTTGACACCGAGTATTCGTCGCTCGATCTCGGCCGGGCCCGGTTGCTGCAGGTCGCGATGGTCATGACCGATGTTCACCTGCAGCGGATCGCCCCGGTGTCGGAGGACGTGAACCTGTTCATCCGGCTGCCTGACGGCGAGCAGGTCAGCCCGTGGATCACCGAGAACATGCCCGGCCTGGTGGCGCGCTGCCGCTCGGACGCCGCGTGCCCGGTGGAGGAGGCGGACCGGATCCTCGCCGCCACCATCGACCGCCACGTGGTGGTGCCGCTTGGCGACGACAAGAAGAAGCCGATCCTCGCCGGAAACAGCATCCACGCCGACTGGTTCCTGCTGATGAAGTACCTGCCGCAGGTGCGCCAGCGCATCCACTACCGCCACCTCGACGTGACCACGCTTAAGCTGCAGTGGCAGGATCATGCCCTGGGTGAGAAGTTCGAGAAGGATGACGTGGCCCTGGTGCGCAGGCAGTTTCCCGGTCTCGTGGTCAACGAGGACAGCCGGTTGCACGACGCGTACTACGACTGCCAGGCCTCGGCCGCCGAACTCGCCTACTACCGCAAGAAGCTGTTCAAGCGTCCTCCCGCCGCGGCCAAGCCATGAACAGCGACCAACCGCTTCCGCTGGCCCGCCCGCTTGCCTGGGGCAGCCTGCAACTGCCCAACCGGACGGTGCTCGCCCCGCTGGCCGGCGTGACCGATACGCCGTTCCGCCGCATCTGTGCCGACTACGGTGCGGCGTTGACCTACGTGGAGATGCTGGTGTCGGTCGCGGTGATCTACAAGAGCAAGCGGACCTGGGAGATGCTGAACCGGCATCCGAGCGAGCAGCGCGTCGGTGTGCAGCTCACCGGCCGCAACGTCGAGGAGGTTGCCAAGGCCGCGGCCATCCTCGACCAAGAAGGATTCGACACGATCGACATCAACATGGGGTGCCCGGTCCGCAAGGTCGTGCACTCCGGTTCGGGCAGCGCGTTTCTGAAGGATCCGGAGCGGATCTCCGAGACCCTGCGGCAGGTCAAGGCGCTGGTCACCCGTCCGCTTAGCGCAAAGTGCCGGATCGGGTTCACCAAGGAGGCGCTGAACATCACCGAGGTCGCCCCGCGCATGGCGGCCGCCGGGTGCGACGGCATTACCATCCATGGCCGCACCCGCGATTGCACCTACGCGGCTCCGGTGCAGTATGACCAGATCCGTGCCGGCGCGGAGGCCGCTCGCGCGGTCAATCCCGCGATGCCGGTGCTCGGCAACGGCAATGTGTTTGATCGCCAGACCGCGCAATTGATGCTCGACCGGACCGGGGTCGATGGCGTGATGGTCAGCCGCGGTTCGCTCGGCAACCCGTGGCTGTTCGCCGAGCTGACCGATCCCTCGTTCAAGCAACCCACCATCGGCGAATGGCTCGACGGGGTGTTGCGTCATTTCGACTACCACAAGGAGTTCTACGGCGACACCGAGTACTCGGCCCGGCTGATGCGCAAGCACCTGATCTGGTACGCCAACGGTTTCCCGTACTGCGCGGCCTTGCGCGGGTTCTTCAACGGGGTGACGTCGCTGGCCGATGCCAAGGCGGAGCTGACCCGGTATGCCGCGCAATACCCTGCCGACCTGCGGCGGTACGACGACGGCGCCATGTCCCGGATGTTCAAGGAGGATCCCAAGTACCAGATGGACCGCGAGATCGACCGCGGCGTCGGCACGGACGGATTGGATGGCTCGATGAGCGAGTCGACGCCCTGCCACTAACATTGAAGGAGTACCCATGAAGAAACTGTTGAAATTTATTCTCGTCGTCGTCCTGCTGCTGGTCATTGCCCTCGTGTTCTTTGCCGGGCCGGTGGTAAAGAATGCCGTCAACCAGGCCGGCCCCGGCATCATGGGCGTCCCGGTCACCCTCGGTGATGCGAAGGTCTCCCTGCTGCAGGGCCGGATTCACTTGAAGGATCTGGTCGTCGGGAATCCGGAGGGATTCAAGACGGACAACCTGTTCGCGATGGGCGCGCTCAACGTCGAGATCGACATGGCCAGCCTGTTCACCGACACCATCGTGGTCCGCGAGATCGCGGTCATCAGGCCCGAGGTGACCTACGAGATGACCTTGTCCGGAAGCAACGTCGGTGCGCTGCAGGAGCAGATGGCGGGTGATGCGGAACCGGCCACGGACGCGCCGGTGGAGGAAGAGGCACCGGCTCCGGCGGACGAGGCGAAGGCGGGCAAGAGGGTCATCATCGAGAAGTTTGTGCTGAACGAGGGCCAGATCAACCTCAGCCTGCCGGCCATGATGGGCACGGCGGTGCCGTTGCCGTTGCCGCCCATCGAATTGACCGATATCGGCAAGGAGAAGCCCGAAGGCTTGACCGATGTGATCGGGGACATCTTCAGTGCGATCTTCGGTGCGGTCACCAAAGTGGTCACGTCTTCGGGCAAGTTGCTCGGCGACGGAGTCAAGGCGGTTGGTCAGGGCGCTGCGGCGGTGGGTGGTGTGGCCGTGGACGGAGTGACTGCGGTGGGTGGTGTGGCCGTCGATGGCGCGGCTGCCGTCGGTGGTGCAGCCGTCGGCGCCGGCAAGGCGGTTGGCAAGGGTGTTGCAAATGCCGTGGGCGGGGTCTTGAACGTGTTGGGTGGTTCGGGTGACGAAGGCGAAAAGAAGGAATAATCCGCGTTTCGCGGGGGAGTTGCGTGATGAAGAAATGGTTGGCGGTAGTAGTATTGGTTCTATCGGCCGGTCTGGCTTCAGCTGAAAAAGCGGGTGTCAAGGTGGCGGAGCTCTCCGCCGGGGGCGACGCCAAGGAAGTCAAGGTCGAGCAACAGGTCTCGAAGGTTGTGATCACCTGCACCGAAGGCAGTGTGATCATCAACACGGTGGTCGTGCGCAACGGCAGCCAGGCAACGCCACACAAGGTCGGCGCGCGCATCAACAAGGGCGAGACGCAGCAGATTACCGTGGGCGATCGGGTGGATTGCACCGGCTTGCGGATCAGCGACGACGGTCGCGGTACCTACGTGGTGCGCGTCAAGAAATAGAAGCGGCGGAACGGTTCGCCATCGCGAGCGTATCGGCCTCGATGGCGGCCTTGTCGCTCAACGGCCCGGGAAACGGCAGGAATGCCCATCCCGGGCCTTTTTTCTGATCCGCGCCGTAGCCATCCACCCCGGCGATGCGTCGTTCCGGCTGGATGTTCCGGTTGGCCAGAGCGAGCAATTGTTCCTCCTCGCGCGCATTCAGCGGATTGCGCCGGGCCAGCGCGGCAGCGTCGAGGTGGATGCGTTGGCCGGAGAACAATTCGAAACAGGCCTGCTCGGGGATCAGTCGGTAGAGCCGGTTCGCCCCGCGCGGATAGTGTTCCATCAGTACGTCGAAGTAGCGGTGATGGCGGTCGAGGCTGTCGTGGTCGCCCGGGTCGACCAGGGTCAGCAGGCCGGTCAGGATCAGGATGCTGTGTTCGTTGCCCTCGGCGTCCACCCGGTGCGGGAGGCGCAGGGTCATCGTGGTATTGGTCAGGATCAGGTGGTGGTGCGGGTTCGGGCTGCTGTAATGCAGGAGCGGGTGACCGCGCCGGTCGAGGCAGTAGGGGACATCGACACAGAACGCATACCGTGCGCAGCCGCCGGTGGCCATGGCGAGGGTCGCCTCGAACCGGCTGCGCAGCAAGGCGTGGGCCTGGCGCATCCGTTCCTCGGGCGCAAGTTCGAGGTATTGCTCTGGTGAAAAGTGATCCACCCCGTTACGATAAAACCGAAACCTACGGAACACAACCCATGAAGCTCATCTATCATCCCGACGTGGACCACGCGCTGAAGGCGGGTCGACCGGTCGTCGCGCTCGAAAGCACCCTGATCACCCACGGCCTGCCGCGGCCCGACAATGCGCGGGTGGGGCGGTTGCTCGAGCAGACGGTGCGCGAGGCGGGGGCGGTCCCGGCGACGATCGCGATCCTCGACGGGGTTCCGCACATCGGGTTGGACGGGGAGCAACTCGATCGACTGGCCGGTACCGACGGTGTGCGCAAGTGCAGCCTGCGCGACCTGCCCATCGCACTCGCGCGGGGCGAACACGGCGGCACCACGGTGGCAACCACGATGTACTTCGCCAGGGCGGCCGGCATCGCGGTATTCGCCACCGGCGGGATCGGCGGGGTGCACCGCGGGCATCCGTTCGATGTCAGCAACGACCTCGAGGCGCTGGGCACGATCCCGGTGGCGGTGGTCTGTGCCGGGGCCAAATCCATCCTCGACCTGCCCCTCACCCTCGAAGTGCTCGAAACCAGGGGGGTGCCGGTGGTGGGATTCCGCACGGACACCTTTCCGGCTTTTTACACGCGCAGCAGTGGATTGCCGATCGATGCGCGGTGTGAGACGGCGGGGGAGATTGCCGCGATCATCCGGCAACGGAACCAGCTCGGTTTGATGCAGGCCGTGCTGGTGGCCAATCCGGTGCCGGAGGCGGAGGCCCTTCCGGCGTCGCTCGCGGAGGCGGCGATCGCCCAGGCCCTGGCCGATGCGGAAGCCCAGGGGATCAAGGGCAAGGCGGTCACGCCGTTCCTGCTCGCGCGGGTCAGTGCGTTGACCGAGGCGAAAAGCAAAAGCGCCAACCTCGCCCTGCTGGTCAACAACGCCCGGCTCGGAGCACAAATCGCCAAGGCCCTGGTTGTGTAATACAACTGTTCTGCAGGAAGACCGATGAGCTCAATCGACAGAGCACAATTGAAAGAGGCTGGGGAATCTGGTTGTGGCGGATCGCCGTTATACAGGTCACGTGCTGGCAAGTAATGCCTCACGACAAACAACTACCCGTGAGAATGATTTGAAGAGTCTAAGCCTTTGATGAATTACGACAAGAGGTCCGCCGATACGGCGGCCCTCTTGAAGGGGTCAAAAGGTGTTAAAGTCATGACGACGTCAGAAAAGACACAAGATGCTGAAAGTGGCCAAGATAGACTGTACAGGTACAAGATTGTCTAGGTGTTTACTGGTTAAAAACTGAGTAGGAAAGAAGTCGAAATGCAGAACACGTATCGCCAGGTTGACGCGGCGAAGCGCCGCGCACCTGCGATTTGTCGTTATGCTGCTAAGAATATCCACTTGACACCTGTAACGCCACTGGTTACATTCTGTCCATGATCAAAAGTTTCCGTCACCGTGGACTCGAGCGATATTTCACTAAAGGTAGCAAAGCCGGAATTCAGGCGAACCACGAAAAGCGAATCCGTTTGATCCTGGCGAGACTTCATGCCTCGACCTCACCGCGAGATATGTATCTACCCGGCCTACGACTGCATGAATTGACGGGCGATCGAAAAGGAACATGGTCGGTCAGCGTGAGCGGAAATTGGCGCATCACATTCCGATTTGTCGGGGAAGATGCCGAAGTTGTTGATTACGAGGACTATCACTAGAGGAGACAGAACATGAGAATGCACAATCCACCCCATCCCGGAGAAGTATTGCGCGATTTGTGCCTTGAGCCGTTAGGCATCTCTGTCACCGATGCCGCCGACGCTCTTGGCGTAAGTCGCAAGACCCTTTCTTCGATTCTGAATGGTCGAGCAGGAATCAGCCCCGAGATGGCCATTCGCCTTGCCAAGGCTTTCGACACGAGTCCTGAGAGTTGGCTCAATCAGCAGATGCAGTTTGACCTTTGGGAGGCCGAGCAACACACAAAGCACCTGAAGGTTCACAAACTGAATGCAGCATAACATGTGGCTGGTGGGGACACTTCGTGCCCCACAGCCTTTTCGTTCGAGAAACAAGATGAAGGCACTGACAACAATCTGTATCGCAACGCTGCTCATCGCCGGGTGCCGTTCTGCCGGCACGGAAATCAGTCGAGACAACCTTGAGCAGGCGTTTATTCTTAACTCGTCGCGCACATTCATAGGTTATTACTACCTTGGCACCGACGATGCGCATCATCATTTCGTGGCAAGGTGGCAATATCAGCCCGATCGATATTTCTGCATACTCAAGGATCACTTGCCCGTGTCAGTCGAACACCCGATTTCAGACAAAGGTATAGAGCTGTTTCTGGTTGCGACGACAAACCTTCCGCTTAATGAGTTTTGCAAGATAGGGAACAACAAGATTTACATAACAAAATGAATCTCGAACATGCGCCCCAGGCATTGCGTCAAGGACGCCGCGCACCTGAGGTTTGGCGTCGGGCTGCTTAAACACATCAACTGTATGAATAAAGCGATCGCCTTGCTTGGTGAATACACCCCGACATTTCCACCGCACGCGTCGACCAATGCGGCTATTGAGCATTCTCGAAACATGCTGGGTTTGGATGTAGTCGCAAACTGGGTTTCAACCGAGGATATCGACACTACGCTGTTTGAACGCTACTCCGGCATATGGGTAGCGCCGGGGAGTCCATACAAGTGCATGGAGAAAACGCTTTGGGCCATTCGTTATGCGAGGGAAAACAACATCCCTTGTTTGGGCACATGCGGCGGTTTCCAGCACATGGTGATCGAATATGCCCGTAACGTCCTTGGGTTCAAGGACGCTCAACACGCCGAATACGATCCTTATTCCTCCCGTCTTTTTATTTCACGATTGTCCTGCTCACTGGTTGGTCGCGAGATGATGCTTGAATTTGCACCGGGGTCTCACGTTGCCGGAATTTACGAACGTTTATCCGCTCGTGAGCGCTATTATTGTGATTTTGGGGTTAATCCAGAGTACATTCGTGCATTGAATCAAGGTCCGCTGAGAATTTCCGGTTCCGACACCGAGGGAGACGCCCGCATCGTCGAGTATCCCGGACATCCATTTTTCATCGGTACGTTATTCGTACCCCAGATGCGTTCCAGACCAGAAGCGCCACACCCTTTGGTATCGAACTTTCTCTTGGCTATCCGAGGCGCAGCCTGACCTGCGCCTCCAGCACCACGCCCGAAGCGGGCGGTTCTGCGGCTTGGCGCTCATCCCGTCGCGCCGGCCAGTTGTCCGCAGGCGGCGGCGATGTCATCCCCGAGTGACCGGCGCAACGTGACCTTGAACCCTTCCTGGCGCAGGGCCCTGGCGAAGGCCTCGCGCGCGGTGGCGCTCACCGGCTCAAACCCCGAGCCGGGGTGGGCATTGAATTGAATCAGGTTGATATGGACCTCCTTGCCGCGCAGGTAGTCGATCAGGGCGGCGAGGTCGTCGGCTCCGTCGTTCACGCCCTTCAAGAGCACGTATTCGACCATCAGCGGGTAAGGGTGTCCAACCTCCGGAAACGCGTCGCGCAGCCGTTCCAGGGTCTGGGACTTCCCGGCCGGCATCAGGTGTTTCCGGACCTCCTGGCGGGCGCTGTGCAGGCTCAGGGCGAGGTTCACGGTGGGATACCGTTCGCGGAAGCGGGCCATGGCGGCGACCATGCCGACGGTCGAGACCATCAGGTGCCGGTCGGCGAGGTAGAACGCGCGGGGATCGCGCAACGTGTCGAGGGCGGCATGTAGGTTCTTTTCGTTGTGCAGCGGTTCGCCCATGCCCATGAACACCACGTTGCGGAGGGTGCGGCCTTCGTCGCGCACGATGCGCTGGGCGAGGGCGACCTGGTCGAGGATCTCGTCGCGGGTCAGGTTGCGGGCGAGGCCGAGTTTCGCGGTCGCGCAGAACGCGCAGTTCGCGGCGCAGCCGACCTGCGACGAGATGCACAGGCTGGTGCGGCCGCTGGCCACGCGCAGGATTACCGCCTCGATCCGGTGACCGTCCACCGTGCGCAGCGCCAGCTTGCTCGCGCCGTCGAGCGTCGAGTCCTGCCGGCTCTCCAGGGTCAGGCGGGGCAGTGCCACCTCGGCGCGGAAAGCCGCGCGTTGCCGGTCGGGCAGGGTGGCCAGGCAATCCTCCACGGGGAGCGCCTTCTTGAAGAAGGCGACCCGGAACCGCTTCAGCGCCGCCTCGTCCAGCCCGTTCCGGCTCGCCCACCGGGCCAGTCCGTCGATGTCGTACACGGAGATCATGCCGGGCAGGATAACCGGGGGTGGCCGGACTTGGGAAGGGAAGAAGCGCGCGGGTGGCGTCCGGTTGTGCACCCGTTCTAATCGCTTGATTTATCGGGCTCGGGGGGCCTATTTTAGCCGCTCATTCCGTAGCACGAAACGAGTACCATCATGTTCAAGCCCGTATCCAACAAAGTGAGTTTTCCGGCCATGGAGGAGGAGATCCTCCGGTTCTGGGAGGCCGAAGGCATTTTCGAGCGGTCGCTGACGGAACGCGCCGAGGCGAAACCGTTCGTGTTCTACGATGGTCCGCCCTTCGCCACCGGACTGCCGCACTACGGCCACCTGCTCGCCGGGACGATCAAGGACATCATACCCCGCTACATGACCATGCGCGGCCATTACGTGCAGCGGCGGTTCGGGTGGGATTGCCATGGCCTGCCGATCGAGGCGCTGGCCCAGGAGGCGCTCGGCCTCGCCGGGGCCGGGGCGATCAAGGAAGCCGGGGTCGATGTCTTCAACGAGAAGTGCCGGTCGATGGTGCAGACCTATGTCAACGAGTGGCGCAAGACGGTCACGCGCATGGGCCGCTGGGTCGACTTCGACAACGACTACAAGACCATGGACCTCTCCTTCATGGAGACGATCTGGTGGGTGTTCAAGCAGTTGTGGGAACAGAAGCGCATCTACCGCGCCTACCGCATCATGCCGTACAGCTGGAAGCTGACCACGCCGCTGTCGAACTTCGAGGCGAACAGCAACTACAAGCAGGTGCAGGATCCGGACATCACCGTGCGGGTGCGCATCCGCACCGGCCACGCGCTCGCCGCGGGCGAGACGCCGCTGTATGCCCTGATCTTCACCACTACCCCGTGGACGCTGCCCGAGAACCTGGCCTTGTGCGTCGGCCCGGACATCGACTACGTCATCGTCAAGGACCATGCGGGCGGCGAACACTACCTGCTCGCCGAGGCCCGGTTGTCCGCGTACTACAAGAAGCCCGAGGACTACACGGTGGTGGCGACGCTCAAGGGCAGCGCGATCGCCGGGTGGACCTACGAGCCGTTGTTCGACTACTACCGCGATCACGCCGCCTCGTTCCGGTTCCTCGTCGATGCCTTCGTCAGCACGGGGGACGGCACCGGCATCGTGCACCTCGCCCCGGCCTACGGCGAGGACGACTACCGGGTCTGCCGCGCGGCGGGTATCGACCTCGTGGACCCGCTCGACGACGAGTGCAAGTTCACCAGGGCGATCCCGGAATACGAGGGCCTGTTCTGCAAGGACGCCGACAAGCTGATCATCAAGCGCCTCAAGGACAACGGACAGCTCGTGCGCCACAGCACGCTGGTCCACAGCTACCCGTTCTGCGAACGCACCGACACGCCGCTCATCTACCGCGCGATCGACGCCTGGTACGTCAAGGTCGAGGACCTGCGCGACGAGCTGGTCGCGCAGAACGACAAGGTGTACTGGATGCCGGGCTACGTCGGCGAGAAGCGCTTCGGCAACTGGCTCAAGGATGCCAAGGACTGGAACATCAGTCGCAACCGGTTCTGGGGCTCGTGCATCCCGGTCTGGGTGTCCGAGGACGGCGAGGACATGGTCTGCGTCGGCTCGATCGCCGAGCTCGAGCGGCTTTCCGGGCAGCGGGTCACCGACCTCCACAAGCACGTGGTCGACAAGATCACCTTCGTCAAGGACGGCAAGACCTACAAGCGCACGCCGGAGGTGCTCGACTGCTGGTTCGAGAGCGGTTCGATGCCGTATGCCCAGCACCATTACCCGTTCGAGAACAAGGACCGGTTTGATCACTGCTTCCCGGCCGATTTCATCGCCGAGGGGCTCGACCAGACGCGCGGCTGGTTCTACACGTTGCTGATCATCTCCACCGCGCTGTTCGGCAAGTCCGCGTTCCGCAACGTCGTGGTCAACGGCCTCGTGCTCGCCGAGGACGGCCGCAAGATGAGCAAGCGGCTGAAGAACTATCCCGACCCGATGCACATCCTCACCACCTACGGCGCGGACTCGCTCCGGTTGTACATGATCCACTCGCCGGTGGTGCGCGCGGAGGACCTGTGCTTCTCCGAGCAGGGCGTGGTGCATGCGCTGCGGCACCTGCTGATCCCGTTGTGGAACGCCTACAGCTTCCTCGTCACCTATGCGCGGATCGATGGCTGGACGCCCGACAAGTCGGCCGGCCTCCCGCCGTCGGACAACCTGCTCGACCGGTGGATCGAGAGCGCGATGGAGCGCCTCAACGAACAGGTCGTCACGGCGCTCGACGGGTACGACCTGCAATCGTCGGTGAAGCCGTTTGTGCAATTTATCGACGACCTCACCAACTGGTACATCCGCCGCAGCCGCCGCCGGTTCTGGAAGAGCTCGAACGATCACGACAAACTGCAGGCCTACCGCACGCTCTACCAGGTGCTGCTGCGGCTATCCCGGATCGCCGCGCCGTTTGTCCCGTTCATCAGCGAGGAGATCTACCGCAACCTGCGCACCCCGAACCTGCCGGACTCGGTGCACCTGTGCGATTTCCCGCTGGCCCGGGTGGAGGGCCGCAACCGCGAACTCGAGGCGCGCATGGAGGCGGTGCTCGAGGTGGTCAGCCTCGGCCGCCAGTTGCGCACCGAGCACAACCTGAAGGTGCGCCAGCCGCTGGCCGGCATCCATGTGGTCAGCCACAAGCAGGACAACATCGAACATGCACAGGCGCTGGAGGAGCTGATCCTCGACGAGCTCAACGTCAAGGCGGCCTTCTTCAGCCGGCACGAGACGGCGCTCGCCGACATCACGGCCAAGGCCAACTTCAAGCGGCTCGGGGCGCGGTACGGGGCCAAGGTCCAGAAGATCAACAACGCGGTGCGCGGACTCGACGCGGCGTCGCTCGACCGGTTGCTCGGCGGGGAAAACCTCGACGTGGCGATCGACGGCGAGACGGTCGTGCTGGAGCCGGACGACATCCTGGTCGACCGCAAGCCCAAGCCGGGCCTCGCCGTCGCCGCAGGTTCGCACTTCGTCATCGCCCTCGACACCCAGCTCAACGACGCGCTCCGCCAGGAGGGGCTCGCCCGCGAGATGGTCAACAAGGTGCAGAACATGCGCAAGACGGCCGACCTCGACATTGCGGACCGCATCCATGTCCTCTACCAAGGCACCCCGGAAGTCCATGCCGCACTGGCCGCCCACCAGGACTACCTCGCCAGCGAAGTCCTTGCCGTCAGCTGCGCCGCAGGGGAGGGTGGGGAGGTCCTGCTGGCCGAGGACGTGGACCTCAATGGCTACCCGTGCCGGGTCAGTATCCGCCGTGCCGGTTGACCGGGCTGAACCGCTTGATTTTCAAGCGGATGGCCCGGCTTCCCGCCGGGGGGTGCATTAACATTGACAGGTCCGGACGGTTGTAGTACACCCGCGCCCTCTTATAGCACGGAACAGCTTCAGGAACCGCGAAAAATCAGGAACGTCATTATGGCCGCCAAAAAGTCCAAACCTGCCAAGAAACCCGCCCCGAAGAAGCCTGCTCCGGCCAAACGCGTCGCACCGGTGAAAAAGGGTGGCAAAGTGATCAAGAAGCCGGTCAAGCCGGCCGCCAAACCGGCGGCCAAGGCTGCGGCCAAGTCCGTCAAACCCGTGGTCAAGAAGCAGGTCAAGCCCCAGGTCAAGGTGGCCAAGCCGCCGGT
Organism: uncultured Verrucomicrobiota bacterium; assembly: GCA_937872895.1. Taxonomy (GTDB): domain Bacteria; phylum Verrucomicrobiota; class Kiritimatiellia; order CAIVKH01; family CAIVKH01; genus CALMUP01. The sequence continues at coordinate 178,427 of CALMUP010000008.1, forward strand.
CAAGGCCGCGGTGGCCCCCAGGAAGCCGGCCGCCACGCCCGGCAAGCCGATCATCCGCACCGGTCCGTCGATCCAGCCGCGCGCATTCGGGCGTCCGCCGATCTCGGCGATGGGCCGCAACGCCGCCGCGCCGGGCAAGGTCGAGAAGGCCAAACCGTTGAGCAAGAAGGATCTCGATTTCCACCGCGATCTGTTGCTGAAGCTGCGTGACCGCGTGATCGATGAAATTTCCTTCCTGGCCAACGACAACCTGAACCGTTCGGCCAAGGATTCCTCGGGCGACCTGTCGAGCTACAGCTTCCACATGGCCGACCAGGGCACCGACAATTTCGACCGCGAGTTCGCGGCCAGCCTGCTCAACAACGAGCACGACGTGTTGTACGAGATCGAGGAGGCCCTGCGCCGCATCGATCAGGGCACCTACGGGATCTGCGAGATGAGCGGCCAGCCGATCGAGCGTGAGCGGCTGAAGGCGCTTCCGTTCGCCCGTTACTCCGTGGCGGTGCAGTCGGAAATGGAACGCGGCAAGCCCCGTTTCCGTCCGTTCCGCCGCACCAGCAGCATCCAGGGCATCGAAGCGACCTGATCCACGGAACACGGCACGGCATGCTTCCCCTCCTGACGGCGATGGCCATCACGGTCTCGGACCAGTGGACGAAGCATGTCGTGCGCGGTGACTTCTACCTCGGCGAATCGCGCCCGGTCATCGAGGGCTTCTTCAACCTGACCTATGTGCGCAATACCGGCGCGGCGTGGGGCATGCTTGGTGACTACACGCATTTCCTGACCGGCCTGTCGATGGTGTTGCTGGTCCTGATGTTGATCTTCCGCCGCTCGTTCCTGAACGATACCTGGCCGCACCGGCTGGCCCTCGGGTTGATGGTGGGCGGCATCGTCGGCAACATGATGGACCGCATCCGGCAGGGCTGGGTAACCGACTTCTTCGATTTCTACATCGGCTCCTGGCACTGGCCGTGCTTCAACATCGCCGATGCGGCGATCTGCGTCGGGGTGGGGATCTACATGATCACCGCGTTCTTCGAGCCGAAGCCCGGTCAGGCCGCGACGACGGCCGTGCCTCCGCCGGCCTGATTGGTCCGCCATGGCCCGCCTCGCTGCTCAACCCGCGCTGTACCTGGTCGGCCCCACCGCGGTCGGCAAGAGCGACATCGCCCACGAACTAGCCCGCCGCGCCGGGATGGGGGTGATTTCCGCCGATGCCATGATGGTATACCGCGGCATGGATATCGGGACGGCCAAGCCTTCGCTGGCCGAACGTGCGGGACTGGTCTACGCCGGCCTCGACCTGACGGCACCCGACCAACCGTTCAGCGTGTTTGACTACCTGGTGAGCATTGGCCGCGAGACGGCGGCGCAGGGACACTGGATGGTCGCGGGGGGCACCGGGTTGTACGTGCGTGCGCTGGCCGAGGGCCTCCACGATGATCCGGGTATGGATCCCGAGATCCGCAACGAGGCGGAGGCCTTGCTGGCTGCGGAGGGTTTCGAGGCGCTCAAGGCGTGGTGCCGTTCGCGCCTGCCGGGGGTGGATTCCCAGTTGCCTCCGGGCGATGCGGGCAATCCGCGCCGGTGGATCCGCGCGGTGGAGCGCGGTGGCTGCCGTCCGGTGCGGCGGGTCGAAGCAACGCCGGGCCGCTGCATCATCGGCCTGCGTCGCGAGCGCACCGACCTGGAGGCGCGTATCGTCCGGCGGGTGGATGCGATGTACCGGGGAGGCTTGCTGGATGAAGTGACGATGCTGCGGCGGCGGTATCCAGCGTGGTCGAAGACCGCTTCCGCGGCGATCGGCTATGCCGAGGCCGCGGCGGTGCTGGACGGCACGATGCCGGTCGAGGCCGCGATGGAACGCACCGTCATCCGCACGCGCCAGTATGCCAAACGCCAGATGACCTGGTTCCGTCACCAACTGGCCACGACGTGGATCGAGGTGGCCGCCGATGAAACCGCTGGATCGGTGGCCACGCGCGTGCTGAACGCATGGGAGCATCATGGGCACGTTGATTGAAACAGCATCCAGCGGCGTCGAGTCCGTCTTGCTCATCGGCATCTGCCTGAGCAAGTTCGACGACCCGACCGCGCAGGAGTCGCTGCGTGAACTGGCGCAGCTTTGCGAGACGGCCGGGGCCGTCGTGGTGGACACGCTGGTCTGCCGTATCCATCACCGCAACGCCGGGACCTACATCGGGGAGGGCAAGGCCCAGGAGATCGCCGCGCTGGTGGCCGAGCGGCGCATCTCCACCGTGGTCTTCGACGAGGAACTGACCCCTGCGCAGGGGCGCAACCTCGAGGCCATCTTCAAGACCAAGGTGGTCGACCGCACCCAGGTCATCCTCGACATCTTCGCCCAGCATGCGCGCACCGCCGAGGGGCGCTTGCAGATCGAATTGGCCCAGCTTGAATACCTGCTGCCGCGGTTGCGCCGGATGTGGACGCACCTTGAACGCCAGCGGGGCGGTATCGGCATGCACGGTCCCGGCGAAAAGCAGTTGGAGATGGACCGGCGTCGCATTGTCGAGAACATCCAGCGCCACCGCCGCCATCTGGAGGAAGTGCGCAGCCGCCGGTCCGAGCAACGCCGCGGCCGCCGCCGCCACGGCTGGGCGCTGATCTCGCTGGTCGGCTACACCAACGCCGGCAAGTCCACCTTGATCAACGCCCTCACCAAGGCCGGGGTGCTGGCCTACGACAAGTTGTTCGCCACGCTGGATCCGACGACGCGCCAGCTCAAGCTGCCCAACAACCAGCTCGCGTTGCTGACCGACACGGTCGGCTTCATCCGCAAGTTGCCGCACCATCTCGTCGAGTCCTTCAAGGCCACGCTGGAGGAGGTGGTCGAGGCCGATGTGCTGGTGCATGTCATCGATGCCGCGCACCCGCAGGTGTTCCACCAGATCGACGCGGTCGAGTCGGTGCTGAACGACATCGGGGTGCACGACAAGGTCATCGTGCCGGCTTTCAACAAGACCGATGATCCGGCGTCGGCCAACAACCTCGTCGCGTTGCGGGCGCGCCTGCCCGGCGCGGTGGAGATCTCCGCGCTGACCGGTGCGGGGCTCGATGCCCTGCGCATCCACCTGGCCGATGTGCTGCGCAACCGCAGCGAACGTCAGAGCTTGAGAATTCCGCTCCACGAAGGCAAAGTGCTGGCCATGCTGCAGACCCATGCCGCCATCTATAACCGCGAGTACGTGGACGACGCCGTGCTGATCGACGCCTCGGTGCCGTTGACCATGGGCGGGATCACCGCGCCGTTCCGCGCCGACCGCGTGGCGAGCGAGAACGTGGGCGGGGAGCCGGGGCATGATTGAGCCGCTCGATAAACCGGTCGCCGCGCGGATCGTGCAGTACCCGATCAGCGCGCGCCGCATCCGCGACATCCCGGAGGAGCAGCGCCCGCGCGAGACCTTCGCCCGTGACGGCGCGGACCAGGTCAACGACCGGGTGCTGCTCGCCATCCTTGTCCGCAACGGGATTCCCGGGCACAGCGCGGTGGACATCGCGGACGAACTGCTCAACCGTTTCGGATCGCTGCCCGAGCTCGCCCGCGAGCCGGTCGAGGAGCTGGCGCGGCTTCCCGGCCTCGGCAAGGTCAAGGCGCAGATCATCAAGGCCGCGCTCGAGCTGGGCCGGCGTCTGCCGCAGGCCACCGCGCCGGAGCGGGTCGAGGTGCGCACCCCGGCCGATGCCGCGCGGGTGATCGGGCTGCGGGCATCGGGGCTCGAGGTCGAGGAATTCTGGGTCATCCTGCTGGATACGAAATACCGGCTGCGCCGGCCGCCGATGGCCATCGCGCGCGGCATCCTCGATGCGTGCCTGGTCCACCCGCGCGAGGTGTTCAAGGAGGCGATCCGCGCCTGCGCGGCCGCGGTGGTGCTGGTGCACAACCATCCGTCGGGTGATCCGTCGCCCTCGCGCGAGGACGTGAAATTGACGCGGCAACTGGTCGAGGTCGGCCGCGTGGTGGACATCGAGGTGCTCGACCATGTGATCGTCGGCCAGAAATCCGACCGCAACCCGCAGGGCTTCATCTCGCTGCGCGAGTCGGGGCTCGTTTCCTTCTCGGTGCCATAACATGAAGATACATCCTTCCGCCATCGTGGATCCCGCGGCCAAGCTCGGCGCGGGGGTCGAAATCGGACCCGGTGCGGTCGTCGAGGCCGGTGCCGTGCTGGGCGACGGCTGTGTGCTCGGGCCGCATGCGGTGGTGCGACCCTTCGCCACCCTCGGACCGGGGTGCCGCGTGCATGCCGGTGCGGTGATCGGCGATACGCCACAGGATCTCGCCTTCAAGGAGCTCGCCAGCCATGTGCGTATCGGGGCGCGCTGCACCTTCCGCGAGGGCGTGACCGTGCACCGCGGCACCAAGGAGGGGACGGAGACGGTCATCGGCGACGACTGCTACCTGATGGCGAACAGCCATGTCGCGCACAACTGCCGCCTGGGCAACCGGGTCATCCTCGCCAACGGCTCGTTGCTCGGCGGCTATGTCGAGATCGGCGACGGCGCGTTTGTCAGCGGCAATGCGGTGATCCACCAGTTCTGCCGGATCGGGCGTCTGGCCATGATCGGCGGGCTGTCCGGGATCAGCAAGGATGTGCCGCCGTTCTGCATGACCCACAGCGTGGACATGAACACGGTGGTCGGTCTGAACATCGTCGGCCTCAAGCGCAACGGCTTCACCCCCGAGCAACGCAAGGCGGTCAAGGCCTGCTTCGCGCTGGTCTTCCGCGAGGGACTCAACACCGCGCAGGCCCGCGAACGGCTGGCTGCACGTGCCGGTGATGCCATTGCCGCCGAGTGGCTGGCCTTCATCACCGGCTCCAGGCGCGGCCTGTGCAAGTTCGCCGCGCGCGGCGGTACAGCGGACGAGGAGTAGCCATGCGACGGGGCGGGCGAGGGGTTCTGCTCGGAGTGCTCGTGTTGGCGGTCTGCGCGTGGCCGGTGCGATCGGACGAGCCGATCCGTTTCGGCTGGAACGAGGAGGGCGTCGCCGTGCAGGTGGTCGACCAGCCGGCCAACCGCGTGCTCGAGATCATCGGCGCGGCCACGGGAATCCCCGTCGTGCTGGACCCGGCCAACGAGGCACGGCTCGATGGCCTTTACCGCAAGCGCACCCTCGAGGAACTGTTGCTCGATCTTGCGCCGGGAGTGGTGATCGTGTACCGCTACGATGCGCGCTTGAAGACCGAGGTCATCGACCGGGTCTTCAGCACCTCGCGGGTGGCGGCCGACATCAAGGAGGCCCAACTGCGCGATCTGGTGGTATCCCGCGAGCGGTTGGCCGAAGGCGTAGTGCCGCTGCCGAACCGGCCGATCCGGTACTCGGGTATCGGGGCTTCGGTGCAACCCTCGAGCGACGGTGCGGGCATCTTCCTGCGGCCCTTGTCACCGGGTTCACCGGCGGCACGCGCCGGGATTGCCCTGGGTGATCTGGTCATCGCCGTGGACGGCCGGGCGGTCTCGGATTTCGAGGATATCGGCGAAATCGCCGCGGCCATCCGCGGGCCCGATCAGACGGACGTGCATCTCACGGTTCGATTCCCGGACGGACAGGTGCGCGAGGTCGTCGTGCGCCGCGAGGTCTTCACCTGGGGCGTCATTACCCAGTAACTTTCCCGGTATCGCGGCTTGTCGTCATCCGGTGGTGCGGCGTACTATCCGGGTGAGGACGTCATGTCGCAACGACCACCATCGGTTTCGATCCGTACCCTGTACGCCATCCTGGTTGTCCTCGCCATCCTGTTGTCATCCGCCCTGGTCGGGTTGATCATCCAGCGTCAGTCGGCCAAGGCCGCGGTGGCGGCGCAGAAAGTCCTGTTCGCGCACATCGCCCATTCCGTATCGGATCACGTGCGCAGCCATTTCGACAACGGGCTCCGGCTGCTGGATGAACTCGCCCACCGGGCCGCCACCGGGGCCCTGGATGTGGAGGATTCCGGAGCCCTGGCCGCGTATTTCGCGGAACGGCTGCGTTTCCAGCAGCACCTAGCGTGGATTTCCTACAGCGATGACCGAAGCGGGTGCTTCGCCGGGGCATGGATCGACCGGGCGGATCCGGTTGTCAACACCAGTTGTCCGGGCGAGCAGGGGGGCGTCCCGCAGGAATTCGCGATCGCCGCGGACGGTACCCGCACGGGCGTGGTGCGTCCGGTGCGTCCCTACGACCCGCGCGGCCTGGGCTGGTACCGCAAGGCGGCCGGCTCCGCGGACACGGTGTGGACGGACATCACGATCTTTCACGAAGGTCGTCCGGGCGTCACGGCGGCGCGGGCATTGCGTGATCCGGACGGCCGGTTGCGCGGGGTCTTCACCGTGGATTTCTTCACCGAGACGATCAGCGACTTCCTGGCGGCCTCGCAGCCCGGTTCGGATGGTCTCGTCTTCCTGTTCAACGGGGGTGACCACCTCATGCCCAGCGGGGCGGGGGCCGACGACCTGACCCGGATCGGATGGGCACTCGCGCAGGCGGACGTCCTGGCCGGAGCTTCCGAGACGCGGTTGATGGAGCTGGGTGGCGTGCCGTATTTCGCCAACTCGCTGCCGCTGCCCGGCGTCATGGGCGGGACCTGGTGGTGTGCGGTGCTTACACCGCGGTCGGAACTGCTGGCAGTGATCGAGCCACACCAGCGTTTCGCGGCGATCGGGGTGGTGGCGGTGTGCCTCGCCGTCGTGGTGATCGGCTGGCTGATCTCGCAGTGGATCTCCGCACCGTTGCGCCGTGTCTCCAGGCAACTGCAATCCGTCGCCGAGGGCACCTTCGACCCGCCCGATGCCGGATCGCTCTCAATGATCCGCGAAGTGCGCTACATCCAGCTTGCGGTCAGCCACATGCAGCAGTGCCTGCGTGAACGGCAGGAGATCGAGCGGGCGCGGTTGCGGGCCGAGCAGTTGAGCCGCGACAAGGATGATTTCGCCGCGATGATCTCGCACGAGCTGCGCACACCGATCCAGGTCATCCTTGGCTACTCGGAGCTGCTCCAGGCCGAACAGCGCGATGTCAGCCAGGAGACCCGCGATTTCTCGAACTACATCTACAACAGTTCCCTGCAATTGCTGGAGTTGCTCAACAACCTGCTCAACCTCTTCAAGCTCGAGTCGGGTCATTACGAGGTCAAGACGGAGCCGGTTGTCCTCGACCCGCTGGCCCATGCCTGCATCGACAGCTTGATGCTGAAGGCCAAGACCAAGGGCATCGGACTGGTCTTCACCACGTCCGCGCCGAGCCTGCAGGTGCCGGCCGACCCGGTCATGCTGCGGCAGATCGTGGCGAACCTGCTGACCAATGCGATCAAGTTCACCGACGAAGGTTCGGTGACCGTATCGGTCGACCGCGAGGAGGACCGGGCGGTCATCCGGGTGCGCGATACCGGCATCGGCATGTCCGCCGACGAGGTCCAGCGGATCTTCACCCAGTACCAGCAGGCGAACCAGACCATTGCCCGGAAATACGGCGGCACCGGATTGGGCTTGTCGATCTGCATCCGGTTTGCCGCCATGCTTGGCGGGGATATCACCTGCCAGAGCGAGGCGAAGAAAGGCACGTGCTTCACCTTGAAGCTGCCACTTGTGGCGACGAAGGAGGGTGAGGTATGCGCATCGAATGCCTGATCCTGGCCGGTTGCTTCGCCGCGCTCGCGGCAACCTCCCTGCCGGCCGAACCGGAGGTCGATCCGGACTTTCCGGAGAAGGCCTTGGCGGCGGAGATCGCGCAGCGGTACGGGCAGGCTCTCAAGGCCGAACTGGTGGCGGCGATGCAGCAGCGTGGCGTGACCGGGGCGGTGGCGGTGTGCCGCGACCGTGCTCCGGCCATCGCCCGCGAGATCTCGGCCGAGACCGGCTGGCAAGTCCGGCGCGTCACCCTCAAGCCGCGCAATCCGGCCAGCCAACCCGACGCCTGGGAAACCGCCAAACTGACGTCGGCCGAAATGGCCCTCGCCGGGGATCCCCCGCGCACGCCGACAGAGTCCGCCATGCGTTTCCCCGCCGACGTGTGCGAAGGACAGGCGGCCGGTACCAACGAGGTCCGCTATGTGAAATACCTCTATACCGAACCGGTCTGCCTGACCTGTCACGGAGCGGCGCTCGACCCCGACGTCCAGGCCGCGATCACCGCCGCATATCCCGGTGATCAGGCCACCGGCTACACGGTCGGCCAGTTGCGCGGGGCGATCTCGGTGCGCGGTCCGTTGACCGTCCCGTAGGCCCGATTCCGGCCCTTGTCCAGTCCCTGGACACGTGTAACCAGCGCATTTCCAAGGACTGGAACCAATTTCCACCCGTTGCGGGCTTGCTTTCCCCCCGGAAAAAAAGGATAGTCGCCTTTGACCTTCAGGGCAGGGTGATCCCGCGTTTGCGCGGGAAATTCCCGATCGGCGGTGCAGCCCGCGAACGTCGGCCGGTTCCGGCCGGGGTTGAGCCAGTCAGGTGCAGGGGCATCCATCTGGCGCCGACAGTATAGTCTGGATAAAAGGAAGGTCCTCCGTACCGGAGGTGTATTCTGCCCTGATCAGGTCGTTTGAGCGACTTATGCAAACGACACAGAAGGAAGAGATTGGATCGGGCAACAGCGCCTTCGCGAACCTGGAGGCGGCGATCGCCGCGTTCCGGCAGGGCGAGATGGTGATCGTGACCGACGATGCCCGCCGCGAGAACGAGGGCGACCTGATCATCGCCGCCGACAAGATCACCCCGGAAGCGATCAACTTCATGTCCATCCACGGGCGCGGCCTGATCTGCATTGCCATGGATCCAACCCGCCTGCGCCGGCTCGGCCTGTCCCGCATGATGTCGCACGGGGATGGCGATCAATACCGCACCGCGTTCATGGAATCGGTCGACGCCCGCGACGGTGTGACCACCGGGATCAGCGCCTTTGACCGTGCCCGCACCGTGGAAGCGCTGATGAACGACGCCACCACCGCGTCCGACCTCAACCGTCCCGGCCACATGTTCCCGCTCGAGGCCATGGCCGGCGGCGTGCTGAAGCGGCCCGGTCACACCGAGGCTGCGGTGGATCTCTGCCACCTCGCCGGCCTGAAGCCTGGTGGCGTGATCTGCGAGGTGCTGAATGCCGACGGATCGATGGCCCGCGTTCCCGAGCTGAAGGTCCTGGCGAAGAAACACGGCCTCCGCATGATCACCATCCGCGAGATCATCCAGTACCGCGCGTTGCGCGAGAAGCTGATCGAGCTCGACACCCAGATCAACCTGCCCACCGACTTTGGCGTGTTCCGCATGTCGATGTACCGATCGCTGATCGACCAGAAGACGCACCTCGCCCTCGTCATGGGGGAGCCGCACACCCGGGAAGCCCCGCTGGTGCGCATCCACAGCGAGTGCCTGACCGGCGATGCCTTCGGCTCCCTGCGGTGCGATTGCGGCTCGCAGCTGCACGAGGCCCTGCAGATGATCGGCCGCGAACAGCACGGCGTCCTGCTGTATTTGCGCCAGGAAGGCCGCGGCATCGGGCTTGAGTTCAAGATCCGCGCCTACGCGTTGCAGGAACAGGGCATGGATACGGTCGAGGCGAACGAACAGCTCGGCTTCGAGGCCGACGAGCGCGATTACACCATCGCCGCGCAGATGCTGCTCGACCTGAATGTCCGCAAGGTCCGCTTGATCACCAACAACCCGCGCAAGATCACCGGCCTCGAGTCTTTCGGCATCGACGTGGCCGAACGGGTCCCGCTGGTCCTGCCCGGAACCGAACACAACGCCCGCTACCTAAGCACGAAGAAGAAAAAACTCGGGCACTTGCTGTAACCAGCGGCATGAACGACGAAGGATGAATACCATGAAGGAAATCACGGGAGAGATGGATGCTGCCGACCTGCGTTTCGGCCTGGTCGTCAGCCGGTTCAACGACCTGTTCACCCGCAACCTGCTGCAGGGTGCCATCGATTGCATCCGGCAGCACGGCGGTCGCGAGGAGGACATCACGGTGATCTGGGTGCCCGGTTCGTTCGAGATCCCGCAGGCGCTCCAGAAGCTCGCCGCATCGGGGCAGTACCGCGCCCTGATCGGCCTCGGCGTGGTCATTGAAGGCGCGACCAACCACGCCGAACTCATCACCACCAACGTCGCCGCGCAGTGCACAGCCTTGTCCGCCGCGCACGGCATCCCCGTGGTGGACGGCGTGGTCGGCACGCGCACGATGGAGCAGGCGATGGAGCGGTGCGGCGGCAAGCACGGCAACCGCGGCTGGCAGTGCGCGCTGGTCGCCATCGAGATGGCCCGGCTGCTGGGGAAGATCTGACGCATGAGCAACGGACGTCATGAGAGCCGCATGTGGGCTGTGCAGTTCCTCTTCCAGCGCGACTTCAACCAGAACGATCTCGCCGAGGCGCTCGACGACTTCTGGCTGGAACGCAAGGCCGGTCCCGCGCTGCGCACCTTCGCCGAGGAGTTGATCCGCGGCGTCGAGGCGCACAAGGCCGACCTCGACCAGCGGATCCAGCAATTGGCCCAGCACTGGAATGTCACGCGCATGGGCGCAGTGGACCGCAATGTCATGCGCGTGGCCCTGTTCGAGATGCTGCACCGCGAGGATATCCCGCCCGTCGTCTCGATCAACGAGGCGGTCGAGTTGGCCAAGGAACTCAGCGGTGACGAGTCGGGCAAGTTCGTCAACGGCATCCTCGACCGCGCCGCCAAGGAGGTCAGCCGTCCCACCCGCACCGTGCGCGCGGTGAACGATCCTTCCCGCACCAAACCGGCCGTGCCATGAACCGCTGGTTCAACGCCCTTGGCCGTACCCGGCAGCAATTCACCTCCGCGTTGAGCCGCCTGTTCGGGCGTACATCCGCCCTCGACGAGGAAACGCTCGAGGAACTGGAGGCGCGGCTGCTGCAGGCCGACCTGCCGGTGCGGCTGTCGCATGAACTGCTCGATTCGCTGCGCCGCGACGGGGTGGCGCGGGGTTCCGATGCGCGGGACGTCGTGCGGCGCTCGTTGCGCGAAGCGCTGGGGGAACCCGCCACCTACGATTTCCGCGGGGAACAGGTTCCTCAATGCGTCCTGATGATCGGCATCAACGGCTCCGGCAAGACGACCTCCACCGCCAAGCTCGCCTCGCTGGTCCAACGGCAAGGCAAGACCGTGGTGCTCGGCGCGGCCGATACCTTCCGTGCCGCCGGTTCCAGCCAGTTGAAACTGTGGGCCGAACGGGTCGGGTGCGATGTGGTCACCGGGGCGATGGGGGCCGACGCGGCGGCGGTGGCCTTCGACACGATGGACAAGGCGATCGCGAAGAAGGCCGAGGTGGTCATCATCGATACCGCCGGCCGCATGCACACCAAGTTGCCGCTGATGGATGAACTCGAGAAGGTGGTGCGCGCCGTTGGCAAGAAACTGCCCGGTGCACCGCACCATACCTGGATCGTGCTCGATGCCTCGATGGGCCAGAACGCGATCCACCAGGCCCGGCAATTCCACCTGCGCACGCCGCTCACCGGGGCGATCATCACCAAGCTCGACGGCTCGGCCAAGGCCGGCTTCATCTTCGCCATCCGCCAGGAACTCGGCATCCCCATCCGCTACGTCGGCCTCGGCGAAGGCCAGGACGACCTCGCCCCGTTCGACCCCGACGAATTCGTCGACGCCCTGCTGGGCATCGAGCACTCGACAGGATGATTTCCGGCAGAATGATGATGCAAAGGATCCTGCTTTATGCCGATCGAGTGCCGCTTTGATGTATGTCCCGCTGATCAGCAATCCTTTTATGGGATTGACCATCAGGTAATGCGGCATGTGTTTGATGTGCATAATTTGTTCGGCCGCTTTTGCGATGAAAAAATCTATCAAAAGGCGCTGGTAGAACGGTGTGCTTTGATCATGCAATCCGTGCTGGAGCAGGCCGAGGTCCTCGTCACGCATCAGTCGTTTATCAAGACATACTACCTCGATATGGTTGTGAATAACGGAGTTGTCTACGAACTCAAGGTCGCGGATGCGCTTGCAGGTCGCCATCAGAAACAGTTGATCAACTATCTTCTTCTAGCTGGTATTCCGCATGGCAAGCTGATCAACTTCCGTCCTGGTTCCGTTGAACATCGTTTTGTATCCAGCAGTTTGACTGCTGTTGAACGGCGGAACTGGACATTGGTGGATGAAGGGTGGTCTGGAACGGGCGCCACTTCGCGCAACTTCCTGATGTTGCTTAAGGATATCCTCTCTGATTGGGGAACCCATCTGGACATCGATTTATACAGGGAAGCGTTGCTTTGTCTGTTGGGAGGTCCGCCCGCAGGACTGGGATCTGTACCCATTATGGATCAGGGCCGCATCATCGGGCAGCAAAAACTATGCCTTCTTGATGAACAAGCCGGTTGGCATATTTCCGCGGTTCGGAATCATGTCAGAGGTTATGCTTCGCACTTGGAAAAAATGTTCATGTTAACCAACCTTTCGCGGTTTCATTGGATCAACATGAATGGTGGTGCCATCACCATAAAAACCCTCCGGAAATCATTCTGACCCAATCATTCTGTCGACATGACTAACGCAAAACAACCGAAGATTGACCAATTCTGGATGCAGCATGCCATCGACCTGGCCTTGCAGGGCGAGGGGATGACCCGGCCGAATCCGCCGGTCGGTGCGGTGGTCGTCAAGGCGGGGCGGATCCTCGGCGAAGGTTTCCATCCCCGGGCCGGTGAGCCGCACGCCGAGGTGTTCGCCCTGCGTGATGCCGGGAAACAGGCCCGCGGCGCGACCCTCTACGTGACGCTTGAACCATGCTGCACCCATGGCCGCACGCCACCGTGCACCGAGGCGATCATCGCGGCGGGGATCCGTCGCGTCGTCTACGGGTGTGTCGATCCGAATCCGGCCCACGCCGGCCGCGCCGACAAGATCCTCGCCCGGGCTGGCATCACCGTCACCCGGCCCGTGTTGGAATCATCGTGCCAGACCCTGATCGCCCCGTTCGCCACGCGCCTGTTGCACAAGCGTCCCTACGTCACCCTCAAGTTGGCCTGCTCCCTCGATGGCCGCATCGCCGACCCGCGCGGGAAATCCAAGTGGATCACCGGACCCGGAGCCCGCGAGGCCGTGCAGGAGCTGCGTCGGGCGGTTGATGCGGTCATGGTCGGCGCGGAAACCATCCGGGCCGATGATCCTTCGCTGCTTCCGCGACCCGCCGAAGGCCGTGAACCCTGGCGCGTGGTGATCGCCGGATCACGCCCCTTGCCGCTCAAGGCACGCGTCTTTACCGACGAAGCGCGCAGCCGCACCCTCGTTTACTCCACCCGGGACTTCGCGCAGGCGGACGCGCTCCAGCGGCAGGGCATCACGGTGGTCCAGGTAGCGGCGGCCCGCGGGAACGTCTCGATGAAAGCCGTCCTGCGCGACCTCGCGGCCCGCGGGTGCATGCACCTGCTCTGCGAGGGCGGGGGCGTACTGGCCGAAGCGCTGCTCAGGGAAAGCCTGATTGATCAATGCTGGATGTTCTATTCGCCCCGTTTTCTGGGGGATGCCGCGACCCCGGGCGTGGCCGGGCGCGGTTGGCAGTTGGATCGTGCCCCCGGTTTTGTTATGTCACACGTCGAACAACTCGGCGGTGATGTCTTGCTGGTCGCAAAACGTACGCCGATGAATTAAACGGGGCGAATCATGTTCAGTGGAATCATCCAGAAGATCGGCGTAGTGAAGGAAGTGATGCGGCGCAAGGACGGCTCCGGTCGCCTGACCATCCACTGTGAACCGTGGTCACCCGAACTGGTCGTTGGTGAAAGCATCGCCAACAACGGGGTCTGCCTCACCGTGACGAAGGTCACCGGCCAGGATTTCACCTTTGATCTGCTCGATGAAACCTTCAACAAGACCAATCTCGGGGACCTGCGGCTCGACGACCTGGTGAACCTTGAGCGCGCCTTGCGCATGGGTGACACCATCGGCGGGCATTTCGTCTCCGGCCATGTCGACGGCACCGGTACCACCTCGGCCTGGGAACCGGTCGGACACGATTTCATCTGGCGTATCCAATGCCCGAAGGCGATCACCGATGGGATGGTTCCGAAGGGGTCGATCGCCATCGATGGCATCAGCCTCACCATCGTTGATTTGAAGGACGGCGAATTCTCCGTCCACATCATCCCGCACACGGTCAGCCACACCAACCTGATCCGCGTCCACGTCGGCCAGAAAGTAAACCTCGAGACCGACATGCTCGGCAAGTACGTCGCCCGGTTGGTCAAGCAGTCCACACCAACCGGCACCTGATCGGCCTGCACGCCGCGATTAGAGCTTCCGCGCCGATTGCCGCAGCTTGGGCAGGGTGCCGGCAACCAGCTCCCGCAGGCGGGCCAGTGCGTTTTTCATCGCATCGCTCGAGTCGGCCAGCATCCGGACCAGCACCAGGTCCGGGGCGGGTTGGGTGATGCCCGTATGGACTTCCGGATCCGACCAGGCCAGCGCCGCCTCCTGCCAGTCACGCACCGGGAGCCGGTGCGGTGAGGCAATCATCACGTTGGCGAAGTAGCGGGGTGGGGTACCGCGCACATCCGCCAGGCTGTGATCCGAAGGGTTCAGGTGGTAATGTTCCGCCAGCACCAGCCGATCGTTGATGCGCACGTGCGTCCTCCACGCGATGCGCTCGAAGGCAAAGGCCTCTCCGTGGGCCACCCGGCCGGGGGCGAGGGTTTCCACGAGGTAAGCGGAACTTCCGGCGGCCAGGTCGATCGTGGTCTCCTGCCGGTAGCGGCAGCCGCGTTGCGGGATGAACAGCTCGGGCATCCACTCCAGCCAGGCGCCGTCCGCGACGGATATCTGCTGGGTCAACGTGGCTTCCCCCTGCGGCATGGTGTGGATCCGGCTGGCGCTCGGCGAGGTCAGCAGAACCGATGCCCCCGGCTCGACCCGCACCTCCATGGCCAGATGATCCCCGGCGAACACCCCCGCCGTCGCATTCACCGCCTGCACCAGCAACACCTCGCCATCCCAGTAGGGCTTGCTCAAGTGCCACGGGGCAGAAACCTCCTGGTACCCGATTCCACTACGACCATCGGGTTGTAACCGGCATTCGATCTTGAACGCTCCGCGCATGACGGGTTGGTACCATGTGACCGAGCAGTGGCCAATTACTTTTGTTCAGGGGGAAGCGGCCAAACACGATCTAAACAAACAAGACATCAAAACGTTTTATTATTACTAACCAGCTAAATGTGTTTGCGGTTTATCGGGGATACCCTGAATATGGTAGTGGTGATTTCATCAGGTATCATTTCAGGGAGCAAGCGTGGCCGCCGGTCCACTCGTCATCCGTCCGGTACTTGCCCTGCTTACCAGCAGCGATTGTTGTTTCGTGTGCTGATAGCGAACCGACAGTCACCCATCACATGACGTATTTCCGAGGAGTACCCCATGAAGCAGCCCCGACCATTGATTTCTCGCGTGCGCGTCAATACCAATTGGTTGTCGGGGTTGAGTATTGCTCTGGCATTCGTGTGGTCTGTCGGTTTGTCGCACGCGCAATCCGGCCATTTGCGAACGCAGGTCATCGAACTCAATCCCGGATGGAATGCGGTTTATCTGGAGGTTGATCCACCGGTATCGAGTCCGGGCGTGTTGCTCGATGGTCTGCCGATCGACGTCGTAGCGACCTTCTCCGATGCCTCCACCGGTGCCCAGTATATCAGCAATCCAACCGTGAACATGTTGCAGTCATACGGATGGGCCGTGTGGTATGCGCCGGACCGTTCGGATGCCTTTTTGTCCAACCTGTATTCGTTGCCCGGGGCAAAATCGTATCTCGTTTTTAGCCGTACCAATGCGACATGGACGGTTTTGGGTAGTCCTGCCCTGGTGCAGGTTGCATGGCAACCGAATGCCTATACGCTGGCCGGTTTTCCGTTGCTCAAAGGTAGTGAGCCGACGTTTGCGCAGTTCTTCCGTGGATCACCCGCGCACAAGCACAACCGCATTTACCGGCTGGTGAATGGCCTTTGGCGTCAAGTGGTAAATCCGGCGGCCGAGACCATGAAGGCCGGTGAGGCCTACTGGATCTTCTCGCAAGGACGCTCACGGTACAACGGCCCGCTTGACGTCACTACCGGAACCCGATTCGGAGTGGTCCTTGATGCCGTTTCCGGTTCCCAAATCACCTTCAGGAATCGTACCGATCATCCCATCAGCTATACGGTTGATCATGTGGCATTGCCCGGACAACCAATCCCGTTGAGCACGCCGATCCCTTCGGTTGAAACCACCACCGGCAACACGGGTACAACCTACCTCCACTACGAAGCCGGTTCATTTACCCAAACCTTTCCTCCGTTGGCTGGCGGAAAGGCGATTCGCTGGCCAGTAGTGCTTCGCGCCTACGATGCCGGAACCGGAGCGATGCATTCCCTGCTGAAAATCACCTCGGATCTGGGAACCGTAACCTACCTACCCGTGACCGCTTCGCGCGGCGATGACTAGGCAGCTCCGATTGAGAAGGAAACCAATTATGCGCGCCACACCATGGAAGTTCCTCGGCTTGCTTGCCGCCACCATCACCCTGAGCCTGTTGGCTGTTCAACCTGGTTTCGCCCAGGCGAGTCCTTACCGGGGCTTGTGGATTGGTTCGATTTCACTCGACTCCGTGAACGAAGTTCCGGTTCCGCTCGATGCCGCCAACATCCCGATCGCCCCCGATCCTGAAGTGCCCACGCCGGCATTCGACCGAGCCGACTTGCGCCTGATCATCCATGTAAACGGTGCCGGTCAGGCGTTTCTGCTAAAGGATGTTGCCATTCTAAACCGTGTGTACGGTCAGATGACCAACAATGCCGCCGTGATGGCGGGTCCGGATGACCTGTCGCTGGTTACTGATCCTCGCCTGTACCCGGTATTCCCGCCGCAACCGGCCATGCGGTACGCCAGCGCCGCGTTTGATTTCGGTGATGCCGCCGCCACCGATGCCCTTGATGCCCTGGTCGAGGAGGCGGCCAGTCAAACTGCGGCCTTGACCCTGACCAGCACTGCAGATCTTTCTACGCAGGGTGGGCGGGTGCAATTGCGCAACGATATTGTCGCCGCAGTACAACCTGATCTCGTTACCATCGTTGAACAGGCCGATGTCGCCGAGGCCTTCGGTCAGTTTATCCAAACCTTCAATTCCGCCGCCTTGTCCGCCATTATCGCCGACACCAGCGATCCGGTTGTTTCCAATTTGCTCACGGCCGCCACCGATTTGCGCGATCAGTCGTTTTACCAGGATTCCCGCGCCATCGACATGGTCAATGACGTGGTGGCCGCGGTAAATGATGCGGATCCGACCAACCGTTTCACTGCCGCCCATCATACCGCCTCGTCGTACGCCGATACCGCCAATCTGTATCAGCGCTTCATTGCCGGCGGAACGTTTGGTGACATGATTGCGGCCGCCGCCTCTGAAGCCGCCACCTTGGCGCAGGATGTCGGTGCCACCACTGAATCCGTTGCCCTCTTGCTCCGTTCCCTGGATGCCTCGGTCGCCGCCCTCAATGCCGCTCTTCTGGCCAAGGTCCCGATGTACACGGATAACCGTTCCGTGGCCGCTGTCGATACCGTCCTCCAGTCCATCGCCGAGGCCGCGGTTGACCATGCATCAGAGCCGGTCGGTGACATCGCCGACCTCGCGGAACAGGCCGGCCGCATCGCCCTCTCCGACATGATCGCCCGCTATCCGTTGCCCACCCAGACCCCGACCCTCGACTATACCGCGTTCGCCACCTCGCCTGCACTCGCGGCGGCGCCTGCCCTTGCTATCGCCGCAGCTGCGGATGCCGCGATCTCCGAACGCGCCTTCAACGTCCTGTATACGACGAATTCCGTTTATGCTGCTGCCAAGATCGCCGCCATCAACGCGCTTTCCGCCGCCTACCGCGACGCCGCACGGGTTATGCGTACGGAACTCCCCCTCGAGGGCGATTTCGCACCCGGCGCCGGAGACAACCGTCCCGTAGCCAGTCTGCCTCAACCCTCCGACCTTGGCGCCCCGGGCCTGACCGGCCGGGTGTACCTTCCCGCCAACCACCCGACCAACCCGTTCCGCCACCGTCGTCACCCGGACCATACCCGCGGCTTCGACATCGAGCGGTTGATCCGGATTGATTTCGACGGACTCTCCGGCGATCCCCTCGAGGCCGCCGGTTACGGCGTTGAAAGGATCCG
Organism: uncultured Verrucomicrobiota bacterium; assembly: GCA_937872895.1. Classification (GTDB taxonomy): domain Bacteria; phylum Verrucomicrobiota; class Kiritimatiellia; order CAIVKH01; family CAIVKH01; genus CALMUP01. Next base: position 196,583 of record CALMUP010000008.1, read on the forward strand.
CGGCATCTACCGCGAAGAGGTCTTCGGCTTGCACAAGCCACTCGGCCCCGACCCCGTCAACCAGCCCATCGGAATCCGCACCGAGGGCCGCTTTGAACTCAACCGCATCAGCCTGATCGACTCCCTGAACTCCTTCTGAGGCCGCATCATGAATGACTCCATCACTTCCCGTGTAGGTTCGGTTATCCGGCTGACTGCCGCATGCGCCGCCGCACTCCTGCTCTGGGTGCCCGCCGCCACCGCACAACAGAACGACATGGCCTTTACCGCGACCATCCGGCCGTGGGGCACCAACTCCTTTGATATCACCATCCAGAACGATACCCTGGAATCCATCACCGGCTTGTCCATCCTGATGGATGGCACTGATCACAAATTCGCCTACATCTACTCGGATTCATTGACCCGCTCCGCCCGGGTACTGGAACCCTTGTATATACCGGGCGGAATTGGTGGCGTGCGCGAAGTGTTCAAGCCCATACCTGGAAATGAGATTGCCTTCCTGACCTCCTGGCCGCTGTATCCCAACTTTCCTGCCTCGCGCAACATCGTCGGCGGCAACTTCGAAGCGCCGATCAATATCGGAGATGGTTACGGCCAGCGCATTCACGGTTATCTTGTCGCACCGCAAACCGGTTTCTACACATTCTGGATCGCCAGCGATGACAACGGTCAGTTGTGGCTCAGCAGCAACACGAATCCTGCGAACGCCACGCTGATAGCCAGTGTTCCCGGTTGGACTTCGCCCAATCAATGGAACAAGTATTCCTCGCAGCAGTCCGCGCCGATTTTCCTGCAGGCCGGAAACTACTATTATATTTCGGCCTTGGGGAAAGAGGGTGCCGGTCTCGATAATCTGTCCGTCGGATGGCAGCGACCGAGTGGGGCAGGCACCTTGCTCCAGCGCCCCATGCCGATGTCCAACATCCGCCTGGCCGGTCCCGGCGGAGGTGGACAACTCAACATCGACGATCCATCTTCCAGTTCAGCCAGCTCCGATTCCATTCGCATGGTCGACATTGCCGGACTTAATCGTGGCTCCACCTTGAAGTTCCAGGCGGCCTTTACCGCGCCTCCGGCCAATGCGGCATCGGTTCTCTGGAATAACGGGTTCACCCGCCAGAATGCCATCATTCGTGTATATGGTGCCGAAGGCGGTATCGGCGAGTTGACCCTCTACGACACCGCGTCCAACGAGTTGAACCGCGACTACGTGTTCCAGACCGACAAACGCCCCCGCACGCTGACCGTTTCGTCGGAAGTCCTCGGCGGAGACCGGTTCATCTCCAACTTTGTGGTTTCCATCTTCAACAAGCAGGGCGGGCTTCTCACCAACGTGGTCAATCCATCTACCACCGTGACCATTCCGTACCTGTCCGATGGCATGCGGGTCTCCATTGCCGCCGCCAACGAAGTGTACCTCGGTGCCGCCACGAACTACCTCTTTGACAGCAGCAATGTCCCTGCCGACGGATTCCTGAATTCCACCAATCCGCCCCGCCAACGCTTCGTTACCACCGGCCTTTCGGTGAACAACACCCCGCAGACCGGCGACCCGAGCCAGTACTCCTTTGACCTGAATGGCGACACCACCGTGACCCTGCGCTGGCGTCACGACTTCGCCCTGGTGATCAACCACGATTTCACAGCGACCGAGAGCATTGAACGCGATCCGCAGAACAACCCCTGGGCCGGACCGCTCGTCTCCAGCGCCGCCGGAAATCCATCGCCGGACTCCACCAAGATCCACTGGATTGCCAAAGGCGATTCGGTGATCGCCCAGATCGACGGCCAGGTTCTTGATTTCAGCCGACCCGGCCTCGATATCCGCTACGTTCCCAAGGCCTACCGGGCGCGGGGAAGCGCCCGTGGCGTGTTCGTGGGCACCCCGGTGTACACCAATGAGTTTACCGTCGGCCAGACGCCGCCGCAACGCCAGCAGGTTGACTCCTTCGCCATGAACGATTGGGCCAGCATCGAGTACATCTGGCAGATCCAGTTCGGTGTGAAGGTGAATGTGGATGATGCATCCCGCTCCGCCTTGCCCCGCGTGTTCCGTGTGGGTACCGGCACGAACTCCGCCGAGGAAGTCATCGGCAGCCTGGAAGGCACCTTCTGGTTTAATCCCGGCGAGCAGGTCAAGGTTGCCTCCGCCGCGCGCGTCGGAACCAATGCGACGTCCAGCGCCCTGAGCGGCTGGGTAAACGGCGACGGGTTCTACTTCGTCTCCAGCGGTGAAATCAATAGCCAGAACGGGTCCTTGTTGACCGGTCAGCCGCTTTCCGATGGCAACGGCCCGGTCGCTGAGTGGCAGAACAGTTTCTTCGCGAATGACGGCAAGGAATACCGCGGCCTCGCCATCCCCAACCTCCGCCGTCCCGCCCGCGTGCTCTGGTTGTACGGCAGCCAGATCTACCAGGATACCGTGCGCATCGGCGCCTACATGTTCCAGACCAATGAAATGATGTTCACTGCCAACGCATCGCTGGCCTCGCTGCTGCTTCGTCCGCCCGATGCGATTGAAAAGTTGAGCGTGGCCGGTAGCAACCAGAACGTGCCCGACCCCGACATGGCGGTCTGGGATCCGAACGCCCAGCGCCTGTATCCCGTCGTTCCCGGCCTGTTCCGCGCCACATGGAACAGCGCCGATGGCGGTTCGGTGCGCGTGCTGGTCGATGTCCTGCCGCCCGAGCAACCCCACTATCCCCATATCGCCGGAACACCACCGGTGCAACTGACCCCGGATCCGACCGGAACCTTCTTCTTCAAGGAATTGAAGTACACCGAAAACGACGCCGCGATTTCCGGCGGCAGCTTGTTCACGGCGCAACGGGCCGGCCGCACCGTCCTGCTCTTTGGCGAGATCAAGCGGATCGGTCGCGGTGATCCGAAGGAGTACCTGCGCGTGCGCATGGTCGATACCCGGACCTGGAACAACGACGCACCCTCGCCCGCGAATGCCATCATCGGCCAGGCCATTCGCGACACCACCCTCGACGAGGCGAATCTCGGAACCGGATACGTCTTCTTCAACGGTGCACGCTATAATCCCTCGATCTATGATGCCACCAAACTAGACGGCATCCGCGCCCGCGATGTTTATGACGTGCAGCGCCTCCGTTCCACCGCCGGTGAAAAGATCGTGGTCAACCGCACTGCGCTGCCCGGCCCGGTCATCCCGGTCAACCTGCACCCCGGTGCCTCGGCGGAACAACGCATCGTGGTCGTCTGGTACAAGGATCCCCGCCAGACGGATGAAATCCTCTGGCCGTACACCGCCCGCACCTACCTGCCGGTCTGGCCGACCAACGAGGCCCAGGGCCTCGGCCGGATTGTCATTGCCAGCCAGTTTGGCAGCGATGGCGTCAACGGCCAGAACCAGGATCAGCTCGTCGCCCCCGGTTTTACCAACATCACCTCGGACGGGCAGGGGGGGCTGCTGACCAATATCATCGTCCGCTCAACCTCGTACAACCCGACCCGCATCCAGCAACCGGCCGTGTACGTGCAGAACAATCCCGCCGTGCCCGGCTACAATCCGAACGAGGAACATGCCCTGATGGCGCCCTCGCTTCGTTATGCCCAGGTCTCACCGCGCCCGCCCGCCGCCTACGCGCTGCGCTTCCGCGATCTCAACCGGTACAACCGGAATACCGCCGGGGAAAACGGCCAGCCCTCGGATTATACATCGCATCCGTTTGTCCTCGTTCAGTACTTCGATACCGCGATCAGCGAATTCGCCATGCGGGTTTACGAGATCGAGAAGGAAATTACGACCATTCCGAACTACCGGTTTGCCAATCAGGCCAAGGTGACGCCGGTCGGCATCAGCGACGCGGTCACCGCGAGCCCTCAATCCCTCGCCCAGGAACCGTATGTGCGCATGGAGGCCGGCGAACCGGTCATCCCGTTTTATCCGCTCGGGGTGGTGATCGGCGCTTCCCCGGCCCCGGAGACTTTCGGCCGCAACATCAAGAGCCAATCCACCTACTGGGAAGACCACAAAGGCACGGCCTGGGCGGTTTCCGGTGGCGAAAACGCCTGGTTCACCTATTCGATCTATTATCCGTTGGCCCCCGGTTTCTGGTGGCCTGCGGGTCAACCCGGCCGCATCGTGTACAACGAGGTGACCGAGCAGAAACGCGCCGCCATTCCGAATACCGGTGACAGCATTTCTTTCATGCCGAACGACATCTCGACCATCCGTGGCCTGGCCGTCAACAGCATCATCACCGAAGCCGCCGAATCGAACGCACGCCCCAACCGCATCCTGTACAAGAGCGACTGGCCGACCGTGGCGCCGGTGCTCAAGGCCGGTGAGACGCTAACCTACAGTGGCGGCGAATACCGGCAGGACAATCCGACCACCCAGTTCCTGGATGGCGACGGAGCGTTGCAATCCGTTCCCACGCCCGGCTTGCCCGGTGTGCTTGGCTTCGCCGTCGGTGAAGTGGTATTTGATGCCTTGAACCCGCGTGGTGAAACCGGCTTGCTGACCAATAGCTGGACCGTGCGCATGGGCCAGGTTCTCGATATCCGCACCCAGCCGCTCTCCATCGGGAATTTCCCGACTACCCTCCTGCCCGCCTCCGGTCGCACCCGTGTCAGCGGTGGCAAATACGTGTTCAACGACCTGCCTGCCTCGCTGCAGAAACGCTTCCGGTTCGATCCGATCGCCCAGAGCGTGGATCCCGCCACCGGCATCACCATCAGCGGTCGTCTCGAGATGTCCGGTTTCGTCAACGACAAGGGTATCGGCGAATCCACCCTGACCGCCCCGCCGCCCGCCGTCTATATCCTCGAGCCCAACATCATGACGGAAAAGGATCGTGATGCCCTGTTGGCCCTGGCCGAGGACTCCGACACCGGTTGGCGTACCGCTGTAAACGCCCTTTATGAGAAATCACGGAATCCCGCTGAACTGCAGGATGCCAACGGGCAGTTCCTCGCTGGAAAATACCTGATCGGCCTCCAGCAGAAAGTGTTGCTGAATCCGGTTACCCAGCAACCGATCCTTGTTCCAATTGAACCCGGCTCCGATGTCCTCGTTCCCTTTACCGATCCGAAGACCCCCGAGCCGGCCCGCCAGTTCGGACCCGGTCTGGCCCTTATTCCCAATGCCGGTTTCATGGATCCCTTCGGGATTATTCCCGGCAACCCCGCCGTACCGTACCCCGATGTGAGTTGGGTCACCGTCGCCGAGAACAACGATCCCAGCATGGGCGGATCGCCGGTCACCCTGCATGTCATCAAGGTGGACCGCCGCGAACGGTACCGCGGTGCGATCAAGAACGTCCTGTCCGACAACGTCTTCGATGAGAATGTCGTGATGCGCCATACCGGCGACTTCGGTGCAAACGCCGACGAACTCGTCTTCGAATGGTGGTACCGTCCGGATGACGGATCGCTGAACGTGCCGCCTCCGTTCATCGTCAACCGTGGCACCGCCGCACCCTGGCTCCTGTTCCCGGATACCAGCGGCAAGCAGGGCCTCGGCCGCGCCGAGATCCTCCTCAAGGGCAATCCGAACACGCCGGAAACCCTGATTGCCGATTCCTGGTGGTTCGCCCGCTACCGCCACAAGAACGATACCGTTCAGGACACCGACTGGTACCGTCCGCAGCAGAACGGCGACAGCCAGGTCAACTTCGAGTGGGCCGGTGCCGGCAATAACGACCCATTCAATGATTTCAACCTTGATGGCTACCCCGACTACCGGGCGCAATTGTCCAGCGGCTGGATCAAGCGCGTCCTCGACGCCGTCAATCCCTACGAAGCCCGCATCCGCGACTTCGAAGGCGACAATCCCTCCACGGTGTCGAGCATGTTGCAGCAACTCGGACCTCGATACGAAGGACCGGTAGCCCTCAATCCCGACAAGAATGTGATCGAGAATGTCGGTCTGATCGAACTCTACGAAACGATCCTCAATCGCGCCGCCAACCTCAGCATCAACCTGTCCACGCCCGTCTCAACCCCGGCCATCGCCAATGCCTTGCAACTGGCCTCGACCCGGTTGTCGGACTTCTATGCGTTGCTGGCCAACGAGGCCTACACCGATGCCAAGGATCCGACCATCGGGATCGGCAGCGGCTCGGTTGATTTCGGCGCAATGGCACCCGCCGTGTTCAGTTTCCAGAATCAACTCGCTACATTGATCGAGGAGGAGCTCTCGCTCCTCCGTGGCGTGGACGATTTCTTCGCTCGCCCGGTATACAACCGCCTCTTCTGGAACTTCACCAAGGGTGAAGGGGAGGCGGCCTACGCGCTGAACTACAACGTTTCCGACATCAACCAGGACGGATTCATCGACGAGGACGATGCGATGATCCTGTACCCGCAGGGCCACGGCGACGCCTGGGGCCATTACCTGACCGCCCTGCGCAAGCAGTATGACCTGCTGCGCCATCCGTTCTTCAACTGGGTTGCCCGGTCCGAGTTCTACAACCTGATGGACATCGTCCTCAAGGTTGACTTCCTCGATGAGCGGAAGTTCGCCCAGATCGCCGCCTCGAAGGCGCGGGCCGGCGCGGAAATCGTGGCCTCCACGTACCGTGACCATTATGTCGAGGATGTTGCCGCGCAGTGGCAGGGCTACGCCGATGTGAATCCCGACCGGGCCTGGGGCGTGCAGGATTGGGCCCGGCGTGGTGCGCAAGGCGCCTACTTCGACTGGCTGACCGCCAACGCCCTCCTGCCTTCGGAACACCCCAACACGACGCTTGAAGGAATCCAGAAGGTTGACCGCAAAGCCAACACCGACATCAAGGTCATTTCGGCCAACCTCAACCAGATCCAGCAGACCTTCGATGATGCCAACCTCGGCCTGAATCCGCTGCGCCTTTCCTCGAAAGCCGTTCCCTTCGATATCAATCCGATGATGGTGGACGACCTCGTGTTCGGTCGCTCGTACTTCGAACAGATCTATGACCGTGCCGTTACTGCGCTGGAAAACGCCCGGATGGTCTGGGATAACGCCAACCAGTCCCAGAATCGCCTGCGTCAGATTTCCACCAGCGAAGCGGAATTCCGCAACGATGTATTCCAGGAGGATCTGTCCTTCCGCAACCAGTTGATCGAGATCTTCGGCCGCCCCTACGACGGCACGGTCGGCCCCGGCAAGCTCTATCCGGCCGGATACGACGGTCCCGACGTTGCCCTCTACATGTACGTCAATGTCCGCGAGATCAACAACAGCACTGTCCCCGGACCCTCGCTCGGCTTCGCCACCTTTGCCGATAACGGCACCCTCACCAAGGGCGATCTGCTTGATGCCTACAACGGGCTGGGCGGTAACAGCATCACCACGCTTGGCAGTGACTTGCGCGGGCTGTTTGCCGCCACCTTTGCACCCGACAGCAGTGGCACGGTCCCGGCACTGGCCCGCAACGGCTGGTATTCCGTGAACTACACCGATATCGACAATCCCAAGGTCGCGCTCGACAACTTCGCCCAGTTGATGCCCGTCAAGGCTTCCGGCTACACCTTCCAGGCCCCGACCGTTTGGGGCAGCCGCCCCGCCGTAGGCGAGTTGCAGACGATCATCAGCGAGATGATCCAGCAGGAAGCCGAGATCGCCGCCGCCATCGCCGCCTGGGATGCCCTCACCGGCGAGATCATCCGCACCATCCGGCTGGTGAACGCGCAACTGGCCACCACCGAGGAAATCCGCATCCGCAACCTGGGGCTGCAGATCAGCCGCACCATCGCCTTGAATATCGTCAAGACCGTGAACGGCATTATCGAGATCGCCGAGGATTCCAAGGAAACCGTCACGACCTTCCTGAACGCCACCGTGGATTCGCTGCCCAAGATCGCTCCGACCGTCGGCCTCGCGGTTTCTCCCGGTGACGTGCTCGCACCAGCCCGCGGCGGTCTGACCTTCGCAGGGTGGGGTGCCGTGGCCGGTATCAGCCTCGGTCAATCCATCTCCCGCGGCATCCTGCTCGGCACCGAGGTCGCCTTCGATATCGCTGAAAATGCCGTCAATCTCGCCAACGCCGACACCGAGATGATCCAGGCACAACGCGAACTGCTCAAGAGCATCGAAGACCTCGTCGGCGACGAACCGGCGCTGCGGGTCGCTATCTTCAAGGAAATCGAAGCGCTGCGCGCCCTGTCGGACCGGTACCGCTCGGTGCTGGCCCAGGGTGCCCGCCTGATCGACGAACGGGCCGCCTTCAACAAGCGCGTGGCCGCGATGACCCAGATGAACCGCTATCAGGACATGGCGTTCCGCGTTCACCGGAACCATGCCCTCCAGGTCTACAACAGCATGTTCGACGTTGCCGCCCGCTATGCCTACCTCGCCGCCAAGGCCTATGACTACGAGACGAACTTCGATCCGAATGACCCCGGCTCACCGAGCGCCCTCTATTCGGACATCATCAAGGCTCGCACCCTCGGCTTGATCTCCGACGGCGTTCCACAGCCGGGCGAAGGTGGATTGGCCGCCGCGCTGGCATGGCTGCGCATCAACCATGACGCGATGAAAGGCACCCTCGGATTCAACAACCCGCAATACGAAACCGGCAAGATGTCCCTGCGTACCGAGCTGTTCCGCATCCTGCCCAGCGGGTACGGTGAACAACCGGACGAGGAAGGCTTCCCCGAGCCCGGTGCCGATGCGGATGAGCTCTGGCGGCAGACCCTGGAAAATGCCCGCGTTGCCAACCTCTGGGATGTTCCCGAATACCGCAACCTGGCCCGACCGTTTGCTTCCGATATCGATGCCAGCGGCAATGCCGCCGTGGAGCCCGGTATCGTCCTGCGCTTTAGCACCACCATCACCGCCGGTCAGAATGCCTTCGGCCGCCCCTTGAGTGGCGGCGACCACGCCTTCGATCCTTCCGTGTTCGCCACCAAGATCCGTTCGGTGGGCGTTTGGTTCTCGGACTACTTGTCCGATGACGTCCTGAGCGACCTGCCGCAGGCTCCCCGCGTTTACCTCTTCCCGGTCGGTGCCGATATCATGGCCATTCCCAACCAACCGACTCCCGAAAAGATCCGGGTCTGGAACATCGTGGACCAGGCCGTACCCGTGCCCATCCCGGCGGTATCCTCACAGTTGGACCGCAGCCGGTTTACCCCGCTGCTCGACAGCCTGAATGGCCGCATCGGAACTCCACGCCGCTACTCCAGCTTCCGCGCGTACCACAATGCCGAGGCCGAGGTTGATTACGATGAACTCGTCTTCGATAGCCGCCTTGTCGGCCGTTCCGTCTGGAATACGGAATGGATCATGATCATTCCGGGCCTGACCTTGAACAGTGATCCGGATGAAGGGCTTGACCGTTTCATTGATCAGGTAACCGATATCAACATCATCTTCCAAACCTACGGATTCACCGGTTATTGATCCGGTTTTCGGGAGCACCCATGAGCACACCCAACCCCCATTCCCGTTTTCGCCTCCGGCACGCCATCGCCCTGGTGCTGCTCGCCGTGAGCACGTCCGGCACCGCCTCCGCGCAGATCTTTACCGAGCCCCACACCATCCTTTATGGCAAAGTGCTCGGCACGGCCTCCGCGCAGGATTTCCTCATCACCACCGGACGCCTCTCCTGGACGATCATCCGTTCGGATGGCGAAGCCATCACCCTCGAGACAACCCTGTTCCCCTTGCACAATGGAACCTTCTCCTACCGCCTGAATATTCCGCACTCGGCGCTGGCCCTCGGCCTGTCGCCCGTCTCGGGCGGAATCCCGCTTCCGCCCACCTCGGAGGTGCACCTTCACGCCGATGTGCGTGTCGATGGTCAACTGGCTGCACTGCTCGGACCAGCCGCCTCGACCCTGACCACCGAACAGCTGCTCCGTACCGCCACCTACCGCATGGATCTCGGCATCAACCGGGCCGCCGTCGATACCGATGGCGATGGAATCCCCGATTGGTGGGAAGACCTGTATGGATTGGACAAGCAATCCGCAGCCGATGCGAACTCGGATGCCAACGGCGATGGCATTACCGCCCTGGCTGCCTACCTGCAGGGCCTCGACCCCAACGCCGACGCCCGCACACCGACTATCCTGACCCGCGAACTGATCGTCTATCCCGTCGGCACCACCGCCTTGTTGCCCGAAATCGCCGATATCAACAGCAGTGCGGCCCAGTTGGTGTATACCCTGACCCGCCTCCCGCCCGCCGGCGCCCTTTACCTGCGTGCGGCGAACGCCGATCCCCAAGCACCTGATCGCGCCTTGGGTGTGGGCAGCGAATTCACCCAGTCCGATGTCCTGAAAGGCCGCCTGGTCTATGATCACCTGGATGCCGGTCGTGACCCGGGTTCCTTTGCCGTTGCCGTTCGCGATGAGCAGGGGATCGATGCCGATGATACCGCCGACATCGGACTACTCGCCGTTGAACCAGCCACCCATTACGCCACCTCGGTGTCCGATCTTGAGCGGTTGCGCCTCGACCTCCATGCCTATGCTGAATCCGCCTACGTCATCGCGGATGGATCATCGTTGCGCCGCAATACCAGCCTTGCCACGCCGTCGTCCGGACTGTCCGGCCAGGACCTGGTCCAATTCGTCGCAGCGTATGCCGCGGACCTCCCGCATGTACTCGTGGCGCCGCCGCTGACCAATGCCGCCGCCGTGGGTGGTCACCGCGACGATGTCCTGTACGCGACGACGCCGCAGGTAACCCTCACCGGTGGTGCCGGTGCCGACTGGTTCACCATCACCGCATTCACCCGCGGTGCCCTGACCGTATCCGACTTCAGTCCCGCCGAAGGCGACACCCTTGATGTGAGCCGCATCCCAGCCTTGCCCGGTTCGTTCGTACACCAGTACCTCCGCATGGTGAAGACTGGCGGGGTTCACCGCCTGCAAGCCGATCTGAAGGGGGCTGGCACCGGCTATACCAATCTTTCCATCAACCTGCCCGGTTTGGCCGACGCCCAGGCCAACCTGTACGACCTCGTTGAATCGGGCCGGTTGGTGGTGGGCTCGCTTGCGCTGGAACCGATGATCACCGTTTCGGTTCCCCAGGCCCAGGCCTCCGAAAACGAGGGGGCCACCGGTCGCTTTACCCTGACCCGCCGCGGTAGCCTGACCGGTTCGCTGACCGTGCAACTCAACCTTTCCGGTTCGGCACAGAATGGAACCGATTACGCCTGGATTCCCCCGACCGTCCAATTTCCCGAAGGTGTTGCCTCGCTCGATATCGTGATCGAGCCATACGCCGACGGACAAGCCGAGCCAATGGAAAGCGTCATGCTGACCGTCATGCCCGGATCCGGGTACCGCGTGGGCTCTCCCTCGCAAGGCACGGTGACCATCGAAGACCTGCTGATGATCGTGGAAATCGAAGCGCTGGACACCATTGCCGTCAAGGAGGGACTCGTACCCGCCATGCTGATGATCACCCGCCGCGATCTGATCAGCCGCGATGTGCTGGTCCGGTTGACCATTTCCGGAACCGCCTCGAACGGGATCGACTACACCAGCATTCCAAGCTTCGTTTACATGGCCCCGAACCAGACCGTGGCATTTCTGTCCGTCACCCCGCGTTCCAGCGCCACCTTGGTCGGCGGACTGGAAACCGTACAGATCGCCTTGCGAACCGATGCCAATTACCGCATCGGGCCCGGCAGTGCCGCCACCGTCCTGTTGGTCGAGCGCCTTGAATCCTTCGCCGGTTGGCGCGCCCGCGAGTTTCCCGGTACTACCGGCAGCGTGCAGGCCTTTGCCGCAGGCGACACCGGGAATACCGGCATCAGCCATTTCGAACGTTATGCCTTCGGTCTCGACCCGCAGCAACCCGATGCCGCGGCCATGCCGCGCGCCTTTGTCCATGATGGCCGGATGTGGGTGACCTTCCGGAAGCCGGTTGGCGTGAATGATGTGAGTTACCGCGTCCTCGGCGCTGACAACCTGATGGACTGGTCCGGCTCCATCGTGCCTGTCGCATCGGCCGGTTCACCGGAAGGTGCGGGCGAACCGGATCGCGTGTACTATCGGTTGGAGTCCACGGCGGACACATCGTTTATCGTGGTGGAAGCGGAGCTTGCACCTTGATGCGGTCACGGCACATAGCGGTGACCATGCCGACGCTGCTCCTGGTTGCCTCACTGTCCAGTGGTTGCGGCAAGAAGGAGAAGGCGGGTCCCGAAGCGGCCCCGGCGCCCCTGGCATCGGTAAACGGTGTCGCCATCACGCCGGATGATGTCGCCTTTGAAATCCAGCGCCGCCGCGAGACGGGACGACCGATCGGGGACGCTCGCGAGGTGCTCGATTTCCTGATCGAGCGGCAGGTCATGCTGCAAGCCGCCCGTTCTTCAGGCTTGCTGGAGGAACCAGCCATCAAGCGAACCCTGGAGAACCGGGAACTGGGCCAATGGCTTGACCGCTCCCTGCAGATTGAACGTGATGCCGTGCGGGTGAGCGACGAGGAACTGGCGGTGTTTTACGAAGCCAATCCCAACCTGCATACCCGGCCGGCCATGAGCCGGCTTGCCGTGCTTCAACGAACCGTTGGGCGATCCGAAAATGCGGAAATCCAGGCATCCATCCGGGATGAATTATCCGCCGCCCGTGACGCCTTCCTGGCTGACATCACCGGTGCCACCCGTGATGGACAACTGGCCGGCTTTGGTGTGATCGCCGCATCGTCCTCGGAGGACACGGTCACCCGCTACCGTGGCGGTGATCTCGGCTGGATGCCTGACCAGGATCTCGTGCACCGCATTCCCGCCGCAGTGGCCGAACGCGCGGCATCGATGGGGACGGGGGATGTCAGCGAGGTCATTGAAACCGAAAATGGCATGTATGTCGTTCTGGTCATTGATCGTCAGCCCGCGGCGCGCACGCCACTCACCGAGGTCGCACCCGGCTTGCGCCGTAAACTGATCCGCGAGAAACAACGTAACGTCGAACGTTCGTTCAAGAGCAACCTACTCGCCGCCGCGTCCATCATCGTCGATGAACAGCAGGCCGCCGCCATCACCATTCCCACGCCTCCGACACCGGTTGCCCCCGCGCTGGTTCCGGTCGGGGCCATGACCGCTATCCGTCCCGGATCCGAAACGGATTCCGATATTGATTCACCCATCACCGAGGCCCTCGATGAGTAACGCGCCTATGAATATCCACATCACCGCATCCCGGCATTCCTGCCGATCCATGGCGTGGCCCCTGCTCGCCGCATGGTTGGCCGCGGTTGCCGCCTATGCGCAGCCCTCGCTGACCCTGCAATTCTCATCGCCCGCGACCAATAGCGCGCCCGGTGCTACGTTCAACGGTTCGGTTGATTTTGCGCCGCCGTTCGCCACCATCACGTCTTCGGTGTTGAGTGGCAGCGACATCGTTCCTCCCGCCAATGTCTCCATCACACCCGTTGATTCGAATACCGTGCAGGTAACACTGCAGCCGCTGACCAACAAGTCCGGTTCGGTCACGGTTGAACTTATGGCCGTGGCCTCCGGCCAAACCAGTACCGTCCCCTTTACCGTGGTGTTCCGGCCATATCCGCCCTTCATTCCGGTCATCGGCACCCGCACCATTCCGGAGGACGGCTCCACCAACATCGCGTTCACTGTCATCGACGGCGATACCCCGCAGGGCGACCTGTTCTTATCCGCCAGCTCGAGCAACACCGGCCTCATCGACGCCGGCGGCTATGCCTTCACCGGAACCCCCGGGAACTTCTCCATCCTGATCACCCCGAACGCGAACATCAACGGCACCTCGACCATGACCATCGCGGTTTCGGACGGCATCTTCACCAATACCCGTTCCTTTGATGTCGTCGTCACCGCGCAACCCGATGTTTCCACCATCTCCGGTATCGGCAACCGCGCCTTCGATGACAAGGTCGGAACGACCAACGTCTTTTCGGGCATCAACGTCGATGATGTCGACCACAACATGCCGTTGCCGGAGAACCTCGTGGCCACGGTATCCCTGAACAGCGATCAGTTCGCTCTCCTGTCTTCCGGCGGAACAACGTTCGGGCGAACCGGATTCCCGGCCACGGTGACGACATCCCTCGCCAATCTGGGTGTGCTGCCGTTGCCGTACCGCGGTCAGCCCGGTGCCGTCAACAACGTATCCGCCACGGTCCGGGTGCGTGGCCAGGCCGATAACCTGACCGTCACCAGTATCGTCAATTTCGCCATCACCGTGATCAACACGCCTCCCACCTTCGGCGTCACGGTGAACCCGACTTCGGTGGTCGAAGGCGCAAGCGTGCAACCGTTCAGCATGTTGTTCCTGTCGGATCTGGACATCGCCGACGAATCCTTTGTCTTTACCGTCGATGTGCTTAACAGCAACCAGTCCAATCTGATCAGTTTCCAGCCGGTCAATACCTTGGCCGATAATGCACCCGGCATCATTGCCAACCTTCCGAACCTGAGCGTTGTCGCGTCCGCCGGTATCGTGACCAATCCATTCGAGGTCATTCCGCTTCGTTTCACCGTGACCGATTCCTACGGTGGCACCTCGATCGAGACGGGCGAGATTACGCTGGTCCAGGCCAAGAATCCGCCACAGATCAACGGCATCCCCGTTCAAACAGTGAATAAATCCGATGCCGACCCGGCCTTCCTGCTGTTCCCGACCGGTTTTGTGGTGGACCCGGACGAAGGCGGCAACCAGAATGTCAGGGCGGTGATTACCCAGTCGAACCCCCAGTTGGGAACGATCTCGACCACCAACATCACGTTTGCCACCCCCGCGCAATTATCCCAGGCGATCCGCAACCTCCTGTTCACCCCGACACCCGGAGTGCTCCCGGTCGGGCAGTTCGCCGAAACCGTCATCACCTTGACCGTCTTCGATACCGCCAACCAGTTTGCCCAGAACAGCTCGCTGAAGATCCGTATCAACAGCGTCAACAAACCTCCGCAGATCCTCAATGTACTGCCCTCGGCCGATCAACCGCTCCTGCTCAATCCTGCCGCCATCCTGAAACCGTTCGCAGGCATCGGTCTTTCCAGCGATGATACGAATAACGTCCTGTTCACCGTCTCCATCGACAACGTCGCCAAAGGCACCATCACCAACCTCGGCGGCTTTACACAGTCCTCCCCCGGCGTTTTCCAGATGAGTGGCCAAACCGCCGCCATTGTTGCCTCGCTGACCAATATCTCGTACATGCTCAATCCTTCGTTCCTCTTCCCGGTCGATGATCCGGGCGGCACGACGTTTACCCTCACCGCGCGGGACTTCGCCCTGCTGACCTCCACGCGCACCCTCTACATCCAGGTCCAGTCCGAGCCGCGCAATCACCTCGTGGTCCGTGCCCAGGCCGATGGCTTGCCCGGCTCGCTGAACTATGTCCTGGCCAACCTCTCGAACAACGACATCGTCACCTTCGCCCTGCCATCCTATCCCGCCACCATCCGGCTACCCGGCAGTGCCGCCACCGTCATCAACCGCAATGTGACCCTCAAAGGCCCCGGCGCGAACCTGCTGACGATCAGCGGCGATGGCAACGGGGACCTTGTGCCGGATCGCCAGTTGTTCCGCATTCGTTCCCGCGTGACCTTCGAAGGTGTCACCTTTTCACGCGGCACCGCCTCGTTCGGCGGCGCGTTCCTTGTCGAGAGCAATGGTTTCCTCATCCTCAACCAGTGTGCCGTGGTCGATTCCGTGGCCGCCCAGTATGGCGGGGCAATCGATGTAGATGGCGGGCAGTTGACCCTCGATGGTTGTTTCATCGGCCGCAACCGCGTCGCCGCCGAAACCGGCATGAGCGGCGCCGGAGTCTCGGTGTACTCCGACAAGGAGATCACCATCGTCAACACCACCTTCGCCGATAACGAGCAGTTGAACCCGTCAGGCGATGGTGGCAGCGCCCTCGTTATCCAAAACCTGACGCCGAGCACGCCGATGAGCGCCTTCGTGACCCATGCCACGTTTGTCGGTAACGACGACGCTTCCGACCGGGCGAGCGCCGCCCTCAGCGTCGATTTTGGCACCCGCATCCGCGCCCGTAACTCCGTGTTCAACGACCAGTCCGGACGCAACATCGATGTCTCCGGGGCAGGGGAGTTCATCTCCCTCGGCGGCAATGTCTGCGACGACAGCACCTTAACCGCAAACCTGCAGCAAGGACAGGGTGGCGATGTGTTCCTGCTGAACCACCCGACCGACGTGACGGATGCCGATGGATTGCTGGCTCCACTTAATCTCGCCGGCGATCCAACCCCGTTTGCCGAACCACTGCCCGGCAGCCCCGTCGTAGGAATCGGGCAGCCCGCCGGCATTTCAGTGGATCAGCGCGGCGTGCTCCGTCAGGGTCTGCCCGATGCCGGGGCGATCGAATACAACGCCTTCGGCCGCCTGGTCATCAATGAACTCCAGACCGACAGCAATACAGTGGACTTCATCGAACTCTTTGTCCGGCGCGATTCCAGCCCCGTGGATCTCGGTCCGTATGCGTTATTCGTGGATGGCGTAAAAGTGCATGATTTTGCCCAGGGAACCATCGTGGGCACCAACAGCCTGTTCTCCTTTGGCGCCAGTGCCTCCACGATCATCAATCCGGGCTTCGGTATGGTGGTGGCGTTCACGACCGGCCCGATCTCCCTGACCAGCCCGATCAATCCGACCCCCGTCGTCGGTCCGTCGATCCCGGCCGCTGCCTCCGGTCTGGATTCTCGCGGGGTGGTCAGCATCGGACTGAGCGGAGCCCAGCCGATCGCCTCCCGTTCCTATCTCGGCATCTATCTCAGTCCGGTAACCGGCACGAACCTGCTCGCTACCGCCGGCAATTCCCTGACCCTCGCCCCGCAATACCGCGGCTACGCCCTGGTCCCGCATAGCTACGCATTGCCCGGTCCCTTCGATGGCGCCAATACCACCCTGGACCTCTCCCTGAATCCCACCTCGCCAGGTGCTGGTTCCGATGGCACACCGTTCGGCCAGGACAATGCCGAACCCTTGGCCGCCGCCGATGTGTTCACAGTGAGCGAGGACAACATCAGCGAACTCGACGTAGTCGCCAACGACTACGATGGCGACGGCAATGACCGGTTGGTGATTGTGGATGTAAGCACCACATCCGCCACCGGCACCGGCGACGCCGATTCCGCACTGTCTGCCTTCGGCGCCGATGTCGCGGTGGATCCCGCCACGAATCCGCTGCGTGGTCGCCGCCTGGTCTATGATCCGCGAAACGCCGCCACCCTGCAGGCCCTGCCCGTGGGCGTCGAAGCCATCGACCTGCTGTTCTACGAAGTGATCGATATCGGATACGCCGCCGTCGAGTCCTTTGCCGATGGTGGCGCCGGCACGACCCTGATCACTTCCGCCAACCACCGCCTGACCAACAATGCCATCGTGACCCTGTCCGGCTCGAGCACCGTGGACTATCAGGGCACCTTTGCCGTCACCGTCACCGGCGAGGATGCCTTCACCATCCCGGTCGCCTTCGCTGGCAGCCCGTTCCTCAACGGCCAATGGGAGAGCGCCGAACCCCGTTCGCCCACCGCTCGTAGCGAAGCGGCGGTTACCATCCGGGTGACCGGCATCAACGACCCGCCGGTCGCCACGCCCGACACGGTAACCAATGTCACCGAACGCAGCCTTGCCCGCCTGATGGTCCGACCGGAACTCGCCGGCAGTACCCTTGGCTTCCCGGGCGATCCGCTACCCGCTCCGGTCAACCTGCTGAACCAGGAAATCCTGTCGAACGACGACGATGTGGATACCGACGATGACTGGACCTCGCTCCGCGTGGTCGGCGTCTTCGGTGCATTGAATCCGATCACGTCTTATTCCGGAACCCCCGGCCAGTCACCGGTGATCGTGGTCGCTCCCGCACATGGACTGGTCTCCGGCGATACCATGTTGATCGCCAACTACGGGGGGCATCCATCGTACAACGGATACCACACCGTGACCGTCATCGATGCCAATACCTTGAGCATACCCGTTTTCTTCGTGGACAATGCCGCAGATAAAGGAGTCTGGGTTGTCCTGGATGATACGGTCCGCTACGATGCCGTGACCGATGTCGGTGCGGAAGTGACCCTGGTCCTGCGCGCGAATCCCCAGGAGGATCACCTGCTGTACGATGCCCGGACCTCCACCTTCCTGCAGGGCCTGGCCCTCGGTGAATTCCATACCAACCGGTTCTACTATGCCGTGGAGGATACCCACGGAGCCGTCGGTATCGGCTCCATCGATGTTGTCGTCGCCGGCGTGAACAATACGCCTGTGCCGGTTGCCGATCCGGGCTCGCTTGGCCAACTGCTACCTGTGGCCGCTACCAACGGCCTCGCCAGCGTGCTCGACGGCGGTCTCGACCTGATGTACACCCTTCCGCCCACCACCGTCAGCAACCGTGTTGACCTGCATGTCCTCGATGCAAGTGCCGTGCTTCCGGGAACCGTCGTCCTTGCCGACCTGTTCAGCACCGACGAGGATACGACACTGCTGATCGCCACCGCCGACCTGTTGATCAACGATTCCGACGTGGATCGCACCGATGTGTTGTCGGTCATCGCGGCGCAATCGGTCAGCCGCCTCGGGGCCTCAGTCTCCCTGAATGCCGGTCTTCTGACCTATGTCCCGAGCGTGTCCACCTCGCTCCAGGCCCTGGTTCGTGATGAGTTGGTGATCGACTCGTTCGACGTCGTGGTCAGCGATGGTTTCCCTGGTGGCACCGTCACCTCGCTGGTGGCCGTGCTGGTCACTGGTCGCAACGACACCCCGGTCGCGAATCCGGTCTTCCATACCACGGATGAGGATACGGTATTTGTCTTCGATCCGCGCACGAACGATGTGGACAAGGACATCAACTTCTCCGAGCCGGACGACCGGATCAGCATCATCCCGGTCGTCAACGTGGCGAATCCCGGGTTGGCCCTGGTCTCGATGAATACCACCCAGGTGGTGCACGATGCCCCGGCATCCCAGTTGTTGAACCAGTTGGCCGATTGGCAGAGCTTCACCAACCGGTTCTCCTACATGATCACCGACAACAGTTTCCTGTTCGCCGTGGATGACGAGTTCCATGTCCCGGCCGGCAGCGTGGGTCTGGTGCTCGACCCGCTGTCCAATGACCGCGACTTCACCGATGCCACCGGAACCCCGGTCATCGTGTCCGCCGGTCCCTCATGGCAGGGTGGGGCGGTGTCCATCGTCAGCAACGGCCTCGCATTGACCTACAGTTCGCCGCCC
The DNA here is from genome assembly GCA_937872895.1 of uncultured Verrucomicrobiota bacterium. GTDB lineage: Bacteria > Verrucomicrobiota > Kiritimatiellia > CAIVKH01 > CAIVKH01 > CALMUP01. The sequence goes on from CALMUP010000008.1 coordinate 215,720, forward strand.
GGCTTCGTCGGTGACGACTATCTCCGCTATACTATCCGCAACAGTGCGGGCGATACCGATGACGGCCGCATCATGATCCGTTCGACCGTCGCATCGATCAACGGGATCCTCGAGGCCGCTCCCGATGCCTTCGCCGTGGCGGCGGGCGAATCCGTCACGCTGAACGTACTTGCCAACGACAACATGCTCCCGGCTTCCGGCGCCAGCTTCACCATCGAAGCCCTGGTCAGCTCGTCGCAACCCGGCCAACCCGTTCTGACCAACAACACCTTCCGCTTCGAGGCCACCAACGGCCTCGCTCCGCTGACGTTCCGCTACCGGATCAACGGGGGCGGCACCTCGACAGCCGAGGCCGATGTGACCGTGGCGGTGATCGAACGGCGCGGCACGCTGCGCGTACAGGACGATGCCTTCAGCGTCCCCGCCAGCAGCTTTGACAACGAACTCGACGTGCTGGCGAATGAAGGGCTGGTTACTGAGGTGGTGACCAACCTGCGCATCGCCGCCATTCTGGTCCCGACCACCCACGGCACCGTCACCACCAATGCAGCGGCAACCCGATTGCTGTACACGCCAGCCGCCGGATTTGTCGGCGTTGATTCCGTCGAGTACCTGGTGACCGACCGCATCGGCGGAACCGGCACCGGCCGCGCCTCCATTGCCGTGGGCCGGATTGATACCATGTCCGACTTCTACCGAATCGCCGCCTCGACCAGCGCCACCCCGTTCGTGCTCAATGTGCTCGCGAACGACCGCGTCCAGCCGTTGATGCCGACCTCGCTGGTCCTGCTTGCCGTCACCCCGAACAGCCCGTCCACCATCGGTACGATGGCGGTTCATCCGTCCGGCTCGCATCTCGTCTTCACCCCGTCGAATGTAATTGGACAGGTGGTTTACACCTACGTGGTCCGTGATGGCGGCGCATCATTCCGCTCGACCACCGGTCGGGTCACGGTCGCGACCGTTCCCTCCGGCATCTACGCCAGCCCCGACCGCTTCGCCGTGCGCGGTGGCGGTGCGTCGTATCAACTGCCCGTTCTCACCAACGATGTCACCTATCCGAATATCAACAAGACCTACACCCTGCTTTCCATCGGCACCGGTCCGAATGCCCCGAACCAGGGCGGCACCGTGGTCATCAACGGAAATCAGTTGTCCTATACCCCGGCCCCCGGGTTCTTCGGGGAGGAATCGTTCACCTACACGATGACCGATGCCACCTTGACGGATGTTGCCCAGGTGACCGTGTCGGTGCGGCGCGGCGACCTGTCGGCCAATGACGATACCTATGCCGTGTTCTACGAAATCCCGTCGGGCACCAATACCGCCCGCGCCTTCACGCTTCCGGTGGTGCTGAACGACCGGATCGAACCGGCCTTCGACCAGATCATGTCGGTGGTGGCGCTGGGTGCCGGGACGAATGTTCCCAACCAGGGTGGTTCGGTTTCGATCTCTGGCGACGGATTGTCCCTCGTGTACCGGCCATTGAATGCCCCGGTCGGCAGCTATATCGAACAGTTCACCTACGAGATCTCCGACGGCACCGACCGCCGCGCCCAGGGCACCGTGCGGGTCCGCGTGGAGAACCGCGCCAGCAACCTCGTCGCCTTTACCCAGGACGATGCCTATGCCGTCGCCCGCAACAGCATCAACAATGCCCTCCCGGTCCGCGCCAACGACTTCATCCTGCCCGGCACCGCCGCCGGCTGGTTGATCACCTCCGTGTCCGCCCCGGTGAACGGCGGCACCGCGGTGATCCAGGGCGGCATCATCCGCTATTCCCCGCCGACCGGGTTGGTGGGCGAGGACCGCTTCTCCTACAGCGTCAACGACGGGCTCGGCGGCACCGGCAGCGCCGAGGTGCGCGTGAAGGTCGGGGCCTTGCCCACACTGCCTGATCATGCTGTTGTACTCTCCGGCACCACCTCAAACCGCATCGAAGTCGCCCGGAACGATGTCCTGACCCCCGCCTACAATGGCGAATACGTGCTCGCCAGCGTGTTCGGTACTTCCGGCGGTGGTTCCATCGCCGTGGTTGGCACAACCGAGGTCAGCTATACGCCTGCACCCGCGTACGCCGGTCCGTATCCCTATGTGGAAACCTTCCGCTACCGCATGGTGGACGACACCGGTGGCCTGGTGACCGGGCTGGTCTCGGTAACCGTGCACGATGCGAACAGCGACAACGCAACCAACCTGATCACCCTGCTCGTGCTCGGTGTGAACGACATTCCCGAGATCGACAACCCGGCCATTCCGCGCGCCATCACCGACAAGGAATCGGTCAGTCCGCTAACCAGCGTCCTCTTTACCGAGGTCGATGAACAAACCGTCGAGCGTGTCGATGTCACCGTCGCCCTCGACGACGCGGCCAAGGGATTCCTTCGCAACCTCGGCGACTTCCAGCTCGTTGCCCCCGGTCTCTACGCCTTGACCAATGTCACCGCGGCCTCCGCGTCCGCGCAGATCGGCAACCTTGTCTTCGAGCCGGTCGAGAACCGCATCACCGTGCCCACCAGCGAGGACACCCGCCTGATCATCTCCATCTCCGACAACAAGTCGGCTCCGGTGGTCGATACCAATACCCTCATCACCGTGACCGCGGTCAACGACCCGCCGGTGATCGAAGGTACACGCCTGAACCAGACCCTCTACGACCGCGGGCAGATCAACCTGTTCTCCAGCGTGACCATCACCGAGGTCGATGACCTTGCCCTGCAACCGCTGGTCATCACCATCACCCTGTCGAACAGGGTGAACGGGGTGCTGACCAACGTGGGACCTTTCGCCGTCGTGACTACCGGCGTCTACCGCGCCTCGAACCTGACCGCCTCCGCCGCGACCGAAGCCCTCCGCGACCTGCGCTTCGCCCTCGGCACCAACCGCGTCCCGGTCGGCGGCTCGCTGGTGACCTTCTTTGAGCTCGTTGCCGACGATGCCTTCACTGTGCCGCCGGTGAAGGATCCGAATACCTCGGTCATTGCCTATAATGCCTTCGAGGGTTCGTTGCGGCCGACCGATACCGGGCTGCAGGGTTCCTACGGTCTCGCCGTGGATACGATCATCGACGAATCGGTCGTGGGCGCATTGAACGCGACCAACGCCGGCCCGAACTCTGGTGCCGTGCTCGTGTACCGTCGCCAGGCCGGCCCGACCAATACCTGGACCCAGTTCCAGGTCCTGCAACCGCTGACCGTCGAGACCAACGACCGCTTCGGTCGCTCCGTCGCCATCGAGGGCGACCTGCTCGCCGCCGGTGCGATCAATGATGAAACCGGCACCGTGGAAGTCGGTTCCGCCTACCTGTTCGGCCGTGATCTCGGCGGCAGCAACCTGTGGGGGGAGATTACCCGCATCTTCCCGGCAGGTATCACCAATGCCATCCGCTTCGGCTTCTCGGTTGATCTCAGCGGCGACCTTCTGGCCGTGGGTGCGATCGATGCGGCAGCCACCGGCACCAACCGAACCGGCGGCGTGTTCCTCTACGAGCGTGATGCCGGGGGCAGCAATGCCTGGGGTGAAATCGCACGCTTCTTCCCCTCGGGTGTCGGAATTACCAATGCCGACTTCGGCTGGAGCGTCACGCTCAGTGGCGATCGTCTGGCCGTCGGCGCGCCCCGCGTGGATGTAAACCCGGCCACGACCAACCGCGAAGGCGCGGTGTTCGTGTATGCACGCCATCAGGGCGGCACCAATGCCTGGGGTCTTGTGCAGCGTCTGGCCGCGGTGCAGACCAACCTGTCGTTTGAATTCGGCTGGGATGTCGCGATGGATGATGACCTGCTCATCGTCGGGGCGCCGAGCATGACCGCCGGCACCACCACCAACGGTGGCGTGGTGCATGTGTATGAATACGATGCTACAACCAACCTGTGGCGCGAGATTCGCCGCCTGGACCGTCGCAACGACAACGAGCGCCGGTTCGGCAGCGGCGTCGATATCAAGAACGGTTACCTGTTGATCGGCGCGCCGCACAACAACGGTGCACAAAACATCGGTGCCGCCTATTACTACCAGCGCGATGCCCTGGTGGCCACGAACTGGAACCTGCTTGAGAAATTGTTCCGTCCCGCCGGCAGCACCGCCGGCCTCTACGGTTCCGCAGTCGGCCTCGATGTCGATACCGGCATCGTCGGCGCCCCGTCGAACCTGGCCGATATCAGCAACCGTGGTTTCGCCTTCATGTACCGCTTCAAGTACAACAATGCCCCGATCCTGGCCCTGCCGGTGGGCGATCTGTTCGCCAATCTCGGCATCCCGTTCACCTACCTCGTGCCCGTCGCGACCTTTGTCGATCCCGATCCGGACGATGTCCTGGCCGTGAGCACCGCCTTCCCCGACGGCTCGAACGGCTTTGCCTTCGTCGAGGGCGCCGTGACCGGAACCCCCGAGACCGTGGCCATCACCCCGGTGGCACTCACCGCTGCCGACCTGAGCGGTGCCTCCACCGTGCACGTCTTCCGCGTCATCACCCTCGGCCCCACCAACGCCCTGGCCACCCCGCGTACCGTGTGGGATCTCGCCAACTTCGGCACCGATGTCACCAACGCCACCCTGGAGGCCACCGTGTGGGGCGGGGGAGCCGATCCCGACGGCGATGGCCTGACCAACGACGAGGAGTACGCGTTCGGCAGCGACCCGAACACCATCGACACCAGCATCCTGACCGTGATGCAGGCCGGCGGCCTTGCGCAGGTCTCCTACGTCCGCCGCAGCAACGATCCCGCCCTGACCTTTATCCTGCAAGGTTCCCAGAACCTGGTCACCTGGACCCCCGCCCAGTGGCAGGTGGTCTCCGAAACCCCGCTCGGCCTGACCCCCGATACCGAGCGGATCACCTTGACCCTGCAGGTCGTCGGTGGAAACGTCTTCCAGCATTACCGCGTGCTGGTGTCGCAGTAGGAAGGAGCCGAGAGGGAGCACGAACATGAAACATCGCATTCGTCACAAGGGATTGGCCGCCGGACTGGTTGCCGCGCTGGCCGCGCTGACCGTGGGCCTCGCCGCGGAAAAGAAACCGTCCTGGCTGGATACCAGTCGACTGACCGCCGCATTCCGTTGGAGTGAAGAGGTCCAGGAGTCCGCAGTGGATGTGCTGCTTCCGTTGGGCCAATCCGGTGATACCCGGATATTCCTCGACATCCGCGGGAGTTTCCTTGAGGACGAGGAACAGGAAGTCAACGGCGGTGTGGTCGTGCGGCACCTGTTGCGCGATCCCGGATTGATTCTCGGGCTGAATGCCTTCTACGACACGCGCTGGACGGAAAACGACAACACCTTCGACCAGGTCGGTCTCGGGTTGGAAATTCTTTCGCGCTACATGGATGTCCGGTTCAATTATTATTATCCGCTGGACGATGCGGAATTGCTTCGCCAGGCCTCCTCCCAGGATTCCAGCACTGCGGTGTCCAACGGACGCCGCATCACCACGACAACTACCCGCTTTTTCAATATCTACGAGGAGGCTCTGGAAGGATACGACACCGAAGTCGGTGTCTGGTTACCTTTCCTGGACAAGGTCGCCCCGACCGCGATCTACGGCGGCTACTTCGATTTTGATTCCGACTACGATGGTGATCTCTCCGGTTTCAAGGCCCGCGTCGAATCGCGCATCCACCCGAACGTGACCCTCGATGCCGAGTGGTACGAGACCGAGGAATTGAACCGGACCGATTATTTCGTCGGCGTTCGGGTAAATGTGCCCCTCGACTTCTGGAACGGCGTGCAGCGTGGCAAGGCGCCGGCCGAAGGCGATGCCGCCCCGCATCCCCTCGAAGCCCGCATGAATGAGATGGTCAACCGTGACTTCCGCATCCGCACCCGCGTGACCGATCCGGTGCCGGTCGGCCACTCGTCCACCGAAACCGCCGCTCGCACCGGCTCGACGCCGACTCAACCCGACCGCGACCGGCCCGACTTCCCGATCCTGCCGCCGCGCCCCGAGCCGCCTCCGCCACCGCCCCCGCCGCCACCCGACAACTGCCGCATCGACCCGATCACCGGCGACGTCGTCTGCGACTAACCCGGAATCCGGAAAAAGAACCGCGGTTCCATCCTCTTCACGCCGGGTGACGTGGCCCCGTTACTCCCTGCTGTTGCCGTGCGCGTAACGCGCAGGCCCGGTCAGGTGAACAGGACCTGGTGCTCGATCCAGGCGATGACCTGGTCGAGGCCCTTTTCGGTCTTGAGGTCGCAGAACAGGAACGGGCGATCCCCCCGCATCTTCTTCGCGTCGCGCTCCATGATCCCGAGGTCGGCGCCGACCAGCGGGGCGAGGTCGGTCTTGTTGATGATCAGCAGGTCGCTGCGGCAGATGGCCGGACCACCCTTGCGCGGGATCTTGTCGCCCTCGGCCACGTCGATGACGTAGATGAAGGCATCGACCAGTTCCGGGGAAAACGTCGCCGACAGGTTGTCGCCGCCGCTCTCGCACAGCAAGACCTCGATGTCCGGATGCCGCTTGACCAGGTCCTGCAACGCCTGCTGGTTCATCGTGATGTCGTCGCGGATCGCGGTGTGCGGGCACCCGCCGGTCTCCACGCCGAGGATGCGGTCCGCCTCCAGCGCCTGGTGCCGCGTCAGGAACTGCGCGTCCTCCAGCGTGTAGATGTCGTTGGTCACCACGCCGAGGCTGTAGATGCTGCGCAGCTTCTGGCACAGCCGCAGCACCAGCATGGTCTTGCCGGAACCCACCGGGCCTCCGATGCCGATCCGTACCGCCCGGGAAAATCGTTTGGTCTTGCTCATGGTTTTCTCCTCTGACGCCTCATGGCGTCACGTCGAACGCTTCTTATGGTTGCATCAGTACGATAAATTGCCGCGGATCCACGACCTTGGACTTTCCACGGGCGAAGTCCTTCGAATACCTGGTCACGATGACATCCGCACCGCTGTGCTGCGCCGCATGGTCGAGCACGGCATCTTCGAAGTTATCCATACGGCTTGCCATGGCAGCCTCGAGCACGGCCCGGTTGACGGTCGCGATTTCAAACAGGCTCAGCACGTGTGCGAGCAGTTTGCGGGCCTCGGTTCGCTTCAGGTGCTGGGACAGCAGGTAGTCCAGCGTCGTGATGGTCGTTGCGCACAGCAGTCCTGAAACCCGTCCTTGCTCGATGAGCCGGAATACCTCGACGGCATCCGCCGCATGCGGTTTCCGGCCCATCAGCACATCCAGGACGATGTTCGTGTCGAGCAGCGCCTTCACAAATACTTGTCCCGGAGGTGGCGGCGGTAGTCGTCCCTGGACAGGGTTCTGCCGCGCAGGGATCCGTGCAGCGCCGAGGTAATGGGGGGCAGTCCGGGTTTCGACCGCGGCGCATCCTCCAGCGAATCGAAAAACTCCGACACCATCTGCGATACGGACTTGCCGCGCTTCTCCGCCGCCTGCTTGGCGCGATCAATCAACCGTACCTCCATGCGCAACGTCAACTTCGTGTTCATGACGTATAGTATTACAACCGATGTACGTCTCTGTCAATGGCGCGCCCGATCTGACGCCTCACGGCGTCACGTCGAACAGCCTGTCGTCATGAAATAAAGATCCGGGTGTAGGCGGTCTCGTGGCGTGCGCTGGCGATGTCGAGGTGCGGGGTGAACCAGCCGATGTCATCGATGCCGACCGCCTGCGCGGTGTCGATCGCCGCCACAACGCCATCCCGTTGACGGGCGAGGATGCCCTGGATCTCCGTCGGGCCAATCCGGATCAGCTTGGCCGAGGCCGCGAGCAGGCCCGCGATGCCCTGGTAGGCGGAGGCGGTCATCGCCGTCGCCGATTCAATCCCGAGCAAGCCTGCCTCCGCTCCGCATACCACCGGCCAGTTTGCCCGCCAGGCGTCCGCCTGCGCTGCCTCGTCGAGGTGCATGAGCCGGGGCATCCCGGTGGTCAGGGCCACCAGCCGCAACCGCTGCCGGCCCATCTGCTGCTGCGCCTTGCGGATCTCGCTGGTCGGTCGCACCGCCCAGGCGAGTTCGTCCAGGTGGAATAGTTCAGCGTCCGAGCCCGCTGCGGAATGGGCAAGGCGGATCAACGGGAAATCGATATGGGCGAGGGAGGGCAGCCAGTTCTCGGCCAGGAACTGCTCGAGTTCGGCGGGTGTCGTGATCCGCCCGTCCTGCACCAGCCCCTCCAGCCCGTAGGAATGCCCGAACCCGCCCACGGGAAATGCGGAATCGGTGGTTTGCAGCACATGCCAGAGCGAGGTGTCCATCGAATCAATGATGGTGGTGGTGTGTGTGGCCGACCACCGAGCGGATCGGCTGGAACACGCGGTGTTCGGCAGCGAAGGCGATCTCCTGCTGCTGGCACAACTGGCGCACCGCCGGATCGTCCGGCACGATCAATTCGTGGCCGTTGACCTGCAGCGGCTGGTGCAGGTTGCCGATCGACCAGGCGAGCGCCGCAGTGACGGTAATCTCGTGCGAGGTGATCACCAGCACCGCCTCCGGTACCTGCTGGATAAGGTAGTACCCGTAATCGTTCTCCCACACGAGGTCGCCGTGGGCGAGCGGGTGCTCCAACTCGAATCCGAACTCGCGCTCGTCCGATGCGGTCCCGCGCCAACGCAGTTTCGCCAGTTGCCAGCGGTCGGCATGGATGATGATGCGCCGGCCGGTCGGATTGGCGTAGGACAGTTTGCCGCGGATGATGGTCAGGGAGGAGAAGGGGTCGTGGCTCATGATGGCCTCAAAAGAAGAAGTACCGTTGCGCCATCGGCAACACCTTGGCCGGTTCGCAGGTCAACACCACCCCGTCGGCCTTGACGGTGTAGGTCTCCGGATCCACCTCGACCACCGGGGTCGCGGTGTTGTGCAACAAGTCGGCTTTGGTGATGGTGCGGCATCCCTTCACCGCGACCAGGCGTTTGCCCAGCTTCAGCCGCGCGGCGAGGCCGTCGTCGAGCGCGGCCTGGCTGGTGAAGGTCAGGCTGGTCCCGGTCAGCGCCTTGCCGAACGAACCGAACATCGGGCGGTAGTACATCGGCTGCGGGGTCGGGATCGAGGCGTTCGGATCGCCCATGTTCGCGTAGGCAATCAGGCCGCCCTTGAGGATCAGCTCCGGCTTTACACCGAAGAAGGCCGGCTTCCACAGCACGACATCGGCGAGTTTGCCGACCTCGAGCGAGCCGACCTCGTGGGCGATGCCGTGGGTCAGCGCAGGGTTGAGGGTGTACTTGGCGAGGTAGCGCAGGATGCGGAAATTGTCGGCGGCTGGATGGTCCGGCGAGGTGAGCGCGCCGCGCTGGACCTTCATCTTGTGCGCGGTCTGCCAGGTGCGGATGATGACCTCGCCGACCCGGCCCATGGCCTGGCTGTCGCTCGACATCATCGAGAACGCCCCGATGTCGTGCAGGATGTCCTCGGCGGCGATGGTCTCGGGACGGATGCGCGATTCGGCGAAGGCGACGTCCTCCGGGATGCCGCTGTCGAGGTGATGGCAGACCATCAGCATGTCGAGGTGCTCGTCCAGCGTGTTCACCGTGAACGGACGGGTCGGGTTGGTCGACGACGGCAGCACGTAGGGCAGGGCGCAGACCTTGATGATGTCCGGGGCGTGGCCGCCGCCCGCGCCTTCGGTGTGGTAGGTGTGGATCGTCCGGTTCTTGAACGCCTTGATCGTCGCCTCGACGAACCCCGACTCGTTCAGCGTGTCGGTGTGGATCGCCACCTGCACGTCGTGGTCGTCGGCCACGCCGAGGCAGCAGTCGATGGTCGCCGGGGTGGTGCCCCAGTCCTCGTGCAGCTTCAGGCCGATCGCGCCGGCCTTGATCTGCTCGACCAGCGGACCGGGGGTGGAGCAGTTGCCCTTGCCGAGGAAACCGAGGTTCATCGGGAACGCGTCGGCCGCCTCGAGCATCTTGTGCATGTTCCAGATGCCGGGGGTGCAGGTCGTCGCGTTCGTGCCGGTGGCCGGGCCGGTACCGCCGCCGAGCATGGTGGTGATGCCGCTGGTCAGCGCTTCGGTGATCTGCTGGGGGCAGATGAAATGGATGTGGGTGTCGAGGCCGCCCGCCGTGACGATCGCGCCTTCGGCGGCGATGACTTCGGTGGACGCGCCGATGATCATCGGGTTTTTCTTGCCGGTGGCGGGATCCGCGTAGGCCGACCCGATGCCGTTCTGGATGTTCGGGTTTCCGGCGTGGCCGATGCCGGCGATGCGCCCGTGTTTGATGCCGACATCGGCCTTGATGATACCGAGCACCGGATCGAGGACGAGGGCGTTGGTCAGGACGAGGTCGAGGGCCTCGGCGTCGGAGGCGAGGGGCGACTGGCCCATGCCGTCGCGGATGACCTTGCCGCCGCCGAATTTCACTTCATTGCCGTAGCCGCCGCCCTCGGCGATCAGGTCGCGCTCGACCTGGGCGAACAGCTCCGTGTCGGCCAGGCGCACGCGGTCGCCGGTGGTGGGTCCGAACATCTCCGCGTAGGCGCGGCGGGAAAAGCGCATGCTCATGGCGTGTCCAATGCTCCGTTGACCTTGGCGTTGAAGCCGTACACCACGCGGGTGCCGGCGAGGGCGACGAGGCGTACGCTGCGGCGGTCGCCCGGTTCGAAGCGCACCGCGGTGCCGGCCGGGATGTCGAGGCGGAAGCCGCGGGCGGCCGCGCGGTCGAACGACAGCGCCTCGTTGACCTCGTGGAAGTGGAAGTGGCTGCCGACCTGGATCGGACGGTCGCCGGTGTTCGCCACGGTCAGTTCCACGGTGGCAAGGCCGACGTTGAGTTCGAGGTCCGGCGCGTCGGCCGGTATGAGTTCGCCTGGTTTCATCGGATGGGGTTGTGCACGGTGACGAGTTTGGTGCCGTCGGGGAAGGTTGCCTCGACCTGGACTTCGTGGATCATGTCGGCCACGCCGTCCATGACGTCGGCAGCTTTGAGGATGGTCGTGCCGAAGCTCATCAGCTCGGCCACGGTCTTGCCATCGCGCGCCCCCTCGATGATCTCGTAGGTGATGATGGCCATGGCTTCAGGGTAATTCAGCTTCAACCCGCGGGCCTGGCGGCGCCTGGCCAGGTCGGCCGCCACGACCACGGTGAACTTTTCCAACTCTCGTGGTGTCCAATGCATGGACAGAAACTAACGGAAAGCCAGGAACGCGCAAAATCAATTCCTGCGGTTTTTTGTTGTAATGGGATTAGTTTAACGTTGAGGGGTTTAATGAGAGAAGCCGGGTTGGGTGGTCGCAACGGTGAACGATCGGGTCGGGCGGCGGAAATTGGTTCTGTACAAAGGCTTACGTTGGGGTAAGGTTAAAGATGACGGGGGATCGTGCATGAGAACGAATCGGCAGATTTTGTTTTCGGTGATCGTGGGTTGGATCGTCGGGGTGGCGGTTCAGGCCAATGATCTGCGAACGTACCGCAACGCCACGCTGGTGGAGAGCGGAGCGAACGATGGCGACAGCTTTATCGTTCAGGCTGGCGATCAAACCCTGCACCTGCGGTTGTATTTCGTTGATTCCCCGGAAACCCACTCCTTCCGCGATTACGATGCGCGCCGCATCCAGGAGCAGGCCCGCTATTTCGGGTTGGATGATCCGCAGCGGGTTATCTGGCTGGGGCGTCAAGCCGCCGATTTCACCAAGGTCATGCTCAGTCGCCCGTTCACTGTTCATACGGCGCATGCCAAGGCCTTGGGCGGACGGAGCTCGAACCGGATCTATGGATTTGTGGTAACCTCGACGGGCCGTGATCTCGGCGAGCTGTTGGTGGAAAACGGGCTGGCCCGGTCATTTGGGGTCAAGCGGACGGATTACCGGGGCGACCCGATCGCCGAGGTTGAGGCGCGGTTGAGTGACATCGAGGCGGGGGCCATGCTGTCGCGTCGCGGCATCTGGCAGGAGAGCAATCCGGAAAAACTGGCCGAGTACCGTGCCCAGCAACGGGCGGAAGCGCGAGCCCTCAACCAGCTCATGTCCGCAACCACCCGGCTGCGCGCCGAACCGTTGGACATCAACCGCGCTTCGCCGTCCGAGCTGAATTCGATTCCGGGGATCGGCCCGGTCACCGCTAGCCGGATTATCAAAGCCCGCCCGTTCACATCGGTGGATGACCTGCGCACCGTGCAGGGTATCGGCGATGCGACACTCGAGAAAATCCGCCCGTTCATCCGCATCGCTTCGCCAACCAACGGGTAGGCGAACTCCGGCCATGGATGCTGCCCGATGAATCGGGTAACGGCCCATGCGTCGTGTCCCCGTGCAACCTGCCGCTCCGCTGGTTCGGGATCGTCGATGCTGCGGTTCGGCTATGGCGCAAGCAGGCGTACTTCGAATAACCGGGGCCACCATTTGCCGGTCAGGTAGAAAGTCCCGCTTTGTTCATTCCAGGCGATGCCATTAAGCACTTCGGCGCGGTGCTGGCCGGTGAGAAGCGCACGAAGGCCGCGCAGGTCGAAGCTGGCGGTGACCTGGCCGTTGCGTGGATTGATTCGGACGATCCGGTCCTCAAGATAGATATTGGCGTAGATCGCCCCTCGGACCCATTCCAATTCATTCAGATTCTGGAGGGGCGTGCCGTTCTCGGTGACCGGGAGGGTGCGGGTGGTACGGAAGGTCGCGGGATCGATCCAGGTAAGGCGGCTGGTGCCATCACTTTTGATGAGGTGCGTCCCGTCGCTGGTCAGGCCCCAGCCTTCGCCGTCGTACCGGTTGGTGGCGAGCACGGTGAACGTTCCGGGATCGAGGGCATAGGCGGTTTGTTCGCGCCAGGTCAGTACCCAGAGGACATCGTCAAGGCGGGTCAGTCCTTCACCGAACACCGAAGCGGGCAGGGCGTGTTTCCGCAGCACGGTCCCGCTGGCAAGGTCCACGGCGCGGACCGTCGATTGACCGTAGAGTCCGGTGCTTTCCCAGAGGCGGCCACCTTCCGCGTGCAGGCCCTGGGTATAGGCTTCTGGATCGTGCGGGAAGGTTGCCACCAGCTCCACCTGACCAGCAACCGGGCGCAACGAAGGCAACGAACAGCCTGTGGAGCTGGCGAGCACGAACAACAGCAAGACGAGGCGCAACATGCACCCATCCTGCGTGGAACAGGTGCGATGCGCAATCCCATCCTTCACGGTGACGAGTCGGCGTGATCAGGAGTCGGTACCGAGTCGGCGACGACAGGAGGCGCACCCTAGCCAGGAATGTTTGTTGCGATTCCAACACCAGCCCAGGCGGGGGCGGCCATAGCTGATCCAGATGGAGGGAATGCGTTGGTCGGCGCGACGGGACCCGGGAAGTTGGAAACAATTGAAGTACCGCTTGTCGGTCAGGATATGGGGGAACTGGACGACCAGCGCCACGCCTTCGTCGATGGTCAGGGGCGAGCGGCGTCGGGCTCGGATCATGCGGAGCGCATCTTCGGGACGGATGTCCAGGGTGTCGCGTCCGCTCTCGACCTGTTCCAGCAGGTACAGGTCACCAGGCGGGATGGCCATCCGGTTGATCGGGTGGAAATCGGTCGGGACAACGGGATCCATGTTCACGATGCCGGATGCGCCACGAATCGTCACAGTGGCCATGGCATCCTCCATCGGCACGGCTTGCTGTTTGACCACGACGACAAACGGGAGACGATCCGGGCGGGCTCGCACCACGAGGTCGCCGAGGCGCCTCTTGAGCGCACGTGCCTGTCGGCGGAATGAATGAATCGGAAGACTTGTGGTCCCGGTCAACCCAATGCTCTCCAGGTGGGCGATCTGTCGGTCATATTCAAGTTCCAAGGTCCGGAGCGTAGTTGTCATGATGCGGTGTTTGGTTTCATCTGGTGTGCGGTATGAAATGGACGTTGTATCCATGCGACGCAAGGTATGCGGTCAAGCCGTTGCTTGCGCCCGTAGCCGGATTGCGTTCACGCGCGTTGTTCCTGTGCGTGTAACCATGCTCGTGGGTGCGCGTATCCCATATTCGCATAGGTTGTTCGCTTATGACAAACCCCGGCGGGGCCTACGGGTTGGGAGGTTGGGATGCATTAGCCCTGTGGGAGCCAGGCAATGCCGAAGGCGGTGATGGAGATGTCGGACTTCCTCGGGCGGATCGTGGTGGTTTCGATGGTGAGCGCGGCGAGGTCGGTGGCCTGTTGCAAGGCCTGCAAGTCGTTCTGCAGTTCCTGTTCGGCGATCGCCAGTCGTTCCTTGACCGCCTCGTGGGAGTCGCTGGCCATCTCGATGTCCCGCTGTTCCTTGCTGGTGCGCCCGGCGCTCCGCATCGCGGTCCCGGCCCGGCTCATCGTGCTGGCCGACATGGCCCGGCGTCCGAGCAGCGCGCCGAGGATGGTGGTGCCGACGGAAATCGCGGTGGACATGCGTTGCTGGCCGAGCTGATCCTTTTCCTTTTCAATCCGTGCGGCTGCTTTGCGCACCTGCTCCTGGAGGCCGAGGATTTTCGTGCTGTGCTTCTTGCGGATCTTCTCCATCTCGATGTCGCGTTTCTCGTGCGCGGCCACCTGCAGGCGCGCCTTGAAGTCACCTTCGCTTTCCCCGGGCTTGGAGGCGAATTTGAGTTCCGGACAGGTGAACAGTTCGAGCACGGTCTCCTGGTAGATGTGCGACTCGAGCATCTTGGACCACAGCTTGAAGTTCGCCGGACGGGCGATCGCGTCCGGCAAGGGATCAAACGACGCACCGGCGAGCGGCTGGCGGTCGAGCCCGTCGAGCGAACCCAACGCGACATCGGCCCCGGTCCAGGCGAACTCCTCGGCGCGCTCGATGGCCGGATGCAGGTACTGCGCGGAGATCCAGGTATCGGTCTTGGTCTTGGCATCGACGAAGTGCAGGCGGGCCTGGGCGATCACCGCCGGCCGGTACCGGTCTATGGCCGCACCGGCCTGTTTCGGGCGCACGAAGAATTCCTCGACGCCGGGCGGCGGGGGCGGGCGAACCGCCGCGGTAGCGGCCGGTGCAGGCGCGGTGGCGACGGCGGGCGCTACGTTCTGGACAACCGGGGCGGCGGGGATCGGCGCTGCGGCCATCGCCGCGACGGCAGCTTCGACCGGGTGTGGAGCGGGGGCGGTCAGCGATTTGATCTGGCCCAGGGTCAGTGGTCCGCGCAGGAACGACATGACCCAGCGGGTCTGGAACAGGACCGGATGGGCCTGGTGGACGTTGTGGAGAAGGAACACGCGGTTGCCGAGGCCGGAGAGCAGGGTGTCCATCTCGCTGCGGGAGAACCCGGCACCGGACCCTTGCGCCGCGCTCTCGAGCCCGTCGAGCACCCGCGCCTTGTCGCGGTCGGTCTGCAGGCGGCCGATCAGCCAGGTGCCGGTGTTGGCGAGGCCCTTGTAGTCGAGGTCCACCGGATTCTGGGTGGCGAGCACGACGCCGAGGCCGAAGGCGCGGGCCTGTTTCAGCAGGGTCAGCATGGGCTGCTTCGAGGGAGGATTCGCGGTCGGCGGGAAGTAGCCGAAGATCTCGTCCATGTAGAGCAGGGCGCGCAGGCTGGAGGTGCCGGACTGGGTGCGCATCCAGGCGAGTACGGCATTGAGCAGGATGGTGACGAAGAACATGCGTTCGCTGTCGGCGAGGTGGGCGATCGACAGGATGGTCAGGCGCGGTTTGCCGGCCGGCGTGTAGAGCAGGCGCTGGATGTCCAGCGGTTCGCCCTGGGTCCAGACGGCGAACCCGGGGGAGGCGATCAGGTTGTTCAACGACATGGCGAGGCCGAGGCGGTCGTTGGCCGGGAAGAACGAGTCGAGGTCGAACACGCCGACCTTGGCGAACGGGGGTTTCTGGATGGCGTGGATCAGCGCGGGAATGTCGAGGTTCTGGCCGAGGCGCCAGTGGTGGTCCATGATCGAGGAGAGGAGGATGTGTTCGCGGCTGCGCAACGGATCGCCGTCGATGCCGATCAGGGCGAGCAGGCCGGAGACGGCGGACAGGATGTAGTCGCGGAAGGCCGAGGTGTCGTCGATGGTCTCCTGCGGCGGGGCATCGAACGAGCGCAGTACGGTCAGTGGGCGTCCGGCCGTACTGCCGGGAGTGTAGATGCTGACGTCGGCAGCCTGTTTCAGTCGGGCGATGCGGTCGACGGGCTGGTGCCAGTCGCCGAGGCCCTTGCGCCACGTCTCGGCGGTTTTCTCGGCGAGCTGCGGGAGGGTCATGCCTTTGCGCGCGGCGTCGGCGGCTTCGAGCCACGGTTCGAAATCGGATGGACGCAGTTCAGGGAAGGTCAGGAGCAGGTTGCCGAGGTCGCCTTTCGGATCGATGATCAGCGCCGGAATGCCAT
Source organism: uncultured Verrucomicrobiota bacterium (assembly GCA_937872895.1). Taxonomy (GTDB): domain Bacteria; phylum Verrucomicrobiota; class Kiritimatiellia; order CAIVKH01; family CAIVKH01; genus CALMUP01. The sequence continues at coordinate 231,923 of CALMUP010000008.1, forward strand.
CGATGGCCGCCTCCTCGAGCAGGCTGATGCACAGGCCGGTTTTGCCGCTGCCGGTCATGCCGACGCAGACCGCGTGGGTGGTCAGGTCCTTTGCGTCGTAGAGCAGCAGGTCATCGGTCACCTGTTTCGTCGCCGCATCGTAGGCCTTGCCGAGATAAAACGATCCGAGTTTTTCAAAGTCCTGCATGGTGTGTCTCCGGGTGGAAACGTTAACCAAGCAGGGCGGGGGCGGCAATCAGGAAAGGCGGGGCGGGAAAGGGGTACCGGGATACGGGAATGGTCCCGTTCATGATCGTCATGAGGTGACGGAGAGGGCGATGTCGTGGGCATTTCATAGCCGGGATAAACCCGGCTCTACTTTTCGAGGTAGAGCCGGCTTTACGCCGGCTATGGGTGGTATGTATTCCGGGATAAGGGAAACCGGATGCGAGAACAGCCCGGTTGATGTTCGCAACAGGCCGCGGCGAGGGCGTGTTTCGGGATGGCGCACGCGTCGGTTCATAATCCTGCCATGGGCTTTTCCGGCGAATATCGCCGGAACTACAGAAGAAGATGATGTATCGGAAAACCTGTAGTTCCGGCGTTATACGCCGGAAGGAAAAGGGTCTTGCTCGGTAGTTTGTGTTTCGCGCGGTGGTGGCGTAGGGTGCGGGTATGCAAGAGAAGCATGTGCGATCGTTGGGGGTGTTGGTGGCGTTGCTGTGGTTTTTTCCGACCTGGCTGATCCTGATGGCACTATACCATTACGGGTTGCGGGAGGCGGAGCGGTTCTGGGAGATCGAGATCGCGCTGTGGATCAAGAACCTCGGTTCGTTTGCGCTGCTGGCGCTCTCCATCGCCTTCGTGACGCGGCGGGTGTCGCGGTGGATGGACAAACAATTTCCGCATAGCACACCGCGTTCGGCCGACTGGCGCGATGCCGGTTGAGCAAGGATCAGGGGGCGGTGCGCAGGGAAACACCGTCCCAGGTGATGGCGCGATCGGCGGCGCGCAGGTGATCCCACGAGAATCCGGCCACGAGGTCAACGGGACGGACCGGTGCGGCGTCGCGGGTGAGGCCCGCCGCGTGGGCGATCCAGCCGCACAGTGCTTCCGCCGCGTAATGCCGACGCAGCGTGGGCACGGCAACGCTCTGGTGGAACTTGGCGAGTTTGCCGCCGGTGGTTTCGAGCAGTAGCAGGTGGTGGCGGTAGCGCGGGGTGGGGAGGTGCAGGGCTTGCTGGAGAAGCATCTGGACCGGGGCGCTGGGCGCGAGGTCGCGGCCGCGGATGAGATGCGTGACCCCGAGGCGGGCATCGTCGACCACGCAGGCGAGGTGGTAGGCGATGGCCCCGTCGCGGCGGCGTACGACCGGGTCGCCCATGTCACGGGCGGGATGCTGGGTGATGCGGAGGCCGCTGTCATCGGTGACGTCGATGGCCGTGTCGGGCATGCGTACGCGCAACGGGTCGGAGCAGGAACGCCAGCCGGTGGCGGGAAGGAGACGGGAGCGGCACTGGTTGTCGTAGGCGAAGCCGCCGTCGGGGGCGGGGCGTCCGATGGCTTTCAGGCGGGAGCGGCTGCAGGAGCAGGGGTAGAGCAGGCCGGCGGCGGCCAGGCGATCCAGCGCGGCTTCGTGGTCGGCGAGAGCGCGGTGCTGGATCTCGACCGAATCCCAGTCCAGGCCAAACCACGACAGCTCCTCGATCATCGCTTCGGTCAGTTCGGGCCGGCAGCGTTGCGGATCGAGGTCCTCCAGGCGCAACACCACGCGACCGCCCGCTGCGCGTGCCGCGAGCCAGCACAGCAATCCGGACAACAGCGTGCCCGGGTGGGCATGGCCGGTGGTCGAAGGGGCGAAGCGGGTGACAAGGGGGGCGGTCATGGGGAAGAAGATGGGGATGGCAATGAAAATGGGGATGGGAATGGGGATGGAGATGGGGGCGTGGGACGAGTTGGTGATTGGTTCAAGTGTTTCCGGAGCAGGTTCCATCCGGGCAGGAAACTGTTCATCAGGTGGTAGAAGCGCCGGTTGTGGGAAGGTTCCAATAGGTGGACGAGTTCGTGGACGACGACATACTCGAGGCATTCCGGTGGATGTTTGGCCAGTTCGGAGTTCAGTCGGATGTGGTGCTTGCGGGTATGGCAACTGCCCCAGCGGGATGTCATCTTCTGCACATGCCAGCGGGTGGCATGGACCTTCAGAACGGGTTCCCACTTTGCGGCAAGGGCGGGTAGGGCGAGGCGGACCTGGTTCCGGTACCAGGCGTCCAGCAGGGCGGCCCGGGAGTTCGTCGTGTGCGTACCTTCGCGTACCTGCAGAACAATGGCGTCGTGCGTTACGTCGACGGATGGCGTGGCGTGCGCTTCCTCGATCCGCAGGGGAAGCGCGCGGCCCCAGGCGAAATGCCGTTCGCCGTCGGTGAATGCGGCGGCCGGCGTGAGGGTCCGGGACAAGATCCGTTCGCGGTGCCGGGCGATCCATGCGGTTTTTGATGCGGCAAACGCCCGGATATCGTCCAGCGGCATGCGTGTGGGTGCGGAAATGCCGACACGCCCATCCGGCGGATAAACCCGCAGATGGATGTTCCGGATGTTTTTACGCTGCACGGCAATGCGAACCGCATCGATTTCGATCAGACACTCCATGATGCGGGAAACCCTACCACGCCACCCCCGGCAACGGAATCCCGGACTCGTGTCACCCGATTCCCGGATACTGCCAACCGCGCCATCCCCGCAGCCTTCATCAACAAGCACGTCTCATATGTCAATTGTCAAGGGCTGACCCTTACTCGCTCGGACCATGGTGCTTGGTTAATTCCGAATCGTTTCCTGATCGAGCCATAGCTGTTGAGCGTGAGAGGTATTACAAGACGTATGTTGGTAGTCGTGAACTCTCGGCCCGCATGGAATCGGGCTTGAAGGTTCAGGGCTGATCGCATACGGTTCATCCAGCCTGAATGAGCGGGTATAGTTCAATGGTAGAATAGAAGCTTCCCAAGCTTCGGGCGCGGGTTCGATTCCCGCTACCCGCTCCAGTTTCCCGGAGGGTTCCCGTCATGGTGTTTCGATTGCTTCCCCTTTTGCTGGTGGTGGGTTCCGTGCAGGCCGAGTCGTGGGAGCGGGTGGCGGAGGGGAACCGGGCGTTCGCGGTGTCGCTGTACCGGGAGGTGGCGGGCGAGCCGGGCAATGTGTTCTTTTCCCCCTTCAGCATCTCGACGGCACTGGCCATGACCTATGTCGGAGCCCGGGGCGAAACGGCCGCGCAGATGCAATCAACGCTGCACTTTCCCGAATCACCCGAGTATTTGCCGGAGGTCTGGGGCATGTGGCAGTCGCGGGTGGATCAGGTGGGTCGTGAGGGCAAGGTGACGCTTTCGGTGGCGAACTCGCTGTGGCCGGACGAGCGCTATCCCTTTCTTGATACCTACATGGCGACGGTTCGGGAACGTTTCAGGTCGGAGGTGTTCCCGGTGAACTTCGCGGAGACGGAGGCGGCGCGCCAGCAGATCAATACCTGGGTCGAGGACGCGACGGAGCAGTTGATCAAGGACCTGATCCAACCGGGCGTGTTGAATGCGCTGACCCGCATGGTGCTGGTGAATGCCATCTACTTCAAGGGAACGTGGCAAACCACCTTCGGCCCCGAAGTGACGCGGCCGCAACCGTTCCACCTCGCCGATGGCTCGGTGATCGAGGTGCCGACGATGTACGGGAAGGTGCCGGCCCGGTATGCGGCGCTCGATGGGGTGCAGCTCCTGGACCTGCCGTACCGGGGCGACCAGGTGTCGATGCTGGTGGTCGTGCCGGATACGCAAGAGCGGATGGCGGACCTGGAACGTTCGCTGTCGGTCGCGGTCATGGATCAATGGCTGGGCGCGGTCGAACCGACCGAGGTGCGGGTGTTCCTGCCGAAATTCACGATGACCCAGCACCTCGCTTTGTCGAAGATCCTGCAGGCGCTGGGCATGGTCGTGCCGTTCGATGACAAGGCGGCGAATTTCGCCGGCATGGACGGCCATGAAAACTACCTGTACATCAGCGACGTGGTCCATCAGGCCTTCGTCGCGGTGGATGAGGCGGGCACCGAGGCGGCGGCGGCGACGGCGGTGATCATGCAGGCGCGTTCGATGCCGCGGCCGAGTCCGGAGTTCCGGGCCGACCGGCCGTTCCTGTTCTTCATCCACGAACGCGCCAGCGGTAGCATCCTGTTTGCCGGGCGGGTGATGGATCCGCGGTAGCGTCAGCGGAGTGAACGTTACGTGGAGGGGGAACCACGAATGGACACGAAAGAACACGAATATGGCAGGTGCGTTGGTGATGGGGCGTTGCTTTCTTTTGAGTAATGATTCAGGAGTTTAACCGCAGAGTTCGCAGAGGGCGCAGAGGGTGGATGTGATGGGGTTGATGGAGGCTGGGGTTCTGGGGGGTGAATTTTTCGCTCTGCGTATTCTGCGCGATCTGCGGTTCATTCCTTCCGGCAGTTTAACCACGGATGGGGCAGGTGGGGTGGTGACGGGGCGTTGCTTTGCTTTGAGTATTGATTCAGAAGTTTAACCGCAGAGTTTGCAGAGGGCGCAGAGGGTGGCTGTGATGGGGTTGATGGAGGCTGGGGTTCTGGGGGGTGACTTTTTCGCTCTGCGGATTCTGCGCGATCTGCGGTTCATTCCTTCCGGCAGTTTAACCACGGATGGACACGGAGGCACGCGGATGGGAAAACGAGGATTGAACAGAAGATCGCGAAGGACACGAAGGTGGGATGAAGAGCCTTCCATCTGTAGTTCCGGCGATGTTCGCCGGAAATTGAACATGCACGGACGAATGATATGGGAAATCGGAACCGCAGAGGGCGCAGAAACCGCAGATGGAAAAGGGGAACCGCGGATTACGCGGAGAGCGCGGATGGGAGAGAAGAAATTGAACCACCCGCTTCGCTAGAGGACACGGAGAGCACGGAGAAGAAGTATGGAAATGGGTGTAGTAGCCGCTCCGTGAGCGGCAGGGAAACGGAACGGACCTTGAACCGCAGAGGACGCAGAGACCGCAGAGGAAAAACGAATGGGTAGGATCCGGCATCCTTGCCGGACCGCCGGATTGGGAAAGTCCAACCGCGAATTACGCTGATGACGCGGATGGGGGAATGGTTGATGGCCAGGAACTGATTCCGCGGATGGAGCCGCAGTGCTTGCCCGCCAAAGGCGCGGCCCTAACCGCGCTGAGGCGGAAGCGCGCGCGGCGGGGAGGCGGGACGGAACAAGGCCGGACAACCCGGCCGAAGGAACCCAACCAGGCCCCGCCAGTACCCATTGTCGCGACCAGACCAACCCCATCCCCATTTCCATTTCCCATCTCCATTCTTCCTCTCCCTCCTCCCCGCCTTGACCCCGCCCTCCACCCGCTGGTATCGTCCGATCCAGCAAGGAGCGCAATCTGGGGGGGCATGATGAGAGCGTTAAGGAACGGAGAGATATTGGGCCGTTGCTCGACGTGTGCGGACGCAAACGAATGATGTGTTTGCATCGATGATGGAGATGTATGGTTGCTAATGCTGAAATGATCCCCACAGCTCAATGAACAAACGATTAGCCTATGATTATCTACGTCTCCACCAAGTCCGGCTTTATTGATGACGTATCCAAGAACCGGATTGAGGATAAAATTCTCACCTTGTTCAAGCGGCAACTGAGGCAGTCTACAGGGGAAAGCGAGATTAACTCGTGGAAGAACTCGATGCAGTACATGCACAATGTTCTCGTCCACAGCAAGATTCCGGACGACGCCGGCGTCGCCATTGAATACAACATTCCTCAAACATCCAAACGGATCGACTTTATCTTGACCGGTCAGGATGGTAACCGCCGTGATACGGCGGTCATTGTGGAGCTCAAGCAGTGGCAGGAAGTCTGGCGCACAGAAAAGGATGGTATTGTCACCACCGTCCTGAATGGCCGGAAGGTAGACACAAACCATCCCTCGTTTCAGGCATGGTCGTATGCCGCCTTATTGGAGGACTTCAATGAAGCCGTGCGCACAGAGCGAATCCAGCTCTCTCCCTGCGCCTACCTGCACAACTGCAGTTCCCCCCACGAGATCAACCATCCCTTTTATGCTGAGCATACCGGCAAGGCACCTTCGTTTCTCAAAGCGGATGTGGAAAAGCTAACGGAATTCATTGAAAATTTCGTGAAGCATGGTGACCGCGGCAAGCTGATCTATCGAATCGATCAGGGCAAAATCAAACCGTCGAAGAGCCTTGCCGATGCCCTGCTGAACATGATTCAGGGCAACAAAGAGTTTCTACTCATCGATGACCAGAAACTGGTCTACGAAACCGCCCTTGCGCTAGCCGACAAAGCGGAGCGCCACGGTAAACAGGTGCTCCTCGTGGAAGGCGGACCTGGAACCGGAAAATCGGTAGTTGCGATTAATCTTCTGGTCGAAATCACCAAGAGGGAAAAGGTGGTCCACTATGTCACGAAAAACGCTGCACCACGACAAGTGTATCAGAGTAAACTTGCTGGTACCTTGAGCCGGACCAGAATCGAAAATATGTTCCAGGGTTCCGGAAAGTATGTTGATAAGGAGAAAAATTGTATCGATGTGCTGGTGGTTGATGAAGCCCACCGACTAAATGAAAAGTCAGGCATGTTTCAGAACCTCGGTGAAAATCAGATCAAGGAAATCATTCATGCCGCCAAGTTGAGCGTTTTTTTCATCGATGAGGATCAGCGCGTCACATGGAAAGACGCCGGGCGGAAAAGTGACATCCGCCAATGGGCGAAACGTGCGGGCGCAGCCATCACAGAGTTGGCCCTTCAGTCTCAGTTCCGTTGCAATGGTTCAAACGGATATCTGGCCTGGCTAGATCATACCCTTCAAATACGGGAGACGGCGAACAGGTCGCTCGAAGGTGTTGATTATGACTTTCGTGTTTTCGATGATCCGATCCAACTGCGGCAGGTCATCTTTGAGAAAAACCTCGAAAGCAACAAGGCGCGTATCGTGGCCGGTTATTGCTGGGACTGGATCAGCAGAGCAGACAAGCGAAAAACCGACATCAATTTCCCGGAGCATGGATTTAAGATGCGGTGGAATCTAACCGATGACGGCGGACTTTGGATTCTAAAGCCGGACTCTGTGAATGAGGTTGGTTGCATTCACACCTGCCAAGGACTTGAGCTCGACTACATCGGTGTGATTATTGGTCCTGACTTCCTGGTCCGTGATGGTCGTGTTGTTGTATCGCCTGCTAGCCGAGCCAAGACCGACCAGTCCCTGAAGGGTTACAAACAGATGGCCCGCGTAAATCCGGATGCCGCGTTTGCCAAAGCGGCCGAGATCATCAAGAACACCTACCGAACCCTGATGACCAGAGGGCAAAAGGGTTGTTTTATCTTCTGCACCGATCCAGAAACCAATGCGTTCTTTAAGCAGATGGCATCGACGGCTATGAAGGGATGCCAGATGGCGGAACAGGTACCTTATGCCGGGATCCCATTGACAATCTTGGATGCCGCCGACGTTAGACCTTACGAGAACGCGGTCCCGGTCTATGACCTGCGTATCGCCGCAGGCATTTTCAGCGAAGAACAGCAGGCCCGTGATTGTGACTGGGTTGAATTGCCCGACCCGTTCACGGCAAAGCCCGGATACTTTGTCGCCCGGGTCGTTGGGCATTCCATGAATCGTCGAATCGCCAGCGGATCGTGGTGCCTGTTCCGCACGCCGTCTGCCGGAAGCCGAAATGGCAAGATCGTACTGGTGCAACACCGAAACATTCAGGATCAGGACCTCGGTCAATTCGCCATCAAAACCTATTATAGCGAGAAATCCTTTGTCGGGGATGAATGGCGCCACGAGCGAATCATCCTCAAACCTGACACCACGGCATCCGGATACCACGACATAATCCTTGAGAAGGATGAGGCCGTTGACCTTCGAATCCTTGGTGAATTTGTGGCATCTTTGGGTCAGAGGCCGGATTAATCGGGATTCTGGGGAACTCCGATGGGGGCATCCTCGTCAAAATGACGGCTGGGCGGGACTAGGGAAGAGGAGGACGGTGATGCGGAAAATCCTGCTGGGTGTTTCGTCGTTGGCGGTGGTGGTGTTGGCCGTGTTGTTCCTGGTGTATCCGGCGTGGGTGGTGGGGTCCTTGGTGATTGATCCGCGGTTGCGGGCGACGGGGGAGAGCCGGTTTGTACCTGCCTGGTTTCTGGATGCTACGCCCCGGTTTACGGCATGGGCCGAGATGTACCTTTCCTCCCGTCACGCGGCATCGCTTCATCACCAGGATGTCGCCGGCACCGAATGGCCGATGTTCGGGGCGGTGTTCTACCTGGTAACCGCCGAGGAATTGCACCGACGAGGTGCGATTGATGCAACGCGAGGTCGCGTCCGGCAGGCGGTGGACCGTGCGGTGGAGATTGTGGCCTCGCCGGATACCGCCACCTGGGTGATCACCAAATGGGGTCCATCCTACCTGGAACGAGAGAATGTATTCTACCGCATGCTCCTGATCATGGGGTTTGCCGCCTACGACTCGATGACCGGGGATCAACGATATCAGGCAACGATGACGGAACAGCGGACCTCGCTGGCGCGTGAACTGATGGCCGCACCGTTCCATGTGCTCGATGATTATCCGGGCGAATGTTATCCGAACAATGTCCTGTGGGCGGTGGCCGCGATCCAACGCGCATCCCGGCTGTCCGGTACCAACTCCGATGACCTGGTTGCCGCTATCATGACCGCCATGAATGGGCCGCTCAAGGCGCAGGAAGGAATGCCGGCGTTTCAGGTGGATGCGCGGTCCGGCGCGTTGCTCCAGGGTGCGCGGGGGTGCGGGAACTCGGGCATCCTGCCGTTCGCGGCCGAACTCGATGTGGACAAGGCGGTCAAATGGTACCGTGCCTATGAGAAGGGATTCTGGAAGGATACCGGATGGGCGGTCGGATTCACCGAGGAACCGCACGGGACGGCACAGGACTTCATGGATGTTGATTCGGGTCCGGTGGTCTTCGGATTCGGGTCCGTCGCCTCCGCCTTCGGTATCGGCGCAGCAAAGTCGGTCGGTCGCTTTGACCATGCCGCCCCGCTCACCATGGAGGCGGTCGCGGCGGCCTGGCCGACACCGTTCGGGATGATCCTTCCCGGCGCAATGGGGTACTTGGCCGCGGATAGCTGGAGCCTCGGCGAGGTGGCACTGTTGTATACGATGACGCGCCCCGTGTTCACCGAGGAAACCGTGCCGTTTACCGGTAGGACGCCGCTCATGGTCTGGCTGTTGTTCATCGTCTATGCCGGACTCGGCATCCTCGTCATCCGCGCACGCATCCGTTTTCTCATCGCGGCCTGCCGAAAAACGCCCGGAACCTGAGTAGTGAGACGTGAGGGGGAATGGTTACCCGCCGAAGGCGGATCCGGCTTTGGCGGGATGGGTGATGGAGAATGGTTGATGGCTGATGGTTGATGGGGATGGGGGGGGCAACGCCCTGACGGGCGCACTACGAACGGGGGGGCATCGATGACGTGTACGAGCAAACTTGCGACGAAGGGGCCGTGCGAAGCGTGGGCGATCGGTGATGGGAATGTAGGAGGGGTACAGCCGGTCGGGTGGTTTTCGTGTTTTGTTGGTTTCACCTGTAGCCGGGATCGCTGATCCCGGTTGGGGCGGATCGGTGCCGGGCAGGTCATTCCTGTTTTGGGGTGAGTCGACGGGGATATCTGTGAAGGGGGGTGTCGTCTTGACCTGTTGTCCCGGGGTCGGGTAGGGTTGCTCTGAGGTTTTTTTTAGCGAATCAAGGAGGGGTGATGTACGGGTGCGGTGTGATGAATCCTGGTGGTCAGTCTGTTGTGGGCTGGCGACGTGTTCCCCGGTCTGTTTGCATACTCCTGCTGGCCGTCGGGTTGACGATTCTGTCCGCTCCGGTTTCCTCCGCGCAACTAGCTCCGGGTTCCACCAATTATTTCGTGGCAGCCGGTGAGACCGGGGTGGATTATTTTCTGGTTGTTCCGAGCAACTACGTGGCGACGAATCCTCCTCCCTTGCTCATCTACTTCGATCCCGCCGGAAGTCCCGAATACGGCCTTCCTCGGCTGCAGCCCAGTTGCGGCAAGGCCGGCTGGATCCTGGTCTGTCCGCGTGTCCTCGCCAACGGCACGGTGCCGCGCGTCAAGCGGGTGGAGCGCGAGTTGATTGACGATATCTGGCGGCGCATCCGGTATGACCGGGCACGCATGTACTTTGCCGGATTTTCCGGTGGAGCCTGGCGCGCCAACGAACTCTCTCGCCAGTATGCCAACGAGGTCGCTGGAACCCTGCTGTACGGAACCTGGATCGGGCTCTACGACGAATTCACCGTTTTTCCCAACCGGCTGGCGATTGCCCGGTCGAACGGCAACAGCGACAGTTCGGCGATCAGCTCGGAACCGGTCGACAACACCTACTACACGCAGACGCTGGTGCGGGTGCGCAACTTCAGGTTCGCTGGCGGTCACCAGGTCGGCCCTGTCGGTACAACCGATGTGGCGATTGCCTGGTTAAACCAGGACTTCGCCTCCAACGGAATCCATTACGTCGCCGGTTCGTACGAGGTCGAAGCCTCGAACCGCATGGCGGCGGCCCAGCTGGCCTGGAGTGCGGAAAACTATACCGATGTCGCCACGAACGTGGTCAGTGTAATCAACGACTACCCGATCTCCACCTCGATCAGGACAGCCGAGCAGGTTATCGTTTCGGTGTTCAGCGATACCGCGCGACGCGCTGCGGTGGCGATAGATCCCTTGCCGACCAATGCCTGGGCGATCTCGTGGACCTTGTTCCAGCGTTCTTTGAGTGTGTTGAGTGACTTCCCGCCGGAGGTTCCGATCAGTTATCTGGAGGCGTCCATCGTGTATGCGCCGACCAATTGGCTGGCCCTCCGGTACCTGGTCACGGAAATGAGTGACAGTCCCACGTTGTCATGGCAGGAGTTTCCGCGGCTTGAGGCGCTGGCCCAGGCTGCCTACCAGGCGCGCCCCCAGTCGTGGCATAGCCTACATGCCCTGGCCCGTGTGTGTGCCCTGGCGGGGCATACGAGGAAGGCACGGAACTTGGCGCTGGCCTCGATGAATGCCATCACAAATGACTATAGCGGCTTTACCCTCAGCGCAGCCTCGGAGTTTTACCAGTCGCTCACCAACAGTGCATCCCAGTACCGTTCGCTGCCGCAGGCCGAGGACATGGAGTTGTTCATCCCGGATCGTTCCATCCACCACGAGCGCGGGTGGATCAATTCCTGGGGCCTGGCCAAGGCGCAGGACGGCGTGGTGCATGGGGGGTGCCAGGCGTTGGCGTTGGAGGGGGATCCCTGCGTGATCCGCTGGAACTTCCAGGAGCTCACCAACGTTACGGTTTGGACGGACTATTACATCCGACCTTCCCTTGGTAACAGTACCATGGATCCGCCAGTGCTGCCGGACGCTGGAGCGTTGTACTATCTGGAGGAAACGGGACGGTTGCGGGTGTACGATGGGGGTTCCGGGGGCGGGTGGACGAACCTGAACCATGCTCCGTTATCGACCAGCGATTGGTCTCGAATCACCATCGCGGAAAACTATGGCGCGCAGACCTGGGCGGTTTCCATCAACGACACCGTGGTCCAGGCCAATCTTGGTTTCGCTAATAACACCAATGTGTTTACCGCCATTTATCTCCTCCATCAAGCCGCCACACCAACGTATGTCGATACGTTGTCGGTTTCGACGGTGGTTCCATCGCCGGATGCGGATCGGGATGGATTGCCCGATCCGTGGGAGGAGACCTACGGGAACCTGTCGGCCAACGATGATCCGGATCTTGATTTCTACCTGAACCTCGAGGAGTACCGTAACCAGACCTCGCCGTTTGTCTCGAATGCACCTCCGGCATCGAAGTACCGGACCGTCAGGCTGGACCGGGTGTCGTCTTACGGGACCACCATGCCGTATTGGGATCTGGACCGGGTGAACGATCCATGCCGAAGGGGGGTGTGGCGGGGCGATGTGGTGCTGGCGGCCACCAACAAGGCAACCCTGACCCTGCGGCTATGGCAGACCAATAATTTCGTCTACTATCACGGGATAGCAAACACCAATGCGATGGCGCTTCCGGCGAACATGGCCCTGGTACAAAACGCCCAATTCAGCCTGGCTGGTCCATTGAATACCCGTTGCCGGGTCGAGTTCAACGAGCAGGTCGGGTCGCTGGTCATCACCGATCTTGGTTTGAACGATGCCGATGGCGATGGGTTGGCTGATGAGTGGGAATTGCGTTACGCGGGTAGCACGACCGGGGCCGATCCATGGTCGAACCAGGACAATGATGCCTATCCGCTGATCGCGGAATACTTCAACGGCTCATCACCCACCGCGTACGATCCTTATTCGCCGTACCATGTGGTCACAATGCCGGGCACCCACAACGGGTGGAGTACCACGATTGACCGCATGTCCTTGATCGGTGACCACCTGTGGCGCGGTGATTTATACATGTACAACGCAACCGAGCAGTTCAAATTCGCCGCGAACGCGAACTGGACGCTGAACTGGGGTGACAACAACCAGCCATCCAACCGACCCAACTTTCGCGATGTCGGCAATATCAACGGGAACAATATATTGGTTAATTCCACCTCCGGTTATGCCATCGTCTTGTTCAACGACAAGTCCCGTGCCTACTCCGTTACGGATTACCGACTGGATATGGATTCCGACGGGTTGCCCGATGCCTGGGAACTACTCTATCAAGCCCAACCGAACTGGTTCCGGGTGGGCGATAATCCGGATCAGGACAAGTACAGCAATGCGGATGAGTACCTTCATGGGGGCGATCCACTCGTCAGCGATGGATGGGGTTCCGAGGCGGCCGCGTTGTCCATTGCCGGGAACCACAACAACTGGAACCCTTCACTGAATGCCATGCAACTGGTGTCCAATCATCTGTCGCAGCACGAGGTGGAGTTGCTTATGCCCACCGGCCTCCAGTACAAGGTGGCCTTGTCCGGGACCTTGAGCGGCGCGTGGGGCGATCCGGTCCAGGGGGACCGGACGGTTCCGCTCATCGGGATGGGGCAGGCGGGCACTCCGGCATCGGTATCGATCAGCGAGCCGATGGAGGGAGTTTACCGGTTCTCCTTCCATGACCTGAGCGGGATCTATTCGGTGGAGTATGCGCCGCAGTATGTCGATCTCCGTTCCGGTGTCCTGCTGAACCGGACCAATCTTGCCCTGTCGTGGACCAGCGTCACCAACCGACGTTACACCGTCTGGATGAGTACCAACCTGCTTGCAAGCCCGTGGCGTTTGGCCACCAACATTCCGGGGACTCCTCCTATTTCGGTTGCGATCACCACCAACCTCCTCACCAATGCAGCGTCCGTTGTCTACTTCATTGAGGTCCAGCCCTAGCGCCGCACCTTGCGTTCTTTTGGTGCCGGACCCGCCTTGGACAAAGCCGAGGGGGGTGGGCAACGCCCTGGCGGGCGCACTACGAACGGGGCGGGGGTTCGTTGGGTTGGCCAGGTGGTTGGTGTGGCTTTGGGACCCGTCGTTGATTCCTTGAACCGTTCTTGTTCGAGGCTCCTGCCGGGCCGGAGGCACGGGTCCGGGCGGGCTTGCCAAACGGGGGCGGAATCCGTACTGTTTCGGGCTTCATTCGTCATTCCTACCTAGGATGTGCATTATGCAGTGGCTTTTACGTAAAATTGTCGGAACCAAGAACGACCGCGATGTGAAGCGGATGCGGCCGCTGGTCGCCCGGATCAACGAGCTTGAGGTCGGTCTCCAGTCGCTGTCGGACGAGGCCCTGAAGGCGAAGACCGGGGAGTTCCGCAAACGGCTGGCCGAGGGCCAGACCCTGGCCGACCTCGAACTGGAAGCCTTCGCGGTGGTGAAGAACGCCTGCCGCCGGTTGTGCGGGACCGTGGCCACGGTGTGCGACCACACGCTGACCTGGGAGATGGTTCCGTTCGATGTGCAGCTCATCGGCGGCCTGGCGTTGCACTACGGCAAGATCGCGGAAATGGCGACCGGTGAAGGCAAGACCCTCGTCGCCACCATGCCGGCCTACCTGAATGCCCTGACCGGCAGGGGCGTGCATGTCGTGACGGTGAACGACTACCTCGCCCGCCGCGACTCGGAATGGATGGGGCTGGTGTACAAGTTCCTCGGCCTGACCGTCGGCTGCATCCAGAGCCAGATGGATCCCGCGACCCGGCGCGTCCAGTACGCCTGCGACATCACCTACGGCACGAACAGCGAATTCGGCTTCGACTACCTGCGCGACATGGGCATGGCCTTCCGTCCGGAGGACCAGGTGCAGCGCGGCCACACCTACGCGATCATCGACGAAATCGACAGCATCCTGATCGACGAAGCGCGCACCCCGCTGATCATCTCCGGTCCGGCCCCGTACTCGACCGCACAGTACATCGAGCTGAAACCGCTGGTCGAGCGCCTCTACCGCAAACAGCGCGAACTCTGCAACACGCTGGTCACCCAGGCCAAGGAATTGATCGAGAAGGGGGACAACGACGAAGCGATGCGCAAGCTCTACCAGGTCCATCAGGGCATGCCCAAGCATCCGCAGATGCAGCGCCTGCTCGAGGACGCCAGCGTGCGCCGCCTGCTCGAGAAGATCGAATCGATGATGCTGACCGAGATGCACAAGGAAGAGGGCCGCGCCCTGCGCGAGGAACTCTACTTCGTCATCGAGGAGAAGCACCACGACGCCAGCCTGACCGAGAAGGGGTGCGAGGCGTTGAGCCCGAACGATCCCGACGCCTACCTGCTCCCCGACATCGTCTCGGCCATGTCCGAGCTCGACGGCAACGCCGGGTTGACCGAGGAGCAGAAGTTCGAGAAGCGGCAGGAGATCCAGAACGCCTTCGCCAACCGCAGCGAACGCATCCACGCGGTTGACCAGCTCATCCGCGCCTACAGTCTCTACGAGCGCGACGTCCAGTACGTCGTGCAGGACAACCAGGTGGTCATCGTCGACGAGAACACCGGACGCCTGATGTCCGGACGCCGCTGGAGCGACGGCCTGCACCAGGCGGTCGAGGCCAAGGAGGGGGTCAAGATCGAGCGCGAGACCCAGACCCTCGCCACCATCACCATCCAGAACTACTTCCGCCTCTACAAGAAGCTGTCGGGCATGACCGGCACGGCCGAGACCGAGGCCGACGAGTTCCACCAGATCTACAAGCTCGACGTCATGGTCATCCCGACCAACCGTCCGGTGCGCCGCCTCGACTACAACGACTTCATCTACAAGACACAGCGCGAGAAGTACAACGCGATCATCCAGGAGATCAGCGAGTGCCACCAGCGCGGCCAGCCGGTACTGGTCGGCACGATCTCGGTCGAGGCCTCGGAGCTGGTCAGCCGCATGCTGCGCCGCCAGAACATCCCGCACAACGTGCTCAACGCGAAGAACCACCAGCGCGAGGCCGACATCGTGGCCAACGCGGGCCAGCCCGGCGCGGTGACCATTGCCACGAACATGGCCGGCCGCGGCACCGACATCAAGCTCGGTCCGGGCGTAGTGCACATCGCCCGCGACGTGATCACTTCGGGTGCGTCGCTCGCCACGAAGATCGAGGGCAAAACGCTGCGCGACATCCTGCTCGACAAGCCGGCGGGCCTGCACGTCATCGGTTCCGAGCGCCACGAGTCGCGGCGCATCGACCGCCAGTTGCGCGGCCGTTGCGCGCGCCAGGGCGATCCGGGTTCGTCGCGGTTCTACGTCTCGCTCGAGGACGACCTGATGCGCATCTTCGGGTCGGACCGCATCTCGAAGCTCATGGACAAGCTGGGCATCGAGGAAGGCGAGGTCATGGAGCACAAGTGGCTGAACAAGTCCATCGAGCGCGCCCAGCGCCGGGTGGAGCAGCACAACTTCTCGATCCGCAAGCGCACGCTCGACTACGACGACGTGATGAACAAGCAGCGCGAGATCATCTACGGGTTCCGCAGCGAGATCCTGCAGGCGGAGGAGGTCAGCCCGCACCTGCTCGACATTGCCGGCGACGTGATCGCCGCCCAGGCCGAGCTGGTCCGCGAGGAGGACGAGGACAGCCTCAAGGTCTTCATCGAATGGGTCAACACCAAGTTCCCGGTGGGCCTGAAGCGCGACCACCTCAAGGACGTGGCGTTGACGCCGGACGCGTTGACCGATCACGTGCTGGGCCGGGTCAAGGAGGCGTACGGCATCAAGGTCAAGGTCGAGGACCCGGACCGCCTGAAGTCGATGGAGCGCTACATCGTCCTCAACGCGATCGACACGCACTGGCAGGAGTACCTGCGCAGCATGGATGCGTTGCGTCAGGGTGTCGGGCTGCGCGCCTACGGCCAGCGGGATCCGCTGGTCGAGTACAAGAAGGAAGCGTACACGATGTTCTCGGACCTGATGGACAAGATCAAGGCGGACGTGTCGGACCGGATGTTCCGCGCGGCGACCTCAGTCAACGCCTTTCAGTCCTTCCTGTCGGCCTTGCCGCGCATCCAGACGCAGCACGCGTCGGTGGCGGCGCTCGGCGGCAGCACATCGGCGCAGCCGGTGGCGGGAGCGGCGGCGGGTGGCGGAGCGGCCCCGGCGGCTCCGGCTGCGCGTCCGCAGTCGCAGCAGGAGGCGGCGATGGAGGCCGCGTTGTCGCGCAAGGCGGCTCCGGTGCGGCGTGACATGCCCAAGGTAGGTCGCAACGATCCCTGTCCGTGCGGCAGCGGCAAGAAGTACAAGAACTGCCACGGCGCGAACGGATGAGCATGCGCGCGACGCTCCGAGCCTGGCGTGAACGCGGGGTCGTTCCCGTGGCGGGTGCGGTAGCGTCGGGCGTGCTGACCGCGGCGGCGTTCGCCCCGCTCGAGTGGTCGGACACGGCATGGTGCGGGCTGGTGCCATTAATCCTCGCCTGCGCTTACGTGACGCCGCGGCAGGCGGTCCGACTCGGCTGGATCGCCGGGTTCACCTTCTGGTTGTGCTCCATCTTCTGGCTCACCCGTGTCACCTTCGCGGGCTGGCTCCTGTTGTCCGCCTACTGTGCGCTCTACACCGTGCCGTTGGCGGTGGTGGTCTCGTGGTGGTTCGGGCGGTTCGGCGCGGGGAGGTTTCTGCCGAACGCGGCATTCCTGCTGGGCGGCACGGCGGTGTGGACGTTCAGCGAGTATGCGCGGTTCACGTTGTTCACCGGGTTCCCGTGGAATCCGCTCGGGGTCAGCCAGGCCACCAACCTCGCCTTCATCCAGCATGCGGTGTGGGGCGGGGTGTATGCGGTCGGGGCGTTGGTCGCGGTGGCCAACATGGCCATCGCGGTCACGGTGCTGCGGTACCTGCGCGGGCATGCGCGGTTCGGGCGCACGCCGCACATCGAGTTGCTGCTGGCGATGTCGCTGATCCTCGTCGCCTTCGTCACCGGCACGCGGTTGTACCGGGCGGTGGTGGTGGTCGGCGACGAACTGCGGGTCGCGGTGGTGCAGCCGGCAATCCCGCAGGAGGAAAAGTGGTCGGTCGAGAGCGAGGAGATGATCTACACGCGGCTGCGGGACCTCACCCTGCAGGCGGTGGAGTGGACGCAGCCGGACCTGGTGGTATGGCCGGAGACGGCGTTGCCGGTCGATGTGCGGCTCAGCGAGGGGTGGTACGAGCTGGTGGACCGGCTGGCGCGGCTGGGCACGCCGATCCTGGTCGGGTCGATGGACAGCGAGACGCTGATGGACGGCCAGCCGCGTTACTACAACAGTTCCTTCCTGTTCGCGACCAACGGCATGATCGTCGGCGAGTACGACAAGAACCACCTGGTCTTGTTCGGCGAGTACGTGCCGTTGCACGAGTATGTCGACATCGTCAACGCGCTTACGCCGGTCATGGAGAGTTTTTCGCCGGGCGACACCAATACGGTGTTCGAGCTTCCCGGGCGCGGCACGCCGTTCTCGGCGTTGATCTGTTTCGAGGACAGCCTGCCGTACCTGGCGCGCCGGTCGGTGCGCAACGGGGCGCGGCTGTTGATCAACCAGACCAACGACGCGTGGTTTGACCCGTCGGCGGCCTCGCGCCAGCACCAGTTGCTCGCGGTCTTCCGCGCGGTGGAGAACCGGGTGCCGATGGTGCGATCGGCCAACACGGGGTATTCGTGCCACATCGAGGCGACGGGGCGGATCCGCGAGACGCTGGTCAGCGAAGGCGGGCGTCATGACGGGGCGGGTTTCCTGCTGGTGCCGGTGGTGGTGCCGCCGGCGGCGATGCCGCTCACCTGGTACACGCGGCACGGGGATGTCTTCGCGTGGGTGTGCGGGGTGGTGGCGCTGCCGTTCCTGGTCCCGGCGTTCGCCGCGGTGCGGCGGCGCAGGCGAGATGAGGTGGGGGCGTGAGTGCGGTGCGAACGACGACCCTGCATTTGGTCGTGGTCGTGGCGGCGTTGCTTGTCATATTGCTGGTACCGTTTTCGGCAGGTGTGCAGGATCGGGTATGGCGGGCATGGTTCGATGCGGCGCATCTTCCCGCATTCGCCTTGTTGACGGTGGTGGCGCTGGCGGAGATCACCCGGGCGCGGTTGCCGCGGACGCCGGTATCCCTTGGATTGATCGCAGCGGTTCCGCTGATCGAATGGTTGCAGGGATTTTCAGGACGTGATCCATCGTGGTCGGATGCATTGTGGGGGTGGGGTGGTATCGCGGTCGGGTGGGTCGTCGTTCTGGCCATCCATGCGAACGGGAAACGGCGTCTGGCGCTGGCACTGGCGGCAACCTCGATCATAGTGATCAGCCTGATGCGTCCGGTATCGGTCTGGCGTGACCACGTGGTGCTGCGGGCGGCGTATCCGGTGCTGGTTGGATTCGACACGCGCTGGGTGGAAAGCCGCTGGCACATCCAAGGCTTGGTGGTGGTCGAGGAGGACGGTGGTTGGTGGGCGCAGGTTACCGGGGAGGATGCATACCCGGGCTTGTTCCTGGTCGATCTGCCGCATGACTGGCGCGGGGTTGCGGCGGTGGTGTTGGATGTCACGTATGAAGGCACGGCGGATTCGCCGGTGTTGTGGTGGAGGATGGACGACCTGCCGGGGAATCCGCCTTATGCCGAACGGTTCCAGCGTGCGATGGCACTCACGGGCGGGCGGCAGGTGATGCGCATCGAACGCGCGTCGTTCGAACTGGCGGGCAACGGGCGGGCGATGGCGTTGGAACGCATCCTCGCGGCGGGTTTGTTCCTGACCGGCGCGAGGCCGGGGGACCGGTTGTGGGTGCACCGCATCGAAGTCATTCCAGGGGTTGTAGCGCCGATTTCGCCGTGATGTCCGCGCGGCATCGTGTGGCATGCTCGCGGCTCAGCAGGCGCTTCGCCCTCCCGTTTGGTCTTCCACTAGTAGTGAGGGAGTGCAACACCCGCACGGGGTGTTGGATGATGGATAAAGGGTTGTATTCCCTTCGTGGTCGGTTATCTTTCGTCACCCCCAGTACGGGGTGTTTCAGGAGCAGTGTATGATGGACGATATCTACAAGCGGATAGCCGAACTCAAAGCCGGGTTGATCGAACTCCGGGGGTATCTTTGACGTCGATGCCAAACGCCTGAAACTGGAGGAGCTGGAGGCGCGTTCGGCCGCGCCGGATTTCTGGGATGATCCCAACCGTGCGCGCACGGTGATCGCCGAGACCAACGGGATCAAGTCGGTCATCGAGCCGAGCGACACCATCGGTGCGGCGCTCGACGATCTCGACGTAATGCTCGAGCTGGCCGAGGCCGAGACGGAGCATGCCCAGGCCAAGGCGGCCGAGGGCGAGTGCCGGCGGATGCTCGAGAAGATCGAGGCCGACTACCGCAAATACGAACTGCAGTCCTTGCTGTCCGACCGGCTCGACGCCAACAACGCCTACCTCAGCATCAACGCGGGGGCCGGTGGAACCGAGTCGTGCGACTGGGCGCAGATGCTGGTGCGCATGTATTCGCGTTATTGCGAGCGTGCGGGGTATGACGTCGCGGTGATGGACATGCAGCGGGGCGACGAGGCGGGCATCAAGAGTGCGACCTTGCAGATCAGCGGTCCCTACGCCTACGGCTACCTGAAGGGCGAGCGCGGAGTGCACCGGCTGGTGCGGATCAGTCCCTTCGACTCGAACAAGCGGCGGCATACGTCGTTCACTGCGTGCGATGTGGTGGCGGAGATCGACGACTCGATCGAGATCTCCATCGAGGAGAAGGACCTGCGGGTCGACACCTTCCGGTCCAGCGGTGCGGGTGGCCAGCACGTCAACAAGACCGATTCGGCGATCCGCATTGTGCATATGCCCACCGGGGTCGTGGTCTCGTGCCAGGCCGAGCGGTCGCAGCATGCCAACCGCGACAAGGCAATGAAGATGCTGATGGCGCGGTTGTACGAGCTCGAGCGGGACAAGCAGAACAAGGAGATGGAGAAGTTCTATGGCGACAAGGGCGAGATTGCCTGGGGCAGCCAGATCCGCTCCTACGTGCTGCAGCCGTACCAGATGGTCAAGGATCACCGGACGGAGGCGGAGACGGGCAACGTCGATGCGGTGCTCGACGGCGACTTGACGTTGTTCATCGAGGCGTACCTCAAGATGAAGAAGTCCAAGCGATGAACAAGTTGCAGGAGATCGTGGCGAACAAGCGCAGCGAGGTTGCGGCCTGGAAGGCGGTGCGGCCGCTGGCCGGGCTCAAGGCGCTGGCGGCGGCGCGCGGGGCTGGGCCTGATTTCGCGGCGGCGCTGGTATCGCGGCCGGTCGGCTTGATCGCCGAGGTCAAGCGGCGTTCGCCGTCGGTCGGTCTGATCCGCGATCCATTTGATCCACCGGCGATTGCCCGGGCCTACGAGGCGGGCGGGGCGCAGGCCTTGTCGGTGTTGATGGACGAGGTGTATTTCGGTGGCGGCGAGGGGGATTTCCGGGCGGTGCGGGATGCGGTCGCGTTGCCGTTGCTCTACAAGGAATTCGTGGTGGATGCATGGCAGGTGTGGCATGCCGCGTCGCTCGGCGCGTCGGCGGTGCTGTTGATCGTCGCGGCGCTGGATGAAGCGGTGCTCGCCGGGTTGATGGATGAGGCGCGGGCGGCGGGGTTGGCGGTGCTGATGGAAGTGCATGACGCGGACGAGGCGGCGGTCGCGGTGCGGCTGGAGGCGGGGATCATCGGGATCAACAACCGCAACCTCAAGACCTTCGTTACCGACCTTGCCACGACGGCCGAGGTGATCCGGGGGATTCCTGACGACCGGGTGGTGGTCAGCGAGAGCGGCATCCGTGATGCCGGCGATGTGCAGCGGGTGCGTGCGCTCGGGGTGGATGCGATCCTGGTGGGCGAGCATTTGCTGCGGAAGGATGACCTGGCGGGAGCGGTGCGAGCGATGATGGAGCCGGTATGGATGTCTTCATAAAGATTTGCGGGATTGCCCATCCGCACGACCTCGAGGCGGTGTCGGCCTTGCGGCCGGACGCGGTCGGCTTCGTCCTGTGGCCGAAGTCGCCGCGGTGTGTCCGGCCGGAGGACCTGGTGCGCTGGTTGCCGGCGTCGGGAACCAAGGCGCTCAAGGTCGGGGTCTTTGTCGAACCGGAGCCGGTGGCGACGATCGATCTGGTGCGGCGGGCCGGGCTGGATGCGGTGCAGGTGCACGGGGCGGTTTCGCTCGAGCCGTACCGGGTTGCCGGGATTCCGGTGTGGCGGGCGGTGTATGCCGATCGGATGGGACCGGATGACATGAGCGGACGCGTTGACGCTCTGGTGGCGGACACCTATAGTAAAGAGCTTCCGGGGGGAACCGGAAAGGTCGGGAATTGGGAAGCGGTGCGGGCGTTGGTGCAGGCCAGCACGATCCCGGTGGTTCTGGCGGGCGGGTTGCATCCGGGCAATGTGCGCAGCGCCTTGCGGGCGGTCAATCCGTGGGGTGTGGATGTCAGCAGTGGCGTAGAGGCGGCCCCGGGCCGGAAGAACATCGATCGGGTAAGGGATTTCATACAGCAATGTCGAAACACGTAACACAGCCGGACAAACACGGGCATTTCGGTCCGTATGGCGGGATGTATGTCCCGGAAACCCTGATGGCGCCGCTCACCGAGCTGGCCGACCAGTATGCCAAGGCGCGCCGCGATGCGTCGTTCCGCAAGGAGCTGGCCTATTACCTGCGCCAGTTCGTCGGGCGTCCGACGCCGTTGTACCATGCGGCGCGGTTGTCGAAGGAGCTCGGGTTCACGTGTTACCTCAAGCGCGAGGACCTGTGCCACACCGGGGCGCACAAGATCAACAACTCGCTCGGGCAGGTTTTGCTGGCGCGGCGGATGGGCAAGAAGCGCATCATTGCCGAGACCGGGGCGGGGCAGCACGGGGTGGCCACGGCGACGGTGTCGGCGATGTTCGGGCTCGAGTGCGTCATCTACATGGGCAAGGTGGACATGGAGCGGCAGGCGCTCAACGTGTCGCGCATGCGGCGGCTCGGGGCCACGGTGGTCGCGGTCACGGCCGGGCAGCAGACCTTGAAGGAAGCGATCAGCGAGGCGATGCGCGACTGGGTCGGCAACGTGGCCTCCACGCACTACATCATCGGCTCGGCGCTGGGGGCGCATCCCTATCCGATGATGGTGCGGGATTTCCAGAGTGTCATCGGGCGCGAGGCGAGGGCGCAGGTGCTCAAGGCGGCGGGGCGGTTGCCGAACTGGCTGATCGCGTGTGTCGGCGGCGGCAGCAACGCCATCGGGTTGTTCCATCCGTTCCTCAAGGACGCCAAGGTCCGCATGATCGGGGTCGAGGCGGGCGGGGAGGGGATCCGGGCGGGCAAGCATGCCGCGCGGTTCGCGCAGGGCAAGCTCGGCATCCTGCAGGGCACGAAGACCTTTGTGCTGCAGGATCAGCATGGCCAGATCATGCTCACGCATTCGGTCAGCGCGGGATTGGATTACGCGGCGGTCGGGCCGGAGCACAGCCAGTTGCGCGACCTCGGTCGGGTGGAATACGGGTATGCGACGGATGTGCAGGCGATGGAGGGCGTCAACGCGTTGTGCCGGCTGGAGGGGATCCTGCCGGCGCTGGAGACGGCGCATTCGGTCGGGTATCTGTTGCATCACCGCGACCGGTTCAGGAAGAAGGACCTGGTCATCATCAATTTGTCGGGCCGCGGTGACAAGGATGTTCAGCAGATGGAAGCGTGGGATGCGGAGCGTGGGGGCGCCCGATGACGGTGCGTAGCATGACCGGGTTCGGTCGCGGGCATGCCCAGGCGGATGGACTGCGGGTGGATGTCGAGATCAGCTCGGTCAACCGCAAGCAGCTCGACGTGCTGGTCACGATGCCACGGCCGCTCCAGTCGCTCGAGCCGGTGGTGGTCGAGGCGGTGTCCGCTTCGTTGTCGCGCGGGCGGATCCAGGTGGTGGTCACGGTCAAGGCGCTCGCCTCGCGCGGGGCATCGCCGGTGCAGATCAACACGGCGCTGGCGCGGTCGTGCGTCGCCGAGTTGCGCAAGCTGGCACGGCAGTTGGATCTCGCTCCGGAGATCAGCATCGGCGAACTGGTGCGGTTGCCGGGGATCATCGACGTGCGTGAGGCCGGGCATGATCCGGAGTCGGTGCAGCCGGTGCTGGTCAAGGCGGTGACCAAGGCGATCGCGGCGCTCGATGCGATGCGGCAGCGGGAGGGGCGGGCGATGCTTGCCGACCTCAACGGCCGGCTCGCGGGGCTGGAGGGCGCGGTCGGGGTCATCGCGAAGCGTGCACCGGAGCTGGCGGTGCGGTTCCGCGAGGCGCTGCGGGCGCGGATCCTGGCGGCGGCCACGGGACTTGAGATCGCCGAGGAGCGGATCGAGAAGGAGGTCATCCTCTACGCCGACCGGAGCGACATTGCCGAGGAGCTGACCCGGTTGCGCAGTCATTTCGGGCAGGCGCGCGACCTGCTCAAGCGCCGGGAGCCGGCGGGGCGGGCGCTCGACTTCCTCGCCCAGGAAATTTTCCGCGAGATCAACACCATCGGTTCGAAGGCCGGTGATCCGGTGGTGTCCTCCCAGGTTGTCACCTTCAAGGCGGAGCTCGAGCGGTTCCGCGAACAAGTGCAGAACATCGAATGATACACCCGGAACCACGCCCGTTGTTGATTGTCATTTCCGCGCCGTCCGGCACGGGAAAAACCACCTTGTGCGACCGGCTCATCTCCGAGTTCCGCACGATGAAGTACTCGGTCTCCTGTACCACGCGGCAGCCGCGTGACGGCGAGATCGACGGGGTCGATTACCATTTCCTCAGCGACGAGGTCTTCCAGCAGAAGGTCAGCCAGGGGGCGTTCCTCGAATACGCACAGGTGCATGATCACATGTACGGAACGCTCAAGGATGTGGTGGTCGACAACCTCAAGGCGGGCATTGATGTGCTGATGGATATCGATGTGCAGGGTGCATTGCAGATCCGCAATGCGATCATGGATGCACCGGACAGTGATCCGCTGCGCCGCGCCTACATCGATGTATTCATCGCGCCACCGTCGATCGAGGTATTGCATGCGCGGCTAAAGGGACGCGGCAAGGATTCCGACGAGGTGATCGAGCGTCGCATGCAACAGGTCGAGAAGGAACTCGCATGCTGGCGCGACTACCAATACTTCATCATCAATGATCGACTCGATGCAACCTACGATACGTTGCGTTCCATCATCATCGCCGAACATCACCGCTTCGCGTGATCGAGAGGACGAATCACATGTCAAAAAAATTTTTCATTTTTTTGCATGTCAATGATTGACGTGTCAGCAAAACATTTTTATTGTGTCATCAAGAAATGAAAGTTGCGTGAATGAAGAACGTGCATCACATCTTGCTTTCGATTTGAGTCACTGAACACGCACACCATGTCATCTTACCATCCATCGTTTGGCTTCAACCGCGAAACAATCCACGCAGACGAGTGTGACCGGCTCGACAACCGCGCGATCTTGATGAGTGTCCACTCCAACCCGACGACCGAACGTTCCTCCGAGGCTTTGCACGATCTCGTGCGCTAGCGGATCAAGTTCACCCGAACGGGTACCCCTGTAGGAAACGAAACGAGAACACCAACGATAGAAGGGAGGGAAAAAGACATGGCCAAGAAGAAAGCAGCCGCCAAGAAGGCGCCGGCTAAGAAGAAAGCCCCGGCTAAGAAGAAAGCCGCCGCTAAAGCCAAGAAGTAAGCCGTATTCCCGTACGGTTGACGTTCCCTCGTGGAGCGTCCAATAAATGACGGTCAGAGACGCCCAACGTCGATGACCGTCATTTGTTATTTATACCCATAAACCAGGCTGTTGGGCACCGGCAACCACTTTTCCGGACAACTTGACAGCACCACGAAATATGGGCTAAAGGGTAGTCATGGCGCCTACATATGGTAGCAGGATCGGAGGGCAGGCCGGATGAGATGTCCCAAATGTGCCCACCTGGATGACAAGGTGATCGACAGCCGTTCGGTCCGCAACGGCGATGTCATCCGGCGCCGCCGGGTTTGCCTGCAATGCGGGTTCCGTTTTACCACCTACGAGGAGGTCATCAAGACCAGCTTGCGGGTGATCAAGCGCGACGGGCGGCACGAGGAGTTGGACCGGCGCAAGTTGATGAACGGGATTGAGCGGGCGTGCGAGAAGCGGCCGATCAGTGCGCAACAGATCGAGTCGATCGTGGATACGATTCTGGCCGAGTTGGAGAGCGAGTTTGAGCGCGAGGTGTCGAGCACGGTGATTGGCCAGAAGGTGATGGATCAACTGGAGGAGCTCGACGAGGTTGCGTATGTCCGGTTCGCTTCGGTGTATCGTCGGTTCCGCGACGTGAACCAGTTTCTCAGTGAAGTCGAAGGGTTGATTGGTCGGGAGTAGCGCGATGCTATGGCTCGACGATGTTCCGGAAACATGTTCGCGGCACGCCGCGTTGCTTTCCTTTGCCGAATCGCGTGGCATTGATCCGTCGTTGGCGAGCGATGTGGTGGCCGGGGTGCTGGAGTATTGCCGGTCGCGCCATGGTTCAGATCGGGTGAGTCTTCCCTATCTCCGTTTCCTGGTGGCGCGCGCGGCGGCGTCGAGTGGAGGTGTCGCGGGTCGCGAGGCAAGCGGGACTTCGTCTGCATTGACCGAGGCGGAGCGTCAACTGACCGGAGCGCTTCAGGCATCGGCCGATCCATCCGCACTCTACGATCTATTCCGCACCGGGGTGCTGATGCCGGTGGCCAGCAACATCGCGGCGTCGGGATGGGCGCTGCACCTTGATCTCAGGATTCCGGTGGTAACGGCGGCGAGCGATCATGTCCTGGCTTGGTCGAAGGTGGCGGACACCTTGTCGCTGCGGGTGGCGGAATGGCGGGCTGGCCACCCGGGGATTGACTTGGTCCGGGTCACGCCGGGCGGCCCGTGGTTGACCGGACTGGACGAGGTTCGGCTCTGCCTGGTGGAGCGGATGGAGCGGGCAGCCGAGCGGGCCGGGCAGGTGCGCCCAATGGTGCTGTGGGTTCCGACGGTGCCGGCCAAGGCGGCGCGTGCGCGTTAAAACGGATATTGACAAGGAACGGTCGCATTGGCACAGTGCGCACCTTTGCAAACCGAGGGGCGGTCCACGGACCGGTCCGAGAGCAGGAGAACAGAACCATGAGCATGCATTCCAGTTTCAAGTCGTCGTCGAAAATCGCGGTCAAGCGCAATGTCCTCAAGCGGTACGAGCGCATCAACCTGATGCTCAAGCGCGGCACGTGGAAGTCGGGTGACCGGGCCTTGGGTATTCCCAAGACCAAGCAGGACGCCTGATCTTCCGCCTACGCGGAGCACGAAAAACCCCGTCCGGATCCGGACGGGGTTTTTTGTTGCCCGCATCCGGCGTCGGGCGCGGAGCGGGGATGGGATGGGAGGGGCGGGCGGGCGGGTCAGATGCGCTTGTCGATGAAATGTTCGGTGATGTAGCCGCAGGCGCGTTCGAGGTTCGGGAGGATTTTGGTGCAGAAGCGGACCATCCACGGGCTGCAGTCCTGGAAGGTGAAGGGGGAGAAGGCGACAACGAACTTCTTCAGCTCGTGCGAGGCGTAGAAGACTTCCATCGAGGTGCCGATGGAGTTCTTGCTGTAGTTCACGAGGATAATGTCGGCGTCGCGGATATCCTGCAGGTCGAACTCGACGATCTCGTTCGCACTGTCCACTTCGCGGTCCTTGAAATTGCGGCGCATCGGGTCGAGCAGGACGAAATGTTGCTTCAGCAGTTCGGTGGCCTTTTCGCGCCAGGCCCGGGCTTCACCTTCGTGTTCGTCCATGATGGGACCGCACAGGTAGATCTTCTTCTTTGTGTTCGGGGTGGTCATAGGTATGTTCCGCTGGTTCATTGGTTCATTTTCGTGCCGGGGTCCACAAGTACCTGTTTCATCCGCGGCTGTTCAAGCCTTATCCATGCCGGAACCGGGGTTGGGCGTCCGGCGCAGCGGTGGCGGTGTGGTGACGGGGTTCAGCCTGTGCTTGCGCTTGGTGGAAAATCCGTTACAAGAGTTGGGTTTACGTGATTACCAAGAATGATATGCGAGGTTGAACGTGCGCTGGAGCAAACAATTTATTCCCACCTTGCGGGAGGTTCCGCAGGAAGCCGAGATCCCGAGCCATCAGTTGATGCTGCGCGCGGGGCTGATCCGCAAGTTGAGCGGCGGGTTGTACACCTTCCTCCCGCTGGGGGTGCGGGCATTGCGCAAGGTCGAGCGGATCGTGCGCGAGGAGATGGATCGGGCGGGGGCGCTGGAGATTTTGATGCCGGCCTTGCAGCCGCAGGAGATCTGGGAGGAGTCGGGGCGGTTCGAGGTGCTCAAGCATGTGATGTTCCGGATGAAGGACCGGCAGGACCGGCCGATGGTGCTCGGGCCGACACACGAGGAGGTCGTGACCGGTCTGGCCGTCAATGAGATCAATTCCTACCGCCAGTTGCCGCGCAACTTCTACCAGATCCAGACGAAGTTCCGTGACGAGATCCGTCCGCGGTTCGGCCTGATGCGCGCGAAGGAGTTCATCATGAAGGACGCCTACAGCTTCGACATCGGCTGGGACGAGGCCGATGTCAGCTACAAGGCGATGTACGAGGCGTATGTGCGGATCTTCCAGCGGTGCGGGCTGCGGGTGAAGGTGGTCGAGGCCGACACCGGGGCGATGGGCGGCAAGTCGTCGCACGAGTTCATGGTGCTGGCCGACGCGGGCGAGGACGGACTGGTCGAGTGCGACACCTGTTCCTACGCGGCCAACCTCGAGCAGGCGGTGGGCCGGGTGGTGCGGGTGCTGCAGTTCGGCGATGCGGCGGCGGTGCCGACGCCGGTGGCCACGCCGAACCGGCGCACCATCGAGGAGGTTTCCTCGTTGCTGAAGGTGCCGGCCGCGCAGTTCATCAAGACATTGATCTACGCCAGCGGCGACCAGGTCACGGCGGTGCTGGTGCCGGGTGACCGCGAGGTCAACGAGATCAAGTTGCGCAAGCTGATCGGCGCGGGTGCGGAACTGGCCACGCCCGAGGTCATCCGCCAGGTCACCGGGGCGCCGGTGGGATTTGCCGGGCCGATCGGCCTCACGATTCCGGTTATTGCCGATCTCGGCCTCAAGGATGCGTACGGGATGATTACCGGCGGCAACCAGGCGGATGTGCACCTCAAAGGCGTGAACATGATGCGCGATGTACCGCAGGCTCGGTACGAGGATGTGGTCAACGCCAAGGGGGGCGATGGCTGCCCGAGGTGCGGCGGCACGCTCAAGGAGGCGCGCGGTATCGAGGTCGGCCATGTGTTCAAACTTGGCACGAAGTACAGCGAGAAGCTGGGGGCAACGTTCCTGGATGCGCAGGGCGGGAAGCAGACGATGGTGATGGGATGCTACGGCATCGGGGTCACGCGCACGCTCCAGTCGGTGATTGAACAGAGTCACGATGCGCAGGGAATCATCTGGCCGGTGTCGATTGCGCCGTACCAGGTGGCGGTCATGGCGATCAACGCAGGGCATGCCCCGAGTGTCGAAGTCGTGGAAAAGCTGGTTGAAGGGTTGTCGGCCGTCGGGGTGGATGTTGTGTACGACGACCGCGACGAGCGGCCGGGCGTAAAGTTCAAGGATGCGGATCTGGTCGGTATTCCGGTCCGGGTCTGTGTGGGAGAGCGGTCACTGGCCAAGGGTGAGGTGGAGATCAAGGTCCGGAAAACCGGGGAGGTTTCGTTTGCTCCGGTGGACCAGGCCATCACGCGGGTTGTGGAATTGATCCGGCAGCTGGACACGCCGCCGGTTTGAGGAGGCTACCATGCCGAGGACATACGACGTCAAGGGAACGCGGGAATACCTGTATTGGTCGGTTGGATTGGGATTGCTGACGATCTGGGCGATCCGGGACGGTTGGGCCGGGTATTGGGCTTCGATCGGATTGGAAACCTTCGTCAGCAATATTATCCGGAAATACCCGGACTACCCAAACGAAAGCTTCTACATGTTTAACCGGATCCTAACATTCGTCGCCGGGATCGCATCGCTCGTGTGCGGTGTCATCCACCGGATTGTCAGGTAAGGCTGTACCTTATTTTTTCCTAAACTTCCGACCACTCGGTCTTGACCCGGATTCTGATTCGTATAGTATTGCTAGCAGGTAAGTTAAACACCGGGCACGCGGCGCAGGGCGAATGATCAGCACAAGGAAATGGGGGAAGGCACCATGACAAAGCGGGATCTTGTAGTTCGAATATCCGAAGAGACCGGACTGATTCAGCAGGACGTGTACACGATTATCCAGAAGACGCTGGATTATATTGTGGAAGGACTGACGAAGGGCGAGACGATCGAGTTTCGCAACTTCGGCGTTTTTGAAGTGCGCACGCGCAAGCAGCGCATCGGGCGCAACCCGAACAAGCCTGTACAGGTGGTGACGATTCCCGAGCGCAAGGTCGTGAAATTCAAGCCGGGCAAGATCATGAAGCAGTTGATCACCGATCGTCCGGCCGCGCCGGGTGAGGTGGCTGCTCCGTCGTCGAGCGACGACTGACCGCATGGCTTCTGACGAGTTCCAACCGATTCAGGGTATGTCCGATGTGGCATACCCTGAAATTGTTTTATGGCAGCGTCTCGAGGAGACCGCGCGCCGCATCCTTTCCCTCTACGGATTTTCCGAGGTCCGCACGCCGGTGGTGGAGAAGCGGGTGGTGTTCGACCGTTCGCTGGGCGACACGACGGACATCGTGCAGAAGGAAATGTACCAGTTCGAGGATGCCGGTGGACGTCCGCTGGTGTTGCGGCCTGAGGGAACGGCGGGTATCACGCGGTTTATTGCCGGACTTGGCCAGGAGGGCCACGGGGCGCGGGTGTATTACGTCGGACCGATGTTCCGTCGCGAGCGGCCGCAGGCCGGGCGCAAGCGCCAGTTCCACCAGTTCGGGGCCGAGTCGATCGGTGCGCCGAATCCTCATGCCGATGCGGAGATCATCGCGATGCAGGTGCATCTGCTGCGCGCGTGGGGATTGAAGGACTTCCGGGTGCGCATCAACACGCGGGGCACGGCGGAAGACCGGCAGGCGGTGCAGGCGGGCTTGCGGCAGCGGCTTGAGGCAGTCGCGAGCCGGTTGTGCGAGGATTGCCAGCGGCGGCTCACCACGAACGTGCTGCGGGTGCTGGACTGCAAGAATCCGGGTTGCCGGGCGGTGGTGGCGGAGCTTCCGCCGATGACGTCGTTCATGGCGGATTCATCGCGCGCCTACCTCGAGGATGTGGTGCGGGTGATCCGTCACCTGGAGCTCGAAGTGCAGGTGGATCCGACCTTGGTTCGTGGGCTCGATTATTACCAGCACACGGTGTGGGAGATCGCGCATCACGGGCTCGGCGCGCAGGATGCGATCGGCGCGGGCGGGCGGTACGCCATCACGATGGGCAACCGGGTGATTGACGGGGTTGGTTTCGCGATGGGGCTCGAACGCATCATCATGGCGCTCACCGCGGAGCAGGGGGCGTTCGTGCCGCCGGCGGTTCCACTGGTCTGGATGGTCAGCGCCGATGCGGCGCTGCTGGATGTGCACCTGCAACTGGTACAGGCGTTGCGGTTGCGCGGGATCGTGTGCGGGATCGACCTTGATCGCCGAAGCGTGAAGGCGCAAATGAAGGCGGCGGGCAAAGCCGGGGCGCGCTGGGTAATCCTGCACGGCGCGGCCGAGCAGGAGAATGGCACATTCCAGTTGAAGGACATGGAGAGCGGCAAGCAGGACGAGGTGTCCATGCCCGAGCTGCTTGAACGGCTGAATCCGGCCGTGTTGCACGCGCTGGGTTGAGGAGCCTCGCCATGCACCCGGGCCTGATGGATGTGGCGCGCGGTTTGTTCGGCATGGTGGCGTTGATCGCGATCGCCTGGGTATTCAGCGTAAACCGGAAGCGCATCCACTGGCGGTTGGTCGTTTCCGGAACGCTGTTGCAAGTGGTCATCGCCTGGCTGGTCATCAAGGTTCCGGCGGTGCGCGCAGGTTTTGAGCAGGTTTCCCGTTTCTTCATCGAACTGATGGCGTTCTCGCGGGCCGGGGCGGAGTTCCTGTTCGGCGGTTTGATGAACCCCGACACGATGGGGTTCATTTTCGCCTTCCAGGTGCTGCCCACGATTGTGTTCTTCTCGGCGCTCACCTCCGCCCTGTACTACCTCAACATCCTGCAGTGGGTGGTCTATGCCTTCGCATGGATCATGCACCGGACGATGCGGTTGTCGGGCGCGGAAAGCCTGGCGGCGGCGGCGAACATCTTTGTGGGCCAGACCGAAGCGCCGCTGGTGGTGAAACCCTACCTGGAGCGGATGACGCGTTCGGAGATGTTGTCGTTAATGACCGGAGGCATGGCGACGATCGCGGGCGCAGTGCTCGTGGCGTACATCGGCATCCTGGGCGGCGGGGATCCGGAACAGATGCAGTACTTCGCGACGCACCTGCTCATCGCCTCGATCATCTCGGCCCCGGCGGCCTTGATGACGGCCAAGATCATGCTGCCCGAGACGGAGGAGGTGGACCGCAACCTCGATGTGCCGCGGCATTCGATGGGCGGAAACCTGCTCGACGCGATCGCCACGGGGACGTCGCAGGGGATCAAGCTGGCGGTCAATGTCGCGGCGATGCTGCTGGTGTTCACGGCGATGATCGCACTGGTGAACTACCTGATGGGTGACCTTCTGGGCGAGGCCAGCGGGCTCAACGCGCGCATCGCGGCATGGAGCGGGGGGCGGTACGACACGTTGTCGCTGCAGGTCGTGCTCGGCCTGTTGTTCGCGCCGGTGGCGTGGCTTATTGGCGTTCCGGGCGGTGATCTGTTGACGGTCGGGCAGTTGCTGGGCGAGAAGACGATCCTCAACGAGTTTTATGCGTATGTCACCTTCGGCCAGCTCAAGGAGGCGGGGGTGATCGTCTCGCCGAAAAGCATCCTGATCACCACCTATGCCTTGTGCGGATTCGCCAACGTCGCCTCGATCGGGATCCAGCTTGGCGGCATCAGCGCGCTGGCCCCGGGGCAGCGGATGACGCTGGCGCAACTCGGCGTCAAGGCGCTCATCGCCGGGACGATCGCCTCGCTGCTCACGGCGTGCGTGGCGGGGATGCTGGTGTAATTCGGTGTAGGTCTTTCGTGTGCCTGCAATGCAGCATTCCACCCGCTACGCGGGGCGTTGTGGTCAGTGATCAACGAATGATGTGAACTGGAATCGGTAAAGCGAGGCTCGCCCATTGGCGGTCAGCCGACATTGCGGGTAGGCCGCGGGCCATGGCGAGGGCCAGGCATGCCCGGTCACCCAGCGACAAGCCCAGCGCATCGGTTTGACGGCGCAAGGTCGCGGTCATGACGGCATCGTCGATGTCGAAGGCAACAATCTCCAAACCTGACGCGCAAATGCGGCGACTGATCACGAGCGGGTCGTGTCCATCGCGGGTAAAACGGCCAAGCACTTCGGACAGATTCACCGATGACATACAGCCGGTGCCGATCTCCGGTGCGACCTGTTCATGGCCGGTCTCCCGAAAAAGAAACGCCAGCAACGCGGATGCATCAAGAACCATCATTCCGCGGCGGCCTCCCTGCGACGTTCGGCAATCAAACCATCAACCACCTGGTGGGGTGGCTTGCCCTGGTACAGCGCATCGACCCATTCCTGAAGTTCACGGGCGCCCTGTTTGCGGGATGGAGAGGCCATGGCTTGTTGCAGGATCTGGCGTGCCTCGCGCTCCATGCTCTGTCCGTGTTTCGCCGCCCGGATGCGCAATTGCCGATGCACTGAATCAGGGATGTTTCGAAGGTTTAGTGTTGCCATGGAGAATGCTCCTGCAATGCCTACAATGTAGGCAATGGTAGCGTTGTTGTCAACGGTCATGATCCATGAGCGGCGTTGCTTTTCGAGCTAGGTGCGCGATGAACGTTCAGTCCGGGCGGTCGACTTTGAGGGAGATGTCGAGGGCTTGGACGGAGTGGGTGAGGGCGCCGACGGAGATGTGGGTGACGCCGGTTTCGGCGATGGCGCGCACGGTGCCGAGGGTGACGTTGCCGGAGGCTTCGACGGGGCAGCGTCCGGCGATCAGGGCGACGGCGTCGCGCATCCGGTCGAGCGGCATGTTGTCGAGCATGATGATGTCGGCGCCGGCGGCGAGGGCTTCGCGGACTTCCGCGAGGGTTTCCGTTTCCACCTCGATGCGCAGGCCGGGGCAGCGGGTGCGCAGGCGCTGGACGGCGGCGGTGATGCCGCCGGCGAGGCGCAGGTGGTTGTCCTTGATCATGGCGAGGTCGCTGAGGGTCATGCGGTGGTTGCGGGCGCCGCCGGTCCGCACCGCGTACTTGTCGAGGGCGCGCAGGCCGGGGGCGGTCTTGCGGGTGTCGAGGATGGTGACGGGCAGGCCGCGTACGGCGTCCACGTAGTGCGCGGCGGCGGTGGCGATGCCGGAGCAGCGCTGGAGGATATTCAGGGCGACGCGTTCGCCGGTGAGCAGGGTGCGGATGCGGCCGGTGAGCCGGGCGATGACCTGGCCGGGGGTGACACGGTCGCCGTCAGCCGCGCGTGGTTCCACGCGGAAATCCGGATCGATGGTGGCGAAGACGGCGGTGAAGACGGGGAGTCCGGCGATGACGCCGGGGGCTTTCGCCAGGAGGGTGGCCGAGCCGCGATCTTCCGCGTCGAACAGGTGCTGGGTGGTCACGTCGCCGCCGGGTGTGTCCTCGGCGAGAGCAGTGCGGATCAGGTCGGAGTAATCGGACGGCTTCAGGGGCTCCATGAGACGATCCTCGGTTCGGTGCCGCGTTTCAGGGTGATATGGCCCTCGAAGCGTGGATCCTCGTTCGGGAAGTCCTCGCGGATGTGGGCGCCGCGCGATTCCTCGCGGAGCAGGGCGCCGCGGGTGGTGAGTTCGCAGACGCGCAGCATCTTGCGGAACGATCGACCGCCCCAGCAGTTCATCAGGTCGCGGTGTTCCTCGCGCAGGCCGCGCAGTTCGGCGAGGGCGCTCTCCAGGCCCTGGCGGGTGCGGATGATGCCGACGCGGTCGGTCATCAGGGTCGAGACCTGTTCGCGGAGATGCTTCAGCAGCAGCGGATCGACCGGCTTCAGGTCGCGGCGCGGCAGGTCGTTCAGCAGGCGTTCGGGCGGGGGAACCTCCTCGGTAATGGTCAGCGCGCCGTCGATCGCGCGTTTTCCGAACACCAGGCATTCGAGCAGGGAATTGCTGGCGAGGCGGTTTGCGCCGTGCACGCCGGTACAGGCGGATTCACCGCAGGCGAACAGGCCCCAGATGCTGGTGCCGGCCATGCGGCCGGTCACCACGCCGCCGATCTGGTAGTGGGCCGCGGGGGCGACGGGGATCGGATCGACGGCGATGTCCACGCCGTGGGGCAGGCAGGCCTGGTAGACGTTGGCAAAGCGGGTGCGCACGGCATCGTGGTCGAGGTGTTTCATCGACAGGTACACATGGTCCACGCCCTGCCGTTTCATCTCCTTGAAGATCGCGCTGGAGACGACATCGCGCGGGGCGAGATCGCCCTGCGGGTGGTAGTCCTGCACGAAGGCGCGGCCGGTGGCATCGATCAGGCGACCGCCTTCACCGCGCAGCGCCTCGCTGATCAGGAAGGTTTCGTCCGAGGCGGTGTAGAGGGCGGTGGGGTGGAACTGGACGAACTCCATGTCACAGACTTCCGCGCCGGCCTGGTAGGCGAGGGCGATGCCGTCGCCGGAGGAGGTGGGCGGGTTGGTGGTGCGGCGGAAGTTGCCGGCCGCGCCGCCGGTGGCGAGGATGGTCGCGCGGGCGGAGAAGCAGACGGGGTAGAGTTGTTCGCGTTCGAAGGCGAGCAGGCCGACGCAGCGGTTTTCCTGGATGACGAGTTCGGCGACGGTGGTGTGTTCGAAGATCTCGATCCGCTCGTGGTGCAGCACGCGGTCGAGCAGGAACTGGACCACGGCGCGGCCGGTGGCATTGCCCTGGGCATGCAGGATGCGCCGGTGGCTGTGGCCGCCTTCGAGGCCGAGGTGCAGGCCGCGGCTGCCTTCATCGAACTGCATGCCCATGGCGATCAGGTCGCGGACGCGTTGCACGCCTTCGCCGACAAGGATTTCCACGGCGGCCTTGCGGCAGAGTCCGCGGCCGGCGGTGATGGTGTCGTCGAGGTGGAAGTAGGCGGAGTCATCCTGATCGATCGCGGCGGCGATGCCACCCTGGGCCCAGTAGGAACTGCTTTGCTGGAGCGAGGATTTCGAGAGCAGGGCGACGCGGCCGTGGCGGGCGGCGCAGAACGCGGCATAGAGACCGGCCAGGCCGGACCCGATGATCAGGAAGTCGAAGTGGCGGTGCGATGGGGTGGGTTGGCTCATACCGGTGCGGCGTCGTTGTCCAGGCATTGGACATGCGTCGCGGCGCGGTTTCCAGAGGTTGGACAGATCACGGTCATGGACGCGCCCGCACGGCATCGACGAGGGCCTTGGCGAACACCGCGAGGTCGGCGGGGGTGCGGGAACTGATCAGGTTGCCGTCAACGACCAGCGGTTCGTTTAGCCAGGTCGCGCCGGCATTGACCATGTCGTCACGGATGCCGATGGTGCTGGTGGCGCGGCGTCCCTTGAGGATGCCGGCGGAGATGAGGATCCATCCGGCGTGGCAGATGAAGGCGATGGGCTTGCCGGCGTCGTGGAATTCGCGGACAAGGCGGAGCACGTTCGCGTCGCGGCGGAGCTTGTCGGGCGCGAAACCGCCGGGGACGAGCAGGGCGTCGTATTCCTCGGACTCGACATCGGCGATGTCGATGGTGGCGGCACAGGGATACCCGTGTTTGCCCTTGTAGGTCTTGTTCGCCTCCGGGCCGGCGACGGGAACGGTCCAGCCTTCCTCTTCCAGGCGGATTTTAGGATACCACAGTTCGAGGTCTTCGTAGATGTCGTCAACCAGGGCGAGGATCTTTTTCACGCGGCGTTCTCCACAGTGCGGTTATCCTACGCCAACCGGCGGGGGTGCGCAAGCGGGGGTTCGGGTTGGCAGGCGGGGCGGGGCGGCGTATCGTAGCGCCATGCCAGAGTTACCAGAAGTCGAGACGGCGCGCCGTGCGGTGGACGTGGCGGCGCGGGGAAAGAGGATCCGGTCGGTTTTTGTGGCCGACGACTGCATCGTGTTCGAGGGTGTTCCCGCGCAGGTGTTCGTGACGGCATTGGAGGGGCGGCGGATTACCGGATCGGACCGGTGGGGCAAGCACTACTGGCTCGAGCTCGACCGGCGGCCGTGGCTGGTCTTCCATTTCGGAATGACCGGTTGGACGCCTGTGTATGCCAGCAAGGAGGAGCGGCCGAAGTTCCTCAAGCTCGAGTTGGCGCTGGAGGATGGTACACGGATCGGCTACCGGGATCCGCGTCGCATCGGCCGGGTGCGGTTGCGGCATGACCCACGGGCGGAGCCGCCGATCGGCGAGCTCGGATTTGATCCGTTGCATGCGTTGCCGGCGGTGAAGGTGTTCCGGGAGGAATTCGCGCGACGCAAGGCGCCGATCAAGGCCGTCTTGCTGGATCAATCCTTCAGCGCGGGGGTAGGCAATTGGATCGCCGACGAGGTGCTGTACCAGGCGAAGGTCGATCCGCGGCGGAGGGCGGACCGCTTGACCGCGGAAGAGACCGGACGCATTCGCGCCAGGCTGAAGGCGATCATCGGGTTCGCGATCAAGGTCGGATCCGACGATGCCCGGTTTCCGCGCGGTTGGCTGTTTCACTACCGTTGGGGCAAGACCCGCGGGGCGGTGGATGGGCAGGGCCGGGCGATACGGTTCGGTGCGGTGGGTGGCCGGACGACGGCGTGGGTGCCGGACGTGCAGCGGTAAAAGGCGGAGGAGCCGGTCGGCTCCTCCGCGGTACGGGTCATGCGGCTTTTACCGGGATGCGGCGCGTCGACGGACGGGCGTCGGGTCGCTTCGCGAGGTGCACGCGGAGCACACCGCGTTTGAATGTGGCCTCCACGCGATCGCGGTCGATGCCTTCGGGCAGGGGAATGGACCGGTAGAACGAACCGAAGGTCCGTTCGACGCGGTGAACATTCCCGTTTTTCGCCGTGCGCTCCTCCCGTCGTTCACCCTTCAGGGTCAAGGTGTGGTCGTCGAGCACAACCTCCACATCCTTCTCCTCGAGGCCGGGGAGATCGGCGGTCACGGTCACGGCATCGTCCGACTCGACGACGTCGATCGACGGGAGCCGGCTCCATGCGGCGCGGGCCGGATGGAGCAGGCTGCCAGACCAGGCTTCATCGAACGGACGGAACAGCTCGTGGACCAGGTCCGCCATGCTCCGGCTGAGGTGGTAGGTGGGATCGTCGTGCGGCTTCAACACCTCAACCTCATGTTTCTTCCTTTTCCATGGGATCAGGTTCTTGACCATGACGGCTCTCCCGTTGACGGGTCAGGTTGCAGTGGATACGGCGATCTTCCGCGGCCGGGCCTTTTCCGATTTGGCCAGGGTCACGGTGAGGACGCCGTGCTTCATCACGGCCTTGATCGAATCGGCATCAAGGTCCGAGGTGAGTGAGAACACGCGGCGGTATTCCACCGGTGCGAACTCGCGGTAGCGCAGTTCGTAGCCCGCCGGTTCGGTCGCTTCGACCTTGCCGCTGATCGTCAGCGTCTGCTGCTCGACGGTCAGGTCCACGGACTTGTCGCTGACGCCGGGCATGTCGGCTACGATGACCACTTCGTGGTCGCGTTCGTAGAGGTTCACGGCCGGAAGCACGACCGGCAGGTCCGCCTGCGCGGGTTGCCGGTTGGTTTGGGTGGCGATGTCATTCATGGTTGTTTCCTTTCGTGGTTAGTTCGCCTGGATGGCGATGCGTTTGCTCTTGGACGATTCGCGGCGCGGGAATTTCACCCGCAGCACGCCGTGTTCGTAACGGGCGTTCACCTGGTCCGGCTCCACCGCGTAGGGCAGTTGAACGGTGCGGCTGAACGAGCCAAAGGCCCGCTCCTGGCGGTGCGCCGTATCCTGCTCGGCGGTGTAGGGATCCTTGCGGGTGCCGGTGATGGTCACGATGTCGTCGGCGACGGTCAGTTCGAAGTCGTTCTGATCGACGCCCGGCATCTCCATCTCCAGGTAGGCCTCGTTCTCGTTGCTCCAGAAATTCATGGACGGATAATCCGTACCGCGCCCATGAACATCCCGGAACACCCGGTTCACGTGCCGCTCGAGCTGACGCAGCTCGGCAAAGGGGTCAAACCCCCAATCCCATCGATTCCACATAGGTCTGATCATGACGTTCTCTCCTTTCATTGGTTGTTCCATGTTCCATCATAGGTAAAGCATTAGGCATGCCAATCGGGGGTATATTTCGTAAACATTTGCATATCAAAAACAAATGAATGTGTTGCGATGCCTTGAGTGTGGCATAATGGCTCAATGGTATCGCGGCGATGTGTCATGGAGGGTAATATTGGCACGGTTTCTCTGCCATTGAACCATATGGCTCATCCTGCTAGCCTGTTCGCCATGGAACGCATTCTGGTCATGGTGAATCCGAACGCGGGTTTTGGTTTGTCTTTATCGGGTTTGGCCGAGGCGGTGGAGGAGGCGTGGCGTGACCGTGATGCGGTGATTTCCTACCAGATCAGCCGGGATGTCGCGGACGGGCACCGCAAGGCGCGTCAGGCGGTGGTTGACGGGGTGGATGTGGTATTGGTGGCGGGTGGCGACGGGATGATCAACACGGTGGGGAGTGAGTTGATCGGTTCAAAGGTGGCCTTGGGGGTCTTGCCGGCGGGCAGTGGCAATGGGTTTGCGCGGCATTTCGGCATTCCGCTGAATCCCGAGAAAGCGGCGGCGGCTCTGGTTGGGGCGCGGCGGGCGAAGATTGATGTCGGATTTGCCAACCGGCGGTCCTTTTTCATCACCTGCAGTATGGCTGCGGACGCCACGCTGGTGCGGACCTTTGAGCGGATGCCCATGCGGGGAATTCTTCCCTACGTATTCGCGGCGGCGTATGAATTTTTTGATTACCGGCCTTCTCCATTCCGTATTGTCCTGGATGGCGGAGCTGTCGAGGTGGTCGAGGATCCCCTGGTATTCACCGTGGCCAACCTGACGCAGTATGGCGGGGGGGCGCGGATTGCCCCGACGGCGCACGAAAATGATGGCATTCTGGAATTGGTGGTGATTGCCAAGTCAGATGCCGCAGCAGCCATGGCTGGCATCGGGCGTCTATTTGACGGCACGATCAACCGGTTGCCGGGAGTGATGACCCGCCGGTTTAAGCGGCTCGAGGTACAACGGCAGGGGCCAGCCCCGATGCAGGTGGATGGTGAACTGGTTCAAACCGAAGCCTCCGTGGTTGTCGAGGTACATCCGGAAGCGTTGACCGTATTGATTCCGGAAGGGGTACGTTAAACCTTTGCTTGGTTTTTCCCCGATCTTCTGCTAGTATCTTTTGCAGTCGGAAGGAAACATCTCCTCGTTATGAATAATCCCAGCACGAAGCCGGTCAAGGATTGCAAGGGCTGCGCCCTGAACCTTAAAACCCACTGCGCGATTTTCCATCACCCCGTCCTCAAGTGGAAAGGCCGCAATTGCGAAGGCTACAACAACGAGATGTACATCCGGCATTACGAGAACACCTTGAAGTTGGAAGGGGCTCGTGCCCGCAAGGAGGACCGGGTCAGCAAGGCCAAGGTCAGCCGTACCATTGGTCATGCTGACGGCGTCAAGCGGCGCGCTGGTCGCATGGCTTGATTGGATTCAACTGCCGTGTATGACGGTCTGCTTTTCCGATTCACCCCAAACCCGACTGAACCCGTAACCAACGTGCGTTGACGTATGACGCTTTTCCTCGGTTATGACATGGAGCCCGGCCTGATCCCTCTCGTCGTGGGTGTCGTGAGTACACCGGAAGGTTTGGAGCGGGCAGCGGCAGCCGATTCATGGCCCTGCGACGTGGTGGAAATTCGCCTCGACCTGATCGGGGAGGAGTCCTGTGACTGGACCGTGGCTGCATTACGTATGACCAAGGCAGGCTTGGGTACATTGCTAACCGTGCGGCACGTTTCCGAGGGAGGTCGTTGGACCGGTGATGAGCAATCCCGGCTGGACTGTTATCTTCAAGGCATCCCGCTGGTTACCGGCGTCGATGTGGAACTGGGCGCGGAAATCCTTGCCGACGTAGTCAGCTCGGCTCGCGACCGGGCGACCGTCATCGGTTCCCATCACAATTTCCGGGCCATGCCTGACGTTGCCTCCCTGTGTGCGACGGTTCGATCCGGGCGCAGCGCGGGGGTCGATGTGGTTAAGATCGCCGCCTTTGCATCGGACGAGATTGATCTGCGGCACATGACAGGCGCCCTGAAAAAATGTTCCGATAGTGCGGTGTGCATGTTGGCCATGGGGCCGCAGGGGCCGGCTTCACGCATCAGTTTGCCGCTGGCGGGTTCCTGCCTGACCTATGGCTACCTCGACAAGCCGAATGCGCCGGGCCAGCCCAGCGCGGGAACTATCCGTGATGCGTTGATGGCGCAGCACGACGAGTACCGAGTGTTTGCCGAGATCCGCGGTGAACCGCCTTGAACGGGAAGTGGTGTTACGGCGATAGCATGCCGTGCCGGAAATTGACCTGGATGCTCACCGGGTATTCCCGCAGGCCGGTAAACAGGACCTGGTAGCTTTCCCCCGGCATTACGGAAATCGGGGAGGTCATGGAACCGAGCCACAGGACATCGCCGGCCTTGAGCTGCCCGCCGCGCGATTTCACCTCGTCGCGGATCCAGCGCACCGATTCAATCGGATTACCCATGATGGACGCCGCTTCGCCGGAGGCGATCACCTGGCCTTGCTTGTCCATGATCGACGCGCGGACCATGGGAAGCCGGTTTAGCAGATCGGGATCGCTCCCATCGACGATCAACGGATCGCCTACCACGGCGTACCGCGCTCCGGCATTGATCGCGGTCAGCCACAACG
This sequence comes from uncultured Verrucomicrobiota bacterium, assembly GCA_937872895.1. Taxonomy (GTDB): domain Bacteria; phylum Verrucomicrobiota; class Kiritimatiellia; order CAIVKH01; family CAIVKH01; genus CALMUP01. Next base: position 273,302 of record CALMUP010000008.1, read on the forward strand.
GCTTGACCTCGGCGCCTTCGACGAAAAACAGGTCGGCTACCTCGATCATAGGGTGGATGCCTTCGAGTGCAGCCAACAATTGCTCCGGCGTGTCCGCATCGTTGATGGAGGGATCGCGGACCAGGACCATCAAGTCGGCTTCAAGCACCGGGCGCGTGGCGAATCCATCGTCGAGGAATGTCCGGTCCCGCAGCAGCATCGACTGCATGACCACCCCGAGAACCGGGCGATCTGCGCGGAATCGCTGCTGCAGCGTTTCCGACGTCAACGCGGCTTTGTAGCCGGCACGCGGCCCCCAGGCATTGGTGAGACCGGCGACGACGGCATCCTGGAACTGGTAGGCGGATGCGAGATCCTGCACCGGGATGGCGCGGGTGATCGGCCAGCGCAATAGCATGTGATCGGCCACCTCGGCGGGTTGCAGCGAGAACTCCATCTGGGCCGAAGCGGTTGCGGCCAGGCCCATCACCAGGGCGACGAAGGCAGGTCGCACGGCTCAACCCTGTCCAATCTGCTTGTTGTCGGACTCGTCCTTGACGCTGTAGCCGGACTCCTGCCGCTGGTGGTTCACCTTGTTCTTCTGCGTGTAGAGGCGATGGACATCGTCGGCGCTCATGCCGAGGATCTGCGCGAGGGAGATCAGGAAGTGGAAAAGATCGATCACTTCCACGCGGGCATTCTGTTTGTCGAAGGTCTGGTATTTCGCCCACCACTTCCACGGCACGCTGTCGGTCAGCTCGGCCAGTTCCTGCGACATGGCGCGGCAGTAGTTGAGGATCCACTGTGCTTGTTCCTTTTCATCCATCGCGCTGAAATCGGCCACGCCGATGCGCTTGTTGAGCTCTTCCTGCATCTGGAACATTTCAGCGAGTTTATCCTGGGTGGTCATGGTCTGGATCTCCGTTTTGAATATCAGCCATTTCGGCGGTGAAGTGCCTGGCCGATGCGTTGGCCAATATCGCGGTAGGTTTTCTGGGTCAATACATCCTGGCCGCAGTATCCGTACGGAATGTGCAGGCGGAGGGCAGGGACATTGAATTCGTCGCGCATCACCGCAGCAAACGAACCGGCCGGATCATGTCGTCCCGGATCGGTTTCGGTGCGTTTGAAGTCAGCGGCCGCGAATGCTGGTGTCAGCTCCGTTTTGAACGTGTTACTCCACTTGGTTTCCTCGGCGGCGGTCGGGCTTGAGGCTTCACCGACGATGGCATAGACGCCGTCGCGCTCCGCTGCACCGGTGGCGCGGAGGTCGAGGGCAAGAACCGGGCGACACCGTTGCCGCCAACGCTGGATGTCCAGCCGCAGAACTCGGGTTTCGTGGCGGCCGGCCGGATGTCGCCACGCGCGGTCCATATCGAGTGGAAAGCCACCGCGACCATCATGCCCCCACTGCACGCCATCCGGGTCAACAAACGGCACGACCCAGATGACGTAGCCACCCCGTCGGGCCTGGCTCCAGTAGCGCATCAGGCCGTCGAGCACCCAGGAGGCTGGTGTTTCTCCGGCATGTTGCCGGGCAAGAATCACCACTCCCGGATGATTGGATCCGGAAGTACCCAGGGTATTGGCCGCGCGCAGGATCGGGTGACCACTCTGACTGACGCCGATCGGCGCGACCTGCCAGTAGTCGCGGGTCCGTTCCTCGAGGTTCTTCCACTCGGCGAGTCCGTATGGAAAACAGAACGCGACTTCGGTGAACGGGGCCGGGTGGGGCAGGGTCCAGGACAAGTGGCGGCGACCATCAGCGGTGCGGGTCTCCTCGCCTTGTTTAAGCCTCGACCAGGTCGGGCCGGGACCCATGCTCACCGGCACGCAGGCCGGGGCATCCGTCATCCCGGTCACGGTTTCCACGTGCTCCCAGATCAGGCGGATTTTCTGGTGCTTCGCCGGATCCGGTTGGGACTCCTCGATGCGCAGATAAAACCAGAGCGCCTCCGTACCGCCGCACGGATCGGCGGAAAAGCGAACTTCCGGCGTATCGCCGTCGCTGGAAATCTTCACGGCGCAGGCATTGCCGCCGGGAAACGAACTCACAACCTTCAAAGCCATAGATGCCAACCATATACAAAGACCAACGAGCCACAAGACATTTAACGAGTACGCGGGATGCCTTGCTATCAGGGATCCAGGGATTAAAGCAAAACTAGTCTTTTCCTGATTTGAAATGAAAAGAATGATGAGATAGTTGCATCATGAAGAGCGCACAAGAAGCCGATCCATACCGGGCCTATATCCGGTCGCTTGAGAAGGACAATACGGCATGGCGGGTCTTGAAGGGAGTAGCCCTGGTCCTGATGCTAGTGGTTGTAGCCATTGCCTGGCGCGAGCGACAAGGCGGCACGTTCTCCCGCGCCTCCTCATCGCCCGGTTCCATGACGTCCAACCTTGAGTTACTCCGCAAGTAAGGCAGCCTTCACGCCGTAAATGCAGGTTGCTAACCTGCTGCTCCTTCCGTTATATGTTTGAACTTGCGCGCGTTGCGTGAAGCATTCCGGTGGGTGCTGGCGGGCGTATTTTCGGATGGACTATGGCAAGCGTACAGAGCGGAACAGTGACGGAAAACACCCGGGTGGTTGAACTGAAGCGGTTGGTGACCCCGGCTCACATCAAAGCGGATATCCCAGTGGAGCCGGCCGTTTTTGACCACGTACGCCGCGGTCGCGAGACCATATCCCGCATCGTGCACGGCCAGGATCCCCGGTTCATGGCCATCGTTGGACCTTGTTCCATCCATGATCCCGAAGGCGCCTTGGACTATGCGCGCCGCCTGGTGGCGTTGCGCGATCAGCTTTCGCCCTCCCTGTTCATCGTCATGCGGGTCTATTTCGAGAAGCCACGCACCACGGTGGGCTGGAAGGGCTTGATCAACGATCCGCATCTCGACGATTCGTGCGATCTGGAAGCCGGCTTGCACAAAGCCCGGCGGTTGCTGGTGGAAATCAACCGGCTGGGACTTCCAGCCGCCACGGAGTTCCTCGATCCGATCATGCCGCAGTACATCGCCGACCTGGTGAGCTGGGCCGCTATCGGGGCGCGCACCACCGAGTCGCAGACCCACCGCGAAATGGCAAGCGGGTTGTCGATGCCGGTCGGATTCAAGAACGGTACCGACGGGCGGATCCAGACGGCGATCGATGCCTTGCAGGCGGCGAGCCGTTCACATAGTTTTCTCGGCATCGATCCGCAGGGTTGCACCAGCGTGGTCAAAACTTCCGGCAATCCGGATTGCCACCTTGTCCTGCGAGGCGGACTCCAGGGACCCAATTACCAAGCCGCCCAGATTGGTGAAGCGATCGCCCTGTCCACCAAGGCCGGTGTGAATGCCTCGTTGGTGGTCGATTGCAGCCATGCCAACTCGCTGAAGAACCCGTCCCGCCAGGTCGATGTATGGAAGGATGTTGTTCAACAACGGGTCAGCGGAGGCAGCAGCATCATCGGCGCGATGATTGAAAGTTACCTCAAGGCGGGCAGCCAACCGCTTCATGATCCAAAACAACTCGCGTACGGCGTATCCATAACCGATGCCTGCCTCTCGTGGGAAGATACCGAGTCGCTGTTGAAAGGTTTTCCTGATCTCGCATGAACGACGTCATCGCCACGGCCGCCGCGCTCCAGCGCAACGATCCGTGCCCGTGCGGTAGCGGGCTCAAATACAAGAAGTGTTGTATGGACAAGCAGGGCACTGACAAGGATTTTGCCGCCGTCTATTACCGCCGGCACGGCATCCGCCTGAAGACCGCTGCGGATGTCGAGGGGATCCGCCGTTCCGGCCGCCTGGTACTTGAATTGCTGGAGATCGCGTCCGGCCTGGTCAAGCCTGGTGCGGTAACCGGTGACATTGATCGGATCCTGGCCGAGCACACCCGCCAGCGCGGGGCCATCAGTGCCCCGATGGGGTACCGGGGGTACCCGAAGAACACCTGCATCTCCATTAACGAAGTGATCTGCCACGGTATTCCTGGCGAACGCATCCTTCTGGAGGGTGACATCGTGAATGTGGATGTCACGACGATCCTCGACGGCTTTTATGCCGATGCCAGCAAGACCTTCGCGGTGGGGCAGGTTGCTCCCGAGGCGGCGCGCCTGATCCAGGTCACCCGCGAATGCCTGCGGCGGGGCATGAAGGCGGTGAAGCCCGGCAACACCCTCGGCGACATCGGCCATGCCATCCAATCCTATGCCGAAGGGGAGAAGTGTTCAGTTGTGCGTGATTTCGTGGGGCACGGCATTGGATTCGATTTCCACGAACCGCCCCAGATCATGCACACCGGAAGGCGCGGGCATGGCCTGACCCTTGTTCCGGGCATGGTATTCACCATCGAGCCGATGATCAATCTCGGCCGGGCCGACTCACGGGTGTTGCGCGATGGATGGACCGCCGTAACCGCCGATGGATCCCTCAGCGCCCAGTTCGAACAGACACTGCTGGTCACACCCGATGGTTGTGAGAGCCTGACGCCCTACGAACCCGACTATTTCCTGACGTGAACCACCACCGCGAGCACCAGAGGACACCCATGAAACACCGCATCATCCTGATCACCGTATTGCTTGTTGCCGCGACCGCCATCCGCGCCGATGAAGAGGGATCAGAACGGAAGGAATTGGCCGTGACCGTTCTTGACGCCATGAACTTCTGCGACATGATCGACCAGACCCTCGACCAGATGAAAGAGGCACAACAGAAAAACCTGAGCATGCGCGGTATGACCAGCTCCAGCGTTGATCTCGATCGGACCTTCACGATCATTCGCGAAAACATGCCTTGCGATGACATGAAACAGGAAATGGCCGCCATTTATGCGCAAGTGTTCACGACGACGGAACTGCGGGGTATCCGGGATTTCTTCACATCGGAAGTCGGTCAAACCTTCAACAGCAAGCAGCCGGAGTTGATGCGCCGCAGTATGGAAGTCAGCATGAAGCGGGTCAATGCAGCCATGATGAAGGCGATGGAGGAAATGCGTCGCGAACGCTCTGGAACGGGTTCCGGTAGCGGCACCCCCTGAGTGTTTACGCACTCATGTCTTGGCTACGCAATCGCGGCAGCGTCCGTACAGGAAAATTTCGTGGGTCTCCACCTTGAACCCATCCGGGGCCAATGCACTCAGTGAACCCGGACAGCCTTCCATCTCGTAGGCCTTGTGGCAGGTTCGGCAGATGAAATGATGGTGGTGCGTCTTGCCGGCCATCTCGTAGCGGTCAGGTTCGCCGGGAACCGGAACGGGCAACAACAAGCCACTCTCCACAAACGATTTGATGTTCCGGTAAACCGTGGCGATGCCCAGGTCAGGAATGCGCTGCTTGGTCAGATCAAGCACCTCGTTCGGTGTCAGTGGTCCGGCGGACTCACGGAACGTTTCCAGAATACTCTCTCGCTGCCTTGTCTTTCGTTCGATCATGAAATGCCCTTGACAATAAACGATAATGATATATCAATAGCGATCGTTCATTCTTGTTGATGCGTATTATCAAAAGATTACTGAGGAAAGTCGATGGTGATTTTCCCGAAGGAGCAAGGTTTCATGGCAGCGCAACAAGCGGTTCCCGTTACGGTATTATCCGGTTTTCTCGGAGCAGGGAAAACCACGTTGTTGAATCACGTCCTGTCCAATCGTCAGGGCCGCCGCGTGGCGGTAATCGTGAACGACATGAGCGAGGTGAATGTGGATGCCCGTCTGGTCCGTGACGGGGCCGCCGCGCTGAGCCGCGTTGACGAGAAGGTCGTGGAGATGACCAACGGGTGCATCTGCTGCACCTTGCGTGAGGACCTGCTGCGCGAAGTGACGCGCCTGGCGGGAGAGGGCCGGTTCGATACCATCCTGATCGAATCTACCGGGATCGCCGAGCCGATGCCGGTGGCCGAGACCTTCTCTTTTGCCGATGAACAGGGACGTCGCCTGCACGACGTGGCCCGCCTCGATACCCTGGTCACGGTTGTGGATGCCAGCTCGTTCCCGGTGGATCTGCTGACCCAGGAAACCTTGAACGATCGCAACCTGGGCATGGATGAACAGGATGACCGGCCGATCTCGATGTTGCTGATGGATCAGGTGGAATTTGCAAACGTGCTGGTCCTGAACAAGGCCGATCTGGTCAGCGAGGAGGAACTTGCCCAGGTCGAGCGTTTCCTTGCCCGGGTGAATCCGGATGCCCGGGTGGTGCGCAGCGTGCGTGGTCAGGTGGATTTGTCCCTGGTGTTCGATACCGGCCTGTTCGACCTCGACAAGGCGATGGGTTCGCCGCTATGGGAGCCGGAGCCGCGGTTTGAGCGTCAACCGGAAACCGAGGAATACGGCATCCGCTCGTTTGTGTACCGCGCCCGCCGACCGTTCCATCCGCAACGTTTCATGCAATTCCTGCAGGATCGCGGATTTCGCAACGTGCTTCGCTCCAAGGGAGTGATCTGGCTGGCCAGCCGCGGCGAGATGGCCGGGGTCTGGCAGATGGCCGGCAACAACTGCCAGCTCGATCCGGGTGGCCTCTGGTATGCCGTGCTGCCGAAATCCGAGTGGCCGGAGGAGCCGGAGGATCTCCAGCGGCTGATGGATTCATGGCAGGAGGGTGTCGGTGACCGGCGGCAGGAGCTGGTGGTCATCGGCATCGGCATCGATGTCGAGGCGATCACGGCCGGACTGAATGCCTGCCTCTTGTCCGATGCGGAAATGCGGGCCGGCGATGCCGTATGGGCGAAATACCAGGATCCCTTTCCGGCCTGGCCCATGATCGAATCGATTCGAGGAGCCTGACCATGCGTGAACAAGTGAAACTGACCTCCACTGCGGGAACCGGACATTTCTACGTGACCACCCGCAACAAGAAACTCGGAACCGGCAAGCTGGAGTTCCGCAAATACGATCCGGTGGTGCGCAAGCACGTGGTGTACAAGGAAGGCAAGCTGAACTAGGTTCCGGCTTGCGCGCTTGCCCGTTGGATCACCCGTGCTACACTGGCTGCGGAGAAATTCGTCATGCCCGTGTATGTTTACGAAACCATCGATGACGGTCCGCGCACCGTGTTCGAGCGGTACCAGAGTATCCGCGAGGACGCCTTTACCCGCGATCCGGAGACCGGTCGCCCGGTGCGCCGGGTGATTTCAGGCGGGATCGAGATGCCACGCGGCAAGGCCGACCCGGTGCGCACGCCGTCCGTCCGCCATTCCGACTCCTGCACCTGCTGCAATCCGCGGCCGCGCGCCTGATGCATTCCCGGATTTACCTGCAAAAAAAAGCGCGGAGGGAAACCCTCCGCGCTTGAACCGTCGTGATGGACGGAAATCGGTTACTTCTTGTAACGCTTGTTGAACTTGTCGATGCGGCCCGCGGTGTCGAGCATCATCTTCTGGCCGGTATAGGCCGGATGCGAGGCACCCGAGGTCGAGCAGTGAACAATGTGGTATTCGATTCCGTTGATCGTTTCCTTCTCTTTCGAAGAGAGGGTCGAACGGGTCAACAGGCGACTGCCGGTCGGGGCGTCGATGAAACACACAGGATTCAGTTTGGGATGGATATCGGCTTTCATCTTGATCTCCGGCGCACGTGATTGGGCGTACGCTCTTGGTTAAGGGCGGGTAACCTACCATGATCCGTTTCCATGTAAAGAAAAAATACCAACGTGGCGGATCGTCGTAACCGGGCGGTCACCGGGTGCGAAATATAAGGAAAAGGAGATTGTTGTATGCACCCATCCATCCGTATTGTTTCGCGGTTCCTGCGCCTGGCTGTGGCGGTCATCCTGCTGCAAACCCTGTTCTTCAAGTTCACCGGGGCGCCCGAGTCGGTGCACATTTTTGAAACCCTTGGCCTGGAGCCGTATGGGCGGATCGGATCGGGGGTGGCCGAGTTGATCGCCGCCGTCTTGCTGCTTTGGCCGGGGCGGGTGGTCTGGGGTGCCGGTTTGGCCCTGGTGGTGATCACCGGGGCGATCGGCTCCCACCTCACCGGACTTGGAATTGAGGTGCAGGGGGATGGCGGGTTGTTGTTCGGGTTGGCGGTCTTCGTGTGGCTTGCTTCGGCGGTACTTCTCGTATTGCACCGGGCGGAACTTCCGTTTATACCACGACGCAACCCATGAAGGTTTACCTCGAACTGCTCCGGCATATCCTCGACCACGGCGTGACCAAGACCGACCGGACCGGGGTGGGAACGCGCAGCGTGTTCGGATACCAGATGCGGTTCGACCTTGCGGCCGGTTTCCCGGCGGTGACCACGAAGAAACTTCACTTCCGCTCGATCATCCACGAATTGCTGTGGTTCCTGAAGGGCGAGACGAACATCCGCTACCTGAAGGAGAACGGGGTAACGATCTGGGATGAATGGGCCGATGCCGAGGGCAATCTGGGACCGGTCTATGGGGCGCAATGGCGTTCCTGGCCGGCGGCCGATGGTCGGACCATCGACCAGATCAGCCAGGTCGTGGACCAGATCCGCCGCCAGCCGGATTCGCGCCGACTGATCGTTAATGCCTGGAACGTCGGCGAACTCGACAGGATGGCCCTGGCCCCGTGCCATTGCCTGTTCCAGTTTTACGTGGCCGAGGGCCGCCTGTCGTGCCAGTTGTACCAACGCAGCGCCGATGTCTTCCTCGGGGTGCCGTTCAATATCGCGTCCTATGCCCTTCTGACCATGATGGTCGCGCAGGTAACCGGGTTAAAGCCTGGCTCGTTCATCCACACCCTTGGCGATGCGCACCTCTACCTGAACCACATCGAGCACGCGGAGCTGCAGTTGACCCGCACGCCGTATCCGCTGCCGACCATGCGCTTGAATCCGGCGGTTTCCGACCTGTTCGCCTACCGCTACGAGGATTTCACCCTCGAACACTACCAATCCCACCCGGCGATCAAGGCGCCGATCGCGGTTTGACCATGCTGGTATCGCTGATTGTCGCGCTGGACCGCAACGGCTTGATCGGCCGCGCGGACAGCTTGCCTTGGCGGCTGCCTGCCGACCTGGCTTATTTCAAGCGCATGACGATGGGCAAGCCGGTGGTCATGGGCCGCCGCACCTGTGATTCGCTGCCCAAGGCGTTGCCGGGCCGTCGCAACCTCGTGTTCTCGCGCAATCCATCCTTCGCCCGGGAAGGGTTTGAAACCATTACCGACACCGCGTCCTTGTTCCGGTTGGTCGACGGGGCCGAGGAACTCGTGGTGATCGGCGGGGCGGAGCTCTACCGTCTGTTGCTGCCGCTGACCCGGCGCGCCTATGTCACGGTGGTCGAGGGGACGTTCACCGGCGACACCTGGTTTCCCGAATGGCCATTGCGTGGCTGGCGCGAGATCTCGGCTGAGGACCGGCCGCCGGATGCGGCGAATCCGCAGGCGATGCGGTTCTCCGTGTGGGAAAGACTGGAAAAAAAACCGGTCGCGGGGTAAACATTCACACTCGGGCAAGTAACCGATTCACGCACGGCAACGTGCAAGGAGATACACATGAAGCATTGGACCATGATGGTGGCCCTGGTGGCCGCGTTGGTAGTGGCCGGTCAGGCCTATGCGGGCAGTTCCTGCTGCCCGATGAGTGCCAAGAAGAAATCGTCGGAGTCGTCCTGCCAGAAGTACCTGTCAGGCATTGAGTTGTCCGATGAGCAGAAGGAAAAGATCACGGCAATTGAGGACGCCTGCAAAGCCAAGGGCAGTACGCCGGAAGCCTGCGAGGACTCGATGGCCAAGATCCGCGACGTCCTGAACGATGACCAGCGCGCTGCGTTTGACGCCGCCGCCGGCAAGTCGAGCAAGAAGGAAGGTTGCGGTTCCTGATCAGGATCCCGATCGTCCGCAGTAAAGCGTCCTCCCCCGGGAGGGCGCTTTTTTGTGCCCTCGTGCGGGGTAAGGTCAGCGTGGTGTACGGGCGGAGATCCCGGTACGCACGTTGAGCGGGGTGGGGTCATCCACGAATTTGAATACCGTCTCACCCGGCTTGGCCAGGCCCAGTTCCTCGCGGGCGATTTTCTCCACGAAACGCCGATCGTTCAGCAGCCGCTCCTGCTTCATGCGGAGGTGGCGCAAGGCCTCCTCCTCGAGGCGGATTTCCTCCTCGATCTGACGCTGCTTATCGCTCATGTCGTTTACCTGCTTGAACTGGGGATAGAACCAGATGCCGAGCCAGAAAAGTGCGACGCCGATGACCAGCGCAAACGATAGCCGATAAATGAGAGCCCAAACTGACATGCCGCCACGGTAAACAAAACGGCGGGGAATGGCAAAACCAAACCCCGCCGTCGATGTTCGTCCAGGTTGCGGATTACGCGCCGTACACGGCCGAGGCACCCAGGCGCTCCTCGATGCGGAGCAACTGGTTGTACTTGGCGATGCGGTCCGAGCGGCTCAGCGAGCCGGTCTTGATCTGGCCGGCATTGGTGCCGACGGCGATGTCCGCGATGGTCGCGTCCTCGGTTTCGCCCGAACGGTGGCTGATGACCGCGGTGTACTTGGCGCGCTTGGCCATTTCCACGGCTTCCAGCGTCTCGGTCAGGGTGCCGATCTGGTTGACCTTCACGAGGATCGAGTTGGCGGTGCCGGTGTCGATACCCTTCTTCAGGAACTTCGTGTTGGTGACGAACAAGTCGTCGCCGACCAGCTGGCAGCGGTCGCCGATGCGGTCGGTCAGCAGTTTCCAGCCGGCCCAGTCGTTCTCGGCGCAGCCGTCCTCGATGCTGATGATCGGGTACTTCTTGATCCAGTTCTCATAAAAGCTGACCATCTGCTCGGGGGTGAGCTCGGACTTGTCGCTCTTCTTGAAGACGTACTTGTTGGATTCCTTGACGTAGAACTCGCTCGAGGCGACGTCGAGGGCGATAAAGACCTGCTCGCCGGGCTTGTAACCGGCCTTCTCGATGGCCTCCATGATCACCTGCAGCGCGTGCTCGTTGCTCTTCAGGGCGGGAGCGAAACCACCCTCGTCACCGACCGCGGTGCTCAGACCGGCCTTCTTCAGTACCGACTTCAGCGCGTGGAACACCTCGGTGCCCATGCGCAGGCCCTCGGAGAAGCTGGACGCGCCCTTCGGGATGATCATGAATTCCTGGAAGTCGATCGGGGCATCCGAGTGAGCGCCGCCGTTGAGGATGTTCATCATCGGGACGGGCAGGACCTTGGCGTTGGTGCCGCCGATGTACTGGAAGAGGGGCAGGCCGACTTCGTTCGCGGCGGCGTGGGCCACGGCCATCGAGACGCCGAGAATGGCGTTCGCGCCGAGATTCGACTTGGTCTCGGTGCCGTCGAGTTCCAGCATCGCGCGGTCGACCGCACACTGGTCGGTCGCATCCATGCCGACGAGGGCGTCCTGGATCTGCTCGTTCACGTTGGCCACGGCCTTGAGCACACCCTTGCCGAGGTAACGGCCCTTGTCGCCGTCGCGCAGCTCGATGGCCTCGTGTTCACCGGTCGAGGCGCCCGAGGGAACTGCGGCGCGGCCCATCGTGCCGGAATCGAGATAGACATCCACTTCGACGGTCGGGTTGCCGCGCGAATCGAGGATTTCGCGGCCCTGGATAGCAAGAATTTCTGACATACGTTTCTCCTGGGAAGGTTGAATTAAGGCTGGGAATGTAGGAAAACCGGGGGGCGGATGCAAGCGTATTGGCAGGGTTCACGAGGCTTTCCGATGGTGGTGTCCCGTGCGGCATGGTACAAGGGCCCCATGCAACGACGCACCCGCATCGCTCTCTTCGGCGGCAGTTTCAATCCGGTCCATACCGGCCATCTGGTCATGGCTCAGGACGCGGCACGGGCCTTTTCCCTCGACCGGGTGGTGTTCGTGCCGGCCTTCCTGCCGCCGCACAAGCTGACCCAGACCATGGTGACGGCGGAGCAGCGGCTCGACATGGTGCGGCTGGCCCTGCCGCAGCAGCCCGGCTGGGAGGTGTCGGATGTCGAGATCCGGCGCGGGGGCGTCTCCTACACGATCGACACCGTGCGCCATTTCCTCTCGGTGTATCCCGAGGCCGACCTGTATTTCATCATTGGCGGCGATACCTTGCCCGAGCTGCACACCTGGAAGGACATCGGCGCGCTGCTCGACCTTTGCCGGTTCATCACCATGGTGCGGCCCGGGTTTGATCCGGCCACGTTGCGGACCATGAACCTGCGCCTGCCCGTACCGCAGGTCGAGGCGTTGATCGACCGGGTCACCGTGGGCCATGTCATCGGCATCTCCTCGACCGACATTCGCATGCATGTTGCGAAAAACGAGCCCATCCGTTATCTTGTGCCCGACGCGGTGGAACGGTACATCCGCGAGAACCAACTCTACAGGAAATAGGGGACGTCACCATCGACACGATTCAAACCATCAGACAGGCGCGGGCGGTGCTGGATGCCAAGAAGGGCGAGAACATCATCGCCCTCGATGTGCGCAAGCTCTCCGCGGTGACCGATTACCATGTCCTCTGCACCGGCAGCAACAGCCGCCACCTCAAGGCGCTGGTCGACGATTGCGAGAATGTCCTCGGCGGCAGCGGGGCGAAGGCCTACCGCCGTTCCGGCACCCCGGAAAGCGGCTGGATCATCCTCGACTACGTTCATTTCGTCATCCACGTCTTCACCGAGCAGGCGCGCGAGCACTATGCCCTGGAAACCCTGTGGAAGGACGCCCCGCGGCTGAAGTAGGCCGGGAGCCCTGTGCCCATGAACGACACGCCCACGCCCGGGTACCGCATCCAGCAGCCGCTGACCATCACCATCCTCGGCGCCTCCGGCGACCTGACCCTGCGCAAGCTGATGCCCGCGCTCTACGCGATGCACCACCACGGGTTCATGCCGGACGATTTCGCGATCGTCGGTTTCGCCCGCCGCGACTACACCGAGGAGCAGTTCCGCGAGCTGATGCTCGACGCCCTGCGCACCTACAGCCGGGTCCCGGTGGTCTCGCCGGGCGTGCAGGACTTCATCCGGCGCCTGTACTACCACAAGGGCGACATCGAGGGGGTTGACTCGTACCGCGACCTGGCCGCCCGCATGGACCGCGACGGGATGCCGAAGAACCGCCTGTTCTACTTCTCGATCAAGCCGGAGTTGTTCGAGACGGCGCTGGTGCACCTGACCGACGCCGCGCTGATCTCGTCGCCGGAGGATCCGCACTGGACCCGCGTGGTCATCGAGAAGCCGTTCGGCCACGACCTGGCCAGCGCGACCGCGCTGAACCATGCGGTCCGCAAGCACCTCGACGAGTCGCAGATCTACCGCATCGACCATTACCTCGGCAAGGAGACCGTCCAGAACATCCTGTCGTTCCGCTTCGCGAACGTGATCTTCGAGCCGCTGTTCAACAGCAGCCTCGTGGACAACATCCAGATCACCGCCGGCGAGACGGTCGGCATGGAGAGCGGGCGGGGCGCCTACTACGACGAGACCGGGGCGATCCGCGACATGGTGCAGAACCACCTGTTGCAGTTGCTGTGCGTGATCGCGATGGAGCCGCCGGCCAGCCTGACCGCCGACGCGATCCGCAACGAGAAGGTGAAGGTCCTGAAATCGGTACGGCTGATCCCGCCCGAGGATGTGCGCCGCCATGTCGTGCGCGCCCAGTACACCGCGGGTGCGATCGGCGAGAAGGCCGCGAAAGGCTACCTCGAGGAGGACCGGATCGCGCCCGCATCGAAAACCGAGACCTATGTCGCGCTGCGGCTGTTCATCGAGAACTGGCGCTGGGCCGGCGTGCCGGTGTACCTGCGCACCGGGAAGCGCCTGCCCAAGCGCACGACCGAGGTCGTGGTCAACTTCAAGGTCCCGCCGCTGCAGCTCTTCCAGACCGTCGAGTGTTCCGGCGATGTGTGCGACCTGACCCGCGCCAAGCCGAACCAGCTTATCTTCCGCATCCAGCCGGACGAGGGCATCGACATCCGGTTCTCGGCCAAGCGCCCCGTCCTGCAGGTGCAGGTCGAAAACGTGGCCATGAACTTCGATTACGCCAAGACCTGGAAAACCGACCTGCCCGAGGCCTACGAGCGGCTGCTGCTCGACGTGCTGCGCGGCGACTCCACCCTGTTCACCCGCTCGGACGAGGTCGAGGCGGCCTGGCGCATCATCGATCCGGTTCTCGCGGCCTGGTCGGAAAACGCCGACATCCCGGTCCATACCTATCCCGCCGGAAGCTGGGGCCCGGCGCGCGCCGATGTCCTGCTCAACGAGTCGGGGCACAAGTGGCGGAATCCCTGATCCGCGGGGACGCGGCTCAGGAATTGGGTGTCAGGTGTCGGGTGTCAGGTGTCGGGTGTCGGAAAGCGCGTGCATGGAGCGCATCGAGGAATCATTCTTCCCCGAAACCCGAACACCGAAACCCGACACCCAGTTCGCGCTACAAGACCTCGAACGCCTTTTTCAGGGCCTGGCAGAGCGGGCACATCCAGGTATCGGGCAGGGCACTGAAGGGGGTGCCGGGCGGGATGCCGCCTTCGGGGTCGCCCATCACCGGGTCGTAGACATACCCGCAGCAGGTACAGACCCATTCATCGAGGACCGGGGTCGATTCGTCGGAAGTTGTCATGACGCTGCCAGTGTAATACAACCGTGTGGTGGGTCAAGACGGCCCCGGGAGGAGATCCGGTCATGGGCAAGAAGAATGCGCAGATCATCAGCGGGTTGGGGGAGGGCGATGTCGCCCCGTACGTGTTCATGCCCGGTGATCCGGGGCGGGTGCCGAAGATTTCCGCGAAGTGGGACTCCTTCACCGAGGTGATCCGCGTGCGCGAATATGTCGTGCATGTCGGCGAGAAGGACGGGGTGCCGATGACCGCGGCCTCGACCGGCATCGGCGCGCCCTCGACGGCCATCATCATGGAGGAGCTGGCCAATATCGGCGCACACACCTTCATCCGGGTCGGCAACAGCGGGGCCATCGCCGACCAGGTCCAACTGGGCGACTACGTGATCTCAACCGGTGCGGTGCGCGACGAGGGAACCTCGAAAAGCTACGTCGCCCCCGAATACCCGGCGGTCGCGCACTACGAGGTGGTCAATGCGCTGGTTGCCTCGGCCAAGGCCCGGAAGGCCACCTTCCACACCGGCATTGTGGTGTCGGTCGATGGCTTCTACTCCCGCAACAAGGTGTACGGACCCGACGGGCAGTCGCTGCTCAGCATGGCCCATGGCGGGTACGAACAGGGCTGGATGAACCAGTATGCGCGCGACTGGAAACGCGCCCGCGTGCTCAACGTCGAAATGGAGTCCGGCACGATCTTCACCCTCGCCAACCTGTTCGGCCTGCGCGCCGGGACGATCTGCACCGTGTCCGACCGGACCCCGTGGTCGTCGCCCGGCCAGGACGCCCTGTCGCTCGACCAGAACATCAACGGCTGCATCGACATCGCCATCGACGCGGTGGTGCGGCTGGCCAAGGGCGGGTCGTGACAACACAGCCGGGGTAAACCCGGCTCTACAGTAGATTGGTAGAGCCGGCTTTATGCCGGCTATCCAGACGCACAACGCCCAAAATTCCGGCTTGTCCTTGTCGCGAAAACGGTTATCTTTACGCACTTTGACATGAAAACCACTACTGTCATCGCCATTACGACGACCTCCTGTGCGTGAGGGGTGACGGCGCATGCTGTTGGCAAACCCCTCCCTGGTGAGGGGTTTTTTTGTAACGTGAAACAGGGAAACGTATGAAAGAAATTGGCTTGGGATTGTTGGGCTTCGGCACCGTCGGGGCCGGGGTGGTTGAAGGGTTGCAGCGCAACGGCGACCTGATCGCCAGCCGTGCCGGCGTGAAGCTGGTACTGCGCAAGATCGCCGACCTGGACCTGGAGCTCGACCGCGGGGTCACCGTCGACCGTTCGGTGCTGACCACCGACGCGCTGTCGGTCATCCGCGACCCGAACGTGCACATCATCATCGAGTTGATCGGCGGCGTGGGCATCGCCCGTGAGCTGGTCACCGAGGCGCTGAGGATGGGCAAGCCGGTGGTCACCGCGAACAAGAAGCTGCTGGCCGAGTACGGCTCGAGCCTGTTCGCCCTGGCCGACCAGAACAAGGTCGATCTCCGTTTCGAGGCGAGCGTGGCCGGGGGCATCCCGATCATCCAGGCCCTGCGCGACGGCCTGATCGCCAACCACATCCCGAACCTGTACGGCATTCTCAACGGCACCTGCAACTACATCCTGACCCGGATGGAGCAGGAAGGGTTGCCGTTCGACCAGGTGCTGAAGGCGGCGCAGGACGCGGGCTTCGCCGAGGCGGAACCGAGCCTCGACATCGACGGCCACGACACCGCGCACAAGGCGGCCCTGCTGGCCTCGCTGGCCTACGGCTTCCCGGTCCCGCTGTCCTCGATGTACGTCGAGGGCATCCGAGGCATCGCCCGCGAGGACATCGCGTATGCGGCCGAGATGGGCTACCGCGTCAAGCTGCTGGCCGTGGTCAAGAAACACGGCCACGCGGTCAGCGTGCGGGTGCATCCGGCGATGGTCCCGGTAAACCACATGATCGCCTCGGTCAGCGGTGTCTTCAACGCGGTCATGGTGTCGGGCGACATCGTTGGCGACACGCTGTACTACGGCCGCGGGGCGGGTCGCCTCCCGACCGCCAGTGCGGTGCTGAGCGATGTCACCTCCGTGGCCCAGCAGTTGGCCACCCAGTCGCACCACCACCTGCCGACCTTCATCCCGGAAGGGGCCACTCCGGCCATCGAGCCGGTTGATGCCATCACCTGCCGCTCCTACCTGCGCCTGACCGTGCAGGACAAGCCGGGCGTGCTGGCGCGCGTCGCGAAGATCCTCGGCGACCACGGGGTCAGCATCGCCACGATGATCCAGAAGGATGTCGAGGGCAAACCGGGCATGGCCGAGATGATCATGATGACCCACACCGCCAAGGAAAGCGATTGCCGGGCCGCGCTGGCCCAGCTTGATGCGCTGGACGTGGTCGGTGCACCAGCCGTGCGTTTCCGCGTCGAGGATTTCACCTGACACCGTGAAGCGCGTATTGGTCATCTACGAAGGCGCGGCCGGTGAGGCGTCGGACGAACTGGAAGGGGCGACGCCGCTGGCGCTGGCCCGTTCCATCCGCGCCTCCGCACTGGCGACGCGCGGGGTGACCGGGGCCTTGTTCTGGGGGCCGGAAACCGTCGCAGACCGCACCGAGGCGGCGCTGGCGGTCCTGCTCGGGGCCGACCCGGTGGAGGCCCGGAACCTCCGGCGTGGACCGGTCGAGGCGGCCGCCGTGGCCGGGCCGGGCCCGGGCTGGACCTATGCCTACCGCGGCAATCTCGTCGCCACCGACGGCATCGAGGTGCGCGAGAGCCGCGTCGGCGGCCTCAGTCTCGACGAAACGAAATGGTTGGGCGAGGCTTTGTCGGAACCCATGCGCGAGGCGGGGGCCCGTGTGCTGGTCACCGATGCCGGGCGGCTAGTGGTGACGCTCGACCGGTTGACCGGAGCGGTCGATCCGGGGCCATTTCCTGAAGTCGGATCGATGCTGGAGCCACCGCACCAGCGCAAGCCTACCGACCGTCAGCGTCTGATGGCGCGAGCTGCCGAGGTGTTATCCGGGGCATCACTCAACGAGGTGCGCGTCGATCTCGGAGAAAACCCGGCCAATGGATTGTGGCTGTGGTCGGGCGGGCCGCCGGTAAGCGTTGCGAAACCGTGGCCGGTATCGGTCGAGAAACCTGTGCTGGTAACCAACAGCCCGTTGGCCCGCGGGTTGGCCTCGCTGTGGGGGACGCCGGTCTTGCCGCTGGGTGATGTCTGGTCGGAGGCGGGAACACCGGAACTGATCGGCGCGGAGGACCTGTTCCAGGCCCTGTTGCGGCACGACCTGGTGGTCGTGTACGTCGAGGCACCCTTCGAGGGCGGACGGTTTGGCGGTGGTGTGGAGCAGGTCAAGGCACTCGACCGGCTCGACATCCATGTGCTCGGCCGGGTGCTCGAGGTGCTCGATCGTTTGGGCGACAACCACCGGATCATGGTGGCAGCCCTGCCTTCGGATGGCGTTTGGCTGGAACACACACCGGTCGTGCTGGCCGGGCGCGGGATCACGCCCGACCCGGTGGCCCGATGGGAAGAAACAAGTTGCATGGAAGGCGCGTTGGGCCGGGTATCGGCCCGCCGTTGCCTCGCACAGATTGCAGGAGACTAAACGTATGGCATTGATCGTACAGAAGTATGGAGGCAGTTCCGTCGCGGATGCGGACTGCATGCGGCGGGTGGCCCGGCGCATCTTGAACACCCGCGACCAGGGCAACCAGGTGGTGGTCGTCGTCAGCGCGATGGGGGACACGACCGATGACCTGATCGCCCTGGCCAAGCAGATCACTCCGGAGCCAAACGAGCGCGAACTGGACATGCTGATGGCCAGCGGCGAGCAGATCTCGTCGGCCATCCTCGCCATGGCGCTGCATGCAGAGGGAGCCGAGGCCATCGCAATGAGCGGTCCGCAGGCCGGCATCTACACCGACGGCGTGCACACCAAGGCGAAGATCCGCGACATCAAGCCGAAACGGATCTTCCAGCAGCTCAAGCAGGGCAAGGTCGTCATCATCGCCGGCTTCCAGGGGCTCAATCCCAACGAGGACATCGCCACGTTGGGCCGGGGTGGCTCCGACACCACCGCGGTGGCGCTGGCCGCCGCGCTGAAGGCCGACCGCTGCCAGATCCTCAAGGATGTCGAGGGCGTGTACACCGCGAATCCGCGCGTGGTGCCCGAGGCGGTCAAGCTGGACGAGATCGCCTACGACGAGATGCTGGAACTGGCCAGCCTCGGCTCGGAGGTGCTGCAGTCGCGTGCCGTCGAATTCGCCAAGAAATTCGGGGTCACGCTGGAAGTCATGTCGAGTTTTGTCGAGAAACCGGGAACATTGGTACGTGAAGAGGTGAAGAACATGGAAGATATCGTCGTTCGTGGAGTGGCCGCCGACAAGGGACAGGCCAAGGTGACCATCGCGGGCGTGCCCGACAAGCCGGGCGTGGCCGCCGAGGTGTTCAAGGAGCTGGCCGCGTCCAGCATCAACGTGGACATGATCGTCCAGAACGTCAGCGACAAGGGCGTGACCGACATCTCGTTCACCGTGCCCGCCGGCGAGGTCGGCAAGACCCGCAAGACGCTGACCAAGCTGGCCGGCCATCTCGGCGACCGCCAGCCGGACATCGACGAGGACATCGCGAAGATCAGCATCGTCGGCGTCGGCATGCGCAGCCACTCGGGCGTCGCGTTCCGGATGTTCGACGCGCTGGCCAAGGCCAAGATCAACATCAGCATGATCGCCACCTCCGAGATCAAGATCTCGGTGGTGATCAAGAAGGCGCACGCCGACAAGGCCGTGCAGACCCTGCACAAGGTGTTCGAGCTGGAGAAGCAGACCGCGAAAAAGGCGACCAGGAAAAAGTAGTGCTTATAACCACGAATAGACACGAAGAAACACGAATGGTGCGGCGGGGCGAGCCGATGTCATGGGCTCAATTCGAGTTGATTGGTGTTTATTGGTGGTTGATGTGAAACGCCGGTACGGAAGGACAAAGAAATGAAGAAAATCGAGATCTACGACACGACCCTGCGCGATGGCGCACAGGGTGAGGGCATTTCCTTTTCCGGTATCGGCAAGATCCGCGTCGCGAAGATCCTCGACGAGCTCGGCGTGGACTACATCGAGGGCGGTTACGCGGCCTCGAACCCGAAGGACATGGAATTCTTCCGCGAGATCCGGAAGGAGTCGCTGAAGCATGCCCGGATCGCCGCGTTCGGCAGTACCCGCCGGGCCGGGGTCAAGGCGGCGGAGGATGCCGGTTGCCGTGCGTTGATCGAGGCCGACACGCCGGTGGTCACCATCTTCGGCAAGAGCTGGGCCTTCCATGTCCACGAGGTCCTGCGCACCACCGAGGAGGAGAACCGCGCGATGATCGCCGACACCGTCCGTTTCCTGAAGGAGAACGGCCGCGAGGTGATCTATGACGCCGAGCACTTCTTCGACGGCTACAAGGACTCGCCCGCCCATGCGCTGGCCACGTTGCGCGCGGCCAAGGAGGCGGGCGCGGACCGCCTCGTCCTGTGCGACACCAACGGGGGCACGCCGTACTTCGAGGTCGGCGACATCACCCGCGAGGTGCTCAGGCAGTTCGGCGCGAACATCGGCATCCACACCCACAACGATTCGGAACTCGGCGTGGCCAACTCGCTCGAGGCGATCCGCTGCGGCGCGATGCACGTGCAGGGCACGATCAACGGCTTCGGCGAACGCTGCGGCAATGCCAACCTCTGCTCGATCATCCCCAACCTCGGCCTCAAGATGGGCTACCAGGTCCTGGCCGCCCCGGAAAAACTCGGGCAGCTCAAGGCGGTGGCCGACTTCGTGTACGAGATGGCCAACGTGCGCCCGAACGACAAGGCGGCCTTCGTCGGCCACAGCGCCTTCGCGCACAAGGCCGGCATGCACGTGGACGGCGTGAACAAGAACCCGCACAGCTTCGAGCACATCCGGCCCGAGCAGGTCGGCAACCAGCGCCGCGTGCTGATCTCGGAACTGTCCGGCACCAGCAACGTGTTCCTCAAGGCGGTGGAGATGGGCCTGAACCTCGACAAGAAATCGCCCGAGGTGAAGGACATCCTGAAGGAACTCGAGGTCATGGAGAAGAAGGGCTACGAGTTCGAGGCCGCCGAGGCCTCGTTCAAGCTGCTCATCCAGAAGGTGCTCAAGGCCCACAAGCCGTTCTTCTCGCTGGATGCCTTCCGGGTCATCGTCGAGAAGCGCGAAAAGGACCAGCCCTGCATCTCCGAGGCGACGGTCAAGCTCAGCGTCAACGGCAAGGTCCTGCACACCGTGGGCGAGGGGGATGGTCCGGTCGATGCGCTCAACAACGCGATGCGCAAGGCGCTGGCCGCCGAGTACCCGCGCATCGGCGAAGTCCAGCTCGTCGACTACCGTGTCCGTATCCTCGATCCGGAAACCGCGACCGCGGCCAAGACCCGCGTGCTCATCGAATCCAGCGACGGCGAACAGACCTGGGGCACGGTCGGCGTCTCGACCAACCTGATCGAAGCCTCGTGGGAAGCGCTGGTGGACAGCGTCGAGTACAAGCTGTTCCTGGACGAGTCGAAGAAGGGGATTAAGTAGTCCTAAATGCAAGCAGTACATGGTATTGCGCAATCATGTATGCAAATGTGGCTTGAGTTGTCATCATTATGCTGCTAACTACACCTCTCGAAGAGGATCACCATCATGCGTGTCACGGTTGATATTGATGAAAAAAGTCTGGCGACGGTCATGAAGCTGACCGGCGAAGGCAACAAGGGGCCGGCTCTGACCAAGGCCGTGCACGAATTCATTCGTCGACGCAAGTTGTCCGAATTTGGCCGGATGATTCGGGAAAGTGCTTTCGACTATCCCGATGAGCGGGCGAACGATTCGATAACGAATCCCATACCACCCGCGCGCGAGCGTTGACACGCATGGTGTTTGTGGATTCATCCGTCTGGATCGAGGCGTTGCGGCGCGAAGGGCGCATCGAGGTGAAACTGGCGATGGAAGCATTGCTGGAGGCGGATGCGGTGGTGATCTGCTCCCCGGTTCGGCTTGAGGTGCTGGGTGCCGCTTCTTCGCATGAGCGTCGGCGGATCAACACCTATCTTTCCGAGGTGATGCACCGATCCTGCCATCCTTCCGACTGGGAGAGGGCGCTTGCCTTATCATGGCGACTGCGTGACCGCGGTGTAATCGTGGCCTGGATGGATGTGTTGATCGCGTCCATGGCCCTGCATGACGGCGAGCCGATATACGCCATCGACAACCATTTCGAGCTCATCGCGCGCGAAACCGGCTTGAATCTCTATCAGCCGGGGTATGGTGGTGCGTACCGTCGGTAATTCCCGGCGGCGTGAAGATATTTTTGACACGGTTCACTCGTACATGTAAGTTTACATGTATGAGCATTAAAACGATTGCGGTTGATGCGAAGGTTTATGAGCGTTTGACCCGTTTGAAGCGGGAGGATGAGTCGTACTCCAAGGCGATGGATCGCCTGATGATGCAGGCTGCTGGCAACAAGACCGGTGCAGCGATTCACGATCGACTTTCTTCTCTGCGCGCGACGCCGCTGACCGACCGTGAAGCTGGTGCCATGCACAAGGTCGTCGAGGGACATCGCCGCAAGGAGTCGTGGCCACATCATGATATGCGTTGATACGACGGTGCTCGTTGATTTGTGGCGCGGCAAAGACCTTGCGGACAGCCGGGGGCGGGTGCTTTTGCAGCGCTTCGCCGGAGAGGTGTTTGCCATTCCATGCGCCGCTGCCGGGGAGTTCTTGGAGGGCGCGGCTTACCTGTCCGACCAGCGACTTCAGGAGGCTCTCCTGTTTCTGGAACTGATGGATGTGCTGCCTCAGTCGCGCGAGACGGCCATACACTTCGCAAGGGCGGTCGCATTCCTGCGGCGATCAGGCAAGCTGAAGGGTGCCTCGAAATTCGATCTCTGGAACGCCGCGACCGCCATGGAACATGGAGCACGGTTTCTCACGAGGAATCCCCGCGATTTCGAGGGCATTCCCGGTTTGCTTCTGGAAGGATACACCCTGTAGCAGTGCCTTCTTGCGCAACAGTTGCGCACCGGTGCCGCGTCTGGCACTATATCCCCTCACGAAACGGGAACCTGACATGACCGAGATACCGAAAAACTACGACCCGAAGGCGATCGAGGACAAGTGGACCCAGCGCTGGCTGGACGAGAAGACCTTCTCCCGCAAACCCGAGCAGGGGGGGGAACCCTTCACCATCGTGATCCCGCCGCCGAACGTAACCGGCTTCCTCCACATGGGCCACGCGCTGAACAACACGATCCAGGACATCCTGATCCGCTGGCGCAGCATGCAGGGGCGCAACAGCCTGTGGGTGCCGGGCACGGACCACGCCGGCATCGCCACCCAGAACGTGGTGGAGCGCGCGCTGAAGAAGGAAGGCAAGGGCCGCCGCGACCTCGGGCGCGAGAAGTTCGTCGAACGCGTGTGGGAGTGGAAAGAGGAATACGGCGGCACGATCAACCGCCAACTGAAACGCCTCGGCGCGGCCTGCGACTGGGACCGCGAGCGCTTCACCATGGACGAGGGGTTGAGCAACGCGGTGAAGGAAGTCTTCGTGCGCCTGTACGACAAGGGGCTGATCTACCGCGGCAAGTACATCATCAACTGGTGCCCGCGCTGCGAGACCGCGCTGTCCGACGAGGAGAGCGAACACCAGAGCGTGCAGGGCAAGCTGTACCACTTCCGCTATCCGGTGAAGGGCCAGCCCGGCCGGTTCGTGACCGTGGCCACGACGCGTCCGGAAACCTACCTGGGCGACACCGCGGTGGCGGTGAATCCGAAGGACGAACGCTACACCGACCTCGTGGGCAAACTGCTGGTGCTGCCGGTGATCGGTCGCGAGATTCCGGTGATCGCCGACGATTTCGTCGATCCGAAATTCGGCACCGGCTGCGTGAAGGTGACCCCGGCGCACGATCCGAACGACTTCGGCATGGGCCAGCGCCACAACCTGCCGATGATCAACGTGATGACCGACGACGGCCACATGAACGAGGAGGCGGGTCCGTACCAGGGCATGGAACGCTTCGCCTGCCGCAAGAAGATCATGGACGACATGGCCGCGGCCGGACTGCTCGACAAGGTCGATGAGCATCCGCACGCCGTCGGGCATTGCTACCGGTGCCACCAGGTGGTCGAGCCGCGCCTGTCCCCGCAGTGGTTCGTGAAGATGAAACCGCTGGCCGAACCGGCGATCCAGGCCGTGCGCGATGGCCGCATCGTGTTCGTGCCCGAGCGCTGGAACAAGGTGTACCTCGAGTGGATGGAGAACATCCGCGACTGGTGCATCTCCCGCCAGATCTGGTGGGGCCACCGCATCCCGGTGTTCTACTGCGACGACTGCGGACACCAGTGGGCCGATCGCGGGACGCCGACGAAATGTCCGAAATGCGGCTCGGCGAAGATCCGCCAGGACGAGGATGTGCTCGACACCTGGTTCTCCTCGTGGCTGTGGCCGTTCAGCGTGTTCGGCTGGCCGGACAGGAACAAGGACCTGTCGTTCTATTACCCGACCCACTCGCTGGTGACCGCCTCGGAGATCCTGTTCTTCTGGGTCGCCCGCATGATCATGGCCGGCATGGAGTTCATGGGCGACATCCCGTTCCGCGAGGTGTACATCCACGGCACGGTACGCGACGACCAGGGCCGCAAGATGAGCAAGAGCCTCGGCAACTCGATCGACCCGCTCGACATCATCCGCGACTACAGCGCCGACGCGTTGCGCTTCAGCCTGATCATGCTGACCGCCACCGGCCAGGATGTCTATGTCTCGAAGGAGAAGTTCGAGATCGGCCGCAATTTCGGCACGAAGATCTGGAATGCCGCCCGCTTCATGCAGATGAGCCTCCAGAAGGAGGGTCTCACCGCGGCCGACATGAAGCTCGATCCGTCGCTCTGGCGTCCGGACGACTGGCACATCGTCGCCCGCGTGCAGGACGCGGCCAAGGCCGCCGAGGACAACCTGAAACTGTACCGCCTGAACGATTACGCGAAGGTGATGTACGAGTTCATGTGGCACGAGTTCTGCGACTGGTATCTGGAGTACGCGAAGGAGTGGTTGTACGGCGAGGACACCGCGCGCCGCCGCGAGGTGCTGCAGATCATGCTGCACGTTTTCTCGCGCGCCCTGCGCCTGCTGCACCCGATCATGCCGTACCTGACCGAGGAACTGTGGCTGCTGATGGGCTACGGCGACGGCACCACCAGCATCCTGCGCGCCGAGTGGCCGCTCGACAACGAGAGCCCGCTGCGCAACCTGGCCGAGCCGTACGTGCAGTATGTCGACGGCAAGCACGAGCTGATCCGCGCCGGACGCACCCTGCGCGGCGACTACAACATCAGTCCGGCGCAGAAGATGGACTTCATCTTCAAACCGACCTTCACCGAGGAGGTCGAGCTGTTCCGCCAGGACGTGAACGGCATGGCCGCCTTGCTCAAGGCGGGTACGATCACCATCGACCCGGGCTTCACCCCGGCTGGCGCGATGCCGACCACCCTGTGCGCCCGCGGCGCGATCTACATGTCGATGGCCGGGGTGGACCGCGAGGCGGAGAAGAAACGGCTGGGTGACGAGCTCGCATTGTCCGAGACCAGCCTGACCAAAACCCGGGCCATGCTGGCCAACGAGAAGTTCATGGCCAAGGCCAAGCCCGAGGTGGTTGAACAGACCCGGGCGAACGAAGCCGGCCTCGTCGAGAAGATCAAGCGGCTGAAGGCGATGCTCGCGGCGATGTAGGGAAGAGGCCTCGTTGCAATCAAAAAGCCCCGCGTTTCCGCGGGGCTTTCTTCTGCATCATCGCCGGGCGATGATCGTTACTTGTACTTGACGCTGCAGCCGTAGGGCTGGGTGACCGACGTGGCGACCGGTTCACCGGCCAGGGCCGCGTTCAGCGCCGAGCGGACGTAGTTTTCCGAGGTGGCGATGTCTTCGGCGTCGGTCGACTTCTTGTCGTCGATCGCACCCTGGTAGATCAAGTTGCCCTCGGGATTGATGATGTACATGTGCGGGGTGACCTTGGCGTTGTACAACTTGCCGACCGTGCCGTCCTCGTCGATCAGGGTGGCCGTCGAGGCGATGCCCTTCTCCGCGATGGCGGCGTTCCATTCGTCGTTGCTCATGTAGCCCTGCTTGCCTTCGGCCGAGGAGCAGACGGACAGCCAGACCACGCCCTTGTCGGTGAATTCCTTTTGCAGGCCCTGCATGTTGCCGCCCGAATAGTGTTTCACCACAAACGGACAGCCGTGGTTGACCCATTCGAGCACGACGAACTTGCCCTTGAAGTCACTCAGGTTGTGCGAGACGCCCTTGGTGTCGGTCAGGGTGAATTCCGGGGCGGCGGCGCCGATGGCGAGGTCTTCGGCGTAGGAGCCGATTCCGGTCAGCGCGGCGATCAGGGCGGTTGCGATGGCTTTCTTCATGCTGATTCCTCCGTAGGGGTGGATGGTTCTTGGTTCCGTGGCTTCGACAACATGATCAATCTACCGTCTAATTCAGCGAATTCAACGCGTCGGTGACGATTTTCCGGGTGAGCAGCTCCGGCAGGATGATCGGCTCGGCGGCGGTGCCGTCGTACAGGACATACAAGGGCACGGACTGGCGTCCGTGGCGCGCGAGTTCGGCGGCGATGACCTCGTTCTCGTCGGTCCAGTCGGCGTAGAGCAAGGCCACGCCCCGGTCGCGGAAGGCCTGCATCATCTCCTCGGTCCGCAGCACGGTCAGCTTGTTCACCTGGCAGGTCAGGCACCACTTGGCGGTGAAGTCGATGAAGACCGGTCGGCCCTCGGCGCGCAGGGCGGCCAGGCGCTCCGGCGAGAATGCCTCCCATTCACCGCCGGTTTCGGGCTCGTTCGCCGCGCGGTGGACATTGCCCAGCGCGGTGGCCGCGCCGAGGGCGATGAAGAGCAGGCCGACCGAGCGGCCGATCCAGCGTTGGTGCGACGGGCGGGCGAGCACATCCCATTTCCCCAGCACCCAGGCCCCGATGCCCGCGAACAGGAAGGCGGCGAGGACCGCGGTCAGGGTGATGCTGTGCACCAGCGCGGAGAGCACCCAGAACAGCCACACCACGGTGGCCAGCAGGAAGAAGCCCATGACCTGCTTCATCGTCTCCATCCACGCGCCGGGCCGTGGCAATTTCTTCAGCAGCGCCGGATACCGCGACAGCAGCAGGTAGGGGAACGCCATGCCGAGGGCGAGCGCAGTGAACACGGTGAACGCGACCACCGGCGGCTGGGTCAGGGCGTACCCGAGCGCGACGCCCATGAACGGCGCGGTGCAGGGCGTGGCAATGACGGTGGCGAGGAAGCCGCTGAAGAAGGATCCCGACCATCCTTGCTTCTGGGTGACGGAACCTCCCGCGGACGTGAGCGAAAGGCCGAACTCGAAGATGCCGAACAGGTTCAGCGCAAGCACGAAAAACACCAGCGACAAGGTGATGAGTGCGGCGGGTGATTGGAGCTGGAAGCCCCAGCCGATGCCCGCGCCGGTGGCGCGCAAGGCGATGAGCAGGCCGGCGAGGATCCAGAAGGAGACGAGCACACCGGCCGCGAAGACGAGGCCGTGGTGCCAGACGGTGCGCGGATTTTCCCCGGCCTGGTTGACGAAGCCGAGGATCTTCAGTGAGATCACCGGAAACACACACGGCATCAGGTTGAGGATCATGCCGCCGAGGAATGCCGACACGATGATGAAGCCGAGCGATCGCGGCACGCTGGTGGTGGCTGTCGTGGACGCCGCCGCGGGTGTGGCCGTTCCGGTGGCCGGGGTGGAAAACGGAACCGCGATGTCGAGGCCGGTGCGCGACGCATCGCGCGCAAGCGTGGGTTCGCCGACTAGCACGGCGGTGAAGGTGTCAGGAAGTGGATCCTCCGACACCTCGCGCTTTAGGGAGATCCGAATATTCGCGCCATCGCGCACCAGCGTCTGTTCGGCTGCGCTGGCCACGATGCCTTTTTCGCGGGAAAACACGTACAGGGAGGACAGGGCTTGGGCGCCGGCCGGGGGTGTCGCGGTTAGTTCTACGGTGCTATCCGTGGCATGTGCGGCGAAGGTCCAGTCGGTTTCGGTGGCCGGCAGGTTGCCGCGCGCGGCACGGAAGTCATCGGCGCGTCCGGGATTGATCACCGGCGTTTCGTTGACCGGCAGGGTGATGGTGAATGCGGCCCGTCCGGGCAGGCAGATTTCCTTGCACATCAGCCACGACACGTTCGCGGCGAGGTCCACCGTGGGCGATGCCAGTTCGGCAGGCGGGGTGATCTCGACCAGCAGCCAGGCGATGCCCTCGTAACCGTAGCTCATCAGCGGCGGCATAGGCAGGCGTTGCGGGGTGGGCCAGACAATCGGTCCGGCGGAGAAGCCCTCGGGCAGGGTCCAGCGGATTTTCGTCGGCAGCCCGGAATCGCCGTCGTTGATCCAATAGGTGTGCCAGTGCTCCTCGTGAATTAGCTTCAGCGCGACCCAGAACGGCTGTCCGGGAGCGATTGCCGAGACCTCTGCCATCAGCTCCGCGGTGACGTGCTTGTCCTTTATCGGCGCGGCGTTGACGCCAAGAGCCAACAGCAACAGCGCGCACATACTCAACAGCTTGCGAATCATCATCATGCCTCCAGTGGACATCCAACACGGTACCATCGTTCATTCGCGGTGGCCAGCGGCGCGGTTACAGAAATCGATGCGGCGGTCGTTTCAGCCGATCGCTGCAGCCACCGGTGCGCCCGCGGCAAGCAGGGACGCGCGGCTCATGGCGACGAGGTACGGGAATGCGATCACCGGGACCGGGGCGATGCGGCGGGTCAGTTCAATCAAGTTGTCGGCGCGGATCAGTTGGTCGGTGGCATCGCGTGGCGGGGTCGATGCGGCCAGCACCACCGCGGCCGGGATCAGGCCCTCGGCGGCCAGGGCGCGCAGGGTGAGCTGGGTATGGTTCAGGGTGCCGAGGTTGTCGCGGGCGACCACGACCGGGGTGGCGCGGAGCGCCTTGATCAGGTCGAGCATGGTTTCCGTCTCGTTCAGCGGCACGAGCAGGCCGCCCGCACCCTCGATGACCAGCGGATTCCAATCCTTGGACAATCGGTCCACCCGGCTTTCCAGGGATTGGATGGTCACGCGCTGCCCGGCCTCGCGGGCGGCGAGGTGGGGCGAGGTGGGCAGGGGAAGGCGGACCATGGTCAGGTCGGCATGTTGCGCGGCCGTGGGGGCGGGGTCGTACCAGCCTTCGCACCAGGTCGCATCGTCGTCGCCGTTCACCGCGCCGGTCTGCACCGGCTTGACCGACATGGCGTTCTCGCCGCGGGCGCGCAGGGCGAGGGTCAGGGCGGCGGTGACCACGGTCTTGCCGACCCCGGTGTCGGTGCCGGTGATGAAGAAACGCCGGTTCATGCCGGCACGCCTCCGCGGCGGCGCATGGCGAAGACGCTGGCCGCGCCGACCGTGTCGGCCACCCAGTCGAGCACATCGGGCGAACGCCCGGGCACCGAACGCTGGTGCCATTCATCGATCGCGCCGTAGGTCGAGGCGCTGATGAACGCGATCAGCGCCGCCCGGTGCCACGGCACCCGTGAAAACAGCAAGGCCAGGCCGATCGCCCACGCCAGCACCGCGAACAACAGGGCATGCACCAGCTTGTCGACGTGGGGCGGCATCCACCACGCGCCCGGTTCCGGCACATCGGAGCGGCTGCTCAACCCGAAGATCAGCAAGGCCCAGGCGACGGCCAGCGACCACCAGAAGCCCGGCCGGGTCATCCAGCGGCGGATCATGGCGCAGTGGCTCCCTGCAGGCAGAAGACGAGGCGGCGTTCCGTTCCGGCGCGCAGGGTGAAAACCTGCCAGTCGGGAACCTGTCCGTCGGCATCGCGGGTGATGGTCTCGCGTTCCGCGGCGGCCGCGTGCTGCGGCGGATCATCCACGATGATGCCGAACGCCTCGGCCTGCAACCATTCGGCCTGGAGCAGGGCGTTGCGGTAGAACGCGCCGGCCACCGACGCGGAGCGCGCGGTCAGGATGGCGGTGCTGGCGGAGGCGACCAGCAGGGCGGTCAGGGCCACGGCGACGAGCACCTCGACGAGGCTGAAGCCCGCCGCCGCGCGGTCACAGGTCGGAACTGGAGATGTCCGCGGCATCGTTTTCGCCATTCGGCTGTCCGTCGCTGCCATAACTGATGATCTCGAAGGTCTCCCCGCGGCGGCCCGGCACGAGGTAGATGAAGTCGTTGTTCCAGCCATCGCGCGGCAGCGTCCTGGTGTCGAGGTAGCCATCGGCCGGATAGGTCGCGGGCACCGGCGGCACGGTCGGTTTCTCGATCAGCGCGGCCAGGCCCTGGGCGAGGCTGGGGGGCGTGCCGTGGTCGGTGCGGTAGAGGTTCACCGCCGTTTTCATCGCGCGCAACTGGGTGCGGGTCGCGGCGATCTTCGCCTCGGCCGGTTTGCCGACGATGTTCACCGCGACCACGCCGGCGAGGATCGAGATGATGGCGAGCACGACGAGAACTTCGATCAGGGTGAACCCGCGCGTTGCCTTGCGGGTACGAGGTTTGCTAGCATGGTGATCTTTCATGGCCGTTGCAGTATCACCCATGCCCTGTTGCCTGTCATCTGTTTTTGCTCATGGTCCCGCATATCGGACGCGCTTCCGGCTCATCGACCCGCTCCCCGTCGCGGCTCGGCCGGAGCCTCGCCCTCCCGTGGGTCGACCGAATACAGCTGGGTGGGCGAAGCTCCCGCCGAGCCGGGGTTTTGGAAACGACGTTGTTCCCGGAGAGCCCGGATGATTGCCCCGTTCAACGAAGACGAGAGCGATGCCGAAGTACCGGTGCGTCCGGAGATACGCGACGAGGTGAACGCCTTTTTCGCGCCGGGCGGACCGCTCGCTTCCGACGCCGCCTTCGGCTATGAGCCGCGGCCGCAGCAGGCGGAGATGGCCGGGCTGGTCGCGCAGGCCATCGAGCAGGGCACCCACCTCGCCGTCGAGGCCGGCACCGGCGTCGGCAAATCGCTGGCCTACCTGGTCCCGGCGCTGAAGGCCGCGCTCCAGCTCAACATCCAGGTCGTGGTCTCCACCTACACCATCAGCCTGCAGGAACAGTTGATGAAGAAGGACCTGCCGCTGATCCAACGGATCCTCGGCAAGCCGTTCAAGGCGGTGTTGGCCAAGGGCCGTTCGAACTACCTGTGCCTGCGGCGGCTGTCGCGCGCAAAGCGGATGGAGCGCGACCTGTTCCGCCCCGAGGACATGCTGGAGATCGAACGGATCGAGGCGTGGTCGGACCAGACGCCGGACGGCAGTTTGCAGGGCATGGACTTCCAGCCGTCCCCCGAGGTCTGGTCCTCGGTGCAGGTCGAGGCCGGCAACTGCATGTGGCAGCGCTGCCCCGAATACCAGCGCTGTTTCTACATGCAGGCGCGCAAGGAAATCCGCAATGCCCACCTCGTCGTGGTCAACCACTCGCTGTTTTTCGCCGACCTCGCGCTGAAGGGGCAGGGCGCCACCCTGCTGCCCGATTACCGGATCGCCCTGCTCGACGAGGCCCACCAGCTCGAGAACGTGGCCAGCCAGCACCTTGGCATCCGCCTCTCGCAGGCCGGGGTCGAATACTGGTTGCGGCGGCTGTACTCGCCCGACGGTTCGCGCGGCCTGCTGGTCGCGCTGCGGCAGGGCCGTGCCGCCCAGTACGTCACGGACATCCGGTTCGCCCTGCAGGAATTCATCGCCGAACTGGAGACTTGGGCACAGTACGACACGCTCGGGGCCACGCGGGTGGTTCCCGCCCCGCTCGGCATCCCGACCACCCTGCCGCAACGCATCGCCGCGCTGACCGAGGAACTGCGGATCATCCACGACGAGTCCGACAACATCGACGTGCGCGCCGAGCTAAGCGCCGCCCGGCGGCGCGGCGCGGAGATCCGGATGATGATCGACACCTTCCTCAACCAGGGACTCGAGGACCAGGTGTACTGGCTGGCCCGCGAAGGATCGCGCCGCAAGCAGACCGTGCTGCATTCCGCGCCGATCGAGGTCGGCCCGCACCTCCAGCGCATGCTGTTCCCGACCGACCGGTCCATCGTCATGACCAGCGCCACCCTTGCCGTCAACAACAGCCTCGACTACTTCACCAAGCGCATCGGCGCCGAGGGCATCCCGGCCGCCTCGGTCGGATCACCCTTCGACTACCCGCGGCAGATGACCGTGCACATCCCGAAGAACATGCCCGATCCCGGGGCGGGGGAGGCCTACCTCGCGGCCAGCGCCGAGGCGGTGGTCCGCTACACCGAACGGTCCCGTGCCCGCGCCTTCATCCTCTGCACCAACGCCAAGTTCATGCGCGACCTGCACGCCCGCACGGTGCGCCCGCTCACCGACGCCGGGTACGCGGTCATGGCCCAGCACGAGGGCCTGCCGCGCCACGCCATGGTCGAGCGGTTCAAGGAGGAGCCGGCCGGGGTCCTGTTCGGGCTCGACAGCTTCTGGATGGGCGTCGATGTCCGGGGCGAGGCGCTCAGCAACGTCATCATCACCCGCCTGCCCTTCGCCGTTCCCGACGAACCGGTGGTCAAGGCGCGCATGGACCGGATCACCGAACGGGGCGGCGACCCGTTCAAGGAATACTCCCTGCCCGAGGCCATCCTCAAGTTCCGCCAGGGGGTGGGGCGGCTCATCCGGTCCGCCACCGACACCGGCATCGTCGTCATCCTCGACCCGCGCATCCACACCAAGTGGTACGGCCGCTATTTCCTCCGCTCCCTCCCCGACGTCCCGGTCATCTGGGACGAGGAAACCACCGCCCCTTGAATGGGTGTTTGCTTCAAGCCGGTCGAATCCGTATGATTACGCGGTGATTCGAGGAACTCCATCCGTTTTGCTGCTCGTTGCGTTTATGGGAATAGCTCCTACCCGGGCAGCACTCATACTCCGGACGACGGCGATGGCCGTCGATCAAGCGGTCGTGGGAGTCGATTGGTCGCACGATGGTCAGTTTTTGGCATCGGCCAACCTCTTCGAGAGCGGTGGCAACGCCGTGCATGTGTACCGGTGGATGACCTCGTCGGTATCGTTTGTAAACAGTATCAAGACAACCAACCAGATCGGGAATGCCGTCGCATGGTCACGGAACTCACTCCATCTGGCCTATGGACTCGAAGGTGGCAACCGTCCTGAATTGGCCATCCATCAGGTCGTGCCGACCAGTGGTGTATTCGCCACCACAAATGTCTTTATCACCAACAGTGACGTCACATCCATTGCCTGGCGTCCAGGACTGAATCAATTGGCCTTCGGCATCGGAAGCGGAAGTGGCAATACGGCAGAGGTCCGCATCATCAGCCTTACCGGCACCAACCTCGCCTTCCTCCATACCAATAACATAACCGGCAACAATCCGGTTCAGACAAACACGCTGGTCTGGCACCCGGATGGCAAACGCTACGCCGTTGCCATGGCAGCCGGAACCACTTACGACATCAACGTGTACTCCAACACGACCGGCAACAGTTATATTTCCGGACCTAGTCTTGAGTTTGTCGTATCGGCCAGAACGGAAGCGATCGGATGGAATGCTACCGGTTCCCTGTTCGCGGTCGGATTTCGCTCGCTCACGGAGCCAAACCGGTTGCGCGTTTACCGGGTCTTGCCCAATCAGACCTTCTCGTTTCTAAGCAATGCCGTCATGGCGGAAACATCCTTGAATGTGTTTGCTCTCGCCTGGGGCACGATCGACAACCTCCTGGCGGTGGGGGTGCAAGGGGCATCAACAACCGCCGCGTTGCGGGTTTACCGCGTGGTCAATGAGGGGCTTGGCTCCCTCGAATTGATTTACCAGGAAATCCTGCCGAACAACAGTGCAGATGTCACATCCCTGGCCTGGTCGAAAGACGGAAAATACCTGGCTGCTGGCATCGAAAATTCCACCTTGAGCGGGAATGTTCGTCTGTACGAGCTGCTTTGGTCGGACCTCGCCGTGCGCAAAACCAACAACCCGGCTATTGCGCGACCCGGCAGCAACATCGTGTACACCATCACCGTGACCAATGCCGGACCGGACCGGGCTCCGGGTGAAATCCGCGTGGTCGACCTCCTGCCAAACGGGGTCACGCATCAATCCAGTACCAGCACCTACAATGGCGTCATGTCCGTTGACGGGCAGGCGATCACCGCGACCTTCACCTCCTTCAACGCCCGTACATCAGCCACGATCACCATTACCGCGTCCGTTGACTCGAATCTTCGGACCATCCTGACCAACCGAGTCGCGATCGAAGGATTTTTCGCCGACCCGAATCGAGCCAACAACACCAACCTGCTCCTGACCTATACGGACTTTGATGGCGATGGCTTCGTGGACGTGCTCGATTTCTGTCCGGAACTGGCTACGCTCACCAACCTGGATAGCGACGGCGACATGATCGGCAACGAGTGCGATAATTGCCCGTCGGTAACCAATGCCAGTCAGTCCGACCTGGATTCCGATCTGGTGGGTGATGCCTGTGACAATTGTCCAGTTGTGGCCAACACGGATCAAGCCGACGCGGACCTGGATGGCATCGGCGATGTTTGCGATGCATGTCCCTTCTTGCCGGGGAATGGCGATGGGATCGATGACGACCTGGACGGCATCGATGATGCCTGCGACAACTGCCCCGCCTTGGCCAACAGCAACCAGGTGGACACGGATGGTGACGGCGTGGGAAATGCCTGCGACAATTGCCCCGAGCATGTGAATCCCGGGCAGCAGGATGACGACGGGGATGGAATCGGAAACGTCTGTGACGCCTGTCCCCAGAATGTCAATTCCGGTGCCGACTCGGATGGTGACGGGATTGATGATGCCTGTGACCCGGATCGTGACGGCGATCTTCTCCCCAATGACTGGGAAATCCTTTACGGATTCAATCCCGACGGAAATGATCTGGTCGATTTCGAGACGTATCTCGATCCCGACCAGGACGGCTACACAAACCTCGATGAATACATCGCCGGAAGCGACCCCACCGACGCCCAGTCCATGCCCGCCGTGTCCAGCATCGCGCACGGCGGCGGGGTGACCGTCGGTTGGTCCAGCCTGACCGGCCGCATCTACGACCTGTATGTCTCCACCAACCTGATGCACCCTTCCTGGTGGCTGCTAACGGGAGGCGTGGCCGGAACCGGTGGCGAACTGCTGATCACGTCAACCAATCCGGCTTCTCCCTACCACTTCCGTTACGGCGTGAAACTGGCGCCATGAAATCCTTGACTGAAGGAAACCGTCATCGAACATCGCTCGCCGTTCATGGTCTTACCGATCAGCCAACCTTACAGGACACACCTACATGAACCCATGGAAACCCCTTGCTCACCTGCTTCTTCTCGCCATCGCCTTCTCCACGGTCCCGGCGCAGGCGGAAACCGACGTTGCGGATGAATTGGCCAGGGTCGATCAACGGATCCAGTTTATCGAAGCAAACCTGATCAAGATGCAAGGGGAGCGATTCCGGGCCCGCCATGAGATGGAGTACGGCGACGCCGAACTATCGCCAAAATACCAGGATGCGAAGGCAAGGGAAAAACAGCTCATCGAGAAGCGCAAGCAGGTTGATGTACACCTGCTGGCGACCAACCCAACCGTTGCCACCCTGGAGACCAACGTCAAGGAACTCAACGCCCGGTTACGGGAGATGCGACTCCTTGATGATGCCATTGGACGCGAGATATCCTCGGCCGGGAATTCCGGTGATCTAAGCCGACAGGCCGACTTGGAGGCGGAAAAACAGCAATCCGCCCAAGACATTCGCGCGCTGGAAGGATCGTTGCAGGAAGCGATTGCCGCGCTGACGGAGAAGCGTCGCACCATCACGGAAGCTGATCCGGAAACCGCACGTCTCGTCCAGGAGCTGATAACCCTGGAGCAGGAACACCAACAAGCCATGGATGAAGTCAAGCGATTGGCTGATTCCAGCGATCCCATCAAGGCGCTGGATGCCCAACGCCAGGAATTGGCAACCGAACTGCAGAACCTCCGCACCGAGCGAAAACGACTGCTCGAATCCACCATCGTTCCGCCATAACCGGGATCGCGTAAAAATTGTTTTCCCTCTCGCTTTCGCGAATATGAGTAGCGGTTTCTCCGCACTTTATTTGCCCCGGCAAAACGATTGACGCTTGCCGCCGCGTCCTGATAGTTTTCCTTAACGCTTTGCACGCCCATGTTTATTATTACGCTAGCTTTGGATTCTCGCCACTACTGTCTGCTCAAGAGGTGAACCGTGCCATATACAGCCAACGCCCGCCGCCGCTTTGTTTTCACTGCATGTTTCTTGTTCGCGATGGGGTGGGTAGCCGACCCGACATGGGCCTCCATTCCTGAATCTTCGGATGCCGAGTCCATTCGGTATTCAACCGGGGAAGATGGTCGCATCACGCTGGTCTCGCACGGCGCGACCTTGCAGCAAATCACCGCGCGCATCACCGAGCAGACCGGCATCACCTTTGACGTGGATCCACGCATTGCCGCCACTCCGCTTGATCTCCAACTTGAGGTTGAAAACGTAGAGGCGTTGATCCGTTCGTTGTCCGGCAGCACGGCCATTGTCTTCGAGCGCGGCGAGGATGGCGAAAAACTGCTTTCCGCCCGGATCACGGCACAACTCGACGAAGTCCTGCCGGAGGCCCTGCAGCAGGTCTTGGTGCCGCCGCGCGAGGGTGTATCCGCCATCCGCGAGCCCTGGGTGTTGAGCAATGCCGATCGTCCCGATGCCTACTGGCAGAACCGCCAGACCCGTGCATTGATGCTCCAGAATGCATGGATCGATACCGAGTCCCTGGTCGAGCAGGGGCAAGCCCTGGAAGTGCCCGCCGAGTGGGCCGCTGACCCAACCACCGAAAACCACATCGTGCAGTTCTCCGGACTGATTGGTGACGCCGAACGCGCCGCCATCGAGTCCACCGGCGCCTCCATTTCGCATTACGTTCCGCACCGCGCCCTGGCCGTGAAGGCCACCGCCGAGCAACTGGCCGCTATTCGCGCCCTCGACACCGTATACCATGTCGAACCCTATCACCCGTATTTCAAGCTCAGCCACGATATCGTACGCGCCGTTACCGGCCACGCCGATAGCGATGTGGAATCCCGCATGAAACGCGGTCACTTCAACATTGTGACCTTTGCCGGTGATGTAGCCCGTGCGGATCTCGAAGCACGCGGATACGCCATCGTCACCGAACAGCCCGCCG
Organism: uncultured Verrucomicrobiota bacterium; assembly: GCA_937872895.1. GTDB lineage: Bacteria > Verrucomicrobiota > Kiritimatiellia > CAIVKH01 > CAIVKH01 > CALMUP01. Next base: position 310,002 of record CALMUP010000008.1, read on the forward strand.
GCGACCGGGTTGTTTACTCGGTAACCGGTCAAGCGTCGGACATCGCCTCGGTCGCTCACCTCGACACCGTGCAGTGGGTTGAAACAACGCCGAAATTGAAGGCGATGAACGACCTGGCCAACAAACGGGTGCGCGCCAGATCCTTCAAGGCATTGCTCCCCGGCGTTCAGGGCGAGGGTGTGATCGTCGCGGTGACCGACTCCGGTATCGATTTCAACCACCCCGCCTTTGCGGTCAATCCCGCCATTCCGACCTCCACCAACGCCAATACGCGTATCGTTTATTACGACCAACGACCCAGCTTCACCACCGACGGCGTTCCCGGCGACAACGACGGTCACGGTACCCATGTCTCCGGATCGATCCTCGGTAACGGGGCGCTGTCAGCCTCCGTGGTCAGTGCCCCCGGCTCCGGCAATCCACCGTTCAATTCCTCCCAGTTCGCCGGTATCGCCCCGAAGGCACGTATCGTCGCCATCGAGGACTTCAACAGCTTTACCGACAACGAACAGGCCAGTATTTCGTGGACGCGTGGTGCCCGCATCTCGAACAATAGCTGGGGTAACTCGGCCTACGAATACGGCGCGCTTAGCCTGCTGTGGGATACGCTCGTCCGCGATGCCGTTGCCGACCTGGCCGGTCAGCAGGAACTGATCGCCTTTTTCGCGGCCGGAAATGATGGTAACGGAAACAATGACGGCACGGGTGCCCTGGCTGGCACCATCGGTCAGCCCGGCAATGCCAAGAATGTCATCACCGTCGGCGCGGTTGAATTGCCCCGCCGGGCCAACAATTTCCCTAACGCGCAGGTTGAGACCGACACCGACTGGCAGATAGCGTCCTACAGCTCTCGCGGTCCGGTGACCGCAACCGACCGCCGCGTCAAACCCGACATCGTCGCTCCCGGCTCGTACGTGTTGTCCGTCCAGTCGAAGGACGTGAACACGGATGAACTGATCGATCCTTTCCTGCCCAGCCGCGACTACCGGGCCGGCAACATCAATTCCGGGACGAATTACGCCTTTTACAGCGGCACGTCGATGGCGACTCCGATTGCTGCCGGTGCCGGTGCGTTGTTCTATCAGTACTACACGAACACGTTCCAGGCCGCACCCAGCCCCGCCATGATGAAGGCCGCGCTGGTCGCCGGTGCCCGCATGATCAACTCGCTCCTGTACGAACTGCCTTCGTATCTCGTCCAATCCAACATCATCTACGAGCAGGGGTGGGGATTGGTTGATATCAATCGTTCCGCGTTGGGACCGCGGATTCAGGCTACCGACAAAGTCGTGTTCTTCGACCAGAGCCAGAACACCCCGGTCGCCACGGGACAGTACGTCACCCGCCAGGTCACGGTTCAACCCGGCCAGGGCAGCCTGAAGATCGTTCTCGCCTGGACGGATCCCGCCGGTGCCGGCGGTAATGCCGTCCAACTGATCAACGACCTTGATCTCATCGTCCTCCCGCCCGGCGGCGGCGGTTACCTGGGTAACCGTTTCAGCCGTGACGGCGTACATTCTTACCGCTATCCGATTCCTGATCCGATCTTCGGTGACGCCTTCAACAACGTGGAAGTCATCACCATCAAGGACCCTCCGACCGGCACCTATTCCATCCAGGTATTCGGCTACCAGGTTCCCGTCGGTCCGCAGAACTTCGCCATGGTCATCCAGCAGGGTATCGGCATCGAGGGCCGCACCGAAGGTGATTCGCCCGCCATCGCGCTCGACAACAATGACCAACCGGTGATCGCTTATTCGGACCTCGATGAGGCCGGATTCCGGCAGATTTTCGTCAAGCGCTGGGTGGGTGAAGCTGGCGATCTTTCGGAAATCGGCGAATGGAAACGCCTGGACGATCAGTGGTTCGGCCTTCGCCGCTCCGCGTCGGACACCGGTGTGAGCTTGTCCATCGAGGACGCTCGTCGTCCGTCGATCGCCGTCGGCCCGAGCAACAGCATCTTCGTAGCCTGGGAACATTACGGAAACGGCGGAACCAATATCTACCTCCGCAAATGGGATGGTTCACAGTGGACGGAACTCGGTGATTCCGCCCGCAACCTCGGCATCAGCGGCCAGTCGTTGCGCCCGGCATTGCAGCCGGTAGTCCGTGCCGGCTCCGACGGCCTGCCCGTCGTCGCCTGGCGGCAGAGCACCGGCGGCGGCACCACCCGCGTGTTCGTCGTCAAGTGGAACGGCTCCGCGTGGATCGGTCTCGACAACAGCCATACCAACGGTGTCGGCAACGGCATCAATGCCAACAATCCGACCTTGACCATCAACAGCTCGGGAAATCCCGTTGTCGCCTGGCAGGACTCCAGTTCCCTGCAGGTGCATGTCTGGCAGTACAACGGTGCCACCTGGGTCAACCTGGGGAACCAGGGCACCGCCTTGGCCAATCAGCCCGATCTCGCATCCGGACCTGGCGGTGATTTGTACCTGACCTGGTTGCAGGCACCGTTTGGCACAAACATCAACTCGCAGGTTTTCGCGTTGCGGCGGACTGGCGGGTCCTGGGTGGATATGGGTGGTTCCTCCATCGTGCCCGGTATCAGCTCGGCCACCGGTGGCGTCTCGCGTCCAGCCGCCCCCAAGATCGCCTATGCCGCCCAGCCATCACCACGCGTCGTGGTGGCCTGGCTGGCTGGTACGAACAACGCCCATTCCGTTTTGCTCCGTCAGCATAACTTTTCCGGCGGCTGGACCGGGGTAGGGGGCGCCGGAGACGTGCCGGGTATCGCCCGCCTGCGTGGTTCATCGACCAATCTCGGGTTCGCCCTCAGCTCCAAGGGGGTTCCCAGCGTCGTTTTCGAAAACAACGAAACGGGCTTGTCGGAAGTCCAGGTTTACCAGCAGGTGCTGGATATCAGCCCGCCGAGTTTTGCCGGTCTGCAATCCGCCGTCGGTGGCACCAACAACAATGTGGTGCTCGCCTGGCAACCTGCCATCGATAATTTCTCAACCTCGATCGTCTATCGCATTTACCGTGGCACCTCCGTTTACAACTGCTTTGACATTCCAATGTGCTCCACGTCGGATGTCTTCGGCAACCTGATCGCCACAGTCACCAATGTGACCTCCTTCACCGTGACCGGAATGAGCAACTACCAGTTGCGCTGCTATGCCGTGCGTGCCGTGGACGCTTCCGGGTTCGCGGATGCCAACACCGTCATGCAGTATGCTGCGCCCAAGCAGTCGGGAGTGGAATGCGATCAGGTTGACTCGGACGGAGATGGCATGCCCGACTGGTGGGAATTCATCCACTTTGGCTCGATCACCGGCGCCGCACCCGGCGCCGATCCGGATGCCGATGGCCTCACCAACCTGCAGGAATTCCAAATCGGCACCGACCCGCTGAATGCCGATAGCGATGGCGATGGCCTGACCGATGGGGATGAAGTCAACATCCACCAGACCAACCCGGCCCGTGCCGATAGCGATGGCGACGGCCTGGATGATGCGTTTGAACTCGCCATCGGTTCGGATCCGCGCCTGGCTGATTCCAACAACAACGGCTTGAGCGATGGGGATGTGTATCAACTTGGATACAACAATCCGGCCGCCGCGGTGACCAATCTTGGACGCCTGCTCGTCGAGACCTTCGAATCGACGTCAACGACCCGCACCAACTGGACCAAGGTGGTCCCGAATGCGTTCCTGCCCCTGAACTACTGGCACCTGTCCACGGCGGAACCCGTCACCCGCTCCAACAGCATTTTCCTGATCACGGATCGTTCCACCAACACCGCCTACCGGTTTGCCAACGACCTTTCGACGACCAATCCGGCAGCCACCTACAATGGTGGATTGCCCATCGTCGCCGGCCTCGACAGTCCGCGCATCGATGCAACAGGAGCCGTCAACCTGTTCGTGGCGTGGAAGGAGTTCCATGCCACCGAGCCGAACACGGACTTCATGTCGGTCCAGGCCCGCAGCGCCCAGCAGACCAACTGGGTCGTCGTCAGTACCGCCGTGAGCGGCCTGAACAACGGATGGTCGGCACGTACCGCCAACCTTACCGCATTTGCTGGCAACACCAACGTGCAGGTTCGTTTCCTGTTCACCGCCAACAGCATCAACAACGACTTTGCCGGCTGGTACATCGACGATGTGGTGATTTACCAGGGTGTGACCATCTCCGGCTGGGTCCGCAACGTGAACGGCGAAGCGATTGTTGGTGCGGAAATTACCGCCATCGGCCGCGGCGGCGTGACCAATGTCATCAACGGACACCGTGTCGTTGCTCCCGGCAAGGTCTTTGGCCGGGCGGTTTCGGCCAATGATGGATCCTATCAGTTGGTCGGCCTCCCCATGGGCTCGTACTATGTCAAATCGGACGAGGCGAGCTACCGCTCCGAGTTCTACAACGGCGTGCTGTTCTCGCCCACCTACGGTTTTGGCAACCAGCTGAACGCCGGCGTCTTCAGTATCGCCGACGTCGGAGCCAACGGGTACATCAGTCTGGTCAATGCCGGTAGCTCAACCAACGTTCACTTCGAGCTTGAATTGGGCGAAAGCCGCTCAAGCCTTGGCGTCGCGCATACCGGAGCCGGAACGAACCGGTTCCCGGTCAACGTGAATGGCCGCACGGCTCGCATCTGGAACGGATCAACCAATACGCCGGCATTCATCAACTACCAGACCGCAACCAATTTCAACATCGCCATCAACCACCCCGACTGGCTTACCAACGCGGTCGCACCGACGTACTTCTCCGCCGTCAGCCCCGGTCCGCATCAGGTCGGCGTCACCACGAACAACAGCCGTTTGACCCGTCCGCTGGTTGAAGTGCGCGAAGGCGAATACACCTCAGTAAACATCGTGACCAACAACGGTCAGGGTTTCGTGTACGTGGCCTCCCTCGATGGGATTCGGCACCCGATCTACCTGAACGGGATTCCCACCGGTTCCAATGCCCCGGCCCTGCTGAAGGTTCAGGCTGGCGAACATATGGTCAGCCTTGTTCCCGCCAACAACAAGAAGATCGCGCCCCAATATGTTCAGGTCCCGGTTGGCGGCCGCACCAACGTCGGTTTCTCCGCCTTCTCGATCAATACCGCATCCTCGAGTCTCCTGATCGAAGCCCGCGATGTGTTCGGCAACGCCATCACCGGGGCGAATGTGGTGTTGAACGGCTTGGTCATCACCACCAATGACCTGGAAGTGGGGGCGTCGGCCACAACTCCGGTAACGCTGACCGAACTCCGCCCGGGTGTTCACCGGGTGTCGATCTTCCTGGAAGGCTACCGCCAGTCATCGACCCGCTACCTCACGGTCTCGACCGGAACCGTCGGGTACCTGCAATTTGCCCTGCGCCAGGCGGATGAGGACTTTGATCGGGTGGGGGACGCCACGGAAATATCCGGATACACGAACATCTTCCTGTTTAACCGGAACGACGACCCGGATAACGACGGTTTGACCAACTACCAGGAATTCGAGTTGTTCCGAAACTTTGGCCTCGTGCTCAATCCATTCTCCAGCGATACCGATGGGGACGGGATGCGTGATGGCGATGAAGTTGGCTATGACGGGGGTTTGGTGATCGGCGACCATGTCCTTTACGCCCAATCGCGCCTGGCGACCAACGCCGTTCAGTATGCGCCGAGCATCAATGTCTTCTTCCGCGGTCGCTACCTCGAGGGTATCGCGAATTTTGCCGGCACAACACAGTTTGTTGCCTCCATTGATGGCGACCGGTTCGTGGCCACGGCTATTTCCCATTCGGCGCCACCGGTGCCTACGCCCAACAAGGTGTTGACCACCCTTTCCGGCATCAACTCCAATGTCGCCTTGCGCTCCATCTCGTTCGGGCACCAGCTGAATGCCAAGGTGTTTGGCGATACCGATCCCGTCGTGGTTGATACGGATGGTGACGGCATGTGGGACGGCTTTGAATTCACCTTCCGGTTCCTGACCAACGCCAACAGCCAGGTCAGCCAGATCCTCGATCCGATCGGGGCCGGAGAAAACGAGTTTGATCCCGATTTTGATGGCTTGAGCAACGAACGGGAGTTCCTCGGCTTCAACAACATCGCCGATATCCTGGATTGGTCCAATCCGGCCAGCAGTGATTCGGATGGCGATCAGATGCCGGATGGGTGGGAATACCAGTACGGGCTCAATCCCGTCGACCCGTCGGATGCATTCCTCGATGCCGACTTTGACAACCTGCCCAACTACCTCGAGTACCTCGTCGGATCGAATCCATTGCTGATCGATACCGATGCGGACGGCGTCTCGGATGGCGACGAGGTACTTGTTCATGGCACCGATCCGACCAATCCGGACACCGACGGCGATGGCCTGTTTGATGGTCTGGAAATCGAATTGGGTACCAACCCGAATGCCATCGACACCGACGGCGATGGTATGCCCGATGGATTTGAAGTGCTCGATGCGTTTGGCAACCTCCGCCCGATTGGTCAACGGCTCAATCCGCTGGATCCGACTGATGCCGACGAAGACTACGACGGGGACGGGCTGACCAACCTCCAGGAATACTTCGTCCGCGATGCCCTGACCGGCAACCATCCCTCCAGCTACGGCATGTTCACCAACATGTGGTACAACTATGCGCCGGTCGGCTGGAATTTCAGCCTGGGCCGTCCGTTCACCTATGAATTCCCGGTGTGGGATTACTATACCGACCCGTTTAATGCCGATAGCGATGGCGACGGCATTCCCGATGGCTATGAGGTGAACTTCGGTCTTCATCCAATGGATCCGATTCCGTTAAGTGACAACAGCACCTTGACCCGCTATCCGCCATTAAGCACCTCGGGCGACCTGGATCTCGACGGTTTGTGGAACGAACGCGAATTCAAGATCCGGTTTGCCCTCGATGGATCGGCCTCCACAAACTCCGCCTTTGGTGCCAGTACGGATCCGTGGAATCCAGATACCGATGGCGATGGCCTGGTTGATGGATTCGAACACCATTCCCTATTCGGGAATCCGACCCTCCAGGACACCGACGGGGATCGGCTCATGGATGGCGTAGGCGTTCCCGGCAAATTCGGCGAGGTCATGTCGGAAAGGAAATTCGAGTTCGAACTGGTTCCATGCCCGACCGGATGCACCTGGCTTACCGCTTTCGCTCTGGCTCAATCGATCACACACCCCGTCCAGACCGGTGTTCGCGGTCATTTGGCAGTCATTACCGATGCCCAGGAATACAGTAAAGCCGTTTCCTTGCTGACCGGTTCGGAAACCAGCATCGCCCTGGGTTTTGCCGACTTGAATGGAGATGGGATCATTGAGTTCTCCACGACCAGCGAACCGTTCCTGTTCCATAACTTCGCCACGAATGAGCCCAACACCATCACCGGGGCCATCAATTTCGTCTATATGACCGGTGATAGCCGGTATGCCGTGGCGGACGAGCTATTCGTTTTCGATTATTTCCTGGTCGAGTTCCCGGCCACGTCCGTGACCAATCATTACGACCAGGCCACCAATGACATGTGGCAGTTGGTATGGCCGGTGGCTGATACCATATCCCGCCCTTACTGGGTGCCCGTTCCGTACAGCACAAACAGCATTGCGCCGCCGCCCCGGTGGGGTCATGCCATGGTGTACAATCCTGCATTCGAGCGAAAGGCCCGCTCGTTCAACGGTGAGGATGGCTCGGTTGATCGTTACAACTACGAATCGACGATTGTCCTCGATAACCGCAAGCTCGTGGTCATCGGCGGTGCAGATGGCGTCGATCGCTACAGCGACATCTGGGAATTCAGCATCCGGTCCAACGAATGGCGTCGCAGCGTGCAGAGCACCCTCACCCCTGCGGCAGTGCGGCCCAATTCCCAGGGATTGCACTCCGGGGTGAGCGATCTTGGTGCCGTGCTGTTCATGGGATACCTGAACACCAAGTCGGATGATTGCGATTGCATCAACCAGCCTTGGAACTGCGACGGGGAGGCATTTGGTGAACCGAAGAACCGGCCGTGGAATTACGGTTTCAAGGATTCCAGCTTTGATCAGACCTACATCATCGGTGGTTGGAATGAGCAGAATGAATACCTCCTGCCCGAGCCGATGGCGACCCTCACCTACAAGTCCACGGATGATCCCGATCCGGTCGCAGAATTAAATGATGTCAACGACGACCAGTCTGCCTTCTCGGCCGCCTACGGGCTGACCGTGACCAAGTTCTCAAACAATGTTCCCTCGGTGACCGTCAGCAGCGGCATTCACGGGTTTGGACAATTGGCCGTAGATGACGACCAGGTGCCTGTGGGCAATTACACCCGCACCTATACAGCGGTTGAAAACCCCGGCCCGGAGAGAACGGAGCGCAGCTTGGTTATTTCCAACCTGGCAGCCGGAATTCGTTTCGCGAAATTCCCGTTTGTTCCTGATTGCGATATCATCGCATACGCCGGTTTGCGCCTGGATGTGAGCCGCAAGCCGGACGCGGCGACCGTGTTCACCATCATCGCCGAATTCGATGAGGTACCGAGAACCTCGCGTGAATATTCGGATGGTGGCGAATTGCTGATCGAGAACACCGTAAGAGTCGAGTTCCATCATCCCTGGACGCGACTCAATCGGCCATTCAACTCCGCTCCATTGGACACCGTGTTCACGAACTATGTCGACACGGACGTCCTTGGCAACATAACCCCAAATGCCGGCTCATCGATCCTCGAGCTGGATGTGACATCGATCGTCAACGAACTGATTACCAACGGGAATTGGTCCGGTCAGGCGATTGGTTTCATCATTCTTCAAACAAATGGTACACCGGATTATGCCCTCATTCGGGACAATCAGTCGCGGCTGCATGCCAATTGGCTGCCGAGCTACAAGGTTCCACCGCAATGGCGGCGCGCTCGTACCGTACAGACTGAAAACGCGGAAATTCCGAGTAAGCGCAAGTCATTCGGCTTGGCCTACGCCCACGTGCAAAACCGCCTCGTGTTGTTTGGCGGCATCAATGGAAACCAGGTTTTTGGAGACACCTACGAAGCTCGTATCCGCTCCGAGGATGAAAATTCCGAAGATGGCGAGGATCTTGATACGGGCAGCGGAGGTCCCCGCAGCCTGGTCGGTTTGATCTCATGGACCAAGATTCAGACCGTCGGCGCGCCTCCCGCCCGGTGGGGTCATTCCATGGTCTATGAAGGTGAACGCGATGAAGACAATGCCGTCACCGGCGGCGGCCGCGTGTTGATGTTCGGCGGCTTCGACGTCAACAACCAGCCGCTGAATGACTTGTGGGAATACGATGTCGATAACGATACCTGGACGGAAATCGTCTCGTTCCAGGACAACGAGCGCCCAAGTCCCCGCGGTGGTGCCATGATGGCGTACTATGGTGGTGAGTTCTACAAGCGAAATGCTGGCGATAGCTACCGGTCCGCCAAACGTCGCCGGGTTGTCCTCTTCGGTGGTACCGATGGAAAGAATTACTACAACGACACGTGGGTATTCTATCGTGACTACAACAACTTCATTATTCCGGATGCCGTCACCGGGAACCGGTGGACGCTGGTTGATCCGGGTGGCGAACAATCCATCGGCCCGAGTCCGCGCGCGTTCGGCGTGATGGCGTATGCGCAAAACGGTTTGCTGCGTCCGGATCCTTCCGGTCTCAATACCTATGCAACCCGCAAACCGACCGGCTTCCCTCAACCGCAAGCCTATCCTTCCATCTACTTGTTCGGCGGCCGAACCGGCACCTTACCCAAGGGACCGGATACCGACAAGGACCTGGTGCCGGACGGCATGGAACACGAAATCGGCGGGCCGGCGGCCGGCCGTGATCCGCGCGTGAATGCGCTGGTCAACCCGGATGGCGTGGAAACCGTTCCGTTCAATATCAAGAAGTTCGGCGCCTACCAGGGTGCCATCTCCTGGCTGTCCCGCTCGCACCTGGCCGACCTCGAAGTCGTTTCGTACAATGAACGCAACGAAGCCTGGCGCTCCCAGTTGTTTACCTGGCAAGGCTGGCCGATCGAGACGTCGTTGGATGGCCAGAGCTACATCATCGCCGATGAGACCCAGATCCCGTTCGAGACGCCGTACACCGACCGCGTGGTCTTCGTGACCGGTGTCGACGCCTTGTCACCCGACTGGGTGAACATGTGGTATCACCGCCACGGCGAAGGGGATCCCAATGACGAGCGCGATGTATGGGAGCTTGGTGTGCCGGATGCGCGCTCGCAAGGCGCCCAAGCTGCGCCGCCTTATGCCCGTAGCGGACGATGGGTCTATGGTACCGGGTTGCGCAGTTCGTACCCGAACAACGCCCGCATGGAGTTGTTTACACCCAAGTTCGATCTGACCCTTCCGGTCACCGAGGCGTTTACCAACGATAACGCGAACAGCTTCTTCCTCGTCTTCCATGAGTGGCTGAACCTGGCCGATCCGAATGACGTGGTCCGTGTCGAAGTGATCCGCCCAAGCACTCCGGCCGACATCAACACCCGGGTAACCGGACAGGACAAGCAGACGCTTACCCTGGTTCCTAGCCGCAATAACAGCCACAACACTACCGGTGATTGGCGCCGGGTAATCGTTCCTTTGAACATCGTCGGCAACGAGACGAACCTGTACATCCGGTTCACGTTGCAATCTGATAACCAGGGTGTAGCCGGTGGCTGGTACCTCGACGATATCGCCATCCTCCAGGGTGCCGAAATTGTCGGCACCAACCTGTTGGGTGGGGAAATGGTGACCCTGCTGGGCGTGAACAGCGACATCGCACTCACCAATACGATGAGCGATGCCAACGGGCTGTACATGTTCGGCTTGCTGCCGCTTGGCCAGTACCAGGTCGTTTCGGGGTCCGGTGTGGTCAATCCGATTGTGCTCGGCCCCGGCTCCTACAACGCCGGTGCCAACATCGGGGTGGCGGTGGTGTTCAACCTGGTCAACTTTACGGTCAATGCGAATACCGTGACCTGGGATGCCATTGTCGGGGAGGATTACCAGGTACAGTACAACGATACGTTATTCGGGCCCTGGACGGACCTCGGCGCCTCGGTGACGGCAGCCAGCGCGACCGAATCGATTGTTGACCCCGGCCCGATACCCCTGATGCGCTTCTACCGGGTATTGCTGCTGAATCAACCCTGATGCCGGTCGGGCCGGCCGGAAGCTCCCGGCTGGCCCGTAATTTGGCCGGATATAGGCATTGACGCAGGGAAGTCGGTTTTTTTATGGTGTTACGAGTTAGACGTTTATCCGCAGAGGAGAATTGAATGAACAAGTTTGCGTCCGCAATGTTGGCCGGTTCGGTCGCCGGTCTGGTGCTTCTGACAAATGCCGGTTGTGACTGGTCCAGCGGTGGGGGTACCAATGCATTCAATACGTCCCAAGGCGCTGGTGTATCCCTGAATTTCTCCGGTGTGTACCGCGGCGAATTGAACAGTGGCCGGGCCGTCGAGAAGACCTCGGGCGGCAATATCCAGACCCTGACCATTTCCATGGTCGGCAACAGCGTAACCGTGGTGGACAACCAGGGCTCGACCTACCGCGGTTCGGTCGGTGCTCCCGGCCTGCTGGCCCTCCCGGACGGAACCATTCCCGCCGGTGCGGAATTCGTCCAGAGCCAGATCAGCTTCTCCGGCAAGGACGGTGTATCCGCCCGCGACATCGAGTTCGTGGGGATCCTGCATGCCGTGTCCGTGCGCGACATTCAGGGCAAGACCACCGAGAAGATCGAAAGCAGCGGTTCGGGTTCTGGAAGCACCAACTTCAACAACAGCGGTTCGTCGTCGGGCACGCAGAACACGACGACGCGTACAACGAATAACGGCACGACAACGGAACGCGTGACCGTTACCACCGTCAACGAGGGCGATACGGTGATCACCCGCACCGAGACCATCGTGACCGACAATCAGACCGGCCAGGAAATCAGCCGCAATGTCACGACGACCCGCAGCCAGGGTTCGGGTTCAGGCTCCTCCAACAACCGCTCCTCCTCTTCGACCGTGCGAACCTTCACGGACTTCCAGATCACCGAGGCGAATACCCAGTACCGCCTCGAAGGCACCTGGATCGAACAGGGCGGCTTCACCTCGCCGGTGAAAGCCCGTTCACCCGGTTCTTCGGGTACCATTCAAACGTCGGAAACGACGACGACACCGACACCGACACCGACGCCTACACCGTAAGGAAATACGGGTTGTGCGATGAAAGGCCGGGCACTTAGCCCGGCCTTTTTCATTGGAACGACTCGCATCGGCCTCCGGACGCGTTAACGAACTTGTAAAACGTCTAACCTCGGCCGGTATTCGTTTTTCACTTTTTTACCTGCATACTCTGGAGTATCGTGCGAAGCAATCCATGAGGTCGCTACTATGAGCCAGTTGCATGCGAAAAACGCCGTTGCCGTCATCCTCGGTGGCGGTCAGGGTACCCGGTTGCTTCCCTTGACGCGCGACCGTTCCAAGCCGGCCGTACCGATCGCCGGCAAGTACCGTTTGATCGATGTCCCTGTCTCGAACTGCATCAATAGCTCGATCCGACGCATCTATGTGCTGACCCAGTTCAACAGCGAGTCGCTGCACCGCCACATCCACAGCACCTATACCTTCGATAATTTTTCGCAGGGTTTCGTACGCATCCTCGCCGCCCAGCAGACCCCGAGCTCCGAGTCGTGGTTCCAGGGCACGGCCGATGCGGTACGTCAGAGCATGCGGTTCTTCCTCGAGGATGCACCGGAGTATGTGGTCATCCTGTCGGGCGACCAGTTGTACCGCATGGACTTCGCCGAGGTGATCCAGCAGCACGTGGCCAACAAGGCCGATGTCACCATCTGCACGAAGCCGGTGGACCGCAAGGAATCCTATGCGCTCGGCATCATGAAGACCGATGAGCAGCAGCGGATCGTGCGCTTCGTCGAAAAACCGGGAAACACGCCGGTGCTCGATGAATTGCGCGCACCGCAGTATCCGCAGGAACGCTACCTCGCCAGCATGGGCATCTACGTGTTCAACACGTCGGTGCTGCGCGAATTGCTGGCCGGCAACGAGGTGGACTTCGGCAAGCACATCATTCCCGGATCGATCAAGAACAAGAATGTCTTCAGCTACATCTACGAGGGCTACTGGAAGGACATCGGAACGTTGCATTCGTTCTGGGAGGCCAACCTGGGTCTGACCGACGTCGTACCGGAGTTCAGCTTCTACGATCCGCGTGCGCCGATCTACACCGACATGCGCTACCTGCCGCCGTCGAAGATCAACCGGTGCGACCTGAACCGCTGCCTGCTGTCGGAAGGCTGCATCGTCTCGGGACACCGCCTGCTGCATTCGGTCGTCGGTATCCGAGCGATCATCGGCGATGGTACAGTGATCGAGCACTCGGTGATCATGGGCGCTGATTTCTATGAACAGGGCGAGCCGCCGCCGGGCACCCCGCGGATCGGCATCGGCAAGGATTGCTACATCAAGAACGCGATCATCGACAAGAACGCGCGCATCGGCGATGGGGTGTACCTCTCACCCGATGGTAAAAAGGACGGTACCACCACCGACTTTTACACCGTACAGGATGGGGTGATCGTCGTCCCGAAAAACGCCGTGATTCCATCCGGTACCAAGGTCTGATCCGACGACGGCGGGTTGATCGACGACGAATTCAGAAGTTGGAACCGCAGATGTCGCGGATGGGGAGGCGTTGCGACGTATCTGCCGTTCCGGATGGTCGAGATCGTTCTTCCCGCAACCCCAAGCCATCCGCAGGTAAATCTATGCATGGTGGAAGACTGTGGCAGGCACCAGGCATTGTCTGTAGCTCCGGCGATATTCGCCGGAGGGAGACAAGGGCTGGGTCGTGAACCGGGAACCGTACGGATAAGAAGTGAACCGCGGGGAATACCGAGTACACGGAGGGAGTGGCGACTACGAAAGACGCGACGTTCGCGAAAGGGGTGCTTGCGGAGTTCGATGACGGAACCTGCGGAAAGAACCCGGATACGGTCATTGGAACTGCGGATAACGTCGATTCCGCTGATTCGCGGGCGTTATGAAGTATCTGCACATCAAGGTTGGTGTATAAAAGATCCGTGGACGATACCGTGCCGCGCATATTGATCCGCGTACATCCGCGCAATGAGCGGTTAGATTTCCTGAATTCGGGTCAAATCGCGTTGCGGCGGTAATACGGGAAGCGGGCCGGGTCATCGCCCGGCGGAACGTATTTCCAACGCTTGTAGGTCCAGAGCCAGTGGTCCGGCTTGACACGCAGAATGGATTCCAGTTCCGCCGTGATCCGTTCGGTAAGCGTGCGCACGGCGACCGAGGTGTCTCCGGTCTGGTACGGCGTGATGTCCAACTCCAAACCATGCTCCCCGATATAGGAGCCATCGGGTTGCGGGGTCAACATGCCTATAAAGATGTTCGCGCCGGTTTTCAGTGCCAGGCCGGCCGGAGCGGTTGAAACCGGAACGGGCAGACCGAAGAACGGCGTGAAGATTCCGCCCTCGGCGAGTTTGGTGTTCTGGTCGAGCACCAGGGCGATCTTCCCTTGTTGCTGGAGGATGCGCAGCAGGGTACGGACCGCTCCTTCGCGCCGAACAATCTTCTGTCCGTTCTTGTGGCGTGCCTCGATGAACATTGCGTCCACTTCGGGGTTTTTAAGCGGCTTGGCCACGCTATGCAGCGGGTACCCCCGGGCCGTCACGGCCATACCGAGCACCTCCCAGTTTCCGTAGTGGGCGGTTACGCAGATGTGCGGCCGCGGGTTGAACAGCACATCAAAGGATTGGTCAAAGGTAACCCAGCGTGCGATGCGCTCCTCGGTCCGGTGCGAAAACCAGAAGGCATCCAGCAGTACGAGGGAAAACGAGCGGAACGAGGAACGCAGGATCCGTTGTTTTTCCGCGCGGGTTTTGCTGGTGCCGAACGCGAGGTCGAGATTGGTTTCGCCGATACGGCGCACCGTGCGACTGAACCGGTAGCCAAGCGTGCCGAACACGTTGGCGAGGGCGACCACGCCTCGCCGGGGCAGGTGGGGTATGATCCGGAACCCGAGACGGGTCAACGCGGTTTCCGCGCGGGCGCGTATGGGATAACGTCGGTTCATGGGGTAACGCTACCGATGGTGGTGAGCCGGGCGGGGCTCGAACCCGCGACCACAAGATTAAAAGTCTCGTGCTCTACCAACTGAGCTACCGGCCCGGCAGCGAGGAAAACAAGAGCGTGCAAAGCTATTAAACAGATCAACGTTTGTCAAAAACCTTTCTCAAACCTATACTAGCCACCGTATGCGATTCAACCATGGAATCTTCCAGGCCGGTCAGTTGACCCGGGGTGTAGCCTTGCTGCTCGGGGCGTGTGGCGGCGTGTTTGCGTTGCAGGTGATCCTTCCGACGGCGATGGAGAATGAATTCGTACGATTGTTTGGTCTCAGCGTGGATGGGATCAAGCAAGGCTGGTGGTGGCAGGTCATGACGTACGGGTTGTTGCATGGAAACCTGCTGCATATCCTCCTGAACATGCTCGGGCTGTATTTCCTTGGTCCCGAGCTGGAGCGGCACATGGGTTTCCCGGCGTTTCTGGTCATGTTCGGATGTTGCGTGGTCCTCGGTGGGCTGGGGTGGCTGGCCATGATGTATCCGACCGAGGGGGTGTGTGTCGGGGCTTCCGGAGGTATCTTCGGGTTGATCGGAGCGTTTGCCGGATTCTTCCCGCGACGGCAGATCACCTTGCTTGTCTTCTTTGTCTTGCCGGTGACCATGCCGGCCTGGTTGATGGGGGCTTTGTTCGGTTTGGTTCAGTTGGCTTACCTCTTTGATCCCGGGCCATCGGGTATAGCGTATGCCGCCCACCTGGCTGGTGGCATCGCCGGGTATGTCTTTGCGCGTTTGGCGATGCGGCCACGTACCGCCATGCGCTATGATGTGCAGCGTCGTTCCATGTTTGCGGCGGACAGCCCGAGTTCGGAAGAGATCGATCGAATTCTCGACAAGATTTCCCGCGAAGGCATCCACACCTTGACGCCTCGCGAGCGGGATCAGTTGCAGCGGGCCGGGAAACGCAGCCGGGGGTGGTAACGACGCGTCGTGCGGGAAAATCCTTTTCACCCGGACCGCTGCGCCCTACTGTAGCAGCCGCCTCTTCGCCCGGGTGGTGAAATGGCAGACACAAAGGACTTAAAATCCTTTGACCGCAAGGTCGTGCGGGTTCGAGCCCCGCCCCGGGCACCATCACCATGACATTATCGCCCGTAATCAAAAGCATGCGTTACGCCTTGGCCCTCCTGGGTCTATGGTGCTGCTCCACGGCGGCCAACGCAGGCATCAAGCCTTTCGTGCATGAGGGCGTGCGTTATGTCCGGCTGGAAGAGCTTGCCACGTTTTATGGCGGAGTGATGGAACCGGTGCCCAACGGGGGGATATGGGTCAAGAACGCCTTCGCCGATCTGTTGTTCCGTCCGGACAGCCGGGAGTTGCGGGTCGCCAATGTCATGGTGTGGTTGCATGAACCGATGACCAGGGTTCGGGGGCATTGGGCGATCCGTGAGGGCGATGCCTTGTTCGTGGTGGATCCAATCGTTCGCCCGGGTGAATACTTGAGGCGCGCGGGTTCACGGGTCATCATGCTGGATCCCGGCCATGGTGGTCAGGATACCGGTGCCAAAGGCAAACGCGGGGTCGAGGAGAAGCGGGCGGTACTCGACATCGCCCGAAGGGTCCGGGCCCATCTACAGGCAGCTGGGCTCACCGTGCACATGACCCGGGAGGGCGACCGGTTCGTCGAACTGGAAGAGCGGGCCCGCATCGCCAAACGAGCCGGTGCTGATCTCCTGGTCAGCATTCATCTCAACTCGGCGGCGAGCACCATGGCCCAAGGGGTTGAAACTTTTGTCCTTGCCGCACCAGGCTTCTCCTCCACGGCGGGTGGATCGAAGAGCGGGGCGCAGCCGGGGAATCAACATGGTCCCGCCAGTGCACAACTCGGATTCCAGATCCAGCGGGCCTTGGTGGAGATACCCGGGGTGGTCGATCGCGGTATCAAACGGGCCAGGTTTATCGTTTTACGAAATGCCCCGTGCGCGGCGGTGCTGGTTGAGTGCGGGTTTTTATCCCATGCCGAGGAAGAGCGGCGGTTTTTGCAGGAGTCTTACCGGGAGGAAGTTGCACGCGGCATTGCCAAGGGGATCATGAATTATGTACGCTTATCCCGACAATCGCAAAGGGTAACACCATGACCGGTAAATCGTCGGATCCTGCGGGGATCAAGTCACCGTCGGACATCAAACTCGAACTCAAGTACTACATGTTCGATTGGGATGACAACATCCTGCACATGCCGACCCGGATCCATCTCGAGCGGAAGGTGGGTGAAGGATGGGAGCCCTACGATGTATCCACCGCCGAGTTCGCCCGGATTCGCCGTGATACGGTCAATTACCGGCCCCGGGAAGGTGATTGGGACAAGGCGTTCATCGACTTCTACGATGTGGGTGTACGCGGTGAGGATGTTTTTCTTGAAGATACCATGATCGCCCTGGCCCCGGTAATCGCTGGGCATGAGCAGGGAGCCCCTAGTTTCGAGTCGTTCCGGCAAGCACTGATCGAGGGGCGGCTGTTTGCGATCATTACGGCCCGCTCCCACAGTTCGCGGGGCATTCGCAAGGGCGTGGAGTATTTCATTCAGCACGTCCTGTCAGCTGCGGAACGGGCGACGATGGTGGCGAACCTGCGCGCCTATATTGAACGGTTCGATGGGCGTCCGGCCACGATGTCGGACGAGGAAGTCATCGCAAACTACCTGAGCTTGAACCGGTACCACGGAGTCACCTCACCCGAGTTCGAGAAGAAAATGGGCCGCAAGGTCGGTGGATCGGAAAGTCCGGAACACGCCAAGCAGGTGGCCATCAAGGATTTCGTTCAACACGTGATCGCCCTGATCCGCGGGACGGGTGTGCGGGAACCGATCAGTATTGGATTTTCCGATGACGACCGGAAGAATGTGCAGGCGGTACAGGAGTTCATCGCCGAGGAACTCAAGAAGGAGTTCCCGCACATCAAGTTCGTGGTCTATGACACCTCGGATCCAGGCCGACCAAATGGCCACAAGGTGGTCATCGAGGACGGACAGCCGCACGGCGTGTGACCGTGCCGGCAGATGGTCAAGGCGCGTCCGCAGGCGCGGCGAGGGGTATGGTCACGAACACGGCATTGTGGTCGCTGACCTCGCGTGGCACGGCGATCAGGGTTGCTTCCGGTTCACCGAAGCCACGGGTCAGGACGTAATCCAAGGTGCCGGGCCGGAACCGGTCGTTGCCCTTCCAGGTCGGGCGGGCTTCCGGCGGGGTGTTTTTCCACGAATTCCAGAATCCGGCTTCTTCCAACAGGGCGATGACGTTATCCCCGAAATGCCCATCGTGGTTGGTATTGATATCGCCGCCCACGACCCAGCCTTCGATGGTTGCATCGCTGAAGCGCTCCTCCATGGCCTTCATGTGGTCGATCAGTTGACGCGTCGAGGCATCACGGATGTCGTAGTTGATCTGGGCTTCCTCGGGGGTGTTTCCCCGGTTGCTTTTCAGGTGAAGGGCATAGACCATGATCAGGCCATCGGTGGCGGGATTCTTCAACGCAGCAAAGGCGAACCCGCGACGGTGTTGCTCCGCCGTGGGAACCCAGGCTTCGGCCCAGGCGGCCACGGCAGGTAACCGGGAGATGATGGCAATCTGCTGGTTCCGGCGGTCCGCACCTTCGTCGACATCGGTAAAATTCGAAATCACATGCAGTTCCGCATCGGGAATGGAGGCCGCGACGACGTCGCGTAGCGCCGCCTCATCGCAGACTTCCGTGATCAACATGATATCGGCGGCAACATCGGCAAAACTGGACTTGGTAATGGCCAGATGATTGGCCACCTCTTCAGCCGTCGGTTGGGGGCGGCGACCGGGAAACCACTCCAGGTTCAACGCGGTAATACTCGCCGCCGGGGCCGATCCTGGCAGCAACAACACGGCCATGATTCCCGCCCTGAACCAACGCACGATCGAACCGGATTTTGTTAATTGCATATTCAGTTCCTGCTAGCCTGTTTTAACGACAAGGGACCATATTCGTTCATAAATGCCCCCAAGGGAAGAAAAAGCGTCAAATCGGGATGACAGATGGACGGTCAGGAATTACTGTTGGGCACTATGACGTCCGATTACCAGCATCAAACCGGTCTCCCTGATGAACCATCCCGCCAGAAGGTCTGGCACATGTTTGACCGGATTGCCCCCCGGTATGACCTGTTGAACCGCTTGTTATCTTTCCGGCAGGATGTGGCTTGGCGGCGGAGGATGGCTCGTCAAGTCCAGGCGAAGACCGGACTGGTCTTGCTCGACATTGCCACCGGAACGGCGGACCAGATCATCTCGCTGATGCGTGGTAACAACCGGATTACCAGCGCGGTCGGAGTGGACATGTCGGAAGGGATGCTCGGGTTCGGCCGGGAGAAGATCCGCAAGCTGAACTGGGCGGACCGGGTGGTACTGAAAACCGGGGATGCCATGAAGATTCCTGAACCCGATGCGACGTTTGATGTGGCGACCATGTCGTTTGGCATCCGGAATGTCCTGAACGTCACCGAGGCATTGCGCGAAGTGCACCGGGTCTTGAAGCCGGGTGGACGGGCACTGATCCTCGAATTCTCGACCCCGGGCAACCGGCTGTTCCGTCCTTTGTACTTTTTCTATTTGCGCCATGTATTGCCGGTGCTCGGGGGAATCTTGTCGGGTGATCGCTCGGCGTACCGTTACCTGAACCGCACCATCGAGACATTTCCGAGCGGGCGTGAATTTTGTGCGATCATGGAGGCGGCCGGATTCGAGCGGGTGCAGGCCATTCCGTTGACCTTCGGAATTGCCAGCATTTACCAAGGTGACCGTCCGGCCGGCTCATGAATCGACGGTTCCATCTCGGTACCGCCTCCTCCATCGAACAGGGGGCGACACGTCTTCTGGAAGGATTGCGGGCGACCTCGCTGACCGGGCTTGCCCCGGGTGAAGGATTGCGGTGGGAGGTCGAAGTACCCGACACCGATCCGTTGGCCTGGTTGAATCACCACGACAACCTGGTTCGTATGTATTGCAGCAACCGGGAACGGCGCTTGCAGATCGCAGCCCTGGGTGTGGCCGACATGTTGCGGTACAACGAGGGGGAACACCGCCTGCACGAGGCGCTGGCCGGAGTCTTTGACCGGTTGCACCGTTTGCCGCACGGCATGCGTTACTACGGGGGCATGCGGTTCAGTGAAGACCTGGTGCCGGGCGATTCATTGTGGCAGCGGTTCGGTCAGGTGCGTTTTGTCCTGCCCATGGCCGAGTTGATCCGTGACGAGGTATCCACACGCCTGAGCCTGAACCTGATTGTCACCCCGGATGGTGCGCGTGACCTGGCCGTGCGCGCTGCGTTGCTCGGTTCGTTGCAGACGCCGCCATCACTCAGCGCCGCGCACCTTCCGCTGCCGGTGCGGCGGGTCAACCATCCCGACCGCGAGACCTGGGAGGTCATGGTGCGACAGGCCCGGCACCACATGGCGGGAGGCGCATTGGCCAAGGTAGTCTTGGCCCGACGTTGCCAGTTTGATTTCGCCGAACCTCTTCATCCCATGGCCCTGCTGCAACGTCTTCATGAAGCTACGCCGGACAGTTTCCATTTCTGTTTCAATTACGGGAATGAAATCGCCTTCATCGGAGCCACGCCGGAACGTTTGTACCAGCGTCGCGGTCACCAGATCCTGAGCGAAGCGCTGGCCGGTACGCGGCCGCGCGGAGCATCGGAGGAGGATGACCAGTGGCTGGAGTCCGAACTGATGGCGAGTGCGAAGGAGCGACGCGAGCATCAGTTGGTGGCGGACGCGGTGGTATCGATTCTCAACCGGTTCTGCACCGATGTGCACGCGGATGCCGCGCCGGAAATATTGAAGCTCAGGTATGTGCAGCATTTACGGACGGTGATCCGTGGGACCTTGAAGCCTGGCAGCACCGATGCGGACTTGCTGATGGCCCTTCATCCCACTCCGGCGGTAGGAGGCTGGCCACGGGAGGCCGCGCTTCCGGTCATCGCTGCGCTGGAGTCGTGTGACCGCGGCTGGTATTCCGCGCCGATCGGCTGGATCACCACCGAGGAGTCTGAATTCGCGGTGGCCATCCGGTGCGCCCTGGTCGAGGGATCGCGCTTGGCCTTGTTTTCCGGCGCGGGCATCATGCCCGAGTCGGACACCGAACAGGAGTGGCGGGAGATCGAAAGCAAGATCGGGAACTTTCTGCGGATTTTCACGACATGACAACACGGAAACCGGCGAACCTCAACATGGCCTGGTCAGAGCTGATGGTGCGTGAACTCACGCGTCTGGGCGCAGGACGGTTTTTCATAGCCCCGGGGTCTCGGTCGAGTCCACTCGCCTTGGCTGCCGCAGATCACGCCGCCGCAATCACCGTGCACCATGATGAACGTGGTCTGGGCTTCGCCGCCCTGGGCTGGGCACGGGCAACCGGCCGGCCGGCCGTGGTGATCACCACCTCCGGTTCGGCGGTGGCGAACCTGTGGCCTTCGGTATGCGAAGCCCATTTGGACGGCATTCCGCTGATTCTGCTCACCGCGGATCGTCCGCCCGAATTGCGGGACACCGGAGCGAACCAGACCATGCCGCAACCCGGCTTGTTCGGCCACTACGTCCGATGGCAGATGGACCTGCCGTGTCCCGACGTGAAGGTGCCAGCATCCTATCTGCTTTCCACGATCGATGAGGCATACGCGCGTGCGGTGGGTGAGCCGGCTGGTCCGGTCCATCTGAACCAGATGTTTCGCGAACCGCTCGCTCCGGTGCGCGTGCGCGACGGTTCGGCGGCATGGCAACAAACGGTTGCTCGTTGGTGGCGGCAGGATACATCGTGGCAGATTCGGGTGGTCGGGAAACGCAGCCCTGAACGTAGAGCGGTGAACGATGTCGCGGCATGGGCGAAACGTCGCGGGATCATCGTGGCCGGATCGCTGGCTTTATCCGATGACCGCGCGGCAGTGTGCCAACTCGGAGATGCCTGGGGTTGGCCGGTATTGCCGGATGTGCGTTCCGGACTGCGCCTGGATATGGAAAAGCACGGCGTTGTTTCCATGATTGATCAGCTCCTGTTGGGTGATCATGCGACGAATCAGCTCCGGCCCGACTGCATTGTTCATGTCGGAGGCCGGCTTTCCTCCAAGCGTCTGAACTCGTGGCTCGCCGAGGCGAAGGTTCCGTATCTTCACCTTTCGGATCATCCGGATCGTTTGGATCCGTATGGCGTGGTGACGGATCGTTGGGTGGTGTCGCCGGCCAAGGCGATTGCTTCGCTGATCAAGGCTTCGGGCAAAGGGAAAGCGCCAGCCGGATGGAGAAAACGATGGATGGAGCTGCACCACCGCCTGGAAACGGCGTGGCGCGAACTACTGGCTGAATCGGATGGCTTGACCGAACCGGCCGTTGCGGCCTCCGTCTCCGATCTGATTCCTGCGGGTCACGGTCTTTTTGTCGCCAGTAGCATGCCGGTACGCGATCTCGACATGTATGGACTTTCGCGCCGTTCCCCCCCCGAGGTGGTGGCCAACCGCGGGGTCAGCGGGATCGATGGCAACCTGGCAACCGCGTGCGGATTCGCGCTGGGACGCGCGGCACCGGTCACGGTAGTGATCGGTGATGTCGCCCTGTTGCATGATCTCAACAGCCTCGGACTGGTCGCCATGACTGGAGTGCCAGTGGTGGTTGTGGTCATCAACAACGACGGTGGTGGCATATTTTCCTTCCTGCCCGTTTCGAAAACTCCACGCCATTTCGAGACCTGCTTTGGAACACCGCACGGCCGCTCGTTCCGACATGCCGCGGCTTTGTATGACCTGCCGTACATGAACCCGGAAACCGCTGCGGCGTTCCGCGAGGCCTACTACGAAGCGGTGCAACGTGGCGTGTCATGCATCATTGAAGTTCGCACGGAACGTGCGGCAAATCTTCGCGAGCATCGACGCATCCAGAATCGGCTTGCCGCGGTGATCAACCATGCTTGATGATCCGTCCACCTGGCCGTTGTCGCGCGGGGGATCGAATGGCACACCGGTTCTATTCCTCCATGGGTGGCTCGGGCATCGCGGTGATTGGAACGATGTCGCGACGGCCCTGCCTGGCGATCGGGCCTGGATGGCCGTGGACTTGCCGGGGCATGGCGAGAACACCGACGGGGATGCACTGCCCGAATTACCGGATGTGCTGACCGGGTTGGAACGCCTGCGTGTCGCTCAAGGAATCCCACGATGGCACGTGGCCGGATACTCGATGGGTGGCCGCCTGGCGCTGGCCTTTGCGATGGTATTCCCGGAGCATATCGCCTCCTTAACCATGATCGCGGCATCGCCGGGGGTGGATGGTGCCGAGGCCAGGCAAACCCGCCGTAATCAGGACATCGCATGGGCTGCCCGATTCCGCGAACAACCGGCACGGGATGTGGTGGCGGCGTGGTATCAGCAACCGGTATTCGCCTCGCTGGCCAGTCAGCCGGATTTGCTGGCGACCATCATCCAGCAGCGAAGCGTGGCCTGTTCACCGCTCACGGCGGATGCCCTGGTCTTGTGGGGGCAGGGCGTGTTGCCGTCACAGTGGGGTCGGCTTGAGCAATTAACCGTTCCTGTTTGTCACATCAGCGGCGCGCTGGACCCTTCGTACGTTGCGGTAGGCGAGCGGATGATGGAGCAAAACGGTTCGATTGAACGGCGGGTCATCCAAGGGGTGGGCCACACGGTTCATCTTGAGCGGCCGGTGGAGTTGGGCCATAGTATCGGGCAGTTTTTATCAGACGTGGAACGACGGGAAGCGAGGAATAGATGAGTATGGTGAACTGGAAGATTGCGGGGACTTTTACCGATATCAAGTACGAGAAGGCGGATGGCATCGCCAAGATTACCATCAACCGGCCGGAAGTGCGGAATGCATTCCGGCCACTGACCGTGCAGGAGATGATGAAGGCGCTGGAGGATGCGCGTGAGGATTCCGGCATCGGGGTGATCATCCTGACCGGAGAGGGCGAAAAGGCTTTCTGCTCGGGCGGGGACCAGAAGATTCGCGGTGATGCCGGTTACGATGACGGGACGGGGGTCAACCGGCTCAACGTGCTCGATTTTCAGCGGCAGATTCGCACCTGTCCCAAACCGGTGATTGCCATGGTGGCCGGTTATGCCATCGGTGGCGGGCATGTCCTGCATGTCGTGTGCGATCTGACCATCGCCGCCGACAATGCGATCTTCGGGCAGACCGGACCGAAGGTAGGCTCGTTTGATGGCGGTTTTGGATCATCCTACCTGAGCCGGATGGTCGGACAGAAGAAGGCCCGTGAAATCTGGTTCCTGTGCCGCCAGTACAACGCCCAGGAGGCGCTCGCCATGGGCCTGGTCAACACCGTGGTCCCGCTGGCCCGGCTCGAGGAGGAGACGGTGCAGTGGTGCCGGGAGATTCTTGAGAAATCCCCACTGGCCCTGCGTTGCCTCAAGGCCGCCCTGAATGCCGATTGCGATGGGCAGACCGGATTGCAGGAACTGGCGGGCAACGCCACGCTGCTCTACTACATGTCCGAGGAGGCGCAGGAAGGCAAAAAAGCCTTCGTGGAAAAACGCAAGCCGGACTTCTCCAAGTTTCCGCGCCACCCCTGACGAGGTCCTTTGGAACGCACCGATTACTTCATCCGACGCCTGCTACTGATCATTCCGACCTTCATCGGAATCACCCTGGTATGTTTCGGCATGGTGCAGTTGGTACCGGGCGGGCCAGTTGAGCAGATGATGCTGCGGATGCGCGGCATGGGCGAGGGGGAATCGCGGCCCGCCCAGGGTGGTGAGGTGGCGTCGGTCAGCGCGGAATACCGCGCCCAGCTTGAAAAGCACTTTGGTTTCGATCGGCCGTGGTGGGAACGCTACCTGCAGTGGCTGGTGCATGACCGGCTGGGGCTGGACACGCCCTCCTACAAGTATCCGGACAAGTCGGCCTGGCAGGTGATCAGTCAACGGTTCGAGGTATCGTTGATCTTTGGCATCACCGGGTTTGTCCTGACCTACTTTGTCTGCATTCCGCTCGGCATCGCCAAGGCTTTGCGCCAGGGCAGTCCTTTTGATGTAGCGACAAGCGCCCTGGTCTTTGCCGGGTATGCCATGCCGGCCTTTGCGCTGGGCATGCTGCTCAAGATGTTG
This sequence comes from uncultured Verrucomicrobiota bacterium, assembly GCA_937872895.1. GTDB lineage: Bacteria > Verrucomicrobiota > Kiritimatiellia > CAIVKH01 > CAIVKH01 > CALMUP01. Next base: position 335,178 of record CALMUP010000008.1, read on the forward strand.
TTCTGCGGCACGGTAGATCATTTCTGGTCGTGGTTCCCGGTGGCGGGATTCGAATCGGACCACTATGCCGCGATGGGCTTTGCGGAGAAGGTCGCCGACCGGATCCAGCACATGTTCCTGCCATTGGTGTGTTATGTGGCGGGCAATTTCGCCGTGTTGACAGTGCTGATGAAGAATTCGTTGCTCGATCAGATTGGCAGTGACTACATACGCACGGTGCTGGCGCGGGGCGGCAGCTTCCGCCGGGCGGTCTGGGGTCATGCCTTTCGCAACGCCCTGATCCCGATTGCCACCGGTTTCGGCTCGGTGCTGACCCTGATGTTTGCCGGTTCGGTGGTGATCGAAACGGTGTTCGAGATTCCCGGCATGGGCCGTTTGAGCCTCGAGTCGATGGTCGGCCGGGACTATCCGGTATTCCTCGGGGCCGTTTCCATCACGGCCTTGCTGGGTTTGCTGGGTAATGTGATATCCGATCTGTGTTACGTGCTGATCGATCCGCGCATCAACTTCCGCAAATGATTCATGACGACCACCTCCACCATACCGCCGCGCAGGCGAATGCCGAACCCGGTGGCTCGCCAACGGTGGGTGCGGTTCCGCCGCAACCGGCGTGGCTTCGTATCGCTCGTCCTGCTCGTTACCTTGTATGCACTCAGCCTGGTTGCCGAGTTGATCAGCAACGATCGGCCGCTGATCGTGAACCATCAAGGATCCTGGTATTTTCCCGTCCTGTTCTTCTATCCCGAAGACACGTTCACCGGTAGCGGGGTCATGACCCGCGCCAACTACAAACGGCTCGCGGCGTCACCGAGCTTCGCCCCGGAATCGGGGAACTGGATGATGTTCCCGCCTGTTCCATACGGACCGAACGAGATCATCAATCCGGATTCACTGCGCGGCGAGGAACGGGTAACCTTGTCGTTGCGCAACCAGCCGCGTGTGGGCACGGTACAGCTTGATGCGACGGGTTCGGTCGTGCGAGCACAGGCGGCGGAGTCATTCCTCGCCCATCGTGAGGATGAGACGCTTGCGGAAACCTGGCGTTTTCCGGATTTGTTCCGTGACAGCATGGCGGCGCGGTTTGCCAACCGGGCACAAGCGGCCATGCGCTCGGTAGTGACCAACCAGCACGGGCTGGTTGCCGAGGTCAGCCTGACCGCCTACACCCCGCGCAGCCAGCCTCCACGCGATATCCGCATTACATTCCGTGAACTACTGACAAACCGCGAGTCCGTCCGAACCCTGGTCTTCGCGCGGGACCTGACGCTGGTCGCCGGAACCGGAAAAGGGGACTGGTGGGCGGTCTTGTCCGGGGAAGAGCAGGAACGGCTTACCGGTTATGCTCGCCAGGCGTTCAACGGGGTGCTGGTGCCGCGCAGCGAAGCGCTGGCCGGTACTTCCTTTACCGTTGATGTCCGGCGCAACGATGTACAATGGCCATTCCGGCCGAATCCTCGCCATTGGCTTGGCCTGGACAACGCAGGTCGGGATGTGTTCGCTCGTATCCTGTATGGTTTGCGGACCTCGATGACCTTCGGCTTGCTGCTGGTTGTTTTCTCGATGGCTTTCGGCACCTTGATGGGGGCCATGCAGGGATACTTCGGGGGACGGGTCGATCTGGTGGCGCAGCGGCTGATCGAAATCTGGAGCACGATCCCTTTCCTGTATGTGATGATCTGGCTCGGTTCGCTCTACGGGCGCAGTTTCTCTTTACTGCTTTTTTGTTACGGAATATTCAACTGGATCGGTATTTCCTCGTATGTGCGGGCGGAATTCCTGCGGTTGCGCCGGATGCCTTTCGTCGATGCGGCGCGGTGCCTTGGTTTGTCCAACGGGGCGATCATGTTCCGGCACATCCTGCCCAATGCGTTGACTCCGATCATCACGTTTTTCCCGTTTTCACTGGTTGGGGCGATTGGATCGCTGGCCATGCTCGATTACCTCGGGTTTGGACTTCCGCCCCCAACTCCGAGCTGGGGTGAATTGCTGCAGCAGGCGCAATTCTTCCGCTGGGCGTGGTGGCTGATCCTGTATCCGTCGGTCGCGTTGTTCGCGGTGATCCTGATGGGTGTGTTCATTGGTGAGGCCGTGCGTGATGCCTATGACCCCAAACCGGTGATGAAGATGGCATGAACGACATGAAGGCCAGCGCAAACAGGATGGCGATCGAACCGTTGTTGCGGGTCGAGGATCTGGTGGTCTCGTTCAACACCGAGGCGGGAACTGCTCGTGCCGTGGATGGCGTGTCGTTCTCGGTCATGCCGGGCGAGATCCTGGGCGTGGTGGGTGAGTCGGGATGCGGCAAGTCGGTGACTGCGATGAGTCTGTTGCGATTGATTCCACACCCGCCCGGCCGGATCGAGCAAGGCCGGGTCTGGTTCCGAGGACGCGACCTGTTGGCCATGTCGATCAGCGACTTGCGGCGGGTACGCGGTCGTGAAATCGGTATGATCTTCCAGGAACCGATGACCGCCTTGTCGCCGTTGCACCGCGTTGGCCAGCAACTGGTCGAAGCGCAGCGATTCCATGGCGATATCAACCGTGATGAGGCCTGGACCCACGCGGTTCGTTGGATGGAGAAGGTCGGCATACCGGATGCGCCTGAACGGATGTACGCATACCCGCATGAGCTTTCCGGCGGCATGCGGCAGCGGGTGATGATCGCTTCGGTCCTGATGATGGAGCCGGCATTGATCATCGCGGACGAGCCGACGACCGCATTGGATGTAACCATCCAGGCGCAGATCCTGCGATTGCTTATGGAGGCAAAGAACCGGGAAACGGCAGTGCTTTTCATTAGCCACAATCTCGGGGTGATCTGGGAAACCTGCTCGCGGTTGATCGTGATGTATGCATCCGAGATCGTGGAACAAGGTCCGGTGGAGGCCGTCTTCGCCCGCCCGCGGCATCCCTACACACGGGCATTGCTCAAGGCCAATCCGGCCTTGGCCACCCGGGGGGAGCGTTTGGAAACCATTCCGGGACAGGTGCCGTCGCTGTTGAAGCGCACGGCGGGCTGTCGCTTCGCTGATCGTTGTCCGATGGTTCAGGAGCAGTGCCGGCAGGCCCCGGTCGCGCTGACGCCGGAAGGATTGCGCTCGGTGCGGTGCGTGCGGGCGGATGAAGTCAGTCCGGGTGGGGAGGGTTCACCATGAGTACGCAACCCTTGCTGAGCGTGGACCGCGTCAATGTCTGGTTCCCGATCCGTCGCGGTGTGTTTTCGCGGGTACGTGGCCATATCCGGGCGGTACAGGACGTTTCGCTCTCCGTGAAGGCCGGGGAAGTGCTGGGACTGGTCGGCGAGTCGGGATGTGGAAAATCCACGTTGGCTCGATCGATCTTGATGCTTCAACCGCCGGTTAGCGGAACGATACGGTGGCAGGGCCGCGATGTGTATGGACTTGGCGGGGACGAAGCCAGGCAGGTGCGTCGGCAGATCCAGATCGTCTTCCAGGATCCTTATGCCTCCCTCAATCCGCGGCTTCCGGTGGCACAGATTGTCACCGAGGGATTGGTGGCGCATCGAATGATCCGGGCGGATCAGGCGGCCGACCGGGCAGCAGCGCTGCTTGCCGATGTCGGATTGGGTACGGATGCCCTGTACCGCTATCCCCACGAATTCTCCGGAGGACAACGCCAACGGATCAGCATCGCCCGTGCGCTTTCGATGAATCCAAAACTGATTGTCTGCGACGAGGCGGTCAGTGCGCTGGATGTCTCGATCCAGGCTCAAGTCATCAATCTGTTGATGGAACTGAAGGCAAAGTATGGCTTGTCCTATCTTTTCATTTCCCACGACTTGAGTGTGGTCAAGCTGATGGCGGACCGCGTGGCGGTGATGTACCTGGGGCGCGTGGTGGAAGAGGGACCTACGGACCAGGTCATGGCCAAGCCCGTGCATCCCTATACGGAGGCCTTGTTGGCGGTGGTACCCGAGGTCGGGCGTCCACGCGGTCGGTTACCGGTCTTGGCGGGCGAGATTCCCTCGGTCGCGAAGCCGCCCCCGGGTTGTGCGTTCCATACGCGGTGTCCGTTGGCAACGGAGCGTTGCCGTTCGGAGCGACCTGAACTGACCGGCGAAAAAGAACACAAGGCCAGTTGCCATATCCGGAGCGCTTGACTAGACTGGCCCTATCGAAGGGGCGAGCATGGTCCATCACCGCAAACCTGGAGGTGCGTTATGAGCAAGCCGATACTGGTGCGTGAATTCATGGCGACGGGGTTGGTGACATTGCAACCGGCCACACCCATATTCCAGGCGATCACCTTGTTGTTGAAGAACCGGGTTTCCGGCGCGCCGGTGGTGGATGAAACGGGAACATTGGTCGGTGTGCTCTCGGAGAAGGATTGTTTGCGGGTCTTCGCGAACGAGGCGTTTTTCTCCCAGAGCGCAGGCGGTCCGGTGTCTGACTACATGACCACAAACATGAAGACCGTTGATCCGGATGACGACGTGTTCAAGGCAGCAGACCTGTTTCTCAAGCACTCTTTCCGGCGATTGCCGGTGGTCGAGGACGGTCGGCTGGTCGGCCAGATCAGCCGGCGCGATGTGCTCAAGGCCAGTCTCAAACTCGTGCAAGACTCGCCGATCAAGAAGGAATGGACGGACGCCAAGTATATCACCGATGAAATCAAGGCGGTGTTGGCGGATCGACCGCACAACGATTGACGACCGATCGACGCGAGATGGATCGCGTTGGTTGGGCCGGTTCCGGATTGCTCAGGGGCCGGGGTGAATGACCATACCGCCAGCTTGACGGTAGGCGGCCAGTTGGTCCGGGTCCCATCCATCGAACAGGGGATGACCCGCGACGATGATTGCGCGGATGCCACGCTGGCTGGCTTCGGCCCAGGAGATCAACGGGATTCCAATGTCCTGATCGAGACGTGTGCGGCCATGCGCATCGATCACCGCCTCAACCGCCTTGCTCCACCCACCGGCATGTATCAAGGACAGGACGGCTGGAATGGCCCCGAAAACGGCCACGCCCTGACCTCGATCGGCATAGGCTTTCACCTGTTTATTCAGCGTGCTGATGGACTGCTGGACTTCCGACTCCATCGCTGACAAAGACGATGGAGAAAGGATACCCCGCAGTTTCTCCTGATGGTTCAGCTCGGCCACCGAGGGATCCCTTGGTCGCGGTCCACCGTGGTGCTGGACCACGCCATGCCAAATCGCGGCAGGTTGATCGATGGTGCTCACCTGGATCAGATCCAGCAATACGGATGGGAAAAATGCAGCGGCCGCAGTGGTCGTGAACAGCGAGACCCGGTCATGGTGAATGATGCCGGGCAGGGTTTGTCCGTTCAGGTTCATCACCGATGGCTCGAAGACATGAAACAGCCCGTTGCGTGCCAGCACATGACGAACACCCGAGGCGATAGCATGCAGGTTGTCGACGGAACCGAGGGTGAAGGACGCGGTGATCGCAGCGGCAGGGCCGTGGTCTTTCAGGATTTTCGCGGCGAGCGAACCGGTAAATTCCTCGGCGCAATGCAGCATACCAGCCTGCTTGAATAAAGCAGCGGATGCCGGAGAGGGGTCCACACCAATCACCTTCATGCCAAGATCACGCATGGCACTGGCCAGCGCGCCATTGCCGCAACCAATATCGACAACCAAAGCATCCTTGGCTAGATCGCCACGGCGTACCACATCAATCGCCATGGCACGATAGAAGGTGCGTTGTTGATCTGAAATGGGCGAGCAGGAGCGGAGAGCGGGTAGGCCACCAGGCTTGATCACATCAAGCAACTGAAGGTGCTGGCAGCTACCACAGAGGGAGAGGGTGACCGGGACGGCGGCTTCGGGGGAGGTAAGTTTCTTGAGCAACTCCGGATCGCTGTACGCTCGGGCGGGAACGGCCCCCAAGGTGGCCACGGGACGCACTTGGCGGCTGTTGCAGCATCGGCAGGACTTTCGGTGCGACCAGGTTTTTGCCATCTCGGAAGACGCTCCTTCGTGGTTTCATGATACGTCATGGCATGGGCAGGTGTAAAGTGAACAGCACTCGATTTGGTGTTTTCGGCGCGGCAAAAAGACTTGAGATTGCAACGGTTTACGCGCTTTACTGGACCAATGTCATCCTCTGTACCGAGCCCGTTGGCCATTGTCATTCCCACGATGGGGCGTTCGATCCTGCTTCGAACCCTCGATTCGTTGCTCCTGAATCCGGGAATTGAGCGGTGCGAAATCGTGGTGGTCGGAGTTATTCCCGATCAGGAGGTGGCGCAAGCACTGGCGAGGAAGGTGACCGCCCATCCGTTTATCCGCCATCTCTCCATCCGCTACGAGAAGGGGGATGCCAGCTTGAAGCGGAACACGGGAGCGGCCGAAACCTGTGCACCCATCCTGGCGTTCCTCGACGACGACGTGCATGTGCCGCCAACCTGGCTGGATGCGATGTGCCGTTGTTTTGATGATCCATCGGTTGCCTTGGTGAGTGGTCCTTCGCTGGTGCCGGACGACATCCCTCCATTGGCCCGGTTGGCTGGTATGGCGTTATCCTCTCGCGCCGCAGGCGATGTGTCGTTGCGGTACCTGGGGGGCGGGGATGAGCCACGGGCAATCAAATGGTCGGGTATCATCGGGTGCAACATGTTGTTCAGGCGGTGTGTTTTTGAACAACTGGGCGGGTTCGACCCGGAGTTTTATCCCGGCGAGGAGATGAAGGCGTCCTACCTGACCTCTCGCATGGGCTACCAATTGCTCTTCAATCCCAAAGCACCGGTTTACCACTATCCCAAACAGACCTTCCGCGGTTTCTGGCGGCAGATCTACCGTTATGGGGCCACGCGCATCCGCTTGATTCGAGCTGGCGTCGAAGTGGAGTGGGGGCCACTGGTTCCAGGCGTCTGGCTGCTGTCGTTGGTCGTGCTGGGGGCAGCGTCGGTGGTGTCTGATTGGGCTTGGCGCTTGCTGGTGCTCGAACTTGCCTTGTACGCCATGGTGATTGTCTGGTTTACCCTGGAGGTAGTGCGGCAAACGCGGCGGGCGATCGACCTTTTACTGGTGTTCATGCAGCCATTCATGCACCTCAGCTACGGGGTCGGGATCTGGACCGAGTTATTCCGGCCGGACAAGGACTTGAGTGACCAACTGGGCAAGCCGACCGATTAATCGGTTATCGGGTCAGCCCGGTCATGGTCCGGTGGAAGTCGGGTTTGTTCGAGATGGGCAGGGCCACATCCTCGCGAAAATAGGCATTGCCGCGGTAGTAACTCCAGTTCAGTGCAGTCACGGGATACGACTTCGATTGCAGCAATACAAACGCATTGGCCACGCCCCCGATGTACGGGGCATCGGGCACACCGCGCGGAATTTCCCGGATTCCGACACGATGCCAGTCCGTGAGCGTATTCAAATCGGCCGTGGCCCAATCGGAGTGCGGCTGAAGCGTGGCCGCAGTGCCGGGACCGGTGCCGCCTACACCGTCGCGCGTGCGCACGCCGGCTTGCAGCCACGGATCACCGCGCATCCACTCAACCTGCGCGGACAATTTCAAGGTATCGGAGGGTTGCGTTTCGATCCCGGCGACAAACAGGTTGAAGGGATGGTCGCCACCCAATACCGGATTGCCGTTGATGGCCAGGCGGGCTCGGCCGTTGGCATAGAGTCCCACCAGGGCGCGGTGCTCGCCGGAGTAGAACCAGTCCAGCAGCTTGGCCTGCTCCTGTGCCTGCGGGCCGTACTCACCGGCGAGAAACGGGGCGAGGGCGTCGGCGGCGATCGACTCGCCGAGCAGGCGTCGGTATTCCAGGGCGCGCAGGCGGTAGAGGGCGATGTCATCGGCCTCGGGATACCGCTCGGGGTAACGTTCCGTGGCGGCGAGGGCGGCTTCGATGTCGTTGGCTCGTTCCAGTTCAGTTAGTTGTAGCATGAAAGTCGCCTGATCGTTGGGAAAGGCGATGCGAGGCCGATCGGCGAACAGGAGCGGTTGGGGAGTCGCCGTGGACGGGCGATCCTGGTACCAGTAGGCAACACTCTCGAAGAATCCGGATACGGGCGCACCGGTCTGTTCGTCGTTCATGCGTTCGAATTCCATGTGGAAGAGCGAGGAGAAGGTCACCGGATCGCTCATGTGGTGACGGAACTGTCCGACACGGAACGGAGCTCGATCAAAGTTCCCGCTAAAGGCACCGAAAACGGAACCGCGGTAGTACCAACCGCCATTGAAATAGTCTTCCAGGCCGGTGCCATGCCAGTCCGGGGCGGTTGCCGTATCGACCCAGATCCGCTCATCGCCTTCCAGAATCCACCACGACTTGCCCAGACCGGTAACGCCGAGGAAACAACCGAGGTACTTGCCGCGACCTTCGACCCGGGTGATCAGATGGTTGCCCTTATCCGGTCCGGAGCGACGGTATTCGGCGTGTAGATAGCCATCCTGTTCGCGGCGTTGGTCGTGATGCACAGGGGAGAAGTGGACGGTGACCGGGGCGGCAGCGCGGTTGTGGAGGGAAATCCGGATACTACGGGCGAAGGGCATGGGTAGTCGGCAAGCATAGCCAGCGGGACCACTCGTCATCCACGCCGCGCCGAAGGCCCGCCGGTCCCAGGCGTTGGCGAAGAATGCACCGAGGGGAACATCGATGCTGTCCGTGGTTGCATCGTCGTAGCGGATGCGCAGCAGGAGGGCATTGATGAGATCGCCTTCCTGCTCACGGGTCCAGGCGGCGCGTTCAGCCGGTTCAACCTGGAGGGAGAAGGAAGCAAGGGTACCGGATCCGGTGTGTTCCCAGACGATACCGGTTGTTCCGGGTTCGATGGTGGAGGTAACGGCGGGTGGTTCGGTAAACGTGGCGCGGTTTTCGATCCATCCAGTCAGCCGGGCCGCAACGTGCTCAATCGCTTCAGATTGCCCGGCGGAGAAGGTTGCAGGGAACGATTCGACGGATTTACCCTCAGGGAAACGTTCGGCCGCAATCTGGTAGAATATGCGGCGAGGGCCCCACAGTGGATGGGTGTTCGGTTCCTTGATCTCGATACGGATCGAAGACTGGTAGGTAAGCGGAACATACGAGTAGTAACACATATTTACGTACTGGGAGAGGGGAGGTATCCAGGGTCCGGCACCGGAAAACAGGGCATCCACGGTGGTGTCAAAACGGGGTTTGCGCTCACCATCGATGTAGATGCGGATGGGATGACCAGGGTCGGTTCCGGTCATCCAGAACCGCCGGATGCAACCAGGGCCTTTCACGTCGGCCATGACAAACCAGCCAGGTTCGGTACCCTGACCGGTGAAATTATTGAAGTCGTTGTTCCCGCCACGCCGGTCAAACGAGGTGATCATGGTCAGGTTGACGGGATCAAGGGCGGGCAGGCGAGCAAGGTCGGTGAGTTCCTCGAGGCATTGCTGCCAGGTGATATCGGGCGGGCGTTGTGGCTCGCGTTGCCCGCAGGAGGTGATCAACACGACAACAAGAAGTATGGGCAGCCGGTAGAGTACGTGGCTCGGAAAAGTGGACATGGCGGTTCCTGGTTTCAGGGGTGTTCGCGTCGGGTCATGAAGTCGGTCATGGCGGCATGGCCGTCGGGGGTTCCCATGTCGAGCAGCGGTGGTTCGGTCACGGTGCAGCGGATGCCTCGCTCGGCGACGAGGGTGGGAAACCAGGTCTTCTCGAGCGAGCAGGATTCGCCGGCCGGAATGCGATCGATTAGCGCGCGCCGGATGGCGTACACCCCGCCATTGACCACGCCGGGACGGATCTCTGGCGACTTCTCGCGGAAAGCCAGGGCGCACCCGTCGCGGTCAACCTCCACCATGCCGTACCGCGAGGCGTCCGGAATGGAGGTGACGGCCATGGTCAAGGTGTGGGTTCCGGCAAGGTGGGCTTTGATGATCGCGCCAAGGTTGAGATTCGGCAAGAGCGTGTCACCGTTCATGACGAGGTAGTGAACCCGGGGCGGCAAGGCATCGGCGGCGAATCGGATGGCGCCGCCGGTCCCGAGTGGGGCGGGTTCACGGCTGAAGGTCACGGACACGGGAAGCGAAGGCGCTGATCGGTACCAAGCCTCGATTTGTTCAGCGCGGAAGCCGGCGGCGATGTGCACGGCGGTGACGCCGAGGGAGTGAAGCCAGGCGATCTGCCACTCGATAAAGGGTTTGCCGGCGATGGGTGCGAGGGCTTTCGGCAGCTCGGGGAACAGGCCCTGCAGGCGGGTGCCGAGTCCGCCGCTCAGCAGGATGACCTGATCAAGTCCATTCATCGGAACGCTCCTTCTTGAGGCGCTCCGCTGCGGCACGCATGGCCTCGCCGGTGCGGGACCGGAGCGGCTTGGCGGGAACACCGGCATAGAGGGTCCATGGCGCCAGGGACATCTTGGCATGGACCAGGGAACAGGCGCCGATGGCCACGCCCTCGGGCAGGGACACGCCGGGCAGGATGACCACGTTGGTGCCGAGCAGGACATGATCGGCAATGTGGATTTCCGAGGTGATGGACGCGCCGGCGTACTCGGGGGGGATGGTCGGTCCGACGAGTCCATCGCATGCAAAGTCGTTCGAGGCGGCAATCAGGCGGCAACCGGGGGCGATGTTCACGAAGTCGCCGATGGTCACGCGGGCATCGCCCCCGATGACCACTCCGTTGGCGCCGATGTGGGTGTACCGGCCGACCTTGAGGGCGCAGGACACGTAAGTGAAATCATCGATGATGCTACCTGCGCCGATGTGTACGCGTTCGGGTTTGCGCAGGCGGACGGTACGGCCAACGATGGCGGAGGGATGCAGGAAGGCGACCTTTTCGAGGTCAATAAACAGGTTGGGGGGACTTTTCATCGACCGACCTCCACAGTGGCAAAGTGCAGGATCGCATCAGCATACTGGCGGGCGGCGCCTTCCACACTGAAACGGGCATGGATATCGGCCTCGGCGTTGGCAGCCACGCGGGACCAGTCGTTCCGGTGCGCGGCGAGCTCACGGATCAGGGTGCAGAACGAAGCCTGGTCGTCGGCGGTGAAGACGTATCCATTCTCGCCGTGGCGGATGACTTCGCGAATGCCGGCGAGGTCCGGACCGAGCACGACCTTGCGGCAGGCCATCGAGTGGAGCAGGGCGCCGGGGATGATGTGGACATTGGATTCGGCGCCGGTGCGCATGGCGATGCAAATATCGGCGGCGTTGCAGTAGTGGCCAACTTCGTGGATGGTCTTCAGCCAGCCGGTGAAGTGGACGCGGTCGGCGATGCCGCACGAGGCGGCCAGATCGCGGAGGTATGGCAGCTCGGGCCCTGAACCGACGAGGATGAGCCCGATGGAGGGATTCTCGCGGTGCAGCTCGGCGGTCCAACGCAGAAGGTCGTCGAGCCCTTTGCCCTGGTGCATCACCCCGTGGTACAGCAACACGACGTCATCGGGTGAGAATCCACAGGATGCGCGTAGTTCGCGTTGATCCTGCGGGAAAAAAGCGGCGAGGTCGGGTGCATCGAAGACCACGCGGATGTTGGATGGATGGACGCCCCACGCGGCCAGCCGATCCCTGGCGGCGGTGGCGCGGCAGAACATGCCCTCGAGGCGGCGGGCCTCGAAGCGTTCGAGGAATTCCGCGAAGGCGAGGAAAGGTTTGATCCACCACTTGCGGCCGAGGAAGTTGTGGACGTGCCAGTCTCCATAGGCGGTGCCGACGTGGCACCGGCAGGTCCATTTCAGGAACAGGCCGACCAGCGGAAGGATTTCCGACACGAAGATCATATCCACCTTGTGACGGCGGATTTTCCACGCGGCGAGGGGCAGCATCGCGTACATCAGGAGGGATTTGATGATCACGTCGCGCGGGCGGTTTCGATCGACGCGCAGCGGAATCTCCTCGAGGACAAGGCCGGTGGGAATGGAGGCGGGAGGTCGGTCGTTACGGAAGCTGACGTGGATGACCTCGTGCTCGCGGACGAGTGTTTCGAGCATCGGGCGGAACTCAGCCGCCAGATCGAACTGCTCGCCCAGTTGGTAGCGGGAGAAGATGGCGATTCGTTTCTTGTCGGGTGTCCGGGTCATGCGCGGGTCATCCGAGGGCGTCAATCATGGTGCGGCAGACGCGGCGGATCTCGTCATCGGTGATGGCCGGGGAGCAGGGCAGCCAGCTTGCGGTGCGGCACACCGTTTCCGCGCCGGGCAGAGAGGTTCCGGTCGCGTAGGCCGGTTGCTGGTGGATGGGGGGCCAGTACGGACGGAGGTGGATGCCGGCGACTTTGGCGGCATCAACAAGGGCGTCGCGGTGTTCGGAGACGAAGTCGGGCCACATCAGGTAACCTTGTTCGGGGCGCGCGGTAAAGCGGATCGCGGGGTGGCCGGCGAGTTCAGCCCGGTATAGGGCATCGATGTCCTTCGCGCGTCGAATGCGGGTATCGAGCTTGCGCCACTGCGACCGCGCGAGGCCGGCCTGCATGTCGGTGACCTTGAAGTTGAACCCGGTGACCGGGTGGACATCGCTCGAGCGGGAAAGGCGGCCGTGGTCGCGCAGCCGGATCAGGTTGTCGCGCACGTCCTCGCGGCGGGTCAGGACGAACCCGCCCTGGCCGGAGGTGATGATCTTGGTGGGCGCGAGCGAAAAGCACCCGGCATCGGATTGTGCTCCCAGCCAGCCGTCGGAGTTGCAAGACCCGGTCGCTTCGGCGGCATCCTCGATTACCGCGAGGTTGTATTCCCTAGCCAGGGCACGAATGGCGGCCATATCGGCGGAGCGGCCGGTCAGGTGCACGGGAATGATGGCCTTGACGTGAGGTTTCATCTTTCGGCGTGCGTCGGCGACATCGATGGTGAAGCTCTCGGTGTCGACGTCGACGAGGATCACTTCGGCCCCGGCGAGGCGGACGGCGCTGGCGGTGCCGATAAAGGTCACAGCGGGAACCAGCACGGCGTGGCCGGGGCCGATGCCGAGGGCCATCACGGACAGCGCGAGGGCCATGGTGCAACTCGGGGTGGTCACCGCGAAAGGAACACCGAAGTACGCGCAAAGATCCTTTTCAAAAGCGCGGTTTTCCGGACCTTCGTTGACAAAGCCGGAGGCGACGACGCGACGAACAGCCTCGACATCGTCCGCGTCGAGCCATGGTTCAAACCACGGGATGGAGGTGGGTGCGTTCATCGAAGATTTCACTCGTCGCGGGCGAAGATGATCTTGCTGCCTTCGGGGCTGAACTTGAAATCGACTTCTACGAGGTCTCCCAGCTTTGAGCGGATACCGGAATGGCAATCCGGTTCGGCATACACGAGAAGGAAGCCACGGCCACCGGCCCCGAGCAGTTTGCCGCCGCGGGCTCCAGCATCGCGAGCCTTCGCGTAAGCATCGTCAATGGTCGTATTGGAGATGCCACTGGCCAGGGACTTCTTGCGCATCCAGGACTGGTGCAGCAGATCGCCGAAGGCGGAGAGCGGGGTTTCCCCGGACAGGATGTTTTCCGCCTGGTCGACCATGGAATACATCTCCTGGAGCTGGGCGATGTTCTGGCCGATCTTGCTTTTCTGTTCAGTGAGGATGGTTTCAGCGGACTGTTCGACGCCGGTGTAGAAAATCATCAGCCGGTCCTGCAGTTCAGTCAGTCGGTGGGCGGGAAGGGGAAGCTGGCGCACGGTGATACGGCCGTCGGTACGGAAGTCCACTCGGATAAATCCGCCATACGCTGCAGCATACTGGTCCTGATGGCCGCCGGTGTCCTTCACGCGTTCGCGTTCCACGGTGATCGCTTCGCGGGCGAGGTCCTCCGGGCTGACCGGATCACCGTGCAGGTGGTGCAGGGCATGGAGCAGGCCCACGGTGAACGACGAGGAGGAACCGATGCCGGTGCGACCGGGTAGGTCGGCGATGTGGCCGATTTCCAGGCTTTTCGTGCAATCGAGCATCATCAGGCTTTCGCGGATCAGGGGGTGCTGGATGTCGCGGGCATGGTCCACGGCTTCGGTGCGCGAGTAGTTGGCCTTGATGCGGTACTTGAAGAACGGGCCGAGGCCGTGGATCGAGATGTAGCAATACTTGTCGATGGTGGTCAGGATGACCGCCCCGCCGTGTTCGCGGTAATAGTCGGGGAAGTCGGTTCCTCCACCGAAAAAGCTGATGCGGAAAGGCGTCTGGGAAATGATCATCGGATTACAGCCTCACGGTACGGTTCTTGCGAGCCTCCTCGAACCAGAGGGCCGTCCGGCGCAATCCCTCGCGGAGCGGGGTGTCGCAGCGGAGGCCGATCGCATGGAGGCGTGTCACATCGAAGATCTTGTCCATCTGGCCGTCGGGTTTGCTGGTATCCCAGACGATGTCGCCCTGGTAACCGGTGGCTTCCTTGATCGATTCGGCCAGTTCGCGGATCGAGGTGCGTGTTCCGGAGGAGATATTCACCGGTTCGCTCTGGTTGTAGTGTTCAAGGAACCAGGGCAGGGTTGCGGCAACGTCACCGGCATAGACGAAGTCGCGGGTCGGCTTGCCGGTGCCGAGGGCGATGACTTCCGGTTGGCCGGCATCGCGGGCCTCGATGTACTTCCGGATCAGGGCCGGGATGACATGGGACTGTTCGTGGTTGAAGTTGTCCCACTCGCCGTAGAGGTTTCCGGGGATCAGCACCACGGAGTTGAAGCCATGCTGGACGCGGTAGGCCCAGGACTGGACGAGGTTCATCTTCTTGGCTGCGGAATAACCGGCGCTTTCGATCTGCGGGAAGCCGTTCCACATCTGGTCCTCGCCGATGGGCGAGGTCGCCTTGGCGGGGTAGGAGCAACCGCCCATCAGGGTCAGGAACTTCGCAACCCCGGCGGTGAAGGCGGCGTGGAACACCTGGGTGTTCATGGCCATGTTCTCGTAATAGTAGTCGGCGGGTCGCTTCTTGTTGTCCACGATGCCGCCGGATTTGGCGGCCAAATGGATCACCGCGTCGGGTTGGACCTCGCGGATCATCCGGTCGGCCGCACCCGGCTGGAGCAGGTCGTAGTCAGCGCGACTCACGGGAACAATTTCCGCAGCGAAGGTCGCATGGAGGTGCGGCAACAGGTGATGACCGACGAAACCATGGGCCCCGGTGACCAGGATCCTCTTGAAGGTGGTGCTTTTCATGGTCATGCGGACTAGATGTTCGCGTACTGGTTCCGGCGGATGATCTGGTAGGCCTTGATCAACTCGGCGATGCCGGCGGTCAGGCTGACGGCAGGCTGGAAGCCGGTCTTCTCGATCTTCTCGTTGCTGACAATGTAGTTGCGCTGGTCGGGGTCCTTGCCGATCTCGGACTCCATGATGGTAAACGAGGGAATCTGTTTCTTGATCTCCAGGCACAGCTCCATCTTCGAGAGGTTCGCATCGCTCAGGCCGACATTGTAGGCCTGGGCCTTCATGGTATCCCAGTGGGCGAGGCCGTGGATGAACGCGCGCCCGACATCGCGGACATGGATGTAGTTGCGCTTGAAGTGCGACTCGAACAGCACGACGAAGCGGTCATTCACCGCGCGGTAGGTGAAGTCATTGACCAGCAGGTCCACGCGCATGCGTGGGCTCACGCCGAACGCGGTGGCCAGCCGGAACGAGATGGCGCGACCGGAGTCGAGCAGGTGTTTCTCGAGTTCAACCTTCAGCACGCCGTAGAGGGATACCGGGCGCAGCGGGGTCTCCTCGGTGCAATAGATACCGTCCTCGCCGACACCGTATCCGCTGTTCGTGGTCGGGGAGAGGAAACGTTGTTCGCGGCTTGAGTGGTCGATCAGCATCTTGATGGCTTCGAGGTTGATCGAGCGAGCCTCGAGGGGACGCTGCGCGCAGATCGGTGCCCCGACCAGGCAGGCCAGTGGCACGATCACATCGGCTTTGGCCAGCAGTTTCTTCATTAGCGATTCATCGCGTACATCGCCGCGCACCGCCTGAAAGCCTTCGTGGCGGCAGCAGTCAAGCAGGGAGGACTGGCCGAAGGAGAAATTGTCGACAACGGTAACCCGATGGCCCAGCGCAAGTAACTCGGGGACCAGCACCGATCCGATGTAGCCCGCCCCGCCGGTCACCAGAATGTGGTAAGACGTTTGATTCATGGGTCGCAACCGTACCGATTGGTCACGGTGATGTCAAACCCGGCATACCCGTCCGACCACGCCTTTCCATGCGGAACTTTCTTTGGCAAGTGCTTGCCTTTGCGGGCAGGTACGGCTAGGAATAGCGACCAACTTTCACAGGAGTTCCAACGTGAGCGCACCCTACAAACCGCAGTCCGCCCAAGCCTGGTCCGAGCTCGAAGCCCATCGCCGCTCCCTGCTGTCCTTTTCCCTGCGGGAGGCCTTTGCCGCCGATCCTGGCCGGGTGGGCCGGTTCAGCATGAACGCCTGCGATCTCTACCTCGACTACTCCAAGAACCTGGTGACCGATGCGGTGATGAACTCCCTGTTCGCCCTGTGCGAACAAGCCCCGGTGGCGGCCAAGCGGGCGGCGATGTTCAGCGGCGGCAAGATCAACTTCACCGAGGATCGTTCGGTCCTGCACATCGCCCTGCGCAACCGCTCGAACCGGCCGATCCAGGTCGACGGCAAGGACGTCATGCCCGAGGTGAATGCGGTGCTGGAGAAGATGCGGACCTTCGCCCGGAATGTCCGTTCCGGGGCATGGAAAGGCTATACCGGTCGCCGCATCCGCACGATCGTGAACATCGGCATCGGCGGCTCGGATCTCGGGCCGGTCATGGCCTGCGAAGCCCTGAAGGCCTACAGCGACCGCAACCTGCAGGTGCGCTTCGTGTCCAATGTGGACGGTACCCACCTGGCCGAGACGGTGCGGGATCTGAATGCCGAGGAAACCCTGTTCATCGTCGCCTCGAAGACGTTCACCACGCAGGAGACGATGACCAATGCCGAGTCGGCCAAGTCGTGGCTGCTGAGCACGATCAAGCAGCCCGCCGCAGTCGCCAGCCACTTTGTCGCGCTGTCCACCAACGCCGCCAAGGTCTCGGCCTTCGGCATCGATACGGCGAACATGTTTGAATTCTGGGACTGGGTGGGTGGCCGCTATTCGCTGTGTTCGGCGATCGGCCTGCCCGTGATGATCGCGATCGGGCCGGAGCACTTTGATGCGCTGCTCGACGGCGCGCATGCCATGGACCAGCATTTCCTCACCGCTCCCGCCGCGCGGAACATGCCGGTCGTACTGGCCCTGCTGGGTGTCTGGTACAATAATTTCATGGGTGCCGAGTCGCAGGCCATCCTGCCCTACGACCAGTACCTGCACCGGTTTGCCGCCTACTTCCAGCAAGGCGACATGGAGAGCAACGGCAAGTGCGTGGATATCCAGGGCGAACGGATTTCCTATCAGACCGGACCGATCATCTGGGGCGAACCCGGCACGAACGGCCAGCACTCGTTCTACCAATTGATCCACCAGGGCACGAAGCTGATCCCCTGTGACTTCATCGGCTTCGCCAAGTCGCACAATCCGGTCGGCGACCACCATGCGAAACTGATGGCGAATTTCTTCGCCCAGACCGAGGCGCTCGCCTTCGGCAAGTCGCTCGACGAGGTCCGGGCCGAGAAGGTTCCCGAGCACCTCGCCCCGTTCAAGGTCTTCGAGGGCAACCACCCGACCAACACCCTGATGGCCCGCCAACTCACCCCGGCGGTACTCGGGCAGTTGATCGCCTTGTACGAGCACAAGATTTTCGTGCAGGGGGTGATCTGGAATGTGAACTCCTACGACCAGTGGGGTGTCGAACTGGGCAAGGTGCTGGCCCAGCGGATACTTCCCGAATTGACCGCGGCCGGCGAACCGGAACTCCGGCACGATGCTTCGACGAACGACCTGATCCGCCGCTTCCGCGCGTGGCAGGCGTGATCCGGTGGGCGTGCGTCGTTGGCTTCCGGCTGCAGACAGGGTAGGTTGACCCGTGATAAGGAGCAGACGCGTAATGAAACTTCGACAAGCAGGTTGGGTGGTGGCGGTGGTCGCCGCCGCGTCGTGGGCCATGGCCGCCGAGGAATTCCCCCGCGACACGTGGAAGGACGAGCCGAGTCCGCTCGCCAGTTCCTTCGCCGTTCCCGGCGGGTTGGTGAACATCTATGCCCACCAGTACCCGCAGAGCTTCAACTACTACCTCGACAACAATGTGTTGAGCGGCGAGCTGTTCGGCAACATGTTCGAGTCGCTGCTCGGCATCGACGGCATGACCGCGGAATACGTGCCGGGCCTGGCCGAACGCTGGACGATCTCCGACGACAAGCGGACCATCACCTTCACCCTGGATGAGCGCGCCCGCTGGAGCGATGGCACGCCGGTGACCGCCCACGATGTGGTCTTCACCTTCAACACCGTGCTCGCCCCGGAAAACCTCACCGGTCCGCACAAGGTCGGCCTCGACAACTTCGAGACCCCGGTGGCGCTGGATGACCGGACGGTGAAGTTCGTGGCGAAGGAGGTGCACTGGCGCAACCTGGGCACGGCCGGTGGCCTGCTGATCCTGCCCAAGCACGCGATGGAGGGGAAGGACTTCAACCGCATCCTGTTCTCCTTCCCGGTCGTTTCCGGCCCGTACCGGATCGGCGAGGTGAACGAGGGACGCTTCGTGACGATGGAGCGCCGCGAGGACTGGTGGGCGCGTGAGCTTCCGCGCAACCAGCATACTGCGAACTTCCAGACGCTGGTCTACCGCTTCTTCGCCGATGCCGAGAACGCCTACGAGAGTTTCCGCCGCGGCCTGCTCGACGTGTTCCCGGTCTATGTCGCCCGCATCTGGGTCAATGAATCCTCGGGCGAGCGCTTCGACCGGAACTGGATCGTCAAGCAGAAGGTGTACAATTACAACCCGATCGGTTTCCAGGGCTTCGCGATGAACATGCGGCGCCCTCCGTTCGACGACCTGCGGGTGCGCCGCGCGCTGGCCCACCTGCTCAACCGTGAGAAGATGAACAGCACGATCATGTATGACCAGTACTTCCTGCAACGCTCCTACTACGAGGACCTCTACAGCGAGGAGCAACCTTGTCCGAACGAACTGATCGCGTACGACAAGGAGCGCGCCCGCGCCCTGCTGGCCGAGGCGGGTTGGAAGGCGAACCCCTCGACCGGGTTGCTGGAGAAGGACGGCAAGCCCTTCGTGCTGCGGTTCCTCACCCGAGATCCCTCGACCGACAAGTTCCTCGCCATCTACGGCGAGGATCTGCGCGATGTCGGCATTACCCTGGAAATCGTCAAGAAGGACTGGGCGGCCTGGACCAAGGACATGGATACCTACGACTACGACATGACCTGGGCGGCGTGGGGTGCCGGTCTGTTCAAGGATCCGGAAAGCATGTGGCACTCGCGCGAGGCGGACCGGCCGAGCGGCAACAACATCACCGGGTTCCGCCATGCCGAGGTCGATGCATTGATCGAGAAGCAGCGCGAGGTTTTCGATGTGCAGGCGCGCAACGACATCCTGCGCCGCATCGACGAGATCGTGGCGGCCGAGGTTCCGTATGTCCTGCTGTGGAACATCAACTACACGCGGCTGCTGTACTGGAACAAGTTCGGCATGCCCGACCAGGTCCTGTCCAAGTACGGCGATGAACGTTCCGCGTTCGGCTTGTGGTGGTACGACGAGGATGCGGCGGCCGAATTGGACGAGGCGATGAAGGAAGGCCGCGATCTGGCTCCGCGCCCGGTCGAGGTCCGTTT
The DNA here is from genome assembly GCA_937872895.1 of uncultured Verrucomicrobiota bacterium. Classification (GTDB taxonomy): domain Bacteria; phylum Verrucomicrobiota; class Kiritimatiellia; order CAIVKH01; family CAIVKH01; genus CALMUP01. The sequence goes on from CALMUP010000008.1 coordinate 354,779, forward strand.
CGACGACCATTTCTGATCATGACTTCCCCGGCACCCGGACTGATTCATCGCTGGCTGCTGGCCGCGCGGCCGAAGACCTTGTGGGCCGCGGTCGGACCGGTGATGATCGGCACCGCCATGGCTTCCACGACGGAGGCGGGTGCGCATGCCCCGAGCGCCTGGATGGCGCTGGCCGGGGCGATCCTGCTGCAGATCGGCACGAATTTCTGCAACGACTATGCCGACTTCATCAAGGGTGCCGACACCGACCGCCGCACCGGTCCGGCCCGCGCGGTGGCGAGCGGATGGATCACCCCGCGCCAGATGCTGATCGCCACCATCCTTGTCTTCACCCTGGCCGCCCTGGTCTGCGGCTGGCTGGTGCTGCGGGCCGGATGGCCCCTGATCCTGCTCGGTGTGGTATCGATCGCGGCCGGGGTCCTCTACACCGCGGGTCCGTACCCGCTGGCATACGTCGGGCTCGGCGACCTGTTCGTCCTGGTATTCTTCGGTCCGGTCGCGACCGCCGGTAGCTATTACGTTCAGACCCTCGAGTTCTCGTGGCTCGCCGCGGCAGCGGGCATCGGGCCCGGATTCCTTTCCGTGGCCATCCTGACGGTGAACAACCTGCGCGACCGGATCAGCGATACCGAAGCGGGCAAACGCACGCTGGCGGTGCGGTTCGGGGCGGGATTCGCCAGGGTCGAGTACATGCTCTGCCTGCTCATCGCCGCGGTCATGCCCTTTGTGCTGGTGGCCTGGGCCGGCCCGCAACACCGGAACGCGCTCGCCGCCACCCTGATCCTGTTCGCATCGTGGCCGGTGATTCGTTTGGTCCTGACCCGGACCGGACGCGAGCTGAATCCCGGCCTCGGCATGACTGCGCTGCTGCTCCTGGCGTACAGTCTGGCGTTCTCGATCGGCTGGGCGATGGTGCGGACATGAGGACGGGAGAGACGGCAGTGGACCGCTCGGTGTTCAGCTACCGACTTCCGTTGCATCACCCGGTGCGGATTGCCGGGAGCGAGCGCACCCATGCGGTTGGCTTCCTGTTACGCGAAGAGGTGGCCGGTCAGGTACGCTGGGCGAATGCCGCCCCGCTCGACGGGTACAGCCGCGAGTCGGTACGCGAAACGGGTGACGCCCTGCGTTCCTGCGTGGCCGGGCGGATCCCGTGGTCCGACGTGGCGGAGCGTTACGCCTCGGTGCGCTGGGCGATGGCCGGATGGTCGATGCACGGGTGGGCACCCGCGGAAAGCTCGATCCCGCTGGCCCGTTTGATCACGGGAGGGACGGTGGATTCCATCGTGGATCAGGTGGCCGCGGCACAGCGCGACGGCTACCGCGTGGTGAAGATCAAGGTGGGTGGCCGGGTGTTCGACGATGATCTCCTCGTTGCGCGAACGGTGATGCGCGAGGCACCATCCGGTATCAAGGTGCGGTTTGATGCAAACCGTGCCTGGCCGGTCGATCAGGCGGTCCGTTTCGCCCGCGCGGTGGCATCGGACCGGCTCGATTACGTGGAGGAACCATTGGCGGATCCATCCGGTTATGCCGCGTTTGAGGATCAGTCGGAGACGCCGTGGGCGCTCGACGAGTCGCTGGTGCGTGTGCCGGACCTGTGCCGGGAGCCGTGGCGGCGGCTGGTCGCCTATGTGCTCAAGCCGTCGTTGATCGGCGGGTTGATCGACCTGCTGCCGCTGGTCGAGGAGGCGCGCCGGTTCGGTCGCCGCATCGTGGTCAGCGCCCTGTACGAAAGCGGGGTCGGCATCGTCCATGCGGCGGCGCTGGCGGCGGCCGTCGCCCCGCAGGAGGCGGCCGGACTGGACACCTACGGGGCTCTGGCGTCGGATGTGCTGGGACAGGCGCTGGAGGTCGCCGGCGGCAACCTGCGAGTGCCGCACCTCGCGGACCTTGATCGCCGTGTGGATAGGAACCGATTGGAGCTGTGGTCATGACAAACCTGCGATGCATGTTGGAGGAGGCAGCGACGATCTCCAAGCACCAGCCGGCCATCCGGCAGGGCGAGCGGATCATCCTGTATTCGGAGTGGAATGAACTGTCCGCGGCGGTGGCGCGGCGTCTGGAGGAGCGCGGGGTGCGGCGGGGTGACCGCATCGGGTTGTTCATGGCGACGGACTGGCGGATGCTGGTCCTGATCACGGGCATCATCCGTGCCGGCGCGGTGGCCGTGCCGGTCTCGACGCGGCTGCCGCGCGCCGGGGTGGTGGCGAGCCTGCGGCGCGTCGATTCCAACCGGATCCTGGCGTACCTATCCGAAAAGAAGGATGGCGGATTGGAGGGGATCGAGGTCTGGTCGCCCGATGATTTCCTGGGCACGCCGGAAACTGCGGCAAGCCCCGCACCGCCGATGCCTCTGGACGCCCCGGCGATGATCGTCTTCACCTCGGGCAGCAGCAACGAGCCGCGCCCGGCCGTGTTGTCGTACGGCAATCTCTACTACAACGCACAGGGCGCGAATGCCAACCTGCGGCTGCACTCCAAGGACACGTGGCTGTTGAACCTGCCGCTGTATCATGTGAGCGGGCTCGGCGTGATGTTCCGGTGCATGCTCGGCGGGGCCAGCGTGGTCATCCCGGAACAACGGGAAACACTGGTGCAGGCGATCGCGCGGTACCGGCCGACCTTTCTGTCGCTCGTACCGACCCAGTTGTCGGATCTGCTGCGCGAGAACGAGGTGCCGGGCATTGACGCTGCACGTGTGCTGCTCGTGGGTGGTGCAGCGTGTGATCCGGCCCTGGTCGAACAGGCGGTGGCCAAGCGCTGGCCGGTGTACCTGACCTACGGGATGACCGAGACGGGTTCGCAGATCGCCACGATGCCGGTCGATGCGCCGCCATCCAGGCGGATGGCCACGTCGGGCAAGGTCCTGCGTCACCGTACCGTCCGGATCGCCGACGACGGGGAGATCCTGGTCCGTGGTCCCTGTGTGTTCAGCGGTTACTGGCAGGATGGGGCGGTGCAAGCGGCGACCGATGCGGAGGGGTGGTGGCATACGGGTGATCTCGGCGCGGTGGACGCGGACGGGTACCTGACGGTGCGGGGCCGGCGTGATGCGTTGATCATTTCCGGCGGCGAGAACATCCAGCCGGAGGAAGTCGAGGCGTGCCTGCGCGCTATCGAGGGTGTGGTGCAGGCGGTCGTGCTGGGGGTGCCACACCCGCGGTTCGGCCAGCGTCCGGTCGCCGTGGTCAAGGCGACCGGCGGCGATGAGATGCTCTGGCGCAAGCGGCTGAACGCGGTGCTCCCGGCGTTCAAGGTCCCGGATGCGTTTTTCCCGTGGCCGGATGAACCCTGGGCGGAAGGCATGAAAGCTTCGCGGGCCCGCCTGGCGGCGTGGATCGCGGAGCGCAGCGCATGATGCGCGATCAGATGCGGCCGAGCACGGCGCGGAGTTGATCCGGAAGGTCCGTGGCCTTGCCGGTGTCCTTTGCCACCACGGCATGGGTGATGGTCACGTCCACTGCAATGTCTCCGTGTGCGTTCCGGAGCTGGTGGTTCATGGCAAACGAGCGGGCACCGATGGCCGCGGTGCGTGAAACCACGGTGATGGCATCACCCAGGGCCAGCGGGGCGCGGTAGTCGGCCTCGACGCGCACGACGGGAAGCACGAACGGTTTGCGCTCGAGGATCGCGCGGAGATCGAGACCGGCGCTGGCCATGGCGTTCTCGAAGGCCTCGTGGGCGAGGCGCAGGGCGGCGGCGAAGTAGATCCGCCCGGCGGCATCGGTATCAGCCAGTTGCACACGGCAGGTATGGTTCATCGTGAGGCTCCCGGGGAGGTCAGGCCGGCCATGTCGGTCAGCAGTTCGTAGGGATAAATGGAGGAGGAATGGCCGTCGCTCCACTGCATGGCGATGGCGTAATTGCCCATCGGTTGAAGTTTCACCGGATAGACGCTGTCCTGGATGTCCTCGGGTTTGAGCAATGGGCGTCCGGAGAATTCGTCCACGCAATGGGCGCAGCGGCAGGCGCGGCGCAGGGCGGCGGGGTGGATCAGGCCTTCGCGGTCGCCTGCACGGACGGCGATGCCGGCCCCGGCCTTGAAGGCGACGGTGGGGCGGGAGGCTCCGCCGGAGGTCAGGCGTTCGATCTCGCCGTGGACGGCGCGGGCGATGTCGTGGAACAGCCGGGAGGTTTCCGCCTTCGGGTGGGCGACCACGAAGGGGATGCCGCCGTCGCCGGACAGGGACAACTCGGGATTCACCGGCAGTTCGAAGGCGTGGCGGATGCCGTACTGGTCCACGATGCGTTGTTTCGCGCCGCGGCCGAACAGGTGATGCACGGTATTGCAGCCGGGACAGCGGAAGTAGCTCATGTTCTCCACCAGGGCCACGGTGGGAACCTTCAGCTTGTCGAACATCTGGATGCCCTTCACCACGTCCACGAAACTCAATTGCTGCGGGGTGGTGACGATCACCGCGGCGGTGATCGGGATCAACTGGGTCAGGGTCAGTTGCACGTCGCCGGTGCCGGGGGGCAGGTCGAGCACGAGGTAATCGAGGTCGCCCCAGTTGGTGGTGGTCAGCAGCTGGTTGATGATCTGGGTCACCATCGGTCCGCGCATGATCGCCGCGCCACCGGCCGATGGCACATACCCGAACGACATCAGGGGCACGTTCAGGTAGGAGAGGGGGATGATCAGGTCGTTCTCCTGGTACAACTCGGTGGCGGGGAGTTGCACCATCGTGGGAAGGCTCGGGCCGTAGATGTCGGCGTCGAAGATCCCGGTCTTGTAGCCGAGGCCGGCCAGGCTGTAGGCCAGGTTCACCGCGGTGGTCGATTTGCCGACGCCGCCCTTGCAACTCGATACGGCGATGATGTGGCGCACGTGTTTCAGTCCGGGGGCCTTGGCGAGCAGCGGGTTCTCGCGGACCTTGCGTGCCGGCGGCAGCATCACCATGACATCCTGGATCCCGGGGAGGGTGGCGAGCACCTGTTCGGCGGCGGTCTTGAGGTTCTGCCGGGTTTCCTCGCCCTGGGTTGCGGCATCAAGGGTGAAGGAGACCATGCCTTCGGCGGAGATCACCAGGTTCTGGATCAGGCCCAGTGCCACGATATCCTGCTTGGAGACGGGGTCCACGACCCGGCTCAGCCGGACCAGGACATCTTGTTCGGTGATCATGACGGGAAGGCTCCGGACGTTTTTTCCTTGTGTACCATGGGTCGACTATAGACGGTTATGGCGCGCTGGCAACTAGAACGGCGCGGTGAAAGGAGCGGTCATGGTCGAGATCACAGGTCGGTATGACGGGGCGTTGCGGTGTTCATTGCGGCACGGACCTTCGGGCACGGTCATCGAGACCGACGCCCCGGCGGACAACCATGGGCGGGCGGAGCGGTTCTCCCCGACGGACCTGATGGCGGCGGCGCTGATCGCCTGCATGACCACCACGCTGGCCATCAAGACACGGGAGCGGGGCTGGAACCTCGACGGGACCACGATGAAGGTCACCAAGGTGATGAGCCCCGATGCGCCGCGCCGGATCGTGGCGCTACCGGCCGAGGTGAATTTCTCCATCCGGCTTGGCGAGGCGGAGCGGGCCGAGGCCGAGGCGATCCTTCGCAGTTGTCCCGTCTATAAGAGCTTGAATACGGAAATCGCAACACCGTTAACCGTCGTTTGGCCGGCGGAGTAAGCGGATAGGTGCAGGCGAACGAACCGAACGGTCCTACGTCACACCTGCGGGAAGGTAACTCGGACACAACAACCACCAAGGTCCGACCGATCGATGGACAAGACGCCCTCGTGCATGCGGGCGCAGTAATCGATCGAGAGGAATCCGAGACCATGACCGTGCGACTTGGTCGTGTAGAAGGGCTTGATCACATGGGCTCGCTGGTCCTCCGGGATTCCCGGCCCATCATCATGCACCTCAAGCGTCACCTGCTCTCCGTTGGTCATTCCACGGATCTCGATCCGCCCGCCTCCTTTCGTGGCGTCTGCGGCGTTGAGGATTGCGTTCATGAGCATATGGGATACAAGACTCTGGATGACCTTGGTGGTCATGACATCGGGCATTGACAGGACGAGGGTGCAGGAGGCGACCCGCGGATGGCGTTGCGCCATATCGATGGTAATCTCGGCAAGCGTGCGTAGATTTGCCTTGGTCATTTCGGTATCACGCCGTTGCCGTCCGGTGGCCAGTAGCTGGTGCGACAACTCGCCCAATTGTTCCACGGCGGATCGCAGGCATCGCATGCATTCGGCGTTGGCCGTAGGCGCAGTCAACCGCAACTCCTCCATGCCCATGGAAAGAATGGTGATCTGGTTGTTCATGTCATGCGCGATCGACATGGCCATGGCTCCGGCGAGGTTGAGGCGATCCGCTTTGAGCAATGTCGCCTCCTGATCATGGAGTTGCTCGGCCTGGCGGTGGATCTTCCGCAATACGATGTAAGCAAACATATAAAAGATCGCAGCCGTGATCAGGATGAACAAAACACCCTTCCATTGCTCAATCCGGGCGAGAGTATCCAATGAATCGGCATGGCGGGCGGCGAGGGAGGTTGATACAAATATGTAGCCCGCGCAGAGGACCGTATAGGTCAGCGACAGGACCAATGCCACACGGGCGGGATGTGCCAAGGGATGATGTCGATCCATGCGCCTTACTTACCACGGAACCGCATGATGCGCGACAGTTAAATCCTTCTGTTGACGTCGCATCTCACGGTCAGTATGAAGATCGCTTGCGAGGAACCTTTCACGATGAATGAACCCGTACAATCGGATCGCGTGGATAAATCGTTTCACTGGCTGAATGCCACCCAGTTTCTCGGCGCGCTGAATGATAATATCTTCAAGTTGCTGGTTACGTTCTTCCTTATCCGGTCGATTGGACCGGAGCATGCTTCCACACTCAGCGGATTGGGAGGAATCATCTTTGCCCTTCCGTTTATCCTCTTCGTTCCGGCGGCAGGGGTTCTCGCTGATCGCTTCAGCAAGTCGCGGCTAACCGTGTGGGCGAAGGGAGCTGAAGTTGCCGTGATGGTATCCGGCACCCTCGCATTTTGGTTAGCTCCGCCATGGGTTGGTTTTGTGATCCTTTTCCTGATGTCCACCCAGAGCGCCTTCTTCAATCCAACCAAATACGGGATCATTCCCGAGTTGGTTCAGCCGCATCACCTTTCCCGCGCCAACGGATATCTGGTGGCCTTGACCTACCTGTCGATCATCCTGGGAACGGTGGCCGCACCATGGATCACCACGCAGGTGGTTGGAGCCGGGTTGGAGCAGCGGGATGGCAGCCGATTCGCCTTGGCGGCCTTGGCCTGTGTGATCATCGCCCTGGCTGGTATCAGCACCAGCCTGGGAATCCGTCGCCTGCCACCGGTTGGTTCACGCCGCTCACTTGGCTTGAAATTCTGGTCGGACATCCATACCACGTATAAGGCGAACCGCCATGACCGGTTCCTGCTCCTCGCCATTCTTGCCTCGGCATATTTCTCGCTACTCGGCGCCTTTATTCAGATGAACCTGATTCCGTACGCGATGGAGCATCTGGACTTGAGCGAAACGGAGGGCGGCCTCATGTTCCTTTATGCCGCATTCGGTATCGGTTTCGGATCCCTGATGGCCGGGCGTCTGTCCGGGCGCAACATTGAATTCGGCATGATTCCCGCCGGAGCCTTGCTCATTGCATTCGCTACGTTGCTGCTTTACCTGTTGCCCGCCGGAGTGAACACCACCAAGGTGTTGATCGGCGCGGCCGGACTCGGCGCGGGTCTGTTCATCATTCCGGTGGAGGCCTTCATCCAGTATCGGGCGCCGCGTGACCAGATCGGGAGCGTGGTAGCCGCCAACGGGTTCCTAAGCTGGGTCGGTGTGTTGCTGGCCGGGATGCTCGTATTCGGGTTAAGTTTCATTCCCTGGTGGAAACCGTCCTACACCTTCGGCCTGCTCGGTGTCATCACCCTGGTCATGACCGGAGCATGCCTGCTGGTGCTGCCCGATTTTTTCGTTCGTTTCATCGCCATGCTGCTGGTGCGTTCGGTTTACCGTATCGAACGGATCGGAATCGACAACCTGCCGCGGGAGGGTGGGGGGCTCCTCGTCGCCAACCACGTATCCCGTTCTGATGCGCTGATCATCCTGGCCAGCCAGCAGCGCCGTATCCGCTTTCTGATGGAGCGCAGCATTTACCAAGCCCATCCGTTGCGACGGTTGTTTGACCTGATGCGGGTCATCCCGATATCCACGGATGACGGACCCAAGGCGTTGCTCCGCTCGCTGCACGATGCGCGCAAGGCCATGGACGACGGCTATCTGGTTTGCATCTTCGCCGAAGGTGCCTTGACCCGCAACGGCCAGATGCAGGCATTCCAACCGGGATTCGTGCGGATGATGAAGGGTGCCCCGTACCCGATCATCCCGTTACACCTTGGTGGTGTTTGGGGCAGTCGGTTCAGCCATTTCCGCACCATCATCCGCGGCAGCAAGCCACCCATACGCTGGCGATATCCGGTCACCATGACGGTGGGAGCGGCACTTCCGCCCGACGCCCGGACCTGGCAGGTTTACCGTGCCATCCAGCAATTGGGCGCACAACATTATGACAACCGCCTTGGCCCTGGCCGCTCGGTCGCCGCCCGGTTTATCGCCAGCGCCCGACGCAACCGCCAGTTACCAGCCGTAGCCGATACCACCGGCAAATCCCTTACCCACGGGCGACTCCTTATCGCCAGTCTGGCTGCAGCCCGTCTCTTCGGCCGCTCTCTGGCCGGGCAACCGCGGGTCGGGGTCATCCTGCCCCCCTCCGTTGGCGGTGTTCTGGTCAATCTCAGCCTGATCATGGCCGGCAAGGTTCCGGTCAACTTGAACTTCACGGCATCACCTGACGCGTTGCGCTCGGCCATGAAACAGGCCGGTATTGATACGGTAATCACCGCGCGCAAAGTGAAGGACAAGTTGAGCGAAGTGCCATGGCCTTCGTCGTTGCTTTTTGCCGACGAATTACCATCCATGATCACCGTAAAGGATCGCTTGATCGCCGTGATGTCCGCCTACCTGGCGCCATCGACATGGCTGGCACCGAGACTGCCCGAGGGCGGGGATGATCCTCTCACCATTATGTTTTCCTCGGGAACCACCGGCGAGCCCAAGGGCGTCGTGCTCAGCCACCACAACATCCTGTCCAATATCGAGGCGCTCACGGAAGTATTTCGACCGGACCCGGACCTCCACCTGTGCGCCACCCTGCCGCTGTTCCACTCGTTCGGCTTCACCGCCGGGATCTGCTTTCCCATGCTCTGCGGCCTGCGTGCCAGTTACCACACGTCGCCCCTGGACGCGGGCCAGGTGGTTGACTTGATTCATCAAGGGCAGTGCAATGTGCTGTTCTCGACACCCAGCTTCCTTGGATCCTACATGCGCAAGGCGGATCCGCATCACTTCCAGTCATTGCGGTTCATCCTCGTCGGGGCGGAGAAACTTTCCCGTCAGCTTTCCGATGCTTTCCACCAGAAGTTCGGCATACGTCCGCTGGAGGGGTACGGTACGACGGAAATGGCTCCCGTGGTGGCGCTCAATCTGCCGGAGATTCCCGGAACGCGGCAACTCGGACACAAGGAAGGAAGCATTGGCCGTCCCTTGCCCGGCATCGCAGCCACGGTGGTACATCCGGAGTCCGGCGAGGAGCTTCCACCGGAGCAAGCCGGCATGTTGCTGGTCAAGGGTCCGAACAGGATGACCGGCTACCTGAACCGGAAGGATCTCACGGAGAAAGCCTTTCGTGGCGACTGGTACATTACCGGTGATATCGCGAAAATCGACGAGGACGGCTTCATCTTTATTACCGACCGGTTATTCCGCTTTTCAAAGATCGGAGGCGAAATGGTACCGCACATCGCCATCGAAGAGGTGGTTGCCGAAGCCCTCCATCTCGCCGAGCTGGCCGTTGCCGTCACCTCTGTACCGGATGAGCGGAAGGGCGAACGCCTGGCCCTGCTGTACACCCCGGCCATTCCGAACCCTGCCGTTATCAAGCAGGCATTGGACCAATCCAATCTTCCCAACCTGTGGAAACCATCCGAGTCCATGTTCCTGAAGGTGGATGAACTACCGCTGACCGCCACCGGCAAGGTGGATGTCGCGAAGTTGCGGCAGGTGGCTCGCAGCATGATCGGCCCACCGACATAAGAAAACGCGAGGCCGCCGAAGCGACCTCGCGTCGTTTGGCTGCGTTGGCAGCCTGCGGACAACAGGGAAGATTATTCGCTGAAACGGTAACCCACTCCGCGAACTGTCTCGACATGCTCGCCGGCCGCACCGAGTTTCTTGCGCAATCCGGTGACCTGGACATCGACCGCACGTTCAGTGCAGTTGTAATCGTTGCCGTGCACGGCATGGATAATCTGATCGCGCGAGAAGACCCATCCGGGCTTGGCCGCCAAGGTCTGCAGGATGCGGAATTCACTGAAGGTCAACACGACCAACTTGCCGTTTACACGAACTTCGTGACGCCCGGGAATGATCTCGATGTTCTTCACGCGGATCGTGGGTTGGTCATGACCGACCGACGCATCAACGTTTTCGAACCGGCTCGTGGACTCAACCGGCTTGCGCGAAGCGCTGGCCGAAGCTCCGGCCGTACGGTCCGTCTTCTTGAAGATGAAAACCGGTGAGGGCATCATGCCTTGGTCATCCTGCAACAGCTGGCACACGGCCGCCGCCTTGTGCGCCGGGATCACCATTCCCATCACAAAACATTCAATGTCCCCGCTGTCCGACAGGTTACGCATCAGAAATGCATCCTGGGTGGCCGCCACATGGTAAACGCCCTCGGCCGGAAGGGATTCACTTCCCGCCGCCCGGGATGCGGTAAGGGCATTCAACTCGCGAACTTTTTCTTTGGTCATGATCATGGTATTTATCCTTTGTTGTTAAAACGTTGGATAAGCATACGCCATGCCAAGACCAAATCTGCCTGTGTTCAAGCTGCATTAACCGCGAAAAGCCAAGCTGTTACGTTACAGTTTATCAGGTAGTCGTAAAATGTAACGAATGGCATCGATACCGACAATTATGTAATATAGAGGCCTGATGAATACAGGATTGTTGCTATTGAAGGCGATAGAATCCATTAGCCTGATCAATCAGTTCGCCCAGCGTTGCGGGAGCACCAGGTTGCTTCATGCCAGCCATGAAGATTTCGACCACGTATGCGGCATCGCTCATGCCACGATGGAATCCATCTCCGGAAATGCCGAGATACTCGGAGAGGGCGGTCAAATTGTGGGCGGGAGCATCGGGAAACCAGGCGCGGAACAGGGGCAGGGTATCAACGACGATTAGATCCGGCAGCGACTGGCCGTTTCGTTTGATTTCGGCGGCGAAGAAGTTCACGTCGAAGCGGGCATTATGGGCCAGCAGCACGGCATCGCCAACAAAGGATATGATTTCCGGATACACCGTACGGAATATCCGCTCGCGTTTCACCATGTCATGGGTAATGCCATGGACTTTTCTAGCTCCGGCCTGGATGCGGCGGCGTGGATTGATCAGCCAGTTCCTGGAGTCCTGCACTCCCTTCAGATCGAACCGGATGGCACCATACTCCAGAATTCGCTCGGTCGCCGGGTTCAGTCCGGTTGTCTCGGTATCAAAGGATACAAAGGTGACGTCGGCCATGGCGAGATCGCGTGGTATGTCGCGGGTGGCCACCACATCCTGCTGCGCCAACACCCCGGCAAAGATTACAAACAACCATTTTGTTAGCTTCATGCTAGCAAAAGATTAGCGTTTTGGCTGGTTTGTCAAACCGAAACGACATACGCACCCAAGCGTAGCATGTTCCCGCCGTGTTACTTGGATACAGAACAACTTCCGGGAACACCGAGCTTTTGCAGGATGATTTCCGCCGGGCAGAAGCCGGTCAGGGCTGATTGGATCAGGTTGACCCCGACGAAGACCTCGAGCCAGAGCCAGGCCCGGGTGCCGGTGTAATGTGCAAGACCGATGCTGGCGAGGACAAGGGTTCCAGCGAGGATACGAATAGCTTTTTCCGTGTTCATGGTGGGTTTTCCTTAGGGGTTTCGGGTGATGAACAAACCAAGCAGGGCATACAAGGCAACCGCGATATAGGGATTTCCGGTCAATGGACATGCGCCGGTGCGACATCCGATAAAGCGATAAACAAGGTATCCAATAACCGCTCCCGCCAGTCCGCCGATCACCATTCGCATATTCATCCTGCACGCTCCTTCTCTCCGTACAACATGACATAGGCAACCGGAACCACCACCAGTGTGAACGCGGTTGATACAAACAGACCGAACATGATGGACCAGGCGAGGCCGCTGAAGATCGGATCAAGGGTGATTGGCCAGGCACCCAGCATGGTGGTGCCGGCTGTGAGGACGATCGGCCGCAAGCGGACGGCACCGGCATTGATTACGGCTTCACGCAGTGGCCTCCCGGCTTGGAGATTGGTGCGGATGAAGTCGATCAGGATGATACCGTTACGGACCACGATACCGGCGAGGGCGATCATCCCGATCATCGCCGTGGCGGTGAAGAATACGGGATTCTCAAAACCACCGACTGGACGATTGACCACCAGGTTCAGCAGCCAGAAACCGGGCATGATGCCGATCATGGTCAACGGGATCGACAGCATGATGATGCCCGGCAATGCGTACGAACGCGTCTCGTAAACGAGCAGCACATAGATGGCCAGCAGGGCAGCGGCAAAGGCAAGGCCGAGGTCCCTGAACACATCGATGGTGATTTTCCATTCACCTTCCCCCGACCAGTCGAGTGTAATGCCGGAGGGCAAGGGATGTTCCTCGAAGTGTCGATCCAGTGAAAACACCGCATAGGCGGGCCCACGACCAGCCATCTCTGCCGTCACGTAAACGACCCGCTTCAGGTTCTTGTGAAAGATCGTGGCATCCACGATGCCTGGCTCGAAGACGCCCAGCTCGCCCAGCTGGACCAGGTTGCCTGAGCGATTTTTCACGCCCAGGGTCTTCAGGTACTCGATATCCGAACGGAGTTCCCGCGGGAGCTGCACGAGGATCGGCAATTCGTTTTGCTCGCGCTCCTGGTGCACCGCACCGGCCATGGCGCCGCCGAGCGCCAAGCCGAGGGTATGCGTCACATCATGGACCGAAACGCCGTTCAAGGCGGCCTTGTCCCGATCGACGCGGAAAAACAGCTTCGGCTGCGCGGACTCGGTGATGACGTCCGCCTCGACCACCGCATCCTCCAACTCCATGCGCGCCGCGACGGCATGGGCGGCCTGAACAAGTTCGTCGTAGCGATGGTGCGGCTCACCGTAGACTTCGGCGACCACCGAGGCCAGCACCGGGGGCCCTGGCGGTGTTTCAACCAGACGGATCAGCGCACCATGTCGTGCCGCGATCGCCTCGATGTCGTTGCGAATCCGTAGCACCATCGAATGACTGTCCATCGCACGACGCTCCCTGGGCAGCAGGTTAACGCGTATTTCACCGAGGTGCGGACCCTGTCGCAGGTAGTAGTGGCGCACCATGCCATTGAAATCCATCGGCGAGGCCAGGCCGGCATAGGAGGTGAAGTCGGTGACTTCCGGCTGGGTGCGCAGGAAATCCTCCAGATCCCGGAGCACCGCATCGGTGGCGGCCAACGCCGAGGCTTCCGGCAAGTCCACCACCAACTGGAATTCATTCTTGTTGTCGAACGGCAACATTTTCAGCGGGACGCCGAGCAGGGCGAGCAGCACCGAGCCGGCAAACAGAATGCCAACGACCAGCATCAGCAAGATCGATACACGCCGCGAATCCAGGAACGGACGCATTATACGTCCATACCAGGCATGCACCCGGCCAGGCCGCTCATCATCGGCATGCTCAGCGGCCGCGAGGTCCTCGTGGGGAAGCCTGGCCAGCATTCGCGACGAGATCCACGGCGTGATCGTGAAGGAAACGAGCAGGGAACTGATCATGGCCAGAGGAACATTCAAGGCCATCGGGCGCATGTAGGGACCCATCATGCCGGTGATGAAGAACATCGGCAGGAATGCCACGATAACGGAAAGGGTGGCCAGGACGATGGGGGGCATCACCTCGTTCATGGCATCGGATATGGCATCGAGCGTGCGCTTCCTGGATCCCGTCAGGTGACGGTAGATGTTCTCGACCGCGACAATCGGATCATCGACCAACAGGCCGAGGGCGAGGATCAGCGCAAACAGCGTCACCCGGTTGATGGTGTAGCCGGCCAGCATATTGACAAACAGGGTAAGGGCGTAGGTGATCGGCACCGCCAAGGCCACGATCAAACCGACCCGCCAGTTCATGACCAGCGTGATCAATACGATCACCGTGATGATCGCCTCGAACAATCCCTTCATCAGGTCATTGACCTTGGCGTCGGCCGTCTGTCCGTAATCGCGGGTGATCAGGACCTCGACCTCGTCAGGCAGCACATTGCCACGCAGGGCTTCGAGTCGCTGGCGGACGTCGCCGGTAACCCGGACGGCATTGCTGCCCTTCTTCTTGGCCACGGCAATGGTGATGGCCGGACGCGATTCCATGTCCCGTCCCGAACCGGGACCAAACCCGAGCCGGGTGATGGTGGCGAGTTCAGCCGGCCCGTCCATCACCTCGGCCACATCGCGCACATAGACCGGCCGGTCGGCATAGACGCCGACCATGACCTCGCCGACCTCCCGTGCATCCGCCAGAAAGGGACCCGCCTCCACCCTGACAACCCGGTTGTCGCGCTCAAGCTGACCGGCGGGAAGCTGAACATTCGCGGCGTTCAAACCGGCCATGACATCCATCGGGGATAGACCATGCGCGGCGAGACGATCGCGATCCAGTCGAACGTGAACGATCCGGCGTTCACCGCCGTGGATGGTGACGGCGGCGGCATTCGGGATATCCTGAAGGTAGGTGACGATTTCCTCGGCTACCCGGTAAAGCGCATGGGTATCAAGATGCTCGCTGTGCAGGGCCGCTGTGATCACGGGAACATCGTCGATTTCCACCGGCTTGACCACCCAGCCGGTAATGCCCGGCGTGGTCTTGTCGATATTCTGGAAGATCTTGTTGTAGAGCTTGATCAGGCTTTCCTCCCGGCTCTGGCCGACGAAGAAGCGTACTGTCACCACCGCCTGGCCGGGACGGGACATCGAATAGACATATTCCACGCCATCGATTTCGAACAACATCCGTTCGAGGCGCGATGAAACCAGCCGCTCCATTTCCCCGGCGGAAAGTCCGGGCGCGGAGATCAGGACATCGGCGACCGGAACCACGATCTGTGGCTCCTCTTCGCGCGGCGTGAGCAACAATGCGGCCGCTCCGGCGGCGAGGCTCACGATGATAAGCAGGATGGTGAGATTGCCGCGCAGGAATGCATCAATCAGTCCGCTCATCCAGGAGGTCTTTGCCGTGTTCATGGTTCTACTCCCGGCCGGCTTCCGGCATGACGATCAAATCACCGGGTTGCAGTCCGGCCAATACCTCGACGTCCTCACCAACACGGCGTCCGAGTTGAACCATGCGGTTGACCATCCGGCCATCCCTGGCCAGTTGGACCTGATCAAGCTGACCGATCCGGATCACCGCATGCTGGGGAATGAACAAAGCGGGTGGGGCATCCAGCGTGAGCCGGATCCGTCCAAACGCGCCAGGCAACACCTCGCCGCCGGTTTGATCCAGACGCAATTTCACACGCCGGGTACGCGATTGGACATCGATCTCGCCGACGATCTCGGTTACCTCCGCCGGCAGGGAGACCGCCGGGTGATCCAGTACGGCGGTGTATGATTGACCGATGGCGAAACGATCAATCAGGCGGACCGGAACCGGGACTTCCAGGCGCATGTTGACCGGATCGAACAGGGTCAACAGCAGCTGACCAGGATTGGCCAGGTCACCGGCCTCGACATTCCGCTCCGTGACAACTCCGTCGATCGGGGCACGTACCCGAGCATAGCTGAACGTGGCCTTGATCCGGTCAACCTGGGCTCGTGCTGATTGGTAGGCGGCCTCGGCCGCAGTCAAGGCCTGTTCGGTTGCCGCGTTGCGCTGGAACAACTGCTGGGTGCGGCGGAATTCGGCGAGGGCCTGGTTACCCTGGGCTTCCGCCGCGGCCAGTTGTTCACGAAGCTCACGCTCGTCCAAGCGCACCAGCAGCTGCCCGTTGGTAACCCGGTCTCCTGCACTTGCCAGTACCGCCTCGACGTACGCGCTCATCCGCGAACTGATCTGGATGCGCCGGTCCGACGTAACCGAGCCCACAAGATCGACGGTCAACGGGTGGGCGATCTCACCGACTTTCAGAAGTCGCGTATCGGACGCAAGAGGCTTTCCGGCGGCACCATCCACTGTTCCCGGGGCAACCTTGTCGTGCAGATAGCCACCGGCATAGACCATCATGACGATCAGGCCAATAAATGCGATGATCGGCTTGATCCAACGGGTTGTACGATTGCGTGTGTTCATGGTTAGGGCTCCACCAGAGGATTGACCAGCAGGCCGCGGGCCCGCCGGAGATTCGATTCAGCGATCAGGAAATCATACATCGCGCCAGCTTCCCGGCTGCGGTTGGATGTCAGGCCGAGTTGAGCGGTCAGCAGTTGCGTGATATCCGCAGCCCCTTGCTCGTACCGTTCACGGGTAATCCGCAAGGCTTCGTCGGCGCTGGCCTGGCTCTGGCGAGCCACCTGCAGGCGGGACCACGCCTCCTGCACGGACAACCAGCTCTGGGTATGATCGTACTCCACCTGCTGCCGCAAGGCGGTTTTCCGGGCCGTCGCCTCCCGGGAACGCGCTCTCGCCATGGCCTGTTCAGCCGAGCGTCGTTTGCCGGTAAAGATTTCAACATCCACCATGGCGCCGACAAGGTAGCTCTCCTCGAAGTCACCAAGACGATCACTGTCGGCATCGACAGAACCGAACGCCACCAGTTTTGGCCAGCGATCCCGTTGTGCGCCTGTGGCCTCGCGACTGGCCGCTTCGGCCTCCAGAGAGGCCGCCACCAGGTCCGGCCGCTCATCAAGACCGGCAAACACCGCATCTGCGTCAACCGGCGCATCCAGCTCCGAGGACACGGGATCCACCTGCTCTGCATCATCAACAAACGTCCGACCGATTGCCGTATTCAATGCCGCGAGGGCCAGTTGCACCCCGTTGCGCGCGCGGATGACCTGATCCTGCGCTTCGGCCACTTGAACCTCGAGGTTCAGCACATCCGTTTTCACGACCGAGCCGGCTTCGAAGCGCTCCTGGGCCACCCGCATATTCTCCCGCAGGCTGGCGACGGACTCTTCTCCGACCTCGAGCAGTGCCTTGGCCTGCAACACGCCGTAATAGGCGCGGGTAACCAGATGGACCAACTCGTTGCGCGCAGCGTCACGGGCCGCTTCCGCAGCTTTGGCGCGCAGCTCGGCGGATTGCCCGGACAAGCTGCGGGCTCCCGCGTCGGCTACCAACATCCGGAACCCTAGCGTGCCCCGCAGGTTGTCCGTGTCTTCCGGCTGGTTGAAATCATTCTGCAGCGAAGCCTGGCGCTGGTTGAGGTTCATGAAAAAGGCCTGCGGCGGATTGTCGGTACGCGCATACTGGGCGTTGGCATAAAGGGTGGGGTAGTAGGCCGAACGGGCCATACCGATCGCCGCTTCCGCAGCGGCGACCCGGTGGGTCATCGCCTCCAGATGGGCATTCCCGGCCAATGCCTCCTCAATGCAAGCCTCGAGGGAACGAGCATGGGAAGGCGCGACCGCCACCATGAACAACCCGAATGCGCGCACCAGAAATCCGTTCATCGCACCGCCTCCTGCTTCTTGCGGATGCAATCAAGAATGGTCAGGGCCCGGTTGTCCGCGATCCGGTACCAGACTTCTTTCCCTTTGCGAGTCGATGCCAGCAGGCCAACCCGTTTCATGTGGCCCAGATGCTGCGATGTCATCGCCTGGGCAAGATGCAAGCGCTCATGGATCAACGACACCGACGCCTCCTTCTCGTCCTCCAGCAACTCGACAATCTTCAGCCGGTGCGGGTGGGCCAGCACCTTCAGCGCCGCCGCCATGCGCTCCAGCAGGTCGATCGGCAATGGTTGTTTCCTTTTCATACCCGCTCAACATATCATGATATCATGATATGTCAATGTATATACGGGGGAATAACATCCAGTGCGGAATGGTTGTTCAAAAACGGTAACCGATCCTCAATCCGGTCACTTCGCGGGTGGAGGCGGGCTGGAAGAACTGGCCGGTGTCATCCAGGTCGGACTGCCCGAACTCCATATAGGTGTGGAATACCGCGGCGTGCCAGGCCCCATGGTTGATCCCGACCTCGAGTTGCCAGCCGGGCTTCTCCTCCGGTTCCAACTCAATATCGTCCCCGCCATCGGCGAGGGGAACACCCACGGCCCATTCGTAGTTGAAGAAGGGCAGTAGCATGGCGGCGGAAGTGAACAGCTCGGTTTCGGTCGCGGTGCGCCAACCGAGGCGGAATCCGGCCCGCCCATACAGGGTCAGCCAGTATTCATCGTAACCATACCCCTCGTCATCATCGAGGCTGCGCAGCCAATAGTGGGCACCGACACCGAGGAACGGTTCGGCGGTGATACCCGACGCCAGGGTATGGCCGTACCCGACATCCCATGAGCCCGCCACGCCCAGATAGGTGGTCTCGGATTCATAGGGACGTATCGATCCGTCAAGACTGATCAGGAATCCATCGTAATCAACCGTGCCGCCATACACGTCTCCGGCCAGCCGTGAGCGCCATCCGGGCGAGCGGTGCAGCAGTTCGGTCTCGATACGGAGCCCGAGCAGGCTACCACGCTCTTCGAGTGACAGGCCGTTGGGCAGCTTCTCGGTCCAGGTAAAGTCCTGCAGATTGGCCGAGATCGTGGCATTGGCGCTGGCCGATGTGACCGTGACGGCCATGAAGGCGATGCCGACGCCGGCGGCAATCAGGGCGGGAAGTCGCGGCATGGTCATCGATTACCTCCTAACGGGCAGGAAGCAGCTTTCCGAGCATGGCCGCCAATTCCGGGCCGCCTTTTTGTTTGACGACATCGAGGATAACCGGGACGAATTGACTGATGGTCTGGGGGTCCAGCTTAAGCGAAGTCAGGGCACCGGCCAGCGAGGCAAGACCACCCAGCGAGCCGCCACCCAGAGCCCCGGCCAGTGAACCGAGCAATCCGCCCCCGGAAGCCGGCGGCGCGGACGTGATGAGGGACACCACTTCCGGCAAGGCCTGGGAAAGTTTTGCGAAATCCCCGGCGGCGAGCTTGTCCTGAGCCAGCTTGAACAGGAGTCCGGCTCCGCCCTTGGCCTGTTGTTCATTGACACCGACGGTATTGACGATTTGCTGAATCAAGTCCATGGCGATCTCCTTTTCCGCCACCGTAATACCGAAGTGATATACGGGCAATCTCGAACCGTGCTTGACGGCAGGTTTACCGTGGTTACTGTATGGTGCTATCAACGCGGGCATAGCTTAGTGGTAAAGTTCTAGCCTTCCAAGCTAGCCAGGCGGGTTCGATTCCCGCTGCCCGCTCCAATTTTACCTCATGGCGTGGATATGCGTAGCCGGTACACGCCTTCCTCGAGATCTCGCGCATCCAGCATCGATACCGGTTCATTGTTTCCCGGCATTCCGCTACCCACCGGCAACCATTCGTTGGTGTCGAGGATGTCCTTCTTCCACTCCAACTGATAGAAACGGCCGCTGGCGGTAGGAACTTCGACCTGGATCGTGCTGGTACGGGAAATACCGAGGACGAAAGGGAAGTCGAGCGGATCGGTGGGCGACGTCAAGGCCAGGAACTCCTGGTAATTGGTATATCCATCGCCATCCGCATCATCGCCGGCGAACGAGTGGTCCGCCTCCTGGCCGGTGGAATGGTCGAAGGAGCCCAGCATCCACCAGTTCGGGATACCATCGCCATCCGAGTCGACGTCACCCAACCGTTGCACCTGGACGGCTGACACCCGTGCGTTGTTCTGCCGCGGAATGAAGGAGACCACCAATCGTGCATCGGTTACCTCGTTGGTGAGCACTTCGACCACGGGCAGATTCATGCCGCCAGCCCGGGCATAGATGTCATAGTCGGCCAGCATCCGCTGACCCTGGATGTACACATCAAACTGACGCTGACCGGGACCGGTATGCCAGGTTTCCGTCTCGAGGATGGTGGTCGCATAAATGCCTTCAGGACAATCGAACTGATAGCTGAAGGCGCCGTCCGGCGTGCTGTAGAGTTCCTCCTGGTACATGCGTTGGGCGCTTGCACAAATACCCGTTATGGTATTTCCGAGGAATCCATTGGTTCCGTTGACCCGACCGAAGGTGCCGAGGGTGTAAATCCGGTCGGCGGACCAGACGGTCTGGTCGCAGTTGGTAGCGGAGGCGCCACCGGCATTCACCCGGCGCACGTAGTCACCCGGAATATTAAAGAATCGGACGGCCCTTTCCTCGGGAGTGGAAACATTGCCCGAAGTGTCGATCGCACGGGCACGGATTACATGGGTGCCGTTCAGGAAATGAGCCGATTCCAGCGGGTAACTCCATGCCGTGGTGCCGCTGGCGTTCACCCACTCCCCACCGTCGATGCTGATCTGCACCGAAGCAACGCCAACGAGGTCGGTTGCGGTACCGGTCAGCAGGATCGAACCGGCGAGTGTTGTTCCCCCCAAGGGGTTGAGAAAAACGACAGATGGTGGAACGGCGTCGGTATAGGAGGCCGGGGCGGTATGGAAAAACGTCTCGAAGGCGGCATGAAACGCGTTGGTATGTCCGGCATCCACCGCATTCGTCGAGACACGCAGCGTGACCCTGGTCGAACCGGGAAACCCGGGCGAAGGGCGAAAGGTCATGACGGTATTGTTGGAGGCCCATGACAGGGTTCCCTGGATGGAAGGCGAAAAGGAGAGGGCTTGCGCCACCGACCCCGTGTTCATCGGCATGCTGAAGGTGAGGACGATGGCATTCGTCGCCACGACGTTGGACACGCTGTGCGCGGGATACTGCCGGGTCACGACGGGATCCAGCGGCTTCCACAGGGATTTGGCCACGAACATCTTGACGGAACTTTCGGTCAGTTCAACCGGAGGCAAGCCATCGGTACCGCCGACCACGGTGAGCGATTCATTGGTGTTGAGGAGATTCACCAGGACGGTGCCGACCGGGTAGGTGGTCGGCCGGTTCGGCACGATGAGGGTCCCGCTGGACGTATTGAACATGATCACGACCTCCTCGCCCTGCCATCGCCGCGCATACGCAAACCGGCCCGGTCCGACCGGATCATTCCACAAGTTGTGGTGGGTTCCCCGCCGCAGCGACGGGTACAACCGGCGGAGGTTGTTCAGACGGGCCACCTGGAGAAACGAACCCTGGGTCATGTTGAAGTTGTCGCCGAGGGATGGCCCCTGCTCGTACAAGCCATCGAACATGTCCTCCCGGTTATCGGGATCGCCGCCGCCATTGAAGTTCTGCTCGGTTCCGTAATAGAGGCAGGGGATGCCGCGGGCGGAATACAGGAACGCGAGGGCGACCGCCAGGCGGTTGGTATTGTTGTTCGCCCAGTTCGGACTCATGAACCGTGGTTGGTCATGGTTGTCAAGGAAGGTGACCAGGTGGTATTCGGCGGCGGGATCGTAATTGCCGGCAATGGCATTGAACCGGTCCTCCAGTTGCTTCGTATTGCCGGACGCCGTGGCGAGGGCGGATTGCAGCTTGTAGTACAAGGGATAGTCCAGCACCGAGTCGTTGGCGAATGCACCGCCGGCCTTGGTGCCGGTATAGAAACCGCACTTGCTATCGCTGCCATCGAACACCTCACCGAACTGGAAGAAATTGGTTTTTCCCAGCGAGGCCGCATAAGCCCGGATCGCCGGATTGAAGTGCTGCCAGAACCCCGGCTCGACGTGTTTGGCGGTGTCGAGGCGGAATCCATCGAAATCCGCCGCCTGGATCCAGTAGGCATAGATGTTCACCATGTTGGTGCGCACATGCATTGTTTCCGTTCGCAGGTCGTCCAACCCGCTGAGTTCGCCCAGCACCTGGTTGGGATCGATGTAGTATTGGATGGCCCCGTTGTTGTGGAAGTTGGTCAACTGGTTGAACGGGGCGGGGTATTGGTTGGCGGAGTTGCTCCACCGAACGGGATACCCGGAGGCATTGAACACGGTACCCCAACTGGAGTTGGCGCTATCGATCCGGTTTCCTTGATGGTTGCACACAACGTCCAACACGACATACATGCCTCGGGAATGCGCGGCGGCAACCATGCTGGTCAGGTCGGACATCGATCCCCAGTTCGGTTGCAATTGGTAGAAGTTGTCGGCTCCATAGCCGTGGTAACCGGACGAACCGACATTCTGGGGTATCGGCGTGATCCAGATCGCCGTGGCACCGAGCGCCTGGATGTAATCGAGCTTCTGCTCGATGCCCCGGAAATCACCACCATGGATCCGACGGCTGTTGGTCCCGTTGTAGGATGACTGGGGGTTGGCGTTGTTGTTGGATGGGTCCCCGTCGTTAAACCGGTCGGTAAATATGAAGTAGATGTTCTGGTCACGCCAATCCGCCGGTGATGGGTGGTACTGGGCCAAAACGAACGATGACGGGATCGCCATCAACAGATACAGGATGATCCGTGTGACGGAACACCGACAAGAGCCTGGAAATTTCACCATTCTTTCGTCCGATACGGTTTTACGATTACGTCCTACAACCCGGTACCATACCCGGAACACCCGGACACGTATGTTGTCATTTCCGGACATTTGGCTGTAAATACTGGACACACGAAGGACTTTCATGCGTTGTACCATGATGGTATGAACCAGTAATACATGAAAACCACATCGCTTTGGCACCCTCTTGAACTGACCCGGATCCGACCCGGCGGATGGATCCGGGAATTCCTGCAACGGCAACGCGACGGCTTGACCGGTCATCTGGAGGCGGCAGGTTATCCATTCAATACCGAGGGCTGGTGCCATGATCATCTGAAGCTGGGTGATCGCGGCGGTTCAGGATGGTGGCCCTACGAGCAGGTGGCCTACTGGGTCGATGGCATGATTCGCTGCGGCATCCTGCTGGATGATGAATTCCTGAAGTCGAAGGCGCGCCGCCAGATCGATCATGTTCTGGCTCATCCCGACCGCGATGGCTACCTCGGGCCCGATGCGATGAAGTCCTTGCAGGGCGATTATGGTTCCGAACGGTGGCCCCATGCCGTCTTCTTCCGGGCCATCATGGCCGACTACGAGGATCGACCGCGCGCCTCGACATTGCGGGCTCTGACCCGTCACTATCTGTCCAATACCGCACCGCACAGCGCCAATCGGAACGTATGCAACCTTGAGGCCATGGCCTGGCTCCATGAGCGCACGGGTAATACCCGGATACGCGATCTGGCCGAGACCTGGTTCCAGGAATTCCAGCAGCGGGAGCACAAGGATGGTGCAACCATGGCCAACATGCGGAAAGCACACCGGATCGGTGATCACGGGCCCCGCCACATGGAACTGTTCAAGATGGGCGCGATCCTGCACCGTATTACCGGCAAGCGTTCCTACCTGGAGGCCTCGATCAAGGGCTACCGCAAGTTGAAACGCGACCATGTACTGATCGATGGCGTACCGAGTTCGACGGAGCATCTCCGGGGCGTCTATAGCAACGCCGGCCATGAAACCTGTGTCATCTCGGACTACCTGTGGAGCCTGGGCCATCTCCTGGCCAGCACGGGCGATGCCGCCATCGCCGACGACATGGAGCGTATCTGCTTCAATGCGTTACCTGGTGCGGTGCTGCCCGATTTCACCGCATTGCAGTATTTCTCCGGTCCGAACCAGGTAATCGCCGGTCCGCAAACCAACCACCACCCGCACGGCATCGGCTGTGCCCACATCAGTTACCGGCCCAACCCCGCCACCGAGTGCTGTCCCGGCAATGTTCACCGGGCCATGCCGGCCTACGCGGGAAGGATGTGGATGGAGGATGGACAAGGAGGGCTGGTCGCCGCGTTATACGGTGAATCCACCTGCGTGATCGGGAAGGGGAGGGAGACACTGACCGTGCAGCAAACGACGTCGTATCCGTTCGACGACCGCATCGTCTTCCACTTCACGGCACGGAAACCCAGGCTTCTTTCGTTTACATTCCGCATTCCCGGCTGGTGCCGCCGCGCCACCATCACCTTGAACGGGAAACCGGTGCGC
This sequence comes from uncultured Verrucomicrobiota bacterium, assembly GCA_937872895.1. Lineage (GTDB taxonomy): Bacteria > Verrucomicrobiota > Kiritimatiellia > CAIVKH01 > CAIVKH01 > CALMUP01. The sequence continues at coordinate 378,955 of CALMUP010000008.1, forward strand.
CGCACCCTTCGCGCCGGCCGTTTCGTCACCCTACGGCGCGAATACCGGGATGGCGATCGCATCGAACTCCACGTGCCGATGACGTTGCGCATGGAAAAAGGGCCGGAACACAGTGTGGGGTTTTCACTGGGACCCCTGGTGATGGCATTGCCGATTGAGGAAAAGCGGACGATCGTGCCTGACACGCGATCGACCAGGCAATTTCCCGCCTGGACCATCGAACCGGTCTCACCATGGAATTACGGTGTACGGAAGTCCGCCGTCAGATCATCGCGGATTGAGCGCACACAGGGATTCTCGTACCCTTTTGATCCCGAGGGCTCACCGGTTCGCATGGATCTGGAGGCCACCCGGATCCCGGGATGGCGTTTGATACGGAAGAAGAAACTGGTTCTGCGCCATGGCGACAAGGTACGAATCCACGAGGGAAACATCGTCTTCATGCCACCCATGCCCGAGGGCACCACCCGGTCCAAGGCCAGCCAGCGCCGTGGAGAAACCGTCACGCTGGCTCCCTATGGCGCAACACGGTTGCGCATCACGTGGTTTCCCTTGCTTACTTCGCCCGCACGATGATTCATCCGCGAGGGGTGGGGCCGGTACGTGGCGACCGGACGAGGATATAGATATCCAACTCGTTCGGCTTGTCGTCCTCGAACCCCGCGGAGATGCGCAATTCCTCATCGATGTAGAGGTTCCACAATTTGCCCGTGATGCCGATCGGGCCGGGTACCCGCTGTACGCCAAGCAATCGCAGGTTCGCCGCACGGGCCTGCCGACGAAGGTCGATGCCATCCGGCAACGGACCGAACTTGATCCCGTTGTACACGAACTCCAGGTTCACCACATTCAGGAAGGGCTGCCCGATGTTGCCGGGACCCGCCGGGTTCGCGATCGTGTAGGCTCCCTTGAGGTAGGTGCGGAAGACGAAGGGGATCCTGCCGACGAACAACCGGCTTTCCGAGATGTTGAAATAGTAGCCATCCTCAACCACCTGGTAAACCTTGTCACGGTTCAGGCGGAGCTGGAAACCACCGAAGGAACCGTTGGAAAACTCATCGATCGTCGGGTCATCGTACCACAGGCTTTTCCATGGCTGCTGGGTCAGGGCGATTTCGTTGGCAGGGCGGTTCTGGATGAACCATGCTTCCAGTAGGTCGAGCAGGGGATCCAACTGGGCGCGCACCGCCGGGATGTTATCGATGCGCAGGGTATTCTCCTTCGCGATGTCGATCACCTGTTGACGGACGGCCACCAGGTTGGTAGGCAGATTGACCGGCGGTGCCGACCAGGCGAGCGTGATTCCGAAACTAAAAAACACCAGCAGACCAGCGCGAATTGTCATGACCTTGCCTCCAGATGCCTCACTGTACCCCTTCTTCATCAAAAAGATAGGTGGCTACTCAAAAAGGCTCGGGCGTGGATGGGATTGACGAATCACACGGGGGCCGTTTGTCCGACGCAATACGGACGTATTACCACCGGGATATATTTCTGGTTGATTTTTTAAAACGGAAACCTATTATTCCGTCCTCTTACGTACCCGTAGCTCAATTGGATAGAGCATCTGACTACGGATCAGAAGGTTGCAGGTTCAACTCCTGCCGGGTACGCCACTTCGGTGGCACGTTGACAGACCGCATGGCCTTGGCTATACGGAAGATGCGCGTAAGGAAACTTTCCAGATGGGGAGTTAGCTCAGTTGGGAGAGCGCCTGAATGGCATTCAGGAGGTCGAGGGTTCAACTCCCTTACTCTCCACCATCTTGGCCCGGACTTCGGTCCGGGCTTTTTTTATGCTCGTTGTCCACCAAGTGAAATCTGCCTCAACCGGTCATGCCTCGCTGTTTTTGCCGATTTCTCCCGATAGGCTGGACGGGCGAATCTATGGTAGGATGGGGACATGACCATGGAGGCGACATACCGGGTGGTGGCGGGTTACGAGCCAATGGGCGATCAACCGGCGGCGATCGCGGCCCTGGACCGCGGTTTCAGCGAGGGCCACCGTTTCCAGACGCTGGAAGGGGTAACCGGGTCGGGAAAAACCTTCACCATGGCCCATGTAATTGCCCGTTGCGGGCGTCCGACCCTGGTCATTTCCCACAACAAGACCCTGGCCGCGCAATTGTATGCCGAGTTCAAGAGTTTCTTTCCGGATCATGCCGTCGAGTACTTCGTCAGTTATTTCGATTACTACCAACCCGAGGCGTACATCCCGCAGACCGACACCTTTATCGAAAAGGATTCGGCCATCAACGAGGAGATCGAGCGGTTGCGGTTGTCCGCCACCAACTCGCTGATGAACCGTCGTGACGTCATCATTGTCGCTTCGGTCTCCTGTATCTACGGTCTCGGATCGCCCGAGGATTACCGGGGCATGATGGTGGAGCTGGCGCGGGGCGACGAACTGGAGCGGGAAGCCTTCCTGCACCGGCTGGTCGACATCCAGTACAACCGGAACGACATCGAGAACAGTCCCGGCACCTTCCGGGTCCGCGGCGACGTGGTGGATGTATTCCCGTCGTATGCCACCAAAGGGGTGCGCATCGAGTTCTTCGGCGACACGATTGAGCGGATCCAGCGCATTGATCAACTGACCGGTCATGCCGAGGCGGAACTAGATCGGGTGGTGGTATCGCCTGCGAAACATTTCGTTACCCCGGCCTACAAGATGGAGGCGGCGATCGGAGCGATCAAGGCGGAGCTTGAGGAACGCGTCGCCTGGTTCGAACGCAACCAGAAACTGCTCGAGGCCCAGCGCATCCGCATGCGTACGATGTACGACATCGATATGATGCGCGAACTCGGCTACTGCTCCGGCATCGAGAATTATTCTCGACACCTGACCGGGCGTGAAGCCGGGGCCCGTCCATTTACCATGCTGGACTACTTTGGTGGTGAATTCCTGACCATCATCGACGAGTCGCATGTGACGCTTCCGCAGATCCGCGGCATGTATAACGGAGACCAGGCACGCAAGCGGGTGCTGGTCGAGCACGGCTTCCGCCTGCCCAGTGCACTCGACAACCGGCCCTTGAATTTTGATGAATTCCTGGCGGTGACCGGGCCGATGTTGTTCGTCTCGGCTACTCCCGCCCCGTACGAGCGCGATTTGTCCGCGCAGGTCGTTCGGCAGGTGATCCGTCCGACCGGCATTGTGGATCCACCGATTGAAATCAGGCCACTGAAGGGCCAGATCGACGACGTGATCGAGGAGATCCGCCTGCGTGCCGAGCGGGGAGAGCGCACCCTGGTCACAACCCTGACCAAGAAGACCGCCGAGGATCTGACCGACTACCTGATGTCATTCAACATGCGTGTGCGTTACCTGCATTCGGACATTGATGCGATTGAACGCGTGGAGATCCTGCGCAGCCTGCGAAAGAACGAGTTCGACTGCCTGGTGGGAATCAACCTGCTCCGCGAAGGGCTCGATCTTCCGGAGGTGTCACTGGTGGCCATCCTGGACGCCGACAAGGAGGGGTTCCTGCGATCGGAAACGTCGCTGATCCAGACGGCAGGCCGGGCGGCACGCCACGTTGATGGCCGGGTGATCATGTATGCCGACCAGGTGACGGATTCCATGCGCCGCACCCTCGAGGTGACCGAACAGCGGCGCACGGTGCAACTGGACTACAACCGCGAGCACGGCATCACCCCGCGCCAGATCATCAAGAGCCTTCAAGATAGCCTGGCCACGGTAAAGCAGGCCGTGGAGATCGAGGAAACCGTGGTGCGCGAATCGGTCGGACGGTACGACGTTCACGAAGTGGTTCAGGAGATCGAGCGCGAGATGCTGGCCGCAGCCGAATCGCTCGAATTTGAACGGGCGGCCTTGTTGCGCGATCAGCTCAAGGAATTACGGTCCGCTCATGGCATCAGCGGGACAGGCCCCGCCTCGGCGCTGGCGGAAAAACCTGCGGTTCGCTATAAACGGAGTCCTCGGAAGAAGAATATGCGCAAACCATGAGCCGGAAACCCCTCATCCTCGTCGCAGACATCGGCAATACGAGCACGTCGATTGCCCTTTACCAAGGCAGCCGCCTCACGCGGGTTCGACGCATCGAGAAAGTGGACCAGAACTCTGATTCGGTCAGCAAGGTCGTTGAATCGGTCATGGCCGGGCGTCGATTGAACGGCGTAGCCATTGCCTCGGTGGTTCCACACCTAACCCCGTTATGGGAGGCGATCGTGCGGCGGGTCACCGGTCATGAGGTGCTGTGGATTGGCCATCAGCTCAACCTGGGCATTCCCCTGACGTATCCGAAGCCGGAGACCATCGGTGCGGATCGCCTGGCCAATGCTGCGGCCGGTGTAGTGAAATACGGTGCACCGCTGATCGTTGCCGATTTCGGAACGGCGGTCACCTTTGACCTGGTTTCCCGGCGGGACGGTTACATGGGCGGAATTATCGCACCTGGTCTGCCGTTGATGTTCGACTACCTGGCCGAGCGAACCGCACAGCTTCCCCACATCACCTGGTCTGCAGTGCGCAGCCGGGTGGGGCGCAGCACGACGGAGGCGATGCAACTCGGTGCGCAATGGGGATACCGTGGCATGGTACGGGAGATCATCCGAGAGTTGAAGCGGAGCCCATCGCTTCGACAAGCCCGTGTCTGCGCAACGGGTGGCTATGCGGCCAGGGTCACGGCCGGCCTGGTGCCGCAACCAATCGTGGATCAAGGATTAACCCTGTTCGGGATAGGTCACATCTACGAGCTCAATTCCTGACGGCCCGGTCGCCACCTAACACACGACTTCACCCGCTTCGCGTTTTGTAACCCGGTTCTTCAGGATTTCCGGCGGAGCAGGTAGTGGCCGACGTACCACTCCTTGCCGTGATGGAAGCCGAAGAGTTCGGCGCAGGCCATGAAAAAGATGCGCCAGTACATCCACCAGGTTGTCCAGTCCTTGCCGTAGGTCTGCTTGAACAGCGGAACGAGGTCGTCGCGCTGGTGATCCATCTTGACCAGCCACGCATTCAGCGTTTTCTCGTAATGCTGCCCGTTCACCGGCCAGTCCTGTTCAACCACGAGGTGTTTTTCGAAATGGCGGAAGATGTCGAACGACGGCATCAGGCCGCCGGTGAAGAAGTAGCGGGCCATCCAGTCGTTATCGCCATCGGTTTCAAACGGGTAGGCAAGGAAGTCGTGGACGAAGATGTGGACGAACAGTTTGCCGTCGGGCTTGAGCCAGGAGGAGACCCGTTCGAGCAGCAGGTCGTAGTTGCGCATGTGCTCGAACATCTCCACCGAGACAACCCGGTCGTAGGTGCCGGGTGCGGCGAAGTCGTTCATGTCGGCGGTGATGACGGTGAGGTTGGGCAGCCCGCACCGCTTGGCCTCGCCGTCGATGTACGCCTTCTGGGTGCGTGAGTTGGAGACGGCGGTGATGCGGCAACCGGGGAACCGCGCCGCGAGGTACAGGCTCAGCGAACCCCAGCCGCACCCGAGCTCGAGCACATCCATGCCGTTCTCGATGCCGGCCCGCACCGTGGTCAGGTCCAGCATGGCCAGTTCCGCGCTGTCGAGGTCGCGCACCTCGGGCGTCCACAGGCACGAGCTGTACTTGAGCCGGTGGCCGAGCACCTTCCGGTAGAAGTCGGTTGGCACCTCGTAATGCTGTTCGTTCGCCTCGCGTGTGTGGAGGGCGAGCGGGGATTTCTTCATCGCGGCGATGAAGGCGGCCTTGCGGCGGGCCGCCTCGTCGCGGTCGTTGGCGCCTTCCTGCGCGAGGCGTTTGCGCAGCAGCGAACGGATACCGGCGCGGATCAGGGAGTCGGGAATGATGCGATGGCGCAACAGGGATTCATACCACATGGTCAGGCTCTCCTTCGGGGCAGCGGGACAAACACACTGGTGGTCTGCTGGTAGCGTCGGTAGGCGTCACCCTTCGACTTCAGCGCCTGCTCCTCGGTGGCGGGAATGCCGGTCACCTTGAACAGGAAAAACAGCATGAGCACCGGGCAGAGCAGGGCCCAGGGACCGTTCGGGGCGCTCCACGCGAACAGGGCGTTGGCGACCCAGATCAGCCACTCGAAAAAGTAATTCGGATGCCGCGAATAACGCCACCAACCGGCTTCGCAGACGCGGCCCTTCGAGGCGGGATCACGCTTGAAGCGGGCGAGTTGCCGGTCGGCCGAGGCTTCGCCCAGCCAGGCGAACAGCCAGAGCAGGAAGGCGGCGGTTTCCAGCGGCAGGAGCGTGTTTGCGGTTTGCCCGAGCGATAGCAGGAACGGCAGGCTGAACAGCACGGCGGCGGCAGCCTGGAACTGGAAGAACAGGAACATCTTCGGTTGGACCCGGGCACCCCAGGCGCGGCGGAGTTCGGCGTAGCGGCCATCCTCCGGTTTGCCATGGGACCGTTTATGGATGTGCCAGACCAGGCGGCCACCCCACAGCACGGCCATGGCGAGAAGCAGGCCGAGGCGGAGCGGTGACGGATTGCCAAGCAGTGCGGCAGCACCGACGACGATCAGCGGGATCGTGCCCGACCATCCGATGTCCACGATGCCGGCATTGCCGGTCTTGCGTTGGACCAGCCAGAGCACCGTCATGATGGAGAAGGCGAGGGCGAAGGCGGCAAGCAATTGGACGGCGAGGGGGGTCATGGACGGGGTACTCCGCGAGATGGGAGGGTGCGGGCGATACGGGTGAACACCGGGGTCAAGACAAGGCGGAACAGGATGACTGCGGGCATCGCGAAGAGAGCCCAGGCGACTACGCCGCGCAGGGCCAAGCCGCCCAGGTTGCGCAGGCTGCCCCAGAAATCGGCTTCGAACAGCGCGGTGATTTCCGTGAGGGAAAGCGGGAAGGGGTCCAATCCAAAGAGCAGGTTGCCGAGGCGGAGGAACGGGATGATTAGCAGGATCTGGAGCGGGTACACCAGCCAGTTCACCGCTTGCAGGGCGATGTGATTCAGGCGAAAGGCGACGCCGGCGATGCCGCAGAGCGTGGTGGTGGTGCCGAGGATCGGGAAGATGCCGAGCACGAAACCCCAGCCCACGCTGCGGGCGAGTTGAACGGGGGAGGCGCCTTGGGTGAGCTGGTTCAGCAGCGGTTGGATCAGGCGGCGACGAAGAAACGATCCCCGTTCAGGCGGGGATGCATCGAAGTGGGTCGTTTCCGAAACCGGTTGGTCCATTCCTCAATCTACCACACCGCGGGATCGGTGCCAATGGCGCGGACGGGTTCAGGGCGTAATCGGACCGGTGGCGGGGGGCGGTCGTGACGGTGAGGCCACGATATCGTCGTCGGTATAAAAAATCCGGTCGGGTCCGGCCGATCGCACGTCGAGGTGTTGGGCGGCCACGTGGTGGAAGAAGTAGGGGGTGTCCCACGGATCGAGTAATTCGCCGCGCGCGTTCAGGCGTGGATGATCGGGCGGGATCAGCGGGGGGCGGTTGCCGGAACGCGCGGTCAACTGGCGCATCAGGCCGGCATTGTCCTCGGCGACGGGAAAACGTCCGGTGACGCGCCGCCAGGCATCCAGCAAGACGAGAACCTGCTGCGGTTCGGCGTGCGGGTCGCGACCGGGCGTGGGTCCGAGATCGGCGGTCATGGGATGAACCGAAGGGACGGAGGGGGATGGTGTGGCGGGAGATGGTCCGGGCCCGGGTGTGGATGGCATGGCGGGCGATGGTGGAGGTGCGGTCACGGGACGCACCTGCGACCACAGCAACAGGCCGATCACCGCGACGATGGACAACGCGAGCAGGCGTTTCATGTCGCCATGAAGCCGAGGTCGGGTTGGGCGAAGCGGCCGATGTTGGGCAGGACCAGCGGGAGGTCGGTCGGGCTGACGCCGAACCAGCGGGCGAGGGTGGCGGCCATTTCATCGGTCGAGACGGTCGGGATCCAACTGCCGCGCGTGCCGGTATCACTCGGTCCCTGGATCTGCAGGATCGGCATGTCGCCATACAGACGGCCGCCGTTCACCGCGCCGCCGACCACGATGTGGTGGCCGCCCCAGGCGTGGTCGGATCCCTTGCCGTTGCTGTTGTAGGTGCGGTTGAAATCGGAGGCGGTGAACAGGGTCACGCGGTCGCTGATGCCGAGGGCCTCGGTGCCGTGATGGAAGTCGGCCACGGCGTTGCTCAACTGTTCGAGCAGGGCGTGGTGGTCCTCGAGTTGTGCGTCGTGCGTGTCGAATCCGCCGAGGGCGGCGAAGAATATCTGGCGGCGCATGCCGAGGGTCTGGCGGGCCTCGATCAGGCGGAGGATCATCCGGAGTTGGCTGGCCACGGGGTTGAGGCCGCCGGTGGGCAGGGTGCTGTTCGCGAAGGTCGCGGTGTGGTCCTGTACCGAGGACAGCGCGGTTTTCAGCAGGGTGTCGTTGGCCACGGCGCGGTTGATGATGTTGGCGTATTCCTGCTCGAACAGGTGGCCGTAGCTGCGGCCGAGCATCTGGTCCATGGCATGGTACTGCTGCTGGATCGGGGTCCAGTTGGCGTCGTACTGGGAGAGGCCGATGCTGCCTTGCGGGGTCACATGGTACTGGACCACTTCCTCGCCGACCTGGAAGAAATTGGAACCGGCGATCGAGATGTTCATCGAGACCTGGGATCCGGCGTTCAGCGATTGGAGCAGGTCGGCGAGGCGGCCGCCCCAACCGGTCTTGCGCGGGGAGTCGGGCACGGAGGTCTGCCATTGCACCTGCTGGTCGTTGTGCGAAAACAGGTAGGGAGGGACGGCGGCGGCGCCGGAGAGGTACTCCGCCTTGGTGATCGGGGCGACGAGGGTGCCGACGTTGCAGACGATGGCCATCTTCTGCTGGTTGAAGATCGACTGCAGCGGGGCCATGGCGGGATGCAGTCCGAAGTCGCGTCCGTCGTCGCCGGGCAGGTTCAAGGGAAGCAGGGTGTTGCGGGGCAAGGCGAGGATGCCGCGGTCGCGGGCGTACTCGTCGTAGGCGGACTGCTCGCGCGGCACGAGCATGTTGTTCGCATCGTTGCCGCCATACAGGAACAGGCAGACGAGGATCTTGCTATCATCGAGGGGCGGGCCGCCTTGCGCGGAAACGGTCGCATTGAACAGGCGCAGCGTGCCGATGGTCGAGAGCAGGCCGGCGAAGCTCAGGCCGGAACAGGCGGCTTGCCCGATGAAGGCGCGGCGGGTGATCGGGGTGGATTCTTTCATCGTTGCACCAGGAATTCAGGTGAGTTCAGGACGAGGTACAGGGCGGTATTGGCGCGGAGCCGCTGGTAGGAGGTGCGGTAGTCGAGAACCAGGTCGAGTTGCTGGAACAGCGAGCGCAGGTCGTTGCGCAGCGTGGTGGACATCGCGCCGAACAGGAAGCGGGTGTCGAGGTGGTTGATCAGGGCTTCCTGGGCGTCGACCGGGGTCAGGCCGGGGGTTTGCAGGAGGGCGACCAGCGGATCGATCTTCAGGGTCAGGGTGACATTCGAATTGGTGGTCAGCGGTTCGGGAGTCCACATGCCCCAGTGGATCATGCCGAAGTGCAGGTTGGCTTCGCGGATCGCGGTGGTCTCGGCGAAGATCTGGAACTCGGGTGAAAAGAGGCCGGCGCGGGCGATGGCACCCGGTTGACGGTAACCGGGCTGGAAGAAGTTGAACACGGAGGAGGCGTACTGCGGGACCTGCTCGGGCATGGACCACTGGAACTCGAGGAACAGGCGCGGATCGCCGTTCGCGGCGAAGGGGGCATCGGGCAGATAGGCGCGCAACATGCGGGTCAGGCGCATCACCGGTTCGATCGGCTTGCCGAAGCTGACGGAGTTCCGAGGGGCCGCGGCGCGGGCCTCGTAATCGAGCAGCAAGGCGCGCAGGGTGGCGGCGAGGTCGCCGCGCACGCCGGATCCGTTGTCGTTGAACACCGAGGCGACGCGGTGGATGTAGCCGGGGCTGGGATTGCTGGTGATGAAGCGCTGGATCAACTGGCGGGCCATGAACGGTCCGAGGTTCGGGTGGTTGAACAACGCGTCGAGGGCGAGGCGCATCCGCTCCACGCCGTTGGTGCTGCCGGGGATGACCTGGCCGCCGACGATGGTGCGGTCCTGCGTATCGTGGCGCTCGGCGTAGAACGACATCGGACGCATGGAATCCCAGCCCCAGTAGAACCAGCCTTCGCGGTCAGCGACATTTCCGGGGCTCCATTCAGGTGGGTCCTGTTCATCGTAGTGGGCACTCCACCCGGTGAAGATGTGGGCGAGACCGACGATGTCGTCCTGGGTATAGGTCGGGATCGGCATGCCGTTGGGGTCGAGGCGGAACGAACCGTCGTTGTGCATCTCGGTCAGTCCGATCGAGAACAGTTGCATGATTTCACGGGCATAGTTCTCGTCCGGTTCGTGGCCGGTGACCGGATCGGGTTTCTGGTTGCGCATCATGCTCAGGTAGACCCCCATCATCGGACTGAGGGTCACCTCCTCGATCAGGTCGCGGTAGTTGCCGAACGCACCGGCGAGCAATTGATCATAAAACAGGGTGATGCCTTCGTGCTCGCCATCCAGTGCGCCGAACTGGGAGACCACCATGATCTGGCTGAGGGCCCAGGCCATGCGTTGGCGAAGTTGGTCGGGCGCGGCGAGGGCATGTTGCCACCAGGCCATCTGGCGGGGTTGCTGCCAGCCGTCGCTGCCGTCCCGGGCCATCAATTCGGCGCGCCGTGCCTGGACGTACGGCAAGTGGTAGGTGGCGGGCAGGGCGAGCTGGTGGTCGATCCAGGCGGCGAAGGTGTTGGTGGACATGCCGGCGATGGTGTCATCGGTCGGGCCGAACGTGGCCTGGGTCAGGAAGCGGGCACTGTCGGCTTCGTTGGCAGGCGCGGTAGGTGCGGGGGGCGGGGTGATGGGCACGGGCATGGTTTGCCAGCCGGGCGACTGCACGAGGGGACCGATCAGTTCGCCCGCGGGGTGAGCGGTGGTGGTGATGCGGACCCACAGGTTGCCGGCATCGAGGGCGGCGAGGATGGTTTCGCGGGATACGCCGTTGGTTGCGGCGAAGTTCCAGGGTTGCAAGGCAACCTGGTCGAGCGGAAGGGAGTGGACGACGGTTCCGGACAGACCGTTGGAGGAAAGGATGATTTGCGCGGCGAGTTCCGCGGCGGACAATCCATTGAAGGTGAGGTTCACCTGGGCAGAGAGGCTGTTTCCGGTGCGGCGTACGGCGCCCACGCCGGAGCCTCCGGAGGGCAGTCCGGGGGCGGAACGAAGCTGGGCGACGTAGAGGACATCGGGCGCATCATCGATGGTAACGATGGAGACGGCCGGAGTACCGAGCAGGTAGTTGGTGCCGGGAAGCAGGGTTACCACGACGGACTCGGCCACTTCGATAGCGGCATCGGGCAGCGGAGGTACGTCGAGGGTCACGGTACGTTCGCCGGGACCGAATACGATGTGGCTCGGAAGGGATTGGTAATCGATGCCCGGTGATGCGCTTCCGGAGACGGCAAACGGGACGGTTACCGGGTCGATGCCGCCGGACCGGTAGAAGGTAAATTGCGCGGCAGCCGCGGTCGACTCATAGGCGCGGGGGATGGTCGCGCCGATGGTGACCGCGTTGCCGCTGTCGAGGATGCGGAGAGCCTCCGGTCCGTCCGGCTGGCGCGGGGCGGTGGTGGCGGATAAGGGATTGAGACCGAGGAGGTGTTCCTCGAAATCGAACAAGCCATCGAGGTCGGAATCCTGATGGAAAACGGCGAGACGGAGCGAGAGACGTTCGCTGGTCGCTGCGTAATCATAGAGGGATTCACCCGCCGGTGTCATGTTGGGGAGGGCAATGATCTCGCGTTGGTCGGCAGCGGATCCGGGACGGACCCAAGCGACGGACAAGTGATCGCCGCCCCACGATTCCCGTTGATAGACTTCAAAGTAGTAGGGCTTACCGGCTTCGAGGTTCTGCGGGACGGATTCTTGCGAGGCATACTTGGACCATTCGCGGAACCCGGTCCAGCCGTCCACGTATGCAATCCGGGTGCGCGAGGACGGGGTGTTCGACAGGGAAAGCCACAACTCGCTGCTGTCATCGCTGGCTATCCAGAAGGTGTAGGCACCGGAAACGGGCGGGATCAGCCAGCCTCGCACATACCAACCGAATTGTTCCGCGTTGGGAGAGGTCTGGGCGAACTCGAGGGACGACCAGGTGGTCAAGGCGGCCGGAGGTATATTGTTGCTGACTGCGTGCTTGATATAGCCAACGCCAAATCCGGTCAGGCCGGTCCAGATCGATGCGGTCACGCCACCAGGTGCATACGTGGAGCGAAACGGCACTTCCATGTCATGGAAAAGACCATCACCAAGGACGGGACGGCCAAAGGAACGCCAGGTCATCAGGTCCGTGGTTGCCTCCACCTGATAGGCCATACCGGGCACGGTTTGGAATTGTACGCGGGCTCGATCATTCGCGAGCATCGTAAAAAGCGTTGATCGCGGGAAACTGGCGGCGAGAAATGGATTGGTTCCCGCCCGCGCTTCCTCGGCATTGGTGAAACCGTCGCCATCCGGATCATCGCCTGGCGGCAGGTTCCAACCATAAGCGGCCTCCCAGACATCGCTCACCCCGTTCGTGTTCCGATCAACTTGCGCGGAGGTCGTGACGGCAAGACCGATCCAAACTGCCGGTAACGCCAGATAGCGTGTTTTCACCCCGGGAACTCCTTGTGTGCGTTTCACACCCACTACCTTACGGAAGGCAAGCGCGCTTGTATAAAAGATTTAGGGGAATCTCTGATCTTTACTTCAGTAAACCGTGCCATCACCAACCTGCTTGCGGACAAGCAGTTCGGTTAAATCGTTCCATCTGGATCATTGACTTTCCCCAAGGTGGCCTTTAGTCTCAAAAACTTTGGGATTTTTGACATGTTGATGGGTATTCGCTGCGGGGCTGTTTTTGGAACCGCGGTGAGCGTGAACAACGAAAAGGAGAGGCCAACCGGTGACGACCCTCGAAAAGCTACTCGTATTGCAGGATCGCGACAGAAAACTTCGTCAATTACTTCAGGAAACCCGGGATATTCCTGCCCGCAAGCAACTGATTGAATCTCGCCTGAAGGCCAACCGGGACGCCCTCCACCTCGCCCAGGAAAATCTCAAGAAGAACCTCGCTTCGATCAAGTCCGTGGAACTCGAAATCGAGTCGGTCAAGGACACGATTAAGAAATACCGCGGCCAGCAGGGCCAGATCAAATCCAACGACCAGTACCGTGCCTTGGAGCGCGAAATTCGCGAACAACTGGGGCGGGTGCGCGAATTGGAAGAGCGTGAGATCGTATTGATGGAGGAAACCGAGACGCTCAAGAAGGTCGTGACCGAGCGCGAAGGTGCCTTGCAGCAGGATGACAGCGCCGTGCAGGGCGACCTCAAGGTCCTCGACGAGCGGTTGGCCAATCTTCAGGGCGAGATCGAGCAGGCCCGCAAGAACCGCGAAGGACTCACCGACGGCATCGACGACTCCTGGCTCAGCCGGTACAGCCGTATTTTCAACAACAAGGGTGATTATGCCCTGGTGCCGGTGGAAAACGGTACGTGTGGCGGATGCCACATGAAGGTTCCCCCGCAACTGGTGCAGGACGCAAAGCGTGGCGACGCGATGGTGAGTTGCTCGTACTGCGGACGGCTCTTGTACTGGCAGACCTAATCCGGTAGGTTGACGTTGAAGTTCATGGGGATCCGATCGCTCCCGGTTTCGGCCGGGGGAGGAAAGTCCGGACTCCACAGGGCAGGTCGTTTCACCTGATAAGGGTGGAAAGGGTCCGGGTAAACCGGGCCGATGGAAAGTGCCACAGAAACAAACCGTCCCGCTCACGCCGCAAGGCGGGAATCGGGATAAGGGTGAAAAGGCGGTGTAAGAGACCACCGGCGCTGCTGCAAGGCAGCGGGCAAGGCAAACCCCGGCCGGAGCAAGATCAAATAGGAAGCGAGAGGCGGCCCGCCTCAAGGCGTTTCGGCGCGGGAGCTTCGGGTTGATCGCTCAGATAAATGATCGGTTAAAACAAGATCCGGCTTATCCCCCATGGACTTCCTTTTTCGCAGGCGATGACGATGGATGCCACAGTTGATCGATGGACCACGATGGCCGCGGTGCTTTTGCTCGTGGCGACGGGCGGGGTGGGGTGGATGGCGTGGCGGCTGATTGGCACGGAGGACCAACATCGCGCTCAACCACAACCAGCGGTACCCGAACCCGGTGTCGTTGCCGATGTGCGTGCGGCAACCATGCCGCTTCCGGATGAGGCGTGGAAAGCCATCGTTCCCGGTGGTGATGTCGCCGTGCGGCAGCCGCATGACCGGTACCGGTTGGCCGGGACGTTTTTCCTGATGGGTGGTTCGGACGCCGGACAACGCCTCGCGATCATCGACGACATCACCGGCAACCGCCAGCACATCGTCAGCGAAGGGCAATCGTTCGACGGCCACGAAATCCTGCAGATATCTCCGGAACGCCTGATCATGCGGCGCGATGGCATCGAAATCGAACTGAGCCTCAGCTTCCAGGATGGTGTGGCGGTGGCCGCTGCGCCATCCGAGACCAATCAAGTCGCGGTGGTGGAGGAGCAGGTGCTCGAGACCAGCCGGTTCGGGAAACGCATCGGCGAATCGCGCTGGGTCATGCAGAAGGAAGCCTTGGTGGGATACTACCAGGAATTGCTGGAGGATCCGGAGCGGATAGCCTCGATCTACATGTCGATGAAGCCCGATTACGATCCCGAGGGCCAGGTGGCTGGATACCGGCTGGAGAAGGAAGGCGAGGCGGAGTTCTTCGCGGCGGTCGGCTTGCAGGAAGGGGACACCATCCGACGGGTCAATTCGATGAACATGACCAGCCAGGCCCGGGCCGAATACTTCATCAGCGAGTTCATGAAGGAGCGGCTGGGTGCGGTGGTCCTGGATGTCGAGCGCAACGGCCAGCAGGAAAAGCTGATCTACCTCTTCCGTTGACGGCGACCGGTGCGTCGCGCGCGGCGCTCATCCTGATCGCGGGACGCCAGTTTCGGCTTGCGCGGATGACCGTCGCCTTCACCATCTTCCTCCGCCACCCAGCGCAATTCCACGCTGCGGCGGTTGGCATCGACGCGGATCAGCTCGGCCTGGATCACATCACCGACCCGCCCGAATACGCGGCCCTTGCGCCCGGTGATCCGCCCGGTCTGTCGATCCACCGACATGGTCGGGTCAGGTAGTCCGTGGGTCGGAACGAAACCGCGTTGCAATGTATCGATCAGTTCCACGAACAAACCGCGGGTGGTGCCACCGGTCACCATGGCGGGCCACGGCCCGGTTTCGCCCCGTGCCATCAGGGCCTCGTAGTACTGGACGCGCTTGATGATCAGGCTTTCCTCCTCGGCCTCGGCGGCTTCCCGTTCGCGCCGTGAACAGTGGTCGGCAATTGCTTCGCATTCCTCGCGGCGATAAAACGCGCCGCGCCGGGCGTCGAGGTGTTTGAGGATGCGATGCACCACGAGGTCGGAATAGCGCCGGATGGGCGAGGTGAAGTGCGTGTAGCGGTCGAAGGCCAGTCCGAAATGCGGGATGCATTCCACGCTGTACACGGCGCGCTTCAGGTTGCGCAGCATCGCGATGGAGATCGGATAAGCAAGCGGTTCGCGGGCATACTGGCGGGCGATGCGCTGCATGTCGTGGCGGTCTGCCGGCGCGGCATCGACGCCGAGCTGCTGGAGATCGAGGGCCATCTGCTGCCATTGGTCGTCGGACGGCTCCTCGTGGATGCGGTAGAGGGCGGGTATGCCCGAGGCGGCCAGGCGTTCCGCCACCGCGATGTTCGCGGCGAGCATGAACTCCTCGATCAGGTGGTAGGCCTCGGCGGAGGTGCGGCGCTTGATGGAGACGGGTTTGCCTTCGGTATCAAGGGTGCAGGATACCTCCGGAACACTCAGGTCGATGGCGCCGTTGTGCATGCGCTGTTTGCGCAGCCGGGTGGCCAGTTCATTCATCTCGCGCAACACCGAGTGGTGTTCGTGGGGGATTCCGCCATCGCCCTTGCCGGTGATGAGTTGCTGAACCTTGTCGTAGTCGAGCAGGATGCGCGGGCGGATCACTGTGGGGGCCATTTCCACGAGGGTGATCTGGCCATCTGCGTTGTAGGTGATGAACACCGAATAGGCCAGACGATCGCGATCGGGCTTCAGGCTGCACACCTCGGAGGTCAGGTAGGCGGGCAGCATCGGGATGAAGCGATCGACCATGTAGACGCTGTTGCCATGGGCACGGGCATCGGCATCGATGGCCGATCCGGGGGTGACGAAGTGGGAGACATCGGCAATGTGCACACCGAGGATCCACGAACCGTCCGGGCCACGGCGTAGCGATACCGCATCGTCGTGGTCGCGGGCGTCGATCGGGTCGATCACCAGGATTGTTTCACCGCGCAGGTCCAGCCGGTCCACGAGATCGGCCGGTCCCGGTTCGGTGGATTGGCGGCGTGCCTCCTGCTGGGTTTCCTCGCTGAAGCCGGTGGCGATCTCGTGCTCGCGCAGGATCGACAGCACATCCACGCCGGGTGCTCCGGGCAGTCCCAGCGACTCGATGATCGTGCCCTGGAGAAATTCCGAGGTCATGGTTTCGTCAAGCTGCACGACGACCTTGTGCCCGGCCGGGGCGTCGATGGCGCGGTCGGAGCGGTCGCGACGGATCCGGACATTCTGGTTGATGCGCGGATGATCGGGAATGACATACCAGTAGGCATCCGACTTCATCAGCAGGCCGACCAACAGGCGTTTGCGGCGTTCGACGATGCGGACCACCCGGCCTTCCGGGCGGAAGGCCCGGCCGTCGGGGGCGGCCGGCAGGCTGCGCCGTCCCGGGCGGGCGGTCCGGGGAGGCGATTTCTCCACCTCGACCAGATCGCCGTGAATCGCACCGCCGAGCGAACCGGCCGGGATGAATACTTCCGCGTTTTCGCCGGTAGCGCCGGGAATCCGGACCATGCCGTGGCCGAGCGGGGATACGTGGATCGAGCCGCGAACGGTCTCGGCCCGGGCTACCGGAGGAGCCCAGCGGCTTCCCTTCACCTTGGTGGCGAGTCCGTCACGGGCCAGGTCGCGCAGCAGGTTGCGGAGCAGGGGGCGTTGCATCACCGACAGGCCGAGGGTTTCGGCCAGGTGGTGATCCTTCATCGGGCGGAAGGCGGGCGAGGCCATAAATTCTATTAGCCGCTGCCTCAGTTTTTGTATAGGTTCTGTCTTACTCATATGAATATTGCTTTCGTTTCCAGCGAAATCACCCCGTACGCCTCAACGGGCGGCTTGGCGGATGTGTGCGGCTCCTTGCCGCGGGCGCTGGTGGATCTCGGGTGTTCGGTGACCCAGTTCATGCCGATGTACCGGCGGGTTATCGAGGGGGCGTTCGGTATTGAGGATACCGGGATCCGGTTGACCATCCCGGTCGGGTTCCACCGGTACCGTGCGGATGTCTGGAAAACCAAGAATGCCGTGCCCCCGGTCTACTTCATCCGTCGGGATGAGTTCTTCGACCGGACGGAACTATATAACCTATCCGACCGCGATTACGATGATAATTTTGAGCGGTTCGTTTTTTTCCAGAAAGCCGTGACCGCGTTGATCGATCACCTGAAGCGGCCTTTCGATGTGGTCCACGCCCACGACTGGCAGACCGGTTTGTTGCCGTTGTACCTTCGTCACGGGCTGCAAGGCGAGGGCAGGGGAGGGCGGGAGAAGACGGTCTTCACCATCCACAACCTGGCGTTCCAGGGAATCTTCAACGGGGACGAGTTTTCCTACTCGAACCTGCCGTTTTCCAGTTTCTCGGTGGAAACGCTCGAGTATTACGGGAACGTAAATTGCCTGAAGTCGGGGATTACCACCTCCGACCTGGTCACCACGGTATCGCGCACCTATGCGCGGGAAATCCAGACGGAGGAGAACGGGCATGGCCTCCATGGTGTGCTGGCCAACGCAGCGCCGCGGTTGCGCGGAATCGTCAACGGAATCGATCATGAGGTCTGGGATCCAACACGGGACAAGGCGCTGGCGGCCCGGTACGGGATCCACGACCTGTCCGGCAAGCAGGACTGCAAGTCGGACCTGATTCGACGGCTCAAAATTTCTTTGGCTCCGGACGAACCGTTGTTTGGTATGGTCACTCGTTTGACCAATCAAAAAGGTGTTGAATTGGTGGACGATGTCTTGCCGTGGATCATGGAGCAGACGAAGGGTGCACTGGTCCTGCTGGGAAGCGGGAGCGAGGCCTACCAGGAGATGGTCACACGTTGGGGCAAGCGATGGCCGGGTCGGGTCGTAGTCCGGTTTGGATTCGATGCCAAGCTGGCACACCGGATCGAGGCGGCGGCGGACATCTACCTGATGCCATCCAAGTTCGAACCGTGCGGTCTCAACCAGCTCTACAGCCTTCGGTACGGAACGATACCGATCGTTCACGCGGTGGGCGGGCTGGAGGACACGGTGGTTGATTTGACCGAATCACCGCATGGCGGGTACGGATTCAAGTTCAAGGATTTCTCCAGTGCGGCGCTGCAGGGATCGGTCCAGCGGGCCTTGGCCGCATACAAGAAACCGTCCATGTGGAAAAGCATCCAGTTGCAGGCGATGAAGCAGGACTTCAGTTGGCGCAATTCCGCCCGGCAATACCTGGCCAGCTACGGCGAGGTGCTGGGAATCAAACCGGCAGCCAAAATGTAACCAATCAATTGAACCAGGGGATTAATCCCCATCGCCCAAGCAACGTCGCATAATATATATTATGTCTTGTTGTGGGCGCTTTCAAGGCGGCCAATTGCGGATCGGTGTTATTGGATGGAACCCCAGCGGTGTGTGAACGGCCAGTAGATCATGAAGGCCGGTCCGACGATGTTGTGTTTGTTAACCCCGCCGAAGTAGCGGCCGTCGAGGCTGGACATGGTGTTGTCGCCGAGCGGAAGGTATTCGTCGACACCAAGCTGGATGGAATCGCCGGCGCGGCGCAGGATCGCCTCGGTCTGGATGTTTCCGACGAGGATGTACCCTTCATACGGTGGTTGTAGTTGCCGCCGGAACGCCTCCGGTTCCTCGACCTTCTGGTCATCGGCATACAGGAACGGCGGACGGATCTCCATGCGCTCGCCGGGCAAACCGACGAGGCGTTTGATGTAGTAGTTGTCAGGTCGGATGTTCGGGTGCCTGATGTCCTTGGTGCTGAAGACGAAGATGTCGCCGCGTTCTGGCGGCGTGAAATTGTACCGGATGCGGTTGACGAAGATGTGATCCCCCAGCCTCTTGCGGCCGGCGGCGATGACCTGGCCTTTCTGCACGGTTTCGCGAACCTGTGCGCGCATCGGCATGTCAATCGGTACGAGGTGAGGCACGCCGGCGATACGAAGGACCAGTTGGCCATCATCGGTCTGCTCACCGCGGAACTCGATCGCACCGGCGGCCTTGGCCTTGATTTCCGTGTAGGACTCGCCCCACAACAGGAACGGGATGATCTTCAGGGGGAACCGGTCCATCCATCCGGGTCCCTGTTGCGGCGCATACGTGATCCCGTACAAGGTCGGCTGCATCGATCCGGTGGGAATGCGGAACGGCTGCACGAAGAAGGTTCGGAAGGCCATGGCCACGGCGATGGCCACGACGATAATCTCGATGTTCTCGCGGATGCGCGGGCTGCGGTGCGGCGGCTGTACGGCGGTGATGGCGGCGGCGATTTGTTCGGCCGCGGCATCGATCCGCCGCTCATCCCGCTGATCCCAGGCGTCGGACAGCTCCTGCTCCGCCTGTTCCAGCGCGGTGATGCGGGCCGGTTCGACGATGTCCTCGCGCATGTGCCGCGCATGGCGGGCTTCGTGCAGCAGGTGATGCACGGCCTTCTTGATCTTGCGGCGCTCCCAGAAATTCATGGTGTTCCCGTCCCGTTGCCGCGCGCTATTCCAACCCGCCACGCAGCACCTTGATGAAGGCTTCCTGCGGGATGCTGACCCGCCCGATCTGCTTCATCTTCTTTTTGCCTTCCTTCTGGCGTTCAAGCAGCTTGCGCTTGCGCGAGATGTCGCCGCCGTAGCATTTCGCGGTGACGTCCTTGCGCATGGCCTTGATGGTTTCGCGGGCGATGATCTTGTTGTTCACGCTGGCCTGGATGGCGATCGGGAACATCGCGGGCGGAATGAGTTCCTTGAGGGCAGCGCATAGTTGGCGTCCCCTGCCCTCGGCCTTGGTGCGATGGATGATCGTGGAGAACGCCTCGACTGGTTCGCCATGGACGAGGATCTCCATCTTGACGAGGTCGGACTCCTGGTAGCCGGCATGCTCGTAGTCCATGGAGGCATAGCCCCGGCTGATGCTCTTGAGCCGGTCATGGAAGTCGATCAGGATCTCGTTCAAGGGCAACCGGCAGGTGAGCATGACACGCTTGTGATCGATCGAGTCGGTTTTCTCGACCTGGCCGCGGCGGTCCATGATCAGCTGCAGCATATCGCCGATGGTCTCGTTCTGGCAGATCAGGAACGACTTGATCATCGGTTCCTCCATGCTGGCGATCTCGCTGAGATCCGGCATGCGGGAGGGATTCTCGAGCGTCTCCACGGTGCCATCCGTCTTGTGGATCTTGTACACCACGTTCGGATAGGTCGTGATCAAGTCGACCTCGAACTCGCGGCGCAGCCGCTCCTGCACGACTTCCATGTGGAGGAGACCGAGGAACCCGCAGCGAAAACCGAATCCGAGAGCCACCGAGGATTCCGGCATGTAGGTGAAGGAGCTGTCGTTCAGCTTGTACTTCTCGAGGCTGAAACGGAGTTTCTCGAAGTCGCTTGCCTCGATCGGGTACAGGCCGCTGAACACCATCGGATGGACATCCTTGAAGCCGGGCAACTGCTCGGTGGCGGGATGGCGGGCCAGGGTGATGGTGTCTCCGATCTTCACCTCCGCGGGATCGCGGATGTTGCTGATCAGGTAACCGACCTCCCCTGCCCCGAGCCGGTTGGTCTTTACCAGGCCCGGCGAGAAGATACCGACCTCCTTGACCTCGAAATCGTTGCCGGAGCCGATGAAGCGAATGCGGTCTCCGGTGGCGATGCCGCCATCGACCACGCGCACGTAGGTGATCACGCCGCGGAAGGAGTCGAATTCGGAGTCGAACACCAGGGCCCGGGTGTGGGCACCGCTGGTGACCGGTGGCGGGATCTTGTGGATGATGGCCTCCAGCACGTCCGGAACGCCCAAACCGGTCTTCGCGCTGACCTTGAGGCAGTCGATCGCCTCGATGGCGAGGATCTCCTCGATCTGGTGCATGACATCCTCGACATTGGCGTTCTGCATGTCGACCTTGTTGATCACGGGAACAAGGGTCAGTTTCTGTCCCTCGGCGAGGAAGGTGTTGGCGACGGTCTGGGCTTCGACGCCCTGGGTGGCATCAACGACCAGCAGCGCACCCTCGCAGGCGGCGAGGCTGCGGGTCACCTCGTAGGAGAAGTCCACATGGCCGGGGGTGTCGATCAGGTTGAAGGTATACTTTTTCCCGTCCTTTCCCGTGTAGAACATGGTCACCGGGTGCGCCTTGATGGTGATGCCGCGTTCGCGCTCGATGTCCATGTCGTCGAGCAACTGCTCCTTGAGCTCGCGCTTTTCCACGGCTTGGGTGATTTCGAGGAGGCGGTCGGCGAGCGTGGACTTGCCGTGGTCGATGTGGGCGATGATACAGAAGTTGCGGATGTGGGATAGGTCGGTCATGGTCAAGGTCACGGTTTGGGATAGGCGGCACGGCAGGCATCGCGCATGGTAATGATGTCGCCGGCCATGGTAGGTGATCGGAACAGGGAGGTGCCGGCTATCAGGTAGTTGGCCCCTTGGGCGGCACACCAGGTAGCCGATTCAAGGGTAACCCCGCCGTCCACCGAGATCGGCAGACCGGGGGCCAGGGCATGGATTTCAGCGATCTTGGGCAGGACTTCCTTCATGAAGGATTGCCCGCCGAAGCCGGGATGCACGGACATCAGCAGGACTTCATCGATGTCGCCGAGGAAAGGCCGGACCGCGTCGGCGGGCGTTTCCGGATTGAGGACCAGGCCGGGAACCACGCCGCGGGTCCGGATATGGGCGATCAGCGGCCGGATTTCAGTGCGGGCTTCGACGTGGAACAGCAAGGTCTGCGCGCCCGCATCCATAAACGCGGCGGCGAGTTCATCGGGGCGGGTCACCATGAGATGGACGTGGCGGTACAGGCCGGGCGTTACTGTCCGGGCCATGCGCACAACGTCGGGACCGAAGCTGAGGTTGGGCACGAAGTGTCCGTCCATGATGTCGAGATGCAAGCCGTCCGCTCCGGCGGCGAGGACGGCCTGGCAGGCCCCGGCGAGGTGGCCGGGATCGGCGGCCAGCAACGACGGTAAAATCTTCACGGCGGGCAGGTTGGATGGAGGCTTCATGAACGGCGAACCGTAACCGACCCATACGCCAAGGTCAAGGCAACGGCGGGTTTCGGCTGGATAAGATCAATCCGTAGGAACTCCCGGGATCTTCCCGTAGAAAACGCGCCAAAGGAAAAGGCCCTGCGGGTCGGCGGTGGGGACCCGCGCGGTCCGGGTCTTCGAGTGCAGGATTGTCGAGGCATCGCTGATCTTCAGGTCCCCCACCCCGACCCGGATCATGAAGCCGGCGAGGCTGCGCACCATCTTGAAGAGGAAACCGTCGCCGCGGGCGACCAGCACGTGCTGCGGCCCCTTCCTGATCCAATCCAGGGCGAATACCGTACGCACCGTTCCTTCGCGCTCGTGGCCGGGGTTGGCGGAAAACGCCGCGAAGTCATGACGCCCTACCAGCAGGGCGGCGGCAGCGCGCATGGCATCGAGGTCGATCGTCCGGTACACATGGGTATGGTAGAGGCGGAGATGCGGCGGCATGATCCGTTCGTTCCAGATGAAGTAGCGGTATTCCTTGCCGGTGGCGGACATCCGGGCATCGAAGGTCGGCTTTACCTTGGCGGCCTTCAGGGCACGGATATCGTGTTCGAGGAACCGGTTGATGCCGATAACCAGCTTGTCCGGCTTGATCTCACGATCGAGGTCGAAGTGCACGACCTGGGCGCGGGCATGTACCCCCTTATCGGTGCGGCCGCTGCTGTTGACCCGTGCCGCTTGCCCGGTGAGTTCCAGCACCGCGCGCTCCATCTCGCCCTGTATGGTCCGCTTGTCCGGCTGGAGCTGCCAACCGGAATAGCGGGTGCCGTCGTACCCGACGGTCACCTTGAAGCGTTGACGCGGGGCAGCCTTCATGGACTGTGTGAATCGAGGTAGTGCTGGAGCATGATGGTGGCCGAGAGGGTATCGACCAGGCCTTTGCGACGGTCGCGGCGAGCGCCCGACTCGATCAGGATATCGTGCGCTGTTTTCGTAGTGAGGCGTTCGTCCCAGAGCACGACGGGGATGGACAGTACGGCGGCGAGGTCATCCCGGAACTTTTCGGCGCGCCGGGCGGCCTCTCCGCGCGATCCATCCATGTTGATCGGATGACCGAGCACGCAGAGGTCCGCGCCGGCCTCGTTCACCATGCGCACGATGGTGTTGCGGATCTGTCCGTCATTCTGGCATTCGACCATGCCGTGGGTGCTGGCGATAATCCGGTCGGGATCGCTGACCGCGAACCCGATCCGTTTCGAGCCGAGGTCGACACCGAGCGCACGGCCCACTTAGAGGACCTCGTGGTAGGTGCCCTTGCCGCGCAGGAGGACGACCATCTGCTTGATGTCCTGGGCGCGGTCGCGCGGGCATACCAGCGTGACTCCCTCGCTCTGCACGACGATGAGGTTGTTCACACCCAGCAGGGCGGTCAGGTGATCGCGGGAGAATACGATGTTGTTGGCCGCATCCAGGGTTTCACAGGTTCCGATGAGGGTGTTCCCGGCGGGATCCTTGGGGAAATGGTTTTCCAGTGCCGTCCAGGATCCGACATCGTCCCAGGCAAAGGTTCCGCGGGCGGCAATGATGTTGTCGGCCTTCTCCATGACGGCATAGTCGATGGAGATCTTCTCCACCGAGGCAAACATCTCCTTCAGCACGGCATCGAGATGGCCGGCCCGGGCGGCCGTGCTGATCGTTTCGATGATTGCACCGATACCCGGGCGGTGCTGCAGCAGGGCCTTTTCGATGCTGGCTACCGACCAGATGAACATGCCGGAGTTCCAGACATAGTCCCCGCTCGCCACGTAGGCTTGCGCAGTGGTCAGGTCGGGCTTCTCCACGAAGCGGCGTGCCTTGGCGAACGAGGTGGATGTCCCGGACGGCACGCTGTCGCCGAGTTGGATGTAGCCATACCCGGTGGCCGGTTCGGTGGGCTGGATGCCGATGGTGATCAGCACATCCTTGCGGGCCGCGATGCCGAGGGCATCGGCCAGCGTGGCGCGGAACACATCCAGGTTGCCGATCACATGGTCGGCGGTAAGGATGCAGAACACGCCCTGCGGATCACGGGCCTTGACCAGTGCGGCGGACAGGGCAACGGCCGGGGCGGTATCGCGGCCGACCGGCTCTCCCACCACGTTTTCCGGTGGCAGATAGGGAGCCGCGCGGCGCGTGGCCTCGACAAGATCCTGGTTGGTGACCACCAGCACACGTTCGTGTGGGATCAGGCCTTCCAGGCGATCCACGGCCTGGGCCAGCAGGGCTTTTTCGGCGACGAGCGACAAAAGTTGCTTGGGACGTTTGGCCGTGCTGAGCGGCCAGAAGCGTTCACCGCGCCCCCCGGCGAGAATGACGGCGTAATAGTGGTTCGAACTCATGTCAGATTTCCTTTACCGCGTTGACCATCTGGCCGACCCAGGCCGCGGCGGCCTTCCGGCCCTTGGGCGATGTTCCGGCTTGATGGAATTGGTTCACGATGGCGCTGCCCACCACGACGGCATCCGCGGCGCGGGCGGACGCGGCGGCGAGTTCTGGCGTGGATACGCCAAACCCGAGGGCGACCGGTAGATTCACGTGCTTGCGGGTCAGTCGGACCAGATCCGCCGCGCCTTCACTGAGCGTCTTCTGCATGCCGGTGACGCCAGCCCGCGAGACGCAATAGACGAACCCGCTGGCATGCTCCACGATCGACTTGATCCGGTGCTCCGGGCTGGTCGGCGTGACCAGGGTGATGTTGTTGATCCCGTTCGCCTTCATCAAGACGTTCAATTCGCGCGATTCCTCCACCGGCATGTCAAGGAACAGCAATCCATCCACCCCGGCCTCGGCGGTGCGCTTGATCATCTTCGCATAGCCCACGGCATGGTAGGGGTTGAGGTAGGTGTAGCACATGATCGGGATGTCGGTCTGCGTGCGCAACCGGGCGATCATGTCGAGTACGCCCACCGGGGTGGTGCCGCTATCCAGCGCGCGGTTCGCCGATTCCTGGTTCACGCGGCCGTCGGCCAGCGGATCGGAAAACGGGATGCCCAGTTCCACGACATCCACGCCGACATCGACCAGGCGCAGCACGATGTCCATCGTGTCATCCAGCGAGGGATCACCGGCCGTCACATAGGCGACGAAACCTTTCTTCCCTTCCTTCTTCAATGCAGCGAAACGCTTGTCTATTCGGGTCATATACACCTGCTTCCGGGTCACAACATACGCGCCCACTATAAGGATGCGGAGGACGTCAGCAACAGGAAACTTCCTTGCCCGCACACCATCAACGGGTCTTCAGCACCCAACCCGTCCGGGCTCGATCAATTTATCGTGACCACCGGTTGCATATAAACGAGGATAGGTCATCCTGATGCGTTCGAAGGTGAAATGTCCACAACCGTGAATAACGAACGACAGGCGGTAGGGATGTTCGATGGACAACATGGAGTACTTTCTGGAAATCTACGGGAACCTGCCCCGTGCCGGACCGGGATCGTCGGCATGCACCCGTCGTGCTTATGCGATGCTTCACGATGTTCCGGAGGGACCAGGGATCCTCGACATTGGATGCGGTCCCGGAGTCCAGACCGTGGAGTTGCTCCACCTGTCGGGAGGATCGGTCGTAGCGCTCGATTTCCTCGCCTCGATGCTCAACCGGACTCGGGTTGCCGTTGCGGACGCCGGCATGCTCCACCGCGTGGAGCTTCTCGAACAGGATATGCGACGGATGGATTTCGCCCCGGGTCGATTCGACATCATCTGGTCGGAAGGAGCCATCTACAACCTGGGGTTTGAGCAGGGTCTGCGCAAGGTGATGCCCTTCGTCCGTCCCGGCGGATATGTCGCGGTCAGTGATGCCGTCTGGCTCAAACCTGATCCTCCGGCGCCGGTGGTCGCACTTTGGAACCCGTACCCGGAGATCGATACCGTCGAGAACAAGCGTTCGGTCATTGAACGCATCGGCTACGCGTTGATCGGCGACTTCGTGCTTCCGGCGGAAACCTGGACGGACGAATACTACGATCCGATGGAGCGCCTGCTCGCCATCAAGGCGGAGGAATGGCGCGATAGCCCGGAGGGGATGGCCGTGGTCGAGGAAGCGCGGCAGGAAATCGCGGTTCACCGGAACTATGCCGACTACTACAGCTACGGCTTCTTCGTCATGCGGCGTCGGCCAGAATAATTTCCGCCGAAGCTGCGTAACGGACCTCCATCCCGCCGATCATCACGTGTACTTGAGCACTTCCTCGACCGTGGTATAGCCGTCGAGGATGCAGCGGATGCCGTCCTCGCGCAGGGTGCGCATGCCGAGTTCGATGGCCTTATCGCGAATAACCAGGGTCGGTTTGCGTTCGCTGATCAGGTCGCGGATCGGATCGGTGATGCGCAGGTACTCGTAGATGCCGCGACGACCCTTGTATCCGGTTTCGTTGCAGGTCGCACAGCCGGCGCCAAAGTAGAACGGTCGTCCGGCGATGCCCTCGCGGGTCAGGCCGAGTTGCTGCAGCACGTCGTCTTCCGGCGTATAGGCGGTCTTGCAGTTCGGGCAGATGGTGCGGACCAGGCGCTGGCCGAGCACCCCTTCCATGGTCGAGGCGATCAGGAAGGGCTCGACGCCCATGTCGATCAGGCGGGTCACCGCGCCCGGTGCATCGTTGGTGTGCAGCGTGCTGAACACCAGGTGACCGGTCAGCGAGGCCTGGATGGCGATCTCGGCCGTCTCCTTGTCGCGAATTTCGCCGACCATGATGATGTCCGGGTCCTGGCGCAGGAAGGCGCGCAGCGTGCGGGCGAAGGTCAGGCCGATGCCCTCGTTCATCGGGATCTGGATGATGCCGTCGATGTCGTATTCGACCGGATCCTCGGCGGTCAGCAGCTTGTTCTCGATCTGGTTCAGGCGGCGCAGCGCCGAATACAGGGTGGTGGTCTTGCCCGAGCCGGTCGGTCCGGTCACCACGACGATCCCGTTCGGCTTGTCGATGTCGTCGCAGAAATTCTGGTAGATGTCGTCGGGCATGCCGATGTTGTCCAGATCGAGCGAGACCACGCTGCGGTCGAGCACGCGGACCACCACGCTTTCGCCGAACTGGGTGGGCAGCGTGGACACGCGGAAGTCGATCTGGCGTCCGCCGATGCTCAACTGGATGCGGCCGTCCTGGGGCAGGCGGCGCTCGGCGATGTTCAGGCCGGAGATGACCTTGATGCGCGAGGTCACCGGGAGGGCGAGGTGCTTCGGCGGCGGGGCCATCTCGTAGAGGGCGCCGTCCACGCGGTAGCGGATCTTGAATTCGTTCTCGAACGGCTCGAAATGCACGTCCGAGGCCTTGTCCTTCACCGCCTGGTAGAGGATCAGGTTCACGAAACGGATGACCGGGGCGAGGTTGGCCGCGCTCTCGAGCTCGATCACCTCGTCCTTGTATCCTCCGGGGGCGATCTGCCCGACGCTTTCCAGCTCGTCCTCGAGGGCGGAGAGCATCTCGGTGACCGATTCGCTCTCATCACCATAGAACTGGTTCAGGAATCCGCGGATATCGGCTTCCTTCGCCACCACAAAGGAGACATCGCGGGTGAGCACGAAGGACAATTCGTCGATGACTTCGGGACTGATCACGTCGAAGGTCGCGAACTCGATCGACTGGCTGTCCATTCGGATCGGCACAACGTTGTACATGCGGGCCACGCTGGCCGGCACGGTGCGGATAACGTCGGCGGGAATGTCCATATGGACGATATCGACGACCTCGGTGCCGATCAGGCGGGCGATCGCCTCGAGTACCGCCTCCTCGGTCATGATGTCCATGTCGACCAGCAGTTCGCGCACGGGTTTGCCCATGCGCTCGTGTTCATCGAGGACTTCCTCGGCCTGCTTCGGCGTGATCTGCTGGTCGTCGAAGAGCTGTTGCAGCAATGCGTCCTTGAATTCCAGTTCGGCCATAAGGGTCACCGCTTCCGGTTGTTTTGGGAGTTTTGGATCTTCTCGACCACACCGTCCACATCCTGGGCACTGGTCACGACCGACTCGTAGCTGATGATGCCGCGTTCATAGAGCGACATCAGGTGGGCGTCGAGGGTGTTCATGCCCCACTTCGCACCGGTCTGGATATCGGAGTCGATGCGGAAGGTCTTGCCGTCGCGGATCAGCGCCTTGATCGAGGGCGTGGTGATCATGATCTCGAAGGCGGCGACCCGGCCCGGCTTATCCTGACGCGGGAGCAGCACCTGGGAGATGACCGCGACGATGCTCGAGGCGAGCTGGGTGCGGATCTGTTCCTGCTGGTTGGTCGGGAAGGCGTCGACGATGCGGTCCACCGTGCGGGCCGCGCCGGTGGTGTGCAGGGTGGCGAAAACGAGGTGGCCGGTCTCCGCGGCGGTGATCGCCGCTTCCATGGTCTCGAGGTCGCGCATTTCACCGACGAGCATCACATCCGGATCCTGGCGCAGGGCGCGGCGCAGGGCTTCACCGAAACCGGGCACGTCCACGCCGATTTCGCGCTGGGTGATGATACTCTTCTTGTGAGGATGGTAGTACTCGATCGGATCCTCGATGGTGATGATGTGGCAGTCGCGGGTCTCGTTGATGATGTTGATCATGCTGGCCAGCGTGGTGGTCTTGCCCGAGCCGGTGGGCCCGGTCACGAGGATCAGCCCGCGCGGGCGGTACAGCAGTTCGCGCACCGCCTGGGGCAGGCCGATCTGCTCGAGGGTAAGCAGGGTCTTCGGAATCTGCCGCAGCACGATGCCGACGTGGTGCTTCTGCTTGAAGATGCTGACGCGGAACCGGGCGCGGTCCTCGAAGCCGAAACCGAAGTCGCTGCCGAGGTCGCGGTGCAGCCGGGCGACATGCTCCTGATCAGTGATCTCCAGCATCAGCCGTTCGGTATCCTCCGGTTTCAGGGGTTCGGTCTCGATCGGCTGCATGCCGCCATTCAGGCGGAGGACCGGCGGGGAGCCGACCGTGAGATGGAGGTCGCTG
Organism: uncultured Verrucomicrobiota bacterium; assembly: GCA_937872895.1. GTDB lineage: Bacteria > Verrucomicrobiota > Kiritimatiellia > CAIVKH01 > CAIVKH01 > CALMUP01. Next base: position 408,231 of record CALMUP010000008.1, read on the forward strand.
GCCCCCTCCTCCACCACCAGGGTGAGGAGGTCGTGCATATTCAGGGTCGAGGATGGCGTGGTCATCAGTTGTTGTCTCCCATGGTCACGCGGAACACTTCCTCCAGCGTGGTCTGGCCGGCAATGACCTTGCGGAGGCCGTCCTCGCGCAACGTGCGCATGCCGAGCTCGCGCGCCTTGGTGCGGAGGACGCTGGCCGGGGCGCGTTCGAAGATCAGGTGGCGCACCGTGTCATTGATCAGGAAGATCTCGAAGAGGCCGATTCGGCCACGGTACCCGGTGAACGCGCAGTCGGAGCAGCCGCGTCCCCGGTAGAGGTTGCTGGCGGCGATCTGTTCGGCGGCGGGACCGAGCAACCGCAATTCGGCGTCGGTCGCCTTGGTCGGCTCCTTGCACCGCTCGCAGATCTTGCGGACCAGGCGCTGCGCCATGATGGCGCGGGTGGACGAGGCGACGAGGAACGGCTTCACGCCGATGTCGATCAGGCGGGTCACCGCGCTGGGTGCGTCGTTGGTGTGCAGCGTACTGAACACCAGGTGACCGGTGAGCGAGGCGTTCACCGCGATCTCGGCGGTTTCCAGATCGCGGATCTCACCGATCATGATGATGTTCGGGGCCTGGCGCAGCATGGCGCGCAGGGCCGAGGCGAAGGTCAGGCCGATGTCGCTGCGCACGTGCACCTGGTTGATGCCGGACATCTGGTACTCGACCGGATCCTCGACGGTGATGATCTTGCGGTCGGGCTTGTTGATGTAGTTCAGGCAGGCGTAGAGCGTGGTGGTCTTGCCGGAGCCGGTCGGACCGGTCACCAGCACGATGCCGTCGGACAGGCCGATCAGGCGCTCGAAGGTCTGCTGGTCATCGGAGAAGAAACCCAGCTTGGGCAGGCCGAGGCTCAGGCTCTCCTTGTCGAGCAGCCGCATGACGATGGACTCGCCGTGGTTCGAGGGGATGGTCGATACGCGCAGGTCGAGGTCGCGCCCCATCACGTTGATCTGGATACGTCCATCCTGCGGCATGCGCTTTTCCGCGATGCTCATGTTGGCCATGATCTTGATGCGGCTGATGATCGCCGACTGGAGGCGCTTGGGTGGGCTCTCCACCTCGTGCAGCACGCCGTCGATGCGGTAGCGCACGCGGAATTTCTTCTCCTGCGGTTCGAGGTGAATGTCCGAGGCGCGGTTGCGGAAGGCCTCGAGGATGATCAAACTCACCAACTTGATGATCGGGGCATCGGCGTCGGTGACTTCGTCCTGGCCGGCGAGGTCGAGTCCCGCACCTCCGGTCTGCACCGAGCCCTCGGTCATGTCTTGCAGCATTGAAGCCGCGCTGAGACCGGACGAGGCATAATAGTGATTCAGCGCGGCCTCGATCTCCTCGGGGGTGGTGACCACGCCCTCTACACCGCATCGCAGCACGTAACGCAAGCTGTCGAGGGTCTCGACATCAAGCGGATCGCTCAGCGCGACGGTGATGGTGTTGTCGTTGCGGTAGATCGGGACGACCTTGTAGCGGCGTGCCACTTCTCCGGGCACGAGGTCGATGACCTCCTGTTCGATCTCGACGCCGGCCAGCGAGATGTATTCCATGCCGAATTGGTTGGCCAAGGCCTTGAGGATATCGGACTTCGACGAGATCCGGAGTTCGACGAGGGCGTCGACGACCGGCTTGTCGTGCTGGCCCGCCCACGCCAACGCCTCCTGCGATTGGGCCCGGGTGATCAGGCCGACGTTTTCCAGAATCTCCACCACGTATTCGTCGTTTGCGGTCAAAGGCGTACTCCCGTTGATAACGCGAAGGTTAGGACAGCACGTTATCCGGGATCACCGGGAGTGTCAACGACCGCGGCGAGGCGGGACGGGCTTTTGTCGCGGCGGTCGGTTGGGCGGGCAATCAGAGCGCGGATCGGGTGCGACACGTCCGGCCAATGCGGCAACCTCTTCGGGATCGAGATGCCGCCAGGAGGCGCGTTTCATCGGGCCAATCACAAGATCTCCGATAGCGACCCGCATGAGCCGCAGCGTGGTGCGCCCGGATGCGGTGGCCATCCGGCGAAGGTGTCGGTTGCGTCCTTCACCGAGCACCACCCGGTATCCATGACCAGCTCCGGAACGACCCGGCAGCGGGGCGAGGTCCAGCACGCGCAGCAACTCCCCATCATCCTCGATGCCGGCCAGCCAGCGCGAGCGGTCGGCTTCCTGGAGTGGCGCATCGAGCCAGATCTCGTAAACCTTGCGGATGTTGTGGCGCGGGTGCGACAAGCGGTGGGCAAAGTCCCCGTCGTTGGTGAGCAGGATCAAGCCCTCGCTGTTGGTGTCGAGCCGGCCGATGGTATAGAGGCGCCCGAGCTCGGCTGGAACCAGATCGATGACCAGGGGGCGGCCATCCGGATCGCGGGATGAGCAGACATGGCCGGGTGGCTTGTGCAGGGCGATGTAGACGTTTCGTTCCGGCCGGACAATCCGACCGTTGCAGCGGATCTCCTGTCGCTCCGGCTCCACCTGGGCGCCGGGTTCCCGCACGATCACGCCATCGACCTCGACCCGCCCCTCGGTCATCAGTTGCTCGCAGCGGCGGCGGGAGGCCACCCCGCATGAGGCGAGGTATTTATGGAGACGGACCGGCATGGCTCAGGGCGTGGCGTAGCGGATGACCGTTTCGGGTATGTGCGGCTGGTAGGCCTTGTAGCTCGCCGGCAACTCGGTCACCGCCGTCTCGGTTACCTTGGTCAGGCGCACGCTCTCGCCGTCGGGAACGATCCAGCCATCGCGGATCAACAAGTAGGGCGAAAAGGATTCGCCGGGTTGAGGATGAATCACCTCGAAGGTCAGCGTGCGGGAAGCCTGGCCGAAATAGTGGAACTGCTGGTCCAACTCCGGGCCGGTGACATCCATCATACGGTCGAACCGCGCCGCGCCGAGCGTGTCCTCGAGGGTCATGTAAAGATCCTCGCGCAACCCTTCACCCACCTCCGGATAGGTCGGGATGCTCAGGGTAATCTTGTTGTCACTCTGCTCGGTGATCAGGGCGCGGTCCAGTTCAGCCTCGGTGATGGAGGCGCGCACGAAGTTGAAGACGTCCTGGACCAGCAGCTTCTCCTGGTCGGTCATGCGCAGGATCTCGGCCAGTTCCCCATTCACCGCGAGCGATTCGTCCATCGGGGTGATGCGGAGCCGCGCGACCAGGCGTTCCGGCAGCGGATATTTGCCGCGGAAGTTGTCCAGCACCCACTGGGCCATCTTGTCGTACTTGCCCTTGAGCGCGAGGTTCTCGTCCACGAGCTGCTGGTTGATGGCTTGAGCGGGTGTATCGGCGACCGGCTCGACCGGGGCGTCGGAGGCCGACTCGACCTTCGGGGCAACAACGACCGGTATCGCTTCCGCCGCGTCTTCCGATGAGGCTGAACGACCGGCGTACCAGAGCCCGCCAACGATCCCTCCAGCAAGCAGGATGACGTGGGTTCCGTACAGCACGACCGTCTTGAACCAACCCGGCGTCGTCGTCGAGTGGAGCGGGATAGGAATGTTCCGGCGGCAATGCGGACAGTCGGCTCGGTAACCTGCAGCGGTATGGTCCACCACCAGCCTTTGGGCACAGGACGGACAAAGGAACCAGATGTTGCGCGACCAGAAACGGGCCATCACCCTCCCTCCCCGCGATAGGCCTTGGCAACCTCGTCGGCGATGATCGCGATCCCCCGTTGCACGGTCGATTCCTGCATGGCGTAGGATAGACGCAGGCAGCGGTGCTGGTGTTCATGCTCCTGATCCAGGCCAAAGAAGAAGTAGTGCCCGGGAATGACCAGCACGTTGCGCCGCTTGAGCCGGTGGTACAGTTCCTCGGCGGTAATCGGCAACCCGTCCAGCCACAACCACAGGAAGAGCGCGCCTTCGTTGGCGTGGATGCGGTACGGCAACGACGGGTCGAGGGCTTCGGTCAGCCAGCGCACCGCCTGCTCGGATTTTCGCTGGTAGAAGGGTCGGATGACCTTGCGGCTCAGCTCATACAGCGTGCCGTCTCGCAACAATGGCGTGGCGATGTATGGCCCCAGGTTGCCGTTGGCGAGACCGGCGACGGCGTTGAGCGCAGCAAGGGACTCGATCAGGTCCTCCCGGGCGAGAATGATGCCGGTGCGCGCACCGGGCAATCCAAGCTTGGAAAGGCTCATCACCAGGACTGAATTGTCCGTCCATGTGGGCTGGATATCGTTGAACAGGATGCCCGGAAACGGCGCACCGTAGGCGTTGTCGATCAACAACGGAATATTATGTCGACCAGCCAGTCCCTCGAGGTGGGCCACTTCGTCGTCCGTCAGAACATTGCCGCTCGGGTTGGTTGGACGCGACACGCAGATGGCCGCAGTGTCCCGATCGATCACCAACCGATCGAAGTCGATGCGATACTTGAAGCGGTGATCGCCCAGCAATTCCACCCGCGGGGGGAAGGCCTGGAACAGTCGCGGACTGATCCCCTGGTCGGCATATCCGATGTATTCCGGCGTCAGCGGCAGCAGGATCCGCCGGGACGGCCGGTCACTGAAGCGCCCCGCCAGCATGTTGAACAGGTAGAAGAAGGCGGTCTGGCTGCCATTGACCACGGCGAGGTTGGCGGCGGTGACATCCCAGCCAAACCGGGTGCGCAGGCTGGACGCCATGGCGTCGAGGAAGTCCGGGTTTCCCTGCGGTCCGTCGTAGTTCCCGAGTAACCGTTCCATCTCATCGCCATTCGCCGCGATGCTGTCCCAGCGGGAACGCCATACCGCTTCCACTTCCGGAATGTGGGCCGGATTGCCCCCGCCCAGCATCAACAGGTCGTTTCTTCCGGAAGTCGCGGAACCCAGATCCCGCATCAATTCGTTGATGCCGGTGGGTGCGCTCAGTTTTTCGCCAAAGGTCGACAAAGGCCACGTCATAACGGCACAGTATAGAAGGTAGCCCCGCCGGGAGTACATGATTTTCATCCAATTCCCTATAGACAAACCGCTTGATTTCGCCACGTATCGTGCTTTACTCGCGGATTAATCAGTGGAGCAAAAGACCGCATGAAACTATTCTACGCCAGGGAGAACACTCCCGGAGAAACACGGATCCCGGTAACCCCGGCGATTACCGAGAAACTGATCAAGCTCGGCGCCGAGGTCTTCGTTGAAACCGGCATCGGCGCTTCCCTCGGCCTCTCCGATGAAGCATTTACCAAGGTCGGTGCAACCGTCGTGGGACTCACCGAAGGTCAGGGACAGGCCGACATAGTATTGCGGTTGCGCAAGCCGACGACCGCCGGGCTGGACGGCATGAAGCCCGGCACCCTGCATGTCAGCTACCTGGACCCCTTCAACGAACACGGCCTGATCCAGGCCTTGGCCGAACGGCAGATCAGCGCGGTCAGCCTCGAGATGATCCCCCGCTCGACCATCGCCCAGAAGATGGACGTGATCAGTTCCCAGGCGAACCTCGGCGGCTACGTGGCGGTGATCCTCGCCGCCGAGCGGCTGACCAAGATCTTCCCGATGATGACCACCCCCGCCGGCACCATCGCCCCGGCCAAGGTCTTCATCATCGGTGTCGGCGTGGCCGGCCTCCAGGCCATCGCAACCGCCAAACGCCTCGGCGCGCTCGTCGAGGCCTTCGACACGCGGCCGGTGGTCGAGGAGCAGGTCAAGTCCCTCGGCGCCAAATTCGTCAAGGTGGACCTCGGGGAAACCGGACAGACCAAGGATGGCTATGCCAAGGCCCTGACCGAGGAACAACTCGCGATACAACGCCAGGCCATGGCCAAGCATTGTGCCGCGGCCGACGTGGTCATCACTACCGCCCAGGTGTTCGGCCGCAAGGCGCCGGTCATCGTCACCAGGGACATGGTCGCCGGCATGAGCCCGGGCAGCGTGGTCGTGGACATGGCGGTGGAGACCGGCGGCAATGTCGAGGGCTCGGTGCTGAACGAGGAAGTCGACCTGAACGGCGTCCGCCTGATCGGCCTCGGCAACCTGCCCGGCCGCGTGGCCGTCCACGCCTCGCAGATGTTCGCCAGCAACCTCTACAACTTCATCGAGCACTTCTGGGACAAGAAGGCCAAGACCTTCACCCTCAAGCGCGAGGATGACATTATCCAGGGCAGCCTGATCACCCACGAAGGCGCCATTGTTCACCCGACCATCAAGGGGCTGTCCGCCCCGCAGAAAGGATAACCCATGGAACTGACCCTGCTGTTCTTCGTCTTCGTCCTGGCGATCTTCCTCGGCTTCGAGCTGATCGTGAAGGTCCCCTCGCAGTTGCACACACCCCTGATGTCCGGGTCCAACGCGATCTCCGGCATCACCATCGTCGCGGCCATTATCGCCGCGGGCGTGGATGACGGGCACCTGGTCACCTCGGTTCTCGGGTTCCTTGCCGTAACGCTGGCCACCGTCAATGTGGTCGGCGGCTACATGGTGACCAACCGCATGCTGGGCATGTTCAAGAAGAAAGATGGAGCCTCGAAATCCTGATGAACCTTCAATTTGTCATAGATATCAGTTACATCGTATCGGCGGTGTTGTTCATCATCGGATTGAAAATGCTCGGTTCCGCCAAAACCGCGGTCCGGGGTAATTTCATCTCCGCCATCGGCATGCTGCTCGCCGTGGTCGCCACGCTGATCATGAAGGATGTGATCTCGTTCAAGCTGATCGCCGCCGGTTTCATCGTCGGCGGGCTGATCGGTGCCATCGCCGCCCAACGGGTGAAGATGACATCGATGCCGGAAATGGTGGCCTTGTTCAACGGATTCGGCGGACTGGCCAGCCTGCTCGTCGGCTGGTCCGAATACCACCGCGGCGTTCATGCCGAGACCGTGAACCTTCCGGCCTTCACCATGGTCGCGACCTATCTCGCGGTCATCATCGGCGGCATCACCTTCACCGGCAGCATCATCGCTTATGCGAAGCTGGCCGAGAAGATGAACAGCAAGCCGATCCTGTTCAAGGCGCAGAAACCGGTCAACGCCGGTTTGCTGATCGCGAGCATCGTGATTCTCGTCCTCGGCAGTATCGCCCCGGAAACCACCTATCCGTTATTCCTGATTGCCGTCATTATCTCGTTGATCCTCGGCGTGCTGGCGGTTATCCCGATCGGTGGCGCAGACATGCCGGTCGTCATATCGCTGCTCAACAGTTACTCGGGACTGGCCGCCTGTGCAGCCGGCTTCATCATCTTCAACAACGTGCTGGTCGTCGCGGGCTGCCTCGTCGGCGCCAGCGGTATCATCCTGACCCAGATCATGTGCAAGGCGATGAACCGCTCGCTGAGCAACGTACTGTTCAGCGGCTTCGGCGCGACCTCTTCCTCCGCGAAGTCCGGCACAGTGCAAGGTGAAGCGAAGCCGATCACGGCGGAAGACGCCTACTACATCCTCGAGGCCGCGCGCTCGGTGGTCGTCGTCCCCGGCTACGGCATGGCGGTGGCCCAGGCCCAGCACGTCGTGCGTGAACTCGGCGATGCGCTGGAGAAGAATGGATGCGATGTGAAATATGCGATCCACCCGGTCGCCGGCCGCATGCCCGGCCACATGAACGTGCTGCTCGCCGAGGCGAATGTGCCGTACGAACAACTGGTCGAACCGCCGGATGTCAATCCGGTCATGGCCACCATCGATGTCGCCATCGTCATCGGCGCGAACGACGTGGTGAACCCGGCCGCCCGCGAGGATACATCGAGCCCGATCTACGGCATGCCGATCATCAATGTCGACGAGGCGAAGACCTGCTTTGTCCTGAAGCGCAGCATGGCGTCCGGCTTCGCCGGCGTGGAAAACCCGCTCTTCTTCAAGGACAACACCCGCATGTTGTTCGGCGACGCGAAGGCCATGGTGACCGCGCTGGTGGGACAGTTCAAAGATGCCGGTTGATTCGGCCAGCGGTTCGTGCGGCTGGATGATCAACCGCCGGGTCTACAACGACGCGGACGCGGTGGCGCATGCCCTGGCCGAATCCCTGCTCGGGTTGTTCGACCAGGCCATCGCTGAACCCGGGCGGCAGATCGGCGTGATGCTGGCCGGTGGCCGCACCCCGAAGGCGGCCTATGGCTTGGTCGCCGCCTCCGGCCGGCACATCCCGCCCAACCTGACCCTGATCATCAGCGATGAGCGCTGGGTGCCCGCCGACCACCCCGACAGCAACGCCTTGATGATGCAGCCGTTCTTCCAGGCTGTCCAGGCCGCACCGGAACAGCTGCTGCTGGTCAACACCACCCTGCCCCGCCTGGACAGCGCAGCCGACTTCGGCCGCCGACTTCAGCAATTCTTTTCATCGGATGGTTCTCTGGAAACCGCCTTCCTGGGCCTCGGTGCCGACGGCCATACCGCCTCCCTTTTCTCCCCGAATGATCTCGACCGGGCGTCCCGGCAGCCGGCCATCGACGTGGACCGTCCCGACGGGCGCATCGGCATCAGCGCCGCGCCATCGATTATCCGGATGGCAACCCGGATCGTGTTCGTGGTCACCGGCTCCGACAAGACGGAGAAGGTCCGCTCCCTGCTCGCCCAGCCCCGGAATGTGATCGCCGGCCAGGTCGTCTGGAAGCATCCGCAGGTCGCCGTCTGGCTGGATCGCGCCGCGGCCGAATGAGCCCGCACAGTCGTGCGCTTCGCACGGCGCTCAACTGTGCGGCTCCGGTTGACATTCCCGATCCGGCAGTATTTAATCCCGTACCATGAAAAATCTCCCGTTAACCGCACTGCTGTTGTCGTCCGCCCTGTCCGCGACGGTCGGCGCGGACACCATCAAGATCGCCTCGGTCAGCCCGCTTTCCGGCTCCCAGGCAGGTCTCGGTGAAATGATCAAACTCGGAGCCCAACTCGCCATCGAGGAGGCCTCGCCCTGGTTCAAGGAAAAAGGCATTACCCTCGCCTTCTCCCCGCAGGATGACCAGGCCTCGCCCGATGTCGGCGTCGCCACCGCCCGCCGCATCGTGAACGACAAGGAGATCCTCGGCGTGATCGGGCATCTCAACTCGGGTGTTGCCATTCCCGCTTCCGAGGTTTATCGCGAATACCAGCTCGCCATGGTTTCCCCGGCGAATACCAATCCCCAGATCACCGAACGCCGCTATCCGAACGTCAACCGCATCTGCGGACGCGATGACGTGCAGGGGCCGGTCGGTGCCGAATTCGCCGTGAATGAGCTCGGCGCCAAACGGATCTTCGTGGTCCACGACAAGACCACCTACGGCCAGGGTGTGGCCGAGGCGTTCCGCACCCGCGCCCTCGCCCTCGGCGCCGAAGTCGTCGGCTACGATGGCACCGAGGAACTGTCGAACTTCAGCTCGCTGATCCTCCGCATGCGCGTGATGAAGCCCGATGTCGTGTATTTCGGCGGCATCTACGATCGCGGCGGTGTGCTGCTCAAGCAGATGCGCGAGCGCGGCATCACCGCGACCTACATCGGCCCTGACGCGATGGACTCCTCCGAGTTCGTGAAGATCGCCCAGGATGCCGTCGTCGGCGCGTACTACACGACGGTGGCCGGACCCGCCGACCAGTTTCCCGCCGCCCGCAGTTTCGCCGAGCGCTTCAAGACACGCTTCCAGAAGGACGCCGAATCCTATGCGCTTTACGCCTACGACTGCGGCAATGTCTTCGTCGCCGCACTGAAGGACTGGATGGAGAAGAACCCGGGCAAGACACCAACCCGCGCCGACGTGGCCGAGGCCGTGCGGGCCGTCTCGATCGACGGCATCACCGGGGCGATCGCCTTCGACGACAAGGGCGACCGGGTGCGATCCGATTACTACATCGTGAAGTTTGAGACGGCCTCGTATCCCGGAAAGACCGTCAAGGCCATCACCCAGACCATCGAACCCGCACCCTGACGCGCCGCCCGCCGCGCCCCCTGACGGAGGAACCTGGATTGGACGGAGCGCTTCTCGAAATCCTGCCGAGCATTATCCTCGAGGGGCTGCTCGTCGGCAGCGTCTACGCCATGATCGCCCTCGGGTACACCATGGTGTATGGCGTGCTCGGCCTGATCAATTTCGCGCACTCCGAGGTCTTCATGATCGGCGCCGTCACCGGCGTCGAGGTCTTCCGCTACCTTTCGCCGCATATTGAAAACCCGTTCACCCTGCTCGTGGTCGCCATCGTCACCGCCGGATTCGTATCCGGCGCCACTGCGGTGACCATCGAACGCCTCGCCTACCGGCCGCTGCGCCGCCGCGGTTACACCAACCGCCTCGTGCCGCTGATCACCGCCATCGGCATCTCGTTTTTCCTGCAGGACCTGGTCCGCCTGATCGAAGGCCTGTGGCACGGCGAGTTCTACATGAACTATCCGAGCCATGCCGAACTGGAACACACCCTCGTGCTCCCGTTGGACATGACCCTGCAGGTGAAGGGTCTCATCACCATCGTCGTAACCCTGCTGATGCTGGCCGGCCTGTGGTTCCTGGTGAAGCGGACGCGACTCGGCAAGGCGATCCGCGCCGTGGCCCAGGACGCGACCACGGCAAGCCTGATGGGCGTCAATCCCGACTCGATCATTGCCCGCACCTTTTTCATCGGCGGATTCCTCGGTGGCGTCGCCGGCGTCCTGTTCGGCGTGCTGTATACACAAGTGAACCCGTTCTGCGGCTTCATCCCCGGCATCAAGGCGTTCACCGCGGCCGTGCTGGGCGGCATCGGCAGTATCCCCGGCGCGATGATCGGCGGCGTCATCCTCGGCCAGCTTGAAACCCTGGGCGGCTTCTACCTGCCCTTCTTCACCAATGGCGCGGTCGGCACCGAGTACAAGGATGTCTTTGGCTTCGTGATCCTCGTCCTGTTGCTGCTCTGCCGACCGCAGGGGATTTTCGGCAAGGCCCAGAAGGACAAGGTATGAACCGCGCCTCGGTCCAGTCCTTCCTGTATCCGCTGCTGACCCTCGCCTCGGTCGGCTTGCTCTGGATCTTTCCCGACACGACCATCCTGCTCGTCCCGGTTCTGGGCATTCTGTTCGCAGGCACGCTGATCCGCCTGCACCGCTGGAGTCGCTGGTCGTCGATGGCCTTCGTACTGCTGATCGGCATTCCCGTGGCCGGCCTCGAGAATTCCTTCCTGTTCGAATTGTTCATCCAGATCGGCATCTACGCTGCGCTCGCGCTCGGCCTGAACATCGTGGTCGGCATGGCCGGCCTGCTCGACCTCGGCTACGCCGCCTTCTTCGCCATCGGCGCCTACACCTGGGCCATCTTCGGTTCCCCGCAGGCGAACCAGTTCATCGAGGGTGGACACTTCCCCCTGCCTGGCTGGCCCTATTTCTACCTCTTCATGGCACTGGCCGTGATCACCGCCGCGCTGGTCGGCGTGCTCATCGGATTGCCGGCCTTGCGCCTGCGCGGCGATTACCTGGCCATCGTCACCCTCGGCCTCGGCGAGGTCGTGCGAGTCCTCGCCAACAACCTCGATCATCCGGTGAACATCACCAACGGACCCAAAGGGATCTCGCCGGTCGAGCGCCCCCCGGTGGACTGGATCCTCGCCATCACCGACCGGCTCGGCCTGACCCTCCAGACCAACCACGCGGTGGCCCTGTTCTTCTACGGCCTCGTGCTCGTCGTGATGCTCGCCATCGTGCTGATCAACCGCCGCCTCGACCGTTCACGGTTCGGCCGGGCCTGGGTGGCCATCCGCGAGGACGAGATCGCCGCGCGCTCGATGGGCATTCCCCTGCTCCGCACCAAGGTGCTGGCCTTCGCCACCGGCGCGGCCTTCTCCGGGGTGATGGGCGCGATCTTTTCCGCCAAGCAACTCTTCGTCAGCCCCGAATCGTTCACCCTGCTGCAATCGATCACCATCCTCGCCATGGTCATCCTCGGCGGCATGGGGTCGATCCAGGGGGCACTGCTCGGCGCGGCCGCGGTGACCCTTCTGAACATCGAGGTCCTGAAGTCGCTGTCCGAAGGCCTGAACCACCTGCGCCAGACCGGATTCGTGCTCGATCTCGGGTTCATCAAGTACAACTTCGCCAACCTCTCCTCGCAACTGGAACCGGCCAAGTACGAGCGCATGATCTTCGGATTGATCATGGTGCTGATGATGATCTTCCGCCCCGCCGGCCTGATCCCCGAGACCCGCCATAAACTCGAACTGGAAGCACGCCGCAAAGGGAAGGCGTCATGAGCCTGGTCATCCGCGACATCACCAAGCGGTTTGGCGGCCTGGTGGCCGTGGATGGCGTGAACCTGGAGGTCCAGCGTGGCGAGATCTTCTCCGTGATCGGACCGAACGGGGCCGGCAAGACCAGCCTTTTCAACGTGCTGACCGGCGTGTACCGGCCGGACTGCGGCACGATCACCTGGGAGGGCCGCCGCATCTCCCGCCTCGCCCCCGAATCCATCGCCCGCCGCGGCGTGGCCCGCACCTTCCAGAATATCCGGCTCTTCGGGGCCATGACCGTGTTCGAGAACGTGCTCGTCGCGCAACACAGCCATGCCTCGTATTCCTACCTCGACGCGATGTTCCGGACCCGTCGCTTCCACCGACAGGAGCACCGGATCGCCCGGAAGGTCATGGACCTGCTGGATTACTTCGGCTTCGCGGAAAAAGCCGAGGAACTGGCGCGCAACCTTCCGTATGGCGACCAGCGCCGCCTCGAGATCGCCCGCGCCCTCGCCCTCGAACCCCGCCTGCTGTTGCTGGATGAACCGGCGGCCGGCATGAATCCGAAGGAGACCGATGTGTTGCGCGACTTCATCCGCACGATCCGCGACGACTTCTCCCTGACCATCCTGCTGATCGAGCACCACATGAACATGGTGATGAGCCTGTCCGACCGTGTGGCGGTACTTGATTACGGCCGCAAGATCGCCGAAGGCCAACCCGCCGAGATCCGCCGGAACCCCGCCGTCATCGAGGCCTACCTCGGGGCCTCGGCCATAGGAGCGGTGACCACCGATGCCTGACCCGGCTTCCAGTCCATTGCTGGACGTGAAGGACCTGTGCGTCTGCTACGGCAAGGTGGAGGCGCTCCGCGGCATCAGTTTTCACATCCTGCCCGGCGAAATCGTCACCCTGATCGGTGCCAACGGAGCCGGCAAGAGCACGACCCTCCGCACCCTCTCCGGCCTCCTCGCTCCCCGCGCCGGACAGATCCTGTTCCGGGGTGCGCCGATCGGAGGCCGCCCCCCCCACGACCTCGCCGCCCAAGGCCTGATCCACGTGCCGGAAGGTCGCCGCATTTTCCCTCGCTTGTCCGTGGACGAGAACCTCGACATGGGAGGCTACCTGGAACGCGATGCCGCCTCGAGCCTGCGCCGCAAGGAGGAAGTCTTCGCGCTCTTCCCCCGGCTGGCTGAGCGACGCCGCCAGGATGGCGGAACCCTGTCTGGTGGAGAACAACAGATGCTGGCCATCGGCCGCGCGCTGATGCAAAACCCGACGTTGCTGCTGCTCGACGAACCGACCCTCGGCCTCGCGCCGGTGCTGGTTGAAGTCATCTTCACCACCATCGTCAACCTCAACAAGGCCGGCAAGACCATCCTCCTTGTCGAACAGAACGCCTGGCATGCCCTGCAGATCGCCCACCGTGGATACGTGCTACAGACCGGTCAGGTGGAAATGGAGGGACCGGCACGCACCCTGGCCGACAATCCCAGCGTAAAGGAATCGTACCTCGGCGGCGGATGATCCGGCCGTGCGCGGTCAGCGCATCAGGTCGACGTAGATCGGATAGTGGTCCGAGACGTGGTTCCCCTGCCCCGGCAGCACGGTCACATCCTCGGTCTCCGTGCCCTTCATGACCACGCCCGGCAGTGATGTCTGCCACGGCACGGCCCGCACTTCCGGACGAACCAACACCCGGTCGAACAAGGCGGGAGGGAATTCGCGCATCGGATCGCCCCGCCGCGTCGGAACCGTGTACAGGTCCGATACGTCGTGGTGGACGCTGAACAAGTCGATAAAATCCTCCATCACCTTCAGCGTCGGATCATCGTCGAACTGCTTCAGCAACGGATCCGTATTGAAATCGCCGACCACCATCACCTCCCAGTTGCGATCCGGATGCGTGGCAAGCACGGACTCGACATCCTCCATCAGGAACTTCAACGCATTCACCCGCTGGGCATAATTGCGTTCCCTGTCGCCCCAGTTGGCCTTGAGGTGTGCGCCATACAGCAGAAGCCAATGGTTGTCGTCATCCAGGGGGATCACTGCCCGCAACAGGCCGCGGGTCGGCCGGTGCGGCCCGGTCATCGGGCCGAAATCGATCTCATGCACGGATTCAGCCTGAACCCGGCTGAGCAAGGCGATGTTCATTTTCTCTTCCCGGCCCGACTGCGAACCGAACTGCACGGTGTAGCCAAACGGATACGGGGACACCAACCCATCGTTCAACCAGCCAAGAGCCCGTTCGTTCTCCACTTCGCTGACCACCAGGATATCTGCGGCAAGTTCGTCAACAATCGCCGCTGCCCCCCGGGCCTGGTTGCGGGCGGCTGCCTCGTTCCGGGTCTTGCCATCCTTGATCCCGTCGGTGAACATCTCGATGTTGTAGAAACCGACGCGAATCGAATCAGTATTCGCTTTGGCGGGAGCATCCAATTGAATCGACAAGGTGGCCGGTTCGAGCAGCGGCGTTCCCTTCATCTCAACTTGCGCCCGAGCCGGCACCGTTGTGGCCAGCAGATACACCCCCAAGGCCACGGTCGTACAACGAACCGTACCCGTATGGTTTCCCGTCAACCCCGTACCCTTCATCTTCCGCATAGTTACCCCGCTCGATTTCCCGGCCATGAATGGACTTGGAATCCGCAACAAGGCATTGCATGATAACCCAACGTCATTTGCAAGCTGAATTCCGCGCAGCCGCTTGATGAATCGATGGATGCGTGAATAAATAAACGGATCGACAGGCCCACATATGAGTACATACATCGTCACCGGCGCCGCCGGATTCATCGGATCGCACCTGGTCGAGCGACTGCTGGCCGATGGCCATACGGTGCGCGGCTTGGATTGCTTCATCCCGTACTACGACCGGTCGATCAAGGAGTCGAACCTCACCACCGCCCTCGCCCACCCGGCTTTCACCTTCATCCCCTGCGACCTCCGCAAGGATCCGCTGAACGACGCCCTCACCGGGGCTGACGCGGTGTTCCACTTGGCTGCCATGCCCGGCCTGATGAAGAGCTGGGACGATTTCCCCCTCTACAGTTCGTGCAACCTCGAGGCGACCCAGCGCCTCCTCGATGCAGCACGCGCCACCAGGCTTCCCCACTTCATCCACGTCTCCACATCGAGCGTGTACGGCCGTGAAGCCACCGAGCCGGAGGACAGCCCGACCGTCCCGTTCTCCCCTTATGGCATCACCAAGCTCGCCGCGGAGAACCTCTGCCGCGCCTACGAGGCGAATTTCGGAACCCCGATCACCATCCTGCGGTACTTCTCCGTGTACGGTCCGCGCCAGCGCCCCGACATGGCCTATCACATCCTGATCAAGGCCCTGCTCGACGGCAAAACCTTCCCGATGTTCGGCGATGGCGAGCAGACCCGCAGCAATACCTTCGTCGCCGATTGCGTGGACGCCACCTACCGCGCCGCCCTCCACCGCGACCATTCCCTCAGCCAGGTATTCAACGTCGGCGGCGGCCAGATCATCTCGCTGAACGAGGTGGTGACCCTGCTGGAGGAACTAACCGGACGGAAGGCCAGCATCGACCGCAAACCGGCCCGCCCCGGCGACCAGAAACACACCGCCGCGAACATCGAGAAGGCCCGGAAGCTGCTGGGCTACCAGCCGACCACCAGCGTGCGTGATGGCTTGACCCGGGAAGTGGAGTGGATACGCGCGACCTACGGGGCTTAGGTTATCTCAATCCGGCCACGTAATCCTTTCGAACTCGGCCAGCGTATCTCCAGATCGCCCTGCGTAACCCGGGCCTGCCCCGGCTCCACCGTGATAACGACCGGAACCCCCGCATCGCGCCCGTGCAGGATCGTGGCCAGGGTGATGGCCTTCTCGAATCCGTCCCCGCGCTTGTAGTTCCACACCTCGTCGGGTTGCGCCATACGCGCCCCGTCGTAGATCGATTCCTCCGGCCACCCGGCCAGGGTCTCCACCACATGCCCGATGGACCAATCGCGGGAGCCCGTCCGGCATACCGGGTTGCGCTCAAGTGCCGCCTTGAAGAACGGCCGCCAATCCGTGCAGGAAAAGTCGCGGGCGGCGTAGAACGCCAGATCCGCCATGGCATACCTCGAACGACCGGCCCGGATCCGTTCGACGATCGCCGCACGCTCCATGGCCGGATCAATCCCGACCGAACCGCCGGGCACGAAGGACTTCGCCGTGCCGTGATCGGGAAATTTCGGCTCCAGCCGGGCGAATTCCGCCAGCTTCTCGACCACGGAACACGAACCCGTGCATTCCCCCTGCAAGGCCGCCTTCAACTTCTCGACATCGGACGGTTTTGAAATGTCGATCCTGTTCTCGCGGAAGAATTCGTCGAGGATGTTGATGCAGATGCGACCCGGGATGCGCTCCGGGTAGAACATGTCCATGTCGATGTCATCGAGCAGCTTGTCCCGGGTCTTGTCGCTCGCCTTGTACGGTCCGGTGTGCTCGTAGGCATACACCTTCTCCGCCTCGATCCACTGGGACTTGCCGTGGCAGTCCCGGCAGAACTGGAAACACTTCTGGAGCTCGCTGTGCTGGCGCAGGAAATTCGCGAGGATCTCGAGATCAACCGTGGTGGTCAGGTAACCCCGCAGGTGGTCCTGGAAGCGCGCGTAGGCCCCGGGATCGATGGTCGCCTCCGGGTACACGCAATGGACCAGGCCGGTGTGATGGCTGACGATGGTGATCTGCTCGTGGCGCAATGCGCGTTGTGCCTTCACCGTCTGCTCCGAGCCGTTGAACCACATGTTCTTGGTCATGATCCGGCGGTTGTTGGTGATGATGCCGTCGTTCACCGCGATGTAGTTCTGCGAGTGCAGCGGCGTGGCCATCAGGTAGATGTCGTCGAGCGGGATGCCGCACACCACGAACATCGAGGCGGCATACAGGGTCGAGAGCGACACGCACTCGCCCGCCCCGAGCCGGTAGCCGGGCCGGAGTACGAAGGCATCCATCGCCTCCACGGTCTCGGTCTTCCAGTAAGGGATGTCGTCGGTGTTGTACTTGTCGAGGCCGAAATGCTTCCGGATATCGAGGTCGAAGTAGTACTTGTCGCCCTCATAGCCGAACAGGGCGTTGCTGCGGCTGATCGTCGATTCATCGATAAAAGGACGGAACCGCTCGATCTCCTGCTGCTTGGTGGTCAGGCCCCAGGTATCGAGGTCGAGGTTGAATTCGTAATGGTCGATGATGTACTGCTTCAGGCGCAGGATGCGCCGGTAGGGCTTGAGCTTCGCGTTTTCGGCAAACCAGGGATCGTCGCGCCAGGCCCACACGCGCGGCGACATGATGTTGGCCAGCACCAGACTGTAGAGCAGTTCCGGGAACACGAAGATCTCCATGTCGGAGAGCGTGACCGCGGAAGAGTACTTCTCAAGCTGGTCGTCGGACAATGCCGGCCACACCGGCTCCTGCTGGATGGTTAGTTTCATGGGTCCACTATACCCCGTACCATCGCCGCGGCAATGTAACAAAAATCCTTTCCTCCCGGCCCTGTTCTGCTAGCTTCATGGGACGGGAATCATTCTTTATGGCCGAACACGACGACACAACCAACCTGCCGCCCTCCGATGAGTCAGCCACGAGTCCGGTGCCGCTGCAGGACATGGCCCTCGATTTGAATTTCACGCCCACCTGGGCCCGCAAGCCCTCGAACGAGATTACCAGCTACGAGGAACGGGGTGGAGCACGCCATGATCGTCGCCGCGATTCCCGCGATGGCCGTGGCGGCGGAGCCGGAGGCCGCGACCCGCGTGGCGCTCCTCGTGGCGATAAACGCCCGGATGCCCGCCGTGATGACCGGCGCGGCCCCCCACCCGCCGGTGGCGGTTCCGGCCGCCCCGATCGTCGCCCCGAACGCGGCGGACGCGATCAGCACCGCGGACCTCCCCGGCAGGCTGAAGAACGCATCAACCTCCCGATCGATATCCATTTCCTGCCCGACCGCGACCGCCTTGGTGCCGTGGTCCGCCAGTTGCACGCCGTGCGCCGCGCCTTCCCGCTGACCTACCTGGCGAGCCTGTTCCTGATCAAACCGGAACACCACATGCTGAAGCTGGAGGTCCGTGCACCGAAGGACGGTTCCGCCCCATTGACCCTGTTCCAGTGCCGCGAGACGAAAGCCGTCTTCTTGACCCGCGAGGAAGCGATCCAGCACCTGGTGAAGAAGTGCCTGGACCAGCATTACGAACGCGTTGAAGTGACGGTTGAGCCACCCACCGGGAATTTCGTCTGCGTGGGCCGCTGCAAACGTTCCGGCGAATTGCTGGGCCCCCCGAACTACCACGGGTACAACGAACGGCTGATGGATGTCCACCGCACCCGGTTCAGCCACCTTAGCTTGGATGATTACCGTAGCCAGGTCGAAATGGTCCGCGATCCTGCCGTGGTCGAGCAATGGAAGGAAAGTTGCCGCGTGCAGGTGCGCTACCGTTTAAAGGAAACCCCGGACGCACCGGCCGAGCTGACCCTGCTCGAGGCGGAAAACCAATTCATCGAGAAACACGCGCCAGCCCTGATCCACTCCGGTCCCCGCATGGTCCTTCCCGGCTCGGCTGTGGCCTTGATGAACGATCCCAAGCTGCTGCAGGTGCTCAATGGCGCATGGAACCGCGAGAACCGCTTCCCGTTCACGTTGATGCTCGCCCTTCGTCCCGCCTTCAAGCGGATGCGCCTGCACCTGTTCAAGGCCGGCAAGGATGAGACGTTCGTGACCGCCATCCCGCCGAAACCGTTCGATGCCGAACACGCGATCCCCGAGATCAAGGACATGATCGCCCTGATCAGCGAGCACCCGGGCTGGAACCTGAAGCAGCTCGTGGACAAGCTGTATCCCGGCAAGACCGTGGATGATCCCGAGGTGGTGGCGAAGATCAACCCGCTCCATTGGCTCATCGAAAAAGGCCACATCATCGAGTTCTTCAACGGCACCTACGCCGTACCGGGCCACCTCAAGGCACCGAATGCGATCCCCACCGAACAGCCGCAGGAACACCACCACCCGGAAGTCGCACCCGACACCCCGCTGCCGGTGGACACCGCTTCGCTGCCCGAGGTGATCGAACCGGCGGAAGCGCCGGAAGAGCCGGTCAACGAAGCCTGATCAGCCGTGCCAGCATAACGCCAGCGTCGCCTCGCTCAACCCGGTGACCAGCGGACAGCCGCGGTTCAGCGCATTCGGCAGATCCATCCACGGTTCGATGCAGATGAACGGATCCGCACCCGACCGGTAAAACTGGAGATACCGGAACGCCGGCACACCGTCACTTCGCGCCATCATGGTCATCCACGGTTCGCCATGCACCCGGATATGCACGGCGTCGCTGTTCGCGACCCGCACGACCCGCGATCCCCGCGCCAACGCCGCCACCCCCATCCGCGGGACCGCCGGTTCCCAGTGCTCGACCCCGGTATAGGTACCGTCGTAGGTCCCGACCGCCTCGAAGGAACCTTCGATCTCACAACCCTCCACGTCCTCCGGACTCAAGGCGAAATACGGATGGAAACCGGCCGCCAACGGAAATCCGCCACCGCGCCCGTCAAGGAACTGCCGGATGAACAGGCCATCGTTTTCGAGCCGGTAGCAGAGGCGGACCTCGAAGGGAAACGGGAACAGGGCCAGGGTGGATGCATCCGAACACAAGCGGACTTCAACATGGTGCGGTCCCGCATCCACCACCGGCCACCGCCGCGTCAGGGAAAATCCGTGCATCGGCATGTCGAAGTCCTTCCCCTGCCACCGGTACCTTCCGGCATGCTCGTCCAGCCGGTGACGACCCACCACCGGGAACAGGTAAGGCAATCCGCCCCCATCCACGATCGACTCCCAGAACGAGCCGCGACGGTAGAAGACGTCACGGGGAATGCCGCGAACCGGGGCGATCAGCGATGCCAGCTGTGCGCCATGGTCCGGACACACCGTGGCCGTGGCCCGTCCATCGGGCGAACGGATGACCAACGTGTCCCTCATCCCCGCGGTGCACGTTTTCGCCGGACCGGCTTCGTGGCGGTTGCCGCCGTATCGATTTCCGCGAACACCTCGCGGGCGATCTTCAGGGCGTTCAAGGCCGCCGGAAAACCGGCGTAGACCGCGAGCTGCATCAGGGCCTCCACGAGTTCCTCGCGGGTCCACCCCACATTCAGGGAACCGCGGAGGTGCGCCTTGAGCTGCGGACCGGCGTTGGCGAGCGTCGCGAGGCACGACACCGTGACCAGTTGCCGGCTTTTCAGGTCCAGTCCGGGGCGCGTGTAGATCTCCGCGAACGGGAACTCGTACACGAACCGCGGCATGTCGGGCGCGATGTCGGCCATCGCGTCAATGGTGTCGATGGCGCGCTGGCCGTGGATCTTCCGGAGCACACGGCGTCCAGTGCGGTAACGGGAGGATGGTTGTTTCATAAGCTCTCCTGTCCTGATCCGGATCGTAGCACATGGCCGGTCCATGCGCCCGAAGTTTCACACGGTTTCAACCCGCCAGCACCCGCTGGATGAACGAGGATTTTTCCCGGGTGTAACGACGGCGGTCACCGCTGCACTGATGCAACAAACGCACCTTTTCGTCGCCGTAGGCACGACGCAACGACGGATCGGCGAGCAACGCATCGCGGAAGCGCAACCATGCCGACCAATGCGGTGATTCCTCCCCCACGACATGCAGGTGAAAACACGGGGGATCGCCCCGCGTGAAGAAGATCCGGCCGGGCAGGCCGTAGTCACCGTGGTTGCAGTAACCTCGGTCGGCCAGGAACCGGGCTACGGACGGCAGTCCCGGATCAACAAGCTGGACCGCGGTATCAATGACCGGCTTGGCCGGTACATCGGGCATCGACGTGCTGCCGATGTGGGCGATGCGAACGAGCCCGGGCAACTGGGCCAGCCGTGCCGCTTCGGCGGCATACCAGCCGGACCAGCGCGGATCGTGCGGCACCAGGTGCAACGCGTCCAGCGCCAAGCCTTCCGGCCCGTCCGACATCAGCTGTGAAATTCCTTGCCCGCCAATACCGCTTTCACATAACCGGTACGGACCACGAAATCGCCGAACTTCTCGCCCTTCTCACGTTCCTTCGCGTACCGGTGGATGATCGGGGTGAGCTCGGCGAGGATCTGCTCCTCTCCGATGTTCTCGCGGTACATCTTGTTCAACCGTTCGCCGTGGAAACCCGCACCCAGGTAAAGGTTGTACTTGCCGGGACCCTTGCCCACGAAGGCGATCTCGCCGAGGAACGGACGGGCGCACCCGTTCGGGCAACCGGTCATGCGGATCACGATCGGGTCGTGCTCCAGGCCGGCCTCCTTCATGATCGCCTCGATCTTGGTCAGCAGCGAGGGCAGGTAGCGTTCGCTCTCGGCCATGGCCAGCGCACAGGTCGGAAAGGCCACACAGGCCATCGAGTTCAGGCGCAGGCCGCTCTGGTGGATCGAGCCGCTCAGCTTGTACTTCTTCAACAAGGCGTCGATCACCGGCTTCTGCTTGCTGCTCACCCGGCCGATGATCAGGTTCTGGTTCGGGGTCAGGCGGAAATCACCTGCATGCACCTTGGCGATCTCGCGCAGGCCGGTCATCATCGGGTAGTCATCGGTGTCCAGGACACGGCCGTTCTGGATGAAGATCGTGAAGTGCCAGGTGTCGTTGATGCCCTCGACCCAGCCGTACCGGTCGCCGGAATCCTCGAAGGTGAACGGACGCGGCGCTTCCATGACCCAGCCGAGCCGCTTGTTCAGCTCGAACTTGAACCACTCCACGCCGCGGTCGTCGATGGTGTACTTGAAGCGTGCATGCTTGCGGTTGGTCCGGTCGCCGAAGTCGCGCTGGATCTTCACGATCTCCTCGGCGACCTGCAGGGTCTTTTCCTTCGGACAGTAACCGATGACGTCGGCCAGGCGCGGGTAGGTTTCCGGCTCGCCGTGGGTCATGCCCATGCCGCCGCCCACGGTGATGTTGAATCCGGTCAGCCGGCCGTTCTCCGCGATGGCGATGAAGCCCATGTCGTTGGCATAGATGTCCACGTCGTTGCTCGGCGGGATGGCCACGGCGGTCTTGAACTTGCGCGGGAGGTAATGCTTGCCGTAGATCGGCTCCTCGTCCTTCTTCTCGCTGGTCGCGACGAGCTCCTTGTCCAGCCATATCTCGTGGTAGGCCGTGGTGCGCGGGGTCAGGTGCTCGCTGATGCGGCGGGTATATTCGAATACCTCCTCGTGCAGGCGGGACTGCTCCGGATTGACATTGCACATGACGTTGCGGTTCACGTCACCGCAGGCGGCGATGGTGTCGAGCAGCGCCGCGTTCACCTCGGCGATGGTCCGCTTCAGGTCGCGCTTGATGATGCCGTGGAACTGGTAGGCCTGGCGCGTGGTGAGCCGGATGGTGCGGTTGCACCACGTATTGGCGATCCGGTCCACCTGCAGCCATTGATCGGGTGTGCACACGCCGCCGGGAACGCGGATGCGGGCCATGAACTGGTAGTGCGGCTCGAGCTTCTGGCGGCGGCGTTCGTCGCGCAGGTCGCGGTCGTCCTGCTGGTAGATGCCGTGGAACTTCGACAACTGCGTGTCGCTGTCCGCCAACGCGCCGGTCAGCGGGTCGTTCAGGCTCTTCACCAGCGTGCCGCGCAGGTAGTTGCTCGCATCCTTGATGCGCTCCACTTCCACGCGTTTCTTGAGTTCCTCGGGGGTCACGTCGCTCATCGCTGATTTTCCTTCTTAGTACACATCGCGCTGGTAGCGCTTTTCCTTCTGGAGGTTCTTCACGTACTCCTCGGCCTGCTCGGCACCGAGACCGCCCTCCTTCGCCACGATCGCCAGCAGTGCGTTGTGGACATCGTGCGCCATGCGCTTTTCATCGCCGCAGACATAGAAATGCGCGCCGTCCTGCAGCCAGGCATACAGGTCGGCACCGTGCTCCAGCATCCGCTGCTGCACGTACACCTTCTCCTGCTGGTCGCGCGAGAAGGCCACGTTCATGCGGGTGAGCACGCCCGACTTGAGGTACTTCAGCCATTCCGCCTGGTAGAGGAAGTCGGTCATGAAGTGCTGGTCGCCGAAGAACAGCCAGTTCTTGCCGGACGCGCCGACCGCCTCGCGCTCCTCCACGAAGGCGCGGAACGGGGCGATGCCGGTACCGGGTCCAACCATGATGACCGGGCGCGACGGGTCGGCCGGCAGCTTGAAGTTGCTGTTGTGGTCCACATAGACCGGGACGGTGGTGTACTCGCCGATCCGGTCGGAGAGGAAGGTCGAGCAGACGCCCTTGCGGCCGCGGCCGTGGCTGTTGTAGCGCACGGTCGCCACGGTCAGGTGCACCTCGTCCGGATGCTGCTTCAGGCTCGAGGCGATCGAGTACAGGCGTGGCGGCAACTTCCGCAGGCAATCGACGAAGGCCTGGGGGGAAAGCTCGGCCGGAAAATCGGTCACCATGTCGATCAGTTCGCGGCCATGTAGATAGTCAGTCAACGCCTTCTTGTGCTGCTCGTCGAGCAGTTCATCCAGTTTCGGATTCCGGGCCAGCGCGGCATACTTCTGCAACACCGGGCGGGTAATGATCGTCGCTTCCATCTGGCGGAACAAAGCATCGTAGATCGATGTCTCGCGGCCTTCGACCGTCACCGGCTCGCCGCCGGCAAAGCGCAGGGCCACGAGCAGCGACTCCACGACATCGGGCGCATTGGTCGGATAAATCCCGAGCACATCGCCCGGTTCGTAGGTCAGCCCGGAACCCTCGAGTGACAATTCGACGTGCCGCGTTTCCTTGGCCGATCCGCGTCCGTTCAGGCAAAGATTCTCAAGCACGACCGCCGGGAACGGATGCTTCCGCGAGTAGGTGGAAGCCGCCGGGGCCGCGCTGAAGGCCATTCCGCTCGCGACCGGAGCCGCCTCCACCCGCGTCGCCAATTTGGCAAGTACAGCGTCCATCCATGCTTCCGCCGGGCCCTCGTAATCCACATCGCAATCCACCCGTGGCACCATGCGGGTTGCCCCCAGTTCTTCCAGCCGCCGATCGAAATCCTGCCCCATCTTGCAGAAGAACTCGTAGCTGGAGTCACCGAGTCCGAGCACCGCGTAGTGCGTATCCTTCAAGGCCGGAGCCCGTTTGCTGAACAGGAAACCGTGCAATTCCTTGGTGTTGTCCGGCGGATCCCCCTCGCCGTGCGTGCTGACGATCACCAGCAGATTCTTCTCCGTCTTGAGCTGGGGCAACTTGTAGTCGCCCATCTTCTTCACCGAAGCCCGCAAGCCACGGCTGGCCGCCAGCTTCAACGTCTGCTCCGCCAACTTCTCGCCATTGCCGGTTTGCGAACCGACCAGGATGGTGATGTCCGATGCACCGCCGCCCCCTACGGGAAGGGCAGCCGCCGAACCCGACCACGCCGTCAGGAATCCGGCCAGCCACGCCAGTTGCTCCGGCGCAGCAGTCGTGGCCAATTGCTGGAAATTGCGGTACTGTTCGTCGTTGAACGGGGTCTGTGTTCGATCAGGTAGTTGCTTTTGCATATGGTACTCGGGCAATCAGAATCCCCTACACGGAAATAGTTAACGGGGCAAATACCAATTGTTGCTCACCCATACACAACTATCCCTATCGGATTAGTAGTGTATAATACGTAAAAACCGTTTTGTCAACGAGGATTGCCATCTTCCTTCGTCCCCTTCACAATTTGGCTGATGTCGGATGTCGAAACGCCAGTTGAATTGATAATCCTGGGCATGCACCGGTCCGGCACGTCGTCGGTAGCCGGCTTTTTCCAGCAAGCCGGGTGGTACTTTGGCCCGACCGAGCAATCCTTTGACGTGCACCCGACCAACCGGAAGGGGTTCTTCGAACGCCGCGATGTGGTCTGCCTTAATGACCGGCTGTTGGATTCCTATGGGGCGAGTTGGATCACCCCGGAACGATTTCCCCGAACGCCCGATTGTCCGGTGGATTTTCCTCGCCATCCGGAACGTGTCCTGGCCGTTTCGATCCTGGATTCCATGCGTTCCCAGGGTTCTTTCTTTATCAAGGATCCGCGGATGTGCGTGACCCTTCCCTTCTGGTTACCGCTCCTCCGTAGACCCTTTTTCCTGCTCGTGGTGCGCCACCCCCTCAATGTCGCCCGCTCACTGGCTTCCCGTTGCGATTGTGGATTGGCGGCAGGTTTCGCATTGTGGGAGCGATATACCCGCGACATGTTTCGCTTCACTGAAGGCAAGTCCCGCGCGGTGGTCCACTTTGAACAGATCATGAAAGATCCGTCCGCAGTCATGGATGGCATCCTGCATCAGATCAAGCTGGTGACCGGTAGTACCCTGCCCCTTCCATCCTCAAGCCTGGCGCGACAATGGTTCGAGTCGGATCTGGTGCATCACACCGCCGATGACAGGGCGTTTGCCGAGAGTGCCCCCGCCCCGCTGGTTCGCTTGTACCTCGAGCTGCTTGCCTCTGGCGAAAAAGCCCCATCGCTGAGCGAACCTTTATCATCAGGTTCCAAGTATGTCCTGGCGGAACAGGAGGACATACTCCGACGCCAGCAGGCCCCGAACCATGCGGCAATGTGGCATGCCAGGCATGCAGCCATGGCGGAGTTGGAATGCAAATCCGCTCAGCACCGGCACCATGAGTTGATGGCCCTGCTACAGTCGTGGCGCTGGAGGGTGCCACACAAACTGGCCACACTGATCGGAGCGCGGGCCAGCCGCGAACGACTTGGTTTCGACCCCGAGTCCATGCTTCGCGACGCGGGTGCCGTCACGGCACGAATGTCCCGCGAGGCCAACCTCCTGGCCACGGCCCGACGCCGGCTCCCCATCATTGCGCTTCCCCATGAACCACGCCGGTTACCTGCGACCAATCCCCTTTCCGTGCTCCTCATCTCTGCAGCCGAATCATCCAGCCTGGCCGCATCGTGGCTGATCGCCTTCACCACGCTCATAGCGACCCGTGGCCATACGGCAGACTGGCTTACCCGCCATGACATGGCCCGCGTAATCGATGACACCGACCTTCCGGTCTTTGCCCACATCTGGCGTGATCCTAACGGGAATCCCTACGGCCTTGAAATCATTGAGCCCTTACTGGCTCGCTATGATCTGGTCATCCTTGATGGAACGTACGATCAGGTCTGGCACCCAGCAATTCAAGAGGCTTTGCGACGGGCGAACCGGTCCGAGTCGAACCGGGTCTTTGCGCTGGAACTTGCGGCCGATGCCGCGCCCTGCCGCTTACCCATCCCCGGCCGCGCCAATCCCCGGTTCGATCTGGCCATCGTCGCCAATTCGGCAACCGATGACGCTGCCGTGGCCCATACCATCGCCGCCTGTCTGCCCAAGAACAAGCACCAGATCGCCCTGCTCTGCCTGGAGCATCCACTTCCCGCGTCCTGGCTGCACGTTGCCGATCAAGCCGGATGGACCTCCTACGACCAGGGTGGAAGCTGGCTTGACAACCTGTCGATCCTGGGCGACAGCAGCCGCTGCCTGGCGATCCGAGCGGTTGACCTCATCTGGCCAACGGCAGCCGGGCGTCCCGGTTACCTGTGGACCGATGAAACGGCGGACACCCTTGCCGCCATTCTCTCCGGGTCCCATGATACCAGCGCAATGCGGTACGATCAGCACGCCCTTCGCGTAACAGCCCTGCGGCAGGCCGAGGAATGCGTGCTCAATGCATTGCATACCGTTGCGCCACGGTCTTCATCATGAAACGCGTCGTGGCCATCCTGTGTGTTCGCGATGAAGCGATGATGCTGCGCCACAGTTTGGCTCACCTGCATCGCGAGGGCATCGACTTCCATATCATGAATGACAACAGCAACGATGAGTCAATCGCGATTGCTGAATCGTTTGCCGGCCGGGGATTGGTCGGCATTTCCTCTCTTCCACCCTCACCTTTTTTCGATCTCGGTCGCTGCCTGGCTTACAAGGAAGAAGTCAGCCGCACCCTGGATGCCGATTGGTTCATGCATGCGGATGCGGATGAGTTCCGAACCTCCAACCGGCCTGGTGAGCGGTTGATCGATGCCATTACCCGGATCGATCGGGAAGGATTCAACACCGTCAATTTCCAGGAATTCACTTTCATCCCAACCTTGGACGACCCCGATCACCACCCCGACCGATTTCTGGACACCATGCGGGGTTATTATCCATTCCTGCCCGCCCCCCTGCACCGGCTGAATACCTGGAAGAACCGCGGCGAGCCCGTGGATCTGTCCAGCGATGCCGGACACCGCATCCGCATGCCGGGCTTGCATATCTATCCGGAATCGCTGCCCCTGCGACACTACCTGTACATCAGTCGCAAACACTTTGCCTCCAAATACGCCGGACGCCGTCATCGAACCGATGAACTTGACAAGGCATGGCATGGATGGCGCGAAAGCGCGGATGAGAACCTGTTCTACGCAGCACCTGCCGCCTTGCTCCGCCGGTTTAATCCCCTGGAGCCTTGGCGCATGGATGCCAGAGATCCCTTGCGCCGGCACCTGGTGGAAACACGCCCTTGATCAGGGGGTATGGGTGGATTCCGGCGCGGCGGGAACGAAATCCATCGATGCGCCGTTGATGCAATAACGCAACCCGGTCGGCCTCGGCCCGTCCTCGAACACGTGCCCGAGGTGGCTTCCACAGCGCTTGCAGTGAACTTCCGTCCGCGCGTAGCCGATCAGGTAATCGGTGGTCGTTCCGATGTTGTTGGTGTGGATGGGTTGAAAGAAGCTCGGCCATCCGGTACCGGAATCGAATTTGCTGTCCGACACGAACAACTCGAGGCCGCACCCCTTGCAGGTGTAGATCCCCTCGCCACGGTCCTTGAGTCGACCGCACGAAAACGGACGCTCCGTCGCATGCTGACGCATGATCTGGTAGGAATCGCGCGGAAGTTTGGCTTTCCATTCTGCCTCGCTGAACGAAACATAAGCGGACTCGACCAATCCACCTGCCTTGGAGTCATACACCCACAACGGGCCCGATTCGTTATTCTTCATGACGGAATCCCCGGCAAACAAGCCGCCGTGTCCGGCCCACAGGGCCATCAGTACGGCACACCCCACGATAACCCAGTTTGTCTTCATGTCCAGTTGGACTCCGGAGACGGCTGCGCGCTCAATCGGCGCACCTACTTGACCTGGGCCCCGCTGGAGATTTCCTCATCCACCGTGACCAGGGTGAGCTTCTCACCCTTTGACGCCGCGAGCAGCATGCCCTGGGAGTCGACCCCGCGAATCTTGGCTGGTTTAAGGTTGGCGACCACGATGACCGTTTTCCCGATCACGTCCTCCGGTGTGTAATGCAGTGCGATACCAGCCACCAGTTGACGCCGCTCCTCGCCCACCAGGATGCTGAGCTTGAGCAGCTTGTCGGCACCGGGAACCCGCTCGGCCGCGATGATCTTGGCCGTGCGAAGCTGGACCTTGGCGAAATCGGCGATCTCGATCAACCCCTCGGCCGCCGGCTTCGGCGGTCCGGGCGATGCCGCGACCTTCGGCTTCACATCCGGCGTCGCCGCCGGCTTGTCCGCCTCGATGCGGGGGAACAGCGGCTTGATCGCGCCCATCGGCGTACCTGCGGGCAGCTGTCCGAACAAGGCCGGTTCCGTACCCTGCCGGGGCAAGGCGGAAGCACCGAGGATGTCCAGCACGTCCGCCATCTTCCCCGGCATGACCGGGGTGAGCAGCCACGCCGCCACCCGCAAGGCCTCGACGGCGCAGTACAAGGTGACACCCAGCGGTCCCTTGTCGTCCTGTTTGGCCTGGGTCCACGGCTGCTTGATCTCCAGGTAGCGGTTGACCGACTTCACCATCTCGATCACGCCGTAGATACCCTGGTCGAGGCGCAATGTTTCCAGCGAGGCCGCCAAACCCTTCGCAGCCTTCTCCACATCGTTCCACAACAGGCGCTCCGGAGTGCCCTCGGCCAACGCACCCGGTCCGGCGGGAAGCTTTCCATCGAAGTACTTGTTGATCATCTGCACCAGGCGGCTGAGCAGGTTGCCCAGGTCGTTGGCCAGGTCGGAGTTGTAGCGGCGTATGAACGCCGCCTCGGAGAAGTTCGAGTCCTGGCCGGGTGCCATCTCGGCCATGACGAAATAGCGGAACGCATCGACCCCGTACTGGTCGGCCAGCGCCATCGGGTCCACGACATTGCCCAGCGACTTGCTCATCTTGGCATCGCCGAACAGCCACCACCCGTGCGCGAACACTGTCTTTGGCATCGGCACGTTGATCGCCTTGAGCATGGTCGGCCAGTACACCGTATGGGTGGTGAGGATGTCCTTGCCGATCAGATGGTAATCCACCGGCCAACGCTGCCGGAAGGCGTTCTCGTCACTCCCGTACCCGACCGCGCTGATGTAGTTGACCAGTGCATCGAACCAGACATAGCAGACATAGTCCTTGTCGAACGGCAACTCGATGCCCCAGGCCAGGCGCGATTTCGGGCGCGAGATGCAGAGGTCCTGCAATGGCTTGCGCAGGAAACCCAGCGTCTCGTTCCGGCGGAAGTCGGGCTGGATGAACGATGGGTTATCCTCGATGTACGTCACCAGCCAGTCCTGGTATGCGCTCATCCGGAAGAAGTAATTGGCCTCCTTGATACGCACGATGTTCGGGAGGTCTTCCGGGGTCTTGCCCTCGGGCAGATCCTTCTCGGTGATGAACGTCTCGCTGGTAACATCATACAGGCCATCGTATTCCGCCTTGTAGATCTCCCCGCGGTTGAACAAGTCCTGAAGGATCGCCTGCACGACCTTCGTATGGCGTGGCTCGGTCGTGCGGATGAAGTCGTCGTGGGTGATTTCCAGCTTCTTCCACAATTCTTGAAAACGGACGACCGTGGTGTCGGCTTTTTGTTGCGGGGTCATGCCGTCCTTCTCGGCCGCGCGCTGCACCTTCTGGCCATGTTCATCAGTGCCGGTCAGGTAATGGACCTTGTGACCATGCAACCGGTGGCAACGGGCAAGCACATCGCCGAGGATGGTGGTGTAAGCATGCCCGATATGGGGCTTGTCGTTGACGTAGTAGATGGGTGTGGTGATGTAGAAGGTTTTATCGGTCATAACATGCCTCGGGTTGACGTTATTACCGCAGCCGTCGGATCGGTGCAAACCAATACTGTCAGAAGCGCCGGCGGCGTGTGCCCAGCATGATCTTGCGCATGGCCTCGGTGTCCTTGGCGGCCAGCATGATGTCCTCGAACGCCGGATCCTGGAACAACTGGGCAATCGCGGAAAGCACCCGCAGGTGCAGGTTGCGGGCGGAGCGGGCCCCGATGATGACAAACACAAACTCAACCGGCGGTGTACCGGAGCCGGGGAAATTCGCACCCTCACGGCACCGGGCGATCAGCAAGGCCACCGGCTGGTCACCATCGATGATGACATGCGGAATGGCCACACCGGGCGCAACCACCGTGCTGCTTTCCTGTTCCCGCTTCACCAACTTGGCGGCAATTTCCGCCGCGTCCAATCCGACCAACGGGGCCAGGGCATCGGCCGCCACTTCATACATTTCGGAAAAACCGGCCTTCCCCGGAACATCGATGATCGGACAGTGGCGAATCAACTCCTCAAACAGGTCCGCCTGGTATTCCGGCATCGAATGCCGCCGCAAGCCGATAACGGTGTCGCCTTTCAGCAATTCGCCGGCCGTCATGGCCGCCAAACGCCGCCCGCCGCGTTCGATCACCAAGGGCAGCAGGCCGCGCCGGTCAACCCACACCTGGAAATCCGTGATGGATTCGTGCTGCTCGGCGACGAAGACCACCCGTTCCACTTCCTTGCGCATGATCCACTCGTTCCACCTTGCCGAAGGGGATAGCAAGGATGGCTCACCGGCCCCGGTATCACCCGCTGTGGTTCCGGAAGATACAGGAGCAGCCGGCCAGCTCCACACCAAGGGGATGCCGAAGACATCGCGGGCATATCCCGAGGCGACCCGGTTGACTTCGTGGTTGGTCGTCATGGCGATGAACACCCGGGCATTGGATGCGCCGGCCACATCGAGGAAGTCCTCGTTCAATACATTGCCCTTGATGGCGTTCAATCCTTCCGCCTTGGCGGCCTCACACAGGTTCTGGTTGTTGTCAATGAGCACCACTTTTTCGGAGATGGCCAATTCGCGGGCCAACAGCCGGGCCAGCGGGGAAGCGCCGGCGATCAACTTGGTCTCGCGCGCATCATCCGAGCGGACCAACGCACCGTGGCGGCGCAGCCAGGCCGCACCGCGCTTCAGGAAGAACGGCTCGAAGGCCGTGGTGATGAAGGCCATGAAGACGAGAATCGAGAACATCGACTGGTCAATCAAGCCCATCTGCAAACCGATCTCCGCGATGATGATCTCGACCGCACCGCGCCCGTTCATGCCCGCACCGATCACCACACTCTCGCGCCAGCTCATGCGCGTCGGCAAGCAGAAGAGCAACGTCCCGATCATCTTCGACAC
Source organism: uncultured Verrucomicrobiota bacterium (assembly GCA_937872895.1). Lineage (GTDB taxonomy): Bacteria > Verrucomicrobiota > Kiritimatiellia > CAIVKH01 > CAIVKH01 > CALMUP01. The sequence goes on from CALMUP010000008.1 coordinate 439,760, forward strand.
CAATGCGACGAGCACAATCACTGAAAGGAATATGGTGTCGGTCCACAACACCGAAATATCCACCTTGAATCCGGCCGTGACGAAAAAGACCGGCGCGAGAAACCCGATCGACACGTCATGCACCATTCCCGACACCTCGTGCGAGAGCTTGCGCTTGAGCACCTCCTCCCGGATGAACAAACCGGCGATGAAGGCCCCGATCACCGAGTGCAACCCCGCGATCTCCGCCATCTCGGCAAAGACCAGCCCGACCAGGATCACCATGGTGAAGTTCATCGTGCGCTCGGTGAACCCGAAACGCCTCAGCAATCGTCCGATCAGCGGGAACACCCGCAGGCCAATCACCACCGCCAAGCCGAAGAAGACCGCCGCCTTGGTGAAGACCAGGGCCAGATGCTTGATATCCGTCGAGGCCGATTCGGCATACCCCGTGATGCCCGCAAACACCACCAGCGCCAACGTGTCGCAGGCCAAAGCCCCGGCCAGCATCACGTTGGCCACCCGTGTCCCCAGCAACTTCAGCTCCATCAATGCCCTGGACTTGGTCGCCAACGAGGTAACACCCATGGCCAGGCCGATAAACAAACCGGCCACCTTGTTGTAACCATAAAACTCCGAGACCAGCCAGTACCCGCAAACGAAGGGAATGACGAAGCCACCCGCCGCAGCCATGATGCCCGGCCACGAGGCTTTCATCATATCGCGATGATCCACTTCGATTCCGATGTAGAGCATCATCAGGAACACGCCCACCTCGGCCAACAAATCCAATCCCGCGCTTTCCGGGATCAACCCCAACAACATCGGCCCGAAGACAATCCCGGCCACCAGCTCGCCCATCAGGGCGGGATAGCCAAGGCGGTTCGAGATCGCACCACCTATGGCGGCGACCAACAACACGGACAACAGGGTTAACAGGCTGAATTCCATAGGGCTCGGTTTGCTGTCCCCGTTCTACCCGCCTATCCTGGGTTTGGCAAACCTTCATGCGGGATGAAACAATCTATCCCGGAGGTCGCACGATGCTCCCCGATGGTGTACGGTTATGCATGGACGAAGCACGACGAACCATCCTGATCACCGGAGCAACCGGCTATATCGGCGGCCGCCTTTTCCCGCGGCTGGCTGCCACCCACACCGTGCGTTGCATGGCGCGCGATCCCGCCCGTATCCGTCGCGCCAATGCGAACGTCGATGTCGTCGCGGCCGATATTCAGGACGAATCCGCCCTGGCCCGGGCCTTGTCCGGCATCCACACGGCCTACTACCTGATCCACTCGATGGGCTCGACGGGCGATTTCGTGCAGGCCGATGCGGAGGCCGCCCGGCGCTTCGGCCGTATCGCGAAATCCTGCGGGGTGCGGCACATCATCTACCTCGGCGGGCTCGGGTCGGATGCCGACGGCCTCTCCGCCCACCTGCGCAGCCGCCACGAAGTGGGCGACATCCTGCGCGAGTCCGGCGTACCGGTCACCGAATTCCGCGCCTCGATCATCATCGGCTCGGGTAGCCTGTCGTTTGAAATGATCCGCGCCCTGGTCGAACGTCTGCCCTTCATGATCACCCCGCGCTGGGTGGACACCATGGCCCAGCCGATCGCCATCCGCGATGTGCTGGACTACCTGATCGCCGCCGCTGATCGCATCCCCGCGTCCTCCACGGTGTACGAAATCGGCGGCGCCGACCAGGTTTCCTACCGCGGCCTGATGGCAGCCTACGCGCGCGAACGCGGCCTGCACCGGTGCATGGTCTCGGTGCCGGTGCTGTCACCCCGCCTTTCCAGCCTCTGGCTTGGATTGGTCACGCCGTTGTATGCCCGGGTAGGACGCAAACTGGTCGACAGCCTGCGCCACCCGACCATCTGCCGCGACGATGCGGCCCTGCTCGATTTTCCGGTCCGACCCATCGGCCACGTGGAGGCGATCCGCGAGGCCCTCCGCCACGAGGACCGCGATTGCGCCGAGACTCAGTGGTCCGATGCGGTCTCGTCCGGTACACCGGCCACCTGGGCAGGCATCCGGTTCGGCAACCGGCTGATCGACACCCGCCGCTCCTTCGTCCCCGTGCCGCCGGAACAAGCGTTCCTGCCCATCCAACGGATCGGCGGCGAAACTGGCTGGTATTACGCAAACGGCCTTTGGCGGCTGCGTGCGGCGATTGACCGACTCCTCGGCGGCCCCGGTTTGCGGCGCGGCCGACGTCATCCCGTGGAACTCGCCGTCGGGGAACCCTTGGATTGCTGGCGGGTCGAGGCGATTGATCCTCCGCACCGGCTCCTCCTCCGCGCCGAAATGAAACTGCCCGGACGAGCCTGGTTGGAATTCCGCGTCGAGGGCGATGCCCGCGGATCGACCATCATCCAGACCGCGTCGTTCGATCCGGTTGGACTCTCAGGCTTCCTCTACTGGTACGGCATCTATCCGCTGCACGAACTGGTATTCGCAGGCATGTTGCGCCGCATTTGCCGTGCCGCCGTATCGAACCGTTAGCGGTGGCTGCGCGGATCAAAGGTCGATACCCGCGCCAGTTCTTCCATCAATTCGCGTTCGCGATGCGTGAGGTGCTTGGGCACCTGGATCATCACCCGGACCACCAGGTCGCCCGGCTCGTGACCATGCCCGCGCGGCAAGCCTTTCCCGCGCAACTTGAGCTGTGTCCCGCTGGCCACTCCCGGCGGCAGTTGCAGCGAGGCCACCTTTCCGTCGAGCAACGGCACCGGCACCTTGGCACCCAGCGATGCCTCCCAAGGGGTAACCGGGACATCGGCACCGAGATCATGGCCCTGCACCGTGAAGAACGGATGCGGGCGGATGCGGATATGCAGGTAAAGATCACCGGCTTCGCCACCGTTCCGACCCGCCCCACCCTGGCCGGCCAAACGGATCCGCGCCCCGTCGGTCGTGCCCGCCGGGATGGTCACCTGGAATTTCTTGACCGACCCGTCCGAGGCCCGGAGCGAGACCTCGCGTCGAACACCATGGTAAACGTCATGGAGGTCCAGCGACAACTCGGCCTCCTGGTCTTCGCCATCCATCGGAAAGGCCCCGCCCCTCCGTCCAAACCCGCCACCCCCGGAACCGCCAAAAAAAGCCTCGAAGAAGTCGCTGAAATCACCGCCGCCAAATCCCGCGCCGCCTCGACCTCCCGCACCTCCCTGGTGCCACCCCGGCGGCGGACGGAAATCGTCCCCGGCCTTCCAGTTCGCCCCGAATTGGTCGTACTGCTTGCGCTTCGCCGGATCGCCGATGACTTCGTAGGCCTCGGTGACCTCCTTGAATTTCTCTTCGGCCGCCTTGCCCTTGTTCAAGTCAGGATGGTACGTCCGGGCCAGTTTGCGGTAGGCCTTCTTGATGTCCTCGTCGGAGGCGTTTCGCGCAACCCCGAGTATGGCGTAGTAGTCCTTGTACTTCATGGCATCACTCCCGGTTTTTCCGGGGTGTATTAGACTCAGGCATAATAGGAAGCGTTGAAGAAACACTCGCGGTGGATGCGGGTGATGTCCACCCCGCGCCGCTCCAGCAGGATGGTGACCTCGTCGATCATCGCATCCAGCCCGCAAAGATAATAGTCGCAATCCGCCGGTGTCGCCATGGCCTTCAGCAGATCGGTCACCCGCCCGTGGTGCGTACCCGGCACCACCTCACGGGAAACCGCCATCTGCACCGGCACGCGGTCGCGCAGCCAGGCAGGGTCTATGAGATCCGCCCCCTTTCGCACCCCGTAGAGCAACGCGACCGGCTTGCACGCCGGTTCACTCCGCATCATGGCAAGGAATGGAGCGATCCCGGTGCCGGTGGCGATCAGCATGAACGGTCGCTCCGCGGCATGCTCGCCTGGGCGAAACCAGCCGAACGGCGGGCTGACCCGTACCGCATCGCCGGGCTGCCGTTCGCGGAGGAAGGAACTGACCACCCCGCCGGGCATGTGGCGGATGACGAAACGCACCGTGTCGTCGTGGATCCCGGAGGCGATGCTGTAGGGGCGCGACACGCGTCCATCCGCGGCAAACAAGGCGAGGCAATCGCCCGGCGTGAAGGCGAGGCCCTCGCGCACAAAGGCGATCTCAAACACCTCGTCCCCGAACCAGCGCACCCCGTGCACGGTCAGCCATTCCTTGAAAGTCGTCGTGTTCATGCGAAGGGGCCGATTATTTTGACTTCCCGCACCAAAACCAATCCAAATTTTTGTCGCACGGCTTCGGCCATGCGGTCGGTGAGCCGCTTGACCTGGGCCGCCGTGGCACCCGTTTCGGCAATGACGATGTTCGCGTGTCGCTCGAACGTTCGCGCCCCACCCTCACGCATGGCCCCGGCCCCGGCCTGCTCGAGATACCAGCCCGCCGCCTGCCGCCGATCGGCCTTCGAGGTCGGTTCGATATTCTTGAAGAAACTGCCGGCCGTTGGCGTGGTGCGCCAATCCGGATGTTTCTCCGCGCGCAAGGCGAGGATCGATGCCCGTTGCTCCGCCAGCGCCACGGCATCGCCCTTGGACAACCGGAACCGCGCACGCAACAGGATCAAGCCATGGTGCTCAACGTCGGAGCGCCGGTAGGCCAAGCCCAAGGCCCCGGCCGGCCACACCGATACTTTGCCTTCCGCATCGATCGCCTCGACATCGACCAGCACATCCCCCACCTGCCGACCGAATGCCCCGGCATTCCCGGCAATGGCCCCGCCGACCGTTCCCGGAATGCCCGAGCAGGTGACCAACCCGTCGAGTCCCGCCTCGACCGTGCGCGCCGCCAGATCGTCAAGTCCCGCACCAGCACACACCGTCACCAGGTCGTCCGAGATTTCAATCACCGCCCCGGGTGCAACAAAACGCACCACCACCTCCTCCACGCCGGCGTCGCTCACCAGCAGGTTGGAGCCGCCGCCGATCAGGCGCGACCGTATCCCGTTTTCGTGAAGGAGCTGCCAAGCGGATGCCAGCACCTCGGTGCTGGTACAGTCGATGGCGATCGGACACGGTCCACCCAGCCGGAAAGTCGTCCAGTTCGACAACGGATAGCCGCGATGAACGCGTGCGCCGCACGCCTCGATCCGTTCAAGCAAACCCTGGTCCATGGCGCGCAGGGAGGTCACGGCTTCAAGACGGTGGCGTCGCCCTCGTCAAAACGGGCCAGCAGCCACAGGAAATCCGACAGCCGGTTCAGCCATACCAGCAGGTGTGCATTTTCGATCAACCCATCGCGGTACAGTCCTACCGCCTTGCGTTCGCAGCGCCGGGCGATGGTGCGGGCGTGGTCGATCGAGGCCGCACAGAGCGTACCACCGGGAATGATGAAGCCGTTGGGCATGCGGATGCGGGCCTCCAGGGCATCGCGCCGCGCCTCCAGCCGGGACAGGCGCTCCCCATCAATCCGCTCGCGAACCAGAGCGAGATGCGCCCGTTCCGTGGCCAGCTCGGTCGCCACCACAAACAACTCGACCTGCACCCAGAACAAGGTCTCCGACACCTCCGTTTTGGTCGCCTGGGCTCGGGCCACCCCGAGCACGCTGACCAGCTCGTCGATGTCGCCGTAGGCCTCGGTGCGCGGGGAATCCTTCGGAACCTCCTCGCCCGAGAAGAGAAAGGTCGTGCCCTTGTCGCCGACTTTGGTGGTAATGCTCATTTGCTGAACTCCGGTAAAGGTGGTGAAACGCTGCGAAACCTACCCGAATCACCCGCACCTGCCAACCACCATAAACCATTGATCTTCTTTCGGTCGTTGGGTTAGGGTTTGCCCCCATGGAACAGGTCGCTACAACCCCGCGTCGCTACAACATCTGGACGGTCGGCTGCCAGATGAACGAGGCGGACTCCCGCCGCATGGCCCAGCAACTGGAATTCGTCGGCTTCACCCCGACCAACAGCCCGGAGGAAGCGGATGTCGTGGTGCTGAACACCTGTGTGGTCCGCCAGCAGGCCGAGAACAAGGCGGTGGGCAAACTCGGCGCGATCCAGGCGATCAAGACCGCCCGCCCGGATATGGTCATCGGGCTGATGGGCTGCATGGTCGGCATGCGCGAGACGCCCGCGCTGCAGAAACGGTTCCCGTTCGTCGATGTGTTCATGCCGCCGTCGGAAACCACCCCGATGCTCGACCATCTGGACCGGCTCGGTTGGCTACAGGACCTCCGGGTGACCGAGCAACGCCAGCGCTCGCTGCGCGATGCCATGCAGGACGAAGACCTTCCCCTGCCCACGCCGGTGCGCGGCGAGACCTTCACCGCCCACGTACCTGTCGTGCTCGGATGTTCGCATGCCTGCACCTTCTGCGTGATCCCCTACCGCCGTGGCGCCGAACGCAGCCGCCCGAAGGGCGACATCCTGACTGAAACCCGCGGCCTCGCCGCCCAGGGCATTCGCGAAGTGATGCTGCTCGGGCAGATCGTCGATCGCTACGGCATGGAATTCAACGACGGCACCACGCTGGCCGGCCTGCTCCGCGACGTCGCGGCGATCGACGGCATCGCCCGCATCCGCTTTCTCACCAGCCATCCGAACTACATGACGGACGAACTGCTGGAAACCGTCGCCGCCACCCCGAACATCTGCCCGCAGATCGAAGTACCGGTGCAGGCCGGCAACGACCGCGTGCTCGAAACGATGCGCCGCGGCTATACCGTCGAGCAGTACCGGCGATTGATCCGCCGTATCCGCGAACTTGTACCAGACGTGGCGATCCACACCGACATCATCGTCGGATTCCCCGGCGAGACGCACGACGAATTCATGGACACCTACCGGTTGCTGGAGGAACTGGAACTCGACAAGGCGCACCTGTCGAAGTATTCGGTGCGCCCCAAGACCATCGCCGCCCGCCAGATGCCCGACGATGTCAGCCACCAGGAAAAGCGCGACCGCTGGGCGATGCTGGAGGAGCTCCAACGTACCATCCTCGAGCGCAAAAACGCGGCCCTGCGCGGCCAGACCGTCGAGGTGCTGGTCGAGAAACGCGAAGGCCCCCGCCTGTACGGCCGCACCCCGCAAGGCAAGGCGGTGTATTTTGATGACGACCGCGACCTCCGCGGCCAACTCGTTCCGGTGCGCATCGACTGGACCGGACCGTTTTCGCTGATCGGACGTCCGGCCGACACCATCCGCGACACCAGGAAACTGGAGATCCTCGTGGTATGATCGACGACAAACCTGCCGCAACCACCCCCGTGACGAAACGCCAACCCGACGGATCCTGGACGCCCGTCATCCTTTCGGTCGTCGTGTACCCGGGCATCGGCCAGTGGATGCAGAAACGCTATGTCTCCGGCTCGGTGTACGGGATCATCTTCGGCTTGATGGCCGTCCTCTTTGCCGTCGTGTTCTACCAGTATCTGCGCGACACCGTGGCCATCCTGCACGCAGCACTGGAAGGACGCACTGAAGGGCCGACCTCCCTGCCGCCACTCAAGATCATCATCCAGCCCTTCGCCATGGTCCTCTTCATTTACCTCGCGAACGTGGTCGATGTCCTTCGCGGCCGCCTGCAAGTTCACGCGTTTCTCGCTCAGAAGTAGAAATTCCACGAAGCATTCGCCTCGTGAATGGAATAATCGTCGTTCCGCGTATAGTGGTAATAGATACGCACACTCCGCTCTTGCGACAACCGGACGTCGAGCCCGGTTTGTCCCTCGGCGCGCCACCAGTCGTCTCGCCCCTCGTAAATCCAGGCGGAGCGGATTCGGTTTGACCACTTCACATTCGATGTCGCGGTGTACAACCAACCGATGGAGGCCCCCGGCCCACCTGCGGCAAACGAACGGTACCGGTCCGCAGCATGGACTTCCGCCTCGATCATGGTGAATACAAGGTGTTTGACCGTGGGCTCCCACGCCGCACCGCTTCCGGTTTGAACATTAAACACCAGGGAGTCCTGATCATCGCGACGGTCCATCTGGGTAAACCCGATTCTCGCCCGCCAGGACGCAGGGGCAAACAGATCATCACGCGGGGAGATCGACTCCACGTGCACCACGTCCATGAACCGCAACTCGACATGGTCGTCGTGCGGCTTCCATCGCGCTTCGGTGTTCATGAACAAGATCTGGGCTCCGCGGGTAAACCCGGCGTCGTTGTCGAGCAAACCGTGATACGCCACGCGCCCGCTCAGCGACAAGGCAACAGCGCCGTTTTCGAGCGATACTCCCGGAGCCAGCAGCGAGGCCGCATGGCCTTCCTCCGGTCGACTGGGCCAGGCAACATCAAACTCGGCTTCCTCGCGCGGGCCCAGCTTGCTGCGCTCACGAAGGATTTCGAGAAAATGCCGCGTGTACGCATCATGGCTCAGCTTGCTCTCGGTGAATAAATACTGCGCGTAGTCGGCGCTCAAATCGAGCGCCAGTCGACGCTCGGCGATCGGCAAGGACGCATCGGTTGCGATTGTGCCGGGTGATGCACGGCCCTTGCCAGTAGCCAAGGAGCGTTTGAGCGTCCCGGGCGGAAGCTGTGCCGCCATTTGCTTCATTCGGGTGGCTTTGGAGGGACGGAATACGATATCGCGCACAATATTCCTGCCGGCAATGCGCTTCACCGTGTCGATCGGAATAATGATGAAGGACGGATCATCCGACAACTTGAGTTCGGGTCTTCCCGCGTCGATCAACTGATACAACTTGTAGGCACAGTTTTCGTCAAAGAAGTAATACCAACTCCAGATGCCTTGCAACTCCCAGGTATGGCGAAACATCCGGTCGACTTCCGCCTGGGAAAAATCCAGTTCGTATTCCCATATATCGCGCCGGTGGATGTCGTTGTATTGCTCCACCTTGTCAAAATAGTCCTCCACGTTGTATCGCCCGGGATAGACGCCGAGAATACCCTGCAAGGCGAACAACGGCCCGAAACCCGTAGTTACCGTAGCGGCGTAACCGACGCCTTTGGCAAGCAGGCGGTTCTTGTCTTTCGAGTCGAACACCAGCAAGGTGTGTCCGAACATGGACGCCGGACTGTTCATGTACGCGGCGGGAAAAACCAACGTGACCGACGAGGGATTGAGATGTTCGTACACACGTTGGAACACCTCGCACTCGGGTACCGGAATCAATGCGGGTTGAAACGTGAGTTGTTCCTGCAACCACGCGTGACGCGCGGGAAAACGACACACCGGGTGGCGCACATCCGGATCCTCCGCCGCCGGTTCGAAAAATGAACTCAGGGTGGCGATCAGTTCGGCTTTCGGATCGATTTTCCCGTTTGGCGCATTAAAAAAGCTCGGATCGTCGATCATGCTTTTGTAGCCGCCAAAGCTGCGCGTCTGGTAGTGACCGAGCAAAAGCCAGTAGGGATCCTCGTGAAGTCGACGCTCGACGGCCTCGGCGATGAGGGCGTCACGATGTGCGATCGAAGCTTCGGAAAGTTCAGCGGCTTCAACGCTGCAGAAAACGGCTAGGGATATAAAAAAGGATACCGGCCCCCTAAGCGGCCGGTATCCCATGCTGCAAAACGGCACGGATGATTAGCCGTTTACCACTTTATCCAGGTTGGAGGCGACGTCATCGCTGCTCAAATCATGAGCGGTGAAGATGGCATCGAAATTTTTCTGGAGTTTGGTGTAGAGAACCGGGCGATCCTTGGCGGATACCTCCATCAGATCGGCGAGCGAATTCAAGGATTCGCCCTGCCCGATAGCGATATCCATGGCCAACTGGTCCATGTTGCCGCGGATGAATTCCTTGACGCGTTCGTTCGCGGCGATGGCCGGAGCAGGATTGCAATCAAGCGTACCCGATGAGATGCCAAACGTCTGATTGCCGCAGAGGCCGTTCAGGAAGGTGGCCGCTGTTTGTGAAACAACGGTTGGCTCATTTTTCCCCAAGGCCATTGTTCCCAGACCACATCCGCAATTGTCACGAATGGTGGCGGAATAGCCGGCCGAAGCAATCATTGCCGTCGTCATCATGATTACGAATTTCTTCATACTACCTCCAGGACAGAAGACCGAACCCGGATGGTGCACATCCGTATGAAGCCCGGCCTGACGAGGTCACATCTTATCGTTGCCCATGAATCCGGCAAGCGAAGATTTGACTCCGGAATCTTTTGCCTTCGTCACGGATCATCGTTAAGGTCTCAACGGCTTCGCATGAAAACGTTTTCACCAACCATCCGGTCTTTGCTTAAGCGCGTTTCCATCCTTCTTGTAGTGCTAGCCGTTTTGCCCGGGTGCGTAAACCGCCTGTTTTATCAACCGAACCGCATCGAGTACCGCGCGCCCGATGCCTTCGGCGCACCGGTGCGCGAGGTGACCTTTGAAAGCTCCGATGGCACGAAGCTGCACGGCTGGTTTGCCTCCGCGACCACGACGAACGTGCTCGGCACCGTGGTCCATTTCCACGGCAACGCCCAGAACCTGACCGCCCACAGCACGTTCGTGGAATGGCTCCCGACCAACGGGTTCCACGTCTTCATGTTCGATTACCGCGGCTACGGGAAATCGGAAGGCCGCCCTTCGCGGCGCGGGCTGTTCGAGGACGGCGTAGCGGCCCTGCGGTATGTGCGCACGCTGCCCGAAGTGGACACCAACCGGATCGTCGTGCTCGGCCAGAGCCTCGGTGGCGCCACCGCACTCGCCGTGGCCGGCCGTCACCCCGATCTCGCCGGACAGGCCATGGTGATCGACTCCGCCTTCTATTCCTACCGTCGCATCGTGCGCGACAAGATCGCCGTGATCCCGCTGTTGTCCCTGCTGCGCGTGCCTCTTTCCTACCTGCTGATCACCGATGCCTACACGCCTTCGGCCACCCTCGGTGCGATCGCCCCGACCCCGATCCTGTACATCCATGGCACCCGCGATATGGTCATCCCGTTCCACCACGCCGAGTGGTTCCGTGACCACACCCCCGGTCCCAGCGATCTCCTGGTTATCGAAAACGGACGCCACATCAGTGCGTTCCAGACCCAGCGCGCCGAGGCCATCCCGATCGTGATTTGCTTCATCACCAACGCCCTGGACGGCGTAACCATTCCGGATACCGAATGACCGTGCGTTTTCTCTTTACCCTGCTGACCCTGCTGGCCGGATTGGCCTTCGCCGCATCCGCCCCGGTGATCGATCCCTTCACCTACGCGTCCGACGCCGAGGCCGCGTCCGCTTGGCGCGCCATCGGCGAAGCACCGGTCCCGGCGGTTTCACCCGATGGCGGCGTCGTGTTCACCGTTCCGTTCGCCGACGGACGCGACCGGGCCTACTGGGACCTGGAGGGAGCCTGGGATCTCTCATCGGCCAGCGGCTTCGTCCTCGACATCGACTGTCCCGACCCGCAGGCCATGCGATCGCTCTCCCTTTATTTCCGAAGCGGCAAAGGCTGGTACATCTGGAACCAGCCACTCTCGTCCGCCGGACGGCAAACCCTCTACCTCGCCCGCTCCGACTTCAGCACCGAAGGCAATCCGTCCGGATGGGATGCCGTCGATTTGGTTCGCCTCTCGCCCTGGCGCGGTGCCGCCATCACCACCACCCTGACCCTGCACCACCTGGCCGCCCGGCGCGATGCCGTCTACCTGGTCACCGCGACCGACGGCTTGTCCGCTCCCGCCGAACGCAGCGTTTCCTCCCGCACCACCGAACGCATCAGCCGCTGGTTGAAAGCGTCCGGTGTTCCCCACTCCGCTGTGCCCGATACCGAACTCGCCCGCATCGCCGATGCCGCGTCACTGCTCGTTTTCCCCTATCAACCACGCCTGCCCGAGGGAGCGATCGACACCCTGCGCGGCTTCACCGGGCGCGGCGGCAAGCTGATCGTCTTCTTCAGTCCCGACGAACAACTCGCCGATTTGATGCAGGTAAGCCTCGGCACCGTGACCAACACCCGGGACATCGGCCGGTGGCGCGGCATGTCCTTCATCGAGCAATCGCCCCCCGGAGTCCCGCCCCGCATCCATCAGCAGTCATGGAGCATCGGACCCGCCCATCCGGCCACGACCAACGCCCGCACCATCGCGACCTGGGTGAATGCCGCCGGCGAGGCATCCGACGAAGCCGCCGTGATCGCCACCCCGCACGGATTCTGGGTCACGCATGTGCTGCTGGACGACGACAAGATCGCCAAGCAGCGTCTCGTGGCCGGACTCGTCGCCGAACTGGTCCCCGATGCCTGGACCACCATCGCCGATCACATGGTGCGGCACGCCGGTCGCATCGACGGCTGGACCGACACCGCCGACGCGCTGCTGGGCCTGAACCTGCTGGCCGCCGAGCACCCGAACCGCGACACGATCCTCGCCTTCACCCGCCGGATCGGCATCCACGACCGGAGAATGAACGACCTCTACCGCGCCGGAAATTTCCGCGACGCCGTTATCCAGTCCCATGAACTGACCGACCTGCTCATCCGTACCTACGGCCTCGCCCAGACCGCCTCCCCGGGCGAATTCCGCGGCATCTGGGACCACGACGGGACCGGGTGGTATCCCGGCGACTGGGAGCGCACCGCCGCCCTGCTCCAGTCCAGCGGCATCAATGCCATCTTCATCAATTCCACCTGGACCGGCCTCGCCCACTACCGGAGCGCCTACCTGCCCGACTCGTTCACCTTCCGGCACTACGGCGACCAACTCGCCGCCTGCCTGAAGGCCGCCCGCCCCCGGGGCCTCGAGGTCCATGCCTGGATCGTCTGCTGGAACATCGAGAACGCCCCCGCCGAATTCATCGCGCCGCTGCGCGGCACCGATCGCCTGCAACAATCCAGCAGCGGCAACGAACGTCTCTGGCTGAATCCCGCCCATCCGGAAAACCGCACCCACCTCCTGAACGTCATCCGCGAGTTGCTCGAGAACTACGAACTCGACGGCATCCACCTCGACTACATCCGCTATCCGGCCGCCGATGCCTGCTTCTCCCCCTACACCCGATCCGCCTTCGAGAGCGCCATCGGCACGAACGTGATCGCGTGGCCCTCCGACGTGCTCGCCGGCGGCCCGCAGCGCAATGCCTTCATCCGCTGGCGTGCCGATACGATCACGTCCTTCGTGCGCGAAGTGCGCGACCTGATGAACCGGACAAAACCCGCCGTGCGCCTCTCCGCCGCCGTCTGGGGCGGGTATCCGCAGGTCATCTCCTCGATCGGCCAGGACTGGGGCGCGTGGATGAGCGAGGGCATGCTCGATTTCGTCTGCCCGATGAACTACGCGCAGGAGCTCGGCCGCTTCACCGCCTTGATCGATCAGCAGTTGCCCCTTCCCGGCGTTCGAGGCCGCATCTATCCCGGCATCGGCGTCACCGCGAACGAAAGCCAATTGCGCGGCGACGAGGTGGTCGAGCAGATCCTCGCCTTGCGCAAACGCGATGTCGGCGGCTTCGTCCTGTACGACCTCAGCCAGTCCGTAGTGGACGATGTCCTGCCCACCCTGCGCATGGGTACAACCAAACCGTAAGCGGCCGGGTTCTCATCCCTCGCTTTACAACCGGTTCGCGTCCAAGTACTATCCACGAAATTCCAACCCGTGAGGATCCGTATGCCGGCGAAGAAAACCGCCCAGAAACCGCGTTACAAGCGCATCCTGCTGAAGTTGAGCGGGGAAGCGTTCCAGAACAAGGAAACCGGTGAAAGCCTTGATCCGGCCATCCTTGCCTCCATCTCGCGCCAGATCAAACGCGTGCGCGACCTTGGCGTGGAAGTCGCCATCGTGGTCGGCGGCGGCAACATCTTCCGCGGCCTGACCGGCGAAGGGTGCGGCGTGGACCGCACCACCGGCGACTACATGGGCATGCTCGCCACCGTCATCAACAGCCTCGCCCTGCAGTCCGCCCTGGAAACGAACGGCGTGCTGACCCGTGTCCTCAGCGCCATCAACATCTCCGCCGTGGCCGAACCGTTCATCCGCCGCCGCGCCATCCGCCACCTCGAGAAAGGCCGCGTCATCATCATCGGCGCCGGCACCGGCAATCCCTACTTCACCACCGACAGCGCCGCCGCCCTGCGCGCCAGCGAGATCAATGCCGACGTGTTGCTGAAGGCCACCAAGGTGGACGGCATCTACGATTGCGACCCGATGAAATACCCGAAGGCGCGCAAATTCGATCACATCAATTACCACCAGGCCCTGCGCGACCAGCTCAAGGTCATGGACGCCGCCGCCTTCTCGCTCTGCCAGGAAAACCACATCCCGATCCTCGTCTTCAACTTCTTCAAGGAAAACGAGATCATGCGCGCCGTGCTCGGCCAGAAGGTCGGCACGCTGGTCGATGGCGCGACCCCGCGCAAGGCCTGAACCCCAACAAGGAACACGAACCATGGAATCCACCGACGACGTCCTCCTCGAAGCCGAAGACAAGATGAGCAAGTGCATCGAGCACCTGACCCATGAACTGTCCGGCCTGCGCACCGGCAAGGCCTCGCCCAGCCTCGTGGACAGCATCCAGGTCGAGTACTACGGCGCGATGACCCGCCTGCGCGACATCGCCGGCATCAGCGTGCCTGAACCGCGCCTGATCGTCATCAACGCCTACGATCCCTCCGCACTGGCCGCGATCGACAAGGCCATCCTCGCCGCGAACATCGGCGTGACCCCGATCAACGACGGCCGCGTGATCCGCATCCCGATCCCGGAACTGAGCGAGGAGCGCCGCAAGGATCTCATCAAGGTCGGCAAACGCATGAGCGAGGACGCCCGCATCGCCATCCGCAACGTGCGCCGTGACTCGAACGAAATGATCAAGGCGCTCCAGAAGAACAGCAAGATCACCGAGGATGACCGCGACGCCGCAACCGAGGAGATCCAGAAATTGACCGACACCTACATCGGCAAGGTCGACGCCATGATCACCTCGAAGGAAAAGGACATCATGGTGGTCTAGGCACGTTGTCCAACCCCTGGACCCGCACCGCGGCCGGTTTTCCAATCGCTGGACAACCGGCCGTTGTCGTTAGAATACCGGCCATTCGCCGTGCTTGAGCAGCGCGGCCAGGATCTTCTGGTCGGCCCGCGGCAGCGCATGGTCACCGATCCGCGCCACCGGCACCCACGCCCAGTCCGCGCACCCCAGTGCCTTCGGTTTGCCGCGCTGCACCCGCACCCAGTATGCATGCAGATCCATCCGGAAATGGCTGAAGGTATGCCGTACCGTGACCAGGTGCGGACCGACTTTCGTCCGCAAGCCAAGCTCCTCGTGCAACTCCCGGGCAATGCATTCGGGCAAAGTCTCGCCCGCCTCGACCCCGCCACCGGGAAACTCCCAGAGGCCGCCGAGCATCGACGTCTCCTTGCGCTGCGCGATCAGGACCTCGCCGCGGTCGTTGATGATCACCCCCGCCCCGACATCCCGGTGCGGCAGCTTCTTCTTCGGCACCCGCGTCGGAAAGTCCTCCGCACGCCCCTGCGCCGACGCCTGGCACACCTTCCGCAGCGGGCACACCAGGCACTGCGGCTTGGTCGGTGTGCACACCAGCGCCCCCAGTTCCATCATCGCCTCGTTGAACACCGCCGCCTTCCCGCGCGGCAGCACCGCATCCAGCGCCTCCTGCAACCGCCGCTTCACCGCCGGGGTGTTCGGCGCTCCCTCCTCGGCCAGCACCCTCGACATCACCCGGATGACATTGCCATCCAGCACCGCATGGTCGCGCCCGAACGCAAGGCTGGCGATGGCCGCCGCGGTGTAGGGACCGATCCCGGGAAGCTCGAGCAATCCCTCGTAGGTGTCCGGAAACGCCCCGCCACGCTGCTCGACGAGATGGCGCGCCGTGGCATGCGCCCGCTGGGCCCGGCTGTAGTAACCCAGCCCCTCCCACAGCTTCATCACCTCGTCCCGCCCGGCGGCGGCCAGCGCCCGCACGTCCGGGAATCGCGCCATGAACCGCTCGTAATAACCGATCGCCTGGTCCACCCGGGTCTGCTGCAGCATCAACTCCGACACCCAGACCCGGTAGGCCGTGCGGTTGTGCCGCCACGGCAGATCGCGCCGGTGGCGGGTGAACCAGTCCGGTAGATCCTTCTGAAACACGCGCGCGCGGAGGTTGGCCATCGGCTTATTCCAGTTGCTTCTCGTGGTCGCGCACGCGGCGCAACGCCTGCTGGTTGCGCGTCTGGTCCAGCGAAGCCACCTCGGCCAGCTTCGTCAGCGTCGGAAGCTCCACCGTCATGTCGAGCACATCGACCTGCCAGGTGTAGGCCATCCGCTGCATCTGGTTCCGGTCATTGATCAGCACGAAGGAGAATGTGACCTCCTGCTTGTTCGAACCGCGCCGAATCGCCTCCCATCGCGGGAACAACATCTGTCCGCCCATCCTGGCAATCTCGCGGCGTAACCACGCATCGGTCGTTTCACCATCCTCCCCGACCTGGTGCTGCTTGACCCGTTCAATCACATCGTCGGTGGTCACCTTGTCGTTGGCACGGCGCAGCACCGACTCCCGCTGGGAACGGTTACGCTCCAACTCATCGAAGAATGCGCGATCCTCCATCGTGATGCGGTCACATCCGGATGCCAGGGCCAGACCGGAGGCAACGCACAGAATGAACCATCTCGAGATCATGACCGCCGCACCATACCTCACGGGAAGATTCCACGCAATTGATACACGCGGTTGATGTCGTGACTCTATGAAAATGTCCCCTTGCGGACTCGTTAGAAATGTCCCCAT
>CALMUP010000009.1 GCA_937872895.1 uncultured Verrucomicrobiota bacterium
GGCGCACCGGAGGACCTTCCCGAGACGCTGAACGCGAGCAAGACGCTGGGCGAGGTGCTGAGCAAGGTCGCCTCGTTCGCTCCGTCGGCGCCTGCAGGCGCCGCTACAGCCAAGGTCCCCGTTTCGGCACCGGTAGCCGCGCCCGTTGGCGCGGTAGCCGTCGACCACAAGGCGCGGTTGTTGGCACTGGTGGCGGAGCGTACCGGGTATCCGACCGACATGCTGGACCTGAACCTGAACATCGAGGCCGATCTCGGGATCGACTCGATCAAGCGGCTGGAAATCCTGATTGCGTTCGCGAAGGAAATCCCGGGCGCACCGGAGGACCTTCCCGAGACGCTGAACGCGAGCAAGACGCTGGGCGAGGTGCTGAGCAAGGTCGCCTCGTTCGCTCCGTCGGCGCCTGCAGGCGCCGCTACAGCCAAGGTCCCCGTTTCGGCACCGGTAGCCGCGCCCGTTGGCGCGGTAGCCGTCGACCACAAGGCGCGGTTGTTGGCACTGGTGGCGGAGCGTACCGGGTATCCGACCGACATGCTGGACCTGAACCTGAACATCGAGGCCGATCTCGGGATCGACTCGATCAAGCGGCTGGAAATCCTGATTGCGTTCGCGAAGGAAATCCCGGGCGCACCGGAGGACCTTCCCGAGACGCTGAACGCGAGCAAGACGCTGGGCGAGGTGCTGGCGAAGGTCGGCTCTTTTTCCTCTCCGGCCTCGATACCGGCTCCGGTTCGCGATGGGGGCACTGCAGCTCCAACGCCGGCCGCACCTGCGCCCAAGCTTGCCGGCGTGTACCGCAACCTGATCAGCTTGAAGCCTTCGCCGTTGCCGCAAGTGGATGCGAGCATCAAGCCCTCCGGCCTGGTGATCGTGACCGATGACGGGGAAGGATTCTCGGACGCCATGGTGAAGGCGTTGAAGAAACAGGGCACGGCAACCCGGCTGATCGGTCCGGTCGCCCGCGCCGGGGTCGAGGTGGTCGCATTGCACGACATCAAGGCGGTGACCGCCTGGATCGATGCCGTGCGGGCTTCCGAGGGTGCCATCGGCGGGGTGATCCATCTCCTGCCCCTGCGCAAGGCCCCGGCCATGGATAGCCTGAAACTCGCCGACTGGCAGAAGCTGGTCGATGAGGAAGTGAAAGGCCTGTTCTACCTTCTCAAGGCGGTGTCCCCGGACCTCAAGAAGGGCACGGGCAAGGTTGTGCTCGCGGCGACCGCGCTCGGCAAGTCCGGCCGCGACGGCCTGCTCCCGCAACCGGCCAACCCGTGGCGCGGCGGTATCATGGGCCTGATGAAGAGTGTGGCCGATGAATGGCCGAACGCCGTCTGCAAGGTGATCGACCTGTCCGGCGAAAGTTCGGCCCATGCGATTCCGTCGCTGCTGGCCGAAACCGCGGCCGCCCAGAAACAGAAGGAAATCTATTACCGCTCCGGCCATCGGTTCGTGACCGAAACGCGCACCGTCGCCCTCGACCGCGCCAAGGCCCGCCTGACCTTCTCGCGCGACGACGTGATCCTCGTGATCGGCGGCGCCCGCGGCATCACCTCGCTGATCGCCCAGGAAATCGCCCGCCGCCACCAGCCGACCCTCGTGCTGGCTGGCCGCTCCCCGTGGCCCGAGCAGGCCGAGTCGCCCGCGACGTCGAACCTGGCCGATCCCGCCGCGATCAAGAAAGTCCTGTTCGAGCAGGCCAAGGCCGCCGGCCGTGCGATGACCCCGAAGGAGGTCGAGCGCGAATGCCAGCGCATCCTCGCCGACCGGACGATGCGCGCCAACCGTGCCGCGATGGAGAAGTCCGGTTCGCGGGTCGCCTACTATCCGGTGGATGTGACCGACGAGGCCGGCATGACCGCGATGATCAAGGATATCTACGCGACGTTCGGCCGCCTCGACGGCGTGATCAACGGCGCCGGTATCATCGAGGACAAGCTGATCGAGGACAAGACCCCCGAGTCGTTCGACCGCGTGTTCGACAACAAGGTCAAGTCCGTGTACCTGCTCAGCCGCCTGCTCAAGCCCGAGTCGCTCAAGTTCCTCGTGCTCTTCTCGTCGATCGCCGGCTGGTTCGGCAACCGCGGCCAGTCCGACTACGCCGCCGCGAACGAAGTCCTGAACCGCATGGCCATGTACCTCGACGAGCGCTGGAACAACCGCGTCGTGGCGATCGACTGGGGCCCGTGGGACCAGCTCGGCATGGCCTCGGAGCAGGTAAAGAAGCAGTTCCAGGAACGCGGGGTCGGCTTGATCGATCCCGTGGCCGGCCGCGACTACATGCTCGACGAGCTGATGTACGGCGAACGCTCGCAGGCGATCATCGTGGCCGAAGGCGAACTGCTCTGACCTCGGCCGATGATCAGGACCCCGACACATGAGCTTATTGTCGATGCTGCTGGTGGCGGCGCAGGCCCTGCTCCTCTTCGCCCTGGCGATGAGCGGCCCATTGCTGCCGCGCGGGTGGCCCGTGTTCCCGGTCCTCGCCGGAACACTCCTCGGTCTCTGGTCCGTGTGGGCCATGCGCCGTTCGAAGCTGCGCATCCATCCCGAGCCACATCCCGAAGCCGCGCTGGTGCAACACGGCCCGTACCGGTGGATCCGGCATCCGATGTACAGCGCCGTCCTGCTCGTCGCGGCGGGCTGGGTTTTCGCCGCACCCGCTGTGTGGCGGGTCCTTGCCGGGTGCTTGTTGGTGGCGGTGCTGCTGGCCAAGCTCTGTCGCGAGGAGCGACTGTGGAGCGACCGGATGCCCGCATACCGGGACTACATGAAACGCACCAAACGCCTGATCCCTTTCCTGTATTGATGGAGCCGCGGTGCCCCCTGGCCGGGCAGGCCCACCGCGTCCTGCCGCTGAACGGATGATGTTTCAATGACGACCAACCACGACCACGATATCGCGATTGTCGGCATGGCCTGCATGTTCGCCCAGGCACCCGATGTCGCAACCTACTGGGACCGCATCCTGGCCGGCGCGGTCGCCATCGGCGATCACCCCGACCCGGACATCCTGCGCTATTTCGATCCGGACTCCGAGGCCTTCGAGCGCATCTACACCAAGCGAGGCGCGTTCCTCGGCGATCTCGCGAAGTTCAATCCGCTGGAGTTCGGCGTGATGCCCGATTCGCTCGATGGCGTGGAGCCCGATCATTTCCTCGCGCTGAAGGTCGCCAAGGCCGCGCTCGACGATGCCGGCTGGCAGCGGCAGAAAAACTTTCCGCGCGAGCGCACCGACATCATCATCGGCCACGGCGTGTACGTGAACCCGAGCAACGTGAACTGGATACAGCACGGCCTTGTGCTCGACCAGACGGTCGCCCTGCTCGGCGAGATCAACCCGAACTGGACCGCCGCCGAGCTGCAGGACATCCACCGCAAGCTCAAGGCCCAGCTTCCGCCGCTAAACGCTGCGATCATCCCTTCGATGATCCCGAACATCATCGCCGGCCGCATCGCCAACCGCCTCGACCTGATGGGCGCGAACTACATCGTCGATGCCGCCTGCGCCTCGTCGATCGTCGCCATCACCCACGGCGTGAACAACCTGCTGCTGAACCGCTGCGACGCCGCGCTGGTCGGGGGTGTGCAGGCCTGCATGTTGCCGCAGGACCTGATGACCTTCTGCCAGATCGATGCCTTGTCGCGCCGCAACGATTCGCCGCGCCCGTTCGATGCCGATGCCGACGGCACGCTGTTCGGCGAGGGCGTGGGCATGGCCGTGCTGAAGCGCCGCAAGGATGCCGAACGCGACGGCGACCGCATCTACGCGGTCATCAAGGGCTACGGCCTGGCCAGCGACGGCAAGTCGTCCGGCCTGCTTGCCCCGCGCCTCGAGGGGGAGATCCTCGCCATCCGCCGCGCCTACGAGACGTCCGGCATCGACCCCGCCACCGTCGGCATGCTCGAGGCCCACGCCACCGGCATCCCGCTGGGCGATGCGACCGAGATCAAGGCCTACCGCGAAGTGTTCGGTCCGGGCGCGAAGTCCGGTCCGCGCTGCGCCGTCGGCTCGGTGAAGTCGATGATCGGCCACTGCGTACCCGCCGCCGGCATCGGCAGCACCATCAAGGCGGTGATGGCCCTGCACCAGAAAATCATCCCGCCCACCGCGAACTTCGCCAAACCTCATCCGACCCTCGGCCTGGCCGACACTCCGTTCTACATCAGCACGGAGACCCGTCCGTGGATCCATGCCGGCCGCGCCCCGCGCCGCGCCGGGGTCAGCGCGATGGGCTTCGGCGGCATCAATTCGCACCTGCTGCTCGAGGAGGTCGCATGATCACCCCGCGCGCCCGTCCCTGCGAATTGTTCCTGCTCAGCGCGGCCGACCGTGCCGCCCTGATCGCCGCGGTCACCGCGCTCGAGGGCAAGGTCGCGAACGACACCCTTCCGGAACTGGCCGCCGCCTGCGCGCGCGGATGGAATCCGGCTGCCCCCACGCTGGCCTTCATCGCCGCCGACGCGGCCGACCTCGCCAAGAAACTGGCCTTCGCCCGCGAAAAGCTCGCCGAGCCGGACCGCACGAAGATCCAGTCCAAGGGCGGCGTGTTCTATTTCGAGGACCGGATCGGCCCCAAGGGCCGCACCGCGTTCATCTTCCCCGGCGAAGGTGCGCAGTACCTGAACATGCTGTCCGACCTCGCCGTGTATTTCCCCGAGGTCCGCGCCGCGTTCGATCTCGTTGACCACGCCTGCCTCGAGGCCGGCGGCGATTACCGCCCCAGCGCCCGCGTGTTCCCGGTGTCGGGCACGCCCGAGGAGCAGCACAAGGCGCTGTTCGAGATGGAGACCGCGGTGGAGGCGGTCTCCGCCGCCAACCTCGGCCTGTCCGCATTGTTTGCCAGTCTCGGCATCAAGGCCGATGCCGTGGTCGGTCACAGCAGCGGTGAATTCATCGCGCTCGACGCCTCCGGGGTCGTGCGCTTCACCGACGCGGCGCAACGCGGTGCGTTCATCCGCGACGGATTCCTCGGCGTCAAGAAACTGGTCAGCCGCACCGACATCCCGCGCGGGATCCTGATCACCGTCGGCGGCGTCGCCCGCGACAAGGTCGATGCGGTGATGAAGCCGCACGGCGCGGACGTGCTGATCGCGATGGACAATTGTCCGCACCAGGTGGTTTTGTGCGCGAAACCCGAACTGGTCGAAACGGTGATGAAAGGCCTTTCCGCGCAGGGGGCGATTGTCGGACAACTCGAATTCGACCGTCCGTACCACACGCCATGGTTCACCCCGGCGCTCGATGGCTTGCGCGAGCTGTTCGACACCTACGGCGTGTTTCCCCCGCGCATCGAGACCTGGTCGTGCCTCACCGCCCAACCGTTTCCGCAGGACCCCGAGGCGATCAAGCAGACCGCGGTCGGACAGTGGGCCGGCGCGGTACGTTTCCGCGAGACCATCGAGAACATGTACGCCGCCGGGGTCCGCACCTTCATCGAGATCGGACCGCGCGGCAACCTCACCGCGTTCGTCAACGACATCCTCAAGGACCGCGAGGTGCTAGCCATCGCCGCCAACCGGATGCAGAAGTCCGGCTGGGAACACCTCGTGTTCAACCTCGCCATGCTGGCCGCGCACGGCGTGGTGTTCAATCCGTCGATCCTGTTCGCGGGTCGCGTGCGCACCGAAGCCGAGCCCGTCAGGAAGGGCAAGGACTACGCCTTCTATTCCTACACGCCGCGGCTCAAGGGCACAGGCATCACGCTCGCGATTCCCAAGGCGGCACCGGTATCCGGCGGCGAATCTACCGTCGTTGAAACGGACCGCAGCCATTGGACGGTGCACCCGGACGACGCCGAACCGCTGCGCCCGGCCCTGATGGCCTACCTGAATACCATGGAGCAGTTCCTGCACCTGCAGGAGGAGATCATGGGGAGTGTGCTGGAGCAGGCGGGGGGTGCAACGCCGTCTGGATGGAGCCGCGGCGCCCTCGCCGCGGAAATCGCCGCCCCGCGTCCGCCCGTGACCCCGATGATCCACGACTTCGTGACCTACGAGGCCGGGAAGTCGATGGAGGCGCTGGCCCATTACTCCGTCAAGGAGCATGTGTTCCTGCTCGACCATGCGCTCGGGCAGGGCGATGTCGCGGTGGGGGATCGCGCCTTGCGCGGATTTGCCGTGATGCCGCTGACCATGAGCCTGAACACCTTGTCGGAGGCGGCGCGTTCGTTGTTCCCCGGCAAGGTGGTGATCGGGTTGCGCGACATCCGTGCAAACAAGTGGGTGAGTTTCGAGAATGGCACGCGCACGGTGCGGCTGGTCGCGACGGTGAAGTCGACCGGTGCGTTCACCGAGGTGCATGCGGCGATGCGCGAGGAGGATCCGTCCGATCCGCGCGCCGCGTTCCGGCCGCCGATGAACGAGGCGATCATCCAACTCGCCGACGCCTATCCGCCCGCTCCACCCGCGCCGTCGTTTGCGCTGGAAAAACCGCGCCCGTGCCACTGGACCGGGGCCGCGATTTATCCGACCCGCCTGTTCCACGGCAAGATGTTCCAGGGCATCACGTCGATCAACGGCTGGGGTGAAAACGGCGTCACCGGCACGGTCGAGGTGCTCGACCGCACGAAGCTGCTCGCCTCCAATCCGAAACCGGATTTCGCCATCGACGGCATCCTGCTCGACACCGTGGGCGGAACGCTCGGCCTCTGGGGTGCGTACGACACCTACGACGGTTTTGTGTATCTGCCGTTCCGCATCGCCGGCGTGCAGTTCTACCAGGGTCTGCTTCCGGCCGGCACGGCGTTCGATTTGCACCTGAAGGTCACGCGCCGTACCGAGGTCAGCGCCGCCGCCGACATCTATGCCTTTGACAAGCAGGGGCGGGTGGCGGTGGGCATCCAGGGTTGGGAAGACCGCGACTTCAACGTCACGCCCGCCTTGCACCGGCTCACCCACGAACCGCTGGTTTATCCGTTCTGCGAAGCGGTGCCGGACGATGGAAGCGGCCGGGTCGCGGCGATCACGCCGGAGCTTCCGGCGGATTACTTCGAGAGCGGCCACCGGGTGTGGGAGCATGTGCTGCGCCTGATCGTGCTGTCGCGCGCCGAACGGGCGGCGTGGGGGGCGGTGCCGGTCGCGCAGCGCCGGACCTGGCTGCTCGCCCGCACGGCGGCCAAGGATGCGGTGCGGATGTTCCTGGCTTCCGCCTACGATCTGCGGGTCGGCGCCGCGGATATCGACCTTGAGCCGGAGGGAGCCGACCACTTCGTCCCGCTGGGTTCCTGGCTCTCCCGGATCCCGGTCACCCCGCGGGTCGCGATCCACTGGCGCGATCAACGCGCCGTGGCCACGTTGCTGGTGTCCTGAATTGCGTGGCAAGGGCCGTTTGTTTTCAAGCGGGAAACGGTGGAAAAGGCAACATGAGGAAATGATGAATCCACAGGTTGCATGGGAGTGCTCGTCATGGCGCGCGTGAACCTGATCCTGTCATCGATCAGTCTTTTCCTGGCGATCGGCGTCACACAGGTTCGTGCCAACACGGTGTTCATCCACCCCGTGCCGGTCCTTCATGCTGCGTTGCCAACGGGAACGACCCATCAGGTGGAACTCTCCACCAACGGGATCGGTTGGACGCCTTCGGGGGTGCTGGTGGCAGGCAGCGGAACGACGAATTCCGTTCGGCTGGATGTGTTGCCGGCGAATGTCCAGTTCCGCTACGTCCTGGTTGGCGCCACCTCGGTGGTCTTTCCCGCGGTGTCGACCACCCTCAGCCTCAGCAATTACTTCAAGTCGGCCGTGGAGGTGCACATCCAAACCACGACCTCGCTGGTCCAGCATAGTTGGACGCTCCGGCGCATCACCTTTCCCGATCTCAACGGTCATTTCCTGCACGCCTTCCGCTTTCCGACGCAGCAGGTCGAGGCCATCCGCGCCTACGAACCCGGGAATCCGATGGTGCTGGCCACGGTCGCGAATTATTCGCCGAATCCCTCCGGCGCGAGCCTCGGCGGATTCGGGCCGGTGGCCGATGACATGCCGCCGCTATACCGCGACGGTTTCATGGCCACGGCCTGCGACTGGTTCTTTCATCGGGACGGAACCAACGCCGCAGCCGCCGGGGAGTGTTACGAATTCGCCGGACCCTTGGGCCTGACCACGGTCATGGTCTCCGATGTGGCGTTCGCCCCGACCGGAACCTGTGCGAGCGGGCGGAGCTACTTCGATATCGGACAAGCCGCCTATACCAACCTGTTTGCCGAGTCGGGCGGTTACGGGACGGCCACCTACCGGCTGGTGCCCGCGCCGGTGACAGGAAGCGTGAAGATGTTCGTTGCTTCCGCCGGATTGTTCACCTTTTCCCTGACTCCGTACAACCACCGCGCTGGAGTGCGTTCGCTGGAGGTGCAGTTCGCGGGGGGGACCTGGTCCAACCTGCCGCGGTCCCTGGGGAACCGATTCGATTACGTCGGCCTATACACAGGATTTCCCATGCAGGTGCGGATCACCAGCCGCTTCGGCGAGGTCGTGACCTTTCCTCCCATCAACGTGATCACGACCGGGGCCCGGTATGTCGCATCGAGCCAATTCGCGGTGTTCCCGGATCTGGAAACGAAGCCGGAATGGATCCTGTCGCCGATCTACGTGAACGACTTCAGCCGGATCCTGGGCGACCGGTGGTCCGTCACGCCGTTCGGCGGCGTGGCGTTCAATCCAACCAACCCCGGCGCCGCGTTTCAGGGGTCGGCCGGCTTGTCGATCACCAACCTGGCCACCTCAAGCGGATTCATTCTTGGTGCGCCGCGCCGGTTTTCCACGCCTCCCGATGGCCTGCTGGAGTTCGCGGTCCGTTCCGGCACGACCGGAGTCCTTGATAACGTGAACCTTCGCGTGGATGGCTTCACGTCCACCGGTACCAGTACCAATTCCAGCCTGATCCGATTGCCGACGATCACCACCAACTGGCAGGTCCTGCGCATCCCGCTCGAACCGGCGAGGACACCGCCACGCATCGGTTCGATCTTCGTGATCAACCATTCCGCATCATCCAGCGCCTCGCTCCGTCTGGATTCCATCTTCTTCCGCCAACCATGACGGTGTTGCGCTGACACCGCTGCATCTGGAGTCGCACCGCACGCGGTCGTGGATACAGCCTTGCTTGACATGCCAAACGAGTGGATGCATTGTAATCGCGCCGATGAACTTAGATGTCTTTTACCATTTGTTGTACGAGCACAGCCGCGGGTTGCGGGACCTGGCATTGTACACGATTGACCCGGTGCAGCGCGAGGCCGTGGAGGTGGAGTTGCGCGGGGAAGGGGTGGACTACCTGTTCCGTCCGATCGAGGACGGGCGGATGAACGTCTATTTCGGGCACCGGGCCTGCGTGGAGGTGGTGCGTTCGTTCGGGTCGTGCCCGCATTGCCGGCTGACGCCGGAGCAGGATTTCATGCTGGGCATCATGCTCGGCTACGACCGCACGCGGCAGTGCGAACGGTACATGGGCCGCCGCCAGCAGGCGATGGCCGGATTGGGCGGCGCGTGCGCGGTGCAGGCAACGGGTTCGGGATGTCTTCCGGAACCCGATGCCGAACACGCGCTCGGTTGATCGTGCCTAGCGGTGCGGAATGTGGATGATCGCACCGGCTTCCGGGCAAACCGGAATGCAGCGGGGGCCGCCCATCACGTTCGAGCAATCGTTGCAGGCATCCTTCTTCACCTGGTACACCGGCTCGGCTTTCACAATCGCCTTGGTCGGGCACACCGGACGGCAGGCATCACACGCAGTGCATCGGTCGGTAATACTGAATGACATGGCGGGGCTCCTTCTTTGATGTGATCCATCGTATGCCGCTCCGGCAATGGTGGCGAGTAAAAAAAAGGCGCAAGCCCTTGAATACAAATGTATTATGAATGATTCGTGCGAGTGGTCACTCATCCGGGACGTCCGTCCAAGGATCGTATGGTTGATAGCCAAACCGGACGAATCATGAAGATTCGAACCCTCCCCGGATAGGGTTGACAGACCCACCCCCGACCCCTAACCTTCCCCTAACAATTCGCAAGGGGGTTGTATGAGCTACACGAATAATATCCGTCATAGTCGGATGCTTGCACGGTTTGTCGTACTTGCTGCACTAATCTGCTTCTCTGCGAGTAGTAACGGGCAGACGACCTATACCTGGACCGGGTTGGGAGCCAGTAGCAACGCAAACGATACCGGAAACTGGGCTGGTAATGTGAATGGTCAGGTATTCGGCATCCAGGTGTTTACGGGCGGTACCCGGACGGATCCCTTCATTACCGCCAACCTCGATACCCATCGGTTTATTTTCACCAACGCGCAATCCTTCGTGATCAGTGGTGCGCGGATCACGTTCTTCGACAACGGCGGGACAGATCCGGTGATCCGCAACTGGAGCACCAATGTCCAGACCATCATGAACCAGATTCGCGGCGATGACACTTTCGCAAACGACCCGCTGCTGGTGCAGGCGAACAACGGAGATATTGTGCTGATGGGCATGGTCAGCAACCGAGGCTCCACCCTCGTCATTACCGGTGGCAGCGATGATCGGTATGTTGCCTTCGGTGGTGAAGTAAAGGGCACAAACGTGAATGTGGACAGCGGGCAGATGCGCCTGCTGGAAGGCGGAAGTATTGATGGTATCAACAACAATGCCTCCATGGGTATTGGATCGAGCTCAACCACCAACACGGCGGCCGCCTTCTACATTGCCGATATGGACGGGGGGACGGTGGTCAACAAGAACATCAACATCAACCGGGGCAATGGCACCGGAGGCAACCGGGTGGTTGGTGGCATGAATACGAGTGGCACCAATGTCTTTAACGGCAGCATTGTTCGTGGTACCGAGGGACACCGGGCAACGACCCTCAGCGCGGCGGCGGGCGGGACGGTTGACTTCAATGGCAACATCACCGGTGATCACGGGGTCATTGTCCGGGGGCCGGGAACCGTCCGGTTTGGCGGCAACAATTCCTATGCCGCCTATACCTCCATCGAGTCCGGCCAGTTGCACATCAAGCAAGGGGCGACCCTGTCCGCGGCGGGGCAAACGGTATTCGTGGGATCCGGTGCCACGCCGTCGGTCGCGGCGGGCCTGTTCATCGCGGATGAGGATGGCGGAACGGTCGTCGGGCAGGATATCCAGATCAATCCCGGCGAAGCATCCAACCGCACCCTTGGCGGGTTGAACACCAGCGGGGTCAACACCTTTGCCGGCCAGGTTAGCATGGCGGCCGAGAACCGAAGTGCAACCCTTCATGCCGAAACAGGTGGAACGGTGGCCTTCTCCGGAATCCTCTCGGGCGATGGCGGGGTGACCAAGACCGGAGGCGGGGTGGTACGTTACGACAACCACAACACCTACTATGGAAATACCGTGATCGAGTCCGGCACCTTGCTGGTCAGCGCATCGGGATCGGTCAGCAACTCGGCGGTGATTGACGTGAAGGCCGGAGCCACGTTCGAGGTCGAGACGGGACTGAATCTCCGCAGTGGCCAGAAATTGACGGGAAGTGGAACGGTTTCCGGTTCGATGACCCTGCAGGCCGGTTCGCGTCTGGCCCCCGGCAACAGCCCGGGTTTGCTGACGCTGGACACGGATTTAACCCTGGAGGCCGATTCCTTCTTCGAGATCGAACTGGCCGGAACCCAGGCGGGCATTTCCTACGACCAGGTGTTCATGGATAATGGCAGCACCTTCATCAACCAGGGCGCAAACCTGGAGGTGATCTTCCTCGATGGCTTCGAGTACAGCGTGGCATTGAATACGGTCTTCACCATCGTGCGGGGTGCCCACTCCGGTTCATTCAACGGGTTGGCCGAAGGTGACACGATCACTGCGGCCGGCGTGATCCTTGCCATTTCGTACAACGGTGGCCAGGACGTCACCCTCACCGTCGTACCCGAACCGGCCACGTTGCTGATGCTCGCGTCGGGTCTGCTGGGCCTGGGTTTCCTGCGCCGCCGCGCGTCCCGGCCGTTCGCCCGGTAACCGGACCTCGGAGTAAACGAAAAGGCGCAGGGCCATGCGGCACCTGCGCCTTTTTTATTCCGGATTTGGAGCCGGGATTATTTCTTGCCGATGGAGTGGGTGCCGTGGCCGAAGAAGATTTCGGCGGCTTCCATCATCGTCTCGGACAGGGTCGGGTGGGCGTGGATGGTCGCCTTGAGGTCGGAGGCGCGGGCGGCCATTTCCACGGCCAGCACGCCTTCGGCGATCAGTTCACCGGCGCCAACGCCGGCGATGCCGACGCCGAGGATCTGCTCGGTGTGGGGGTCGAGGATCATCTTGGTGAGGCCGTCGTTGCGGCCGAGGGTGGTGGCGCGGCCGGAGGCCTTCCACGGGAAGGACACGATCTTGACGGTGCGTCCATCCTGCTTCGCCTGGTTCTCCGTCAGTCCGCACCAGGCCATTTCCGGATCGGTGAAGACGACGGCGGGAATCGCGCGCGGGTCGAAGATCGACGGCTGGCCGGCGATGGCTTCCACGGCGACGCGGCCTTCGTGCGAGGCCTTGTGGGCGAGCATCGGTTCACCGGCGATGTCGCCGATGGCGAAGATGTTCGGCTCGGCGGTGCGGCGCTGTTTGTCCACCTTGATGAAGCCCTTCTCGTCGAGCTGGATGCGGGTGTTTTCCAGGCCGATGCCGTCGGAGTTCGGGCGGCGGCCGATGGAGATCAGCACGCGGTCGAACTCGCGGACCGGTTCCTTCACGTGCAGGCCTTCGAGGGTGACCTTGACCGCGGAGCCGGTGTCCTCGAGGGACAGGACCTTGGTCTTGACCAGCACTTCGGAGAACTTCTCGTGCAGGCGGCGGGAGACGACGTCGGCGAGGTCGCGGTCGGGACCGGGGAGCAGGCCGGCGGTCATCTCGACCATCGTCACCTTGCTGCCGAGCGCGGCATAGACGCTGCCGAGTTCGCAGCCGATGTAGCCGCCGCCGATCACCAGCAGGCGGGCGGGGATGTCCTCGATGTTCAGCGCGCCGGTCGAGTCCATCACGCGCGGCGAGTTGATCGCGAACACGGGCGGGACGGTCGGGCGGGAGCCGGTCGAGACGATCGCGTAGTCGAAGGTCATCTCGCTTTCGCTGCCGTCGCCCTTCACGATCTTCAGCGTCGAGCTATTCTTGAACGAGGCGCGGCCCTTCACGTAGGTGATCTTGCGGGCCTTGCTCAGCGAGCCGAGGCCGCCGGTCAGGGTCGAGATGACCTTGTTCTTCCAGGAGCGCATCTTGTCGAGGTCGATCTTCGGCTCGGTGTAGGTCAGGCCCCACTCGGTCGCCTCGCGCGATTCATCGATCACGCGGGCCACGTGCAGCAGCGCCTTGGACGGGATGCAGCCGCGGTAGAGGCAGACGCCGCCGGGATTGTCCTCGAGTTCGATGATCGTGACCTGGAAGCCCATGTCGGCGGCGAGGAAGGCCGCCGGGTAGCCGCCCGGTCCGCCGCCGATCACGGCGATTTGTGCATGTGTGGTCGTCACGGATTAACCCTCCAGGGAAAGAAGAACGGGTTGCTGGATCGCGTCGGTGATCCACCGCAGGAAGCGGGCGGCATCGGCGCCGTCGATCACGCGGTGGTCGAACGAGAGCGAAAGCGGGAGCATCAGGCGCGGCTGGAAGAAGCCGTTGACCAGCATGGGCTGGTGGGTGGCGCGTCCGACCCCGAGGATCGCGACTTCGGGGAAGTTCACGATCGGGGTGAAGAACTGGCCGGCCATCGCGCCGATGTTGGTGATGGTGATGCTGCCGCCGGCCATGTCCTCGGGGCCGATCTTGCGGGCCTTGGCGCGGTCGGCGAACTTGCCGAGCTCCTGGGCGATCTTGATCACGTTCAACGTGTCCACGTTGCGCATGACCGGGACGAGCAGGCCGCGGTCGGTGTCGATGGCCACGCCGACGTTGACGTACTTCTTGTAGATCAACTGGTTGTTGGCGAGGTCGAGGCTGCTGTTGAACTTCGGGTGGTTCTTCAGCGCGGAGGCGAGGATCTTGATCAGGAACGCGGTCAGGGTCAGCTTGGCCCCGGCGGCTTCGGCCTTGGCCTTGGTGGCCTTGCGCAGGGACTCGATTTCGGTGATGTCGACCGACTCGTGGATGGTGACATGCACGACGTTGCTCCAGGACACGGCCATGTGCTGGGCGGTGGCGAGGCGCACGTTGGAGAGTGGCTCGACCTCGATGTCGCCGAAGCGGGTGAAGTCGGGCAGGGTGGCCGGGAGCGGTCCGCCACCGCCGCCGGAGCTGCGGTGTTCGCGGGAGTAGCGCTTCACGTCCTCGATGGAGACGCGGCCGCCGGATTCGGTGCCGGTCACGTCGTTGATGTCCACGCCGATTTCGCGGGCGAACTGGCGGGTGGACGGGGCGGCGGGGACGGAGGCGGTGCTCTTGCCGACGACCGGGGCAGCGGCCGGCGCAGCCGGCTTCGGGGCCGGAGCGGCTTTCGGCGCGGCGGGGGCCGGGGCCGGTTCAGCGGCCGGGGCGGGCGCGGGCGCGGGAGCGGCGGCTTTCTTCTCTTCCTTCTTCGCCGGGGCCTTGGCGGCCGGGGCGGCGCCGGCGGCGGCTTCGTCGATGGTCATGACCACCTGGCCGACCTTCGCCTTTTCGCCTTCCTTCACGAGGATGGCGGTCACGACGCCGGAGGCCGGGCTGGGGATTTCCACGGTGGCCTTGCCGGCTTCGATCTCCAGCAGGTTCTGGTTGGCTTTGACGGTGTCGCCGACCTTCACGAGGATGCCGGTGACGCTGCCTTCCTTCGCGTTCTCGCTCAATTCGGGAAGTTTGATTTCAGTAGCCATGGGGTGTCCTTTCACATCGATCAAATGGATCAGTCGGTCAGGGGGTTGGGTTTGTCGGGGTTGATCTCGAGGTCCTTGATCGCCTGGGCGACCACCGAGGTCTTGATCTTGCCGTCGCGGGCGAGGGCATGCAGCGTGGCGATGACCACGTAGCGGTGATCGACCTCGAAGAAATCGCGGAGCGACTTGCGGTTCTCGCTGCGGCCATAACCTTCGGTGCCGAGGCTGATGATCGGGCGCGGGATCCAGCGGCCGACCATGTCCGACAGCGCCTTCACGTTGTCGGAAGCCGCGATGATCACGCCTTCGGTCGGGCCGAGCACCTGGGTGATGTACGGGACCTTCGGGGTCTTCTCGGGGTTCAGCAGGTTGTGGCGGTCGCACTCCATGCCGTCGCGGCGCAGTTCCTTGTAGCTGGTCGCCGACCACACGTCGCAGGCCACGCCATACTTCTCCTCGAGCACGGCGGCGCCCTTGACCACTTCGTTCAGGATCGCGCCGCTGCCGATCAGCTGGGCCCGCTGCTTGCCCTTGGCGTTGGCCGAGGCGGACAGCTTGTAGATGCCCTTGAGGATGCCTTCCTCGCAACCGGCGGGCATCGGCGGGTGGGTGTAGTTCTCGTTGCCCACGGTCAGGTAGTAGAAGATCGCCTCCTGGTCGTGGTACATCCGCTTGATGCCTTCCTGGATGATGACGGCCAGCTCGTAGGCGTAGGCCGGATCGTAGGTCATCAGGTTCGGTACGGGGTAGGCGAGCAGGTGGCTGTGGCCGTCCTGGTGCTGGAGGCCTTCGCCGGCCAGCGTGGTGCGGCCCGCGGTGCCGCCGAGCAGGAAGCCGCGGCAGCGGAGGTCGCCGGCCGCCCAGATCAGGTCGCCGACGCGCTGGAAGCCGAACATCGAGTAGTAGATGAAGAACGGGATCATGTTCACCGCGTAGTTCGCGTACGAACAGCCGGCGGCGATGAACGAGCAGAGCGAACCGGCCTCGGTGATGCCTTCCTCGAGGATCTGGCCGTCCTTGGCTTCCTTGTAGTAGAGCAGGCTCTCGCTATCGACCGGCTCGTAGAGCTGGCCGGTGTGGGCGTAGATGCCGCACTGGCGGAACAGGGCTTCCATGCCGAAGGTGCGGGCCTCGTCGGGCACGATCGGGACGATCAGTTTGCCGATTTCCTTGTCCTTCAGCATCTTGGTGAGCATGCGGACGAAGGCCATGGTGGTGGAGACCTCGCGGCCTTCGGTGCCCTTGTTGAATTCGTCGAACAGGGACGGGTCGGGCGGATTCAGCTTGGGCGCGGCTTCGATGCGGCGCGGCAGGAACCCGCCGAGCTGGCGGCGGCGCTCGAGCAGGTACTTCATCTCGATGCTGTCCTTGGCCGGGCGGTAGAACGGGGCGTTGCCGATGTCGTCCTCGGAGATCGGGATGTCGAAGCGGCGGCGGAAGGTGCGCAGTTCATCCTCGTTCAGCTTCTTCTGCTGGTGGGTGATGTTCTTGCCTTCGCCGGCTTCGCCGAGGCCGTAGCCCTTGACGGTGCGGGCGAGGATGACCGTGGGGGCGCCCGAGGTGTTGTTGTAGGCGGCGCGGAATGCGGCGAAGACCTTCTCCGGGTCGTGACCGCCCATGCGCATGTGGGTGAGTTGCTCGTCGGTCAGGTGCTCGACCATCTTCAGTGTTTCGGGGTATTTGCCGAAGAAGTTCTTGCGGATGTAGGCGCCGTCCTCGGTCGAGTACTTCTGGAACTCGCCGTCGACGACTTCGCCCATGCGCTTGACCAGCATGCCGTCATGGTCCTTGGCGAACAGGGCATCCCAGTCGCTGCCCCAGATGACCTTGATGACGTTCCAGCCGTTGCCGCGGAAGTTGGCCTCGAGCTCCTGGATGATCTGGCCGTTGCCACGCACCGGGCCATCGAGGCGCTGGAGGTTGCAGTTGATGACGAAGATCAGGTTGTCGAGCTTCTCGCGGGTGGCGAGGGAGATGGCGCCGAGCGATTCGGGCTCGTCGGTCTCGCCGTCGCCGAGGAACGCGATGACCTTCGAGTCGGACTCGGGGATCAGGCCGCGGTCTTCCAGGTAGCGGATGAAGCGGGCCTGGTAGATGGCCATGATCGGGCCGAGGCCCATCGACACGGTCGGGAACTGCCAGAAGTCCGGCATCAGCCACGGGTGCGGGTAGGACGACAAGCCGCCGCCGGGGGCCAGTTCGCGGCGGAAGTTCTCAAGGTTCTTCGGGCTCAGGCGGCCTTCGAGGAAGGCGCGGGCATAGATGCCGGGGGAGGCATGGCCCTGGAAATAGATGAAATCGCCGAGATGGTTGTCCGAGCGGCCACGGAAGAAGTGGTTGAAGCCGACTTCGTAGAGGGTGGCGGCGGAGGCGAAGGTCGAGATGTGGCCGCCGACACTGGGGTCCTGGCGGTTCGCGCGGACGACCATGGCCATGGCGTTCCAGCGGATCAGCGACTTGATGCGGCGCTCGATCTCGCGGTCGCCCGGGAAGGCCGGTTGGTGTTCAATGGAAATCGTGTTCGTGTAAGGGGTTACGGAGGTGGCGGGCAGCTTGACGCCACGTTTCTGGGCGCGGATCTGCATGCTCTGGAGGATGTCCCGGGCGCGGTCCTTGCCGCGGCGGGCGATCACTTCATCCATCGAATCCAGCCAGTCCTTGGTCTCCAGCTTGTCCAGTTCCAACTGCTCGTCCGAAAGGTTCGATTCGGTCATAATTCAGGCCTTTCTCTAAAAAATACGGCCGTACCCGGCCAATCAGCGGGGGAAATCTTCAGGAAAACCCTGAAGTGACGGGTAGTAAAGGTCAAATACCCCACCTAAAACGCGTAGACGGTACTGGTTGGCAGGGTAAAACGCAAGTGCGTTTGGGGGCAAACCAGCAGGGTGAGGGATGATAGGGAGAGGTGGAGCACACCATCGCCATGTCGGAGGGCCGGGGTGGTGTGGTGTGCTCCGTAAAGGTAAGGGGATGGGTCAGAAAGCGTAGACGACGGAGAGGCCGATTTCGCCTTCGTAGTCGTTGCGGGCAATCGGGCTGTCGCCGATGTCGCTGTTGTACCACTCGATCCCGGCCTGGCCGATGATCATGATGGCGTCGGTGATCCAGCGGCGGTCGATGAGGGTGAGGCCGGTGGAGCGGTAACCGCCATCGAGGTCGGTCTCGGCAAGGCCGGAGTTCGCGGCATCCTCGGCGCTGACCCCGAAGTCCTTGTTGATGAAGTCATCGGTGCCGAAGGTCGAGAAGACGAACACCTCGGTGCCGGTACCGTCCCGCGCAGCGCCGAACCGGTGGCCGGCGGCGAGCACGCCCAACCAGCCGAAACCGCTTTCGCCGCCCATGACCCGGCCCCCGATCCAGTTGCGCCAGTCGCCATCCAGGGCCTGGCGCGCTTCGAGGAAGCCGACGAGGTGGGAGTCGCGCTTTTCGATGCCGTCGAGCCGGCCGTCGTCCGAGTCATCCGGTTCCAGTCCCGATTCGTACCGGGCTCCGGCCTGGAGCAACAACCGGTCGTTGGCGAGTCCGCGCCAGCCGAGTTCGGTTCCCTCCCAGAACAGGAGGTTGTTCCCGGTGCGCCATTGGATGGCCCCGGCCGGGTCGAGTTCGATTTCGTATTCATCCGAACCGTCGTAGGCGGCTTCGTATTCCACCCCGCCGCCGAGGGCGATGCCCCAGCCTTGGCCGTCGGTGAAATCCAGCACCGAGGGCAAGGGGACCAGCGCCTCCCGTCGGGTGGGTTCCTCGGCCCGGGCCACGAACGAGGCCCCGGTGATCGTCGCCAGCATGAGCATGTACGGCATCTTCTTCATCGTGTTTCTCCTGGTTTGGTTGTGCGCAGCCTATGCGCGCGTCTCCATCCATCGCACGAGGCCCGGAAAGATAAAACCGCGTTTGCACGAACGGGACGGCTATTGCACGAACGGGCCGGATTGGCGGTTGAATGGACGGGCCGGCATGGTAGGTTGGCGGCGATGCAAGACCTGTTCAAGACGGGGGCGGTATCGCCGCTCCGTTATTTTGGTGTCGCCGCGCTGGTGCTGGGCGTGCTGTTCGCCCTGTTGAATCCGGAAGGGACGACCGATCGGGGATTCGTACTGGCCCTGGTACAGTGGTTGGCCCAGGCGGTCCTGCCGATGGCGCTTGGCATCGGCGCACACCGGGTGCTCCACCGCAGCCGGCGGTTCGACCAATGGAATCCGTGGCTCAAACTGGCCATGTCGGGGGCGGTGGCCGCGGTGGTCTTCGCCCCGGTCTCCTTCGGGATCGATGTCCTGGTGGGGGCGGACGAGGGTCCACTGAATGGGTGGGAATTGCTGGACGAGGTCGGCGGCGTGCTGTTGCCGGTTACCTTCGCCTGGGTGGCCATCAATGCGCCGTTTGTCCTGGGCTACCGCTGGGAACGCCACGCGGCCCGGGAGGTAACCGTCCCGGTCACCGATCCGGTGGGCACGGTTCAGCCGCCGCCTCAACCGGCGATGGAACCGTTTTTCCTCTCCCTGGTTCCCGCCGAGCGGCGGGGCGAGGTCATCAGCCTGAAGGCGGAGTTGCACTATCTGACCGTCGTGACGACCCGGGGCCGCAGCATGATCCTGTATGCGCTGGGCGATGCCATCGGGGAACTTTCCCCGGATTCCGGAATCCAGACGCACCGCTCCTACTGGGTCGCCCGCAACCATGCGGTCGCGCTGGTGCGGAAAGGCCGCGGAGCGGAGGTAACGTTGAGCGATGGGTCGTCGGTGCCGGTCAGCCGCAACCGGTTGGCCGAGGTCAAGACCGCGCTGAAACCCGACTAACCCGCGTTGGCGCAGCCGGCCGGGATCAGCGATGCGTTTCCGCGTCGCGGAGTACTTCCTCGACCAGTGCCGCGGCCATCGCGTCGAGATCGGCCTCCGTACTGACCAGCGGCGGCATCAGGTAGAGGACCGGGCCGAGCGGGCGGAGCAGGATCCCGCGGGCAAGCAGGGCGCGCCGGATCCGGTGGGCGCGGGTGGGCTGGCCGGGCGGCGGGGGTGGTTCGGCCTGCAGTTCGACCGCGGTCATCAGGCCGAGGTGGCGGATCGCACGGACCCGCGGATGGTTGTCCAGGGGTTGGACACCGGCGCGCAGCCGTTGTCCAAGGAGTGGAACGCGCTCGATCACGCCCCCGGCATACAGGTCGAGGGCGGCGAGGGCGGCGGCGCAGGCGATCGGATTCCCGCAGAAGGTGTGGCCGTGCTGCAGGGTGTGGTCGCGCGGCAGGTCGCGGAACGAATCGTAGATCGCATCGCGCACGATGGTCGCGCTGATCGGCAGCGTCCCGCCCGAGAGGCCCTTGCCGACGCAGACGATGTCGGGATCGATCCGCGCCTGCTCGTAGGCGAACCAGGTGCCGGTGCGGCCGAACCCGGTGGCGATTTCATCGAGGATCAGGATCACCCCGTTCGTGCGGCACCAGGAGGCGAGGGCGTTGAGCCAGCAGGCCGAATAGAGACGCATGCCCGAGGCGCCCTGCAGCAACGGCTCGACCACGACGGCGGTGAGTTCGCGGGCGTGGATGTCGAGGAGTGCGCGCGCTTCGCTGAAGTCGTCCGCCGCCGGAAACGGCAGGCGCACCACCGGGAACAAATGCTTCTTGTAGGGAAGGTGGAACTGCTCGAGGTACCCGAGGGCCATCGCACCGAGGGTGTCGCCGTGGTACGCGCCGTCGAGGCAGGCGACGAGGGTGCGTGTGGTGTCGCCGGTATTGGCGCGGTGCTGGATGGCGATCTTCACCGCCTGTTCGATCGCGCTCGATCCGTCCGAGGCGAACAACACGTGGCGATCGGGCGTGGGCATCAGGCGGGCCAGGCGCCCGGCGAGTTCGATCGCGCCGGGATGGGTCAGGTTGCCGAGGATGCTGTGCTGCAGCGTGGCGGCCTGGCGCTGGATGGCCTCGATGATCTCGCGGCAGCCGTGTCCGAGGTTCACGCACCACCATGAGGAAATCGCATCGACGTAGCGCGTGCCGTCGGCGGCGATCAGGTGGATGCCCTCGGCCGCCGTGATCGCCGGGATCCCTTCGTCGGTCAGCGTGGATCGTCGCGTGTAGGGATGCCACACGTGGGCGAGGTCGCGCTGGAGGTCGTCATGCATCGCCCGAAGCTGCTCCATTTGTCCATTGATGAGGCATGGGCCGCATGGTACACACAAAACCGGTCCGGAATCACAAGGAAATTTACCGCCATGAAAAAGACCAAACACGAGCCGTGGAACCAACCGATGCCGGAGAAGCAGTTTGACTGGATGCGCACCATCCTGGCTGCGCCCAGCCCGATCGGCCTCGAGGCGGCCATGTCGTTCGGCGTGCTCAAGCCGGCCTTCGAGAAGCTGAAGCGGAAGGGGTGGGGCATCCACACCTTCAAGGGCAATGCCGGCATCGTGCTCGACACCCATCCCGGCCGTGATGATCTGACCTCGGTCATGCTGGTCGGTCATGCCGACAAGATCCGCATGCAGGTCCGGCAGGTCGGCGATGACGGCAAGGTCTGGATCAACAGCGATTCGTTCCTGCCCTGCACGCTCATCGGCCACGAGGTCGTGATCTACAGCGAACACACCACCTTCAACGGCGAGTACCGGGCGATCGAGGGCGGCACGGTCGAGGCCATCGGCGCGATCCATTTCGCTCCTCCGGACATGCGCACCGGCTCAAAAGGCATCCGCCCTGAATCCCTGTACGTCGAATTGCAGGCCCACGGCAAGAACGCCGGATCGCAGATCAAGCGGCAGGGCATCAAGGAGGGCGATGCGGTGATCCTCAAGCGCCCGATCCGCCGTGGGTTCAGCGACAACACCTTCTACGGGGCCTACCTCGACAACGGGCTCGGTTGTTTCATCGTGACCGAACTCGCTCGCCTGGTCGCCGAGGCGGGCGGCCTGAAGAACCTCCGAGTGCTGTTCTCGATCGCGACCTACGAGGAGATCGGCCGCTACGGCAGCCGCGTGCTGGCCGGCCTCTTCAAGCCCGACGTGCTGATCGGCATCGACGTGGACCACGACTACAAGGCGGCACCCGGTGTGGGTGACCAGCGCTATCCGCAGATCGAGATCGGCGGCGGCTTCACCCTAACCACCGGCGCGGTGACCAGCGAACACGTCAACCGGATCATCGACAACGCCTGCCGCGACCATTCCATCAAGTACCAGCGCAGCCCGAGCGGGCGCGACACCGGCACCGACGCGATGGCCGCGGTGCTGGCCAGCATCGACGCCGCCGCCGTGTCGGTCGGCATCCCGGTCCGCAACATGCACACCATCTCCGAGGTCGCCCACACCGACGACGTGCTCGGCTGCCTGCATGCCCTCGATTTCGCCCTGCACGCCATGGACAAGGCCAACAAGGGCAAGGGGCTCACCCGTGACGACCTCCGCACCGGCCACCCGCGCCTCGACCAGGTCGTCCCGTTCGAGAAGATCTAACCACCCGCTTCGCTAGAGGGCACAGAGGACACCGAGAATCCCCGAACCTGCAACCATGATTTTTTGATACTGATCATTCTTACCTCCGTGTCCTCTGTGCCCTCTAGCGAAGCGGGTGGTTTATTTCCGGATTTCACCCCCTTGATCGTTCCGCACGGCTGCATATAATAGACGCTCGTTTTCAGGAGAACATCATGACCACTGCACAAACCCATCCGTTCAAGACCGAAGTCCGGCAGTTGCTGGACCTGGTGATCCATTCCCTCTATTCGAAGAAGGAAATCTTCCTGCGCGAGCTGGTGTCGAACGCGTCCGACGCGATCGACCGTGCCCGGTTCGAGGCGCTGACCCATCCGTCGCTCCAGCGCGGCGAGGATGCGTGGAAGATCGCGATCACGGTCGACACGAAGAACCAGACCCTCACCGTGTCCGACAACGGCATCGGCATGACCGCGCACGAGATCGAGCAGAACATCGGCACGATCGCCAGCTCGGGCACCCGGCGCTTCATGGAGTCGCTGAAGAACGACCCGAAGGCCGCGACCAATCCGGAGATGATCGGCCGCTTCGGTGTCGGCTTCTATTCCGCATTCATGGTCGCCTCCGACGTGACCGTGGTGACGAAGCGCGGCGGCGTCGACGAACCCGCCCTGAAGTGGGTGTCCAACGGCGACGACTCCTACACGCTGGAGGAGACCACGCGCGACGGCTTCGGCACCGACGTCACCCTGAAGCTGCGCGAGGGCATGGACGAGTTCCTCCAGGCGTGGCGCATCAAGTCGATCATCAAGCACTACTCCGACTACATCAGCTTCCCGATCACGCTGACCGTCATCGATGCCGAGGGCAAGGAGGAGCCGAAGGACGAGGTGATCAACTCGCGCAAGGCGATCTGGAAGAAGAGCGCCGCGGAGATCACCGAGGACGAGTACCACGCCTTCTACCGCCACATCAGCCACGCCTCGGACAATCCGGCGAAGGTGATCCACTACAACGCCGAGGGCACCACCGAGTTCAAGGCGTTGCTCTTCGTGCCCAGCCAGGCCCCGTACGACCTCTTCATGCGCGAGGGCCAGAAGGGGATCCACCTCTACGTGCGCAACGTGTTCATCACCGACGACTGCAAGGACCTCCTGCCCGCCTACCTGCGCTTCCTGCGCGGGGTGGTGGATTCCAGCGACCTGCCATTGAATGTCTCGCGCGAGATGCTGCAGGACGACGCGGTCATCCGCCGCATGCGGAAGAGCCTGACCACCAAGGTGCTCTCCGTGCTCGCCGAGATGAAGCAGAAGCAGGAGAAGGAGTACCGCACGTTCTTCGACACCTTCGGCCGGGTGATCAAGGAAGGCGTGCACATGGACTTCGAGAACAAGCAGAAGCTGGCCGATCTGCTGCTGTTCACCACCACGAAGACCGAGGCGGGGTTGCCGATTGATCTCAAGGCCTACGTGGACCGGATGCCGTCCGAGCAGAAGGACATCTACTACATCGCCGGCGAATCGGTGGCTGCGCTGAAGGCGTCGCCACTGCTCGAGGCCTTCGAGCGCCGCGGTTACGAGGTCATCCTGCTCGCCGATCCGATCGACGAGTGGGTCACGATGAGCCTGACCGAGTATGGCGGCAAGAAGCTGGTCGCGATCGACCGTGGCGACATCGACCTCGGCACCGAGGACGAGAAGAAGGCCGCGCAGGAGAAGAAGAAGGAGCAGGAGGAGAAGGTCAAGGACCTGCTTGGCGCGTTGCAGAAGCACCTCGACGCCGACATCAAGGAAGTGCGCCTCTCCTCGCGCCTCACCGATTCGGCCTGCTGCCTGGTCAACGACGACGGCGCGATGTCGGCCCACATGGAACGGATCCTCAAGGCGATGGACCAGGACGTGCCGGCGAGCAAGCGCATCCTCGAGATCAACGCCGAACACCCGCTCGTCGCCAAGCTCGATGCAGCCTTCAAGGCCGACGCCGGGGATGCCCGGATCGCCGACTACGCCGACCTGCTGATGGCCCAGGCCCTGATCGCCGAAGGCAGCCCGGTCAAGAACCCGGCCCGCTTCACCAGGCTGGTCAGCGAGCTGATGACCAAGGCGATGTGACGAAGCGCAACGTTCAACTTCCAACATTCAACTTCCAACGTCCAGAAGTTGGATCCGCGCCGCCTTCGCTGGTCTCGCCGTAGCAATTCGATGGCGGGTGGAAGCAATTGCGCAGGCGTCGCGGCTACACCTTGAATGTTGGCGGTTGAATGTCGAGTGTTGGCCGTTGTTTCCTAGATGATCAACCCGCCCTTGCCGCCGGTGTGTCCGCCGCCGCCGAGCCCGCCGAGTTCGCCGGGGGTCACGATGCGGGAGGCCTGTTCGCGCTGGTATTCCTGGACGCGGCGGACCATGTCATCGACGGCCTGCTTCACGGCGGCGGGGAACTTGTCCACCGCCTCGGCGAGGTTTTTCGCGTCGATCGGCGCGGAGACCGGGATCATGCCGGCCTGTGACATCAGTTCGGTCTGGCAGATGAACATCGGGGCGCGCATCGGGTCGGCGCTGCCGTCCTTGGTGATCGGGTGCAACACCTTGATCGTGCCGGTACGGAGGTCGGTGATCGTCTCCTCGCGGAACAGGTTCGCGGCGTCGAATTCTATATCATCGAGTTGTTTGCGTTCTGCGTTCATTTGCGAAATTCCTCAATTGAATGTTGGATGTTGATTGTTGGAAGTTGAACGTTGCGCCGCGCTACTTGACGGTTCCCAGCTTGATGTTCAGGTCCTCGCGGCGTTCGAGGCGGTCCTTGCGGCCGTCCTTGATCCAGAGGATGCGGTCGGAGGTGGCGAGCATCTTGTGGTCGTGGGTGGCGGAGATGATGGTCACGCCCATCTCGCGGCTGAGCGAGCTGAGCAGGGCGATGATTTCCTCGCCGGTGTGGAGGTCGAGGTTGCCGGTCGGTTCGTCGGCGAGCACGATGGCGGGTTCGTTTGCGAGGGCGCGGGCGATGGCCACGCGTTGCTGCTGGCCGCCGGACAGCTCGTCCGGGCGGTGGGTCAGGCGGTGGCCGAGGCCGACCTTCTTCAGCACCTCCTGGGCTCGGTTCAGGGCCTTCTCCTGTTCCCACCCGCTGAACACCAGCGGCATGGCCACGTTCTCGGTCGCGTTGTAGGCGGGCAGCAGGTTGAACTGCTGGAAGACATAGCCGATGTGCTTGCCGCGGAAGTAGGCCAGTTCGCGGCTGGTCAGCTCGGCCAGGCTCACTCCGGCGACCTTGATCGAGCCGGAGGTCGGTTTGTCCAGCGCGCCGATCATGTTGAACAGCGTGCTCTTGCCGGAGCCGGACGGGCCCATGATCGACAGGTACTCGCCGCGGTGGATGTCCAGGTCGACTTCCTTCAAGGCATGCACCTGGATCTTGCCGAGGTCGAAGACCTTGCTGACTTTGCGGATCTCTATGAGGGTTTCAGGCATAGGAGTGGGTTTCGGGTGTCGGGTTTCGGGTGTCGGGATGGAGAGAGGAATCAGGTGTCGGGTTTCGGGTGTCGGTGAAAATCATTTCATAAGGAGAATGTTCCTGCCGATCTTCGCGAACCACATTCCACCGTTGCTCTTTTTCCGGCAACTTTTCCTCAAGTTTGCGTTCGAGCCCGTTGAGCATTCGTATGCACTGTTTGTATTTCGAGCGATACGCTTCAAAGGTCTTTGAGTCTACGTATCCCTTTCTGCTGGCCATGTACAAATGATGGATGGTTTCCGCGGCTTCGCCCCGGGCCCGGTTGATACCTTCCACCTTGTTGCGAACATGCCGGTCATCGTTCTTCTCGGCCAACTGCGCGGGCGCACTATTTGACGAACGGCGGATCTGGCTACCCAACTCGTAGATTTCCTCTTTGGGCCACCTTGACGAAAGGGCACACACCTCCAGATGCAGATCGCACAGCATGCGATACACATCTAAGTCCTCAACATCCAAATATGTTTTCTCGCTTGTCATGCCTTAAGAAGACGTTCCTCTTCCCCGACACCCGACACCCGAAACCCGAAACCAACCGTTGCCGTTCCTCAGAACGGCAACGGTAACGCCGCCTTGCTCAGGAACGTGATGCCGACGCCGACCGTGGTGACCAGGCCCATGCCGCAGGCGAAGCCGGCGCTGACCACCGGGATGTACTGGCGCCATTTCAGGCCCAGGCGTTTCTGGAAATAGTAGCGGCCGAGCAGGGCGCCGATGAACTGGGGGATGACCGAGTGGGGCATGGTCTGGCCGAGACCGCGGACCACGCCGTAGGTCAGCATGACCGGGGCGCCGACGATGCTCATGACCCAGAACAGCAGCACCCCGAAGACGGTGCCGATGCCGATGAACAGGGCGTTGAAGGCCTCCTCGAAGATCGAGAACTCGCCGAGGGTCGCGGTGAACATGATGCAGGCGTTCTCGGCGTGGAGTTTCCACATCTCCTCGGCGAACGGATAGACCGCCGACGGGACCTCGTTCAGGCTCCAGATGAAGTTCATGAAGAAGATCGAGCTGACCAGGATGATCGGGAACAGGGCGACCTGGGTCTTCCAGATGCTGGAGAATTTCGTTCCGGTCAGTTCGCACTGCTTGTAGAACACGCACATCTGGCCGTAGTTGGCGATCGGGATGGGGAGGAACCAGACGGCTACGCCCTGGTAGCCGGACATGATCAGGGTGGCCTCGCGGATGAACGGGACCTCGACGACCTGGCCGACCATGCCCTCGAGGCGGGCGGTGACGTAGCTGATCAGCGGGGTGTAGACGAAGCCGAGGAAGAACAGCACGGCCATGACGCCGCGGTGCCAGTCGATCAGCCAGCCCGAGACGAGGATGTAGGTGATGGTCACGGCGAAGTACACCAGCACGACGAACCAGGTCTGGATGTCGCCGCGGCCCTTCGGCAGTTCATCGGCGAACGAGCCGGTCGAGGCGGCGCGGGCGGCGGCGTTGGCGCGGTGGCCGCGCACGCTGCGGATCACCTGGAGGATGCCGCCGAGGGCGACGGCGAGGGCGATGCCGATCTGGAAGCTGAAGTAGAAATCGATGTTGTTCT
The DNA here is from genome assembly GCA_937872895.1 of uncultured Verrucomicrobiota bacterium. Classification (GTDB taxonomy): domain Bacteria; phylum Verrucomicrobiota; class Kiritimatiellia; order CAIVKH01; family CAIVKH01; genus CALMUP01. Next base: position 27,249 of record CALMUP010000009.1, read on the forward strand.
TGTACAGGGTGGTTATGGTCGAGTCGCCGACCGTCCAGGACTGCAGGATGCCGCCGGCCTGAAGCAGCGGGTTCATGACAAAGGTGGCGATCAGGCCGATGAAGCTGCCGACCATGGCGAAGTAGGGCAGGACCATGCCGAAGATCAGGTTGCCGAGATCCCACGACATTCCGGTGGCGACGGCGCGCATGAAGCTCAGTTCGCCGGTCTGCGGGGTGAAATCGGAGAACGGGATCGGGAAGATCTGGATCGGGCTGCCGGTCAGCGCGCCGCTCAGGGTGGGCAGCAGCAGGTAGAGCAGGCCGAAGCCGAGGCCGATCGCGCCGCCGATGGAGAAGACGCGCCAGCGCCATTTGTCCTCGGCGTTCCTGATGGATTTCTCGTCGGCATCCTCGGCGAGGGCCATGATGCCCTGGGCGCCGATCGGGGCCATCGGGAACGGGAGTTTCTCGACATCGCTGGCCACGCGGAACAGGCCATAGCCTAGGACCATGCTGGCGAGCTGGCCGAAGAAGGTGCCGAAGATGACCATGCCGATGACCGGCAGCCAGTCCACATGAAAGAAGGTGCGGGCGGCGTAGGATTCCGAGCCGGGGGGCGGGGCGAACCAGGCGGGGAGCTGGTCGGCGATGCCGTTGGCGATGGCGGCGTCGCTGCGGATGAAGAACTGGTTCCAGAGCAGGCCGTTGAACGGCATGCCCATGGCCGCGCCGGCCATGAAGAAGAGCACGAAGATCTCCGGTTTCTTCAGGGTTTTCTGGGCGCGCTTGGCGACTTCGATGAATAGGATCACCGTCACCCACTGGGAGGCCGAGCCGATGCTGTCGATGCCGGCGAGCAGGCCCATGTAGATCGCGCCGGGCACCATCAGCAGGGCGATGAAGATCGCGCCGAGCAGGGAGGTCCAGTTGAACCCGTCCTCGAACGAGGAGGGAACTTCCATCACCTGCCGGAATTCCTCTAACTCTTTGTCAATTTTTTGACTCATGCCTCTTGCTTCCACATGGTGGAGCCGCGACGTCCTCGTCGCGGTCCGGGGCGAAGGCGCCCCGGCTCCATTTTCCATTACCCGTTCATCGTCTTCATCGCGGCCAGCGTTTCCTGACGGTACATCTCCATCGTCTCGCGGGGCAGCGATCGCCACAACAAAAATTGGGTGCGCAGGTCGTTGAACAGGGCCTTGTTCAGCCGGACCCAGTCCTTGGGCTGGCCGGACTTGCGGACGAGGCGGATCTTCACCTCGTCGATGCCCTTGATCTCGCTGGGGGCGCTGCGCAACTCGAACTGCTGGGTTACGCCGAGGTCGAACGGGGCGAGGGCGAGGTGGGCGGAGAGGCCGAGGCTGCGGTCCTCGTAGGTCAGCAGTTTCGCGTCCCTGGCCATGAAGGCCCCGAGGCCGGTGTCGCTGAAATTGTTGAAGTGCTCCTTCAGGAAGCTGACCACGCCGGTCAGGTCGTATTCGGACACGGTGAACGGGAACACGATGTCGTACACATCATCCTTCGGGGCGGGCGGGCGCCACGAGCGCAGCAGGCCGGGGTTGGCGCTGCGCGAGGCCTTGATCGCCGGGAAGATCGCGGAGACGAGCACGGTGGCCATGACGATCAGGATGGTCACGATCGCGTTGGTGGAGGAGTAGTTCATCTCCGGGACCTGGAGCAGGCCGTAGGAGGCGAGCACGGTGAGGACCTTCATCGTGCCCTGGGCGATCAGGTAGCCGCCCATGCCGCCGATGACCGAGTACACGAGGGCTTCGGCGAAGAACAGGCTGGCCACGTGGGGCGGGGCGAGGCCGAGGGCGCTGAAGGTGTAGATCTCCTTCTCGCGGTCGGCGACGGAGCCGAGCATGGTGCCGAAGATCACCAGGCCGCCGAGCAGGATGGGGAAGAGCAGGTCGCCGACGCCGCTGGCCGCGACCACGGTGCCCTGGATGTGGCGGTACACGCCGTCGGCGCGGGGGGCGAGCACGGGGCGCTTGTCGAGCATGCGGGCGAGGTCCTCGGCGATCAGTCCCGCCTGTTCGGCATCGCGGGTGTAGAAGGTCACCACGGTCGGTTTGCCGCCGGCCTTGAGGGTGTTCCGCGCGCCGGTGATGACCACGGAATCGGTGGGGAGGTTGGCCCAGGTACCCTGTTCGGTGAGGAGGTCCTCGGGGGACTGCTCGGTGGCGGCCTGGGTGCCCTGCATCTGGGCGTAGTCGACGGGGATGATGCTCGAGGAGTCCATGTCGCGCATCGCGGCGAAGGCCGAGGCGTTCACCAGCGGGCCGACGGTCAGGCGCTGGCCCTTCACGAGCACGGTGGCGCCGGGCTGGATCTTCAGCAACTCGGCGACGGCCTCGGTCATGAACACGTGGGTGTCGATCAGGGCGGGATCATCGATGCCGAGCAGTTTCATGAAGTCGGCGCGGTAGGCCAGTTCCTCGGGCGGGATGCCGAGCATGCCCTTCACGGTCACGGGGTTCGAGCCGTCCTCGTGGGCGGCCACGAAATCGGGGTCGCCCTGGAATTCCGGGCAGAGCCAGTAGCGGACGGTGATGGAGGCGTCGTTGTTCCAGCGGCCCTTCAGGATCTCGACGAACTCGGGATTGTAGGTGCCCCAGTTCGGGCTGTGGAGGAGCACGCCGGTGTAGCCGGGGGAGGGGGAGGAGAAGAAGCGGATGATGCCGCGCTGGGTGTCGAACGAGGCGAAGCAGAGGATGGTGAAGGTGAGCAGGCAGATGGTGATCGCGGTCAGCGCGGTGCGCAGCGGGCGGCGGCGCATGGTCGAGATGCCCATGCTCATCGCGGCCATGATGGTGTTGAAGCGGGAGATGTCGGAGGCGTGCACGGTCGAGGTCATGCCCTGCATGGCCTTCAGCTCGACCTCGAACTTCTGCATGATGATGAAGATGACGAGGCCGGAGAGGGAGACGACGGCGAAGCCGAGGAAGATGATGATCGGGGTCTGGGCGATGGCGAAGGCGGGGTGCGAGACGTAGAGCAGGATGAAGGTGGCGATGAAGAAGGCCACGAACCAGGAGACCTGCTTGTAGATCAGGCTGGAGCCGATGAGCAGGCGCTCGAGGGCGAAGGCGAAGGGGATGCAGAGGGCGAGGAGGACGAGCACGGCGGTGACGAGGTCGTCCATGCTGGCGCGGATCATCTCGTAGATCGGCATGGAGGCGAGCAGGCCGGAGGCGGCGAGGGCTTCGGCGCGCACCGGTTCGGCGGTCGCGTCCGATTCGTCGAGGAGGTCGCGCACGCGGCCGTGCAGTTCCTCGAGCGACGAGTTCAGGATGTCCTTGGCGCGGAGCAGGGCGAGGCGGGATTCGTTCAGGCGCCAGAGGTCCCACGCGCCCAGCGACGCGGTGGGGATGGTCAGCCAGTTCGAGTCGATCGGGAGTCCGCTGCCGAGGGAGTCGCGCCAGTCAGCGCTGCCGGCGACCTTGCGGTTGTCGAGGGCGATGGCGGAATTGATCTCGAACAGCTTCACCGCATCGACCTTCCGTTCGGCGTAGATCACGGCGAGGCCGTCGGTGGTTTCGGCGTAGGCGCGTTCGGAGGTGTTGGCGGAGAGGCGGCCGTTGCCGAGGGCGTCGAGGAACACGGTGGCGTTGGGCCAGAGGCGCGGCGGCAGCATCATGGCGGCGCCGCGGACGCGGATCATGTTCAGGCGGGTCTTGATGGTCTCGCGCGACTTGAGGTCGGAGACCTGGAGCACGCGGCCGTCGGCATCGAACTGGGCGGCGAAGCCGCGGGGCACCGGCGTCGAGTCGTCGCGGGGCAGCGCGCCGATGGCGTAGCTGCCGTTCTGGTCGGACATGATGACATCGAACTGCTCGTAGCCGGGGGCCTTCACCGGGTTGGCATAGGGCCAGAACGACTGGTTCCACGGGGCGTTGCGGGTCACCTGGATGACCACGCCGGGCAGGCGCTGGTTGGGGATCGAGCTGCCGCTGTGGCGGCCCATGACGAGGGCGCCGGCGGATTCGACGCCGCGGAAGCGGGGGTTGATGAACTGGTAGTCGGTGGCGATGACGCGGCGCAGGGAAAGGCCGCGCTGGTCGGCGACGGCCTCGACCTCGGCGAATTCGGCCTGCTGGTTGCCGACCGCGGTGAGCATGCGGGCAATCTCGTCGATCTTGCCGGCGATGACTTCGGTGTTGATCCGGTCGAGGGTGTCGGACGGGGTGCCTTCGCGGGACATCGTCTCGTGCATCGTGCCGAGCACGACGTTGTAGATGCCGAAACGACCGGCGACATCGCCGCTGTGGACGAGGGCGGGAGCGGCCCAGAGCAGGCGGGGCTGGCTGAGCGAACCATCGACCGAGGCGACTTCGAAGCGGGTAATCGGGGCGGGGGTCCTGGACAGGGTGGTGTAGGCGCGGAGGAAACTCTGCTGGACGCGGCCGTAGAGGCCGGGTTGGTCGTAGAGGGTGGAGCGGATTTCCGAGTCGCCGCCGATGATCACGCCCCAGCGTTCGGTGGCATCGCCGAGGATCAGGGAGGTGTGCAGGGCGATCCAGCGGTTGGTGAGCAGATTGGCCACGCGGGCCGAGGATTGCAGCATGGCTTCCTCGCGGCCGAGTTCGGCGATGCGGGCGGCGAGTTCGGCGGAGACCTTGGTGATCACCAAGTCCATCTTTTCACGCCGTGCCTCGAGCAGGGCGAGACCGTCGGTGTTCGGCCGGTTCAGGCCGCGGCGGACCTGGTTCCAATCGTCGAATTCGGCCTCATCGGCGGCGATGCGGGCGGTGAGCGATTCGATCCGCGATTCGTCGACCGGGTCGGATTTTCTGGCCTGATTCAGGTTCTGGCGATGCTCGATCAGGTCGCCGCGCTTCTCGAGCGCCTGGTCGCGCGCCTGGTCGGCGAGACGGCGGAGCAGTTGCTGGCCGGTGCTGCCGGTCAGGTTGGCGACGGGATCGGGTTGGCCGATCATCCCGGCCATGGCCTGGAGGAAGGTGGCTTCGTCGCGATTCGATCGCAAGCGGGCGGTGACGCTGGCTTCGGGATCGCGTTGCTCGAGGGCCCAGTAGAAGGCGACGGTGCCGGCATGGGAGCGGGCCTGGTTATCGGCGAAGAGCAGCAGGACATCGCGGCGCGGGCGGTTCTCCTTGAGGATCTCGGCGAGGCGGAGCAGGCCGGCGACGTTGACGGCCTGGCGGGCGGCCGGGCTTCGTTCGGGAATGTCGCCGAATGAATCGAGCGGGGCGGCGAGCACGATCACTTCGGGGCGGCCGAGCTCGAAGGTCGGGTTGGTGCCCTTGAGGAAGCCGATGACGTTGCGGCCGGTGGCGCGGTTCCAGACGATGCGGCTGTGCAGGGTGCCGCGGCCGGTCAGGGCGGTGCGGTCGCCGTCGAAGAAATAGCGGGGCAGGTTGCCGTTGGCGCGGGCGTAGTGGTGGTTGCGGGCATCGGCCGGGCCGTTGTTCACGAAGATCACGGCCTTGGCGCCGAGGCGGAAGGCCTTGAGCCATTGCATGCCGGCGTTGTAGTCCATGACCACGATGCGCTCGCGGATGGCGAGGGCGTTCAACCGCTCGTCGCTGCCGTCGCCGGCGTCGACGAGTTCGCCGGTGAGGCCTTCGGGCGGGGTTACCGGGGCGATGATGCCGTTCGGGCGGGCGGGGACGAGGGGCAGGGTGACGCCGCCGTCCAGCACGAGTTCGCACTGGAGGGTGGTGTGCTGGGTCATCGGGAACTCCTGCACGATGACGTCGTCAACGCCGATGGCGCGCAGGCGGGCGGCCACGTGGTCGGCGGCGGCCTGCAGTTCGGGGGTGCCGGCGAGGCGGTGCGGCGCGGCGGTCAGGGCCTGGGCATCGGCGAGGAGCTGGTCGGCGCGGGCGGGGGAGATCGAGATGTTCAACGCAAAGGCGGAAAGGGAAACGGAAGCCGCAACGTTCAACATCCAACGTCCAACACGCAACTTCCAGGGATGGATAGGCGACTGCGCGTTTCCTTTGCGCGTTGAATGTTGAACGTTGGACGTTGGATGTGGTGTCTTCATCGCGGTCTTCACTACTCGATGCTGGCCAGTTGTACTTCCACCTCGTCGCGGCGGGCGATGCGTTCGATGGCGCCGTCGCGGATCCACATCAGCCGGTCGCACATGTTCATCATGCGGTGGTCGTGGGTGGCGCAGATGATGGTCACGCCGCGCTCCCGGTTGAGTTTCTGGAGAATGGTGAGGATCTCGTCGCCGGTCTTGTGGTCGAGGTTCGCGGTCGGCTCGTCGCAGAGCAGGATGCTCGGGTTGTTGGCGAGGGCGCGGGCGATGGCCACGCGCTGCTGCTGCCCGCCGGACATCTCGATGGGGCGGTGGAACCAGCGGGTCTTGAGGCCGACGAGGTCGAGCAGTTCCATGCCGCGTTTGCGCGCCTCGTCAGGGGTGACGCCGCCGAAGGCCATCGGGGTGGTCACGTTCTCCAGCGCGGTCATGTACTGGATCAGGTTGTACGACTGGAAGATGTAGCCGATCTTGCGGCAGCGCAGGAAGGCGAGTTCCTCGGCGGTGAGTTGGGCCACATCGACCTCGTCGATGAACACGCGGCCTTCGGACGGGCTGTCGAGCGCGCCGATCATGTTGAAGAAGGTGCTCTTGCCGGAACCGGACGGACCCATCACCGAGATGAACTCGCCGGTGTAGATCTCGACATCCACCCCGCGCAAGGCATGGGTGGTCTCCGCACCGCGCTGGTAGATCTTCTTCATGCCGACGGAGCGGATGATGACGCGCCTTTCGCCGGCGGCGAAAGGCGGATGGTCGATGGTTGATGGTTGATGGGACATGAAGAATGGTTGATGGTTAATGGGTGATGAGTGAAGAAGAATGGTTGATGATTGATGAGGCAACTTCGTACTGCGCCGTGTCCTCCCGGACTGCTCCGGGTTTTGACTTGCCGTGCATGCGCACTTTCCGCTCGATGCTGGCGATCAGTTTGGCCAGTTCTTCCAACGCGGCTTCATACGGTTCAACCAATGCGTTGACCGTTGCCAAAGGCAAAGCCTCGACGTCGCTGCCGTATTTCAGATGGGTCATGGTTTCCCGCGCTTCCCGGCGGCATCGATAGAGGCATTGAATATACTCGGTGCTGTATTGCGAATAGAAACCCTCCGCCATGTTGGCTATCACCGATTCGGATGAACGAAGCGACTGAATCCGCAACCAGGTAAAGTCCTTGGGAATGTCGCGGGTGAGCCGGGCAATCCGGATGGCTAATTCGTAAAGCCGAACATAGACCGGCATGTCTTCGACGCGCGTTATGGCATTCTTTGATTCCATGTTCCCTTCATCAACCATAAACCATCAACCATTAACCATTAACCATCTGCCTCACTCGATCCGCATGGCCTCCATGGGGGCGAGGCGGGCGGCGCGCAGGGAGGGGTAGACGGCGGAGATGGCGGCGAGCAGCACGCCGATGACGATGGAGAGCAGGCTGGCCGAAACGAGGGCGGCGAGCGGGATCGATTCGAGGAGCAGGCCGCGGAAGAGGCCGAGCATGCGCAGCAGGGCGATGACCAGGCCCATGACGGTGCCGGCGATGCCGCCGACGAGGCCGAGGATGGAGGCTTCGATCAGGAACACGGTCATGATGAAGCCGTCGAGGGCGCCGAGGCACTTGAGGGTGGCGATCTCGCGGAAGCGTTCGGTCACCGACATCAGCATGGCGTTGGCGATACCGACGGCGCAGACCAGCATCGAGACGAAGGCCAGCCAGGTCATGCGCTGGCCGATGCCCATCAGGCCGCCGCCGGTTTCCATGGTGGCGCGTTCGGCCTGCTTGAGCAGTTGGGCGCGAGCGCGGCTGTCGGCGAGGGCGATGACATCGTCGGGCTGCCAGCCGGAGGCGGCGAAGCCCTTTTCGTTCATTACGCCGATGTACCAGGCGGCGTGTTCGCGGTCGCCGAGCAGCGACCAGAGGCGGGAGGGGGTGACGTCACCGGGCAGGATGTCGAGGCGGGCGGCGATGGCCTGGCGGATATCGGCCTGGTTCATCGCGGCTTCGATCAGGGCGGTGTCGGCGACGGCGCCGACCTTGGCGGACAGGTGTTCGGCCTCGGCGGGGGACAGGTTGAAGCCGGCGTCGCGGATGACCTCGCCGAAGGGGCCTTCGGCGGCGCGCAGGGACTGCATCAGGGTGCGGCCGTTGAGGTTGTCCTGCACGGTGCGGATGGCGGCGGCCTGCCCCTCGCGAATCCGTTCGGTGTAGGCGCGCAGGACGGGCCAGTCATTGAGCCAGGCGTCGAAGGTGTCGGTTTCGGTGACGAAGCGGACTGTCTTCATTTCGGCCAGGCGGGCGAAGAAGGTCTCGCGGGTGGCGGGATCCTGCAGTCGGTCGAAGATCGCGGTCGATTCGGCGCTGCCGACCAGTACGCGGCGGCGGCCGTAGTTCAGGTCGTTGAAGAAGGTGAGGTAGGTGTCTGCGGCGGCGGCGAGTTCCTGAAGGCGGGCGAGTTCGGTGTCGTCTAGCTGGCCGAGGGTGCGGAGGTTCTCGAGCTCGGCCGGTTCACCGGCGCGGGCGGCGGAAGCGATGATCTCGGCGGTGGTGGGCGGGATGGAGAGGCGGGCGATCCAGCGGTCGACCAGCCGCATCTCGGCGATCTGGTCCTTGGCCGTGGCGGCCACGGTCATCTTGATCAGGCTTTCGGCGAGGATGTTCATCAGGAACGCCATGGCCACGGTGATCACCGCCACGGTCACGAGGGCGCGGAACAGGCGGTACTTCACGCCGGAAAGGGCGATGCGCAGGGTCCGGGCGAACCCGAGCAGCGGCTGGGGTTGGACGTCGATCGTCTTCATGTCGGCATCACCACGAACGGTTTCGGCGGGTCGCCGGTCATGAGGTAGTAGATCAGGCTGACGAACATCGGGAGCAGGCCGCCGAGCATTTCCCCGGCGATCAGGCCGAACATCAGCGGCTTGAACTGCTGGTAGATCTTCGCGCCGCCGTACTTGGTCACGCCGACCTTGATCAGCCAGCCGATCAGGAACGATTGGGCGAAGGCGTTGCCGGCATAGGTGGACCAGACGAGGAACATCACCGGGTGGAGCGGCCAGTTGGCGAAGCGCAGGCGCAGGCCGGAGAAGACGAGCACGAGGGCGGCGGAGATCAGGAAGGTGGCGATGGCCTGGCCGTTCGGGGAGGCGTTCAGGAAGCGGGCGAGCCCGGTCGCCGCGCCGGCGTCCTCGAGTTGGCCCTGGGCGTCGAGGCGCTGCATGATGGTGATGACATCGTTGAACGGCACCTTGGTCTGGTTGATCTGCCACGAGGAGACGTCCACGCCGCGTTCGTACTGGAAGAACAGGGTCACCGGGATGCCGACAGCGAGGCCGACGATCAGGGCGAGGGCGATGGCCCCGGCGGTGCGTCCGATCTTCTGCTGGCAGTCATCGGCCAGTTTCAGGGCGTTGATCACATACGGCATCAGCGCTTCGCGGGTGTCGTAGAACAGCACGATGCAGAACATGAAGAGGATCAGCATGATCTGCGGGCCGAGGGCGTGGGCGCCGAAGACGGCCCAGAGGATGGTGGCTGGGGTGCCGGTGGTGACGATGAAGAACAGGCCGGTCTCGGCGAGCAGGCGGCTCATCACGAGGTACACCGCCACGCAGCCGAGGGCGAAGAGCAGGGCGATCGGCCAGTCGAGCTGGGCCACGATGGCGGTGTAGGTCACGAACAGGACCATCGCGGCGAGGAACACCCGGGCGCCCCAGATGGCCGAGCCTTCGATCGTATCTTTGCCGCCGACCCCGAAGGCGCGTTTGAACACGGTCAGGTAGTAGTGGCGGCCGGTGTAGATCAGCACGACCAGCATGGCGAAGTAGGCGCCCATGATCATCATGCTTTCGCGGGTCAGGCCGAACGGCCAGCCGCCCTGCCAGCCGGTGGTGCCGATGCCGTAGGTGGCCAGCGTGCCGGCCACGAAGATCCACAGGAACGGGCCGATACCGAGCGAAAGGGAGACATCCTTCGGCAGGAAGTACGCCACGGCGATCACCGTGAAGTAAAGGGTGTAGAACCCGCTGAGGAAGCCTTCGCCGCCACCCTTGGTGAAGGTGTCGGACAGGACGGCCAGCGAACTGTAATCCACGCCCAGCGGGATCTTGCCGAGGGTATAGTCGGGAAACCAGGTGTTCAGGTAGTTATAGGTGTGGATCAGGAATACCGCGCCGAGGCCGAGCCAGAAGATGCGGTTCTGGAAGATCGGGCTGCGTTCGCCATTCTCGCTGGGGAACAGGGATTTGGTGAAGGTGACGATCGGGTAGGGCAGGTGTTCGTGATCGGACCATTGTCGGTGGACGACGGTGGACAGGCCGACCATGGCCAGCCAGAGGCTGAGGATGATCGGGATCCAGAAGATCATCGGGCCGGACCAGGCTTCCCATGGGACATCGGACCAGGAAATGCCCTGGTCGCCTTCGCCCAGGCCGCGGGTGAATCCGCTGAGTACCCGTTCCTCGTCGCCCTCGATGTCGGTCAGCATCCCGTCGGGGACCATCTGCATGACACCTTGCTTCTGCCAACCGGGTTCGGTCTTCTCGAACCGGTGGGGCATGACCAGTGACGGGGTGAACAGGCGGAGCAGGTTCGAGCCGGGAATGGCACAGGAAGCCAGGACCATGCCGAGGATCACCGCCAGTTCGCCGGGGCGAAGGGCCAGGGAGCGGTGGACGCGGGCCAGCAGGGGATACAGGAATGCCAGAAACAGGACGAGGAAGCCATAGACCGAAATGGGCATGAAATTGCCCACGAACATGGTCTGGCGCATGATCCAGTCGTTAAAGTAGGTGTAACAACAGACAAATACGACACCCACCAGCCCGAGCATGACTGATCGCAACGTCAAGCAAGTCTCCAAAAAATCAGAAGTTACGGACCGCACCCGTTCGGTCCTGTTGTCCCGCAACTAGATAGCCACGGCGAACACACCGCGCTTCACCAGTTCTTTGAGGTAAGTGGTAACAGAAACACGGCTTTCATGGAACGTCAAATTGTGTTTGCGGGCAAATAATTCGATAACCTGTTCCACACGGTTTTTGCCGTCGCACCAGATCCAGAGGTCGGTGGCGACCGGATCGAGCACGAAGGACCGGTAGGCGGGCGGGCGGATGATCAGGGTGAGGGGCGGGATCAGGTAGTCGGGTTTCTTGGTGGGAACCTTGAGGGTGACGCGGGTCCGGTCCGGGTTCCATTCCGCGATGACCTTGAGGTTGGGGTGCAGCACGGCGGTGAGCATGTCACGCCAGGTGGCGACCGGGCGGGAGGGGCCGGCGGGCATCATGGCGTCCACCGGGGGGTGAAGTCGGGAGCGGCGGCGAGCAGGTCGCCGGGGGCGGCCGCCTCGGCGGGGTGCTGGCCGCGGCGACGCACGGTGACCGCGTAGAGGCGGCCGTCGGCCGGTTCGATCCAGGCGTTGGCGGCGAGGTGCCCGCGCCGCAGGTGCAGGGCCCGGGGTTTGAAGGAAGCTTCGGCGAGGACGACGGCATGGCCGCTGCGGGTGGTTGTGGTGAGCCGCAGGTCGTGCAGGCCGGTTCCGAGGTGGTGGGTCAGCCAGGCCGGGAGGTCGCCGGTGAACCAGTTCGGGACCATGCCGAGGCGCTCGAACTGCCAGGTGGTGCCGGTTTTCGGGTTGCTGAAGGAGAAGGAGGCCTTGGCCGGTTGCAGGGTGCAGCCTTCGAGGGCGGCGACCCCGGGCACGTTCAGGTCGAGCCCGGCGGCCCGCCACCGTTGATGGCCGCGGGTATCGGGCGGAGAGGCCGCCATGGACGCGATGACCTGGTGTTCGAGGGCCTCGTCGCGCCGGTCGGTCCACAGGAAGACGCCCTCCACCAGGCACCCCAGGGCGGGCAGGTAGCGGCCGAGCCGGGTGGTGGGGGTACCGGAAACCGTGCCGGTGAAGCCGTGCCAGCCGGCGTGGCGGAGGCGGACCAGGTCCGAGCCGGCCTTCTCGCGCTCGAGCTTGCCCATGTAATCGCCGACCATGCGGTCGTAGTCGGGTTCGCCCTTGACGATCGACCAGCTCAACTCGAACCGGTACTGGTACCGGTCGGCGAAAGCGCAGCGGCCGCGGGTGTAGTCGGTCGAGAACTGGAGCATTTCCCAAGTGCCGGGCAGGCGGACGGTGATCCCGCGCCAGATCCACACGACGAATGGAGTTGAAGGAACCTGTCCCATGAGCGCACGGAGGCTAAAGCGGAACCGTGCGCGATTCAATGCCCAAAGATGCAGGGGCGCGACCACCCGCAACCCGGCACGCGTGGTGCGCCCGGCACCTACATCAGGTCATGCATGTCCACCAGGTCGCGGGAGAGTTTCATCCGGTCCCGGGTGGTCTGCTTGAGCAGTTGCTCGAATACCTCCTTGACCTTGACCGAGACGGCCTGGTCGGCGGCATTCTTGTAGAGGACCAGGAACTGGTTCTCGAGTTGAATGGCGATCGCCATCAGGTCGTCGAGGCTGGGTTCCGGCCGGATATGCACGGCCGCGATGGCTTCATCCATCGACACCCCGGCATTGAACTTGAACCAGGTGTCGGCCACCTCCGCCGCGATATCCTCTTCGTACCGGGCCAGCGCATGTTCCATCCGCTGCTCGTGCTGGGCGAGGTAGTCGAGGATGAGCTGGAGTTGCGGCTGCTCGAGCCGGCCGCGCAGGCCCTCGTAGAAGGCCTGGAGTTGCTGGTGGAAGTAGCGGGCCTGGTCGAGGATCCCGCGCGTGGTTTGCGTTGTCATGACCCACCTCCGGAGTTGTCGGTTTGTCTTTCCTTCGCTGAAGGAAGGATACGGGATTCTGCCGATGCATGCAGGCTCAATCGGTGCGATGCACGCCGTTCATCACTTCCCCGATGCGGTCCTAGCTCCGGAGGATTCGGCTACAGACAGGAGCGTGGCCTTGTGGCATACCAGTGCCATGAAACAGCTACTCCTCGGGTATGACGGACCGGCCGTGCCGGTGTTGATGCTGGGCTGCATGCGGTTGAGCGGGATGGCGGACGATGCCGCGGCGCGTACCATCGGCGCGGCGCTGGACTGCGGCATCACCGCGTTCGACCATGCCGACATCTACGGGAACGGCGAATCGGAACGGGTGTTCGCCCGGGCGATCCGGCACCTCGGCCGGGCGCGCTCGTCGCTGTTCCTTCAATCGAAGTGCGGCATCGTGCGCGGCGGGTATTTCGATTTTTCGCGCGACCACATCACCGGTTCGGTGGACGGGATCCTCCAGCGGCTGGAGACGGACCACCTCGACGCGCTGCTGCTGCACCGTCCGGATGCACTGATGGAACCGGAAGAGGTCGCGGCCGCGTTTGACGCGCTGCACCGGGCCGGCAAGGTCCGGCACTTCGGCGTGAGCAACCAGCATCCGGGCCAGATCGCGCTGCTGCAGGCCTCGGTGCGCCAGCGGCTGATCGTCAACCAGGTGCAGATGAGCCTGGCCCATGCGCCGGGCATCGAGCACGGCTTCAACGTGAACATGCTGGTGGACGGGGCGGTGGACCGCGACGGCGGTCTGATCGAGTATTGCCGCCTGCACCGGATCACGCTGCAACCGTGGTCGCCGCTGCAGCACGGATTCTTCAAGGGTGTGTTCCTCGATCATCCGGCCTTCGCGCCGTTGAATGATGTGTTGCGCCGGATCTCCGGCGAGCAGGGGGTCGCGCCGGCCGCGGTGGCCATCGCCTGGCTGCTGCGGCATCCCGCCGGATTCCAGCCGATCCTCGGCTCGATGAACCCCGACCGCATCCGCGAGATGGCCCGGGCACCCGAAGTGACCCTGTCGCGGCCCCAGTGGTACGAATTGTACCGCGCAGCGGGCCGCGTCCTGCCTTGACCCTGCCATGCCGGAGGCAAGGCCAGTCGGATATGCGGACAGGGCGGGAATCCTCGCCAGGTTCGGCCTGTTCGGCGTCAGCCTGCTGCTCTTCCTGCTGCTGTTGGAGGCCGGGTTGCGGGTGGTGCAGGTTGCCCCATCGAACCTGATGTTCGATGCCCTGACCAACCAGATGCATCAGGTGCACCTGGACACGTTCGCCGCGCTGGTGCGCAACGACCCGGAGTTGTTCTGGGTCCTCGCCCCCCATCAAACGCTTCCGGAGGACAGCCCGAAACTGCGCGGCCTGATCTCCAACGGCGCGGGATTGCGGGAGGAGCGGGACATTCCCTTCGCCAAGCCCGCCGGACAGTTCCGTGTACTGTTCGTCGGCGATTCCTGCACGTTCGGGTTTGGCGTGACCCACCGCGAAACCTTTGTCGAGGGCGTGGAGCGGAGGTTGCGCGCGCGGTTTCCGGAGCGCGACATCGCGTGCATCAATGCCGGTGTGCCGGGCTACACCCTCGCGCAGGGCTGGGCCTACCTGCGTCGCGAGGGGCTCCGCTACCAGCCGGACATCGTGCTGTGCGCCTTCGGCTGGAATGACCAGCGGCGCTGGTCCAGCTTCGACGATCTCACCCGCATGGAGCAGGCGCGACGGGCCACACCTCCGGGATTGCTGCGGTGGAGTGAGGTGTGCCGTCAGGCGTGGAGCCTGTCTGTGCAGTGGAAGCATCCGGAAACCTCCAACAAGGTGGCGCGGGTGTCCGCGCCGACCTTCGCCCGGTTGCTCGACGGGATGCATGAGTTGTGCGCGAACAAGGGGGCGCACTTCATCCCGATGGTATGGCCGGTGGAGGCGAATGTGAAGAAGGCGGATGCCGGATGGACCGCCTACCAGAAAGCCACGGCCCTGTTCCAGCCGCCTCCGCCGCGCGCCGAGCCTTCGGTGATCGACCTGCTGCCGGCCATCGAGCGCGCTTTGATGGACGGCTGGACGGTCCGCGACCTGTTCATGGACGGCGTACACCCGACGGCACGCGCGCATGACTACATCGCCGAGCGCATTGCCGATGCGCTCGCGCCCCTGCTGGCCGATGCACGACCGGTTACGCTACCATGAACGTGCGGCGGCGGATCAACCCGCAGCGGGGGTCGGCGGTTCGCCGGTGACCGGTGCGGCGGCGGGAGGCGCGGCGATCGCGGACGACGCGCGCGCGGGCTTCCGAACAGCCGGTTTCGCCTTCGCGACGGGTGCTTTCTTCACCTTGGACGCCGCTTGCTTGGCGGTTTTCCTGGCGGCGGCCTTGGCTTCCTTTTTGGCCAGCTTCAACGCCTTCTTCGCGGCCTTGTATTTGGCCTTGGCGAGCTGGGCGGCCTTGTGCAGGGCCTCGACGGCCTTCTCGGCGGCCTTGATGTTCTTCAGGCTGGATGGGTCGATCTTGCTTGGAGCGCGGGAGGATTTTTTCGGCATGACAGTGTCCTTTCGTACAACCCCACGCCCCAGAAGGTACCGAATCGGCCTCCGGGGGTGTCAAGCCGGGTAGTGTTAGAAGTTGGTGACGGAATTTTGCGCGACCTTCCGCGCGGGATGTCGGATGGTGTTGCGTTTGACCGGTTCGTCGCATCGCCCGACGGGAAATTAGTCGTTGCCCGGTATGGCCTCGCGTTTACACTGTCGCCCTGAACACAACCTGTGGAGGATTGCCCGATGTCGAACGAAGTCGAATCGATGATGAAGGAAGGCCGCAGTTTTTCCCCCTCGTCCGCCTTTTCCGCCAAGGCCCGCGTGTCGTCGCTGGCTCAATACGAGGCGATGTACCGGGAGTCGATTGATCATCCCGAATTCTTTTGGGCGAAACAGGCGGAGGAAAACCTGGACTGGATGAAGCGATGGGAGCGGGTCTGCCGCCACGACTTCAGCATCATCGGCAAGGCGGCGACACCCTACGTGTCGTGGTTCGACGGGGCACGGTTGAACGTCAGCGCGAACTGCCTCGATCGCCATGTCGCGGCGGGCAAGGGGAACAAGCCGGCCATCGTCTGGCAGGGCGAGAAGGAGGAGGAGAAACGCACGTTGACCTACGCGCAGTTGCTCGGCGAGGTCGAACAGTGCGCCCGCGTGCTGCGGCACCTCGGCATCAGGAAAGGCGACGCGGTGACCGTGTTCATGCCGATGGTCCCGGAGATCGCCGTGGTCCTGCTCGCCTGCACCCGCATCGGCGCGATCCATTCGGTGGTGTTCTCCGCGTTCAGTCCCGATGCGCTGAAGACGCGCATCCAGGACTGCCGCTCGCGCGCGGTGGTGACCGCCGACGTCGGCTTCCACGCCGGCAAGGTGATCCCGCTGAAGGACAAGGTCGATTCGATCCTCGGCGATTGCCCGACCGTGGACCGCGTGCTCGTGCTCAACCGCGGCAACGCCCCGGTCACGATGAAACCCGGGCGCGATTTCTGGTGGCACGAGGAGATGAAGGCCGACCGCGCATCCGTCTCCGCCGCGCCCGAGGCGATGGACGCCGAGGATCCGATGTTCATCCTCTACACCAGCGGCAGCACCGGCAAGCCCAAGGGCGTGCTGCACACCACCGCCGGCTACCTGCTCTACACGCACCTCACCTTCAAGTACATCTTCGACATCCGCGAGGACGACCTGTTCTGGTGCACCGCGGATTGCGGGTGGATCACCGGCCACTCGTATTTCGTGTATGGCCCGCTCTCCAACGGCGCGAGCTGCATGATGTTCGAGGGCGTGCCGACCTATCCGGGGCCGGACCGGTTCTGGAAGATCGTGGCCGACTACAAGGTGACGATCTTCTACACCGCGCCGACCGCGATCCGCGCGTTGATGCGCCTCGGCGAGGAGTACCCGAACAAGCACGACCTGAGCTCCCTGCGCCTGCTCGGGTCGGTCGGCGAACCGATCAATCCCGAGGCGTGGATCTGGTACCACGAGGTCATCGGCAAGGGCCGTTGCCCAATCGTCGACACCTGGTGGCAGACCGAGACCGGCGGCATCATGATCACCACGCTGCCGGGCGCGATGCCCGCGAAACCCGGCTCGGCCGGCAAACCGTTTTTCGGCGTGGTACCGGCGATCCTGAAGGACGACGGCAAGGAGGCGGGGGTGGACGAGGGCGGTAGCCTGATGATCATGAAGCCGTGGCCGGGCATGATCCGCGGCGTGTACGGCGACACGAAGAGCGAGCTGATCCGCAACGTGTACTTCTCGAAGTTCCCTGATCACTATTTCAGCGGCGACGGGTGCCGGCGCGATGCCGACGGCTATTACTGGCTGATGGGGCGTATGGACGACGTGCTCAACGTGTCGGCCCACCGCCTCGCCACCGCCGAGATTGAAAGCGCGCTGGTCGGGCATCCGGCCGTCGCCGAGGCCGCGGTCGTTGGGTTCCCGCACGATACGAAAGGGCAGGGCATCTACTGCTATGTCACGCTCAAGAAGGGGATCGAGGCCACCGAGGACCTGCGCAAGGCGCTGGTCCAGCAGGTGCGCAAGGAGATCAGCCCGATCGCCACCCCCGACAAGATCCAGTTCACCGATGCACTGCCGAAGACCCGCTCGGGCAAGATCATGCGCCGTATCCTGCGCAAGATTGCCGAGAACAAGCCGGACGAGGTCGGCGACACCAGCACGCTGGCCGATCCGGCGGTGGTGACCTCGCTGATCGACGGACGTCAATGACGTGCGGCTGATCCTTTCCAGCAGCGCCGACGTGTACGAGAACCTCGCCGCCGAGGAGTCGCTGCTCGATGCCGCGCCGCCGGAGCCGGTGGTGTTCATCTACATCAACGACCCGGCGATTGTGCTCGGCAAGAACCAGAACCCGTGGCGCGAGTGCGCGGTCTCGCGGCTCAAGGCGCTAGGCGTAAAACTCGCCCGCCGGATCAGCGGCGGCGGCACGGTCTACCACGACCGCGGCAACCTCAACATTGCCTGCATCCTGCCCCGCGAGCATTACCGGCGCGACGACGTGCTGCGCCTCTACCTCGACGGACTCGCCCGTGCGGGGGTCGCGGCGGAGATCACCGGCGGCACCAGCCTCGCGGTGAATGGCCGCAAGGTCTCCGGCAACGCCTTCTGCTTCCGCCGCGACCATGTCCTGCACCACGGCACGTTGCTGTGGGAGGCCGACCTGGAAAGGCTCCGCGCCGCCCTCGTGCCGGATCTGCCGGACGTGGAAACGCGCGCCGTCGCCTCCAACCCGATGCCGGTGGTCAACCTGCGCGACCTCCTGCCCGGCCATACGATGGAGACGCTGCGCGACGCGATGGTCGCGGCACTCGCCGCGGCGTGGGGGCCGACGGTGCGCGGCGGGACGATGCCGGAGCTAGGTGACCGCGTGACGAAGCTGAAAAGCTGGGAGTGGATCTACGGCGCGACGCCGGATTTCTCCGTGGGTGCCGTTCAGGTGCACCGGGGTTTGGTGGTCGGCGTTGGGGAACCGTTCACGATCAAGTGAATGGCGCAGCAGACAAGGCCAGTTCGCAGGGATGTCCGGTTCGATGCGATCGGGTTAAAGCTGTTTGTCGCTGTAACCCGTCTTGGTGCCGAAATGATACCACTTGCCTGTTTTCTGGTTGTATACAGCTAAATCGGCCATCCCATCACCATCGAAATCTGCTGGTACTGCCTCCACGCCTGGAAATCCAAAAGAGACTGCCTTGAAGCCGGACGTGGACCCGAAGATGAACCAGGCACCATTACGGTGATCAAATACGCATAGATCATCTTTTCCATCGCCATCAAAATCAGCTGCTTTGGGCGCTACACCTGGATATCCAAACTGATCAATACGGAATCCGGTCTGTGAGCCAAATCGATACCACACACCTAGCTCCCGATCATAAACGGCCAGGTCCGTGATGTTATCGCCATCGAAGTCGTGCGGTACAGCCTCGGTACCAGGGTAGCCGAATTGGGTGACGGAAAAACCTTTGGTCGACGAAAAAATATACCAGAGGCCGTTCGACTCATCATAAACCGCCAAATCGGAGCGGCCATCACCGTCATAGTCCGACATAACAGGCTTGACGCCCGGGTAGCCGAATTGATCCGTGCGCAGTCGCTTTGCCTCTGAATGAAAACTGTTCCAGACGCCCGAGAGCGGGTCATACACCGTAATGTCTGCCTTGCCATCACCGTCATAATCGGATGGAACGGCTTGGATCCCGTTATAACCAAAGGCGACGGTATTGAATCCGTTGCTCGAGTAATGATTGAACCAGGTGGCCAACTGGTCCTCAAATAAACTGGGATCGCTTATTCCATCACCGTCGAAATCGACCGTATTGATTTCGGCCTGGGGCAGGTTAATGTCTAGGCGAACCAGTCCGGCACCGCTCACCAGAACGAAAGAATTGTTGTTGAACTTGATGCCGGTTGTGGAGTCTCCAAGGTATACATTGGGGTCCAGGCTAAAGTAGGTTGGATTTCCAGAAATTGCTCTGGGTAGATAACCGTAAAGCGGGCTGTTGGCGCCGAACTTAAGCAGCAGGTTTCCCCGGTGCAGTCCGATGGCATCGATTGTGGTCGCGGTTACAGAAGCGCCATTTACGATCAGATTCTCGCCATAGCCGAGGAGAAATTCCTCTCTGAGCACGCCCCCGCTGTATCGGTAGACGCTTGAATAGAGCCCTGCACCGGCCCATATGAGCAAGGCTAATTCATTGCCATCTACAATCATACCGTGAACCTCAGTGCCGTATACCCCGGGTTGGGAGCGAGGCGTGATTCGATGAAGGTGTCGAAGTTGACCGTTCTTCCACTCGTACTGATCGATGTTTGGAGGAGATTCACAGCATGGTATTTGATAGTTGACGGTAACAAGGTAAATGGCGTCCGGCCCGATGCTGTAGTTGACCAAGTTGGTTAGCGATGGGCCATCTCCGGCAAGCGGTGCTCCGGTGAAACACAGATTGGTGGCAGTCGTCCCATCGAACCGTACGATATGGCCGACTTTGCCCGTGATCCCGCAATAGAGATAGGTAGAGCCCCTGTAGACCTTGGGTGCGGAAAGGTCGGTAATCACGTTTGTCGTGCCTGGAACAAGGTCGCCACGTGAAATGAGTGTGCTTAGCACCCCATTCGACCAAACGTAGTAGCGATTTGCCGATGAGAACCCCGGGCCGAATGTTGGAGAGGTCGATGCGCCGAAAACAACGGTTTGTTGATTTGCAACCACATCCACAAAGCCTTGAATTTCTGGTGCCTTGGCATCCCGATTTGAAACGATGAGTGAGTTCACTCCGTCTCGATGCCGGTACAGGCTCTTGCCTGCGTCGGCTATGTAATAGACATCGTTTCCGTCGATAACTGGAGCGAACCCGGCAAAGTAAGGAAAAGGTCCCACATCGGGCTTGCTGGGGGCCAGAATGGTCGCCTGAAACTTGATTTCTTGGGCATGAACCAAGCTGGTAGATGCGGTCAGGCAGATCATCCGAATCATTAGCTTGATGGATGCAATTCTCATCATTTAGCTCCTCGACTGAATCGATGACTGCGACTTGTTGGAAAACGATCGATTCAAGACCTCGTGTCGAAGTGTGAAGCTTGATCCGGCACGTGTCAAATTGCTTAGTGCACTTCCTGTTTTTAGGGGTCGGCGAATGCCTATGTTATTGGTCCATTGAGCGGATCTTCCTTGTTGGTCCGGGTGGGGGCTTTCCTGTGACAGGCGTCGGATCATGATACCTGCTATGCACCATGAGGCATCATCTATGTCACCGCGCGGGGAATTGACCGGATGGCATTCCCATCTGCGATATCTGCGTAATCTGCGGTTTCCTCTGTTCAGGTTTTCGGCCTCACTAATGGCTGGTTAAGCAACGATGTGGCCGGGATAAACCCGGCTCTACGGCGCATGTAGAGCCGACGTTGCGTCGGCTGAAGCAGGATGATCGGCATGCTGTTTGTTGATGGGCACGGGATCGTTGTGGACCCCTCTGTTCCCTCCGTTTCGTCCGTTTTCCCGCCCGTTTTTCCGTATTGCTTATTTTGTCCAATCGTTGGAAATTAACGGATTGGATTTCTCCAATCGCTGGAAACATTTTCTATGACCACAGTTGTGAACATGGGCGGGGTGAAAATCGGGGGTAAGGCGCCGCTGGCGCTGATCGCCGGGCCGTGTGTGATCGAGAGCCGGAAGGGCTGCCTCGATCTGGCGCGTCGCCTGGTGGAACTCGCTGCGGCGGAGAAGATTCCGCTGGTGTTCAAGGCGTCGTACGACAAGGCGAACCGGTCGTCGGTGGACGGGTTCCGCGGCCCCGGGCTGAAGGCCGGCCTCGAGGTGCTGGCCGAGGTGCGGGCGACCTTCCAGGTACCGGTGCTGACCGATGTCCACCGCGCCGAGGATGTCCCGGCGGTGGCGGCGGTGGTCGACGTGTTGCAGATCCCGGCGTTCCTGTGCCGCCAGACCGACCTGCTGATCGCGGCGGGGGAGTCGGGCAAGGTGGTCAACGTGAAGAAGGGCCAGTTCCTCGCCCCGTGGGACATGAAGCACGTGATCGGCAAGGTGCTGAGCACGGGCAACCGTTCGATCATCCTGACCGAGCGCGGCAGCACGTTCGGCTACAACAACCTGGTGGCCGACATGCGCAGCCTGCTGGAGATGCGCGAGCTGGGGTATCCGGTCGTGTTCGACGCGACGCACAGCGTGCAGCGGCCGGGCGGCGGCGGGAATTACACGGCCGGCGACGGCAAGTGGGCCCCGTACCTCGCGCGGGCCGCGGTCGCGGCGGGTTGCGACGGCGTGTTCATCGAGACGCACGTCTATCCGGCCAAGGCGCTGTCCGACAAGGAGAACGCCGTTCCGTTCCAGAAGATGCGCGCCTTGTGGCGGCAGTTGCGGGGGATCGATGACCTCGTCGGCTGAACAACGCGCCGCGAAGGTCAAGGCGCTCATCCTCGATGTGGATGGCGTGCTGACCGATGGCGGGTTGTGGTATGGTCCGGGCGGCGAGGCCAAGCTCTTCAACGTGCGGGATGGACACGGCATCGTGATGGCCCGGCTGGCCGGGATCAAGACGGCGTTCCTCACCGGGCGGTCGTCCGAGGCGATGCGCCGCCGCGCCACGGAGTTGAAAATCGACCAGGTGCGTGAGGGCGTGGTGCGCAAGGGCGAGGCGTTGGCCGAGTTGCTTTCCGCGCTCGGGGTCACCGCCGAGGAAACCTGTTATGCCGGCGACGATCTGGTAGACTTGCCGGTGTTGCGGAAGGTCGGATTCCCGGCCACGGTGGCCGATGCGGTTCCGGAGGTGAGAGCTGCGGCGGTGTTCGTCACCACGGCCGGTGGCGGCCACGGTGCGGTGCGCGAACTGGTTGAATGTATATTGAGGGCCAAGGGCGTTTGGTCCGGCATGGTCGAGCGCCACGAGCAGGAGCAGTACGGATGAACAGGGTCGGTTGGACAATGGTTGGACTGTGGTTGGTGCTGTCGGTCGGGATGCTCCGGGCGGCGGATCCGACATCGGACGGCATGGGCGCGTTGAACCTCGGCGAGGATGCCCAGATCAAGAACTTCCGCGTGCCGAATTTCGATGAGAAGTCGGTCATGAATTCACAGATCTTCGGCGAGTACGCGCGGGTGCTTCCCGACGGCAATATCGAGATCACCAACCTGCGTCTCGAGTTTTATTCCTACGAGGGCGAAGAACGGATCATCGATATGACCGTTACCTCGCCGATGTGCTACTACAATCGCGCCAACGGCGTCGCCATTTCCGAATCGGATGTGCGAATCAGCCGGGACGACCTGATCGTCACCGGACGCGGTTTCATTTTCCATAACGGGCGTCAGGAATTGCGCATCCTGAACGACTCGCGGGTGGTGCTCCGGGGCGCTTCGAAGAAAACCGCGCAGGTGGGGGAAATGAACAATGAATAAACGAACCATGGCATGGGGCTGCCGGATGGCCGCGCTGGTGTGGTTGGTCGCCGGCAACGTCTCGGCCCAGACCAAGCCGGCCAAATCCGCACCGGCCGGGGACTCCGATGTCACCGTCATCACGTCCGACAAGCTGACCTTCGACTACATGAAGCAGTACGCCTTCTTCGAGAAGAACGTGGTCGTGGTCGATCCGCAGATGAAGATCTTCGCCGACACGATGATGGTGCTGTTCGACAGCGACAACAAGGCCAAGAACATCAAGGCCGAAGGCAACGTGATCATCGTCCAGGAGGACAAGCGCGCTCGTGCCGCGGTAGCCGAGTACAATGTTGCAACCGGGGTGATCACCCTGACCGGCGAGCCGATGGTCACGCAAGACAAGAACATCCTCACCGGTGATGTGATCAAGTTCTTCCGGGACGAAAATCGCGTGAAGGTCGAGCCGCGCTCGCGCCTCGTCATCTATCCGGAAGGCGACAGTCGACGCGAAAGCCTTTTCAGGGAGCCGAAACGTGACTGATGCCGTACAACTCGTCCGCACCGAAGGCCTGGAGAAGGTCTACAACCAGCGCAAGGTGGTCAACGGCGTCGACCTCAACGTCAATGCCGGCGAGATCGTCGGCCTGCTCGGACCCAACGGCGCCGGCAAGACGACCAGCTTCTACATGACCGTCGGCCTGGTGAAACCCTCCGGCGGCCGCGTGTTCTTCAAGGGCCACGATGTCACCGACGAGCCGATGTACATCCGCGCCCGCATGGGCATGGGCTACCTCGCCCAGGAGCCGTCGATCTTCCGCCGCCTCACCGTCGAGCAAAACGTCATGGCGATCCTCGAGACCCTGCCGCTGAAGCGCCACGAACGCGTCAAGCGGCTGAAGTTCCTGCTCGACGAACTCAAGATCGGCCAGCTCGCCAAGCAGCGCGCCTACACCCTCAGCGGTGGTGAGCGCCGCCGCCTGGAGATCACCCGCGCGCTGGTGACGAACCCCTCGCTGATCCTGCTCGACGAACCGTTCAGTGGCGTTGACCCACTCGCGGTCAGCGACGTGCAGCAGATCATCATCGAGCTGCGCCGCCGCGGCCTCGGCATCCTCATCACCGACCACAACGTGCGCGAGACGCTCGCCGTGGTCGACCGCGCTTACCTGATCTGCGAAGGCAAGGTGATGCGCGAAGGAACCAGCGAGTTCCTGGTCAACGACGAAGTCAGCCGCGAGTTGTATCTCGGCGCGAAATTCAGGATGTAGGTGGATCGTTCCTTGTCTTCCCTGAACACCGAAACCTGAAACCCGACACCCCTTCCCCGATGAGCATCACCCTTCGCCAATTCTACGAGGCCGGAAAAGACAGCCTCAAGCTGACCATCGAGTCGGGCGAGGCCTACCTCGACCACGACATCGGCGAAACCTCGATCAACCGCCCCGGCCTCGCCCTCGCCGGCTTCTTCCAGTACTTCGCCCGCCGCCGCATCCAGGTCTTCGGCCTGGCCGAATTCACCTACCTGCGCAGCCTCGACAACGAACAGCGCATGCTCCGTCTGGAACAGCTCTTCAAGCACCGGGTCCCGGCGGTGGTCAGCACCCGCAATCGCAAGGTGCCCAAGGAAATCCGCGAACTGGCCACCCGCTACAAGATTCCGGTCTTGCGCACCCCGATGATCACCGGCCCGTTCATGAACGACGCCACGGTGCTGATGGACCAGTTGTCCGCTCCGAGTACCCGCGTGCACGGCACGACGGTGGACATCCTCGGGGTGGGGGTGTTGATCGAGGGGGAACCGGGTATCGGCAAGAGCGAAGCCGCGCTGGCCCTGATCGAGCGCGGACACAGCCTGGTCGCCGACGACATCACGGTGTTGCGCCGGGATGGGGGCGATGTTATAAGCGCCACCTCCGTGGAGATCACCCGGTACCACATGGAGATCCGCGGACTGGGCATCATCCATGTTCCCAGCCTGTTCGGCGTGGCCGCCGTGCGGACCGATGTCCGCCTTGACCTGATCGTGCGGCTGCAGCGGCCATCCCCGCAGGTGGAACTGGACCGTACCGGGCTGAACACGATGTACCGCAATGTGTTCGGGGTGAACGTTCCGCTGGTGACGTTGCCGGTGGATGCGGGACGCGACCTCGCGCATGTGATCGAGGTGGCTGCGTTGAACCAGCGCCTGAAGATGCTGGGGCATGATGCGGCGAAGGAACTGGACGAGAAGTTGATTGGCATACTGAGCAAACGGCGGAGGGCCTCCTGACCGGGAACCCGGGACGGGAAGCGGCGGTTATGAAGACCATCGAGCGCGAATACAAGATCCTGAACAAGTTCGGCATCCATGCCCGTCCAGCTGCGCTGTTTGTCAAGACCGTGGGCCAGTTCCAGTCCGATATCCAGGTTATCAAGGACGGAAACTTCGCCTCCGGCCGCAGCATCATGAGCCTGCTGACCCTCGAAGGCTATTGCGGCTCGACCCTGAAGGTGTCCGCGACCGGGCCCGACGCCGAAGAGGCGCTCGACGCCATCGGCGACCTGATCAAGAACAAGTTTTTCGAGGACTAGACGGGCGTCATGGAACAACCGGCCGCCAAGGAAATCATGCTGAAGGGGATCGGCGTCTCGTCGGGCGTCGCCACCGGCCCGGTGTTCCTGCTGACCACCGAGGCGGAGGACCGGGTGGTCGAGCGCGACATCGTCGAGGACGAGATCGCCCGCGAGATCGCCCGCTTCGAGGAATCGCTGATCGCGACCCGCCACCAGATCCACGAGATCCAGAAGCAGGTAGAGGCCGCACTCGGCCCGGAAAGCGCGAGCATCTTCGATGCGCACCTGCTCGTCGTCGATGACCGCGCCCTGGTCGAGGAAGTCATCCGCGGCCTCAAGGTCCACAAGAAGAATGTCGAGACCGTGCTGCGCATGGTCGCCGACCGCTACGCGGAAGCCCTGCTGAAGGTGCAGGACGACTACCTGCGCGAGCGTGCGGTGGACGTGAAGGACGTCACCCGCCGCATCCTGCGCAACCTGTCCGGCGCGAGCAGCACCAGCCTGGCCCAGTTGACCACGCCGCACATCCTCGTCGCCAACGACCTGGCCCCCTCCGAGGCGGCCACCCTGGACAAGACGAAGATCCTCGGTTTCGCCACCGACCTGGGCAGCCCGACCTCCCACACCGCGATCATGGCCCGCGCCCTCGGCATCCCCGCCGTGGTGGGCATGCACGACATCAGCGTGCGCGTGAACAGCGGCGAGCCGCTGCTGATCGACGGCAACACCGGGGTGGTGCTGATCCACCCCTCCCACGAGTCGCTCGAACGCTACGGCAAGGTCGAGGCCTCGCGCCGTGTCATCCTGAACCAGCTCGAGGAACTCAAGTCGCAGCCTGCGGAAACGCGCGATGGCTACGCGGTCGCCCTGTCGTGCAACATCGAGTTGCCGGCCGATGTCGAGATGGTCCGGCGCGTCGGCGGTTCCGGCGTCGGGCTGTTCCGCACCGAATACCTCTACCTTGCCCAGAAGGGGCTGCCCACCGAGGATGACCAGGCCGCCATCTACCAGCAGGTCGCCGCCGACCTCGCCCCCGGCCCGGCGGTCATCCGCACCCTCGACCTCGGCGGCGACAAATTCCTCTCCCAGCTCAAGACGCCGGCCGAGATCAATCCCTTCATGGGCTGGCGGGCCATCCGCTTCTGCCTGGCCCAGCCCGAGATCTTCAAGACCCAGCTGCGGGCCATCCTGCGCGCCAGCACCAACGAGAACGTCAAGATCATGTACCCGATGATCAGCAACCTCGACGAACTGCTGCGCGCCAACCAGCTGCTCGACGAGTGCAAGCTCGAGCTCGACGCGAAGAAGATCCCGTTCAATCCGGAGATCGACATCGGCATCATGATCGAGGTCCCCTCCGCCGCGCTGACCGCCCACCTGCTCGCCCCGCATGTCCGGTTCTTCAGCCTCGGCACCAACGACCTCGTCCAGTACACCCTCGCCGTGGACCGGGTCAACGAACGCATCGCCTACCTGTACGAGCCGACCCACCCGGCCATCCTGCGCCTGATCAAGAACACCATCGACGTCGGCCACGAGCACGGCATCTGGACCGGCATCTGCGGCGAAATGGCCGGCAACCCCCTGCTGGTCCCGTTGCTGATCGGCCTCGGGGTGGACGAATTCAGCGTCAGCCCCAGCTCGGTCCTGGTGGTCAAGGATGTCATCCGCAAGCTCCGCTACTCACAGGCCGAGGAACTGGCCGATGCGGTCATGGCCTCCGGGACGGGGTCCGATGTCGTGTCCCGCTGCCGGGACCTGGTCCGGGAGATCGCGCCAGAAATTCTTGAATTGGTCAGTTGAAACAGGCAGTATCCGCCGCTTAAACCAGTAAGGGAGCCCCTATATGTCGATCAGTAACTTTGTCTTCACGTCCGAGTCGGTGACCGAAGGTCATCCCGACAAACTGTGCGATGGCGTTTCCGACGCGATTGTCGACGCCCTGCTCGCCCAGGACCCG
The DNA here is from genome assembly GCA_937872895.1 of uncultured Verrucomicrobiota bacterium. Lineage (GTDB taxonomy): Bacteria > Verrucomicrobiota > Kiritimatiellia > CAIVKH01 > CAIVKH01 > CALMUP01. The sequence continues at coordinate 54,448 of CALMUP010000009.1, forward strand.
AAGAGCCGCATCGCCTGCGAGACGCTGGCCAAGACCGGCATGATCCTCGTCGCCGGTGAAATCACCACCAAGGCCACCATCAATTATGCCGAGATCGCCCGCAAGAAAGTCGAGAAGATCGGGTACGTCAGTTCCGAGATGGGCTTCGACGCCAACACCTGCGCGGTGATGGTCGCCCTCGACCGCCAGTCCCCGGACATCAGTCAGGGCGTGGATGCGAAGAAGGCCGAAGGCAAAGCCACCGCCGAGCAGGGTGCCGGCGACCAGGGCATGATGTTCGGTTACGCCTGCGATGAAACCGCCGAGCTGATGCCGCTGCCCATCCTGCTGTCCCACAAGCTGGCCCAGGGCCTGACCGATGCCCGCCGCTCCGGCAAGCTTCCGTTCCTCCGCCCCGACGGCAAGTCGCAGGTGAGCGTGGTGTACGAGAACAACCGCCCGGTCCGCATCGACACCGTGGTCATCTCGTCGCAGCACGCCCCCGACGTCTCCCACAAGAAGCTCTCCGAGGGCATCATCGAGGAAGTCGTCAAGAAGTACGCCCCGGCCAAGCTGATCGACAAGAAGACCCGCTACCTGATCAATCCCACCGGCCGTTTCGTGACCGGCGGCCCGCAGGGCGATTGCGGTCTCACCGGCCGCAAGATCATCGTCGACACCTACGGCGGCATGGGTCGCCACGGCGGCGGTGCCTTCTCCGGCAAGGACCCGAGCAAGGTGGACCGCAGCGCCGCCTACATGGCCCGCTACGTCGCCAAGAACGTGGTCGCGGCCGGCCTGGCCAAGCGCTGCGAAGTGCAGCTCGCCTACGCCATCGGCTATCCCGAGCCGGTCTCCGTCCTCGTGGATCCTTTCGGCACCGGCACGGTCAGCAACGAGAAGCTGGCCAAGGCGGTCCGCGCGGTGTTCGGCCTGAAGCCGGCCCAGATCGTCAGCCAGCTCGACCTGCTGCGCCCGATCTACGAGCCGACCTCGGCCTACGGCCACTTCGGCCGCAAGCCGGTCAAGGGTCTGTTCCCCTGGGAACGCACCGACCGCGCCGAGGCCCTCAAGGCCGCCGTCTAAGCGACCGGTTCATCCGGCCTGCGCAACACCCCCGGTTCGCCGGGGGTGTTTTGTTTTGGCGCGGCGGTCGCGAGCAAGCCGCGCCGCCGTAGCAACACGGCTGTCATCAAGCCGAGCAATCCCATCGCAGCCAAGGCCGCGATGGCGGTGACGATGCGTTGTTGGTCCGATGCGCCGGAAAGGCTGCTCCCCAGCATCGTGGCCGGGATCGCCGAGGGCAGCGCCCCCAGCGCCGTGCCGAACAGGAAACAACGGGTCCGCACCGCGGAAATCCCGAAAAGCAGGTTGGTGAGGAAACCGGGACTGGGAAGCTGCCGGATCAGGGCCACGCTCAGGAAGCCGCGGGCATCCAGCCGGGTGGACAGGCGGGCGAGGGCCGGCCATTTCTTCATCACCAGGCTCCGCCCCGCCCACCGCGCATACTGGAACGTGGTGAACGCCCCGGCCACCGTCGCGATCATCGACCACAGCAGACCCGGCACCAGGCCGAAGGCCATGCCCGCCACCGGATACAACGCCATGCGCGGGAAACCCGACGCGGTTAATCCGGTCATCACTACTATGAACACCGCCGGAGCCCAACCGCCCAACCGCGCCAGGTCTTCGCGCAAGGCCGTGGCATGCGTGAGGTGTTCGCTCAACGGCGAGAGGTAGGTCGCAATCAGCGCGGCGGCGATGGCTGCCAGCCAGGTCCACTCGCGCAAGGAGACCACGGACTCCCGCGCCGCGACATCGACCGGGCCGGGTGACGTGCCATCTGGATGGGGCTGTACCATGGACTGAATCTAGGTGAATCCACCGGAAACGCAACCGCTCGATCCTTACGGGATTGTAAGGCTATTCCCATCGAACCATGACCGTCCCGACCCATACTGAATACCATGATGCAAAAGCCCATACCGGTCTGGCTACTCGTGTTGCTCGGAGTTTTGCTGTGGGGCGGCGAATACGTCCGCCGTGACCTTTGGGCCCCCGATGAAGCCCGTTTTGCCCTGGTTTCCCAGGAGATGCGCGAGGGACACTGGCTGGTTCCCTACCGGCAGGGCGAGTTCTACACCCACAAGCCCCCGCTGATGTTCTGGCTGACCAACCTGTTCTCCGTCGTGACCGGCGGGACGATCGGCAACGTGGCACCCCGCCTGCCCAGTTTCCTGGGTGCGATGCTCGCCCTCTGGGCCGCCACCCGCCTCGCCACCCGCTGGTTCTCGCCGCGTGCCGGATGGCTGACCGCCCTGATCCTTCCGACCTCCTTCCTGTTCTGGAACAAGGGCGGCTTCGGCCAGATCGACATGCTGCTGTGCGGCCTTTCCATGACCGCCCTCTATTTTTTCTTCACCTCGTGCGAAGCCTCCTGCCCCCGCCGGTTGGCCGCGGCCTATGCGTCCATGGGGTTGGCCGTACTGGCCAAGGGCCCCGTCGGCTTCCTCGTGCCCTGGGGCGTCTTTCTCACCGCCACCTGGGCGTCCGGTGAATGGGTCGGGCACCGCCGGTCCCACCTCCTGTGGGGCCCGTTGATCACCCTCGCCTTTCCGGCCGCCTGGCTCCTGCTGGCCTGGTGGCAGGGTGCCCCGGATGGATTTTTCCAGGAGTTGTTGTTTCACCAGAATGTCGGCCGGGTCACCGGCGAGTTCGGCGGACACCTGAAGCCGTTCTACTATTTCCTGATGTACTTCCCGATCGACTTCCTGCCCTGGACGCTGGCGCTGCCGCTGGCCTGGCATGTGTTGCGGCGCGTTCCCGAGGTCGATTGCGCGCGGGTGCGCCTGGTCGCGTGGATCGTGTTTGTCATAGGGTTTTTCACCCTCAGTGCCAGCAAACGCAACCTCTACATCCTGCTTGCCTATCCGGCGGCGGCGATGATGGTCGCCGCCGCCGCCGATCGGCTGGTCCAGGCCGATGCGGGTTGGATCCGCCGGACCCGCATGGCCTTGCTGGGTTTGATGGCGCTGCTGGGGTCGGGCATGGTGATCGCGCCGCTGCTGCCGGGGCTTCCCTTCGATGCCCGGTGGCTTGTTCCCGGAGGGCTGTTGCTCCTGGCCGGAACCGTGGTCACCACACGCATCGGCAGGGAGGATCCGCACACCCCCGGCTGGGTCGCCGCGGCCGCGGTCAGCCTGCTCCTCGCCTTTGCCGCGACCGGGGCGCTGGTCTATCCCGCCTTCGACGATCTGAAGACGCCCGACGAAGTCATCGCCAAGGCGCAGCGCATGCTCGGTCCCCGCGACCGGATCCTGATGTACCGCATGCACGGGGAGATCTTTTCGCTCTACACCGGGCGGAAAGGCTACATGGCGTTTACCGATGAGGACGCGCAGGCCTTCTTGCGCGAAGGGACCCAGACCAACCACCTGATCATCACGCTGGAGCGCGATCTGCCCTCCATCGATGCCTGGCTGGACCTGCCGACGAACCTGGTGCACTTCACCTCGGGCAGCAAGAAGCTCGTCGCGATTCCCGTGACCGACGCGCTGTAGCGGCGTCATCTATCCCGCCGGCAACGCGATCACGATCGCCGCGCCACCCAGGCGCTCGCTGCGCTCCACCCGGATCGATCCGCCATGCAGCAGGACGATCTCCCGCACGATGGCCAGGCCAAGGCCGGATCCCCGATGGGTGGAGTGGCGCCCGCGGAAGAACCGGTCAAACACCCGCTCCCGGTCCTCCTCGGGAATGCCCGGCCCCGAATCCTCGATGCTCCAGACGAGTCGATGGTCCGTGGCCTCCATCAAGGCGACATGGATCTCCCCGCCATCACCCGTGAAGGCATGGGCATTGTCGAACAGGTTCGAAAAAACCTCGTGCAGCAGGACCTCGTTGCCGCGCACGAGAAGCATGTCCGGCGCGTCCACCGCGGCGGAGAGGTGAATGCCGTCCATCGCCTCGCGTGCCTCGTCGATCCAGCGGCGGAGCAGCGGGGCAAGGGCCACGGGTTGGAAGGAATCGCGCATCGACCGGTCCAGGCGCGACAGGGCCAGCAGTTGTTCCACCGTCTCGTTCAGGCGGGCCGTTTGCTCGAGGATCTCCCCGAGGGTCTCGCGGTACTCGTCGGCCGATCGTTCCGCCTGCAGCGCGACATCCGCCGCGCCACGGATCGCCGTCAACGGCGTGCGCAACTGGTGCGAGGCATCGGCGCTGAAATGCTCGAGCCGCCGCACCGCGGCCGCATACCGGTCGAACGCCTCGTTGATCGTGTCGGCCAGCCGCGCCAGTTCGTCATCATGGGGAAGCGGAGGGATCCGTTCATCCAGATGGCCTTGCCGGATATGCTCCGCCGTGGTCACAACCTTGTTCAGCGGGCGCAGCAACCTGCCGGCGATGCGCCAGGCAACCAGCAGAACGACCGGCACCGAGGCGGACAGGACCCCCAGGAACGCGACAATCTCGGGGATCTCGTTCCGGAAGGGCGTCTGTTCGCTGTGTGCCTCGTGCAACTCGATCGAGGTGATGGTTCCGAGGAGCAGGATGTAGTTGAACGCCAGCAGCAACAGCAACCAGCCGAAATACCTGCTGCGAAGGGATGTTTTCATTCGTCTGCCTTCACCATGAACCCGAGGCCGCGCACGGTGCGGATCAGCTTGTGATCGTGTTCGCCATCGATCTTGTCCCGCAAGCGGGACATCAACACGTCGATCACATTGTCCATCGAGGTCATGCGCGACTGCACCTTCCAGACATCGCGGCTCAAGGTCTGCCGGGAGATGGGCTGGCCCAGGTTGGTGACCAGGTACACCAGTACATCGAACTCGCGCGGCGTGCAGTCGATGGTGCGACCGGCGCGTTGCACGGTGCGGGCGACCAGGTCGATCGAGAGGTCGCCCGTTTGCAGGAGGGAATGCGGGTGCTGGCCGGAGCGGCGCAGGTGCGCCCGGATCCGCGCCGACAATTCCTGGAAGTCGAACGGCTTGACCAGGTAGTCGTCCGCCCCGAGGTCCAGCCCCGCGACCTTGTCCGTGACCTTGTCCCTCGCGGTAAGCAGGATGACGGGAAGGGTCGATCCGCCGGATCGCACATCGCGCAGGAGGTCCAGGCCATCCCCGTCGGGCAGGCCCAGGTCGAGCACGACGAGGTCGATTTCCTCGGAAGCCAGCGCGTGCCGGGCGGCCGCGACCGTATCCGCCGCATGTACATGGAAGCCCATCTCGGACAAGCCCTTGGCCACGGTGCGCCGGATCGCCGCGTCGTCCTCGACCAGCAGGATGGTGGCCGATGGCGGGTTCATCGGGCTTCCTGATGAAAACGTAAGGAAATCGCGGTTGTGGTGATGGTCATAAGCGTGGATGGTGGTGTCATGGAATCTTGCACCATGACATCAAAACTTCGACGCTTGTTCAATGGCCAATCCATCGCCCCCCTGTTCGTCCTCCTCACCGCCTCCGCCGCGTGGGCCGCGCCCGGCGTGTCGATCCGCTTTCACGGCGAATCGACGCTGCACGGGTTTGACGGCCATGCCGAAACGGCAGATGTCCACATGGAGGAAACGCCGGAGGGGGTCGGCCGGATCGTGGCGACCGTTTCCGTGCCCACCATGACCACCGACCACGCAGCCCGGGATCGGCGCATGGCCGCGATGTTCGACGCCGCAACGTTCCCCATCCTGACCGGAAGCGCCACGGCCGCGGATCTCGTGGCGGCCACGGACGGCAGTACGATGCCCCTTGACGTGGTGATCGCCGGTCATACCAACACCCTCACCGCGACCTGCCGCGTAATCCCTGGCGAGGCCGCAGATGGCGGGGCAAGCCGCGAATGGTCCTTTCCGGTCTCCCTGCGCGCCTTCGGCTTGAAGGCTCCTTCCGTGATCGGCTTGATCCGGGTCAGCGATACGGTGGAGGTGACCGCCCGGTTGAATGCCGAGGCATGGAACATGGTGAACGAGGGTGCCCGATGAGCGCCCTGATTCACCGCATCGCGACCGCTGTTCCCCCTTTCGCTTATCATCAGGAGTATGCCGCCGACTGCATGAAACGCTGGGTCAAGGACCGGGTCTTGCAACGCATGGTGCACCACGTGTACCGGCAGTCCGGCATCGAGCGCCGGTTCAGCGTGTTGCCCGACTTCCAGCCCGGCGCGACCGGCGGCATTTTCGGCGAGCAACCCGATGGCACCCTGGTCGAGCCGACCACCGGCCAGCGGAATGACCTGTACCGGCTGGCCTATCCCGCCCTGGTCGAGGACGCGGTGCGGCGAGCCTTCGCGCAGACGCCCTGGATCCGTCCCGGGGACGTCACCCACCTGGTCACCGTGTCATGCACCGGATTCTGCAACCCCGGCCCCGATCTCCACATTGCCGCGACCTTTGGCCTGCGCGCCGATGTCGAGCGTTACCACATCGGTTTCATGGGCTGTTATGCGGCTTTTCCCGCCCTGCGCATGGCCGATCAGTTTTGCCGCGCCAACCCGGACGCCGTGGTGCTGGTGGTTGGCGTGGAACTGTGCAGCCTGCACCTGCAGATCAAGCCGAGCTCCGACCTGCTGCTTGCCAATGCGCTGTTCGCCGACGGCGCGGCGGCCGTGCTGGTCAGCGCCCGGCCGCTGCCCGATGGCGCATGCGGGGCGCGGCTCGAGGCGTTCGCCACCCGCCTGGTGCCCGACAGCGCGCGGGACATGGCCTGGACCCTCGGCGACCGCGGGTTCGACATGGTGCTCAGCAGTTATGTGCCGAAGATCCTCGCCCTGCATGCCAGGCACCTCGTCGCCGATCTCCTTGCCGGGTGCCGCGAGGGCGGATCCGGCATCACCGAATGGGCGGTTCACCCCGGCGGCAAGGCCATCCTCCAGGCCTTCGAGCAGCAGATGGGTTGGTCCGGCGAAACCGGCGCTCTTGCCCATGCCCACCGGATCCTGCGCCGGTATGGCAACATGAGCAGCGTGACCATCCTGTTCGTGCTGGAGGCCGTGCTGGCCGATCCCGCCTTCGCCGAGGCGACGCAGGTGGGTGCCCTGGCCTTCGGTCCCGGCCTGACCGTGGAGTTCGCCCACCTGACCTTGTGCGGAACCCGTCCGGTGGCGTTGCCGACCGAACCGTGCGCCACACACCAAAGCGCTTCCCATGCGTAAGATCACCGCCACCGCATCGCTCGCCCTGCTCCTGTTGTCGGCCATTCCCTCGGTCGCCGAAGTGGTGCGCTCCGGCTGGGTGCCCAACCGGCTGATGCCCCAGGGCCAGGTCCAGTTGGTGCGGCAGACCAACGGTACCGCCATCGTGGTGCTGCTCGACAGCCGGTTCCTCGACCGCGTCGTGGCCGCGATCGTGGAGAAGGAGCAACGGAACTGGCCCTCGGATCACCCCGATGCGCGCGCCTACATCGAGGGACTGAAGGCGGCGCGCGAGGCGGTACGCCGGGAAACCGGGGGCCGTGGCCGCGAGACGCTGAAGATCGCCTTCGAGCTCGATCCGGACGATGGCCGCATCGAGTGGTCCACCGGCGCGGTCGAACGGAATGAACGGCACCTGCTCGCCATGCCGGAACCGCGGATTCTCCTCGCGCACCGTCCGGCGCGCGACTACTTAGACCGCAATGCCGTGCTGATCCTCATGGATAGCTTCGGCCTTGCCGACAGCGCGGCCGCGACTCTGCTCGCGGAGGCACGGCCATGACCGGCCAACCCGCCTACACGACAGCCCAGCGGTGGTTCGCGCTCGGTCTTGGCTGCACCGTGCATGCCCTGTTTGCCGCTTCGGTGGCGATGATGGCCTTCGCCCTGTACCACGGCCTGCATGCGGGATGGGGACGGCTGACCGGCGGCTGGGCCTGGCTCGTGAATGGCCTGTTGCTTGTGCAATTCCCGCTCGCCCACTCCTGGTTGCTCGGAGACCGGGGGCGCGCATGGATGGCCAAGCTCTTGCCCATGAACCTGGGTCGCCCGCTCGCCACCACGACCTTTGCCGGAATCTCCAGCCTGCAGGTGCTCGCCTGCTTCGCCGGGTGGTCGCCGCTCTCCGATGGCCCGCTATGGACGCCCGGGCCAGGGGTTCACCGGGCCATGACCGCCGGGTATGCCGGCGCGTGGCTCCTGCTCGTGCTCGCCATGCGGGAGGCCGGGCTGTCGTTGCAGACCGGCAGCCTCGGCTGGCGTTCGGTCTGGCGCGGGGAGGCGCCGGCGTTTCCGGCGCTGCCGGTTTCCAAGCCGCTGCACCAGGTGATACGCCAGCCGATTTATGCCGCCTTTGTCCTGATCCTCTGGCTGGCTCCGGGCTGGACGCCCGAAAAAATCGCCGTGGCTTCGCTCTGGTCGGTGTATTGTGTGGTAGGCTCCTACCGGAAGGAGAAGCGGTTTGTCCGTTACCATGGCGATGATTTCCGCGCGTATCAGCAACGAGTCCCGGCGTGGATTCCCCGGTGGCGGCGGAGGCAACCCGTGACGGCCACGCCGTATGATGCGGAGGTCGCGGTGATCGGTGGTGGTCCGGTCGGCCTCCTGCTGGCCTCCTTGCTGGCCAAGGCCGGTCATGCCGTGCTGGTCTTCGAACCACAGCCCGAGGGGCCGACGCGCTCCATGGCGATCGGGATCACGCCGCCCTCCCTCGATATCCTGGATGAACTCGGATTGGCCGGGACGTTTATCCATCGCGGTGTTTCGATTCGACAAGCCGTCGTCCATGAGAATGGACGCATGATCGCCCGGCTGGACATGGGTGGAGGCGGGAATGGCGATTCCTGCATCCTTTCGCTTCCCCAGGCCGACACGGTGCAGGTGTTGCGCCAGCAGGTGGCGACCCACGACCGGGTGCGCATGATGTCGGGATGGCGGGTCACCGGACTCGCTCAGGATCGCCAGGGTGTCAACGTGGTCGCGGTGGAGAGCGAGTATGGTGTACCCAGGAATTTCCGGGTAGCCTTCGCGGCCGGGTGTGATGGGGCCCGTGGCGTGACCGCGACGCTGGCCGGCATCGGGAGGCGTGTGTCCACCTATGCCCCGCGGTTCCGGATGTTGGACGCGGTGGACCACACGGATCTGGGTGCCGAGGCGCATTTGTTTTTCGGCCGTGAACGTCCGGTGGAATCCTTCCCGTTGCCGCGCGGGCGACGCCGCTGGATCGTGCGGTCCGGCTGGGGCGGGCGCGATGATCTGGCGGAATCCCTGCCCGAAGCGATCGCCCGCCTCACCGGGTATGTGATCCATCCGGTGGATGTGCTCGACCATAGCTCCTTCCAGCCGCGCCGCGCCATGGCATCGACCTTTGCGCGCGGACGGGTGGCCTTGTGCGGCGATGCCGCGCATCTGATGAGTCCGATCGGCGGACAGGGCATGAATACCGGGTTTGGCGATGCCGCGTTCCTCGCGCGAGCCTATTCCGACATCCTGCGGCATGGCCGTGACCCGGCGCCCTGGATGCATGCCTACAACCGGTGCCGTCGCCGGGCCTTTTGCACGGCGGCCACGCGCTCCGCCCTGGGTATGCGGCTCGGCGTGTTGCGTGGTTCCGTCGGGTCGTGGTTCCGTCGCCATGCCGTCGTGGTGCTGCTCGGTGCCACCGCCACCCGCCGTGCCGCGGTGCGCTGGTTCACCATGCGCAGCCTGCCGCATCCGATCCACCAGGTTGAGGATGCCTTCCAGTCCCTGAACGCCAACGGAGCGACGCCATGAGCAAGACCTTCTCCCTGCATGCCCGCGATTACCTGGATACCCCCGATCGGAAACGGTTCTTCAACGAAGCCCTGTTCACCGAGGTTGCGCCGCGCTACGACCTGATCACCCGGCTGCTTTCCTTCGGTCGCGATGCCGCGTGGAAGCGGGACATGATCGCCGCCTTGCCGGATATGGCGCCGCGGCACGCGCTGGACCTCGCCTGTGGAACCGGGGATCTCACCGCGGCGGTTCATCGGCGGTACCCGGAAGCCCGGGTGACGGGGATTGACCTTACACCGGCGATGATCGATCGGGCGGCCGCCCGCCATGGGCCGTCCTGCGGCTTTCAGGTGGGAGACATGGGGGCATTGGCGTTTCCGGACGCTTCGATGGACCTGGTCACCGGCGGCTACGCGTTGCGCAATGCGCCGGATCTGGATGTCGCGCTCGGCGAAGTCGCCCGGGTCCTCGTGCCCGGAGGTCATGCCGCGTTTCTCGACTTCAGCAAACGTCCGTGCCGCCTGCATCAGGCGATGACCCATGCCGCGCTCGCGTTCTGGGGCGGGTTGTGGGGGCTGATCCTGCACCGGCATGCCAATGTGTACGGGTACATTGCGGATTCGCTCGCGCGTTATCCGGATTGCCGCCGCTTGCGGGTCATGGCGGCGGTGCATGGGTTGATCCCGGTGGTGAGTGCATCTTGCATGGGAGGAATGATCGAATGGATTATCTTCCGGAAGCAGCGATAACGGCGGAGGTCGGGGAGCCGCTCGATTTCACCCGGCGGTGGAGCGGTGTGGAGTTGATGGACGATCCGGCGTGCGACGAGCAGTTGTTGTTCGCCACCCTCCGGCAGTTCCGTCTGCTCAACCGGCTGGTCAGTCGCTACCGTTCCGTGCTGGGACATGCGGTGCTGGACGATATGGCGCGTGCGCCGCGCCGCGACTGGCACCTGGTCGATGTCGGCGCGGGCGGATGTGACATTCCGGTATGGTTGTTGCGAGCGGCCCGGCGGCGCGGCTTGTCCCTGCGGGTTACGGCGATCGACGGCGATCCGCGTGCGGTGGCCTTTGCGCGGGAGGCGGCGGGATCCGAACCCGGATTATCCATCGTGCATGCGGACCTGATGGACATCGGTTGTTTCGGTCCGGTCGACTATGTCTTTTCCAACCATGTGGTCCATCATCTGCCGGATGCGGTGATCCGGTCTTTCTTTGAGCGGATGGATCAAACGGTGTCCCGCCGGTGGGTGGTCAGTGACTTGTGCCGTTCGGTCTGGGCGTATGCGGGATTTCAGGTGCTGGGCCGGTTGTTCCGGAACAGCTTTGCGTTCGAGGATGGCAAGCGGTCGATTCGGCGCAGCTTGAGGGCGGATGAATTGGCGGGGCATCTGGCGGCCATCGGGGCGGCCGACCGGAGCCGTGTCACCACCTTGCCGCCCGGGCGTTTGCTGGCGGTGGTGGATGTTCGGTCAGCGTAACACGCCGGCGGGAACAAGGCGCTGGGTCGGCGTAGCATTCGTCAACGAGACGGAACCTTCCACGACGACACCGGGGGCGAAGCGGTGGTCGCCTTTCACGGTCAGGCTATGGCAGCCGATGAGGGATGGGGCGCCGTCGGGAAAGCGGGCGCTGAACTGGTCGATCTTCTTGTAGAAGGCGGGGTCGAGCTTGATGACGGGCGGGCCGGCGTGGCGTCGTGCTTCGACCGGTTGGATGTGCCAATCCGGGGTCAGTGCATAGGCATCCGACCACAGGGCGAGCAGGTCGTCGGTGGTCTTCACGGGGGCGAAGCGGGTGCGGGGTACGCGCAGGGCGGCGGCACCGGTGAAGCTGGCCACGGCGGATCCCATGGCGGTTTCCAGTTGAACCACGGGGGCGGAGGTCTCGTCGCGAGGGTCCACGGTCTTGCGGTTCACCATCAGGGCGAGGCGGGGCACCGAGCCGGTTGAGGCGACGAGGGTGTGGAGGGCTTGGAGGTCGATCCAGAGGTTGTTGGTGTTGAAGTAGCGGAAACGGCGGATGTCCTGGAAGTCGGTGCTTTCCGTTTCGGGGCATTGGGCGGATTCGCGGAGCAGCAATTGACCGGAGGCGGCATGGCGGGCGAGGTGTCCGCCTTTGCGGTCGGCTTCGGTGCGGTCGGCGGCCTCGAGCAGGAAAGGGATGGACTGGAGGTGCATCAGGCCGGGGATGGCGGGATCGATCACGGCGCCGAGGTTGTCTGAATTCGAGATGAAGGCATAGCGGAAGCCGCGGGCGCGTAGGCGGTCGAGCAGGCCGTTGGTGATCAGGGCGGTATAGAGGTCGCCATGGCCGGGGGGGCACCAGGTTTTTTCCGGATCGGCGGGGAAGGTGGCGGGGAGGAGCGAGTTGGCGAGCAGTTTAGGCACGCGGTTCTGGAGGAAGGTCAGGGGGAGGTCGCCTTGGCCGGCGGCGAGGGACGGGTAGGACGAGAGGGCGGCGAGGGTATCGGCATCGGTGCTGAAACTGGTCATCAGCAGGAGGGGGAGGTCCACGCGGTATTGTTGGCGGAGGTGGAGGACTTGGCGGGCGATGATGTCGAGGAAGGAAAGGCCGTTTTTCACGGGGAGGAGGGACTTGGCTTTTTCGAGGCCCATGCCGGTGCCGAGGCCGCCGTTCAGTTTGATCATGACGACGCGGGAGAGTTGATCGAGGCCGGCTTGGCGTTCGGAGGGGCCGAGGTGTTCGAAGTCGGGGAGGGCATCGACGGGGTCGATGTCGCGGCCGCTGATCAATCCGGTGGTGCCGTCGAACACAAGCTGTGCGTGTTCAAGAAAGGACCGGGTCAGCAGAGGATGGGCATGGTCGTGTTGAAGCCTCTCGCGGATGGCGGCTTCGATTCCCTGCCAGGATGCATAGTGAGTCATAAAACCACCTCGACGTTACATTGCCATCTACCGGAACCAGCATAAAAAATCGAGCCGTATCCCCTATATTAGGGACACACCATTAGTCATTGACACCGCATCCACGACCGACCAGGATTGGAGCATCCGGCGAGGGTCATGGTGGCCTGGGATGGTCGGGATGGGCGGCGGTCGGTTGGACCGATGGAGGTTGTGCGATGAGGACAGCGCGGATCAAGGGAGTAGATGGGTCGTATTACCACTGCATGAGCCGGGTGCTGGAGCGTCGTTTCCTGCTGGGGGAGGAGGAGAAGGAGGTGTTCCGGAAGCTGCTGCGCGCGTGCGAGGGTTTTTGCGGGGTTCGGGTGGTGACGTATGCGGTGTTGAGCAACCATTTCCATGTGCTGGTGCATGTTCCGGGCCGGGGTGCGATCAGCGATGCGGAGCTGTTGGACCGGTTGTCGTATCTGTATTCGAAGGGCCGGGTGGCGGAGGTTGCCTGTCAGTTGCAGGATTCACGCAGGGAGGGGGATCATGCGGGTGCGGAGCGGTTGAAGGCTTTGTTTACCTATCGGATGGGCGAGGTGTCGGAGTTCGTCAAGACGCTGAAGCAGCGGTTCACCCAGTGGTATAACAAGCGGGCAGGCCGCCGGGGTACGTTGTGGGAGGAACGGTTCAAGAGCGTGCTGGTAGAGGGTCGGGGGCATGTGTTGGCGACGATGGCGGCGTACATTGACCTGAATGCGGTACGTGCGGGGCTGGTGAAGGATCCGAAGGACTACCGGTTCAGCGGGTATGGGGAGGCGGTGGCCGGGGGCAAGGTGGCGCGGGAGGGCTTGTCACTGGTCGCGTTGGGACTGGGTCAGAACGCGGATTGGCGTTCGGCGGGCGCGGCGTACCGGGTGTACCTGCATGTGCGCGGCAGTGGATCGAGCGCCATGCCGGGGTTTGGGCCGGAGCAGGTGAGAAGGGTGTTGGCGGAGGGAGGCAAGCTGTTGCCGAGCGAGGTGATGCGGTGCCGGGTGCGGTATTTCAGCGACGGAGTCGTGTTGGGTAGTCGCGACTTCGTGGAGCAGGTGTTCCGGGATCACCGCGGATTCTTCGGGCCGAAACGGAAAACCGGGGCTCGGTCCTTGCGGTCTGCATCGTTGGGGGATGTGTTCACCGCCAGGGACCTTCGTTTGAAAGCCATCACCTTGTCGGCGCAGGGATAAGTACGGGTTCGAACCGCGTAGGCAACCATCGCTCCTGCATGCTCTGCCCATCGTTGAAGGTTGGTCCCTCCAGTAGCGAACTTATGTGATCAGTGCCGTGATCTCAGGAGTTGCATCTGCCAAAGAGCGGTGTTTGCTGCGGATCCATTTTCTCCCCGTCACCTATCGTGAAGCTTGATACATCACGCAAAGCTATAACGGATGATGATGGCAAGCGACTAATGGTGTGTCCCTAACATGCGTGCGGGAATAGGGTGCTTGTCGCGATGGGGTTCATCTCCTATAGTCGCTGCCTTTCTGAGGGACAATCATGGCACGCTATCCGTTTACCGATATTGAGAAGAAGTGGCAGGCTTACTGGCTGGTCAACAAGACGTTCCGTACACCGATGGAACCCGATCCAACCAAGCCAAAGTACTATGTTCTGGACATGTTTCCCTATCCAAGCGGGGACGGACTCCACGTCGGCCATCCTGAAGGGTATACCGCCACCGACATCACGGTACGTTACAAGCGCATGCGCGGATTCAATGTCCTGCACCCCATGGGTTGGGACGCGTTCGGCTTGCCGGCCGAAAACTATGCCATCAAGACCGGGACCCATCCGCGCGAAACGACGTTGAAGAATATCGATCGCTTCCGCGCCCAGTTACAATCGCTCGGTTTCTCCTACGACTGGGATCGCGAAATCTCCACCACCGACCCGGAGTACTACCGATGGACGCAATGGATTTTCCTGAAATTGTACGAGAAGGGACTTGCGTATCAGGCGGAAGTGCCGGTGAACTGGTGTCCCGAGCTGGGCACCGTGCTGGCCAATGAGGAAGTGATCAATGGCCGAAGCGAGCGAGGCGGCCATCCCGTCATCCGCAAGCCGATGCGCCAGTGGATGCTGAAGATCACCGCCTATGCTGAACGGCTGCTTGCCGATCTCGACGATCTCGACTGGTCAGAAAGCATCAAGGACATGCAGCGGAACTGGATCGGCAAATCGGAGGGCGCGGAGGTCCGCTTCGGTCTTTCCGGCCATCCCGAGGGCATCACGGTTTTCACCACCCGTCCTGACACGCTGTTTGGCGCGACCTACGTGGTGCTCGCTCCGGAGCATCCGCTGGTTGAAGCCATCACCACCCCTAGCCAACGCGCCGCGGTCGAGGCGTATCGCGAAGCGGCCGCACGCAAGAGCGACCTCGAACGCACCGAATTGCAGAAGGAAAAGACCGGTGTCTTTACCGGGGCGTACGCCATCAACCCGGTCAATGATGCGAAAATCCCGGTCTGGATCGCGGACTATGTGTTGTGGGGCTATGGCACCGGTGCGATCATGTCAGTGCCCGCGCACGATGAACGCGACTACGCCTTTGCACGAACCTTCAGCCTGCCGGTTGTCGAGGTGGTCTCGGGTGGCGACGTGACGAAGTCCGCTTATGTGGGCGATGGAAAGCTGGTCAACTCGTCGAGTCATTTGTTCAGCATCAATGGGATGACGGTGCCCGATGCCAAGGCCGCCACGATCGCCTGGCTCGAGGGCCAGGGGCTGGGGGTGCGCAAGGTGAACTACAAGTTGCGTGACTGGCTGTTCAGTCGCCAGCGGTACTGGGGAGAGCCATTCCCGGTCATCTTCGTCGATGGCCAGCCCAAGCCCCTTCCGGCTGATGCCTTACCGCTGGAGTTGCCCGAGGTCGCCACCTACAAACCGAGCGGGACCGGGGAGAGTCCGCTTTCGACCATTGCCGACTGGGTCAACACCGTCGATCCCGAAACCGGGAAGCCCGCCGTGCGCGAGACGAATACCATGCCGCAGTGGGCGGGATCCTGTTGGTACTACCTGCGCTTCATTGATCCGCGCAATGACCGAGCGCCGGTGGACCCCGCATTGGAGAAATACTGGATGCCGGTCGATCTCTATGTGGGTGGAGCCGAGCATGCGGTGCTTCACCTGCTTTATGCACGATTCTGGCACAAGGTCCTGTTTGATGCCGGGGTGGTGAGCACGCGCGAGCCGTTCCGCAAGCTGGTCAATCAGGGCATGATTCTCGGTGAAGACAATCAGAAGATGAGCAAGAGCCGCGGCAACGTCATCAATCCCGACAGGGTGGTGGCGGAGTACGGCGCGGATTCGCTTCGCCTGTACGAAATGTTCATGGGCCCGCTGGAGCAGTCGAAGCCCTGGAGCATGCGTGGCGTCGAGGGGGTGTTCCGATTCCTCAGTCGTGTCTGGCGCTGGTTGGTGGATGAGGATTCCGATCAATTGGACCCCAAGGTTTCCGGAGTTGATCCGGATCCGGCACAAGCACGTATGCTTCATGCCACGATCAAGAAGGTGACGGAAGACATCGAGGGGATGCGATACAATACGGCAATCGCCGCCATGATGGAGTTTATCAACGAAGCCATTCACTGGCCGGCGATTCCTCGCGCCTCCGCGGAATCCTTTGTTCTGCTGCTAAGCCCATTCGCGCCGCATCTGGCCGAGGAGCTTTGGGCCCGATTGGGCCACCAGGGCAGTCTGGCTTACGAGGCGTGGCCGGTTTGGGATGCCGCTTGCCTGGTCGAGTCGACCGTGGAGGTGGTCGTACAGGTCAATGGCAAGTTGCGGGGCAAGCTTGTCGCCCCGAAAGATGCCGACCAGTCCACGTTGCTGTCCATGGCCAAAACCGACCCCGCGATCATTCCTTTCTTGGCGGGCAAGGCCATCCGCAAGGAAATCGTCGTTCCGGGCAAGCTGGTCAATCTGGTCGTTGGATAATCCCCGGCGCAGGAGCTTGTCAGTCCACCTTGCCCAGGATCAGGTCGAACTGGAATTTCAGGTAGAAACGCTCGTCGTAGTCGTCTTCCTCGGGAAACTCCACGCCGGGCTTGACCTCGAAGAAGAGCCAGTTGCTGTGCACGAGTCGTCGGTGGGTTAGCGAGACATAGTAGCGGCGATCATCGACATTCGGGTATTCCGGCCAGCTCCCGCCGACGTCCATTCGCAAGGAGCGTCGCCGGCTAAACGTCTTGAACACACTTACCTGTTGAGCGGGTCGAACCCCATCCCGGTCCTGCCGCCATTCCAGTTCGGAGTTGAACCGTAGCAGCCAGTCCCAGCCCATTTTCTTGTTGAACTGTATTTCCGAAAGCGACACCCAGCCGTCATCGGTGAACCAGGTGATCTTTTGGGTTAGGCGGGCATCCCATTTGGTGGTGAGATCGTACCGCCGGGTACCGCGAAGCCGAGTATACAATTGCCACGGGCTGCTGAAGCGGGCACCGACATCCGCGTCGATACGAACCTTGCTTTTTTCCCGGATCGAGTACCGCAGGGCGGCGTTTGCATCCGTGTTATTCACGCCGGCGGCGGTGAACAGGCTGCGTTGATCCTCGTCGGGGTCCACGATGTCCTCAAACACCAGTTTCAACCGCCGGGAGGTGTAGGGCAGTTGTAGCCGTAGGTTGATCCGATGAATGTACTTGGGTGTTCCCTCCTCGCGGAACAGGATCCCGCCCGACAGCCTGATTCTGGTGTCGTTGCTTTCATCATCAAGCCGGTTATCCCCATAAAACCGGTCTATGTATTCCGCAACGCCCACAACGTTGGATGACCATTTGTCGTGCCAGCGCTCCAATCGGTTGGAATATGAGTGGTAGGCGGGATTGTTCGTACACCATGGCGTATAGGCGGGGGGCGTGGTTCCGTTCGAGTTGGTTAACACCACGGGGACCGGGTTGTTGGTCACCTCATCAGGCAAAGCGGTGGAGACCCATCCGCTTGCCGTAACCAGCAATACTGCCACGCACCATTGACCTGCAACCGTCATGAAGTACAGTAGGGTATGCGAAGCGAGCAGGAAATCACCACCGAAATCGAGCAGCTTGTCCAGGCCCACTACTACAGCGAGGACTTCGAGTTGCTGGCCTCGCTTCGTGCCTACGTTCAACCCTTGTCGCCGGGTGAACGGGAGCATGTCCGGGCACTCGCGCTCCGTCGGCTGATGCGCGACGGTTCCATCGTCGACATCATGTTGTGTTCGGTGATCGATGTGCCCTCGGCGGTTCCCGTGCTGGCGGGGAAACTCGACCGGGAGCCGGTTTCAAACCAGGTCACGCGTACGCTGATCCAGGCTTTGCGCCGGTACCACACGGACGAGGCTTACACGGCCGTTGAACGTTTCGTCGATTCAGACCAGGAGCTGGAGGCAATCGATGCCTTGGCGGATATTGATTTCCGTCGAACCATTCCAATGATTGTGCGGGTTATCGGCAAGGAGCATCATCATGGGAACTTGCTGCACCTCCTTCATCGTTTCGCCAAGGAGCGTGGCGTGGAACGGCTTGCCGAAGAATTGACAGGGTGCTCGGCCACGCGTTCCGCCCGGTTCGTGTCCGATCTCGAACGGGTGCTGCGGGCGAAGAAAGAGCCATATAATCCCTTCACAGAAGATCAAATCCTCCATATCCTTTCCCTCGTGGGCTGATCCCCGCGGGCCGGGAACCGCGATAGTGTCGGCCTGATCATGGACGAATAATGGTCACCGCCCGTAAACCTCGCAGCCGTTTGATCGGACTGATCGCCTTGTGCGTGTGCGTTTCCCTGCCGTTCATCCTGCTTTACCTGGTCAGTAAACGCTCCATCATCAACGAAGTGCGGGCGCACGCCATGGGCGTGGCCATCGCCACCTCGGCCGGCATGCCACAGGATGCTTTCGCGCAGATCGTGCGGCGGGAGGATCCTGATCAATCGGCCTTCCGCGACGTGCAGCAATTCCTGAACCGGGTGGCCGTGGACAATCCGGATGTACGCTACGTGTATACCATGATGCGGTCCACGAATCCGCTGGCATCGGCTTGGATCGTGGAGTATGCGGTGGATCAGTCGTCGCGCGATGTCAACAGCAACGGGGTAATTGATCCGGAGGAGCGCTTCGAGCCGCTGGGTACGCCGTACAATGCAGTCCGTTCGCCGGAGTTGATCAACGCGTTTTACGGTCCGACCGCCGATTTCCATGTAACGCCCGATCCGCCCTATCCGGATTTGATCTCCGGGTATGCGCCGGTACGTGATTCACAGGGCTCGGTGATCGGAATTGTCGGTGCGGATATCACGGCGGCGACGGTGGGGCGCAAGTTGCTGGCCGTTCAGGTGGTGGTTTTCGTGGTGTGGCTGGTGATCTGCCTGCTGATCCTTTGCGTGTACATGCTTTATCAAAAGCAGCGGGAGGTGTATCAGCGAATTTCCCAGTTGAGCGCCGAGTTGATCCAGCGAAACGACATGCTGCGGGCCGCCAACCAGGAGTTGGCCCGGATGAATGCGAAGTTCGATGCCGAATTGAAGCTGGCCCAGCGGGTTCAGCAGGGTCTTCTGCCGACGCGGTTTCCGCGTCATGACCGGATCGTGTTTGATCAGTATTACCTGACCTGCGAGGTCCTCGGTGGCGACTTGTACGATGTGTTCGAGATCGATCAGGACCACATCGGGCTTTATATGGCGGATGTGGGGGGGCGCGGGGTCAGTGCAGCCTTGGTTTCCGGCTTGTTGCACATGGCGGTAGCGACGATTCGTCAACAGCGGGCGGAGGGAACGGCCTCGTTGTTTGTCGATATGACCCGGCCGGATGTCGTGTTACGTGTGATCAATCAGTTGCTTCACAAGGAGATCCCCAAGGGGGAGAGCATCACGCTGATCTACGGCGTCTTTGACCTGTTGCAGAACCGGTTGCTGCTGGCCAGCGCGGGACATCCTCATCCGGCGATCTACTGTGCCCGTCAGCAGGCTGCGCGCTGGTGCCAGGTGAAGAGCGGGGCACCGCTTGGTCTTGCCGCGGATCAGGAATACACCTGCACATCGCAACCGGTAGATGCCGGCGACCTGGTCTTGTTCTATACCGACGGATTGACGTCCGCGACCAACCGGGCCGGGGATGTCTTTTCGGAGGACCGGTTGCTTGGAGTGGTGGGGTCGTTCGGTTCCGTGAATGCCGTCCGGTTGAATGAGGCGATTCGCGAGGCGGTGGCTAGCCACCGGGGCGGAGTGCCGGCCCACGACGACTTCACGTTGCTCAGCGTGGAGATCCGCTGATCCCCGCGTCGAGGTCAAGTCTGCGCAAGCGCAGCGCATTCAGGATCACCGTGATGGAACTCGCGCTCATGGCGGCGCTGGCCAGCATCGGCGTCAACATCCATCCTGTCCACGGGAACAGGGCTCCGGCGGCGAGCGGGATCATCACGGCATTGTAGGCGAATGCGAAAAAGAGGTTCTGCCGGATATTGCGCATGACGGCGCGGCTGAGATCGATGGCCCGGATCAGTCCGAGGAGTTCGCCGTGGAGGAGGTTGATCTGGCCGCTGGCCATGGCCACGGCGGTGCCGGTGCCCATGGCGATGCCGATATCGGCGGCGGCGAGGGCGGGTGCATCGTTGATGCCATCGCCGACCATGGCGACCACGCCTCCCTGTCGCTTGCGGGCCGCCACGGCTTCCGCCTTGTGTTCCGGCCGGATTCCGGCGATGACCGACCGGATTCCCAGTTGCCGGGCTACATTATGGGCGGCGTGTTCGTGGTCGCCGGTAACCATGACTGAGGTGATGCCGCGCTGTTCGAGGGCGTGGATGGTCTCGGCGGCATGTGCTTTGAGCGTGTCGGCAATGACCAGCAGACCGGCCGGGCGGCGGTCGGTCGCGACCCACAACACGGTGCGGCCTTCCTGTTCGTAGTGGTGGACGATCTGCTCGAACGCAGCGAACGCACGGTCATCCTCCACGTCGAGCCAGTTGCGCCGACCTACCTGCACCGAGATGTCACCGACCCGGCCGCTTACCCCCTGGCCGACCTCCGAGCGAAAATCCAGCGCGGGTTCGATGGCGAGCCCCCAAGTACGTGCACCTTCCACGATCGCCGAGGCGAGCGGATGCCGGCTCCAGTGCTCGACCGATGCCGCCGCCTTCAACACCCAGCCTTCCTGGCCCGTCTCCACGGGAACACAGGCATGCAGGATCGGTCGACCGGAAGTGAGCGTGCCGGTCTTGTCGAGCAGCACGGTGGTAACCGCGGCGAGGCGCTCCAGATGGGCGGCGTCCTTGATCAGGATCCCGGCCACCGCGCCGCGACCAAGGCCGGTGACGATGGACAGGGGTGTGGCCAGGCCAAGGGCGCACGGGCAGGTGATCATCAGCACGGTGACGGCGTGGACGAGGCCGTACCAAGCGGCGGGTTGCGGGCCGAAACGCCACCAGAAGAGGAACGTCAGCATCGCGAGCAGCAGGACCACCGGGACGAGTTTGCCGGTGATGCGATCGGCCACGCGCTGGATCGGAGCGCGGCTGGCCTGGGCGGCGCGTACCATGGCGATGATGCGGGCGAGGGTGGTGTGTTCGCCGACCTGCTCGGCGTGCACGACGGCGGAGCCCTCGACGACGAGGGTGCCGCCGGACACGTGGTCGCCCGGAGCGCGGGTGGTTCCGAACGGCTCGCCGGTGAGCATGCTCTCATCGATGGTCGCGACTCCGGAGAGGATCACGCCGTCGATCGGCACGCGGTCGCCGCCGCGCAGGACCAGTTGATCGCCGACGCGGAGGTCATCAACCGGCACCTGTTCCTCGATGCCGTCGCGCAGCACGCTGGCCCGGCCGGGTTGCAGGCGGGCGAGGGATGCCAGGGCATCGCCGGTGCGGCGTTCGGCTCGTTCCTCCAGCCATTGGCCGAGGAGCACCAGGGTCACGATCATCGCTGCCGCCTCGAAGTAGACCGGGACGGTGCCATGCAGCCGGAAGGCATCGGGAAACCATCCGGGCGCGAGGAAGGCGGCCAGGCTGTAGAGGTAGGTGATGATCACGCCGGGCGCGATCATCGAGAACATGTTCAGGCGGCGGCACCGGAAGGAGAGCCAGCCTTTCTGCAGCAACGGCCAGCCGGCGGCCAGCACGACGGTACTGGCGAGGACGGCGGCAATCCCGTTCCACGTGGTCGAAGGGTGGTGGGTCTGGTCGGTGAGGTGGCGGCTCATTTCCACCGCGGCGAGCGGCGCGGTCAGCGCCGCCGCCAGGCGGAGTCGCTGAGGCAGGCGGTCGATCATGGCGTCCGTTCAGGTGGCGGTGTCGGTGGCGTTGTGGAGCGGGGCTTGCGACGGGGAGACGAGGTGCATTTCGATCTTGGGATTCTTCTCTCGGAAATAATCCATGGTCCATTTGTTCGGGAACAGCACGACCGGGCATTCCTGCAAGTCGCGGGCCACCTGAACCCCGGTGCCGAGGTATAGTTTCTCGACATCGGCCTGGGTCAGGGATGGATCCAGCCAGCGTATGACCGAATAGGACGCCGGTTCCAGCCTTGCCGGTGCGTTGTATTCCGTTTCCAGCCGGTAGAGCACGACATCGAACTGGAGGGCGCCCACGGCGCCGAGCAGGGGGGCGGTGCTTACGGTTTCCGGCAGGTTGAAGACCTGGATGACGCCCTCGTTCAGCAGCTGGCCCAGGCCGGCCTTGAACTGCTTGAACTTCGATGGGTTCGGATTGCGCAGGTAGCCGAAGACCTCCGGCGGGAAGCGGGGGATTTCCTGGTAACGGATATCCTTGTTTTCGCTGAGCGTATCGCCGATGCGGAATGAGCGGTGGGCCACCAGGCCGACAATGTCGCCGGGGAAGGCTTCCTCCATGGTCTCGCGCTCCTGGCCGAACATGCGTTGCGGATAGGAAAGCCGGATGGTCTTGCCGGTTTCCGGATCGGCGACCTGCATGTCCTTCACGAATTTGCCGGAGCAGACCCGCACGAAGGCAAGGGTGTCGCGGTGTTTCGGGTTCATGTTCGCCTGGACTTTGAACACGAAGCCGGAAAAGGCGGGGTGGGTCGGTTCGATCACACCGACCGACGACTTGCGCGGGGCGGGCGGGGCGCCGTACTCGATGAAGTAGTCGAGCAGGAGCTGGATGCCGAAATTGGTCATCGCGCTTCCGAAGAACACCGGGGTCACAAGTCCGGTCATGATACGTTCACGGTCGAACGACGTACCGGCCACCGACAGCATCTCCACCTCCTGCTTCCAGAGGTCGTAGGTCCCGGGGTGCATCAGGGCGGCGAGGGAGGGATCCTCAATGCCGGCCACGCGCACCGGGGCCTTGTGCTGGCCGCCGATGGTGCGTTCGAAGGTATGGACCTGGCCGGCGATGCGGTCGTACACGCCGAGGAATTCGGCACCGCTCCCCATGGGCCAGGTCACCGGGAAGGCTTCCAGGTTCAGAACCTTCTCCAGTTCGTCCAGCAGGGCCAGCGGGTCCTGGGCCGGGCGGTCCATCTTGTTCATGAATGTGAAGATGGGAATACCGCGCATGCGGCAGATCTCGAACAGCTTGCGGGTGCGTTCCTCGATGCCCTTCGCGGCATCGATGACCATGATCACGCTGTCCACCGCGGTCAGCACGCGGTAGGTGTCCTCGCTGAAATCCTTGTGGCCTGGGGTGTCGAGCAGGTTGATGCAGTGGTCGCGGTATTCGAACTGCAGAACGGTCGACGTGATCGAGATGCCGCGTTCCTTTTCCAGTTCCATCCAGTCCGAGGTGGCCGAGCGCTGGTTCTTGCGGGCACGCACGGAGCCGGCGAGGTGGAGCGCGCCGCCGTAGAGGAGCAATTTCTCGGTCAGGGTGGTCTTGCCGGCGTCCGGGTGGGAGATAATGGCAAATGTGCGGCGGCGGGCTATTTCATCGGAAAACGGTCGTTGCATGTCCTCACG
This sequence comes from uncultured Verrucomicrobiota bacterium, assembly GCA_937872895.1. Lineage (GTDB taxonomy): Bacteria > Verrucomicrobiota > Kiritimatiellia > CAIVKH01 > CAIVKH01 > CALMUP01. The sequence goes on from CALMUP010000009.1 coordinate 77,865, forward strand.
CGGGCTGGAGCTTAAACGGGTGAATCAAGAATCTCGCGGACTTTGCCGCAAAGGGAGGACACGGTAAAGGGTTTTTGTATGTAGTTGCGGCCGTTCGAGGTCTCGTGGGCATCGGGCTGGTGGTCCTCGGCATAGCCGGAAATGAAGAGGATGCGGAGATCCGGGCGGATGGCGCGGGCGGCGCGGGCAAAGGTGAGTCCGCTCATCTGGGGCATGATGATGTCGGTGAGAACCAGATCAATGTCGTTCGCGTGTTCCCGGAAGTAGGCGAGGGCCTCGGCACCGTTTTCACGGGTGGTTACCTGGTAGCCCTTGTCCCGCAGGATGCGGGTGCTCAGTTCGCGCACGATCTTGTCATCTTCGATCAGCAGAATCCGTTCGGCGCCGCCTGCCGTGGAGGGTGGAGGGCGATCACTTGTGCCGGAAGCCGCAGGTTCATCGGCCAGCGGGAGGTATATGGTGAATTCCGTGCCGGCACCGACGGTGGAATCGAACAGAATGTATCCGGAGCTTTGTTCGATGATGCCATACACCATCGACAAGCCGAGGCCGGTGCCTTTGCCGACTTCCTTGGTTGTGAAGAAGGGCTCGAAGACATGGGGCTTCACGTCTTCGCGAATGCCATGGCCGGTATCCGCTACTTTCAGCAGGATGTAGCGACCGGGTTTCACCGTGACCAGGCCCTGGGTGATCGGCTCGGTGATCAACCGGTTGGTGGTGGAGATCCTCAATTGGCCGCCCCCGGGCATGGCATCGCGCGCATTCAGGCACAAGTTGATGACAACTTGTTCAATCTGTCCGGGGTCGACCTTTACGGGGCAAGCTTCCGGAGCGAGCTCGGTGGTGAGGGCGATGTCCTCGTTGATCAGCCGTTTGAGCATCCGCTCGAGGTCCGCCACGATCTGGTTCAGGTCGATGCTCTTTGGCTCGAGTACCTGGCGGCGGCTGAATGCGAGCAGTTGGCGGGTCAGGGAGTGGGCCCGTTCGGCGGCACGGCCGATCTCGGTGATTTCCTTGCGCCAGGCATGGCCTTCCGGGATCTGGGCGGCCAGCATGTCGCTGTAGCCGAGGATGGCGGTGAGCAGGTTGTTGAAGTCGTGCGCCACGCCGCCGGCCAGTCGGCCCACGGCCTCCATTTTCTGGGAGTGGCGCAACAGATCCTCGCTGCGGCGGAGGGCATCTTCGGTGCGTTGCCGCTCGGTGATGTCGCGGGCATTGATGATGAAGCGGGTGTTGCCGTGCTCGTCGCGGATTCGCTGGAAGGCGCATTCGAGGTTCCGCCACTCGCCGGCCGGATGCCGGATGCGGAAGAGGTGCAGGTGGTGGTCCGGGGCGGCGTGGCTGGGGTCGAACATGGCGCGGAGTTCATTCCAGTCTTCGGAATGGATCAACGAGAAGAAATTCAGTTTGCCGGGTGTTGCGGGATCGATCGCCAATTCGCGGTTCACGGACGGGCTTGCGTACAACACATCACCCCGGCTGTCCACCATGATGATGAGGTCCGAGGCGTTCTCGATCAGGGAGCGGAAGTGCTCCTCGCTTTGGCGGAGGGATTTTTCCGCGCGATGGCGGGCGATGGCCGCGCTGATGCTTCCCGCGATGGTGGACAACGCGGAGGTATCGCTTTCGGTCCAGTCGTATCCGGCATCCGTCGTGTCGAAACCCAGAATGCCCCAGAATTTCTTCTCAACGATCAGAGGGGCCATCAGGACGGAATTGACGCGGTTCGCATCTTCGGTGAGGAATTCCAGCACTCTACCGCTGACGATCTTTCCGGAGGCCATGACCGCATGCCAGCGGGGGAAGAATGTTTCGTAGGGAAGGCATATTTCGCTGGGGGCAAAGGAGCGGTGCTGGGTCGACACCTTGTCGTAGAGGAAGCGGGGGGCCATCAGTGGTTGTTCGCGGCCGGTTCCAGCCTGGTTTTCGCATAGGAAGATGCGGGTCGCGGGTACCGACGGGGCCATGATGCGGAGGGTTTGTCCGATGGCGAGCAGGACGTCCGGGTTGGTCAGCAATTCATGGTTGGCCTTGGCCACGGCGCTAAGGATGCGGTCGCGCGCCGCAAGTTGCCGTCCAGTGGCATCGCGGCTGATGGCTCCGCCAAGGTTGCCGGCCATGGCCAGCAGGATGGCTTTTTCGTTGCCACTCCATTCGCGTGCGGCGCGGGCGTCGTCGAACCCGATGAATCCCCACAGTCGGTTGTCGAGATGGATGGGAACGCGGAGAAACGAGACAACCTGCAACGATTCCATCAGTCGGCGTGGACCGGGTGGTAGGCGGGAGGTCAAACCGTCGTAGATCGCCCCGGCCGACAGTCGTTCCAGCATGTCGGTGAAATCGGGAAGGAACGGCAATTCCTGCCATCGCTCATCGCTGAGGGTCGGAAGGGCGGGGTGCTGAACCCATTCATACCGCTGGCTCATGTTCCACTCACCGGTCAGTGGATCCTGTCGGCAATCGAACAAGCTCACCCGGTCAACCTGCATTGATTCGCCGAGGACCCGCAGCGATTCGCGGATGGATGGGTCGAGGTCGTCGCCTGTCAACAACTGGCTCGATGAGCGGGCCACGCCGTCAAGCACCTGGTCGCGTTTGCGCAGTTCGTCCATGCTGCGTTGGCGTTCGATGATGTTGCCGAGCAAGGAACAGAAGACCGCAATGACGTCCTGCAGGTGTTCATCGGGTGGATGTCCGGAGATCACCGCATCGTTGCAGAAGACGCCGATCATCCGGTTGTGTGATCCTTTGATCGGTGTCGTGGCCACCCAGAAGTCACGCACTGTGGCGGTGCGGGCATCGGGCGAGGAGCGTTGGATATCGCGTTCAACGATCCATTGCGAACTCTTCCGGCTCCAGGTGCGGAACCGGTTGTCCCATGCGGCATCCATCGGGATGATCTTGTCGCGTTCGTCCGTGGTGCGTCCCTTGAGGTCGGTGCCGTAGGTGCCGACGAGGTGGTCGTCGCGGTTCAGCAGGATGGAGCAGCGTTCGATGCGCAGCAACATGCGGGCCAGTTCAACCGCCTTGCGGAGCAGGGTGTCGAGGTCCGGCGAGGCGATCAGCCGGTCGGCGATTTCCACCACCGCCTTGAGGTCCTGGGTGGTGGTGCGCTCGCGTTTCTCGTTGACCATCTGGTCGGTGACATCGCGGACGATACCCACCACCCCGGTAACCGCGCCTTGCGCATCGCGCAGCGGGATCCGGTTGATCGAGCACCAGTTGCCTCCTCCGGAGTGGTCGATCCACTCGATCCTCTCGGGCAGGGTTTCGCCCGAGAGGAGGATCCGTTCTTCGTCGAACCGGTGGGCATGGGCCCGTTCGGGGACAAAAAAATCGACATCGGTGTGGCCCCTGATCGCGTCGGGATGATGCTGGCCCAGCAACTCGGCCCAGCGCTGGTTGGCCTGCCGGTACACGCCTTCGCGGTCCTTGACGAATACCGCACACGGGAGGTTCTGAAGGAGCAGGTCAAGAAGGCGCTCGGTCAATCCCGAGGGGGCATGGGTCGATGCGTGGGCGTGTTCTGGTTGTGTCGTCGACATGATCGTTACAGGGGTGGATTCCACCCTCGCTGTTCATCTTACACGTGAACCCCCGATTCAGGATAATAAAAAGCCGCGGATCCGATCCGCGGCTTTTCCGGACGGTCTTCCCCCATGGAATCAGGCGTTGGTGACGGCCTGAAGGGCGGACTCGTAGTTCGGTTCCTGGACAATTTCGGGAACCAGTTCGGCGTGTTTGATCACATTTCGGGCATCCAACACCAGCACGGCACGGCCGAGAAGACCCTTCAGCGGGCCGTCCACGATGGTGATCCCGTAATCGGTGCCGAACGACGGGCTCCGGAACGAGGAAAGGCTCACCACGTGAGTGAGTTTCTCCGCGTCACAAAAACGTTTTGCCGCAAACGGCAGATCGGCTGAAATGTTGATCAGGACCGTATCGCCAAGGGCTCCGACCTCCTTGTTGAAGCGTACGGCCGACATCGCGCAGATCCCGGTGTCCAGGCTGGGTACGATGTTGAGGATCTTCTTCTTGCCGGCATACGCCGCCAAGCCAACGTCCTGCAAGTCAGCAGCACAAAGGCTGAATGTCGGGGCAGTGGATCCAACGGCGGGCAAATCGCCGACGGTGTTGATCGGAGTTCCTTTTAGGGTGATCGTGGCCATGTTCAAGCTCCTTTGGGTTGTTGGTGCGCTACTATACTACCGTTTTGGCTGTCGGCAACTGGTTGTGCCGCAGTTCGGTGATGTTTGCCTTTGTACAATCCTTGAACTTTTCCTGACGGGTGTGGTACGTTCCCGGCAACTCGAGGAATTTACCATGAAAAAAGTCGTATTCATGTTGCTGGTGGTCATGTTCGGCATGGGCCGCGACGCCGAGGCCCGCGGTCGTCATTATGACCTGATTGTTGCTCCGGCCCGGTTCTCCGTCATCCAGGTTCTATTTGATGTCGCGGCGAACCGTCCTTCGGTGCTGGTTTCCTACCAGGGCGAGGCGACTACGGCCGAGCCGCTCCTGCACGTATGGAACGGCACGGCGTGGGATCCGATCACCCTGCATGACCTGCGCGAGATCAGTTTTGTTCAGAAAACCCCGACTCGTGCCGTGTTGGTGGGCGGGGATGATCTGCTTCCGGCATCCGTCCGGGAGAGCGTGGCCTGGATGCCGGAAGTGGTGTTTGTGCGAGATCTGGCGAACGCCTCGTTGTTGAATGAATTTGGACGTATTCAAAGCTGGTCCAAGCGCGAGTGGAGCTGGTTTGCCACCCGGTACAACCTGAGTCTCGAGGATGAAGCGGCGCCGATGCGGGCGCGTAGCTGGTACGACCAGCCGGCTTCAGCCGTTCGCCGCAATGTCGAACAACCGGTAGCCCCGGCGGTTCGTCCGGATGCGGGTACGCCTCGGCAGCCTATGCTTCCGCCTTCCAATCTTCCTCTGCAATCCGAACTGTACCGCCCGTCCGATGTCCCTGCTCCTGCCCCGGTGGCCGAGGCCCCGGTGGTTGAGAACGTGACCGTTTCCGACGCTCCCGTGAGTGAAATCGTTGAAGTGGTCGAGCCGACGGTGGAAGCGCCGGTTGAGGCACCCGTCAAGTAAACCGAGCCTCCGGTTGGAAGATCGGCATGCGTCGTATCGCTTTCTTGTTGATGGCGGTGATTCTGGTCGCCGGTTGTGCAACCCAGCGGGTCACGATGGAGGATCGCGCCATCAATGAGACGCGCCTCTTTGTGACCCGGTCCGGCGAGAACGTCACCTTGTCCTGGGAAACGGAGCCTGGTATGGCCTACACCGTGCTCTATAATCATACCCGCAGTGCGAAATCCCCGTGGAAAGTGCTTCCGGGCTTCGACCTGATCCGTGGTACCGGCAGAACGGTGACCTATACCGATCGTGTTCCCGCACAGGAAACCCGGTATTACCGGTTGCATACGACCTCCGCGATCAGTCTTTGATCTGGAACACGGCGAAAATGGGCCGGTGGTCGGAGGCCCGGTAGGTCAGCGAATCGCGGATGACCCCCGATTTTCCTTCGATCCATCGGGCCTGCATAGCCGGATTGACCAGCATATAGTCGATGCGCGCGTACCCATCCTCCCGTTGGTAGTAGTGTGTCCAGCGGTCGCCCTGTGGGTCGGCCAACGGAAGGTCGGCAAGGGCCAGGTTATCCTGGGCGATCAGTTCACGCATGGCGGCGGAGCTGTAGGCATCGTTGAAATCCCCGCATACCAGGGTGGGTTTTCCCGGATGCTCCCGTTCCAGGCGGCGCAACTGGGTTGCCAGCAACCTGGCCTCGTTGCGGCGCATTTCCGTTTGGCCGGCCTCGTGGAAGGTCTTGGCCTTCAGGTGGACGTTCACAATGCGGAACGTCGCGCCACCAGCCTCGATATCAACCTGCTGAAATCCGCGCAGCACAGGGAAGGTGCGGCCTTGAATACTGTAGAAGAGGTTGGTCAGGGGTTCGCTTCCGGTGATTGGATACCGGCTGAGCAGGCCAAGGGTCACATACGAGGCTGCGATATCGAGGTGGTTGTAGTGGGGGTAGTCCAGTCCGGCGGCGCGCAACCGGTTCCGCAAATCCGTCAGGGTGGATGCGTCGCCGAGTTCCTGCAGGACGAGGATGTCGGGGTTGGCCCGCCGGATCACCTCGATCAGCGGGTTGATCTCCGTGTCGGGCTTGAAATCGTCTTCCTGCCCGTCGTTATCCCGGTCAATATTCCGGTACATGCGCAGGTTGTAGGACATGACCGACAGCTCGCCGTTTCCGGGAGGCGGAAAATACGGCGCGGGTGCCGGTTCTCGCCGGCTGCAGGAAGCCGTCCATGCCACCAGGGCCAGCACGCCGAGCCACCGCAGGGCGTTGCGGCATGACCGGGGATGCTTCACGAAGCGTAGAACGACTCGATCTTTGCCGCGACATCGCGGTAGGAGATATCGACGCCGTAGATTTCCTTGTAGTAGGCGAGCGCCTTGTCCTTGTTGCCCATTCGTTCGGACAGCGTACCCAGTTCGTAGAGCAGGTCCTTTTTCGTGTCATCCATGACCGGCAGTTCGGACACCGCCTTCTGCATTTGCTCCAGGGCAATGTCGTTCTGGCCCTTCTGCTTGAAGCACAGACCGAGGTAATACAGGGCGCGAATGCGTTTCTGCGGGTTGCGCTGGGCCAACTGGAACTGCTGGATCGACTCGTTGATTTCGCCGCGTTCAAACAGCAGGACGCCAAGGTCGAAACGGAACAGCAGGTCGTTCGGGTAGCGCTCCACCTTGTCGCGTGCGTCATCGAGCATGAACGCCGCACGTTCCGCCTTCCACGCCTCGACATGTTCCTGGTCGCCGGCGGCCTCAAACTGGGCAATCTCGAAATCGAGCTTGCGGATGTAGGCGTTGCTGACCGCACGGTCGATCTGCGGATCGGCGCCACCGGTCATTTCCTGGGCCGCCTTCAGGGCTTCGAGGGCCAGGTCATGCTGGTCAGACTTCAGGTACAGGTCGGCCAGGGCGCGGCGGTAGTTGATGTTCTTTGGATCCGCCTCGATCTTCTTGAGGGTTTCCTCGATCAGGGCATCGGCATCCTTCGCGCTCTTGACCGCCTTGTTTTGCTGTTCGAGCAGGATGGCCTCCTTCGAGTCCTTGATCTTGCCGCGGAAATCGCCTTCCTCGGCCCAGCGGCCCTTCTGCATCGAGTCGAGAGCGGTCGAGTCCTTCAACTGCTTGATGGCCTGCGGATCGTTTGGCAGCAACCGCGCCACTTCCTCGTACACCACACGGGCATCGTGCATCCGGTCAACCTGCTGGTACAAACCGGCCAGTTGGCGCAGCAATTTTGTGTCGCTCGGGTTGCCTTCCTTGGCCACCTCGAGGGTTAGGATGGCGGCTTCGGGAAATCCCGCGCCGAGCGCCGCCTGAACATTCAGGCTCACAAAGGCCGGATTGTAGGGGTCGAGCGCCATCATCTCCTCGGACACCTTCAGCGCGCCAGCCGGATCCTTCTTCAAGAGCGACTGGGCCTTCATCGACTTGCCTGCCGCCTTCACCTGTACCATGGCCTTCTGGAAGGAGTTCGGAGGATTGGTCTTGTACTTCTTTACCTGGGCGGCGCGTAGAAACTTCCGCGCTTTCAACAGGCCCGGGCATACCTCCAAGGCCAGGTTGAACATGTCCATGGCGTAATCCAGGTTGCCCCGTTCCATCGCGGCAAATCCCTTGTCAAAATGCTCACGGGCCTTGCGCGGCGCCTGTTCAATCTCGATTTCTGCCATGATCGATGCTCCCTAAGCTGTTGTCCATGCGACGAAACCGAACCGCCGCATGGCATACAAGCATGCTTCTGATATTGCAAATTCGCCCCACGGGCGCAACCCTTCATTTGCGCGATCGGTGCGCTCAACCCATGATCCGTCAACAAACCGCTTCGATAACCGCGGTGCGCGCAACCTTCCACATCTCCCAACCATCACGGAATGAAGAAGATAAAAAAATCGAACGCATTTACAAAATACCTCTTAACAAGATTCACACGCCCAACTAAAATAGTAAAACGATTTATGCGGCAAGGCGATGCATGGGAAGCATCGTCACCCGCATGGATGATAACAAGGTGCACCATGTTCAATAAAGTGAAGCGCGGCGTGATTTGGCTGGGGTTGGCTGGTTCGTTGGGATTGGCGGTCCCGGGGGCCAGGGCCGAGGTGATGATGCAGTGGTTCGAGACCGAGTGGGAGGAGATCTACCGCCGCCTGCCGGAAGTTGGTGAGTTCTGGTACGACAGTATCTGGATTCCTTCCCCGTCGAAAGGGCCGACCGGCAAGGGGACCAAGTGGGGCAATGTCGGGTACAATTTGTATGACCGGTTTGACCTCGGGCAGATTCCCCAGCGTGGATCGTATGCGACCCGTTATGGCGACCTCGGCCAGCTCCGCCAGCTGGTCCGCAATGCACACCAGATTGACGTCAAAATGGTTCCCGACGTTTTGATGAATCACAACGGCAACGGTCCGGACTTCCGCTATTACCCTGGTATGGCACCCGAGGACTTCCACGTCCAGTTTTCCCAGGGGCACGCCAACACCCTGAATTACCGCCGCGGTCCGCGCATGGACCAGTGGTCGCCGGGCAATGGTTATGGCGGCACCCTCTGGCAGGAGCTGGTAACCCTGATCGATATCCGCACCGAGGACAGCCCCCGCAACGGCGATCCCAAGCGCTTCACCGGCGGCAACAACACGCCCGGTTGGAATTTCGTGGACGGGACGTCCTTCCTTCGTCACCGCGGCCAGTACGACAAGTATCCGTATTACCCGGGAGGCTATACCAACGAGAATGCCGCGCGGTACCTCGACCGCTGGATTACCTGGCTGGGGAATACCATTGAATTCGATGGATTGCGGCTCGATGCCGCCAAACATGTGGATTACGAGTTCTTTGGTTGGCCGGGCAATGGTTGGTTGCACGAGGCCCAGTACAACTTCGACCAGCGGTATGGCCGCGACGGCACCGACGACGTCAAGGACACCCTTTTCGGCAACTACGTCATTCGCGATGACCTGCTCATCTTCGGCGAGATCCTCAGCTACCAGTCCGAGCTGAACTACTGGTACGGCAACCTTTCCCTCGGCACTGCCGGCAATACGCGCAATCCAATGCGATTCATCGACTATCCACTGAAACAGAAGCTGTACGATGCCTTCAGTAACGGCAACCTTGGCGGGCTGGTGATGGGCGGTGGTGGCCTTCCCCCCGAGCAGGGTATCACCTACGCCTGGGGACATGACGAAGCAGGCCCTGGCAAGATCAACCTTGCCTATGCCTATATCATCGGCCACATCGGGTACCCGATGGTGTATTTCACCGGTAACAACATCACCTGGGCCGACAACAATGTTCGCACTTGGATGCGTCCCGGCTATGACAGCCAGGCCCTCGGCGACCAGTTCAATGACATCCGCAACATGGTCTTCGTCCACCAGAATTTCGCGCGCGGCCGCGAATGGGATCGCTGGGGCGAAAACGATTTCTTCGCCTTCGAGCGTTTTGATGACGCCAACAACAACAACAATCCGGATGCCGGCGAGGGCCTGCTGTTGGTTGTGCTCAACGACTCGGGCAGTGACCAGACCCGCAACGGAATCTCCGTTTCATTCCCGGTTGGCACCGTCCTGAAAGACTACACCGGTCGTGGCGCCGACATCACCGTGTATAATTCTGGTGGTCCGAAAGTGAATGTTACCGTGCCCGGCAACAACGGCCAGGGCTGGGCCTACTACGCACCCAAGGTGGCCGAGGGCGGCAATGTGAACTTCCGCGACAATGGCAATCCGGCCGGAACCATGACCTGGGTCGTTCCCGGCGGCATCCATGCCCCGGCCAAGACCCGGCAGGTTACCCGCATCCGTTCGACCAATGTCACCATCGATGTCAATTTCCGTCCTGATGGCGGCACCGTTGATTCCGCCATGATCAAGTGGGGCCGTGGCTTCTCCCGCCTCACCGCCACCAACTTCTTCAGCGCCGGAAACGACCTTGTGTCTGGTCGTTACGAAAGCATGAACCAGGTGAATGCCACCAACTGGACCATGAGCTTCTCGATCAATTCGACCAACGTGCCGGAAGGCTTGAATGTCGTGAAGGCCCGAGTCTTCAACCAGGGCTCCGGCGTTCCCGCCCGGTTCAATACCTTTACCAAGGTCATTTATGTCGACACCCGTGGTCCCGACCTGACCTTCTCGATCCCCGATGGCGGCACCATCCGCGGCGATCAGGTGCTCGCCATCGAGAACCCCGACTACACCGCCTATGGCGTCTCCGTCGCCATCAACGGTGGTAGCCCCCAGACCGCCTACGAGGTGATCAAGGGGTCGTGGAAGTACAACCTCGCCGGGTTGCCGGCCGGGACCCATACCATGCAGGTCGTCGCCACCGAAGCGGATTGGGCGCAGCCGACCCGCCAGGTGATCAATACCTCGATCTACAACCGCACCTTCACCGTATTGGCCAATACCCAGACCGCCACCTTCAACCACAGCGAAGGCCAGGAAATCCAGCTTCCCTTCTTCAAGACCACCGCGCAGGTCTCGGGCTCGCCCTCCAGCGTCCGCCTGTTCTGGAACGGCTATGAACTGCCGTGGAACGCCGGAACCTACACCAATGTGTTCAACGGCGAAGTGATCTACCGCGATGCCAGCGGCGCCGAGACCAGCCGCCTGTGGGGCGCCTTCGTCAACGGTCCGTCCTTCTTCGAGATCGTACGCGTCGACGCGGGCGTGACCAACCGGATCACCCGCCGGGTGAACCTGAACCTCTACGGGATCAACGCCATCGACTCCGACGGCGATGCCATCCCCGACAATGTGGAAATGCCGTTCATCGACAGCCAGGGCGCCCCTGGTGCCGACGCCCCGTGGCCGGGTGATACGAACAAGGACTTCATCCCGAACTTCGGTGAAACCTGGACCCGCCTGAATCCGTACAACCACTCGACCTTCTACAGTGGCCAGTGGGATGACAACAATGACTTCGACAACGACGGCTTCAACAACTACCAGGAAGTCTATGCCGGCTATCTCGAAGGCAACATCTACAAGTACAATATCTACAGCAGCGCCAGCCAGCCCACGGGTGGCCCACCGGTCCAGGCATCGTCAGCGGTTTGGAACCCGAATCCCGCCGTCCGTGGCCAGGCGTTGACCATCACCTATTCGCCGAAGGACGGTCCGCTAAAGAACGTCTCACCGGTCGTGCTGCACGTCGGCCACAGCAAGAAGACCCTCGGCGAATGGCAGCAGGTGTACCAGACGAACATGACCGCCTCCTCGACCAACTGGGTCGTGACGATCACCGTCCCGACCAACGCGAGCTCGGTGGATTTCGTGTTCCGCGATGTCGCCGGCACCAGCTGGGACAACAACAACGGTGCCGACTGGCAGGCAAATGTCCAGGGTGTGACGAACTTCAACTTCCAGATCGACGGCACGCTCGACAGCCCGAACTACCTCGTCCACGGCAACAACATGTACATCTGGGCTGCGGTCAACGGGACCCGCCTGTATGTCTCGACCTGGGCGGTGAGCGAACAACCGGGCGGCAATGACCACTTCATCTTCGTGACCGACCAGCTCGGCGATGCGAAGACCACCCTGCCGGGCTGGCAGAAGCAGGGCCTGGCCTTCTTCGACAGCGCCACCAAGCCGATTCTCGCTGCCGAAGGCGAAAACAACTGGGAAGCCTGGTTGAATGTTACCGGCAGCGCGGCCAACAATCCTGCGCCCGCCGGCAATCGCCTCGAAGGCGAAATCGACCTGATCGATGCCTTCGGCTACATCCCCGAGGCCGTGTACATCGCTTCCGCCGCCTTTGGCACCGCCAACAACGGTGCGCTGCTCTCGCAGGGCCCTGACGTCTGGAACGTCGACAACAACCTTGACGTCATGGAGTTCCAGCGTGTTCCGATCGCCAGCATCCGCGATGAGAACCTTGACGGCCACTGGGACCAGGGCAGTCCGCGCATGTGGACTGTGGTGAACGGGAATACCAACGACGCGAACTACGGCCTCCGCCGCTTCTTCCTGAACGAAGTCGCCGGTGACCAGCGTTCCATCACCGTCATCCTCGAGCCGAATGTCGGCGCGGGCAACACCGTCAGCAGCGTTGAGCTGTTCTCGAACCTGAACCGCCGCGACTTTGCCGTGCTGCCGGGCGATGAGGACTGGGACCTGATTACCCCGTCGTCAGCCTCCAGCTATTACCGCGCCTATCCGATGACCGATATCGGCGGTGGCCGCTTCAGCGTGACCATTCCGGTCAACCGCACCGGTGCCTATCGCATCAACGCGCGCTACAAGGTGAACGGTGGTCCGTATGTGTACTATACCGATAACGGCATGCGCCGCGATTGTGCCGTGGTCGTCTCGCCCCAGAAGGCCCGCGAGAACACGATATACGAGTTGAACCCGTTGTACGCGGAGGCCATCAACGACACCTTCACGGGTCGTTCGACCTTCAAGGACATGTACCTGGTCAACTCGAACCGCCCGGACGTGATCAACACCACGTACTTCAACAACCTCGGCATGAACATGCTGTGGCTGCAACCGATCCATCCGATCGGTTCCGACCAGCGCGAGACCGACCCGAGCACCGGGCTTCCTTATGAGCCGGGCAGCCCGTATGCGGTGCGCAATTACTGGAAGGTGAACAGTGTGCTGGGTGACCCGTCCTCCGACGAAAACGCGATGCTGGAGTTCAACAACTTCGTCCAGGCGATGGACAACGCCGGGGTGGGGGTCATGCTTGACGGCACTTTCAACCACAGCGCATGGGATTGTGAAATCGGCCAGGTTGCGGTGGACATGTTCGCCTGGGCGACGAATGCCTCCGACCTGATCCGCGTGGTCCGCCCGCAGTGGTACTCGAAGAAGGGCAACTACGACGAACAGGCCAGCTACTACATCAGCGGTCAGAACAACGATGTCGCGGTCGCGCCCGACCGCATTGACTTCGGCAAGTGGTCCGACGCCGCCGACTTCCACTTCGGCGTGTACGACGCCCTCGTGGCCAAGGCCCCGGCGAATACCAACAACGCCTGGGAAAGCCGCTGGTACAACACCTACTTGCTCGAGGAGGACCGCCTCCAGCCGCTCAATGTTTACGCCCGCGAGCTCTGGCAGTACTTCGCGTACTACCCGATCTACTGGCTCGAGCAGTCCGGCCACCCCGTCGGCACGCCGAAGAACCAGTCGCACAAGGGCATCGACGGCCTGCGCTGCGACTTTGCCCAGGGCCTCCCGAACCAGTTCTGGGAATACACCATCAACAAGACCCGCAGCCTGAAGTGGGACTTCGTGTTCATGGCAGAGTCGCTGGACGGCTTCCGCGAGATCAACGGAAACAAGCGCCACGGCGTCGGTTACCGTTCCGCGCGCCACTTCGACATCCTGAACGAGAACATCGTGTTCTTCTGGCGCGACAACTTCTTCAACTACTTCAACTACGCCGGGGCCAACCCGAAGACGTTCCCGATCTTCCAGCAACTGGATGACCGTCGCAACGCCTTCGACCTCTCGCCGCTGCTGTTGAACCTGACCTCGCATGACGAGATCATGCCGCACGACAACCAGTGGCGCGTGGCCTACGCCTACGCCACCGTCTCGGCCTTCGACGGCGCCCCGATGCTGTTCAACGGCCAGGAAGCCGGCCTGCAGAACAATGCCAACACCTACACCAACCGGGGCATTGATCCGGGCAACAACTTCGGTCGCTACGAGCTGAACTTCTCGAAGTCGATCCCGCACTTCAAGCGGTACAACCACATGACCAATGTGTGGAACAACATCGCCAGCGGGTTCGCCGCGAACGGCTCCGACTGGGCCAACGGCCTGAACGCGTTCTACGGCCGCATCGGCAAGGCCCGCCTGGCTTCGCCCGCGCTGCGCAGCCCGGAGAACTACTTCCTCGCCGGCACCAACGGCTGGAACCCCGACATGATCGGCGTGGCGAAGTTCGAGGCCGCTGGCGTCAGCGCCGCCTCGCAGGACGTGGTCTTCGTGTTCGTGAACAACAACATCGAGGGCAGCACCAACCGGTTCGACCGCTACAACCTGAACGTCGAGGTCAGCCCCGGCGTGAACTGGTTCGGCCTGCGCCCCGGCCACAACTACAACATCGTCGACCTCGTTTCACCGAATCCGACCCAGCAGCTCTGGGGTACCGACAAGTCGTTCAACGAACTGACCACCACCGGCCTCGTGGTTATCCTGAACGGCAATCCGTTCGCCGGCCAGCAGGCCCAGTACCTGAAACTGATCGACAAGACCGACACCTCGGGCAAGACGCTCAGCAACTGGGATGCCGACGGCGACGGACTGCCGGACGCCTGGGAGGCGGCCAATGGCCTGAACCCCAACAGCGCGGCCGGGGTGAACGGCGGCTCGGGTGATCTCGACGGCGACGGCATGACCAACTACGAGGAATTCCTCGCCGGCACCAACCCGAACAACGCCAACTCGCGCCTCGAGATCACCTCGATGGATAGCGGCGTCGGCGGCGCGGAAGTCTCGTGGCAGGCCGTGCAGGAACGCAACTACCGCGTCCAGACCTCGCCGGAGCTCGGGACCAGTGCCACCTGGCAGAACGTTGGTCCGCTGCGCACCGCACTCTCGACCACCGAAGAGGCGGGCGGCATGACCATGAACGAGACCTCGAAGTTCATCCGCGTCATCCTGCAGCCCTAGACAGCGCCGCACGCCACCGTGCAGAAGACCCGTGGGGATCGGCTGACCAGCCGGTCCCCACGTTCTTTTTCCCGCCAACGGAGATCGACCCGCCGCGCCGCTATGGTATCCTGTTCCCGGCCAAGCCGATGCCAACGCACGCGAAGGTTCAGGCGTCAACCATGGGAGATGGCGGTCATGAGGAAGTGTCCGGTATGCGGGGAGGCGATGGAGAACATCGACTACGAAGGATTCCGTGTGCGGTACTGCCACGCCTGCGGCGGCCACCTCATACCAGCCGCGCGGCTCAAGGCCATCCAGCAACGCGATTCCATCCCGCGCGCCAAGCTCCAGGAGGAGGTCCGTGCCCGGTTCACCGCCAGTACGACCGAGCCGGTGCGGTGTCCACGCTGCCGCATGACCATGCGGAAGCAGGATGTGCGTCTTCCCGTGGTGCAGGTCCAGACCGATGTCTGTGCTCCGTGTGGATTGATCTGGCTGGACGCCGGGGAACTGGCCTTGCTCCAACTGGCCCATGAAGCCACCGCGACCTTCGCGGATCGCCGCGCACTGCAGCAGCGCGCCCTCGAGCTTGAGACTTCACCCGAGCGCAAGGCGCAGTTCCTGGAGGACCTTTCCCGGTTGCCCGACACCCCGCGCACCGACCTGGAACCGAAGTATGCGGCGGGAGGTTCCATTCTCGCCGATATCCTGGTGGAAGCCCTGTGCTTCCTGCTACGCAAGCGGTAGTCCCCCTCCGGGTCGAGGGAACGGTGCGTGTTCCGCGGCTCGCCGCGTTGGCTTTTCCGCTACATGTATTCGGGTAGTTTCCCCGCTTGCAGGTCCGATTCTTCCGGCGGCAAACTCTCCGTATGAAGCATGCGTTTCCACGCGACGACTTCAAGCCGGAGGCGGATCGGTTGAAATCGCTGGTGACCATGGCCGACCAACTGGCCGAGGGGCGTTACGATGTACGGGTCCCGGCCGGCGGGGTTGGCGATGACATCGACCGGTTGGCTGGATCGATGGACCGGCTGGCTCGGGCGGTGGACCAGCGGTTCGAGGAGATGCAGCGACTTGCCCAGTTGACCGAGCAGATCAATGCCGGCCTGTTGCTCGACGAGGTGCTCGATTACGTGTACGAGCAGTTCCGCACAGTCATTCCCTACAACCGCATCGGATTTTCGTTGCTTGAGGATCGCAACCGGGTATTGCGGGCACGCTGGGCTCGGACGGATGCACCCCGCGTGTACATCAAGCGTGGCTATTCGGCATCGATGGCCGGGAGCAGCCTGCAGCGCGTGCTCGACACCGGGGAGCCTCGCATTCTTAACGATCTCGAGGACTACCTGCGCAAGCATCCGTCTTCCGACTCGACCAGGTTGATTGTCGAGGAGGGCATGCGGTCGAGCCTGACCTGCCCGTTGATCGCGATGAAGAAGCCGGTCGGGTTCATGTTTTTCTCGAGCATACAAGTCGGCACCTACCGGGATGTGCATGTCGATTTCTTCCAGCGCATCGCGCGGCAGTTGTCGGTCATCCTCGAGAAGAGCCGGTTGTACCAGGAACTGCTCGAGCTCAACGAGCTCAAGAACCGGTTCCTCGGCATGGCTGCGCACGACTTGCCGAATCCGTTGGCGGTGATCAGCGGGTACCAGCAGTTGCTGATGGACGAGGCTGCCGGCGGGTTGAGCGCGGAGCAGCGGGCCTCGCTGGGGATCATCGGCCAGGCCACGCGCGACATGCTCAACATGGTGGACACGCTGCTGGACGTATCGGCGATCGAGGCGGGGCGGCTGGTCATCAAGGCCGAGGTGGTCAACCTGCGCAGCTTCCTGGAGCAGCGGCGGATCAACGGGATGTTGCTGTCGAATCGCAAGCACATCGATTTCACCGTGGCCGGGCCGGACGGGGTGTCGGTGTGGAGGTTCGATCCCTATCGCATCAGCCAGGTCATCGAGAACTTGTTGTCCAATGCCTTCAAGTTCTCCATGCCGGGAACGGCGGTGGAGCTGGCGGTGCGGGGCGGTCCGGAGTTCCTCGAACTCGTGGTCACGGATCACGGTCCGGGCATTCCCGATGCCGAGATGGATCGGGTGTTCTGTGCGTACTGCACGACCAGCGTCAAGCCGACCGGAGGCGAGTCCAGCACCGGGCTCGGCTTGGCGATCTGCCGCCGCATCGTCGAAGCGCATGGCGGGACGATCAGTGTACGCAGCAAGGTGGGTGAGGGGTCGGTCTTCACGGTGCTGCTGCCGCCGTGAGCCGCGTTCCGCTGACTGGTTGGCGTGGTGCGGGATGCGGCATGATCAGCAACCGGTGATCGGTTGGGCATGGTCGAGCACCTCGCGCACTTTGCGGCAAAGCGCGGACGGGGTAAGCGGTTTCTGGAGGAAGGCCATGCCTTCCTGCACGCCGTGGCGCAGGATCGCATCATCGGTGTATCCGGACATGAACAGGATCCTGATATCCGGGCGGGCCAGGCGGACTTGCTCGACCAGCTCGCAGCCGCTCATGTTCGGCATGACGACATCACTGAGAACCAGGTGAATCGGACCTCGGAAGGACTCGGCGTGCCTCAACGCGGACTCGCCATCGCCATACGCAAGTACGGTATAGCCGACCGACTCCAGGGCCAGGCGCGCGGTTTCGCGGACAATGGCTTCGTCATCGATCAGCAGGATTGTTTCGGTTCCGGTTGGCATGGCGACGATGGTCGTCGCGCCCGGGTGCGTGGAGGCCGGTTCGGTGTGGCGGGGCAGGTAGATCTTGAATGACGTCCCGTGGTCGGGTTCGCTGTACACCTCGATGCTGCCGCCGGATTGCTTGATGATGCCATGGACGACGGCCAGGCCAAGGCCCGTGCCCTTGCCGGCTTCCTTGGTGGTGAAGAAGGGCTCGAAGATTTTTGCCCTGGTCGCCGCATCCATGCCGCAGCCGGTATCGCTGACCGCCATCAGGATGAATGGCCCCGGCTGGACCTCGGGATGGGTGTTCACATAGGCCTGGTCCAGGATGACATTGCGGGTCTCGATGGTGATATAGCCGCCGGTCGGCATGGCATCACGGGCATTGACGACGAGGTTCAGGAGCACCTGTTCAATCTGGCCGGCGTCTGCCTTGACGCACCCGAGAGCCGGATCGCAGCATGTTTGCAGCTTGATTTCCGCGCCGATCAACCGGCGCAGCATTTTCTCGAGTTCACCTACCAGGTCGTTCAGGTTCAGCGGCACCGGCTGGAGGATCTGTTTGCGGCTGAAGGCGAGCAGTTGGCGGGTCAGGGTGGCGGCCCGTTCACCGGCTCGCCGGATCTCGCGGAGCAGTTCGGGGTGCTCGTCAACCGGCACCATGTGGTACAGCATCATCTCGGCAAATCCATTGATTCCGGTCAGCAGGTTGTTGAAGTCGTGTGCGATGCCACCGGCCAGTTGGCCGAACGCCTCCATCTTCTGGGCCTGACGGAGTTGTTCCTCCAGTTGGCGACCCTGCGCGATTTCCGAGGAAAGCACGTCATTGGTGCGCGCGAGTTCCAGGGTACGTTCGTAAACGCGGTCCTCGAGTTGCTGTTTGGCCTGGCGCAACTGGCGGTTTGCCTCCTGCAATTCCTGTGCCCTGGCGAAGATCTCCGCCTCCATGTGGGCTGTCCGGGTGCGAAGTTGCTCGGTCTCGCGATCCTGTTCGGTACCTCGTTGCTTGAGCCGGACAAACGTCGTGACATCCTCCACGCGGTGGATGATCCAGGCTACCTCGCCGTTCGGGTTGAAGACGGGGTGATTCACCGGGCTCCAGTAACGTTCCTCGAAACCGCCGCCTTCGGAAGCGGGGCGGCGGA
This sequence comes from uncultured Verrucomicrobiota bacterium, assembly GCA_937872895.1. Lineage (GTDB taxonomy): Bacteria > Verrucomicrobiota > Kiritimatiellia > CAIVKH01 > CAIVKH01 > CALMUP01. The sequence continues at coordinate 96,405 of CALMUP010000009.1, forward strand.
TGTCGTATTTCTGCACGGCCATGGCATCCGGGGCGCGGAGGTGAACCACCCGCGCGAGGGAATCACGCAGGTTGCGCTCACCGGTGGCCTCCGGATCGTCGGGATTGTCCGGGAACACGTCGAAGATGGTGCGACCCAGGATCAGTTCCCGCCGGGTCATGGTGGCGTGGAGGTAGGCGTCGCTTACGGCGACGATGATCAGGGCCGGGTCCAGGATCAGGTAGAGCCCCGGCAGCGACTCGAACAGCACCCGGAAATCGAGTGGGTCAGGTGAACCGGAAGCATCCGGACCGGGTGTTGACCGGGAGGGGTCGGGCTTCATGGCGTCCCCGGTCCTTGGTATAGCTCGAAACACGCATGGCGTGCTTGTTCAATGCGGCAAGTGGCCGGACCATCCTGTAGGCGCATCCCGCGCTCCTCCCATGCTGCTGGTTCCCGTACTCCGCCGTATCCGTGCCAATCCATGGTCGCCGAGCGGCGGATGCCTCACTCCTCACTTACAGGAGCATCCTAGCATTGTTCGTGGACGAAGGCGAGTCTTGAATCGGCCATGCGCGCATCGCGCGGCGGCAGCATCAAGCAGGTGTCCAGCGTTTGTACGGCGCGGGGATTTGTCATTCCAGTCACTGGAACGTGATTGTGGCCCCGGCGTCTGAAGTCGGCCGGGCGCCAAGCCCGCGTGGCCGGGAACCCTTAGTCGGCCAGCATATTCCGTCAATTTGCTCGACGCGGTATACGGGTTCGGGAGATAACCGGCGGCATGCTCAGTCGATGGTACAAGGGTTGGTTGCTGGCGCTGGTGGTCGCGCCGGTGTTTGCGTTCCCGGTGGTCGCCCAGGAGATCCGGCGGGCCGAGGTCAATGTGTTCCTCGGCCAGTGGATCGAGGCCTTGCGGGCCTTTGACTTCAACCGGCTCACTGCGCTGATCGCCGAGGACGCGCAGATCTCGCTGACCCATCCGGTGTCGCGCGAGGTGCAGCCCTTCACCCGCGAGGCGTATATCGATGCGCTGCGGCCATTGCAGGGAACCTACACGGCGGTTGACTTCGTGGTGGATGACCAGCTGGTGCGGATCGACGGTGACCTCGCCGTGGTGCGATTGCGTGGTCGCCAGATCGTCACCCAGCTCCACCGCACCACCGAACGTGGCAGCACCTCGCGCTTCATCCTGCGGCGCTCCGGCGAGCACCTGCTCATCCAGCAGGCGGTGATCGTGCCCGACGACTGGGCCGATTACCGGCAGCCCTGATTCACTCCTTCGTGGAGTTTCCGCGCAACCCCTTCCCGCATTTTGATTTGCCAAAAACCGGATCGGGGAGTAAGACCTACCGGAAGCAGGTCGCGGTACACCACACGCTGGGGGCAGGCAATGAGTGAACATGGATTGGAACAGCACGGCATCGCGGCGAAGGCCCCGGTCCATTGGAATCTTCCGGTTGCACGCTTGGTCGAGGAGGCGGTGCGGCGCGGGGAAGGGGTGCTCACCGATCGTGGCGCCTTGAATGCGCTGACGGGACCACGCACCGGGCGTTCGCCCAGGGACAAGTGGGTGGTCGAGCGCCCGGACACCCGCGAGCAGATCTGGTGGGGCAAGGTCAACCAGCCGATGAGCCCCGAGACGTTCGAGGTCTTGCGCAACGATGTGCTCGAATACCTGGGCGTGCGCGATTTGTTCGTCTTCGATGGATTCGCCGGCGCTGATCCGCGCACGACCCTGCCGATCCGCGTGGTGACGGAATTCGCCTGGCACAGCCTGTTCGTCCGCCAATTGTTCCGCCGGGCCACCCCGGAGCAGCTCGCCGCGCATGTGCCGGCATGGACGGTGCTCAATGCGGCACGGTTCCGCGCCGACCCGGCCCGCCACCGCACCAACAGCGAGGCGTTCATCGCACTCGATTTCACCTCGCGTACCGTACTGATCGGCGGGACCGAGTATGCGGGCGAAATCAAGAAGAGCATCTTCAGCGTGCTCAACTTCACCTTGCCGGCGCAGGGTATCTTCCCCATGCATTGCTCGGCCAATGTCGGCCGCGCCGGCGATGTCGCGCTATTCTTCGGGCTGAGCGGGACGGGCAAGACGACCCTCTCGGCCGACCCCGACCGTGAACTGATTGGCGACGACGAGCATGGCTGGAGCGACGCGGGCGTCTTCAACTTCGAAGGAGGGTGTTACGCCAAGTGCATTCGCATGAGCCGTGAGCGCGAACCACTCATCTGGGATGCGATCCGCTTCGGTGCGGTCCTCGAGAACGTCGTGGTCGATCCGGTTACCCGGATCCCCGACTACAACCAGGATGTGATCACCGAGAATACCCGGTGTGCCTATCCGCTCGACTTCATCCCGATGGCCGTGCCGGATGGCATGGGCGGGCATCCGAAGGCCATCGTTTTCCTTGCGGCAGACGCCTTCGGCGTCTTGCCGCCGGTCGCCCGGCTTACCCCCGAACAGGCGATGTACCACTTCATGTCCGGGTACACCGCAGCGCTGGGCGGGACCGAGGCCAACATGGGCAAGGATCCCACACCAACGTTTTCCACCTGTTTCGGGGCGCCGTTCCTGCCGCGTCCGCCGCATATCTATGCGGGCATGCTGGCCGACAAGATGCGCCGCCACGCCACCCCTTGTTATCTGATGAATTCGGGCTGGGTGGGGAATCCCTACGGCCAGGGGCCGCGGTGTCCTCTCCCGGTCAACCGCCGGTGCGTGGCGCATATCCTTGACGGAACCCTGGACCGGGCGACCTTCCGCACGGATCCGGTGTTCGGTTTCGAGATCCCGGTCGCGCTGCCCGGGGTACCCCCGGAATTCCTGGCCGAACGGCATGGTGCCCGCGATGCCGCCGAGTACGACCAGCGGTCCCGTGACCTGGCCGGGAAATTCATCAAGAACTTCGCCCAGTTTGAAGGGACGCCGGAGGCCATCGTGCGTGCCGGCCCGCGGATCTGATCCGGCCGATGCCATGGTGCAGTGATGCTGCCGGAACCGAACCCGTTGGCCTTGATTTTCCGGCCCGGTCCTGCCGGTTGCGCTTTCCACTGTAAAGTTTGGGCAAAGTGCGGTATGTACGCGGAAGAAAGGGATCGGGATTTTTATGAAACGTGTCATTGGTTGGTTGGTGGCGGGATGGCTGGTCAGCGCTTCGGTGTCGGCCATGGATTACTCCGCCGAACAATTGCAGATCCTGAGTGAACTGCAGGTGATGGCCCAGGGGTCCTACACCGAGGCCGAGTGGACGGCGGTGGCGCGACGGCTCGATGGGGTTCTCGAGCATGCGCGGCAAAACGCGAAGTGGGATGCCTACATCGACACGCAAGTTATCCGTGCCAACGTCATGAGCATGCGCGGCCAGGATGACCAGGCGCTCGCCCTGCTGCAGAAGACCCTGTCCGATTTCGAGAATTCCGATGTGAAGGTGCTACGCAAGGTCTATGTCGAGATTGCCTCGTTGTATGCCCGGCGCGGCGACCAGGCGGCGGTGACGGACATCATGAACCGGTTCCAGAAAAGCCGCCACTTCGACCGGGAAACCTATGCCTTTTCCGGTGGTTACGGGCCCTCGGACCCGATCATGGTCGCCCGTCCGGCTGCCGGGGTGGACGGCTCGATCTCGATGACCGCGATGAACGTGTACCGCACCCAGGCGGAGTTTGGCGCGGGTCAGATCTTCCCCGACTTTTCCGCCACCGGCTGGAACGGCGCACCGGTCACCCTGGCCAGCCTGCGGGGAACGGTTGTTCTGGTCGATTTCTGGTCGCCGGGATGGTTCGTGTGGAACCGCGATTTGCCCAACCGCATCCATGTATTCAACACCTACCATGGTCGCGGGTTCGAGATCCTGGGCTTCAGCATCGATGCCGACGAGGCTTCCGCCCGGCAGTTCGCACAGGCCAAGAAAATTCCATGGCCACAGGCGGTTCCTCCGCGTGGCCTGCTGCGCACCCTGGGGATTTTCGGGGAAGTAACGAATTTCCTCATCGATCGTGACGGCGTCATTATCGGGCGCAATCTTTACGGCGCCGAACTCGACATGGCGGTGCGTCGCGCGGTGGCCCGTTGAGCATGAGGCTGGCCTATATCGGCGGAAACGGCATGCTCGGTCGCGATGTGCTCGCGGCGGCCGTAGAGCGGGGTATCGATGCGGTCGGGTTGGACCTGCCGGAACTCGATATCACCAATCCCGACTCCATCCGCGCTGCGTTACCCGAAGTCGATGTGGTCATCAACGGCGCGGCGTTTACCCGGGTGGATGATGCGGAACGCGAGATCGAGATGGCCCGGCGGATTAATGCCGACGGGGCCGGCCATGTCGCCACGGTGTGTGCGGAGCGAGGAATCCGGTTGCTGCACATCAGCACCGACTATGTGTTCGATGGCCGCAAGAACGCCGCCTATGCCGAGGACGATGCCGCATCGCCCTTGAGTGTGTACGGTATGACCAAGTGGCAGGGGGAGTTGCTGGTCCGCGCGGCGTCAACGCAGGCGTTGATTGTACGGACCCAGTCGCTCTACGGATTGAACGGACGCAATTTCATCAAGGCTATCCTCAACCAGGTCATCCAGGGCAAACGCACGTTGACCGTGGTCAGTGACCAGGTGTCATCGCCGACCTATACCCGCCACTTGGCTGAGGCGTTGCTTGCGCTGGCACCGCTGGCCGATGCCGGGGTGGTGCATGCCGCTTCGCGCGGGTCGTGCTCGTGGTTCCGCTTCGCCGAGGAAATCCTCGCCATGTGCGGTATCCGTTCGGTCCAGGTTTCGCCGATGAAATCCGAGGAGCTGAAGTACCCCGCGCCGCGGCCGGCCTATTCGGTGCTGGCGACGGATCTGTACACGCAATGGACCGGTGCGTTGATGCCGACCTGGCAGGACGGTTTGCGCGCCTACCTGCGCGAGGAACCGATGGCGGTCCAGGCGATCGAGGCTTCGCGCCGTTGATCCGGGATGATCAGCGTGCCGGGATGAACAACTTCTGGCCGACACGCAGGACGTCGGCGCTCTTCAGGCCATTGGCCTGGATGATGTCCTCGGTTCGGGCCCCGTAGGCCTTGGCGATCGCCGAGAGGGTTTCCCCGGGCCCGACCACGTGTTCGTATCCCTCGTTGCTCACCGCGCGACGCGGGGCTGCCTGGCTGGGGCTGGAGGAGCGGGCGGGTGCGGTGGACATCATCGTGGAGATTTTCTTGGAGAGGCTGTCCACGATCTCCCGTTTGTCCGCCTCGCGGGCCGCATCCACCGCGCGGATGCGCTTGTTCAGTTCGTCGAGGGTGGCATTGAAACCGGCCAATTGGGATTGGTTGGCGCGGGCGAGGTCGTTGTTCGAGGTGCTGACTTGCTGCTGCAAGCGCTGGAAGTCCGATTCGAGGGATTCCAGGCGGGCGCGGATACGGCGGAGATCCTCCTGCAGGATCAGGCTGTCTTCGGTCTGTTGCTGCGCTACCCGGCGCTGTTCCGCCGGGTCGACGATGCAGCCGCTGGCGGCGAGCAGGGCGGCTGCGGCAAGGCTGGTCTGGAAGAAAACGCGTACTTTCATGGTGCAGTCTCCGAAAAGGTTGGTTTAGACTATGCGACGCGACGCGATGTTCCAAGAAGAATGAAAAACGTGCATGGGGGTGTTCATGACCGGTGATGTATTGATCCGCAATGCGCGCGTGTGGCCATCGGCCTACCGCGAGGTGATCGAGAACGGCTCGGTGTTGATCAAGGGTGGTCGGATCGAGCGGGTGGGGGAGTTCTCGGCGCGGGCCACCACGGTGATCGATGCCGATGGCTGCCTGGTCATGCCCGGCCTGATCCAGGGCCATATCCACCTCTGCCAGACCCTGTTCCGCGGGGTGGCCGAGGACCTCGCCCTGCTGCCGTGGCTGCGCGGGTACATCTGGCCGATGGAGGCCGCCCACACCCCGGCCTCGATCCGCGCCTCGGCCCTCCTCACCTGCGCGGAATTGATCCGCGGCGGCACGACCGCATTCCTGTCGATCGAGACAACCCGCCACACCGACGAAACCTTCCGTGCGGTGGACGAGGCCGGCCTGGCCGCCCACATCGGCCACTGCCTGATGGACGGGACCGGGGGCTACGATCCGATCGCCGTCGACAACCGCGAGGCCTTGGCCTACTGCGATGTCCTGCTTGACCGCTGGGGGGATCATCCGCGCCTTCGCCTCGCGGTGGCGCCACGGTTCGCCTTGAGCTGTTCCGAGGAGAACATGCGCATGGCCAGCGCCTATGCACGCGACCGCGGGTTGCGTCTGCACACCCATAGCTCCGAGCAGCGCGAGGAAGTCGCGCTGGTGAAGCAGATGACCGGTCGCTACAACATCAACTACCTGCACGATGTCGGGCTCACCGGGCCGGATGTCGGCCTTGCCCATTGCGTACACGTGCGGCCGGAGGAGCTGGATGTGCTGCGTGATACCGGAACGCATGTGCTGCACTGCCCGTCGGCGAACTTCAAGCTCGCATCCGGCATCGCGCCGATCCCCGAGTACCTCAAGGCCGGGGTGAACGTGGCGATCGGCGGCGACGGTGCGCCATGCAACAACCGGCTGGACCAGTTCATCGAGATGCGCGAGGCCGGGTTGATGCAGAAGATCCGGCTCGGTCCCGATGCCCTCAGCGCGCGCGATGTCGTGGCCATGGCCACCGAGGGCGGGGCGCGCCTGCTCGGATGGGAGGACGAGATGGGAACGCTCGACCCGGGCAAGCGGGCCAACCTGATCCTGGTCGACGAATCCGGATTCCACACCCTGCCATCCACCGACCCGGCCACCAACGTGGTGTATTCCTGCACGGCGGCGGATGTGGTGTTGACCATGGTGGACGGGGAGATCCTGTATGAGGAGGACCGCATAACCACCATCGACGAGGAAGCCCTGCGCGAGGAGGTCCGCCGTGAACGGGTGGCCCTGCTGAAGCGTGCGGGCATCGCCTGACCGCAGCCGCGGTCAGGGGCGGGCGTACTGGCGGGCGATCCAGGTGTGGACCATGTCGGTGGCCACGCCGCCGTTGATGAATTCATCGAACGCGGCCTCGCGGGTCAGCGGACCGGTCGGGCCGTCGATGACCGCGATGGGCACCGGTTCACGGGAGTGGCCGCGCAGGGCGACCGGGGTCCGGTGGTCCATGGCGAGGATTAACCGGTAGGGTTCACCCTGAGCCTCCAGCCGTTTCCATACCGGGGCGACCACGCGCTGATCGAGCAGTTCCACCGCGAGTTTCTTCTTCAGGGCATCGCCCATGTGGCCGCACTCATCCGGTGCTTCGATGTGGATGTACACGAAATTGCCGGACTCGAGTTCGCGGAAGGCGGCTTCGACCTTACCCTCGAAATTCGTGTCGATGAAGCCGGTTGCGCCGGGAATGCGCGGGGCATGCAGACCGGCGAGGACACCGAGGCCGCGCACCAGGTCCACGGCGGAAATGATGCCGCCGGACAGGCCGAATTTTTCCCGGTAGGATGGTATGTGCAGGGCGCGGCCCTGGCCCCATAGCCAGATCTGGGTGGCCGAGCGTTCACCGCGGGCAATGCGGGCGAGGTTGACCGGGTGGTCGGCGAGGATTGCCCTCGAGGCATCCATCAGGGCCTGCAGTTCGGCGGCGCGGGGACCTTTGGGCTGGTGGGAGGCGATCGGCTGGTCGGCAATATCATGGGGCGGTTGGGTGGAGACATCCACCGGTCCGTTTTTCCAGACGATCAGGTGGCGATAGCTGACGCCGCCGTGGAAGCGCAGCCCGTCGCGACCGAGCTTTTCCTGGATCGAGGCGATCAGGGCATGGGCTTCATCGGTCGGGATGTGGCCGGCTGAGTAGTCGGTCATGTTCCCGTCGGAGATGTGCACGAGGTTGCACCGCATCGCGACGTCATCCGCCTGCAACGGGATGCCTGCGCCGGCGGCTTCGATCGGGGCACGCCCGGTGTAGGCATCCAGCGGATTGTAGCCGAGCAGGCTCAGGTTCGCGACATCGCTGCCCGGGGGGAGGGCTTCCGGCACGGTCTGAACCATGTCGATACGGCCGGCGGCGGCGAGTTTGCGCATGGTGGGCATGTCGGCCGCTTGCAGGATGGTCCGGTTGTCCAGGGCGGGGATGGGGTAATCGCCCATTCCGTCACCTACGATCACAATGTACTTCATAGTCGCTTTTCCTCGAGCCCGCCACTGTACGGCAGCACGGAGGTCCGGTCATCAAAAAAGTCACGGGCGGATGGATCAGCCGGCGGGCGACGGGGGCAGGCGCAAGGCGTTCGCGACCTTGGCGGCCAGTTCGTTCTTGCGGAACGGCTTTTGCATGAAGTCCACCACGCCGAGTTCGGTCAGGGAATCCATGCGGTGGTCCTGCATGAAACCGGAGGAAATGATGGCGCGGACGTGAGAATTGATGGACTTCAACTCCCGGAAGGTTTCCTCGCCGCTCAAGCCGGGCATGATCATGTCGAGGATGACCAGATGGATCTCGTTGCCGCGTTCGCGGAACAGGGCCACCGCTTCATTCCCGTTGGTGGCGGTCAGGGTGCGGTAGCCGATGGAGGTCAGGATCTCGCGGGTGGTGCGCAAGACGATGTCCTCGTCATCGACGATCAGGATGATGCCGGGGATGCGGGCGCGTTCGACCCCCGGGGCGGTATCGGTCGAGGCGGGAAGCGCGGTATCGGTCACCGGAACGCCCAGGATGAAGGTGGTGCCGTGGCCGGGCTTGCTGCTGACATCGATGTAGCCGCCGTGGTCCTTCACCGTGCCATAGACCGCGGCGAGGCCGAGACCGGTGCCACCCATCTTCCCCTTGGTGGTGAAGAACGGCTCGAAGATATGGTGCATGGTCTCGCGGTCCATGCCGATGCCAGTATCGGTCACGCTGACCTCGACAAAAGGGCCTGGCCGGATCGGGTAGGGGTTCCGTTCGCAGTCGGCGGGGGTCAGGGTGATGTTGCGGGTGATGATGGTCAGGTTGCCGCCATTCGGCATGGCATCGCGTGCGTTGACCCCGAGGTTCAGCAGCGCATTCTGCAATTGAGTGCGGTCACCAAGTACGGCGTAGCTGGTGGCGTTCAGGTGCTGGGTGATGGTGATACGACGGTCGAGGGTGTGCTGGAGCAGGGAGACGAAGTGGCCGATCACCGTGTGCAGGTCCACCGGTTTGATATCACGCGGGGTCCGGCGCGAGAAGGCGAGCAGTTGTTGCACCAGGTCGCGGGCCCGTTCCGAGGCTTCGAAGATGTTATTCAAGTAGGGCCGTCCGGGATGGCGGTCGTCCAATCGGGATCCGAGCAGTTCGGCGGAACCGAAGATGCCGGCGAGCAGGTTGTTGAAATCATGGGCGACGCCGCCGGCGAGGCGACCGATCGATTCCATTTTCTGGGTTTCATTCAGGCGGTGGGTCAGGCGGTTTTCCTCGGTCACGTCGCGGAGGACCAGGACCAGTCCCGCATAACGCTCGTTCTCCTTGCGGATCGGCGACCAGTTCAGCGAGACATCGCGGATGGTGCCGTCGCGCGACTCGAGCGATAACTGGTGGGCCAGGCCGGTCCGTTCGCCGTCCTGAAGGGCGAGGCGCATGATTTCATCGACGGGCTGACGTTCGCCATCGGTGTCGCTCAGGTTCAGTACCTGGCCGAGCTTGAGTCCGAGCGCCTCGCGAGCCAGCTGGCCGGTCATCGTTTCCGCCACCGGGTTCATGCTTACCACGCGGCCGTCGGCGTCGGTGGCGATCACGCCATCCGCGATCGAATTCAGGATGATCATCAGGTTCTCGCGGCTGGCCCTCAGGGCTTCCTCCGCCTGCTTCAGCTCGGTGATGTCCAGCACCACGCACAACACGCTGGTAGGAACGCCATCGCGGTGACGGAAGGGGATCTTGCTCACCTGGACAATCCGCGGGTGGCCATGCCGGTCGTGGACACGTGCCTCGGGAATGAACATCGCCTGATGGTTTTCCAGGACCTGTTGGTCCTCCTTGCGGTACAGGTCGAGGTGCGGATCACCGGGATGTACTTCGGCATGACGGCGGCCGATGATGTCCGAAACCGGCAATCCCATCGACTGTGCGGTCGTCTGGTTGGCGAGGATGTAGCGCCCCTGGCGGTCGCGCGCGAATATCGCAAACGGGATCAGGTCGATGATCTGGCTCAATTCGGCCGTGCGCGAGCGCACCTGATTGCGCAACGACCAATTTACCGCGCCAACGAGCAGGAGCAACAAGGTGACGATTCCCGTCCCGGTCAGGACCGTTCGTAGCAGCTGACCATCGGTCCGGTCATAGACGGAGAACCATCGATCATAGATCGCATCGTAGGTGCCGTCCGCCTTGATATTCGCCAGACCCTCGTTGAGGATGTCCACGAGTCGGGCATTGCCTTCCGTGACCGCGAAGCAATAGGGAATGCTGGGCAGGTCGGCTTTCACGGCGCGGATGCCACTTCGGTTCATTTCATTCAGCAGGCGGAAGGCCTGGATGCGGTTCACGATGGCGCCTTCGCATTCACCGGCGATCAGTTGGCGCATCGCGGTTGGCGCATCTTCGACCGGTTGCATGCGGGCAAGATTCCCTTGCTGCTTCACCAGGTCGTAGATCACGCCGCCCTTCTGGACAAGAATCAATGCATCCCGGGCATCAGCCATGCTGCGGATAGGGGAATCCTCCGGCACGAAGAGGTCGAAGATCAATTGCTTGGTCGGGGTGGTAAAATCAAACAGCGGTTCGCGCGACGGGATGCGCGCCATGCCGGGAATGATGTCCACGGCACCGGCCTGCAGGGCCTCGCGGGCGTCGTTCCAGGGTAGAAGCTGAATGTCCAGGCGCAGCCCCATGACCGAGGCCACGGCGCGCAATACATCTATATCGAAACCTGCCGGCAATCCGTTGTCGAGATAACAGAAGGGCGGATAGTCTCGATCGCCAACCACCCGTAACGGCCGGTTTCGCCAGCCGGCATCCCCCTCCGTGAAAACGCTTGAATCCGACGCGAAGGATCCGGTGGCGGCAGACAGAAGGGCCATCAAGGCAAGGCACCATGGGCCAAGGAGACGGTTGGAGCAAAACCGTGATCGCAGCATGATAAACCCCTATCACAACACCCCTGTCAATACAAGCGTTCCCCGCGCTCCGGGCCATCCAACGCATACGAAAAATACACAATATTTGGATTGCCATACCAGCACAGGTAGGCATGATTAGAAACGGTTAAGTGTTTCTCGTCCTGCCACCTAGTGGAACGGCTTATCTTTCGGCAGTCGATCAAGCGAGGTTGAAGTAATGATCATGAACAAACGTTGTGCGCTTTTTCTCGTTGTTCTGTTTGCCGGTTGCTTAACCGGTTTGGCCCAGACCAACCAGGGACCAACCGTCACCCGACCGGTATCCGTCACGGCTAGCGAGGACGTGGCCTTCACCTTCAGTGGGGGCAATCTGATCAGTGTGGCTGATCCGGATGTCGGCGCGAGCAACCTGGTCGTCAATCTTTCGGTGACCGGCTCCGGAACCTTGCAGTTGAGTGGTGTGGCGGGACTGACCTTCACCAACGGATCGAATGGTTCGTCGTCGATGGCTTTCCGTGGCGTGTTGACCAATATCAACAATGCATTGAACAACCTCCAGTACACCAGTGCGGCGAACTCCAACGGCACCTTTGTCATGACGATCAATGTGAACGATCTCGGTCACAATGGTAGCGGTGGTGCCCGCTCGACCAATGTCACGGTCAACATCGCGGTGGCGCCGGTGAACGACCGTCCGGTGATCGACCTGCCACCCGCGAATTGGGTGGCGGAGGAGGGGCAGATCGTGCTTCCCATCCGCAACCTTGATCCCGACCGGCTCGACACCAACGGATCGTCCTATACATTCCGCTTCTCGATGTCCGCGACCAACGGCGTCTTCGTGCTGGGCTCGACCAATGACCTGACCTTTACCGCAGGCAATCCGGTGATCACCACCGGCGGCGTGATCGTCATTACCAATGCCACCTTTGAAGGTCCGTATGCGGCGATGTCGAACGCCTTGACCGGGGTGGTGTACCTCCCCCGGTTGAATGTGAATGGCGGCGATACCTGGACATTCTCGATGAACGATCTTGGCAATTTCGGATCCGGAGGCACCCTGGTGTCGAACCTGACCCGTGCCATTGTCATTACCCCGGTGAATGACCGCCCGGTACTCAATCTTCCTCCGCCGTTCCCGGTGAACGAGAACTCGACCAACCAGATCAACCTCAGCGGACTGGTGGTGGATGTGGATGTGAACGAAACTCCAGGAGGCCAGATTTCCCTCGGGCTCTCCGTGACCAACGGTGTCATGACCCTGGGTTTGACCAATGGCTTGTCGATCACCGGGGGCGCGCTAGGCACCTCCGCCTTCACCGTGCAGGGCACACTGGCGAATGTAGATGCGGCTTTGGTTACATTTGTCTACACCCCTGACCCGTTCTTCTTCGGGTTTGACACTTTGCAAGTATCCGCGAGCGATCTGGGCAATACCGGAGCCGGCGGTGTGCTGACCACCAACAGTTCGACCGTGATCACCATCGTTGAGGTGAACGAGGCGCCGGTGCTCGATGGTGCCGCGGTCATGACGTTGACCGCGATCAACGAGGATAACACCACCTCGCCGGGCGATACCGTAGCCGCCATCCTCGCCACCGGGGGCAATCCGATCACGGATACCGATCCGGGTGCCGTGGAAGGTATCGCCCTGGTCGATGCCGACAACACCGGTGGTGCCTGGCAGTATTCGACGAACGCCGGCGTATCGTTTGCTCCGGTTGGCGCCGTGCTGGAGAACGCCGCCCTGCTGCTCAACACCTCGGCTCGCCTCCGCTTCGTTCCCGACGCGGACTACTTCGGCACGAACACGGTCACCTTCCGGGCCTGGGACCAGACCTCCGGGGCCAATGGCGACGCGGGGGTGGATACCGGCATCAACGGCGGCAATACGGCGTTCAGCACCAATACCGCGTTTGCCACCATCGTGGTGAATCCGGTGAACGATGCTCCGGTCGTCATCAACGCCGCCGACTTTGTCTTCCCCGATCAACTGGAGGATGACTTCACCCCGGCCGGTACCGCCGTAAGCAACCTGTTGACCAGCCTCGGCGGCGCCCAGGCCACCGATGTCGATGGGGATGTGATCGCTATCGCCGTTTCGGCCAGCGACACCGCCAACGGCATCTGGGAAATCTCGACCAACGACGGCGCCGCCTACTTCAACCTCGGCGCCGTCTCGGCCGCCGCCGCCCGCCAACTGGCGCCGGATGTGCTGATCCGCTTCGTCCCGAACGCCAACTACTTCGGCCCCGCTACCATCGCCTTCCGCCTGTGGGACCAGACCGCCGGTACGAACATGGGCATCGGCAACACCACCGTGAATGGTGGAGCCACTGCGTTCAGCGCACTGGTGGCCACCGGTCGCGTCCAGGTCCTCGATGTGAACGAGGCGCCGCTGCTCGACGGTGCCGCCAACATGGTCATGACCCCGATCCAGGTGAACACCTTCGCCAGCGCCGGCGACACCGTGTCCGCGATCATCGCCAGTGCCGGCAATCCGATTACCGACAGCGACGCCGGCGATCCCGAGGGCTTTGCGGTCATCGCCGTGGATAATCAGTTCGGTTTGTGGCAGTTCTCGACCGATGCCGGGGCGAACTGGACCCTGTTTGGCCCGGTCACATTGAATTCAGCGACCCTGCTCGATACCTCCGCGTTGATCCGCTTCGTTCCGCTTCCCAATTTCAGTGGTGGCGCCACGATCACGATCCATGCCTGGGACCAGTCATCCGGTGCGAATGGCCTCGGCGGCGTCGATGTCGCCAGCAACGGCGGCTCCACCGCCTTCAGCACGAACAGTGTTGACGTCACCCTGACCGTAACCTCGACGAATAACGCTCCGGTTCTCGACAATACCGGGAACATGGTGCTTACCAGTATCCTGCAGGACAATACGAATAGCCCCGGTGACGCCGTGGTGGTCATCGTCGCCTCCGCCGGCGGCGACCGCATCACCGATATTGACCCGGGAGCCCTCGAAGGTCTGGCCATCATGGGCGTCGATGACAGCAACGGCACCTGGCAATACTCGGTCAATGCCGGCGCCACCTGGTTGCCCTTCGGCACCGTATCGGATTCCGCAGCGACCCTGCTCGATCAGGATGGTTTAATCCGGTTCGTTCCCGCTCCTGCTTTCGCCGGTCCGGCGGAAATCGTTTTCCGCGCCTGGGACCAGTCGAGCCTCTTCGTGAGCGGAGCAACCGGGATCAATGTGTCCATCAACGGCGGCACCACCCCGTTCAGTACCGGCATTGAAACCGCCCGCATCGAGGTGATCGCGATTGGGGTCAACGCCGCGCCCAACCTGAACAACGCCGGCGACATGACGCTGCCCTCCATCTTCCAGAACAACTTCACGAACACCGGGGCAACCGTTGGCGCAATCATCACCAGCGACCTCATCAATGCCATCACCGATCTCGATGGCGATCCCCTCGGCATTGCCGTCATTGCCGCCGATTTCTCCAATGGTATCTGGCAGTACTCGACCACGTCCGGAGCCTCCTGGAACGCCCTGAACAACATCTCCAGCACCCTGGCCGTGCTCCTCGACACCAATGCGTTGATCCGCTTCGTGCCGAACGCCAACTTCAACGGCCCGGCCGGCACGATCACCTTCCGCGCCTGGGACCGCTCCGACAACCGCCCGAGCGGCTCTACCGGCATCGACACCTCGGTGAACGGCGGCAGCTCTCCGTTCAGCGCACAAACCGAGGATGCCTCGATTGAAGTCGTCCCGATGTCCGACTTCATCGTCCACGCCGTCCCGCTCAGTACGCCGGTTCCCGGATCCCTGGTGACCTACCGCGTCTCCGTCACCAACCGCGGTCCGACCGATGCGACCAATGTCCTGGTAAACAATGTGCTTCCGCCCGAAGTGACCCCGACCGGCACCGTCAGCACCAACCTCACCACCATTTTTGCCGGTGGCAGCAAGTTCTTTACCGTCACCGTGGCCATCCCGTCGGACCTCCGCGGCAACTTGACCAATGTTGCCTCGGTGACCAGCGAGAACATCGACTTCACCCCGGCGAACGCCACCACCACCAACATCACCGCCCTGGTCCCCGCTGCGGACCTGGTGCTGGTGGTCAGCAACCGCCCGTCCTCGGTCTCCGCCAACAAGCCCTTCAGCTATGCCATCTCCGTCACCAACCGCGGCCCCAGTGATGCCTTGTCGTTGACGGTGACCAGTGTGCTGCCTGCGAACGTGACCTTCCTTGGCGCGAGCGGTGGCGTGTTTGCCGCGAACACCGTGAGTTTCGGCCCGGTTACCCTCGCCGTTGGCCGCGCCACCTCCTGGCTGGTCCGCGTCAAGGCTCCTACGAACGTGAACACCACGGTTACCGGCTTGACGGTCGCCGCCTCCGTGGAAGCAGATCCGGTCCTAACCAACAATGCCGTCACTGCCACGACCCGGATCAATGCCGCGATTCCCGGCACCGATACCGACGGTGACGGAAAGGGCGACGCGGTCTCCTTCAACAGCGCCTCCTCCACCTGGTTTGTCCGTGGCTCGATCGCCGGCTCTTCGCAATTCGGATTTGGATTCCCCGGGGTCCTGCCCGCGATGGGGGATTATGACGGTGACGGCAAGTGGGATACTTCCGTGTTCCACCCGGCCAGCGGCACCTGGTACTTGTTCCGCAGTTCCCTTGGTTTCACCACCACGCAGTTCGGCTTCGCCGGAACCCTGCCGGTTCCTGCCGATTACGACGGGGATGGGCGTACCGATCTCGCCGTCTACGATCCCGCCAACGGCACCTGGTATATCTTCCGCAGCACCCTTGGCTTCACCACAACCCAGTTCGGATACAGCGGCGCCAAACCCGTGCCCGCCGATTACGACGGTGATGGCCGCGATGATCTTGCCGTGTATGATGCCAATGCCGGCCTGTGGTACATCTTCCGCAGCACCCTCGGCTTCCAGCAGACCACCTTCGGCTTCCCAGGCACCGTCCCGGTTACCGGCGATTTCGACGGCGACAGCAAGGCTGATATCGGTGTGTACCACGCGGCCAGCGGTACCTGGTTCATCTTCCGCAGCAAACTGGGCTTCCAGCAAACGGTGTTCGGGTTTGCCGGCACCATTCCCGCCCCGGGCGACTACGACGGTGATGGCCGCACCGACCTCGGCGTGTACGATCCGGCCCAGGCCCGCTGGTACCTGCAGAAATCGACCCAGGGTTTTGAAACATTCATCCAGGGACCGGTTGGCGGCAAACCGGTGACCGTTCCCGCCCAGTAGGACCCTTTCGCGAAGGAAACAATCAGGTATGCACGGAAAAATGTTGATACGCGCGGTGGCGTTGGCCGGTCTGGCCGCATGGTGTGGAACACGGCCTGCCCAGGCCTGGATCTTCGGTGACAAGAAGGACGAAGCAGCGAAGAAAGGCGCTCCCGGACAGGTCGTCATGCCCCCGACCGCACCCGCTGCGCCAGCAGTCGTCGGCGCCGCCCCGGCCTCCGAATCACGCATTGCTCCGGCCTCATCCGCCTCCACCGTACCGGCCCCGTCCGAGTCGCGCTTGGTGGCCCGGCCCCACATGCGCTTCACCAATCCGGATGATGAAAAACAGTTGCTCACCTTCATCAATGCCCGTCGCCGCGCGCAGGAGGATTTCGTCGTGGTGACCAGGCTGATCGAGGAGAAAAACCTGGAAATCCGGACCTTCAACCAGCAGATGAACGAGTTGTTCGGTATCGATCCCGACCTGAACTACCAATTTGATGCCGATACCGGCGCGATCTTCCAGCTGGTCCTGAAACCCGGCCAGACCGAGGAGCAGAAACGGCAGACCAGCATCAACGCCGACCAGTTGAAGGACTTCTATGACTTCACCACCCTGCGTACCCTGACCAACGAGGTTGAACGCACCCGCTTCATGCGCCTAGCCGCCGGAAAGCAACTCGCCTCCGACCAGATTCGCGTCCTGCTCCTCCTCCAGAACGAGAAGGAGATCGAGAACACCACCCTGCACGAGGAGATGGCCAGCCGCTATGCCATCTCGATGGACCGCGAATACCGGTACGATGACGATTCCAAGACCCTTTTTGAGCTGGTGCTGGTTCCCAAGGACTTTGTCGAGCCGACGGCCGCCGATGTGGCGCCGAAGAAATCCAACTAACCCCGAGCGGTATCCTCCATGAACAAAAGCATGTATCCTCTTTCCGTCGTGCTGCGACTGGCTCTGGTCGCGCTGCTGGCCCGCCAAGTACTCGCCACGGATCCCGCCCGCGATGTCGGCGTCGCCCAGCAGGAACTCGGCAAGGCCCAGAAGGAAATGACCGACAAGCTCAACGAGCCGAAGCCCCGCAAAAAGCCCACCAAGTCGGTTGACGAGGTGCTGGGTACCAATGCCGCACCCACTGCGGAGTCGGCCCCGACCGCCGCGCCCGCCACCAATGCGGCATCCCGGTCGCGATCGGAAACGAAGAAAGCCTCGCCTGCGCCGGACGCTCCCGCCGCGGAAACCCCGGCTACGGGCGGCGAACGCGTCACCGCGCTGATGATTGATGGCGATGCCAACCTGCTGGACCAACTCGGATTGCGCCGTGACCTCGAAGCCGAGGTGATCGGCCGCAGTTTCACTGAAAACCGCGCCCGCGAACTCGCCAAGACCTACGAGGCACGGCTCCACGATGCCGGCTATTATTTCGCCTCGATCGCCGCCGAGTGGCCGCTCAAGAACGGGACCTTGACCCTGGTGGTCGATCAGGGTCGCTACGGCACCACCCGCGTTCATCAGCGCGGTGCGGATGGACAACAACCTTACCGCGGCCGCTTCTTCAGCGAGCAGAACATCCGCAACCGCCTCAAGAGCCTGAAAGAAGGCGAAGCCTTCAACTACGCCGAGTTGTACACCTCGGTTTACCGGATCAACGCCCATCCCGACCTGACGGCCGATGTCGATCTCAAGCCGCGCGAGGAAAAGAAGGGCAACTACACCCGCCGCGTGGTGGATATGGACTTTGCCGTGGAGGACAGTCTCCCGTTGCACGGATCGCTCGAATTCGCCAACGACGGCACCGATGTCACTGACGAGTGGGGGGTGAGCCTCACCCTCCAGTACCTCAATGTCTCGGGCGTGGAGGATGTGCTGTCCCTGAATGTACCGGTCTCGATCGACCTCGAATCGATTCGCTCCGTCTCGCTCGGCTATTACCGGCCGGTTGATTGGAACCAGGGCGGCAGCATTGCGTTATTCGGCGGCTATTCCGAGCTTGAATCGGAAAGCATTGTCGAGCAGATCGGGCTCGAAGGGGAAGGCTGGTTCGTCGGCGCACAGGGCTCCTACAACCTCATCGACAACCGGGATTACACCCTGGCTGGTAGCCTCGGAATCAGCCACAGCGTGGTTAGCGACAACCTGGTCGTGGAGGATGAGCCGGAACTCGACCGCGAAGTGTCCCTCACTCCACTCCTCCTCCTCGGCACCTATGTCGCCAATACCCCCGATCGGTGGGGCGGCCTGACCATGGGCAACCTGGGCCTCACCGTCCACTCCTCCAGCTTCCCCGGCGCTTCGGATGACGAGGAGTTTGAGCTGCAGCGCGAAAACGCCAAGGCCGATTACCTGATTGTCCGTACCACCGTTTCCCGGATCCAGCCGGTCTTCGCCGATCCGGATGCATCGGAAGACCTTTCCTGGACCCTGTTCACCAAACTCGATGGCCAGGTTGCATCCGAACCCCTGATCCCCTCCGAGCAGAAGGGCCTGGGCGGGTACAGTACCGTTCGCGGTTACATCGAGCGCGAATTCCTTGGTGACGACGGCGTCAACGGCACCGTCGAGCTGCGCACCCCGCTGCACAGCAGCTCGGTATTTCCGAAGTGGTTCAAGAAGTACAACGAGAAGGATCCGGCCTTCGAGACGGTTCAGGGCGTCCTGTTCCTCGATGCCGGTTACCTGTCGCTCAAGGATTCGCTCGCCGGCGAGGAGGAGGACTACACCATCGCCAGCGTCGGCCTGGGCTTCCGGATCGCCCTGGGTTCGCATGCCCAGTTCCGCGCCGACTGGGGCTTCCCGCTGGAGGAAACCGAGGATTCCGATACGAGTGGCCGCGGCCACCTGAGCCTGCAATTGCTGTTTTGATGAGGAGACATCACACCATGTTTATTCAAACGAAAAAATCCCGTTGGAACACCGTGCGGCGTTGCTGCGCTCCGTTCCTGATCGCCTATTTTGTCGGTCTGCCGATCGCCCCGGTTCTCGCCCTTCCGCAGGGTGAGAACGTCCGGAGCGGGCGCGTGCAGTTCCGCGAAATCGGAAACACCCTGATCGTGAACCAGCAATCCGGTTCCGCCGTGGTGAACTACAACAGTTTCAACATCGGGGCCGGCGAGACCGTACGGTTCATCCAGCCCAGCTCGTCCGCAGCCATCCTGAACCGGGTCACCGGTGGCAGCGGCAGCGTCATCGCGGGCAACCTGCTCGCCAACGGGCAGGTGTACCTGATCAACCAGAACGGCATCCTGTTCTCCAGTTCGGCCCGCGTGAACGTGGGCGGCCTGGTCGCCTCGGGTTTGAATATGACCGACGGTGATTTCTATGCCCGTCGCATGAATTTCTCCGGTGGCAGCGGCTCGGTGATCAACCATGGTTCGATCCGTGCCGGCAAGGTGACGCTGGTCGGCAAGGATGTCGAAAACCATGGATCGATCAGCGGGGGGCGGGTAACGTTGGCGGCCGGTAGCTCCGTGGTGATCGACCGGGCCCTCGGTGGCGAAATCCGCATCACCATTGACGGGGTGGAGCAGCCCCGCATTTCCGGTTTCGATACCTCGCTGGTCGCGCCCAGCGGAAATCCGAATGCCACCAACCAGACCTCCAATCCCGTGTACGAGACCGAGGAGGAGGTCGCCAACAAATTGCTCGGCGAAATCGCTACGGCCCCGGTTATTACCAACGGTATCATCATGAATCTGGGCGAAATCAAGGTGATTGGCGACATGGATGGCGCGATCACCATGCGCGGTGTCCGGGTTGGCCAGTTCGGCACGGTTACGGCGGACGGTATCCTGGGCGACGGCGGCAACATCGGGATCTATGCCAACGAGATGATCCTGATCGGTGAGGAAAGCCATACCAGCGCCAACGGCGGCCTGTTCGGCAACGGCGGCAACGTGAAGATCATCGCCAACGGGTTGCTGGGCATCCAGAAGGGTGCCTACATCGGAGTGCGAGGCGGTGACAAGGCCGGCGACGGCGGTTTCGTCGATACCAGCGGACATGCCGGCGTGGATATCCAATCGTTCCCCGATGCCATCGCCCCGAACGGCCGGAACGGCTACTGGCTGCTGGATCCCCCGAACTTCTACATCGACGATGATGGCGACCGCCGCGATTGCAATTTCCTCGGTTTCGACTGCGACTTCCCCATCCAGTTCAGCCAGAGTTTCAACGCCATTATTCCGAAAGGTGGCACCGGGTACATGGATGTGGATGACCTGGAGGATTACTACAGTGATTACCGCGCCATGCATATCCGCACCCGCGGTGTATCCGGCGGTGGCAGCGGCCAGATTGCCCTCGAGCATTCCATCACCCTCAACTCCGGCGGGAACAGTATCTTCATTCTCGACGCGGGCGGCAACCTGTTCATCAACGGCACCATCAACAGTGGCTCCAACCCCGACAACATCATCCTGACCGCCGACCGGGCCATCGTCATTAACAACCCGATCAACACCGGCGGCGGTTTCCTGTTGACCGTGTCTGGGCGGGTGGCTGGGGGCGATCAGACCACCTTCATCCAGAACTCCATCAACACCAGTGGCGGTTACGTCACGATGATCGCGCAGAACGGGAACATTCAGCACTCGGCCGGCAGCATCAATGCCGGGGCCGGACATGTGTTCCTGAATGCCCGGGAAGGCGTGTTCCTGTACCAGACCATCAATGCCGGCCGATTCGGCGTGTCCGCCAACTACATCGAACAGGGTGGTGCCGGCATCATTACCAGCTCCGGTGACGTGCTCTACCAGGCTGCCACCACCGTGAACATGTCGTCAGGCTCCCGCGTCACCTCAACCGGAGGCGATATCTTCATCTCCGCAGCCAACCAGGCCGACATCACCGGTCTCCGCGCCGATAACGGCACCGTTGCCGTGGCCGCGAACTTTATCACCGATGCCGGTGACAGCCATCCCGATGTCGCCGGCTTGCGCGCCCTGCTCCTCGCCACGAACGGAAACATCGGGGCGAACAATCCTCTCGATACCGAACTGGGCACCGTGGGTGGCTTTGCCTCGGGAGGAACCATCCGCCTGTCCGAAACCGCAGCTGGCGGCAACATCACCATCGGTACCATTCCGGGCTTCACGATCAACGCCGCGCAGCCGATCACGAATGTGCTGGTTACCTACGATGGCGGGCTGGAGCGCGTCACCTTCGTCGGTCAGCAGACCGCACCGATCGACTTCACCATCAATGCCTACGGAACCGGCCTGGTGGCGCTCGGGAATGGATTCATTGAAGTCACCACGGCGAACGGCGATGTGATCGTGGATCGTCCGGTGGCCCATGCCGGCAACGGATCCGTCCGCTTGACCGCCAATGGCGCCGATGGCGATATCGTGATCAACGAATCGGTGGTGTCCCTGTCGAACTTCGTGCGCCTGCAGGCCCAGGACGATGTGGTCCAGAATGGCGTGGTCGCGTCCGGCAACAACGGATACCTGGTGGTGACCGCCGGAGACGACATCACCATGGGTTCCAGCGCCCTCGGATTCACCGGGAGCGGGAATATCCTCTACAGTGCCAACGACCAGGTCACGGTGAACAACCTTATCACCAGCAACGGCAACATCTCCGTCCTCGCCGGTGGCGATATCCTCCAGCGCTCCAATATCGTGTCGCTGGTCAACGGATCCATCGATGTCCAGTCCACCGGGGGTTCCATCACCATGCTGGATGGCACCATCGCCCTCGTCGGGCCGAACCGCGACATCCGTTATTCCGCGAACAACAACATTTTCCTGAGCAGCCTGATCTCGACCCAGGGCGATGTGTCCGTCCGGTCGGTGACCGGTTCGATCCTTGACGGTGGCAATGCCCTGCCCGACATCATCGGCCGCAACGTCATGCTCTCCGCCCCGAACGGCGGCATCGGCCAGCTCGGCGCCGGTGCCGATGCCCTCGAACTTGCCGCCACCAACATCGCGGCCCGCGCCGGTTCCGGCGGGATCAACCTCGCCATCGGCGGCGATGTCACCGTCGGCACCGTCGGCGCCGGGGTCAGTGTCAACCGCGTCGGGACCTCCGGCGGCACCACCCCGATCAACGACGGCAGCATCTCGGGCTACACCACCACCGGCGGCGGTTCCATCGTCCAGGTCGGCAACGGTACCGCCACCATCAACGCCCCGATCTCCGCGGGCGGCGCCGGCAACATCGCCCTCATCAACAGCTCGTCGAACACCGTTGAGGATATTGTCCTCAACAACACCGTCACCTCCGGCAGCGGCAACATCACCATCGCCGCCGATGGACGCCTGATCCAGAACGCCGCGGGCGATATCACCACCACCGGTGGCGACATCGTCGGCGTGGCCCTCGGTTCGAACATCCAGATGGCCAACGGAGCCGAAACCCGCAGCTTCGGGGCAGGGGATGTCCTGTACCTGGCCAGGACCAATGTCACGGTCGGTAGCATCGACTCCGGACTGGGAACCGCCGTGATCGTCGCCCAGAACGGCCAGATCATCGATGGTGGCGACACCCACAAGGATGTCCTCGGCGCGAATGCCATGCTGATCGCCCTCAACGGCGGGGTGGGGGCCCTGAACCCCATCGATACCCGGATCGGCACCTTGGCCGGCTATGTCCAGAACGGTCCATTCCGGATTGTCGAGGACGACGATCTCGTGATCGGCAGTGTCGGCCCGGTCACCATCAACCTGGTGGGCGTGGATGGCTTGGTAACCACCACCAACATTCCAGCCATTCCCGGCGTGATCGTTACCAACGGTGTCGGTAGCATCATCATCAGCACGGTGTTCGGAGATATCACCGTCAACGGTCCGGTGGTCAACTACGCCGATGGCAACATCAACCTGACGGCCGGCGGCCCTGGCAGCGACCTGATCGTTAATGGCGTGATCGTCGGTGCCGACGGCAATATCCTGCTGACCGCGGCGGATGACTACTTCCAGACCACCAATATCTTCAATACCGGCATCGGCTGGGTGGTGGTCAATGCCGCAGACTCGATCTTCATGACCAACGCCCTGACCTTCGCCAATGACGGTAACATCCTGTACAACGCCGCCGCCGGCAGCGCCACCATCTCGTCGCTGGTCAGCAGCAACGGCAACATCTCCGTGCTGGCCCAGCAGAACATCATCCAGGCCTCGAACATCGTCGCCTTCGGCGGCACCATCGATGTCGATTCGTCCCTTGGCAGCGTGACCATGATTGACGGTTCGCTGTCGTACGCCCCCGACAACAACATCCGCTACGAGGCCCTCGGTGATGTATCGCTCTCCAGCCTGATCACCACCCAGGGCAATGTCGCCGTGTTCTCGATCTTCGGCGACATCCTCGATTCCGGCAACGCCCTGCCCGAGATCATCGCCCCGAACGCCCAGCTGACCGCCCTGAACGGCGGCATCGGCACGATGGGCACCAACGGCAACCCGCTGGAACTCGTGCTGACCAACCTCGCCGCCCGCGCCGGCGGCGAAGGCATCAATGTGATCAACGTCGGCAACCTGGTCATCGGCGATGTTCCCGCCGTACCGGTCAACCGGGTCGCCCTGAATGGCTCCAGCGCCCCGATCGGCGGGGTATTCCGCAGCGGCCTCAGCACCCTGGACGATGGTTCGATCAGCCTGGTCAACCTCGGCACCCTGACCGTCAACCGCCTGGTCACCGCCGATGGCGAAGGCAATGTCTCGCTCGTGACCGCCACCGCGACCGTCGGCAGCCTGACCTTCAGCGATGTCGACATCATCCTGAACACCAACGTCACCTCGGGCTCCGGCAACATCGGCCTGATTTCCGGCACCGATATCCGCCAGAACCTCAATGGCAATGTGCTGACCGATGGCGGTGACATCGCCGCGATCGCCCTCTCCGGTGACATCATCCAGGTCGATGGCGTCCGCTCCGCAACCGAGGGCGGCACCGTCGCCTATGTCGCCGGAACCAACCTCTACCTCTCCAGCCTGCAGTCCGGCACCGGCACGGTGCTGACCGCCGCCCTTGCCGGCGACGTCATCGACCATGGCGACATCCTCTCCGATGTGATGGGCAACGGCTATTTCACCATCGCCCTGAACGGCAATGTCGGCAGCGTGACCAACCGGATCGACACCGATGTGAACATCCTTTCCGGCGGTGCCCTGAACGGCGGCCTGTTCATCCTCGAGGACGACGACCTGATCATCCAGGACGTCGGTACCATCACCGTAAATGTCGCCATCCCGAACGACCTGAACTTCCAGACCAACCTGCCCCCGCTGAACGTGCTCGTCTCGAGCAACGGCAGCCTGCTGGTCGATACCGTGCTTGGCGACATCACCGTCAATGGCATCGTCGGCTCGCTCAGCACCAACAACCTGCGGTTGAGCGCCAACGGCGGGGACAGCAGCCTGATCATCAACGAGACGGTGTATTCGGCCAGCGCGCCGATGACCCTGCTCGCAGCGGGTGATGTCATTATTAACACCACCGTGGTGAACCGCGGTGTCGGCTCCATCGATATCGAAGCCTTCAGCGGGTCGATCATCATGAGCGATGAAGGCCTCGTCGTGGCCGCCGAAGACGATATCCGCATGTTCGCCCGACAGGACGTCGTGCTCGGCAGCGTGATTGCCACCCAGTCGAGCGTCCACATCCAGGCCACCCTTGGATCGATCCTCAATGGCGGTGATAGCCTCCCCGACATCATCGCCCTCAACGCCCAGCTCGTTGCCACCAACGGCGGTATCGGCACCCTCGGTGTCGGCACCGATGATCCGCTAACCACCGGCATCGGCACCCTGGCCGCGCTCGCCTCGTCCGGCGGCATCAACATCCTCAACGGCGGCGATATCACCGTAGGCACGGTGGTCGATGTCGTGTCCACCCGCGTAAACGACGATGACACCCTGACCACCTTCAATGCCGGCCCGCTATCCGGTCTGGTCACCACCAACGAGGGCTCGATCGTGTTGATCGACCGTGGATCGGTCACCATCGATGACCGCATCGCCGCCGATGGCGCCGGCAACGTGCTGCTGATCACCCAGACCGGCGAAGTGTCCAGTGTGGTCTATGGCGGCAATGTCATCGTGAACGACACCATCACCTCCGGCTCCGGCCACATCTCGATCATCGCCGGCCAGAACTTCCAGCAAAACCTTGGTGGTGACATCTCCACCGATGGCGATATCGGTATCGTCACCCGCGAGGGCGATCTCGTCCAGGTGGACGGCGTCAAGGCGACCAGCGGCCTCGGCAACATGGTCTTCGTCTCCTCCTCGAACATGCTGATCAGCGCCGTGCACGCCCTGACCGGATCGGTCACCCTGACCACCGTGGATGGCACCATCTACGACAACGGCGACACCGATATCGACCTGATCGCCAACGAGGTCCAGCTCTTCTCCTTCAACGGCGGGGTGGGCACCGATACCAACGGCATCGACACCACCATCGCCCGGGTGGCCGGCCTGGCCGCCAATGGCAGCTTCAAGCTGACCGAGACCGACGACCTCGTTATTGGCCGCGTCGAGCCGATCCTGGTGAATGTGGTCAATCCCGACGCCAGCCTCTCCACCACGAGCTTCCCGGCCTTGGCCGGCATCATCGTGTCGAACGGCAACCTGCTGGTGGACACCCTTGACGGAACGATCACCGTCGATGCCGCCGTGCTGAACGGCGGTGACGGCAACATCCTGCTCAAGGCCGGCGGGGAAGGGCAGGACATCGAGATCAACGAGCTGGTCTATGCCCAGAACGGCAACATTTCGCTGATCGCCTCGAACGACATCCGCCAGAACAACAGCGTCATCAGCGCCGGCATCGGCTCGGTCGATGTACTGGCCGAAAACGGCTCCATTACGATGACCGGCTCCAACGTGGTCGGCTTCGCCGGCGACGGACCCGTACGCTATCAGGCCCGCGAGGACGTGACCATCACCTCGCTGATCTCGCCCAGCAACACCGTAAGTATCATCGCCGAAAACGGCTCGATCATCGACGGCGGCGACGACCTGCTCGACGTGCTCGCGCCCTCCCTCCGCATGGTCGCCGGCAATGGCGCGGGTTCCGACTCGAACGACCTCGACGTACTGATCGGCTTCATCTCCGCCCGCGCCGGAACCGGCGGCGTGCACGTGGTCAACCAGGGCATCACCGTCATCACCACCATCTCGAACGTCGTGGTTGATCGTGTCCTGCTCGACGGCACCACCACCCAGATCGTCGACCTCGCCCAGAGCGACCTCGTCACCACCAACGGCGGCAGCATCTCGCTGGAAACCGTCAATGGCGCGATCATCGTCTTCGACGGCGACAACCCGGACGACAATGTCGGCATCAGCGCCGATGGCGCCGGCTTCATCAACCTCAGTGCCAATGGCTCGAATTCCTACCTGCTGGTCGATGCCGACATCATCTCCGACCTCGGCGAGATCTGCCTGAAGGCCGACAGCTCGGTGATCATCAACACGAACACCAAGTTCATCGCGACCTCCGGCCCCGGCACCATCGCGATCTGGGCCGATAACGACCTCGATGGCGCGGGCGACATCCTCCAGCTCGGTGGCACCGTGAAGTCCCAGTTCGGGAATATCTACTATTATGGCGAAAACGTGCGCCTGCTGAAGCGCAGCCGCATCCAGTCGTTCGCCGGGTCGATCTCGATCAAGGCCGGCAACGACTTCACCATGAGCCGCCAGAGCCGGATCACCACCCAGTTCGGCAGCATCGCCCTCGAAGGCAACAACAACCTGACCATCAACGGCCAGATCAAGGGCGGCACCGTCGCCCTGACCGCCCGCCGCGGCAGCATCAAGGGTGGCGGCAAGGTGACCGCCGACGAACTGAGCATGCGCGCCAACCGCAACATCGGCACCGAGCGGGATTCGTTCGACATCAATGCCGGTGTGCTCGCCCTCCAGACCAAGCGCGGCGATGTGTACCTGACCG
Organism: uncultured Verrucomicrobiota bacterium; assembly: GCA_937872895.1. Lineage (GTDB taxonomy): Bacteria > Verrucomicrobiota > Kiritimatiellia > CAIVKH01 > CAIVKH01 > CALMUP01. Next base: position 123,578 of record CALMUP010000009.1, read on the forward strand.
AAGAGGACAGCGTGGTCATCGGTCCCGTCCCCGGCATCTACCTGCGCTTCGGCCTCCCGTTCTGCTGCGAGGGCATGCCGGTGGCCAATGCCCAGCCGCTCGACCAGATGACCGTGGCCGGCCGTCTCGAATTCAATGTCGGAGCGAACCTTGGTGGCAACGTGATCACCGTCGGCAACGACGCGATCATCGATGTCAATGGCTCGGTCAACGGCCTGAGGACCCTGCAAGCCGGCGGCAACATCCTGCTGACCGTGGGGGGCAATTATGTGGGCAACCAGATCATTGCCGGTGGCGATCTCAAGGCCACCATTGGCGGCGACCTCGAGTTCGACCTGATCTCGGCGGGCCGCGTGGACATCATCGCCCGCAACATCTACATGAGCCGCGTGATCGCCCGCAACTTCGCGAACTTCCGCGTCGGCCAGAACGTGTTCGATGACGAATCGTTGATCACCGCCCCCGATATCATCATGATCGCCGGTCGCGACATCGGCCCGAACGGCTCGATCAACATGAACGTCGGCCGCATCGACACCATCCAGGCCGGCGGCAACATGGACATCACCCAGCTCAAGCAGGGCGATACCTTCGTAAACCGGCTGCAGGCCGGCGGCAACATGCGGGTCAGTCTGCCCAACGGCGGCCTGGTCGATCGCAACGGTTCGGCACTGAACCTGATTTCCTCCAGCGCGACCATCAACGCCCGCTATATCGGCACCCTGTCCGACCCGATGGAAGTCAGCATCGTTCCCGGCAACCTGAAGGTGGACGGCGGTGGCTTGTCCGGCAACGACACGCCGGAAGGGTATGTCTGGATCCACCTCGAAGGCGAGATCGGCAAGGTCGGCGACCGCAAGATCGACTACATCGGCAACCTGAAGATCCCCGGCCTGATCATCTATAACAACGTGATCCTCGGCGGGAAGGACGAGATCCTCCGCCGGTTCAAGCGCGGCGATGCGTTCCTCGGGCAGGTGGCCCGCCTGACCGGGCCCGAGGGCATCCTCGGCAGCGAGCACTACTTCCTCGACATGAATCAGCCGGGCGTGGGCGGATGGAACATCCACCTCCACTACATCGTCCGCGAGATGGCCGACATCAGCGGTCTGCCCGAGACCAACCAGGCCCGTGCCGCCGCGAAGGATGACAAGGACGCTCCGGCCAAGGCCGCCGAGAAGGATGGCGTGCCCGCCATCCCGCTCGCTGCGGTGCGTTGAGCCCAATCGCGCGGCAACTCCGGTGGTCACGCTATCCGTGATGATCCTCTTCCGTCGGACAATGACGGAACGACAGGGACGTTGGCGGATCGGTTGGGCGGAACGTGCGTGTGTCTTCCTGCTGTAGCTCCGGCGTTATACGCCGGAGGGGATGGGCCTTGCCGCGCGGTCGTTTCCGCGGGCGAGCCATCACCCGCGTTATTCGATGTCCAGCGCCGTTCGAGCCGCCACCGGAGCCATCGCGGCGAGCACTTCCAGCCGTTCGCTCAACACCGCCTTGCGCGTGGCGAGCGCCTCGTAGCGGGTCCGCTCCGCGTCGCCTTCCAGCACCCGGCGGGGTTCCATGATGAAGTGCCGGCGCAGGCTGTCGAGGTTGCGCGGGTCGATGGCCCCGGTGATCGGGTGCTCCGGGCGCGGCGTGAGCGCGTACAGGGTCTGGCCGGCCAGCAGGTAATAGCCCTCGGGATCCAATCCGAATTCCGCCAGCAACTGTTCGTTGACCCGGTCGAGCTGCCGCGCCTGCCGTGTGATCAGGTCGGCGCGGGCCTTCGCCTCGTCAAACGGCGGCGTGCCGATCCATGACCGCACGGTCCGTGGCGGGAAGATGATCGGCACCTCCGTTGTCCCGCGCCGCAGCGGGGTGTAGGTGAACGGGGTGATCCAGGGGGCCGGGGCCAGCGAGCGTGGCTGCGCGGCGAGATCGGTCGCGGGATCGATCAGCCGCCGCGGGGCCCGCCCGTTGAGCACGCACCAGGCATCGGCATAGACCTGCGGCCGCGGCTGTCCGGCCCGTTCCTGTTCCGCCGCCAGCCAGTGCGCCCCCTGCAGGATCATGTCCGGCCGCGTGGCCATCCGGACCGCCTGCCAACCGGTCATGAATTGTTCCGGCCGCACGGTGTCCGTCCGGCCCGTCGCCGGTTCCACCACCCGGTAGGTCACCCATCCCTGCTTGCTGCGCAACTTCATCCGCCAGGAAAACCGGTGGCCTTCCTCGGTCCAGGCTACATCGCCCGGATACACCCAGTGGCGCAGCGGAAGCAGCAGTTGCACCGCTGCATAGGCCGCGAGTGCGACCAGCAGGGCGGGCCGTACCACGGTCCGTTCCGGTTTGGCCGGGGTGACGGGGGCGCGACCGCGCGAGACCAGCCGGGCGATCTGTTCCGGCGGGAAGAACAGGAAGGTCGAGGCGAGCATCATCCATGGGAAGATCCCGATATCGAACAATGTCGCGTTGGTCAGGTGGAAGAACACCGTCATCGCCACGGCCAGCCAGCGGGTTCGCCGCCATAGCAGCAACGGCACGACCAACAGGTCGTAGAGCAGTCCGCCGTAGGCGAAGAAGGTTGGGGCGAACTCATGGGTCAGCCACGGTCCGATCACCGGCAGGTCGGCCCGCCCGGCCAGCCAGGTCCGCACCGGCTCGCCGCGCAGCCAGTCGGGATTGATCTTCGCGAGGCCACCGTACACATAGACCACGGTCAGCTGGAAGCGGAGGATCCACAGGGTCCACGCGGGTACGGTGGTCGAGGCTGCGACGCGTCCGGCGAGGGCATCGAGTGAACCGCGGACATGGGCGGGCAGCAGGATGAGCAGGAAGCCGAGCAGGCAGATCAGGTAGTTGTGGTTCAGGTAGAGCGACTGGTCGGTCAGGAAGATCCACGTGAAGCCGGTGAAGAACAACGCCGCTGCGGCGCGGTACCGCCAACCGAGGGCGATCATCACCCCCGAAAGCCCCACCACGGCGAAGGGCAGGAACATCCAGTCGCCGGGCAATGGCCGCACCCAGCCGAAGCCGAAGTAGGTGAAGTGGCGGGCCGGCTCGATGAAGTGGTCGCGGATGAAGCCGTGCTGGACATGCCACAGCATGTCCAGGGCGATCAGCAAACCGAAGGCGACGCGGAATACGACGAGGAATGTCGCGTCAACCGGGGCCCCGAGCCGTGCGATCCACCGGCCGCGCCACCCGGTTGTGCCGGCCGGATCAGGGCGCATTGATCCATCCGGAGTCGCCATCGGTGTAATGTTCCTTCTTCCAGATGGGCAGGCGGGCCTTGATATGGTCGATCACGTAGCGGCAGGCTTCGAACGCCTCCGCGCGGTGCCCGGTGGCCACCCCGAGCCAGATCGCGGTTTCGCCGGGGCGCACCAGGCCGATGCGGTGAACGCAGCGGATCCAGATCAGCGGATAGTGGCGCGACGCCTCCTGCACGATGCACTCGTATTCCGCATTGGCGAGGGCCGGGGTCGCCTCGTACTCGAGGTGGGTCACCTCGCGACCCATGCTGAAGTTGCGCACGATGCCCTCGAACACGACCAGCGCGCCGGCGGTGTGGGCATGGTGCTCGGCGCGCAAGGCCCGGTCGTCGATCGGATCGGTGGACAAGCTCAGCATGGGTCAGCCTCCGGAGGATGGCGGCAGGAACAGGATGCGGTCATCGTGGGCGATGGACGTGTCCCAGGCGACGATCCGGTCGTTGAGGGCCGGACGCAGTGCCTCGCGCGACCAGGGGAGTTGGTAGCGCGCGGCGAGGTCGGCGTAGAGACCGGCGAGGTCGGCGGCCGTGGTCGGCAGGGATTCCCGCGGTTTGCCGACGGTTTCGCGGACCATCGCGACGTATTCCAGGTGCACGGTTTTCATGGCGATCCAATGTCCGTCTTGCCGCCGGTTTTGCGGACCACGTGGATACCGGTGATCTCCATGTCGGTCGAGACCGCCTTGAGCATGTCGTAGATGGTGAGTGCGGCCACGCTCGCCCCGGTCAGGGCCTCCATCTCGACCCCGGTCTTGTAGAGGGCGCTGACCAGGCAACGCACCACGAACCGGCGGCCCGTGCGGGTGATGGTCACGGTGCAGCGGTCGATGGGCAGCGGGTGGCAGAACGGGATCAGCCGCGACGTCTCCTTCACCGCCTGGGTACCGGCGATGATCGCGGTTTGGAACACGGGACCTTTCGGCCCGTGCACCTCCCCGTCGCGGAACAACCGGGTCACCGCAGCCGGCACCAGCATCACCGCCTCCGCCTCGGCCGTGCGCCGGGTTACCGGTTTCTCTCCGATATCCACCATGGACGGCAGGTTGCCGGGACCGATGTGGGTCAGGCGGCGGGGTGGGGTTGGTGATGGTTTGCGTGGCATGATCGAGGTCTGTAATGATTGGGGAGGGGGTCTTGCTGAACCTATGCGGTCTATCGGGTGGGTATGTTTGGTTTGTGATTCCTTAGGGGATACTCGTTGTTGGCTCGATCGATCGGGTGTACGAGTAGGCGTACGAGTAAGGTTTCGTGTTCTATATATCCTTCAGCTTTGTCTCCCATGCTACCAGCATACGCACAATATCGGCGAGCTGCTTCTTGCCGTCGATCATGGCTTGCTTGCTCCGAATCTGCCGTATGGCGTGAATATCAAGCGTTGCTGCCGCCTGTAACGCGGCGGTTCGGGCGTGGCCAATGAAGCGACAGCGATCCTTTGACGAAAACTTGCCGTTACCCTCAGCAATGTTTAGGGCTACCCCGGTCGATGACCGATCCAGAGCGGACTGTGTTGCATGAGGAATGTTGTCATTATGGGATAACCGGCTACACCAGGCAACGAATCCCAAGGCTTTTCTGTAGACGTCGAGTTTTTCGTGGTCAAACCAAACCCGCATGCCATCCGGCACTGCGACCATGTAGGCGGGGCGTTCCTCGCGCAACGCACGGTCAGTAGACTTTCGAAAGCCGATCAACATGGCTACTAACATCGCGAGGCGCTCCTTGCCAGCCTGAGTGGTTTCTTCTTGAAGGTGCCCCTGCATGCCGAGTACGTCGAGGCATGCAGCACATTCCAGCGATGATCCATAAGCGGTATCGATAAACTGACGCCGATCACTCATCGATCGTTTTCCGCTGGCTTGCGCGATGTTCACGGGAACGCTGGCTGAAGCCCGGTGTAAATGATCGCAGGCGGCCACCTTGGTTGTTAACACCCGAGCTGTCTCTTCGTGCCATACCACGAACGCAATCGCTGCTTGGTACACTCTCAGGTCTTCATGATCAAAAGCCGATTTCATCCATGATTCCGTACTCGTACACCTACTCGTAAACGCTTATCGTTGTCGCTCTGAACGCAATGATGGGACATTCCATGCCGATCCAGTAAGCATAATCATACAGGTGGGCATCGATGGCTCTCAGTATAGGACATGCGAGAGTCAGGTCCAGCCCGGCCCGACGATGAATGGAAAAACCGCCAAACATGTCAATGCCCGTCTGATCCGCCATCCCTTGCCCCTGCTGGGCGCGGTCACGGCACGGGTTTTGATCCTCGGCTCCATGCCCGGGGCGGCCTCGCTCGCCGCATGCGCCTACTACGCCCATCCACGCAATCATTTCTGGTCGATCATGGCCGCGCTCACCGGGGTGCCGCCCGGCGCACCCTACGCCGAACGCACGGCGGCGTTGTGTGCCGTTGGCGTGGCGGTGTGGGATGTGGTGGCGGCCTGCCGGCGGCGCGGCAGCCTCGATGCCGCGATCGAGGACGGCTCGGTGCGCCACCAGGATGTCGCCGGAGCGGTGCGTGCGATGCCGCACCTCCGCCTGATCGCCTTCAACGGACGCGAGGCCGAGCGCCAGTTCCAACGCGCGGGCCACACCGATGCCCCGGAGTGGCCGACCAACCTCGCCTTCGCCGTTTTGCCCTCCACCAGCCCGGCCTTGGCCAGTCTTTCTCCCGCGCAAAAACAGCACTGCTGGCTCGACCAACTTCGCCCTTTTCTCGACGCCCACGAAAAACTGACCGGACCCTGATCCGAAATTTGCATGATGTTGTAACATCAACACCATCAAGCTGATGCGGTCGTGCCATTAACGGAAATCCGCATGCAACGAGCTGGTTCTGTCGAGCAGCGTCCTTCTGCGCTCTTGCTTCCTTAAAACGTTTGATTACGCTCTCCGGCCAATTTGAGAGGCGTCCCTAACCCGGGCGAACGTGCTATGCCGAAATGGATGGAAGCGGTGTTGTTTGCTGCGCATCTGGTTCCGACCTTGGTGCTGCTGGCCTTTGCGCTGAACCTGTATGTGCTGATGTTCTTCTGGTTTCTGAACCGCAAGCACCGACACCGTCGCGTCGATGCGGTGAAGCGGGAATTCGAGGCGCGGTTTTCCATGGATGACCTGCCGCCGGTGGTCACGCAGATCCCGGTCTACAACGAGTACAATGTGGTGGAGCGGGTCATGCGCGCCGTCGCGGCGATGGAGTATCCAGCCGGCCGTCACAGCATCCAGGTCCTCGATGACTCCAACGACGAGTCCTGTGCGTTGATTGACCGGGTGGCCGGTGAACTGCGCGCCCAGGGCCATGATGTCCAGGTAGTGCGGCGGCCGACGCGCGAGGGTTACAAAGCCGGTGCGTTGAAGTACGGGATGACCCAGACCGCCGCCGATTTTTTTGCCATCTTCGATGCCGACTTCATCCCGCCGCGCGATTTCCTGTTGCAGACCATGCCGGCCATGGTCATCAACGACAAGACCGGGTTGGTACAGGCGCGCTGGGGGCACCTCAACCGCGAGCACTCACCGATCACCCATGCGGAGGCGCTCGGTCTCGACGGTCACTTCACCCTCGACCAGGGGGCCCGCTCCTACAGCGGACTGTTCATGAACTTCAACGGTACGGCCGGGGTATGGCGGCGCCAGGCGATTGATGCCGCCGGCGGCTGGCATGCCGACACGCTGACCGAGGACCTCGATCTCTCCTACCGCGCCCAGTTGGCCGGATGGAAATGCGAGTTCCTGTTCGACGTGGTCGTTCCGGCCGAGTTGCCGGAGAACATGAACGCCCTCAAGGCCCAGCAATTCCGCTGGGCCAAGGGGTCGATCCAGACCGCGATCAAACTCCTCCCCACCGTGTTCCGCTCGAACTTCTCGCTGATCGCCAAGATCCAGGCATTCTTCCAGATGTGCGGTTACCTCGTTCACCCGCTGATCCTCTGGGTCGTGTTGTTGTCTTTTCCTTACTCGATCTTCGTCACCCACTACCGCTACCCGACCAGCGGGCTGCTGCCATTCCTGTTCCTGCTCGGCACCCTCGCGCCGTACCTGATCTACGGCATCCCGCAGATCCTCCTGTACCGCCGCACCTGGTATAAAAACATCCTGTACCTGCCGATGATCACCATCTTCGGCGCGGGCATCGCGGTATCGAACACCCGGGCTGTGCTGGAGGCGGTCATGGGCAAGACCTCCGCATTCATCCGCACCCCCAAGTCCGGCGACAAGCCGGTGAAGTACAAGGCGCGCATCTCCCGGATGACCGTGCTTGAAGCGCTGGCCGGGGCTTATTGCGTCGGGGCGATCCTGTACTACCTGGAAGTGGACAAGTTTGCCGCGGTTTCCTACATGGCGATTTGCGCCACCGGCTTCATCCTCGTCGCGGCCCTCTCGTTGTGGCACGTCATCGCCACCCTGCGCGAACAGTGGAACGAGGACCAGCCCGAGGCGACCTGACGCTCGGAATGGGTCCGAACCAGATGCATGATAGCGCTTCGCCGGCAGGCGAAGGCGTCGCAACCTGCCGTCATGCGCGTGCCGGATACCCCTTTTGGATTAACGTAAAACTGACACCAACGGCGTTTACAGGCAGGGCTGTGTATGGTAGCGTGTCCCTTTTGCTCGATTGGGAAAACGCTGCATGGATGCCACAAAGGATAACAACACGGTTCGCCTGATCAGCCTGGATTTCGACGGCACCATCCTGGTGTACGACGATCCAGCCGGCGTGTTCCATCCCGAGGTCATCCAAACCTTGAACGGGCTGGAGGCAAGGGGCATCCGGTGGTGCGCCAACAGCGGACGCGACATGAAGGATCAGCTCGGCGTCTTGGAGCGTTCACGTGCCCGCGGGCTGACCTACCTGCCGGACGCCCTGATCTGCAGCGAAAGCCTCGTTTTCATCCGGGAGGGTGATGCGTATGTACCGCTGGAGCCCTGGAACGCGAAGGCCCACGATGATCTCCGGAACTGCCATGCCCGGGTTCAGGAGAAACTCGACGACAAGCTGGAGCATATCCAGAAGACCTACCAACCGATCAGCACGATGATTGGCGACCTGTTCACCGCGTTTTTCGTTCACGATCGTGACGCCCAGCCCTTGCGCCTGTTCCGTGACCTGGAAATCTATCTGGCCGGGTTGGAGGGGGTATTCCTGACCCGGAACGGTGGCTGGGTGGCGGTCATGCACGAAGCACTGGGAAAGGGCCATGCCCTGAAGGCGTATGCCCGCCATATCGGATTGCCGTCGGACCATATCCTGGCGGTGGGCGACCAGTACAACGACCTGCCGATGCTGATCCTCGATGTTGCCCGCCATGTAGGCTGTCCCGGCGACGCCATACCGGAAGTGCGCCAAGCCGTGCGCAAGGCGGGTGGGGTCATTGGTGATTATCCGGGACCGCTGGGTACCATCCAGGTCATCAAAACAGTCCTGGACCGATGAGCGATCAACCCGGGCAGGCTGGCGATGTTCCCGGTATGAAAATCCTGCACGCTGCTCACGGGAACAAGGCGTTCATCGCCGACTCGATGGTCGGCGCGGCGAAGGTGAAGCCGTGGCGGGTCAGTTTCTCCGGTTGCACACGGGCGCTGCTGAGCAGGGTTTCGCGGCCCATGTCGCCGGGCAAGGCGCGCAGGACAAAAGCCGGAACGGGCAGGAAGGCCGGGCGACGCAAGGTGGTGGCAAGGGCCTTGGTGAAATCACGGTTGCTGACCGGTTCGGGCGCGGTGAGGTTGACCGGGCCGGTAATATCGGTGTGCTCCAGGCAGTACAGGACCGCATCGACCAGATCATCCAGCGCGATCCAGCTCATGTAGTGACGGCCGTTGCCGATGGGGCCACCGAGACCGGCCTTGAACACCGGGAGCATGCTGGCCAGTGCGCCGCCGCGGGGGGAGAGCACGATGCCGGTGCGTAGGGTGACCACGCGGATGCCGGCATTGCGGGCGATGGCCGTGGCGTCCTCCCATTCACGGCATAACTGGGCCAGGAAACCTTTCCCGTTGGCCGAGGCTTCGGTCAGCCAGCGGTCACCTTGGTCCCCGTAATACCCGATGGCCGAGGCGGAAAGGAAAACCTTGGGACGATGGGTCAGGCTGGCCAAGGCTTCAGCCAGGTACTCGGTCGCGGCGACCCGGCTGCGGTGGATGCGCTCCCGCTTGCCCTTGGTCCACAGGCCGAGCAGGTTCTCGCCGGCCAGATGGATCACGGCATCGATGCCATTGATCTGGTTGCGTTCAATGTGCCCGCGCACTGGATCCCACACGGCGTCGCCGCGCGCCCGGTCCGGCTGCGAGCGGACCAGCCGGACGACGTAATGGCCGGCCCCGGTCAGCCGGTTCACGACATCGCGGCCGATCAATCCATGGGATCCTGTGACAAGTACTTTCATCGCGGCGATACTATAGTGGGTGGTCGCGCGGACTTCCAGTGGGTTTGCCGGGAAAGATTCCGGATTGTTGGTCGAGCGTTTTTGCTTTGTCATGGTCCAACTTCGCATTAACGTCCGCGCATGAATCCCGCTTTACTCAAACGCCTGTTCTGGTCCGCCCTGGTCTCGGTAGGGTTGATTGCCCTCATCCTTCACCTGGTGGCGGGGGCGGGCAACCAGGACAAGTATCCCGGCCTGTGGCAGGTACTGACCAGAACCAGTGCCGCCCTGGTTGCAGCCTATGCCGGCCTGGCCCTGCTGCAGGCGTGGGTAAGATCGGTCCGCTACCGGTTGTTGTTGCGGGCCGCCGGGGTGGCGGCGATACCATCGGGGTTTCATATGATGCTGGTGACCATGGCACGCAATATGTTTGTGGATATGCTTCCTTCGCGCAGCGGGGAACTGATGTATGTGGCCCTGCTGAACCGAGGCTACCGGGTGCCGGTGCCTGACGGCCTTTCCTCGCTGGCCTTGAGTTTCGTGTTTGATCTGGTTGCGCTGGCTCTGCTCGTGGGGGCCCTGCTGCTGCATGCCGCCGCCACCGCTTCGGCGCCAGCCTGGATGGGATGGGCGATGGTCTTCATCGCGGTGGTATCACTCACCGGTCTGGCCGTGCTGTTATTCGGTTCGACCTGGGCGGGACACCTGTTGCATCGGTGGACCGACCACCGTGCCTTGCCGCGCTGGTTGGAAAAACTGAGGGCATTTCTCGACCGGTTGATCCATTCGTTCGAGGCGGTGCGTCGTTCGGGCACCCTGCTGCGCACCCTGGCCCTTTCCGTGGTCGTGCGTAGCCTGAAATACGGCGGTATCTACCTGTTGTTCCTGGCCGTGACGCGTGTAAATTTCCCGGAGCTGACCGATGCCGGGTTCATACGTGTCCTGTCGGCCCTGCTCGGCGCGGAGGCGGCAGCCAGCCTTCCGCTACCGACCCTGATGAGTTTTGGCGCCTATGAGGCAGGGGGCACCGCGGTGTGGACGATACTTGGCTTTTCCGCCGCCGCGGCCGCCTTGGCCATGCTGGCCATCCATATGTGGAGCCAGGCGGTGGATTACCTGATCGGCGGAGCGGGGCTGTTGCTGATCGCCATGCGCCGCAGCGGCCGTGGTTCCTCCGCGACCGCGCCAATGTCGGCCCCGCGCTGGCGGATGGCCGTCGTGGCGCTGATTGGTTTGACCTTGCTGGGTGGTGCCGCCGGTTGGGCGCTTCTCGAATACCGGGCCTTCAAGAAGCTCGGCGCATTGGAAGCGCCGGACATCGGTGCATCGATCGCGGCGGATGCCCAGACGCCGCGACCTGCCTGGGCCGCCGACCTGCAGGGGTTCATCGTCTGGAGTTCGAACCGCGATGGCAACCACGACATCTTCCGGATGTCCCTGCCGGGTGGCACAGTCATGCCGCTGACCCGGCACCCGCACACCGAATATTACCCGCGCATATCGCCCGACGGCGCCCGCCTCCTGTTCTGCCGCTCGCAGATCCCGTGGGTGTCCCAGCGCAACAAGGTCCCATGGGACCTGTACTTGCTGGACCTGGCCAGCGGCAAGGAAACGTTGATTGCCACCAATGCCAACGTACCGGCCTGGATCAACGACCGGGAAATCCTCTTCCAGTTCAACGGCACCGAGGTGCGCAAACGCGACCTGGTGAGCGGCGAGGAAACCCGCCTGCTGTATCCCGGGCTGGGCGACATCCCGGAGAACCTGACCCTCGACACGCCCAGTTACAATCCTCACACCGGGGAGATCGGTGTCAGCATCCGGCCCGTCCGACAGACGTCCGCGCTGGCGGACCGCGAGGGCCGGCTGCGCCCGTTCGGTCAGGGGTGCCAGGTCAACTGGACGCCCGACTACACAACCCTCTATTACGTGGATCACCTGCCCGGCAAGGATAATGCCTTCTTCCGGGTCAACCCGCGCAGCTTCGAGCGCAGCCTGTGGTTCAACCACGCCTCCTCCTTCAACCACGAGTATTTCCCGCGGGTCACTTCCGACGAGGCCTACCTGGTCTTCGGAGCCTCGGAAGGAGGGCATGAGCACGATGCTGCGGATTACGAAATCTTCCTGTGGAAAGTCGGAACGCCGATGGACCAGACCTACCGCATCACCTGGCACACCGGCAACGACTGCTGGCCGGATATCTGGCTCGCCCGCTGAAGGAACCGAACGCTGGATCAGGGCGACGCCGGCTGCATGCGTTCACGGGCCCGATCGGCCAGTATGCGTTCAAAGGCGATGCCCGCCTCGCTGACCCGGATGTCACGGAAAGCCTCGGTTTGCAGGTGACGGTACACGTCGCTGGGGGAGGTCACATCCAACGCCCGGGTCAGGTAGTCCAGGGCCTGGCTGGCCCGGCCGATGGAGGCGCAGATCGCCGCCGCATCAAGGTAGGGCATGCTCCATCCGGGCGAAAGGGCGATGGATTTATCGAGCAGCAACAGGGCCTGGTCGTGGTTTTTCTCCGCGAGTTCGAGGACCGCCAGCACGCCATACGCCATGGCCGCATCCGGCTTGCGCTTGATGTACTCCTCGAGCAGCGGACGTGCACTGGTGTAATCGCGCAACTGGACCAGCGCATAACCCTTGTTGAATAGGGCGGCTTCGTAGTCGGGCCGGGCCTTCAACAAGCGGTCATACAGCATCACCGCCTCGCGGGGCTGACCATCAAAGGTCAAGGCTACGCCGAGATCGTTCATGATGTCCGGATTGCTGTTGGCGCCCTCGATGGCTTTCTGCAATGACCGGACGGCTTCACCGTACTGGCCGAGCTTGATGGTCAACCGGCCGATTTGAGCAAGTACGGTCACGTTGCTCGGGTCGACATCCAGCGCTTCGCGGTACCGGGCCAGTGCCCCGTCGAATTCGCCGGCGTCTTCCAATACCTTGCCCCATCGGTAAATGGTATCCACGGTTTCCGCGTTCGTGCGGTTGATGCGGCGCAACGGATCAGCGGCAGGTGCCGTCGCCGTGGTGGGCGGCGCGATCGGTTCAGCCGCAACGGTCGCCGGAGCAGACGGAGCGGCCGTGGCAGGGCGGGATAACACCGCCGGTTGCGCTTCCACCGGCTGGCTGATGGTGATCCGTCGCACCGACCGGTCTTTGCGGCCCCACAAGACCTCGAGGATCTTGATGCTGGCGAACAGGAACCCTCCCATGAAGACGACCAGCAGAATCAGGATGCGGATCGTCTTCTGGGTATTCTGGTTGGCCTTGCCATCCGGATCATTCAGCGGAGCACCCGGCTTGGCCGGCCCGTCGATGACGACCACACGATCCCGGCGGTTCCGGGAAGGTTGGGGCTGCTTATGGTAGACATTGGAGCTCATGATCGGGGAAACCATAGGGGCAAGCCGGTTGCTGCGCAAGCCCGGTGTGACCCATGTCACCCGGCCAAGGTTGCACTTTGCCGGCGAGAGCGGTACGATGTGGCCATGAAGACGATCCTTCCCTTGTTGTTGATCACGCTCGGTCTTGGTGGCGTCGCCCCCCTTGTCGCATCGGAAACGCACAACGACAAGGTGGTGGAGTTTACCGGCGACACGCTGGCTCCCGGTGGTCTGTTTCACGTGGTGACCTACGCCGCCCCGGCCGCGATGGCGGTAAAGGACACTGGCTTGCGCGAGGCGGGTCTGGCCGCCGGACCGGTGGTGCCAAAGTCGGACGAGATCCGCATCTTCGCCAACCGCGATGCGATGAACGCCGCACCGCTGGCCCGCATCTGGCTGAACAGCCGCGAGGGGGGAGCCTACTGGTTCATTACCGGCGGGGAGGGCGATGCCTCGGCCTTCGTGATCCCGGCCGGCGCTGCCGTCGTGGTGTGGACCCGCGCGGGCACCGCCCCGGTGAGCTGGACCAATGCCTTCCGTTAAGCAGGAACGCCTGGCGCGCGCGGCGATCATCGACCGCACCCTCGAATCCCTGTACCCCGATGTCCGCGTCCCGCTCGATCACCGCGATCCCTACACCCTGCTCGTCGCCGTGCTGCTGTCGGCCCAGTGCACCGATGCACGCGTGAACCAGGTGACCCCGCACCTCTTTGCCCGCGCCGCCGACCCGGCCGCGATGGTCCGCCTGCCGGTGTCCGACATTGCCGCGATCATCCGCCCCTGCGGCCTCGCTCCGGCCAAATCGAAGGCCATCCATGGCCTGTCGGTGCTGCTGCTCGAGCGCCACGGGGGCCAGGTTCCGGCCGATTTCGCCGCGCTCGAGGCCCTGCCCGGTGTCGGCCACAAGACCGCCTCGGTGGTCATGGCCCAGGCCTTCGGCGTGCCCGCCTTCCCGGTCGATACCCACATCCACCGCCTGGCCCAGCGCTGGAAGCTCACCAGCGGGAAAAACGTCGTCCAGACCGAGGCCGACCTGAAGGCCTTGTTCCCGGAAGCGCGCTGGAACAAGCTGCACATCCAGATCATCCTGTACGGACGCGAGCACTGCACCGCACGTGGATGCGACGGCACGACCTGCCTGCTCTGCCGAACCCTGTTCCCCGGCCGCACCCGCCCCGTCGCCACGAGGAAATAACCATGAACGAATCGATCGACCTCCGCGAGTTCGAAAGCCACATCGCCCTGCGCACCCTCGAGGCGGGCGACTTCGAGGCCATCATCGACCTCCAGCGCCGCTGCTTCCCCGGCATGACCGAGTGGACCCGCGACCAGTTCAACAGCCAGCTCGCCCACTTTCCCGAAGGGCAGTTCTGCATCGTCCACGACCAGCGCATCGTCGCCTCGGCCACCAGCCTGATCGTCGATTTCGACCTCTACTCCGACTGGCACAACTGGAAGGAGATCTCCGACAACGGGTTCATCCACAACCACGACCCGAACGGCGATACCCTCTACGGGATCGAGATCATGGTCGACCCGCAGTTCCAGGGCATGAAGCTCGCCCGCCGCCTCTACGACGCGCGCAAGAACCTCGTCCGCGAACGCAACCTCAAGGGCATTGTCATCGGCGGGCGCATCCCCGGCTACCATGCCCACCGCACCCGCATGACCGCCCACGAGTACGCGGAGAAGGTCGAGGACAAGACCCTGTACGACCCGGTGCTGACCACCCAGCTTTCCAACGGATTCGAGCTGAAGCAGCTGATTCCCGAATACCTGCCGTCCGACGAGGACAGCGCCGGCTGGGCCACCTACCTCGAGTGGACCAACGTCGATTACCGCCCCTACAAGAAACGCGCCATCCGCCCGGTGCAGGTCGTGCGGATCGCCGCCGTGCAGTACGAGATGCGCACGGTGAAGAACTTCAAGGAGTTCGCCAAACAGTGCGAGTACTTCGTCGATACCGCGTCCGACTACAAGTGCGACTTCGTCCTGTTCCCCGAGCTGATCACCACCCAGCTCCTGTCCTTCTGCGACACCAAGCGCCCGAGCGATGCCGCGCGCAAGCTCGCCGAATTCACCCCGCAATACCTCGAGATGTTCAGCGGGTATGCCATCCGCCACAACATCAACATCATCGGGGGTTCGCAGTTCGCCATCGAGGACGGCACCCTCTACAACATCGCCTACCTGTTCCGCCGCGACGGCACCATCGGCAAGCAGTACAAGATCCACGTCACCCCCGCCGAATGGAAGTGGTGGGGCGTGGCCGGCGGCGACAAGGTCGAGGTGTTCGACACCGACTGCGGCCGCATCAACATCCAGATCTGCTACGACATCGAGTTCCCCGAACTGTCGCGCATCGCCGCGCAGAAGGGCGCGCAGATCATCTTCGTGCCGTTCAACACCGACGAGCGCTTCGGCTACCTGCGGGTCCGCCACTGCTCGCTCGCCCGCTGCGTCGAGAACCACGTCTACGTCGCGGTGGCCGGCGCGGTCGGCAACCTGCCCTTCGTCAACAACGCCGACATCCACTACGCGCAGTCGGGGATCTTCACCCCCGCCGACTTCGCGTTCAGCCGCGACGCCATCGCCGCCGAATGCAACCCCAACATCGAGACCATCGTCGTCCACGACGTCGACATCGAACTGCTGCGCCGTCACCGCTACCGCGGCACCACCAACAACTGGAACGACCGCCGCCAGGACCTCTACGCCATCACCTACCGCGAGGACGGGAAGTCGAAGTCGATCTGAACACGGATTGCCGGACGTGGATCCGCTTTATCCCGAAAACAGGGGTGGATGAACCGCAGACTCGTCCGGGTACGTGCAGGACGGCCACAACACCCACACCTAACCGCCACCCTTGAACGGATACCCTTACCCGACCACTTACCCGCTTGCCTCCCATCGCTCCTCGTCGGGTACAACTCCATGGGAATGCCGCCTTGAATCCGCACGCCATCCCCGCGCAGTGCGCATTTCCTTCGCGACGGGTTGGGCTTTCGTGTTTTCGTCGCGTATGGTAGGTTCAGGTCATGAAATGCGAACCGGACATTCCCGAAGTGCCGCCGCGGACCGAGCAGTTTGATCAATTCATGCAACGCATGCTGCATTGGTTCGAGAGTATCGTGATGCGATTATTGGTCGGCATGATGATGTTGACCATCGGCATCGCGACCCTGGAACTGATGTGGTTCCTGGTTCAGGATCTGCTGGCTCCCCCGTTCGACTGGTTGACCATCAATGAAATGATGGAGCTGTTCAGTTTCTTCATGATGATCCTGATCGGGCTCGAGTTGCTCGATACCGTGAAGAGTTACCTGACCGAGCACACCATCCGCGTAGAGGCGGTCTTCATGGTCGCGATGATCGCGTTGACCCGCAAGGTGATCATGCTGGAATACAAGGATGTGCCGCCGCTGGCCCTTCTCGGCATCGCCGCGCTGGTCATCTCCCTGGCCGCCGGCTACTGGCTGACCCACCCGAACCGCAACAAGCGCAGCCGGTAATCCAACCAGCCCCGCGCATTCACTACGATTGAGGTCTGCGCCAAACCCGCGGCCTCAGGAACTCCCGTTGAACCTGCTCGCTCCGACGTCGGGCTGATGGTCGGGGTGGAAGCGTACGGCTCAGCCTCGCTTCGGTGGTGACGGGGGCGGGGGTGGGGGACGGAAGCGGCGGGCGAGCAGGATGATCGCGACGAACAGCGCGACGAGCAGGGAAACCGCGCCGCCACCGGTGAGGGCGATGGCGAGGAGCATGGCCATAACGACAAGCAGGAAGGCCGTCCACGGGAACCGCGAGGCGGTTTCGATCCGCTCCAGCCGCTCGGCCTGCCGCGCCAGCAATTCCTCGCGGGTGGGCGGGGGCGGACGCCGCTTGCGGAAGTCGATCACGGACCGATCCCCCGCGCCCCGCGCACCAGGGCGAAGAACCGGTCCTCGTAGTCCTTGAACACCCCGGCCTGCTCCAGGGCGCGCGACAGGGCGGGGATGTGCTCGGGATTCCGCGCGGCGTCACGGAACATCCGGTCGATCCGGTGCCGCACCCCCTGCGGGTCCGCGCGCAAGTCGCGGGCGTTGGCGGCGACCGACTGCTGGACCACCTCGACGAGCAGCTGCAGCAGGCAGACCTCCCACGGTTCATCGACCCCGTGGATCAGCGCATGCAGCGGATGCGGACTGCCCTCGACATCCGGGCGCACCCGCTCGAGCACGTTGGCCACCGTGTCGGTGACGATGTGCTCGTTCAGCGATTCCTTGCGCACCGAGAACCCGTACTTGAGCAGCAACAGGTTTTCCTGGTGCTCGCGCAACCACGACAGGTAATGTCCCGCCTGCTCCTCGCCGAAGCCCTCGAGCAGGGTCTGGCCGAGGGCGTCGGGGGTGATGATCTGCGGGCGGAAGGCGTGGATTTTCCCCTCGCGCACCCGCACCTGGTTGACCGAATCCATCGTCTCGGCGACGAGGTGGTAATGCACGGTGGTCGTGCCGAACGTCTCCAGCACCTGCTTCGGCTGGATCAGCACCTCGGTGTGGTTCACGGCATACCAGAAATCAAATGACGCTTTGTCGTCCATCCCCGATATGGTACACGACAACCCATGAACGCGCCAGTGCCCGCTTGCTCGCCCGACCGGTCCGGCCTGCTCCCGGCCGAGGGTTCGATCCTCGCCGAGGCGGACTGGCGCGCCCGCATCGACCGCCACCACGCGGCGCTGGATCCGCTGCTCGGTCCGCACCTCGACCGCGCGGCGCGCGGCGAGAAACATCCGGTGATGGATTTCCTGTTCCAATACTATCCGTTCGCCCCGGCCCACCTGCGCCGCTGGACGCCCGGGGTGGGGGTGACGCTGGCCGGCGACGCCGTGCCGGGGTATGACCAGCTCAAGGAGGTGTCGCGCACCGACGCCGGGTGGATCCTCGATCCGGCGCGCTTCCCGGAACGCCGGATCGACGCCGCGCGCTGGGTGCTGGCCCTGCTGGAGAAGACCGCGGTGCGCGCCCCGCGCTTCGGATGTTTCGGGCTGCACGAGTGGGCGATGGTGTACCGGGCCGGCGCGGTGCGCCACGGGCAATTGCCGTTGCGCTTTTCACCGGAGGAGACGGCGCGGGTGGTCGAGTCGCTGCCGGTCTCGTGTTCGCACTACGACGCGTTCCGGTTCTTCACGCCGGAGGCGCGCCCGCTCAACCGGCTGCAACCGAAGCTCGAGACGCGGCAGGACCTGGAGCAGTGCGGCTGCCTGCACGTCAATATGGACCTCTACAAGTGGGCCAGCCAGTTCTACCCGTGGATCGCCAGCGACCTGATCGGTGCGGCCTTCCTGCTCGCCTGCCGGATCCGCGAACTGGACATGCGGGCGAGTCCGTACGACCTCGCGTCGATGGGGTTGACCCCGGTGTGCATCGAGACGCCGGAGGGACGCCAGGAGTACGTGGCGTGGCAGCAGCGGTTCGCCGACGAGGCGAAACCGCTGCGGCATGCGATGATCGAGGCGTTCCGCCGCCTGCTGCTCGCGGTTACGCGGTGACCGTCCAGGTCGTGAGGTCCGACCCGCCGATGAAATGCTTGCTGTCGGTCACCGAGGCGGGTTTGCCGTTCACATAGACGGCGCTGAACGTATCGTACAGCACGAACGCTTCCTTGCACTTGCCGTAGCCCTTCGCGGTGTACTGCGTGGTGATGTGCAACGCGCCGTCCTTCACCGTGGCGGTGAGGTCCAGCTCGCTGCGTTTGCCATCGCGGTAGGCGTAGCTGATGCCGTCGTCGAAGGCGTACCGGTACCCGGCGGTCAGCGTCGAGTCGTTCTTCAGCAGCAGGTGGAAGACCACGTCGCGGCTGTCGAAGGTGTTGTCCTCGGGCAGGGTGGGGGTCATCGGAATGACCGATCCTTCGCGCAGGAACAGCGGGGTCTGCAACGCGCCGGGGGTGGCCGAGACGGTGCGGCCGCCGTCGATCCACGCGCTGGCCATCGTCGAGAACCAGCGCAGGCCGCCGGGCAGCGGGATGCCGCGGGTGCGTTCGTGCTCGACCAGCACCGGACCCTGCAGGATCGCCGGACCGGTCAGGAATGCGTCGTCCACGCGGCCGAGCGGCAGGGCGTCGGTGTCGGGGAAGTCGTAGAACAACGGACGGATGATCGCCTCGCCGGATTCCTCCTGGCGAATGAACAGGTTGTACAGGTACGGGCGGAACGCATAGCGGAGCTGGATGTAGTGCTTCATCACCGCGAGGGTCTGCTCGTCGAACGCCCACGGTTCCTGGTGGGTGGTGCCGACGCAGGAATGGTTGCGGCAGAACGGGAACAGGAAGCAGGCCTTCACCCAGTCCTGGATCAGCTGCGGCCAGGCGTTGTTGGCGAAGCCGCCGATGTCCGGACCGTTGAACGGGATGCCGGAGAGCGCGAGGTTCAGGCTGACCGCGATGCAGTTGCGCAGGTAGTGGTAGCTCGACATGTTGTCGCCGGTCCAGATCGCGGCGTGCTTGCTGATGCCGGTGTAGCCGGAGCGGCTGATCACGAACGGGCGTTCGCCGGGGTGGGCGGCGGCGAAGCCGGCGCGGGTGGCCTCGGCCATGCCGGATGCGTACTGGTTGTGGTAGGTGTCGTGGGTCAGCTTGCCCTTGTTGAACAGCATGTCCTCGTTCAGCACGCTGCCGGTCGAGGGGTCGTTCATGTCGATCCAGCAGCCGTGGAAGCCGTGCTCGGCGAATTGCTTCACCCACTTCGCCCACCAGGCGCGGGCGCCGGGCAGCGAGAAGTCGGGGAACACGGTTTCACCGGGCCAGACCAGGCCGACGAAGTCGTCGCCCTGCGGGTTGCGGCAGTACACATCGGCCTTCTTGCCCGAGTCGTAGACCGGGTAGCCCTTCTGCTTCTTCACGCCGGGATCGATGATCGGGATGACCTTGCGGCCCTTGCGGGCGAGTTTCCTCAGCGTCTTGTCGATCGACGGGAAATAGCCCTTGTTGAAGGTGAAGACCTTGAACGAGTCCATGTAGTCGATGTCCACCCACAGGCCGTCGCAGGGGATGCCGTGCTTGGTGAAGTTTGCGTCGAGGTCGTCGAGGCAGGCCTCGGACTTGTAGCCCCAGCGGCACTGGTGGTAACCGAGCGCCCAGGCCGGCGGCAGCGGGGTCGTGCCGACGAGCGCCTGCAGCTTGCGGGTCAGTTCGGCGAGGCTCGGGCCGACGAGCACGTAGAGGTCGGGCTGGCCGTTCTCCGCGCCGATGGTCAGGTACTTCTGCTCGGGGCCGCCGAGGTTCATCTGGCCGCCACCGATGTTGATCGAGGCGCTGGTGGACATGAAGGTCGCGTGCGGGTTGTCGAGCAGCAGGCCGATGAAGGTGTTGCCGCGCTTGATCACCACGTAGGGCACGCTGACGTACATCGGATCGGGCCGGTCGGTCTCGATCTCCTTCCAGTGGAAGTCGGCGAAGATGTCGGTGTTCCAGAACTTCGTCTGGATGCCCGACAACTCGAGGCCGCGCATCTTTTCGCCCATGCCGTAGAACTGCATGTCGTCGGTCTGCTCGAACACGAACACCGATCGCGGACCGCACACGCCGAACGAACGGCCGGCCGGGGAACGCAGCAACACCGCGCCATCGGGACCGCGCAGGGTCAGGCCGAACGGTTTCGCGGCGTCGAGGCGGTAGGGGGCCTTCGCGGTCTTGTCGGGGGGCGGCGGGGTCAGGCCCGCTTGCGAAAGGTTCTTCGCCCAGCGCGGCGATAACGCGGTGATGCGGAACACACCGTTCTTGAACGATTGCTGCTTGAGGGTGATGCGCTCACGGCCGAGGGTGATCGAGCCTGATGCGGTGGTGCGGCCGACGAAAGCGAAGTTCGCGACGTGCGGAAATTTTCTGAAGTACATACATGCCCCTGTGTTTTAATGCGTTGTCACACCCGTAAAACGTTTTATTACGCGCTGGGTAAAATCGTCAAGAAGGAAACGCGGGCCATGGGTGCGAGATGCCGTATCTGCTTGCCGGATAAAAGCTAGTGCGATAGGCGAAAATGAAAGATCGGCGGGGCCAGGTCGCGGCTGTTACGTATCAGGATGGTGTTTTTGCCGGACTGGAGGGTGGCGGTGATGCGGTCTTCGTCGCGTTCGGCGTTGCGGTGGGCGTCGATGGTGGTGAGGAGTCGGCCGTTGAGCCAGAGGGTCATAGCGTCGCCGAAGCCGGCGTGGAAGGTGACGGGGCGGACGCGATCGCTGGTGATCTCGGCGAGCAGGTAGGTGGTGGAGGAACCGTCGGGGCCGGTGAGCGAGGTGAGGTCGATCGCGCCGTCGGGTTGGATGAGCGAGGGCGGGACGTCGGTCCAGCGCAGGGTGCGGCCGTGTTTGCCGGGCCAGGTGGCGGTGAGGTCGGGCGGCGTGCGCTCGAAAGGCTGGGTGGAGCCGACGCCGCCATCGAAGGGGCCGAGCACGTGCCAGGCGGGCGGGACGGCGAGGGTGACGACCGGCGCGGGCAAGGTGTGCTGGTCGTGCTGCACGAGCAGGGTGACCGGATGCGAGGCGGGCTCGGCGGAGCGCGGGGTGGCGTGGTAGGCGAGGCGTTGGTTTTCCCCGGGCGCGAGGCGGAGGTTCAGGCGGTCGGCGGGTTCGATGCGGCAACCGGCGGTGGTGCGCGGCTCGACGGACAGCAGGGCGGTTTGGTCGCCGTGGTTGCGGATTTCGAAGACGATGGTTTCGGTGTGGTGGGTGTCGCGCACCGGGCGCAGCGTGGGCACGAGGCCGCGGTCGTTGCGCGGACCGGCAAGGGCGACGGTGACCGGGGCGGTGGAGGGCGCCGGTGCGCCGGTGAAGACGTCGCGGTACGCATCGGCGTGTTCCGCGCGGATGAAGACCGGGATGCGGGCCAGCGGGGCGTGGTGGAGGAAGCGCGCCGGGCCTTCGCGGCGTTCGCCGGTCCAGGCATCGACCCACGCGCCGGCGGGCAGGTAGATGCCGCGTTCGTCGAGCGGATCGGTGATCGGGGCGACCAGCAGGTCGGGGCCGAAGAGGAACTGGTTGTCGATGGAGTAGGTGGCGGGATCGTCGGGAGCGGTCCAGACCAGCGGACGGATGATCGGGGTGCCGTGGGTGCGCGCCTCCTCGCTCCAGGCCACGATACGGTCGTGCAGTTTCGCGCGAAGCTGGAAGTAGAAGCGGGCGATGGCGATGGTCTCGTCGTCGTAGTGCCACGGTTCGCGCGCGGTGATGCCGTGGAGTTGCATGATCGGGGTGAAGGCGCCGAACTGCAGCCAGCGCAGGTAGAGGTCCTTGGTCGGGGTTCCGGAGTAACCGCCGATGTCGTGGCCCCAGTGCGGGAATCCGCTGATCGCGGCGGAGAGGCCGCCGCGCACCGCCATGGCGAGGCCGCGCCAGTCGGCGTGCTGGTCGCCCGCCCAGTAGGCGCCGAGCGAGGCGTTCGGGGCGCTGGCTGATCGCGCGAAGGTCATGCCGGGGCGGCCGAGGTCGCGGAAGGCATCGAGGGCGGCCTGCTGGTAGTGGAAGGTGTGGAGGTTGTGGAACAGCGGATCGGGCATGTGCTCGCCGCCGTCGGTCTTGAAGCCGGCGACGCCTTGCTCGATCAGCGGCTTGTGCAGGTCGCGCCACCACGCGCGCGCCGCTGGGGAGCGCAGGTCGATCTTGCGGCCGTTCTCCAGCCAGCGCACGACGTGTTCGCTGCCGTCCTCGTTGCGCACGAGGAAGCCGCGGTCACGGGCCTGCCGGTGTGCCTCCGAATCGGGCCAGACGCTCGAGGTGATCCAGCAGATCACCTGCACGCCGCGGTCGTTCAGGCGGCGGATCCAGGTGGCCGGGTCCGGGTAGCGGTGTTCGGTGAAGCGGAAATTGTGGAGCTGCTCGGCCCAGGCTTCGAGCACGGCCGCGCCGACCGGCATGCCGAGGGATGCCATGCGATCGACCACGCGATCCACCTCGTAGGCCCCGAGGAATGAATTGCGCGAAACCCACGGACGGAACACCCAGTCGGGCAGCGGGCGCGGACGACCGATGAGCTGCGTGTAGCGGCGGGCGATCGTGTCGGGGGTTCCGGTGAAGGCATAGACCTCGACGGCGCGGTCGGGGATGCGGATGGTCAGGCGGTTCGGGTCGTTCGCGCCGAGGTCGAAGGCGATGCGGCCGGGATGGTTCACGAAGAGGCCGTAGCCGCGCGAGCTGATGAAAAACGGCACGGCGAAGTACGAGGTGTCGGTCGCGTTCCAGCCATCGGTGGTCCAGGTTTCGAGGTGGACGCCGCGCAGGTTGAAGGCGTCGAAGCGTTGCCCGAAGCCCCAGATCGCTTCGCCGTGGGCGAGGGGTAACGTGAGGGTGATCGTGCCGTCGGCATAGCGCTGGACATTCAGGTTCGGTTCGTCGAGGCGGGGTGCGGGAGGGATTTCCTCGGCGAGCGGGTAGGTGTGGGTGGGTTCGCCGATGCGCAGGCGGGTGATCGGGTCGGCGGGTGCCGGGGTGGTGACCGATTCGGGTGCGGCGGGTTTCATGGTGGGCGTGGACTCCGGGGCGGATGGGGGACGGCAAGCCAGCGGGGCAAGGAGCAACAACACGGTAGCGAGGATGCGGAGGCAGGAGGCGTGCATCAGGGCACCTCCACGAACGAGTGATGATCGGGAGGGGAGCCCGGTGCGTTCGGGTCGCTGATCCAGGTCGAGCCATCCAGGACGAACTGGTAGGCATGCCGTCCGCGTGGCAACGGCAGGGAGGCCCGCCAGATCCCGTTCGCGTCGGGGCCGCGCATCGCGAAGCGCAGATCGATCACGCGGCCGTCGCGGTTGTCGGCCCAGTTGTTGAACGAACCGGCGAGGTATACGAGGATCGCGTCGGGCGCAAACAGTTCGAAGTGGACGAGGCCCTCGGCCGTGTGCGCGGCTCGGGCGGACGCGGCGGGGGGATCGGAGTCGGCCTGACCGTCCACGACGAGGTAGGCGTTGCCTTCCTGGTCGCGGTGCAAGGCGTAGTCCGGGGCGATCCAGGTCCAGGCGTTGGAGCCTTCGATGGCAAACTTGTAGCGGTAAAGGCCGGGAGGCAGCGGAACGGTTTTCCGGAAAACGCCGTTGCGGTCCGGGCCGGTCATCGCGAACCGGGAATCGGTGACCTGTCCGCCACGGTTGCGCGCGAAGGCGTTGAAATCACCGGCCAGGAACACCCGCGTCGCATCCGGGGCCAGGCAGGAAAAGACCACGCCGTCCGCGGTTTCGCGGGGCAGCAGTTCGGCCGGCTGGGGAGGTTGGGCGAAAGCCGGGAGGAGTGCCGCGAGGGCAAACGACAGGAATGGACGAAACAGGTTCATGACCGGTCCATTATTGGCGATTGTCGCCGCGGGGTAAATACCATGATGCACTCATCGTAAACTTACCCGACGCTTATCGTTCTGTTACCGGATAGGCCTAGAGTGGTGCCATGAAACGGATCCTGCTTGCGGTCTTGTTGGTGTCGGGGTTTTCGGTGCGGGCTGATTACCGGGCTACCGAAGCCTACCGATCGGTGGTGGAGGCGCATTACATCCAGGCGGGCGGGACAGGGTTGGTGGATGTCGCCTTCCGGGATGCGGTGGTCCTGTTTGAGCGGGTCAACCTGCTGGATGACGTGCAGGCAGCTTATGCGCGGATGCTCGGGGAGGGCGAGAAGCCGGAATTCGTGATCACCCAGGAAACCACCAACCGGTGGAGTTACGTCAACAAGTCGGGCCATGCCTCGGTCATCGAGGAGCTTCACCGCGCCATCCAGACCAACGGGAACGAGGCGGCGGTGGTGTACTTTACCGAGGGCGAGCGGTTTTTCGGGAAGTTCCGGGCGGTCATCGAGGTTGCGGTCCGGCCGGATGAGGACGGGGCGGCGTCGCACTACGAGGTCGCGGTCTACGCCTATCCGGTCAATGCCTTCAGCCGGTTCTTCGCCCGGCACCTCGGGGTCGTCGACCGGTTCTTCCGCGACAAGACCCGCGAGATCACCCACCTCGCCGTCACCATCTGCCGCGACCTGATGGAAAAGGACATTCCGGCCGCTGACACGGCAAGCTTGCTTCCCGACCATCAATCCCTATAGTTCCAGCAGCGTCGGGGCGTGGCTCCCCGTCCGCCGTAGCTCTGAGCGAAGGCGGAAGCCTGGTAGTCCCGACCACGCCGCTTAGGCGGGTGTCGGGATTGGGAGCTGAAGAATAGGATTTAATTCAAGGTCGGGGCGTGGCTCAGCCTGGTAGAGCGTCAGCTTTGGGAGCTGAATGTCGCTGGTTCAAATCCAGTCGCCCCGACCATTTTTTCGCAGCATGCAATCCATGCACTACGTTTACATCCTCTACAGCAAATTCGCCGACCGGTTTTATATTGGTGAATCTGCCAATGTGGAGCTGCGATTGGACTATCACCGCCGGGGAGAGGAACGCTATACCGGCCGGGCATCAGACTGGGAGTTGGTATTCAAGAAGGTCGTGCCTGATCGTGAACGCGCACGTTCCATCGAACATAACATAAAATCCTCCAAAAGCCGCAAGTCGATTCTTCGATGGATCAAGGGGCCCGACAACATGGTCTCCACACCCTGACGCGAAGCCTGGTAGTCCCGACCACGCCACCTCCGGTGGGTGTCGGGACTGGGAGCTGAATGTCACTGGTTCAAATCCAGCCTGTCCACCGTAGCCCTGCGAAGGCGGATCGCCCGAGTTTGTCTTCACTATCATTCTTCACGAAACCGACGCGGGCGGAATTTCAGCCAACTCGTGGCGACGGCGACTCCGAACACCGTGTAGCTTACCGCGAAGACCCAGGTCGGCGCATCGAAGTAGATCAGTCGGTGCAGCCAGTACGCCGCGAACGTGCCGCCGTAGGTCGCGTCGCCGGCCCGTTCGCGCAGCGCCATCTCCAAGGTGGTCAACGGGCAAACCACGCCGAGCCAGGCTTGCACGACGACTACTCCGATGCCGGCCAGATGCAGCGTGCGAAACCAGGGGTTTCGAATCCAGTTCCAGCCACGAAGCCCGCCAAGGAGGATCGCCAGCAAGCCGCCGACGATGAACACGACAAAGGCGACGTGCGCCACCAAGGCGACATCCGCAAACATGCTCAACAGTTCGGAACGTGTCATCTTCTCAACCTTGTCGCAGGGCGCGCCACCAGTCACTTGCCTGTTATGATCCATTTCCGCCGTGTCAGGCAAGGATCGCTTGTGCCCTTGAACGCGGGGCCGTGCTCCCGCCGCCTTCGCGGATGAATGTGCCTTGTACGGTCAGGCATGCCGCTTTGCATGGGGCCTTGGTGATGGTCATCGGTCGTAGGCTTGTCCAACGGTTGGACCAACAGCGGCATGGCGTTTCCAGTGCTTGGACAATCGGTCTCCGCTAACGCATTGCCTTCGTACCCGGGAAAAGGTATGTTCTCCTTTCCGCTCTGGTTCGGGCGGCGCGAAAGGGTGTGTCATGATGAAACAAATGCGTGGTCTGGTGGGGCTGCTGGTGGCGTTGCCGTGTGCGGTGTGGGCCAATGTGGCCTTCTATGAAGGGTTCGCGGTGTTGCGGCCGGTGCGCGAGGCGCTGACCTTCTACGATACCGATACCCCGACCCTGAATCCCGAATTCAATGGCATCATCTCGTTCGTCGGCGAGGACGAATACCTGTTGCTTGGCGGCGAGGTCAAGGCGACCCGCGGGGTGGTGGACAGCAGCGAGACCTTTGCCGGCAACGTCGTCTTGAACTACACGATCAACGGGGGTCCGACCAACCCGGTCGCCCTGCCGCGTATCCAGACCTCGCCCGATCAATTCCAGGCCGCAAGCACAACCGGCATGGTGAACCTTGCCTCGGCGCTCTCGACCGGCAGCAATACCATTCGGGTCTGGTTTACCGGCACCGAGCTGAACCATCCTGTGGCCACCCCCTCGGTCCGCATGCCCGCCACCGGCGCGTACGAGGCCGTGGTGGTCGTGGTACCCAAGGCTCCGGGCCTGGTCGCCAAGGACGATGCCGGCCATCCGGCCTATGCACGCGGCTTGACCAACAACGCCAACGGTGGCTTCGGGTTCGGACCGTGGACCAACGTGACCCAGTTGATCAGCGACGGCGCCGCCGGTACGTTCATCGCCTCGAATCCGCCCAATGCCGACCTGAACCACATCGCCACCGAAAGCCTCGCCTGGGCCTTGTTCGCGAACGAGGGCGGAACCGGTGGCAACGACATCCAGATTGCCGCCGCCTACCGGCCGCTGGGTTCGCCGCTCGCCCTCGGCCAGACCCTGTCCTTCGACCTCGAGCACGGCGGGATCCAGTCCGGATCACTGAACGCGAACAATCCCCCGCGCAACGGCGGTTTTGTCGGGGTCGGCCTGCGTTTCGGCGGTCCCACCCAATCCTACGACCCCGATCCGATCTCCGCCTTCGGCGGTCTGAACGACATCGTGCTGTTCGGGTTCCGCGGCGGTGACAGCGAGTATGTCATCATGGACGTCCAGCAAACCAGCGGACGCCCCACCGGTCTCCCGTTCACCACCAACGGCGTGCGTGTGAACATCACCCGCATCCAAACCAACCTGCTTTCCTATGTCGCGACCAGCAAGGGTCCCGGTAGCACCAGTGTCACCTTCACCGCGCAGATCGGCGGGGAGCAACCCCTCGCCTGGCTCGCCGTCTACAACCGGAACGCCGAGCAGAATGACGTGTTCTTCAACAACCTCCTGATCGAGGATGCTCCGGTGGAAAATCTGCTGGCCTATGATGATGCGGCCGACGGTGCCTACGCCGCCGGCTGGACCAACAATGCCAACGGTGGCTTCGGGTTTGCCCCGTGGAGCCTGGGCCTCAACGTCGGCACAGGTGGCGCAGCCGGCCACTTCCTCGCCACCAATCCGCCAAACACGGACTTGAATGTCATCGATACCGGTCGCCGCGCCTGGGGTGCATACGCCAACAACAGCGGAAATCCGACGGCCGGCGTGCAGTTCGCCAATGGTTTCCGCGGTTTGGCAGGTGGTGTCGCGCTACTAAAGGGCCAGACCCTCGGTTTCAGTCTCGAGCACGGCGGCATCGCCTCGGTGAACGGCCAGGTTCAGATCCGGTTGCTCGGCACCCCCACCTTCGTGAACCAGGAGGGTATCGAATTCACCTGGACCTTCAACGGGGGCTCGACCGACTACACCTTCGCCGATGACCGTTTCGGCCAGCAGGCATCGGCCGTGCCGTTCAGCTTCGACGGCCTGCGTTTCGACTTCACCCTCGTCGAAGACCAACCCTTCCTCTATGCCCTGCGCGTGGAGTCGTTCGGCACCATCGCCGGCACCCGTTTCTACTACGGGCCGTTGGCTTCCGCGCCGAAGTTCGTCGATTTCCGCATCCGCGATGTCGAGGAGAACGACGTTTTCTTCAACCGCCTCTATGTGCGCGGGCTCTCCCTCGATAACGATCTCGACGGCATGCCGAACGACTGGGAGCAGGCGAACGGCACCGACCCGAACGTGTTCGATGCCTGGGATGATGATGACCTGGACGGCTTCGCAAATCTGGAGGAGTTCATCGCCGGCACGGATCCCCAGTCCGCCGCTTCCTTCTTTGTCGCAACCGACCTCGGCACCGGCGAAGGTCAACCGGTCGCGGTCAGCGTGCCGTCCGTCACCGGCCGCGTGTACACGCTGGAGGTCTCGACGAACCTGCTCTCCGGTACCTGGTCACCCGTACCCGGCCAGGCGAACGTTCCCGGCACGGGCGCCCTGCTGATCCTGACCAACACTCCGGCGGACCAGGCGGGATTCCGCCTGAACGTGAAACTGCCCTAAGCCGGCACGATGCGTTTAATCGTGGTTCGACAACAATAGACGCGTCCAGAGTCACTCGGTTCCCGGTAGAGCCGGCTTTACGCCGGCTACCACCGCCAATCGATGGTTTTGCCGCGCGTCTTTCAATGCGCAGCGTTCTTTAACTCCGGCAACCGTTCGGCCAGCCGCGGTATGCGTACGCGTTCGTCGAGCATGCGCTGATCATAAACGAAATCATCGTTGGCTTCGATGCGCCACATCCCCCCGTGGCGTCGGTTGAGTGCTTGGACGATCTCCACAAATGACCATCGGTCGTTGGCGTTGACGTGGTGGATGCCGGGGTGGGGCGTGGCAACGAGGTCGATCAAGGCCGCCGCCGTATCGTCCACGAACGAGGTCGCGGGCAACCACCTCCGGCTGGCATGGATGACCCCCTCGTCACGTATCTTCGTCACGAAGAAATCGATCATGTTGTTTCCGCCCGGGCCATGTCCGATCTGCCAGCCCAGCCGTGCGATGGTCGCATCGGGATTCGCCCCCGCCACCGCCTGCTCGCCCTTGCGTTTTTCCCCGCCATAGCCCTCGGTTGCATCGGGTTCCTGCTCCGGACGGAACGGTCCCTTTGCGTGGTCGGTGAATACCATGACCGTGCTCGCATACAGGAAGCGGATGCCGCGCTGCCGGCACAGGTGGGCGAGGTGGCCGCTCCAATGCACGTTGACCAGCCAGCCCTCGTTGGGGCGTCCGGTGCCGCTCGATGGAATGGCGAGGTGGAGCAGGGCGTCCGGGCGCACCGTGGCGAGTTGCCGTTCCGCCGCTGCGTCGTCATCCGGTGGCGCCGCTGCGCGGTCCCAGCCCGTGACCCTGTGGCCGCCCGCCCGCGCCGCTTCCGCGACCGCGCGTCCGACGGTTCCGTTGTATCCGGTGATCAGTAGATGCATGATGGATTCTCCATGGTCCCGCTTCAGGCGATGCAGAGGAACGTACGCCCTTCGATAAAGCCGCGACAACGCAATTCTTGGGCGATCAGGTCCCGCGCCCCGAGATTGCCCACCGCGGCGAGGACCAGGCAGGCTTCCGGTCCGGGCAGGGCCTCGGGACCGACCACCGGGCCATCCTGGTTGCGCGTGCCGATCTTGCGCGGATCGATGTCGATGAACGACGCGATCGAAACGCCCGCCCGCACCAGGGCGCGCACCCGCCGCCGCGTCTCATAGCCCGCACCCCAGACCCACACCGTGCGGCCGAACGGACTTTCCGCATCGAGCCACCGCACCAGCGCCTCCGCCTTGACCGCGAAGAAGCGGTCGACCGCATACCGCGGATCGGTGCGGGTCAGCCGTTCCGGCCGGTCGCGCCAGGCGAGCAGCGGGGCAGGCACCTTCGCGAACCGCACGCCGCACGCCATCCACCGCAGCCACAATTCATAATCCTCCGGGAAATCGCCGGCGCGGTAGCCGCCGTGGCGAGCGACCAGCTCGCAGCGGAAACACGCCGTCGGATGCACCAGCGGGGCCTCGATGAACCGAGCCCGGAACATCGCCGCATGGTCGAGCAGCGCATTGCTCCAGGCCACGTAGCGTCGCAGTCCTCCCGGCAAGCCATCCTCGACCACCTGGCATCCCACCACGCCGCACAAAGGATTCTCCTCCAGATGCATCACCTGGCGCGCCAGGCGTTCCGGATGCATCGTGTCGTCCGCATCCATCCGCGCGATCAGGGGTGCGTCGGCATGGGCCAATGCCAGGTTCAGCGCGGCCACCAGGCCGGCACCGCCACTGTCCAGCATGACGGTAGGTCCCTGTTCGGCGGCAAACGCCCGTACCACCGCCGTTGATCCATCGCGCGAGCCGTCATCCACGGCCAGCAACCGCCAGGGGCGGAACGTCTGCGCCGCGATCGAGGCCAGGCAGGCGGGCAGGGTGTCCTCCGCGTCGCGGTAGGGCAGAACGATATCGACCGGGGGCACGTGCATGTTTCTCGGAGCCTAGCGGGTTGTCGCTTGCCTGTCAGGCTCATCCCCGGCCCTTTGTTGAACGAACAGGGCACGCGTTGGTCTAATCGCGCAACAACGGGGTGTTTATGAGCAATCCAACGGAATACCGGGCCATCGTGTGCATCTGCCTCCTGGCGACTTTCGCCGACGGAGCCAAGAGCGACGCCGAACGCGACAAGATCATCGAGGTGCTGAATGGCCTCGGCGTGGATGATGTCAACCTCGCCGGGGTGTACCACGATGTGCTGATGAAGAAGGTGACCCTTGAGGATGCGTGCGCCTCCCTCACCACCCCCGAAACCCGCCAGCTCGCCTACGAGATGGCGGTGGTGATGTGCGATGCCGACGGATCGACCATCGAAGCCGAACGCACCTTCCTCGCATGCCTGGCCTCCCTGCTGAACCTCCCGGAGACCGCCGCCGTCAAGGTGGTCCAACAGGCCGATGCCGTGGCCGCACTGCCGGTTACGCCGCCAACCACCCCGGATCAACCGGCCGACCATGCGGTCATCGATCCGATGATCATCCGCTATTCGATCCTTACCGGCGCGCTGGAATTGCTCCCGCAATCGCTGGCCAGCCTCGCCATCCTGCCGTTGCAGGTGAAGATGGTGTACCGCATTGGCCGGCATTTCGGCTTCACCCTCGACGCCGGCCACATCAAGGAATTCATTGCCACCATCGGAGTCGGCATGACCGGACAGATGCTCGACGGCATGGCGCGGAAGCTCCTCGGCGGTCTCGCCAAGAAGATGGCCGGCGGGCTGGTAGGCCAGGTCGCGCGCGGTGCGACCAGCGCCGGGGTGACCTTCGCGGCGACGTGGGCGATCGGTCAAGTGGCCCGCCAGTATTATGCGTCGGGCCGCCGGTTCAACACCGGGCAGTTGCGTGAATTGTTCGGCTCGCTCCAGACCCAGGGCAAGCAGGTTTACGACCGGTATGCCGGGGATGTGCAGCAGCGCGCGTCGAACCTCGATATCGGACAGGTCCTGTCCGGCCGGCTCGACGCACCCTGACCCGAGCCGTCCCGCCCGGTTGGGCGGAACGGACGGACCAGGGGCATCGCGGTCGGCTAGACTGCAGCGATGACCGGCTCTTCCCGCTCGATGCAGGGGTGAGGGATCAACCGCTCGTAGTCGGCTACTTCCGCTCCGGCCAGGCAACGCTCGATGATCTGGCGGCCCAGCGGGTTGAGATCCTTGTGCAGGAATTCCTCGAGTTGCCCGTGGAAGAATTCGGTCAGCATCAGCGCGCCAAGATCATAGGCATCCGGTCCGACTTCCTTTTGTGTTTCAACCCGCAACATGATGCCGGGAATCGTCTGGCCTTCAATCGTGATGCTCTTGAGCGCATAGCCGAGCAGCGGGCAGCGCGAGGCCGTCACCTGTTCATTGCTGAACTTGGCTCCACCGCGGCGGGCGATGTATTCACGCGCGATCCACTGCGGCATGAACCCGGTTTTCCAGGCGCCGATATGCTGGTTCGGGCAGAGGATGTAGCGAACCTTCGGGGTCTCCACAATCTGCTGCAGCAACAGGTTGGCCTGATCCACCTTGCGGCCGGTGGCAAAGGGCCAATACGAACCTACGCCTTCCGAGCTCATGCCCTCGCTGGCGACGATGCTCGGGTTGGCGTGGCCGCGCGGTGCGACCAAACGCCACAACCAGGCCAATGAAGGCGGCAGCAGGTGGAACATGCCGATGATGCCGTAGGAGGGTTTCTCCTTCGTGCAGGGCGGAGTGCGTACTCCGAAGCTGCGCACATCCACCGACACCGGCCCGTTGAGAATGCCGGGCACGGCCTTGCGGGGAATGATCACGCGCGGATTCGGGCAGGGTTTTCCGGGCTCGTCCTGAATGTGATCCCAGATCAATGCCGTGCTGCCCGGATTCGCCTCGATGTTCAGGAACAATAGCGGCTCCGAGGGGTGAATCGTCATCTCCTCAAGATGCGGATCGACGCCATAACGCGTAATATGATTCACCCGGACGAACCAACCTTGTTCGGCATCCATCAGTGCGAGGCGGCCATCGCGACGGGCGAGGGACGGATGACAAAGGGCCATGTCGTCGGTGACCGGCCGCAAGTCGCAATTGCGCGGCATCACCACGGTGCGGCGTTCGCCGGTCTCCACATTCACGCCCAGCAGCAGGCTTCCGTCCTTTTCGCGGTGCACTTGTTCCAGCATTTCGCTCTTGCCGCCGCCGCTGGCGCCTTCGTGCATGATGCACACCTTGTTTTCGTACGGCGTGATGACTTGAACCGTGGAGCAGTGCGCGGTAACCCATTTCTCGCGCTCGCCGAGCGAAAGCAGCACGCCATAAATACCCTTCTTGGCGCTGGGCCCCGGATACAGGTTGTAGCTGAACAGCTCGTGGCGTTTCTCGCGGCGGTTGTGCACCACCATTTGTTTGCCATCGAAGTGCGTGTGCCGGAACACCGGTGCCACATAGATCACCGCGCGCGGATCAAAGTTGTGGGGAACTTGATCGCCGTCCAGAATTCCCTGCAAGAGCGCGAGGCCGAGGGCGAAGAATCCGGCATTGGCCGGAGCCACCACCAGGGCATCGGCGCCTTTACCCGGAGCGCCGGCAAAAAACGGAAACAGGGCAAGCTCCTGTGTTTTCAGCCAATCAAACGTCTCCTTGCGCAACACGGAAAAATCTTTTCCGAACTGCTCGCTGTAGCGGGGTTTGTCGGTGGGAAGGTCGTCGGCGATCACCATGCAGTCCGGATCGCGCCGCCGCATGTATGATTCCGTGTAGTTGGCGGCGATGCCGTTTTTTACCTGGCAGACGTTGACTTCAACAACGCGTCCCTTGCCCGGCACGTCATACGCCACCTCGTGCACGCCATTGACGGCGTCGCGAATGGCGAGATTGTAGAGGTCGGTTTTATTGCGGGCGACAATGTACCCGGGGCAAGCCGCCAATACTTCCTTCAAATCTCCGGGTATCTCGAAGTCTATGTTTTCCAATTTCATGCTGTAGTCCTTTCGGTTAAACAAAAAAGGCTGAATACACCGGATGGTGTCTTCAGCCTCACTTTCCCGTTGCTCCCCGAGGGCTCAACCGGAACTTGCCTGTTATGTGAATGGTCGCAGCCTGTGACCTGAGCGGATTACGCTCCCTTCGCACGCTTCGATGCCGGCGACTAGAATAAATCCGCACCGCCTTGTCAAGCCACTTCGGAAAACTTTCGTTCCAGGGTGAATATGATGATGCGTTCGCCAGATTTTACGCTGATGTCCGTATGCAGGCTGATCGCCTTGATCCCCAATTCTTTTTCGATCAGTTCAGCCAGCATGGGGCGGGCTTTTTCAATCATTTCGGTGCGGCTTTGTTTGACAAGATCGCGACCGCGTCCGGTCGGATCGGCCGATGCAAGGTGGTGTTCGGCGCGGGTGATGACGCCTTTCATGCGAACCAGCACGAGGTCGTCGATAAGATACGTACGCGCTTCCGTGGGGCCTCGCCCCATGAACTCGCGTTCGAACCGGATCATCGCTTCCGTGATCCGCGCCTCGACTTCTCCACGACGTGTCTGCATGATACCAGCGTAGCAACCGTCCGCCGGATGCTTCAAGCGGATCCGGCCGGTTGGGATTGACAGGGAACCTTCTTCCGTTAGGTTATGCGGCGCATGTCACGAAACGTCAATCATGAATTCAACTGCATACAACAATGGCGGTGCATCCGCCGCGCGATCGGGCTGGTGGACACTGGCTTTCGCGCTGGCGATGTTCTGGCTGGTGATGGTGGAGGGCCGTCTCGACGGCTGGTGGTACGCCATACCGGTGGTGGCACTTGCTTGGTGGACCCGTCGCCGGTTGCCGTTGCCGCTGTTCCTCGGCGGTATCCGCCTCGCGGCCTTGTTCTGGATTGTCCCTCTGTTTGTCCGTGATTCGCTGATCGGCGGGGTTGACGTCGCGCGCCGTGCGCTCCTTCCGGGCCGCCCGCTGGATCCCCACCTGTATCGCCATGTCTTTCATGTCCATTCGCTGGGTGCCCGCGTATTCCTCGCGCAGATGATCAGCCTGATGCCCGGCACGCTGGCTTGCACAGTGGGTGACAAGGAGATGCTGGTGCATGCGCTGGCCGGCAGCCGTGATGAGGTGATGGCCGGGGTGGTGCGGGTCGAGCGACGGGTGGCCGCCCTGTTCGGCGAAGCCTGGGAGACTCCGTCATGACCGCCTGGTATGCCGCCGCCGCGGTGTTTCTGATGTTGAACCTGATCGCCGGACTCTTCCGCGTGCGCCTGGGTCCGACATCCGCCGACCGCCTGCTCGCCGCGCAGTTGCTGGGCACCACCGGCACCGCGCTGCTGCTGATCATGGCCGCCTGGTTGGATCTCGACTCGCTGGTGGATACCGCGATCGTCTTTTCCCTGCTTGCCACCGTGACCCTGCTGGCCTTCGTCTGCCGCATCTGGTCGGAGCTGCCCGAACAGGAATTGGAGGATGTCGATGAACCTGATTGATGTCCTCACCGTGCTGTTGCTGATCGCCGGCATGTTCTTTTTCCTCGCCGGCACCGTGGGCGTTCTTCGTTTCCCGGATGTGTTTACCCGCCTGCACGCCCTGACCAAGGCCGACAACCTCGGCCTGGGCCTGGTGGCGCTGGCCCTGATCCTCCAGGCCGATTCATGGTTCGTGGCGGTCAAGTTGCTGCTGGCCTGGTTGCTGCTGATGTTCAGCAGTTCCCTGGCCGCCTACCTCGTGGCCAATGCCGCGCTGCGCCACCGCATCAAACCGTGGAGGAAACCATGATGATCGCCTTGTTCGATTTCCTCCTCGCCATCACCATGCTCACCCTGGCCGCCGCCGCCGTCTTCGTGCGCTCCATGCTGCGTATGGTGGTGTTGTTCATGGTGTTCGGCCTGCTGATGGCCCTGGCCTGGGCCCGCCTGCGCGCGCCCGATATCGCCCTGACCGAAGCCGCCCTCGGCGCCGGTTTGACCGGTGCGTTGCTGCTGCACGCCTTGCGCCTGCTGCCGCCCTCCGGCAAGGAGGGTCCGTGAACAGGGTCGCATTTCGGTGCCTGCACGGCCTGGTGATCGCGGTGCTCGCCGGCCTGGCCTACCTGCTGGCGCGTGCCGTGCTGGCGCTCGATCCGGACGGTCGTGGCCTGTCCGATACGGTTACCTCCGCGATGCCGGAAAGTGGCGTGTTGCATCCGCTGACGGCCGTGCTGCTCAACTTCCGCGGCTACGACACCTTGCTGGAGATCGCCGTGCTGCTCGTCGCCGTGCTGGCCGTCTGGTCGCTTGAACCGCCCGCTGCGCCGTGCTCCCGCGTCCTGCAGGAGCCGGCCCACCGCAACCCGGTGCTGCTGGTCGGACTCGGCGTCATGGTCCCGATGATTGCGATGACCGCCGGTTACTTCGTCTGGGTCGGCGCTTACCGGCCGGGTGGCGCCTTCCAGGGCGGGGCCTTGCTCGGTGCGATCGGCGTCATGCTCGCCTCGACCGGGGTCCTGCCGCCGTCCATCCGCCGCACCATCCGGCTGCGCCTCGCCACAACCATCGGGTTTGCCGTCTTCCTGCTCGTGGCCTTGCTGACCTCTCTATGGAGCGGCACGCTGCTGACGTATCCGAAGGCCTGGGCTGGCCTGATCATCCTCGCCATCGAAACCGCGTTGGCTCTGTCCATCGGCGTCTCCCTGGCCTTGTTGTTCATGGCCGCCGCCGACCGCGCCACCGTTCACCGGGAGGACGCGCCGTGACCGTGACCATCTACAGCCTGGCCGCGATCGCCCTGTTTGTGCTCGGCCTGTACGGCCTGTGGTGGCAGCCGCACCTGCTGCGCAAGCTGGTGAGCCTGAACATCGCCTCGGCCGGGGCCTTCCTGCTGATGGTGGCCCTGGCGTACCGCGGCGGTGATCCCGATCCCGTGCCGCATGCCCTGGTGCTGACCGGCATCGTGATCTCGGTTAGCGCCACCGCCTTCGCCGTGGTCCTCGCCGCGCGCCGCTACCGCGAGACCGGTTCCGTGGAGCTCGATGAGCCGGAGGCGCGGTCATGAACGGGTGGGCCCTCGGACCCGAAACCGGCCTGGTCGGTTTTCCCGCCGTGGGTGCAGTCGTCCTGGCCATCGCCGCAGCCCGTGGACGCCGCCTTGTGGTCGGTTTGACCGTGGCCGCGACCCTGGCCGCTTTTGTCCTGACCCTCGCCCGCGTGCTGTCCATCGGCGCCTACGAACAGGACATCGGGGGGTGGGGCGCCCCGCTGGGCATCGGCTGGCGGATCGATGGCTTCGCCGTGCTGATGCTCGGCCTTTCCGTCGTGGTCGGCGCAGTGGTCAGCATCTACAGCCTTGCCTACTTTGGCGAGGATCCCGGCGACCGCCGCCGCGCCCTGTTCTTCTGGCCGCTCTGGTTGTTCCTCTGGTCCGCGTTGCACGGCTTGTTCCTGTCGCGCGACCTGTTCAACTGGTATGTGACGCTGGAATTGTCCGGCCTCGCCGCCGTGGCCTTGATCGCCCTGAGTGGCCGCGCCGATGCCCTGACCGGCAGCCTGCGTTACCTGTTGCTGGCCCTGGCCGCGTCGCTGCTCTACCTGCTCGGGGTCGTCGTACTCTACAGCGCCACCGGCACCCTCGACCTGGCCCAGGTCGCCTCCCGCATGACCCCGGGACCCGTCGCACTCGCCGCGGTCCTGTTGATCACCACCGGCCTGGTGGTGAAGGCCGCCTTGTTCCCCGCCCACTTCTGGCTCCCTTCCGCCCACGCCAGCGCCCCGTCACCGGTCAGTGCCGTCCTCTCCGCTCTGGTGGTTAAGGGGGGCTTTTACATCCTCGCCCGCACCATGACCGGCCTGTGGCCCGCCGCCTCCGCCGACGGTGTGCTGCTGGTGCTGGGCTGGCTCGGCGGCGCGGCCGTGCTGTGGGGTTCGCTGCTCGCCATCCGCCAGCAACGCTTGAAGCTCGTCATCGCTTATTCCACCGTGGCGCAACTCGGGTACCTGTTCATCGCCTTCCCGTTCTGGATGGACGGCGTCGGGGAGCAGGCAGCCAGCCGCGCCTGGGCTGGCGCCGCCTACCAGGCGGTCTCCCACGGCCTGGCCAAGGCCGCCTTGTTCCTCGCCGCCGGGGTGTTGATCCACGCCCGCGGCCGCGATGACCTCGACGCCCTGCGCGGCCTCGGCGCCCACCTCCCTGTGACCGCCACCGCGATGGCCCTTGCCGGAATCAGCCTGATGGGCATCCCGCCCGGCGCCGGCTTCCTGCCGAAATGGATGCTGATGACCGCCGCCCTGCAGGAAGGCCGCATTATCCCGATCATGGTGCTGATGGCCGGAGGCCTGCTTGCCGTAGGCTACCTGTTCCGGATCTTCCGCCGCCTGCTCGCAGCTGACGATGTCGCGCTCGATCATGCACCCCCGCGCACCATGGAAATCGCCGCCCTCGTCCTCGGTATCCTGTCCGTCATCGCCGGCCTCTCGTCGCTGCCTATCTTGTCGCTCTTGAGCATCGGTGCGCCGGAGGGAATGAACGCCTATCTGGAGGGCGTGCCATGATACCCGACACCCTCGTGCCGCTCGCCGTGCTGCTGACCTCGTTCATCACCGGCATCGCGATCCTGTTGCTCGGCGAGGACCGCGTCCGTTTGCGTACCGTGCTGAACCTCGCCGGCGCGGTGCTGAAACTTGCACTGGTCATGCTGATGCTGTGGGGTGTGTTCCACGGCCATGCCTACCAGACGCGCATCCCGTTCCTGCCCGGCATGGACCTCGTGCTGCGCGCCGACGGCATGACCATCCTGTTCGCCTCCCTGTCCGCCGTGCTCTGGCTGCTCACCACCGTCTATGCCATCGGCTACCTCGAAGGCGCGCCCCACCGCCGCCGCTTCTTCGCCTACTTCAGCTTCTGCGTGACCGCGACCATGGGCGTCTCGCTGGCCGGCAACCTCGTCACCTTCTTCCTGTTCTATGAAGTGCTGACCCTGACCACGTTTCCGCTGGTCGTCCACCGCGGCACGGAAAAGTCGATGAAGGCCGGCGCGGTGTACCTCGCTTATACCCTGGGCGGGAGCGCCCTCGTGCTGGTCGGCATGCTCTGGCTCTACACCATCGCCGGACCCTTCGACTTCACCGAAACCGGCGTGCTCGGCGACCTGTTCGCGCAACACCGGATCGCCCTGACCGTGATCTTCTTCCTGCTGATGCTAGGGTTCGGCGTGAAAGCCGCCGTTTTCCCGTTTCACGCCTGGCTGCCCGCCGCGATGGTTGCGCCCGCCCCGGTGAGCGCCTTGCTGCACGCGGTGGCCGTGGTCAAGGCCGGCGCCTTTGGCATGGTGCGCGTGGTGTACGATGTGTACGGTATTTCGCTTTGCGACGAGGAGGCCCTGCTGCCCGCGTTCATGGTGCTCGCCGCGATCACCATCCTCTACGGCTCGTTGCGCGCCCTGGCCCAGGACGACTTCAAGAAACGCCTCGCCTTCTCCACGGTCAGCCAGGTGTCGTATATCCTGCTCGGCATCGCGATGTTCGGTCCGATGGGCACGATCGGCGGACTCGTCCACCTCGTCCACCAGGGCATCATGAAGATCACCATGTTCTTCTGTGCCGGCAACGTCGCCGAAACCCTGCACCTCCACAAGATCAGCGAACTGAAGGGGGTGGGGCGGCGCCTGCCCCTGACCATGGGTGCCTTCACCGTCGCCGCGCTCGGCATGATCGGCGTTCCGCCCCTGGCCGGCTTTGTCAGCAAATGGCACCTCGGTCTTGGCGCGATTGAATCCGGCCACCCGTGGATTCTCGCCGTGCTCGCCGCGAGCAGCCTGCTGAATGCCGCCTACTTCCTGCCCATCCTGCGCACCGTCTGGTTTGATCAGCCGGATACGCCGTGGCCCGCCCCGGAAGGCGGATGCCGCCTCGAAGCTTCGTGGTGGTTGCTCGTGCCGCCCCTCGCCACCGCCTTGCTGACCATCCTGGTCGGCCTGCTCGGCGGCTCGGTGCTCAGTCCGATCCACTGGGCCTACCTCGTCGTCGGGAGGGAATACTGATGCCGACCTGGCTGGCCCTGCCCGAACCGGTGCACCATGCGTTGCTGGTGCTCGCCCCGCTGTTACCGTTGCTGCTGGCGCTGCTCGGTGCCCACGCGGCCAGCGCCCGCTGGCTCGTCCGCACCGCCCCGTTGGCCACCCTGCCGGCCTGGCTGCTCGTCTTCGCCGGTCCCGCCGAACGCGCCTGGCCCGACCTGCTGCTCGGCCTGGTGCTCGGCATCGATCTGCCTCGTTCCGCATGGCTGGTCTTGACGCTCCTGCTGTGGACCTGTGCCACCTGGTTCGGCGTCACCTACATGGCCCACGACGAACACCGCCGCCGCTACCAGTTTTTCCTGCTCGGGGCGATGTCCGGCAACATCGGATTGATCCTCGCCCGCGATCCGATCACCTTCTTCAGCTTCTTCGCGCTGATGAGCCTGATGTCGTACGGCCTCGTCATCCATGACGGACGTCCCGGCTCCCTCCGCGCCGGCCGCGTGTACCTCGGCATGGCGCTGCTCGGCGAGATGCTCCAGTTCGCCGCCCTCGGCCTGCTGTTCTTCGAGCCCGCCGCCGCCGCGATGAGCGGAAGCGGCCTGACCATCGACCAGTTGGCCAACCGCGACCTGTCGGCCTCGACCATCGGTCTGTTGCTCGCCGGTTTCGGCGTGAAGGCCGGCCTGCTCGGCCTGCACATGTGGTTGCCCATGGCCCATCCCGTTGCGCCAACCCCGGCCAGCGCCGTGCTGAGCGGCAGCATGATCAAGGCGGGGTTGATCGGATGGATGACCTTCCTGCCGCTCGGGTCTGCCGCCTATCCAAACCTCGGCGCATCGGTCGCCGTTCTCGGGGTAACCGGGGCCTTGATGGCCGCGCTGGCCGGCCTGCTGCAGACGCACCCCAAAGCCGTGCTCGCCTACTCGAGCGTCAGCCAGATGGGCCTGATGATCTCCGCCGTCGGCCTCGGCCTGATCGACCCCGCTACCGGGAAACTCACCCTGTGGATCGTCCTGCTCTACGCCCTGCACCACGGCATCGCCAAGTGCCTGCTCTTCCTGTCGGTCGGCCTGCGCACCGTGCGTCCGATGCGCGGATTCGAAACAACCCTGTTCTGGAGCGGCACGATCTTCGCCGCCATCGCCCTGATCGGAGCCCCGTTCACCAGCGGTGCCGTGGCGAAGAGCCACCTCAAATACCTCGTCAAGGACAGCGTGTGGATCGGCGCCCCGACCCTCGGCCTGTTCCTCACCGCGGCCGCCGCCGGCACCACCATCCTGATGTTCCGGTACCTGGCCACCCTGCGCCGACTCCAGCCGGACCCGCACCACACCGCCCCCGCGCGCATCCTCCTGCCGTGGCTGGTCCTGCTCCTCGCCACCCTCGCCGCGACCCCGGCCGCCGCCGGCTGGTGGGCGAAACGCGGTGGACTGCCTCCCGCGCCGATGCTAGATGCCCTGACCCTGCTGCTGCCTCTGCTCGCCGGCGCGGTGCTCTACGCTTTGATCACCCGCGCCCTGCGCCTCGACACCCGCACCGAACCCGTGATCCCGCCCGGCGACCTCGTCGCGTGGCTGCACCATGCCTGGGCCCGCATTCAACCCACGCGCCCCGCGGCCGCGTCCGTCGCACCACCCGCACCGCCGTCGTTCTCCGCCCACCCCGCGCTCGCTCGGCTCGCCCGCCTCGAGGGAACCCTCTCCCGCTGGGCCACCGGCCTCGCCGCCATCGCCCTCGCCGTCCTCCTCTTCGCCGCCATGGCCTGGTGGACCGGATCCTGATTCCAGCCGCCACCGAACGAAAACCTGCCGCTCCGGCAACCAGCCCGCGCCCGCTCGCTTCGCGGTTGGCACGCGGCCTCGAATCGGTTACAGTGCGCGCCCATACCTATGACCACGGAACCTTTTGGAACGATGTTGGCCGGTGCGGTGGATGTCCTGCGTCCCGCCCACGAACGCTTTATTCGGCAGCCGGTGGATTGGGACCTGTTGGACAGCGGCGTCGAATTCGCCCCGAAGCGCCAGTCCACCATTGAGCGCCCGGTCTCCGTCGCCGGCCCCGGCACCTTCATGGCGAAGGAGAACCGCGTGCTCCGCTTCGAGCCGACCGACCTCGAGGGCTGGTGGTTCGTGCGCGACGACCTGCCCGACTGCCTGCCCGTCCGCGTCTCCATCCGCAATGTCTGGACCACCGGCGACATCGTCAGCAACATCGTCCTGCGCAGCGGCCCGCCCCAGAACTACATCCGCATGGTCGAACACATCGTCGCCCTCAAGTGCGGCCTGCCCATCGACAACGTGATGATCCGCATGGGCTCCGGCGATCCGCCGTTGTTCAAGCGCGGCAGCCTCGACCTTGTCGAGACCCTCGAAGCCGCCGGCCGCCGCGAAACCGACCGCCCCGTCCGTTATTTCACCGTGAAGGAGAAGGTCACCGTCGGCGCCCCCAACGGCAGCTACCTGACCTTCCATCCCTGCACCTCGGCCACCCCGCGCCTGACCCTCGACTGCGCGATCGACTTCCCGACCGCCATCGGCCAGCAGCGCATCCGGTTCATGCTCAACGAAGGCCACTTCAAGTACGGCTCCGAGGCGCGGACCAACACCCCGTTCATCAAGATGCTTTACTGCCGCACCATCGGGAAACTCTTCGCCGATGTGCGCAACCTCGGCTACACCCGCGACAACATCCTGATCGCCAGCAAGTGGGGCTACCTGAACGAACCCAAGCTCATCCACGGCAAGAAGTCGCTCGAGGCCGTCTGGCACCGCGCCACCCTCGACCTCCTCGCCGCCATCGCCCTGCTCGAGGAAGGCCGCTTCTGCGGCCACATCGAATCCTACCGCGCCGGCCACGGCCTCGACTGCCTCGCCATGCGCCTCCTCTACAAGCACGACAAGCTCGTGGAAGTGCCCAATCCGTAAGGTCTCGACCCCGCGCGGTTTGACCGATTCCTAGGCGTTCGCTCATACCGTTCTCATCATCGATCCGCATCGTTCGCTCAACCACCAAGGGTCGGTGGGGAGGGAGGAGCGGCGATGGCGACAACTCAGACCGGATACCGGAACCGGATGCAGGTGGCCTGGAGCAACCTGCAGGCGAACCGCGGCTTGCGCCCGGTCGATCTGATCAACGGCTACCGGATGGTCCATCCGCTGCGCGCCCTCGCCGGTCCCGGCGAACCGTTTGATGTCGCCACGCTGGCCATGGAGCTCTTCACCCGCCTGCAGATCCGCTACCAGCCGCACCACCCGGTGCCCGCCCCGATCCGGCCCGAGACCGATCTTCCCCGCACCACCCGCGGCGAACGCCGGGTCGGCCTGTTCATCGATGCCCCCGACCACCTCAGCGGCGTGGCCATGACCCTGAACGAATGGCGCACCGAAGCCGCCCGCGCCGGCCACACCCTCGTCGTCCATACCTGTGCCCACCGCAGCCCCGAGCCGGGCCTCGTCGCC
Source organism: uncultured Verrucomicrobiota bacterium (assembly GCA_937872895.1). Classification (GTDB taxonomy): domain Bacteria; phylum Verrucomicrobiota; class Kiritimatiellia; order CAIVKH01; family CAIVKH01; genus CALMUP01. Next base: position 166,767 of record CALMUP010000009.1, read on the forward strand.
TTCCCGCCGATGGGCACCATCGGCCTCGAGGTGTACGATGGACTCCGCTTGTCGATCCCGCGGTTCGACGATGTCCTCGATTACATCCGCCGCATGCGTTTCGATGCCATCCACGTCTCCACCCCCGGTCCGATGGGCCTGCTCGGCCTGCTCGCCGCCCGCCAACGCGGCCTGCCCGTGTACGGCACCTACCACACCGATTTCCCGCGCTACGCCCGCACCCTCACCGGCGATCCCGCCTTCGAGTCCTTCGCCTGGAAATTCATGCGCTGGTTCTACGGCCAGCTCGACCGCGTGGCCGCCCCGACCGAATCCGTCCGCCGAGACCTGGCCGACCACGGCTTCGAACCCGCCCGGATCGAGGTGGTGGGGCGGGGCGTCGATACCACCCGCTTCCTCCCCGGGCTGCGCGATCCCGCCTGGCGCACCACCTGGGGCAGCGGCAAGTCGCTGGTCCTCCTCTACGTCGGCCGCCTCTCCCGCGAGAAGAACCTCGACGTCCTGCTCAACGCCTTCCTGCGCCTGATCCCGCGGCGTCCCGACCTCGGGCTGGTCTTCGTCGGCGACGGACCGCACCGCGCCGCTCTCGAGCGTTTGGCCACCGGCGCCCCGGTCCGCTTCACCGGCTCCTGCACCGGCGACGCGCTCGCCCGCGCCTACGCCTCCAGCGACCTGTTCGTTTTCCCGAGTACCACCGACACCTTCGGCCGCGTCGTGCTCGAGGCCCAGGCCTCCGGCCTTCCCGTCGTTGTCTCCGATGCCGGCGGACCCAAGCACGCCATGCGCGACGGCATCACCGGGGTCGTCGTCCCCGACCTTCGCGAGGACAACCTCGCCGCCGCCCTCGATGCCGTCACCAACGAGCCCGCCCGGATGAACCGCCTCGCCCGCGCCGCCCGCCGCTATGCCACCACCCAGAGCCTCGAAGCCTCCTTCAACGCCTTCTGGAACCTGCACCGTGCCGCCGTCCACCAACCCGCCGGAGAACGCACCCCATGATCGCTCCCCACCGTGAACCCGCCACGACCATGTACCGTTCGATCTTCATCTCCGACTTCCACCTCGGCACCAAGACCTGCCGCGCCCACGACCTGCTGGATTTCCTGCGCCACCACGACGCGCAATTCATCTACCTCGTCGGTGACATCATCGACGGCTGGCAGTTGAAGAAGTCCTGGCACTGGTCGCAGGAACACAACGACGTCATCCAGAAACTGCTCCGCAAGGCCCGCAAGGGCGCGATGGTGACCTACCTCCCCGGCAACCACGACGCCTTCGCCCGCGCCTACATCGACCACCACTTCGGCGGCATCGCCCTCGCCGAGACCGCGCTGCACCTCACCGCCGACGGCCGTTCACTGCTGGTGCTGCACGGCGACACCTTCGACACCATGGTGACCCAGAAGAAGTGGCTCGCCTCCCTCGGCAGCTCCGCCTATGAAGTCGCCATCCGCCTCAACTACGTCTTCAACCGCATCCGCCGCCTGCTCAAGATGCCCTACTGGTCGCTCTCCGCCTGGCTCAAGCACAAGGTCAAGAACGCCTTCACCTACATCGACACCTTCGAGAAAACCCTCGCCGACGAAGCCCGCCGCCACCGGGCCGACGGCGTGGTCTGCGGCCACATCCACCGCGCCTCGATCCGCGACTGCGACGGCGTCACCTACTACAACACCGGCGACTGGGTCGAGAGCTGCACCGCCCTCGTCGAACACCACGACGGCCGCCTCGAACTCGTCACCTGGTTCGCCCGCGAGGAAGACCGCATCGAGCGCACCCTCCCGGCCTCCCTGCCGTCCCGCAGCACCCCGGCCCTCGCCGAAGCCCTGACCTGAAAGCAAACGTCAGAACCGCGGATGATCGCGCCCCATCGCCCGTTCCATCACGCGAAAACAGGACCACGGATGCCAAGGGCGTCCCACGGATGGAGAATGATCTGGAGCCACGTCCGCGCGGCGAGTATTCGGGGTAATGGCGCAGCTTTCGTTAGCAGTCGCGCATGAACACTCCTGACCAGGAATGGAAAAACCATGCGATGATGCTCCCCGCCTTTATCGGCGAGCAGAGCGAGACGATGTGTGAACACCTGGATTCGTCAGGTATCCCGCGGATGCGGGATAGCGGGTGGGTGGTCGGATTTGCGGTGATTTCAAGGCGGCGTAATGGGGGCTGGACTCTAGTCCGCCCCCGTTGCGCCAACGCCGAAAGCGCCGTAAATCAGGCCGCCCGCCCGGCGGCCTGACGAATCCAGGTATCATCCACACCACCACCCGCTCCGCATCATTTGAATACCGAGTCGATGCCCATGGCCTGCTTGCGCGAGAAGGCGGGCAGGAAGGAGACTCCCATACGTTGGAGCAGGGGATAGAGCCAGCCGAGGATGCGGATGGTGAAGATCCGGTCCACCAGCCGGTAGCCCCGCTGCTCGCGGAACAGGATGCGCAGGTACCACCGCAACCGCGCGGTGCGGATCGGCACCGGCTTGAAGTCGAGGTGGACCGAGTACCGCGTGGCATGCCGCGCCCGGTAGGCCTCGCGCGCCTGCTCGAGCCGCGCCACGATCTCCGGCGAGAACTCGCGGAAGTAATACACCCGCGCCAGCGCAAGGATCTCGAAGCTGTCGCGCATGAACCGGATGTCCTCCGGCCGCAGGCCGATCCGCTCCGCCAGCGCCAGCATTGCATCGATCTGCGCCAGCGCCCGTTCGCCGCTCTGCACCGCCGCCTCGCCGTCGGTCACGAAACACCGCATGATCTGCCGCATCCCGTGGTTGACCAGCACATGGTCCCAGTACACCGAGAGCAGGGGCGGGATGCGCAACCGCCGGAAATAGACCTTTCTCCGCGCGAATTCCTCGATGTACAGCAGGTGGGTGACGACCTCGCTGGACAAGCGGAGCAGTTCCCACAGCACCTCACCATCGACCTGCGGCGCATACCGCCGCCGCCACCCCTCGACCGCCTCCGCCGCGCTGTACCCGTCCTTGAGCACGCGGATCGTCACCCAGGTGTTGATCGCGTTCCAGATGCCCTCCGGGTCGAGGAAGGTTAGCCGGCGGAACCGGATCCACCCGCCGGTCTGGCACCACACCATCGCCCCGGCCATCGTCGGCACGTGCCGCAACTCCTCGCGGATCCGCTCGACCTCCGGGCCGATGAACGACGGATACTCGCCCGCCCCCTCGTACTCGCGGCGCGCCTGCATCTCCACGATGCGCGGCAATCCGCCCCGGTGGAACTGCACGCTGACCGGCAGGTGGCGGAAGAAATCCGACTCGCCATGTTTCATCGACAAGGTCAGCCACGGCGAGGTGATCCCGTCAAAGATGTCGCGCAAGGTGTCGCGGTTCCAGATCAGGTCGCCGACCCGGTATGCCCCCACGCTCCACGTTCGGAAGATCCACCGCCGCCGGTTCCGCGCGAACACCGGAAGCAACGCCTCGACCCACCGACGCGCCTGCCGCGGGTTCCGGATGGTCAACCGGCTGAGGAAATCGCCCTCGACGTCCAGTCCGTCCGACTCGCCGATGCGGGTGATGAGGCCCTGCACCTCAGGAAACGTCGCGAACACATCATCCAGCGCCTCGGCGAATCGCGCCTGCAACCGCTTCGGATCGTCGCCGCAGCTCGCCTCGATCGAGGCATGGTAGAACATGATGTCGGTCGTCACATACACCGCCAGCCGGTGTTCGGCGGCGATCGAGAACAGCGCCGCGAATTCCTCGCGGTAGGCGCGGATGCGATTCCGCAGGTCCTCCGGGTAGGTCGGATGGTCGTGCAGGTGCGCCAGGTCGTCGATGCTCAGCGCATTGAACCCGCAGGCCACCGCGTTCTCGCACACGATGCGGAAGTCCTCGCGGATGCGCGGGAACAGTTCCCGCCGCACCTGGCCCTCCGCCTCCAGGTGGGCGAACGGGATTTTCGACCAGTTCAACCGGCCCGGCGGCGACGCGCGGAAGAACGGTCCGATCGCATCGAGAAGATAAATGGGCTGATGAAGTTGCATAGGTAACCCGTAGAGCCGGGTTTATCCCGGCTACTGGTGCTTGGACCTGAACTGGGTAGAGCCGGGTTTACCCCGGCTGCACATGAACGGAACAACGCTAGGGCAGGAACTTGCCTTTCTTGATCTTCTCCGGCAGGTATTTTTCCAGGACGTAATTCAGGCCATGTTTCGCAAACGCCTGCTGCTCGATGCGCACGCCCATCTTCAGCATCTGCTCCAGCGCCTGCTGCCACTCCTTGTGGTGCTGGATGAACGGATCGTTCTTCAGCGCATCCTTCGCGCGCTTGATGTCCGCCTCCTCCAGCGGGTGGGTCGCATCCTCGAGGCCATAGTCGATGATGTCCTGCGGGGTCACCCCGAGGTAATGCACCTGCGGCACGCAGAAGTACCGGTTGATGTGCGCGGCCTGGCCGGATCCGACCTTCAGGGTCCGGTAGATGTTGCAGTAGCCGTAGGGATCACCGTCGGTGAAGGCCAGCACCGGGAGCTTCTGGTCGTCGGCGAGGCGGCGGATGAACCGGCGGCAGGCCCGCGTCGGCACCCCGCTCATCGAGATCAGGATGCAGTTGGCCTTCTCGAAATAGCGGTGGTGGACCAGGCGCTGGAACAGCGACGCGGTCTCGACGGCGAGGATGAACTTCGCCTTCGAGGCGAACCGCAGGTGCTCGACCCGCGACGGGATGCTCCACGCGCCGCTGCCCAGCTTCCCGCACTCGATCTTGATGTCCTTGCCGTTCGACGGATCGATGTCCAGCACGGTCAGCGGCCCGGCCACGTCGCCCCCGCGTTCCTCGGGGATGTAGCCGAGCTGCTCGCGGTTGATGCCCAGCATCGCCTCGATGTCGTCCAGCAGCGTGTCGCTCTCCGGCTGCTCGTCGAACCGGCACTCGCCCCAGCTCTTGCTGTTGTAGTAGATCTCGCGCTTGCCCGCGATGTCGTCCTTGTCCAGCAGGTCGTTCTTCGTCGTGGCGAGCAGGCGCATCGACTGCGCGAACGTCTTCACCGTGTTGTACGACAGGGTGCGCGTCGCCGTCTTGTTCAGGATCTCGAAATGCCCGCGCTTCGTGTCGTACTTGACATTGGCCAGCGAGCGGATCGGGAACTTCATCGAGGGCTTCTTGTGCTTCCTCGTGATGTCCAGGTGGATCTCCTTCGCGACCTCGACAATACGGCGCGAAGCGGCCTGCTTGGAAACGACTTGCGGGGCTTGGTCTTTCGGTGTGCTCATGAATCGTTCCTGTTCTATGCTCGAATGCCAATCTTCATCGGAGCACTATTCCTAATCCTAATCCTAATCATAATCTTAATCCTAATCGCACGCTTAATCACCGCGGGGTGTGGTTTCGTATTCGGCGTGCTCTTCGTGCAAACGGTACCCCGAGTTGTTTTTTATCAATCCGACCAGGGTACTGATGATGCCAGCGATGATTTCCTTGCCGTGCATCAATTGATCCGATGACAAAAGTTTCTTGATGTTGAGCACATCGAGCGCTGGGGCGCACTCCAACGCTGATCCCCGGGCAATGTCAAAATAGTGGCATCGATCCTTGCCCGTATACTTGCCATTTCCTTCGGCGATATTCAGCGGAATCGATGTTGAAGCTCGGTCAAGCTGGTCTTTGACAGAAAGTCTTGATGGTATCGTTTCCCAGAAAGGTTCAAGCCATCCGACAAGTTCTAGGCTTAGTTGATACGAGCGGAGTTTTTCGTGGTCGAGCATTCGGTGTTGTGGTGTCATGGATCGCGTGGTGTCCATCTGGATTAGGATTAGGAATATGATTAGGATTACGAGCGTTGCCGGATTATGTGCGTCCTTTGCGCCTTTGCGTTGAAGTCACAACTCATACTTCCAGATGCGTCTTCTCCAGCATCTTCTTCAGGTCGCTTTCGATCTTCGCCTTGTCCTTCTCCGGCAGGGAAAGGATGTCCTTGAGGCCGGTGGCGAGGTGGGGGATGTACTTCTCGATGTAGCCGCGTTTCCGTTCGGCCTCGGCCTCGCGCTTGCGGCGGCTGATGTTGATGGACAGGCGGCGTCCGCACTCCTGCAGGGCGAGGGTGAGCTCCTGGATGATCTCCGGGTAGTTGGCGATCGCATCCTTGCTCTCGCTGGTGAAGGGCACCCACACGCTGGCCATGTGCACCGATACCACGACCGGACCGAGCGGCAACGATCCTTTGGGCTGGGCGAGCCCGTAGGCCTTCCAGTTCACCCCGACCATCGCCTTGGTGATGGCGCACGCCCCGCCCATGTAGAGCAAGGGCACCCGGTTGGCGAACCGCAGCAGGCGCACCGGGTTCTCGTTGTTCAGCTCCTCGTCGGACTGCGGTTTCGCGTAGGCCATGCCGACCTCGATCTGGAACGGATTGCCGCGGTACACCGTCGGGTCCCGCGTGACCGAGGTGTAGAAGTCGGCATCGATCTCCTTCTTCAGGCCCGCCAGGATCTCCTCCTCGCCGATCGGGGCCAGGCAGTCGGTCGGCGGGCGCATCAGCTTGGTCTGCTGGATGGTCTTGTACACCGCCTCGATCTCGCCGGGGCCCAGCTTGTCCGGCCGCGCCTTCGGATCCACCTTCGCCGCCACACAGATGTCCAGCGCGGTCTGCTGGCTGATGCGCGAGAAGTCCGAGGCCAGCGCCGAGCGCAGTGTGCGGCTTTCCGTGTCCTTCAGCATCTGCATCAACAGGCCCAACTCGACTCCGTGAGGGTGGGGCATGATCTCCACCGCAGGCGGCGGCAGCTTCTTCACCGCGCGATGGAACGACTGGCGGATCGAATCCGATGGCGCCTCGCCCTCGGCCTCCCCCTTGGCCGGCTTCTTCAGGGTCACCGCGTAATGCAGCGACAGGTGCGGATTCACGATCGCGCACTGCTTGAGGAACTCGTCCACGGAAAGTTTGCCGCGCACGTAGGCGGCCTCCATCTCGATCGCCACCGAGGTCCCGTGCTTGTAGCTGACCGGATCGCCCGGCTTTCCATCCGCGGTCGCGGACGGAAACACCGGCAGCCAATCCACGCTGACATCGCTGAGGATGGTCGGCTTGTTCTGCCGGGTGTCGATCTGCACGCTGATCTGGTGGGCGGCGGCGCTGCCCTTGGTGCGCGAGCGGATTACCGTCGCGCTGCCGGTGGTCAGTTGCCCGTACATGCCGGCCGCGCTGATGCCGATGCCCTGCTGCCCGCGCGACATGCGCAGGCGGTGGAACTTGGAGCCGTAGAGCAGCTTCGCGAAGATCTTCGGGATCTGCGCCTTCACGATGCCCGGACCGTTGTCGGCCACCGTCACCCGGAACCGGTTGTCGCCGGTCTGCTCCAGCTCGACCATGATCTCGGGCAGGATGCCCGCCTCCTCGCAGGCGTCGAGCGAGTTGTCCACCGCCTCCTTCACCGCGGTCATCAGGGCGCGGCGCGGACTGTCGAAGCCGAGGAGGTGGCGGTTCTTGAGGAAAAATTCGGATACGGAAATATCCCGCTGCCGGCGGGCCATGCTTTCGGCGGTTTCTCCCGCCGCGGACGTACGTTTTGCCATGCTGGATTCTCCCGGGTCTCACCGTATCGTGGGCGTTTCTGTCGGGCAAGCGGGAAGCCCTGCGGTCAGAAAATCGTTTTCAGCACGGCTACCGGCTGGACATCCCCCGGATAAAACGGGATGATACCATTCCAGTAAAGGAGATGCCCGCCCATGAAACGTTTCGTGTTCGCCCTGTACCTCGCTGCCGCCCCGCTGCTCTTTGCCGGCGGTGACAGCCTCGTCATCCTGCAACTGCGCAACCTCGAACAGGCCGCCAACCAGGCCGCCGCCCTGGCCGAGGAACTCCAGTTGCCCGTACCGCCCGGCATGATCCAGGGCCAGATCGGCGCGATGCTGATGAGCCCCGACCTCGCCGGCGTCGACGCCACCCAGCCGGTGATCGTGCACATCGGGAAGGGACAGGGCCCGGGCGGACCGCCGATGATGGCCCGTTTCTCGGTGACCGGCGACGGTGCCGACTACCTTGCCGCGCTGGAGCGGATGATGCCGAGCCGCGAGGAGATCAGCACCGGAGTCCACAAGTTTGTCATGGGTGATCCGGACGATGCCTCCGCCCCGGCCTTCTTTGTGGTGATCAAGCAGTCGCAGGCGCTGGCCGGCCAGGACCTCGACGCGATCAAGGCGATGAACGGCGACCTCACCCCGGCCGAACGCGATGCGATGAACAACATGCCCGGCGAACTCAGCGCCTCGGTGAACGTGCCCGCCTTGAGCGCGATGCTCGGCGAACAGATCGAGCAGCAACGGCAGATGATGGAGATGTACAAGGCCCAGATGGAGGCCGAGGGTATGGACACCTCCATGTTCGACAAGAACGATCCTACCGCCAGCCTGGCCTCGGTCCAGAACGCGCTGGCCAAGGCCGCCGCCCAGCTCGAGGTCCTCGTCTTCAACCTCGATCTCGCCGGTGATATTACCCTGCGCACCTACGTTCAAGGCACCCCGGACAGCGCGCTGGACCGTGTGATCAGCGACCTCACCCCGGCCGGTCCGCTGGTTATGGGCTACCAGCATCCCGAGGCCTGGTTCCTTGCCAACAGCACGATGTCAGGCTTCGAACACATCATCGAGCCCTATGCCAATTGGGTCGCCTCGATGTACAAGGAAATGGGCCCGCCGCTGGATGCGATGGCCGAGCCGTACCGCGAGATGATGCTGGCCATGCGCGGTCTCTATACCGGCGGCTACAACGTCGCCGTGCTGCCGATCACCAAGGAACAGCCGCTGAATATCCAAGGCATCTACGAAATCAGCGACAAGGCCCAGGCCAAGGCTGCGATGGAGAAGATGATGGAAATCCAGGCCGCGATGAACACCTCCTCCGAGGATGGCATGCCATACCGGGTGAACGTGACATCCACCACCGCCGAACCGCACAACGGCGTGGAAATCCAGACCTTCCTGATGTCCTACCAGCTCACGGACCCGGATGCTACGGAGGCGATGCCGGAAGCCCTTTCAAGCTTGTTCGAGAACATCACCTACCACATCGGCTACCTCGATAACGCCCTCGTCTATGCGATCGGTCCGATCGAGTCCCTGCACGGGTTGATTGACTATGTGCAGGGCGGTGGTGCCACCGAACCGCATCGTCCCGGATTCGCCGATGTGTCTGCGGAAGCCCTTGGATATTGGGAGTTGGATGTCACGAGCCTGCTGCGTTCGATCGCGGCATTGCTACCTCCCGAACTGGCCGCCGCTCCTGCCTCCGCCGCAGAAGGTGTGAACGCATCCCTGCGGGGGCTGACCATTCGCGAATGGCGTGGTGTCAGCGCATTGACCCGGTTGACCAAGCAGGACCTCGCCGGCTTCGTCCAGATCGGCATGTCGCTGGCCATGAAGGGTGGCGGTGGTGCCGGCAACCCCGGCCTGATGATGCCGGTCGAAGCTGATGAAATGATGATGGAAATGGAAGAGGGCGGCAGCGACGTCGAATCCATCGATTCCGAGTATTGATGTGCCACCGTTGCGGGGCGGTGAGTGACCCTCACATGCCCCGCAATACGACTTGCTCACGTACCCAGTCCGCCGCGCGCAGCGGCAGGTCATGTCCGGCAAGAGGATCCGGATGCACGATCAACTTCGCCGACGGTAGTGCCGCCGCGAGGAATTCCCCCGCCTGAACCGGGATGACCCGGTCCGACGCCCCGTGCAGGATCAACACGGGCAGGGAAATACCTGCCAACGCCGCGCGAAGATCCAGTCGGTCGAGCTGGTCCAATCCTTCGGCCAGTACCGTATCATCAAGATCCGACACCGCGCCGACCAGCGCTTGCTGCTCCGCCGCATCGATCGCCCGCGGCGCCGCCGATAATGCGAAGAAGTTGCCCAACGTGGCCGTACGGTTGCGTTTCATCCCGACCATCATCGCCCGCAACGCCGCCCGCGGTTGACCGCACGCATAACCCTCCGTCGCGCAGAACCGCGCCGTGGAACCGATCAACACCAGGTGCTCCGCCCGGATCCGTCCCTCGGCCAGGGCCGCCAGGGCGCGCAAGCCACCCAGCGACCAGCCGATCACCGTGGACACCCGCTCGACCGGCGGCAACGGTTCCGCCGCGCCAACCACCGTGACCTCCGGCCAGGCCGCCGCGATCAGGCCGGGCGCATAGGCCCACCCGCCCAGGAACAACGCGCTCACGCCGCCGTCCCCACCGCATCGAGGCACGCGCGCAACGCCCTAGCCGCTCGCTCAAGGTCGTCCTCGCTGTGCGCCAGGGTAATCGAGAACCGCAACCGCGCCATGCCCTCGGGCACGGTCGGCGGGCGGATCGCCGTGACCAGGAACCCTTGCTCCTGCAACCGCGCCGACACCTCCAGCGTGCGCGCATTGTCGCCGAGGACGACCGGCACGATCTGGCTCTCCGAGGCCCCGGTGCCGAGTCCGTGTTCCTGCAACAAGCGGCGGAACGTCGCCGCGCGTCGCCGCAATTCGATCCCGAGCCCCGGTTCGCGCTCGAGCAGGTGCAACGCCGCCAGCGAGGCCGCACACACCCCGGGGGGCAGGGCCGTTGTGTAGATGAACGGACGGGCCGCGTTGATCAACCAGTCGCGCATCGTCGCGCTGCACGCCACCGCACCGCCGTAACTGCCCAGCGCCTTGCTGAACGTACACATCGCGAGGTTGACTGAACCGGCCAGGCCGTGCTCCGCGACCAGGCCGTGGCCCGACGGACCGAACACCCCGGTCGCGTGGGCCTCATCCACCAGCAGCATCGCGTCGTGAGCGCGGGCCACGGCAGCGATTGCCGGCAGCGGAGCCAGATCGCCATCCATGCTGAACACCGATTCGGTGACAATCAAGGCGCGACCGCCCGCCACCGCGTCGCGTGTCATGCGCATCCCGAGGTCTTCCGCATCGTTGTGGCGGAACCGCACCAGCTTTGCCCCGCTCAACCGGATCGCATCAAGGATACTCGCGTGGACCAGCCGGTCGGCAAACACCGTGTCGTTCCGGCCGACGCAAGCCGTGATCACTCCGAGGTTGGTCAGGAAACCCGAACCGAACACCAGCGCCGCCGGGTAGCCCTTCTGCCGGGCCAGCGTCGCTTCCAGCTCCTCGTGGATGGCCAGGTCGCCGGTGACCAGCCGCGAAGCCCCCGAGCCGACGCCGCAGTCCGCCGTCGCGGCGCGCGCCGCCTCGATCAGTTCCGGACGGTGCAGGAAATCGAGGTAGTCATTCGAAGAGAAGTTGATCAACGGCCGTCCGTCGCGCACCACCCGGCCACCTCCGGAGGGCAGGGGACGCAGGCTCCGCAAGCGGCTTTCCTGCCGCCAGGCGGCGAGGATGGGATCGATCCAGTCTTCTGATTTCATGTTTGCTTGGCGTTTGGCCGCGATTCTGCCATAAGTCTAGGCCATTCAGAACACCCAACGCAAGGGAGAGCAGACTGTGAATTGGAACGAACTAGCTGAAATTTCGCTGCGCGGCGAGGCCCCGACCCGCGACCAGGCCCTTTCCGTGCTGAACGCCCCGAACGAGGACATCCTCGCCCTGCTGCACGCCGCCTTCCGGGTCCGCCACCGTTTCCACGGCTGGGACGTCCGCATCCATGTCCTCCAGAATGCGAAGAGCGGCCTGTGCCGCGAGAACTGCTCCTTCTGCAGCCAGGCCATTGGCGCACAAAGCCCGACCAAACGCTACCAGATGCAGACCGTCGAGGAACTGGTCGAGGGCGCGCGCAAGGCCTACGAGATGAAGGCAGTGAAGTACTGCATGGTCACTGCGACCCGCGGGCCGTCCGACAAGGAACTCGATGTCATTTGCGAGGCGGTCCGGAAGATCAAGGCGGAGATGAACATCAACATCTGCACCTCGCTCGGCCTGCTCAACGACGACCAGGCCAAGCGCCTGGCCGACGCCGGGGTGACCCGCTTCAACCACAACCTTGAAGCCAGCCGTAACTACTTCCCGCAGGTCTGCCAGACCCACCACTACGACGACCGCGTCGCCACGGTGAAGGCGGCCAAGAATGCCGGCATGGAAGCATGCTGCGGCGGCATCATCGGCATGGGCGAGTCGATCCAGGACCGAATCGACCTCGCCTACGAGCTGCGCGACCTCGAGGTCGAGTCGATCCCGGTGAACTTCCTCGACCCGCGCCCCGGCACCCCGCTCGCGCATGTGCCGCGCCTGACCCCGTACGAATGCCTGAAGACCCTCTGCATGTTCCGCTTCGTCAACCCGTCGCGCGATATCCGCATGGCCGGCGGCCGCGAGGTCAACCTGCGCGAGATGCAGGCCTTCGCCCTCTACCCCGCGAACTCGATGTTCACCGAAGGGTACCTGACCACCGGCGGCCAGGGCCACGAGAAGGACATGCGCATGCTCGAGGACGCCGGTTTCCGCGTCGCCGAGCTGATTCCGGAGTAGTTTCCAGGAGATCCATTTACCGCAGAGGGCGCAGAGATCGCAGCGACTCTGTTCTGTGATCTCCGCGTGCTCTGCGGTTACTTTTTATTGCCGCTCTTGATGTGCAATTCGGGGTGCTTGGTCGCGACGAAGCTGTTCGGCGGCACGCTCTCCATCAGGAACACGTTGCCGCCGATGATCGAGCCCTGGCCGATCACGGTATCGCCGCCGAGGATCGTCGCATTGGCGTAGATGACCACGTTGTCCTCGACGGTCGGGTGGCGTTTGATGTGCTTGATCGGGTTGCCGTTCTCGTCGAGCGAGAAGCTGCGCGCCCCGAGTGTCACGCCCTGGTAGATCTTCACGTTGTTACCGATTTCGGTGGTCTCGCCGATCACCACGCCGGTCGCGTGGTCGATGAAGAACCCTTCGCCGATCCTCGCCCCCGGATTGATGTCCACCCCGGTGCGCGAATGCGTCCACTCGCTCATCATGCGCGGCACCACCGGCACATTGAGCTTGTACAGTTCATGGGCGAGGCGGTGCGTCACCACCGCGATCAGGCCCGGATAGGCCAGCTTGACTTCGGCGTAGGTCAGCGCCGCCGGATCGCCCCGGTATGCGGCCTTGATGTCCTCGATGACCAGCCGGCGCACCTCGGGCAGGCGGGTGCGGAAGGCGGCGATGATGCACGCTGCTTCCTTTTTCACATCCAGGTGCTTCGGGCAGACCTTGCCCTCGACACAGGCGGCTTCGCCCTTCCAGCGCAAGGGGAGGGCGCGGGCGATTTCCGGCTCGAGCAACGCCGCGCCCTTGGCCATCTTTTCCTTCAGGAACGCGGCCAGCGGCTTGCGGTCGACCAAGGCCGTGTCGAATTTGCCGGGGATGATCACATCGAGGAACAATTGCAGTGCCTCGACAATCCGGCGCGGGTTCGGATAGCCCTTCATCAACCCGTCGGGCCGGTCGCCACCGTTGTCGTGGAACAAGGCGAGCAGGGCGTCCAGGGTGGGATCGGATGCCGCGCGGCGGCGGGCCGGAGGGCGTTTGGCGGTTTTCTTCATGCGGTGGTGTACTATACCGCCTCCGTGGATTTGCACAACCCAGCAAATCTGGTAGGGTGCGGGCGGAGAGGTGACCTATGAAATGGATCGGACGGTTGGTCGTACTGGTGGTGGCGCTGCTGGCCGCGGTAATCCTGCTCGCGGACCGCATCGTCGCGCGTGCCCTGCCGCGCTGGGTCGAGGAACAGACCGGATTCGGGATGACCATGGACGACCTGTCGATCCGGTTCACCCGTCCGGAAGTGCGCATCCGCAACCTCGTGCTGACCAATCCGCCGGAGTTCCCCGATCCGGAGGCGCTCACCGTGCGCGAGGCCCGCGTTCGCTACAACCTGCTGTCGCTGTTCGGCGAGGAGATCCGGATCTACGACCTGCGCCTCGACATCCCCCGCGTGGTCATGGTGCGCACCCCGTCGGGCAGCAACATTGAGGCCCTGTCGCGCGGCGGTAAGCAGCCGCCGGAACCCGGCACGCCCGCACCGGCTCCGGGGGGCGGGGGAGCGGGAACGGGCGGAACGGAACCCGCGGCGAAAAAACCGCCGCCGCAGATCCGCATCGATACGATGAACGTGAAGTTCGGGGAGATGGAGGTCCGCAACTACCGGCGCACAGGCGACGAACCCTCGGTGCTCAATGTCCCGGTCGGGCTCGACCGCTCCTTCAGCAACGTCACCAACCTCGAGCAGGTCGCGATCCAGTTATCCTCCGAACTCGTGCTGCGGTCCGGCGTCGGCCTGCTGCGCCAACTCGATCCCGCCGCCAGGAAGCTCAACGAAAACGCCAAATTCGCCGAAAAGGGCATCAAAAAAGCCCTCGAAGACCTCGGCCTCCGGAAGAAGAAGGATTAGGCCTCACGTTCTTGATCCTGCGGGTTTCCGCGTCCATCGGTGCGAACGACGGTACTTCCTGATCAGGTCGCGGTGTCCGGGTCGGAAAAGAGGTTAGCCAGGCGGCCGGGGGCCGGGTGGTTGATTTCCATCGGTTCGCCGAGGCTGGTGAGGGTGGGAGTGCGGAGGATCGGATAAAGCCAGGTGCGGGTCAGGCCGGAGCGGGCATCGACCTTGACCATCAGGGCTTCGGATTGGTCGTTGGGATCGAGTTGGGAGACGGCGATTTCACCATCGGCGATCTGGCGGAAGGTGTGGTCGTTGGGCTGCCGGGGCAGGTAGGTCCACGATTCGGCGATATGGATCACCCCGAAGATGTCGTTCTCGCGGATCGAGGCCTTGAGCAACGGCATGAAATCCACCCGCGCCATGCCGGGCGGTGGCTGGCCGATCGCCCCCTGGCCGTCCTCCCGGAAAAAGAACAGGATCTCCACATGCGTCCCGTCCCGTGCAAACGTCTCCTGGGCCAGTTGGTTAAGCCAGTCGGCCTGCCGCAACAACGATTCAGTCGGATCACGCGGATCCCAGGTGGGGGCATCGTTGGTCATGATGGGGATGGATAAAAAATTGGTCGGAGCGGCGAGAGTTGAACTCGCGACCTCTTGCACCCCAAGCAAGCGCTCTACCAGGCTGAGCCACGCCCCGACCTAAATTGTTGTTGATGTGGCCGCCTGGAGACCAGGCTACCGCCTTCGTCCCGCTCCTGCGGTACTACGGCGGACGGGGAGCCACGCCCCGACTGAACGTGCATAGGTATCATTCCCGCCGTTTACGGTCAATGGTGGATTCATCCGGTGCGCGGGTCACGATGTTCTCGTTTGGGCAAGGAGCGAAGCGGGTGGTTCATTCCTCTTTCCGGGTGGGCATGGTCGTGCCATGATGGCGGCATGATTGAAGGAGCCATTGCCGATTACCGCCGTTATGTTTCGGGAGCCATCTGGGACCGGGCGTTTGCCTTCCTGAACGGATTGCCGTCCGATGCCGGGACTGGACGCCGGGCGCTGGGGGATGACGGCTTGTATGCGGGCATCGATACCTACACGACCAAGGCGCGGGAGGCCGCCGTCCTGGAAACCCACCAGCGGCACGTGGACATCCAGGTGCTGCTCGCCGGCACCGAGGTGATCGAACTCTATCCGCGGGCTTCCCTCGTCGAACGCGAGCCGTACGATCCCTCCCGCGATGCGACCTTCTACCATGTCCCGGTCCTCGCCGCACCGCTACGCATCACCCTGACCCCCGGTCGCTTCGCGGTGTTCTTCCCCGAGGATGCCCACATGCCGTGCCTGAACGTGGGTCTCGTCCCGCAGCCGGTGCGCAAGGTCGTGGTGAAGGTGCCGTTGAGCCTGTTGTCCTGATCGTGTTGCCGGCTGCATGATTTGGCTGGATTGGCCGATGGCCTTGTGGTGAATTCGGATCATGCATCTCCAAGCGGTCATCTTTGATTTTGACGGGATCGTGGTCGATTCCGAACCCTTGCACCACCAGGCCTTCGAGCGCGTGCTCGCGCCGGCCGGATTCGGTTTTTCCTGGGATGACTACGTGGCCGACTACCTCGGCTTCGATGACCGTGACGTGTTCCGTGAACGGTTCAAGCGCGCCGGGGCTGCGCTCGATCCGCTGCGCATGGCGGAGCTGATGGCCGACAAGGCGCAGGCGTTCGTGGACATCGTGCGTGCGGGCGGGGTGACACCCTATCCCGGGGTGGTGGAACTGATCACCGGCCTGTCCGAATGCCTGCCCATCGCGATCTGCAGCGGCGCGTTGCAGAGCGACATTGATCCGATCCTCGACATCCTCGGTTTGACCGGCCGTTTCCCGGTAATGGTCACCGCCGACCAGGTTTCGGTCAGCAAACCCGATCCTGAATCCTACCGGACTGCCTTCGCCCGCCTGGCCGCCCGCTTTCCGGAACGGGTCACCGACCCCGCCCGGTGTGTGGCCATCGAGGACACCCCGGCCGGCATTGCCGCGGCGACCGGCGCCGGCCTGAAGGTGCTCGCCGTGACCAACACCTATGCCGCGGCATCACTCGGCGCGGCCCACCGGATCGTCGATTCGCTCGCGGCTGTTGAACACGGACTGCTTGACGCTGTCGCATCCGCATGATCACTGAAAACATTGCGTGTTTTCACGCGGCTATGCTAGCTTTACCGACCTTTTCAACGTGAGGAATACCGTGATGAAACCAATTCTGTCCCTGTTATTGGCTGTCTTGATCGCCCCGGCATGGGCGGTGGCCGAGGAGGCCGAAATCACGCCCGACGCTTTAACCGACACCCTGGCTGCCGAAGCCATGCCGGACGTCGAGCCTGTCAACGTCATCGCCGAGTCCTCCGTGGAAACCGTTCCGGAGGAAACCCGCGCCGAACCCGCCGTGCCCGCTGCGGTCTGGCTACCGCCGGCGGTCATCGCTTTTGGCGATGTGGATGATCACTTGGCCGAACGCGCCCAACAGTGGGCCGAGGCCAACCTGGCCATGCCGGTTCCATTGCTGCGGTCACAGCCGGCGATGCAACTCGGTTCGTTTGACGAGGTGGCACAGGCGGCGGCCGCGATGCTGGAAACCAACCGTGTGGGCCTGGTGGTGATCTGGCGTCCGAATTCCGAGGTCAACAACCACGGCGCACACTTTCCGGATCTCCGCATCTCCATCGCCAACCTGAATCCGATGTTCACGGCGGATACCGAAGCCGAGACGATCGAGCGCCGCGTCGAGCGTCAGGTTATCCGTGGCGTATGCCTGCTCTTCGGCCTTGAACCCAGCCCGAATCCGTTCAGCGCGATGTTTGCCTACGATAATATTGAGCAACTGGACCAGATCGGCCGCAACCTCGATCCGCCCTGGCTCAACCGCATCCAGGAACGTGCCCGCGACCGCGGCATCCCGCTCGATACCGAGAGCGAAAAATTCATGCTCCGCTAACCCTGCCAGGACTCCCATGCTCGACATCAAGATCATCCGCGACCAGACCGACACCGTACGCCAGCGCCTCGCCGCGAAGAAGGCCGAGGCGTTGCTCGATCCGATCCTCGACCTCGACCGCGAACGCCGCCGCCTCCAGACCGAGGTGGACCAGTGGAAGAACCAGCGCAATGTCGTCTCGAAGGAGATCGGTGCGCGCAAGAAAGCCGGCGAGGATATCTCCGCGATCCAGGCCGAGATGCGCTCGCTGGGCGACCAGATTGCCACCGCCGACCAGCAGATCCGCGACCTCGAGGAGCGCTTTTCCGATTTGCTGCTGCGCCTGCCGAACCTGCCGCACGCCTCCACGCCGGTCGGTACCGACTCCTCCGAGAATGTCGTCGTGCGCACCCACGGCGAGCCGCGCGCCTTCCCGTTCACGCCGAAGCCGCACTGGGATGTCGGCAACCGCCTTGGTTTCTTCGACCTCGAGCGCGGCGCGAAGATCGCCGGGGCCGGGTTCCCCCTGTTCACCGGGGTGGGGGCGCGCATGGAACGGGCCCTGATCAGCTTCATGCTCGACATCCACACCACGCGCCATGGTTACAAGGAAGTCGCCCCGCCGATTCTCGTCAATGCCGCGTCGATGACCGGTACCGGTCAGTTGCCGAAGATGAAGGAGGACATGTACTACATCGGGGCCGATGACCTCTACCTCGCCCCGACCGCCGAAGTCCCGGTGACCAATATCTACCGCGACGAGGTCCTGTCCGGGCCGCTGCCGGTGTACCTGACGGCCTATACGCCATGTTTCCGCCGCGAGGCGGGGGCGGCCGGGCGCGACACCCGCGGTATCATCCGCGTGCACCAGTTCGACAAGGTCGAGCTGGTCAAGTTCGTCGAGCCGTCCACGTCCTACACGGAACTCGAGGCGCTGGTCGGCAACGCCGAGGTCATCCTCCAGGAACTCGGCCTGACCTACCGCGTGTTGCAGTTGTGTTCCGGCGACCTGAGTTTCGCCGCAGCCAAGTGTTACGACATCGAGTTGTGGGCGCCCGGCCAGAACGGCTGGCTCGAGGTTTCCTCGTGCAGCAACTTCGAGGATTTCCAGGCTCGCCGTGCGAACATCCGATACCGTGATGCCAACGGGAAGACCGCCTTCGTGCACACCTTGAACGGATCGGGCGTCGCCCTGGCCCGACTGGTTGTGGCCATTCTCGAGAACTACCAGCAGGAAGACGGCTCGGTGCTCGTGCCGCCCGCGCTGGTGCCGTACATGGGTGGCGTGGACCGGCTGACCCCGGTGGCCTGAACCACGAACACCGCACAGGAGAACCGGGACGATGCTGCGGCGGATTGACCAGACCATCCGCGATCGCGCCTTGCTTCACCGCGGGCAGCATGTCGTGGTGGGTTGCTCGGGCGGGGCCGACTCGATCGCCCTGCTGCACGCCCTCTGGTTCCTGCGCGATCGCTGGCAACTCCGCCTTACCGTCGCGCACCTCCATCACGGATTACGCGGCGCCGATGCCGATGCGGATGCCAATTTCGTGCGCGATCTCTGCGCCCGCCGCGGGCTGCCGCTCCTGCTCGAACGCATCGCCTTACCGGACGTGCTGGCGGTTTCGCCGGGGCAATCCATGGAAATGGCTGCCCGCGCGGCGCGGCATGCATTTTTCCTGCGTGCGCTGCGCGAAACCGGTGCTGATGCCGTTGCCCTGGCCCATCACCGCGACGACCAGGCGGAAACCGTCTTGATGCGGTTGCTCGGCGGGGCCGGCCTCGACGGTCTGGCCGGTATGGCCTACCGCGCCGAGCCGCAACCCGGTCTGATCATCATCCGTCCGATGCTCGACATGAGCCGGGCCGAGGCCCGCGCCTTCCTCCATCGGCATCATCTCACCTGGCGCGACGATGCCTCCAACACCGATCTCGCCATCCTGCGTAACCGGGTGCGCCACCGTTTGCTGCCGATGCTGGCGGCGGAGGGGTTTCCCGGTGCCGTGGCTGCGCTGGTACGGCTGGCCGATATTGCCCGGGAGGAGCATGCCGGTGCGCTGGCGTGGCGTATGCAGCAGAAGATTCCCCGTCGGGATCAACCGCTACCCTGGCGGGGTTGGTCCAAACGACCGGTCGCCGAGCAACGCCGCCGCTTGCGGGCCTGGCTGCAGGGCGGCGAGTCGCTCGTGCGGGCGGTCGATTTCCGGCGCATCGAGGCGATCCGCCGCCTCGCTGCCGGTTTGGACCGGGCACCGGTGCGGATTGCCGGCGTGGGCTGGGTGGACCGCGAGCGCGACCGGTTGATCGTGCGGAATACGATTGCACCGAAAGGGCCGGGCGCGTGGCCCGAGGTATCGTTGGCGGTTCCGGGAATGACCCGTGTGCCGGGTCGGCCGTGGCAAATCCGGATTGAGGCAACGACCGGGTTTCGCAAGATCCGTGGTGCCGGCCTCGGCGTGCTCCCGGCCGAGGCCTATCTGGCCCGGCGTGCGGGGGAGGGGGCGGCGTGGATCCTGCGCGCACGCCGACCTGGTGAACGGATCGCCCCGACCGGATTGGCGGGATCGGTCGCCCTCAAGGAGCTCTTCATCAACCACAAGATCCCGGTGGCCGAGCGGGATGGGGTGCCGGTGCTGGTGATCGGGCCGGATGTGGCCTGGGTGGCCGGTTACCGGGTTGCCCGCCACCACGCCGTCCCCGGGCCGGATGCTCCATCCTGGCATATCCGGATTGAACAAATCCCGATGGCCGAGGTCGTTAGCAACGGGAAACCCCACTCCGGACGATAGTTCGGTTCCAATGCCGTTTAGGGTTGGTGCCTGCCCGATCGCGTGGTACATTTCCCCACTTAATCAAGATCACCCGGCCCGTCCGCGTGGCGGCCACGAACGATGGATGTTATGGATTCCAAGGACAACAATCGGAATGATTCGGGATTTGGCGGAGCAAAGGCCCCCCTGCGCGGGTTGGCGGTCTGGTTCCTTCTGTTGGCGCTGTTCCTCACCACCTACCAGGTGTTCAAAAACGGGCAGGAGAAGGTCGAGGAGATTCCCTACAGCCCGAATTTCATCCAGATGATCGAGAACGGCGAGATCCGCAAGTGCCAGATCGTGCTCGAAGCCACGGGATTCCGCCACGTCAAAGGTGAACTGCTGGCGATGGACGAGATGGGGCGCCACAAGCAATTCCGGGTCAACGTGGCTGATACCGAGGAGTTGCAGAAGCTGCTGGTGGCCAAGGGCGTTCATTTCGACTTCACCACCCAGAACCCGTTTGTCATGCAGCTGCTTTCGAGCATCATCCCTTTCATCCTGATCCTCGGCCTGTTGTACTTCCTGTTCATCCGCCAGATGAAGGCGGCCGGCAAGGGTGCGATGAGTTTCGGCAAGAGCCGGGCCCGCCTGCTCACCCGCGGCAAGAACAAGATCATGTTCACCGACGTCGCGGGCATCGAGGAAGCCAAGGAGGAACTGCAGGAGATCGTCGACTTTCTCAAGGACCCGAAGAAATTCCAGAAGCTCGGTGGCCGAATCCCCAAGGGGGTGTTGCTGGTGGGGCCGCCCGGCACCGGCAAGACGCTGCTGGCCAAGGCCATCGCCGGCGAAGCCAACGTGCCGTTCTTCAGTATCAGCGGCTCCGATTTCGTCGAGATGTTTGTCGGTGTGGGTGCGTCGCGTGTCCGCGACATGTTCGAGCAGGGAAAGAAGAACGCGCCCTGCATCATCTTCATCGATGAGATCGATGCAGTCGGCCGCAGCCGGTTTACCGGTATTGGTGGCGGACACGACGAGCGCGAGCAGACCTTGAACGCGCTGCTGGTGGAGATGGATGGTTTCGATACCCAGGAGGGCATCATCCTGATTGCCGCGACCAACCGCCCCGACGTGCTCGATAACGCATTGTTGCGCCCCGGCCGTTTCGATCGCCAGGTCTATGTCGACCTTCCCGGCCTCGAAGGACGCGAGCAGATCCTCAAGATCCATGTTAAAAAGATCAAACTTGGCCGTGATGCCGACCTGCGCCGCGTCGCCCGGGGCACCCCCGGGTTCTCCGGTGCGGATCTCGCCAACCTGGTCAATGAAGCAGCCTTGCTGGCCGCGCGCCGCGGCGGCGACTCGGTCGAACTGCCCGACCTCGAGGAAGCCCGCGACAAGGTGCGGTGGGGTCGCGAGCGGCGCAGCCGGATGATGGACGACAAGGAGAAGTTGCTCACCGCCTACCACGAGGCCGGCCATGCCATCCTCATGGTGGAAATGGAGGAGTCCGAGCCGCTCCACAAGGTGACGATCATCCCGCGCGGACAGTCGCTGGGCTCCACCATGCAGCTTCCGGTCAAGGATCAGTACACCCAGAGCCGCCGCAAACTGCTAAGCATGCTCGCCGTCTTCATGGGCGGTCGCGCCGCCGAGGAGATCGCCTGCAGCGACATCACCACCGGTGCCCAGAACGACATCATGCAGGCCACCCGCATTGCCCGCGCGATGGTGTGCGAGTGGGGCATGAGCGACATCCTCGGCCCGCAGGCCTTCGGTGCCAACCAGGATGTCGTGTTCATCGGCAAGGAAGTGGCCCGTCAGCAGGAAATGAGCGAGGAAACGGCCCGCAAGGTCGACGCCGAGGTCAGCCGCCTGATCAACGAATCCTATGACAAGGCCCGTTCGATCCTGATCGAACGGCGCGCCTGGCTGGACCTGCTTGCCAAGGCGTTGATCGAATGGGAAACCCTCGACGGCGAGGAAGTCCTGGCCCTGTTCCGCGAAGGCAAGTTGAACAAGGTCAAGAAGTCCGACACCCCGTCCGGACCGGATCAGGCCCCGGCCGAGCCGGCCGCGGCCCCGCCGCAGACCGAGCCCCTGATCGGGCCCGGCACGACGAATCCGTCGCCGGCTTGACCGGCACCTGATCCACCCGCGGCCGGATGATCGGCCGCCCGGAGCCGATGCGATGACACAGGCGGGGACATGGCAGGCGATGGGTCGCAACGTCCTGGTTCCCGGACGCACCGCGATCATGGGCATTCTCAATGTCACCCCCGACTCCTTTTCGGATGGCGGACGGTTCGTTGATCCCGATCAGGCCGTCGTCCGCGCCTTGGCCATGGTCGAGGAGGGCGCGGATATCATTGATGTCGGCGGCGAGTCCACCCGGCCCGGGGCCGATCCGGTCAGCATCGAGGAGGAGATCCGTCGCGTCGTTCCGGTCATTGCCCGGCTCTCGCACCAGTCCGATGTGCTGATTTCGGTCGACACGCGGAGGGCCCCGGTCGCTTGCAACGCGCTCGCCGCCGGTGCCCACATCGTCAACGATGTCTCCGGGCTGGGCCACGACCGGGAAATGGCCGCGGCGATCCGTGCGTTCGATGCCGGTTTGGTGCTGATGCACATGCAGGGCCAGCCGCGCACCATGCAGGACCAGCCACGCTACGAGGATGTGGTGGGCGAGGTCGGGTCGTTCCTGGCCGGGCAGGTGGCCCGGGCGATCGCCTCCGGCATACCGGCCGAACGCATCGCCGTTGACCCCGGCATAGGTTTCGGCAAGACCCTCGACCACAACCTCGAGCTGCTGCGCGCCTTGCCGCAGCTCGCCGCCGCGACCGGACGTCCGCTGTTGCTCGGCGTCTCGCGCAAGCGGTGGATTGGCCAGATCACCGGCCGCGAGGTGGATGATCGCCTGGCCGGTTCGCTCGCCGCCCTCGCCTGGTGCATCCAGCAGGGCGCGCGCATAATTCGTGTGCACGATGTAAAGGAATCTTGCGATGCCGCCCGCTTGGTTGATAGGTTGAAGAGCACCGAGGGCATGGAATGTCGTTGATCCAAAGAATGGTGTGGCCGGGGTTTGACGGATTGCTGGAAATCCTGGTTCTCTCGGTCGCCTTTTACTACGTACTGCTGTTCATCCACGGCACCCGTGGTGTGCAGGTTCTTTCCGGTCTGGCCACGGTATTTATCGGCCTGGTCCTGCTGACCTACTTCTTCGAACTCAACACGCTGAACTGGCTGCTGCAACGCGCCACCGTGTACATCGTGTTCGCGCTGCTGGTGATCTTCCAGCCGGAGATCCGCCGTGCGCTCGCCGAGCTTGGTCGACGGCACCTGTTTGGTGGTCCTCTGATGGAACAGACCAGCGTGGACAACCTGGTCAGTGCCGCCACACGGTTGTCCGAGCAGAAGATCGGTGGACTTATCGCCGTCGAGCGCGATGTCGGAACGCGGGCCATCCAGGAAACCGGGGTGGCGATCGATTCCGAGGTTTCGCCCGAGTTGCTGGTCAACATCTTCTACCCGCGCACCCCGCTGCACGACGGCGGTGTGATCATCCAGAACAACCGGATCGTAGCCGCCGCTTGTGTCTTCCCGCTTTCAACCCGCGAGGAACCGAGCCGGACCCTGGGCACCCGTCACCGCGCCGCGATCGGCATCACCGAGGAAACCGACGCCATCGCCGTGGTCATCTCCGAGGAGACCGGATCCATCTCGGTGGCCTACCGCGGACGCCTGCGCCGCGGGCTCGACGAAGACCGATTGCGCCGTGTGCTGACCTCGGTGCTCTTGCAGGAAAAGAAACATTCCTCACCCAGTTCGTCGCGCCTGGTGAAATGGCTCAACGCGATCAATCCGTTCACCCACCGGGAGGCGACCGCGACCCCAGCGCGGACGGATGAACATGGCAGCTGAGCCGACCCCGTTCATGAAGCTGATCGGCCACCGGAAGGGCCTCAAGATCCTGGCCATCGCGCTGGCCACCGCGACGTGGTATTACATCCGCGAGCTGACCAGCTTCGAGGAAACCTTTACCGATATCCCCGTCGAAGTTCTGCTGCCTGATGGCTGGGCCATCCAGGAGCGATCCGTCAACAATGTCGAAGTCATGGTCCGCGGTTCCCAGGCCGACATCCGTGCCCTCAACAAGAGCCAGATCCGGGTCCAGGTCGATTTGCGCGATTACGCCAAAAAACCCCAGCCGGTGGTAAAGCTCGACCGTTCAAATGTCGCGCTGCCGCGCTCGGTACGCGCCATGTTCGTGGATCCGGGCGAGATTGCCATTACCCTCGACCGCGAAGTGGATAAAATCGTTCCGATCCGTGTGGACCAGTTGGGGCAACCGCCGGATGGATTTGACATAGAGTCCATCCAGGTCACTCCATCATCGGTCACCCTGCACGGTCCGGAGCGGCGTTTGGCGGCCGTGGAGTTCGTGCGCACGGTGCCCATCGACATGGAGGGTCGTATCCGGTCCTTTCAACTGAACCGTGCCCTGATGGCTCCGGGCGATAACTGGCAGGCGCGGATGGACATCGACCGTGTCCGCGTCGAGTTCATCATTGTGGAGCGTGCCTCCCGCCAGGATTTCACCAATGTGCCCATTCGGGCCATGATGCCCCCTGGATCGTCCGCGAACGTCTCCTTTTTCCCGGCCACGGTGAACGTGTCGCTCAAGGGTCGAACTGACATGGTGAGCAACCTGTCCGCCCGCGCCCTGCATGCCTATGTGAATTGCACCGACCTCAAGCCCGGCACGACCGAATCGATGCCGGTTGAGGTTCCGATCGCTTCCGGCGTGAACATCATCGCGATTGATCCTCCCGCGGTTCGGGTCACCATCCGGGAACGTGCGCCATGATCCGTTCGCCGTATGGTCGCTGGTGGATTCTTTTTCTGGCGGGATGGTTTGGAATTGCCGCAACCTTGGCCGAGCGCAGCCCGGAGGAGCCCGCGCCTGAACCCGTGTTGAACGCCTTGCAGCGGGGCATGCTGGCCGAGATCAATGAGTTGATGCAGGAAGGCCGGTTGGCCGATGCCGACGCCCGGCTCGGCACGATCCTCGAACGCATGCCCGACTTTAACCAGGCCCGTCAACTCCATGCCGCCGTACTGATCTCCCTGAACCGGTATGAACCCGCCATCGCCGAACTGGAGGAATTGCTGCGACGCCAGCCGGACGATCCCCGAGCCATGAACAACCTGGCCTGGATGCTGGCGACCTCGACCGACCTGCAATTCCGTGACCCCGCCCGCGCCTTGCAGTTGGCGCAGGATGCGGTGCTGCTTGCCCCTTCGGATTTCCACATCTGGAGTACCCTCGCCGAGGCGCACCGGGTCAACGCCAACTTCGAACAGGCGGTCAAAGCCATGATGCAGGCGATCGATCTGGCGGGTCGGCGAGGAGCTTCCGCCGAAACCCGGGAATCGTACCGGCGGCAATTCGAGGTCATCCGCGAAGCCGCCGCCATCATGTCGCTGATCGAATGAACATGCGTGTGCGCAACGTATTCCTGCTGCTCGCCCTGGCCGCGCTGCCGGGTGGCTGCCGTCTGTTGCACCAGGCCGCGCCGGCCTTGCCTCCCCCTGATCCCAAGCCGCTTGGCTCCGTGATGATCGATGCCGGTCGCCGAGAAGTCCTCGTCACCGGCTTCGTCAACCAGGTCCAGGGTCCGGTGGAATTGCTGGCCTGTGGTCCGGGCGGCAAGACCCACGAGAGCGTCCTGGTGCTGATGGTCGAGCCGCAGGATCTGCACCTGGCCCTCCTGTTGCTGGGCCTGCGGCATGGTCCGCCCATGCCCGGGGTGGGGATGGGTCCGCCGCTCGGGGATCCGGTACACCTCGAGGTGGTATGGGAGGAACAAGGTGAGCCCCGTGCCATCCCGGCCGCGATGCTGCTCCGCGATGTCCAAACCCGGCAACCGGTCAACCACGGCGCATGGATCTTCAATGGTTCCATGATCGAGGGAGGGCGGCTGAAGGCTCTGGAGGAAGAGTCGCTCGTCACCACCTACTGGGATCCGTGGTCGTTGATCAACATCGCCTCGGACATCGGGGCCGATGACGAACGCATCGTCGTAAATACCAATGCCGTACCGCCGCTACATCAGCCGGTAACCTTGGTGATCCGGCCGGGAGGTCGCCGGTGAATCGCCTGCCCGGGTTGTTCCTTGCCGTCCTGATGATCCCGTTGTTCGCCCGCGGCGCGACGTTGCAGGAGATCGATGCCCGCCAGACCGTCGTGCTGGCCAACGCCCGAGTTCCCGCCTCGGTGGAACTGGCCCGTTATTACATGGAACGGCGGGGCATACCGACCAATCACCTCTGTGTACTCGATCTCCCGGACAGCGAGACCATGGCCCGCTGGTATTACGAGAATACCCTGCGCGCCCCGCTCCAGACCTTCCTGCGCGAGCGTGGCTTGATCGAGCAGATCCAGCGCGATCCTGGCCGCGTCGCGGAAAACCAGAACGGTTGGCGCACCGTGAGGGTCCAGTTCCGTTACCTCGTGCTGATGCCCGGCGTGCCGTTGCGCATCGCCGAGACCCGGCCCTTCCTGCTCACCAAACTTGCCCGCATCCTCGACGACCCCATGCAGCGCGATGGTGCCGCCGTGGACAGCGAATTGGCCCTCATGTTGTGGGATCAGTACGACCTCCGGGGCGTCGTCAGCAATCCGCATTACAACCTCATCACCTGGCCGCGCGGTGAGCGCCAGTTGCGGCCCGTCCTGATCACGGCCCGCCTCGATGGCCCATCACCGGAAACCGTACGCGGCATGATCGACAGCGCCCTGGCCGCCGAACGAACCGGCCTGCACGGCCGCGTGTACATCGATACCCGTTCCGTTCGCGATCCCAATTACGCCATCGGTGACTTCTGGATGCGCGAGGCCGCCGCGCGGTTGCACCGGCTTGGCCTCGAGGTCGTCGTTGACCGTCGTGAGGCGCTGTTCGGTCCGCACCACCCGATGGAGGATGCCGCCTTGTACCTCGGCTGGTACAACGAACACGTTTCCGGTCCGTTCGCCTCTCCCGCATTCCGGTTCCGCCCCGGGGCCATCGCCTATCACCTGCACTCCTTCAGTGCCCGGTCCGTGCAGGCCACCAACCGCTACTGGGCCGGTCCGTTGCTCGCGCGCGGTGCCGCCGCCGTCATGGGTGCGGTGGATGAACCCTACCTCGATTATACCCCCGATCTTCAGGTATTTACGGACCGACTCGCCACCGGCCACTCGTTCGGCGAGAGCGCCTATTTCGCCCAACGTGCCCTGTCCTGGCAGATGACCGTGGTCGGTGATCCCCTCTACCGGCCATTCCTCTATGCGGGGGACCAGGATCTCCGCGCCCTGATGGCCGATCCAGGCGTCGAGGCCGATTGGGAAATCATCCGCCGC
The DNA here is from genome assembly GCA_937872895.1 of uncultured Verrucomicrobiota bacterium. Taxonomy (GTDB): domain Bacteria; phylum Verrucomicrobiota; class Kiritimatiellia; order CAIVKH01; family CAIVKH01; genus CALMUP01. Next base: position 194,165 of record CALMUP010000009.1, read on the forward strand.
ATGAACCTCGTGTTGAACAACCAGCAGTTCAACCTCGCCATCGCCATTGGCCGTGAAGCGGTCGCCGGCGCCCGCCGCCCGCTGGTGCAGGAAAAACTGGCCGAGTTGTTTGCCAAGAATGAACTCTGGGACGACGCGATTCCCGCCTTCCGATCAGCACTCGAGGCCGCGGACAATGACCGGACCGCGATCCGCATCGCCCAACGGTTCCTCTGGTACCTTCGCGCCGCCAAACGGTTCGAGAAGGCCGACCGGATCGAGCAGGATGTGCGCCACCGCTGGCCGGACAGCCCGTTCCTGCCCGCGCTGACCGAGGACATGCCATGAACGACGCGATCACCTGGTCGGACCTGCCGCCTGCGAACCCGCACCATGGCGCGGTCTGGATCGACAGCCATGTCCACCTCGACACCTTTGATCGCGCCGACGCCGTGGACCTCCTGGTCGAACGCGCCAATGCCGCCGGTGTCCGCCAGATGGTCGCCATCGGAGGATCCGACGAAGCCAACGAACGCGCCCTCCGCCTGGCCCGCGCGTTCGCGGGATCCGTCTTCGCCGTCGCCGGGTTCGACCGCGACAAGGCAGGCACCGCCAACGACATCGCCGCCGTGCGCGCCATGGTCGCCGCCGCCCCCGACCTCGTGGTCGGCATCGGCGAAAGCGGCCTCGACTACCACTATGAACCCGAGGCCGCCCCGCAACAGCGCGCCCTGTTCGCCCAGATGCTCGACCTCGCCGCCGAAACCGCCCGGCCCATCGTCGTGCACAGCCGCGAAGCCGACGACGATACCCTCGACCTGCTCCGCGCCTACGTGCGGAACTGGCCGGCCGACCCCGGACGTCCCGGCGTCCTGCACTGCTTTACCGGCACCTACGACTTCGCCCGCAAACTGCTCGATCTCGGCTTCCTCATCAGCTTCAGCGGCATCCTCACCTTCCGCAACGCCGACCCCCTCCGCGAATGCGCCCGGAAGCTGCCGCTCGACCGGATCCTCATCGAGACCGATGCCCCGTACCTCGCCCCGGTCCCGCACCGCGGCAAGACCAACGAACCGGGCTGGGTGGTCAAGGTCGCGGAGACGCTTGCTTCCACCCGAGGCGATGCGCTACACATTGTCGCTGAACAGACCACCGGAAACAGCCGGTTCCTGTTCCAGCTTCCAAAGGAAACGACGACATGAGCAAGGCGGAGACACGGTACGCGATCGGTGTGGATTTCGGTGGAACCTCGGTGAAAATCGCCCTGGTGGACGACCAGGGTGCGATCCTCAGCGAACAGCGCATCATCACCGAGCACGTGAAGGACCGCAACGAATGGCTGACCAAGGTCTGCTCCGCCATCGACGCCCTGAAGGGCCCGCGCACCATCGCCGGTGTCGGCGTCGGCGTGCCCGGTTTTGTCGACTACGAACGCGGCTACATCTACGACCTCGCCAACGTGCCCGGCTGGGCCGGCGTCCCGCTCGCCGACCTGCTCGAGGAACGGCTGAACGTCCCGGTGCGGATCGACAACGACGTCAATGCGATGGCCGTCGGGGAATGCACCTTCGGGGCCGGCCGCACCTTCCAGCACGCGGTCTTCGTTACCCTCGGCACCGGCGTGGGCGGCGCGCTGCTGATCAACAACCAGCTCTACCGCGGCGCCCACTCCATGGCCGGCGAGATCGGCCACGTCTCGATCGACATGAACGGCCGCGTCTCCCCGCAGGGCAAGGGCGGCGTGGAGCAGTATGTCGGCAATCGCCGCATCATCGAACGCGCCGTCGAAGCCATCGAACAGGGACGCAAGACCCTGATCCTCGACCTGGTCGGCGGCGACAGGAGCCAGATCACCCCCAAGGTCGTCAAGGAAGCTGCTGTGAAGGGCGACGCCCTCGCCCTGGAAATCCTTCACTTCATCACCGACTGCCTGGCCACCGCCTTCGCGTCGATCTCCTACATCCTCCAGCCGCAGGCCTTCATCGTCGGCGGCGGTGTGGCCCAGGATGCCGACCTGCTGTTCCAGTTGCTGCGCCAGCACCTGTCCGAGCGCCTGAACCCGCACTTCTTCAAGCGGCTGGAAATCAAACCCGCCGAGCTCGGCAACAACGCCGGCATGATCGGCTGCGCCACCCTCGGCCTCATGGAGTAGAGCCGGCTTTACGCCGGCCAATGGCGTTTGGCCCTTTCAAGCGACATGAGCCGGCTTTGTGCCAGCTACTCGGACGTCACGCCCAGCATGCGCCGGATCTCGTCCTCCGTACGATCCCGCACCAGCAGGACCTTGTCCCGGCCGGTCTCGCCGCGAACGAGCGACACCCCGCTTTTCGGCAATCCGAGTTCCTTCGCGATGTAGGCGATCAGGTACGCATTGGCTTTCCCGTCCACCGGCGGGGCCTTGATCGACACCTTCAAGCCCGTTCCGTGCAACCCGGCAATCGCATCCCGCGAGGCCCGGGGGGTGAGGTGCACGGACAGACATACCCCGTCCTTCGTTGCTTTCAACCAGCTCATGCCTGTGGTATACTCACCGCGCCATGTTCATCCAAGCCGCCTTTGACAACCTGCCGTTTTTCATCTCGTGGGTGATGATCATCACCTTCTCGATCTGCATCCACGAGTTCGCCCACGCCCGGATCGCCCTGGCCCTCGGGGATGACACGGCTGCGTCCAATGGCCATCTCAGCCTCAACCCATTGGTGCAGATGGGGTGGACCTCGCTGTTGATGCTGGTCCTCATCGGGATCGCCTGGGGGGCGGTGCCGGTCAATCCGCGGCGCCTCGGTCTTGTCGGCCATGCCAAGGTCGCCTTTGCCGGACCTGCGGCGAACCTGATTCTCTGTATATTATGCTCCGTCGCGGCGGGTGTCGTCGGGGTCTTCACCTCGTCCACGTTCATCGAAGGGTTCCTGCTGATGGCCGCAATGGCCAACGCCGTCCTGTTCCTGTTCAACCTGCTGCCGATCCCGATGTTCGACGGTTGGACCGTGCTCGCCCTGTTCGTCCCGGCCTTGGCCCGCATCGATGTCCGGCAGGTTTCCGGCTATTCCTGGATGGCCCTGATCGTGATCTGGACCACCGGTTTGATGGACAGAATATGGGATGCCGGCGCCCTCGCCAGTCGGATCATCCAGGGTGCGGTGATCGGTATCTTGATGTGACCGGAGCTGAATCCGTCACGGCGGGGACACTGCGGACATCACCGCGCTCGATCACGCATCCCGTTTCTTCGTGCCCACTGCGTCCACGATCCGATCGGCCGCAAGCAGGGCGGTGCGGATGGTCTGGTCGAGATGCTTGATCGGGGTGTCCTCTTCCTTGCAGTGCGAAAGCCCTCGCGCGGAATAGGCGAAGAGCATCACCGTCGGCATGTGCGGGACCATCTCTGCGGCGTCGTGCAGCGGACCCGACGGCAATACCGGCGCATCGCCGGTGACCTCGACGGCCGCCTTCTTGCACAGCGCGATCAGCCGCTTGTCGAACAGGCGCGGCTCGATCCGCCAGATCAAGCTCCACGTGTGTTTCACGTTGTTGTCCTTCGCCGCCTTGGCCGCCGCCGCCTTGGCCTCCTTGTACATCCTCGCCAGGGTCTTTGCGTTCAAGGCCCGCTGGTCGATCGAGATCTCGCACACCCCCGGCACGGCCGTGACAATGCACGGCTCGACCTTTACCACGCCGCAGGTGCAGACCACGTTGGCCTTGGGTTTGCTGTATTTCCGGCCGATCTCCCGCACCGCGAGGGCGAATTGCGCCGCCGCGAGGAACGCGTCCCGGCGCATCGGGATCGGGGTCGAGCCGGAATGCGCGGCCTGGCCGGTGAAGCGCACCATATGCCGCTCGACGCCGAAGGTGCCGAGCACCACGCCGGTCGGCTTGTTCATCGCTTCCAGCACCGGACCCTGCTCGATGTGCACCTCGAGGTAGGCCCTGGCCGGGATCTTCTTCAGGTGGGCATGGGCCTTGTGCATGGTCTTGAGGTCCACGCCGTTTTCCTTCAGCGCGTCGGGCAGCGCGATGCCGGCCCGGTCCTTCAGGTGCTTGACCTCGTCGATCTTCAACGAACCGCCGGCCGCGGAGGAACCGAGCAGGCTGCGTCCGAAGCGCGAGCCCTCCTCGTCCGCCCAATCCACCAGCTTGATCGTCGCCGCGGGTTTCCCCGCCGCCTTCTGCCGCCGCAACACTTCCAGCGCGGTCAGCGTGCCAAGGCACCCGTCGAGCCAGCCGCCGTTGGTCACCGAGTCGAGATGGCCGGCGACCAGCACGCAGTCCTTGGATTTGCCCGGCAGGGTGACCCATTGGTTGCCGGCGGCATCGACCTCGACTTCGAGCCCCAGCTCCTTTTTCACCTTCTTGCGAAACCAGTCGCGCGCCTGCCGGAACACCGGGCCCCACGCCACCCGCTGTGCGCCATCGGAGGTGGAGGTCAGGCGGGCCAGCTCCTTCAGGTCGGCGATCACGCGCTTCGAACTCGGCGGCGGCAGTTTGCTCATGCGATGTCCCTTTCTGTTCTGTTGCAAGACTAGCCGCCGCAACGCACACCGGCAATGCCGGAGTTGGGAGATGGGGGGAGGGTGTCGGGTGTCGGACAAGTTGGGGAAGAGGTGTTCAGTGTTCAGGTTTCAGGAGGGAGGGGCTTCCACAGATCGTAATCGTAATCCTAATCGTACGCTTAATCGCGATTACGATGACGATTAGGATTACGATTACGATCACGATGAAGATACAAGGAGTTCATCTTCCTGAAACCTGAACACCTCTTCCCCCTTCCTCCCCGACACCCGAAACCCGACACCCACGCCGCGCTAGGCGCGGCGGATCGGCTTGAACTTCATCCGGTGCGGCTTGTCGGCGTCGTCGCCGAGGCGTTTCTTGCGGTCCTCGTGGTAGGCCTCGTAGTTGCCCTCGAACCAGGTGACCGTGCTGTCGCCCTCGAAGGCGAGGATGTGGGTGGCGATGCGATCGAGGAACCAGCGGTCGTGCGAGACCACGACGGCGCAGCCGCCGAAGTTGAGCAGGCCTTCCTCGAGCGAGCGCAGCGTGTCGACGTCGAGGTCGTTGGTCGGCTCGTCGAGCAGCAGCACGTTGCCGCCGGAACGCAGCAGCTTGGCGAGGTGGACGCGGTTGCGTTCGCCGCCGGAGAGCTGGCCGACCTTCTTCTGCTGGTCGCCGCCCTTGAAGTTGAAGCGGGCGCAGTAGGCGCGGCTGTTCATCGGCTTGCCGCCGAGGTCGAGGAATTCCGCGCCACCGCTGATCTCCTCGTACACCGTCTTGTCGGCGGCGAGGTGGTCGCGGAACTGGTCCACGTAGGAGAGCCGGGCCGTCGGTCCTACGGTGAGCTGGCCCGCGGTCGGCTGCTCCTTGCCCATGATCATCTTGAACAGGGTGGTCTTGCCGGCGCCGTTGCCGCCGATCACGCCGACGATGCCGCCGCGCGGCAGGTCGAACGACACGTTCTCGAACAGGATCCGGTCGTCGAACGCCTTGGTCAGGTTGTTGGCGCGGATGACCAGGTCGCCGAGGCGTTCGCCGGACGGGATCTGGATCTGCAGGTTGCTCTCCTTGGTGTCCACCTGCTGCGCGGCCAGTTCCTCGTAGCGGGCGATGCGCGCCTTGCTCTTGGCCTGCCGGGCCTTGGGGTTTATGCGGATCCACGACAGTTCCTGGTCGAGCAGCTTCTGGCGGCTGACTGCGGCCTTCTGCTCGCGTTCGGTCTCGGCCTGCTTCTGCACCAGCCACTGCTCGTAGTTGCCCTTGTAGGGATAGCCGTTGCCGCCGTCGAGTTCGAGGATCCACTCGGTCACGTTGCTCAGGAAGTAGCGGTCGTGGGTGATGACGACCACCGTTCCGGTGAAGTTCTTCAGGTAATTCTCAATCCAGCCCACCGACTCGGCGTCGAGGTGGTTGGTCGGTTCGTCGAGCAGCAGCACGTCGGGATTGGAGAGGAGCAGGCGGCACAGGGCCACGCGGCGTTTTTCGCCGCCGGAAGTGCGGCTGATCTTCGCATCGGCCGGTGGCAGGCGCAACGCCTCCATGGCCATCTCCACCTGGTGGTCGAGTTCCCACAGTTCGCGGGTGTCGATGATGTCCTGGATCCGGCCGAGCTCGTCGTTCAGCTTCTCCTGCTCCGCGTCGGAGAGATCCTCCGACAGCTTCTCGCAGATGGCATCGTAGCGTTCGAGGATCGCCCGCGAATCGGCCACGCCCTCGTCGACGATCTCGGCCACCGTCTTGTCCGGATCCAGTTGGGGTTCCTGGGGCAGGTACCCGATGCGCGCGTTCTTCGCCCGGTACACCTCGCCCATGTAGTCGGTGTCCTCCCCGGCCATGATGCGCAACAGGGTCGACTTGCCCGCGCCGTTGCCGCCGATCACGCCGATCTTCGCCCCGAAGAAGAAGGCGAGGGTGATCTCGTTCAGGATCGTCGTCTTGTTGTGCTGCTTGGTCAGCTTCTGCAGGTTGAATACATATTCGCCGGCCATGGTGGGATCTCCGTAAAACCGCGAAATGTAACCGACCCGCGCGATTGGTAAAGGGGAAACAACGGCGAGGACAAGCGGATCAAACCCCGGAAAAGAAGGGATAACCACCCGCTTCGCTTGAGGGCACTGAGGTCACAGAGATCAGAAAACATACATCAGGGCTTTGGTTCGTTGTTTAGTTGGCCTGAACTCCTCCGTGTCCTCTAGTCCCGCTGTTGCGGGACGGGTGGTTCCAATTTTTCCCTGAAGCCGCGCCGGAACCATGGGGCAGGGGAACCCGAACTTCCCGGTTGATAATTCGGGCGGGAACCATAAGGTTATGGCCATGACGACAACTCCTGCGACCTTCAAGATTTCCGGCGAGCTGACCAACGATGCGAACGTCTGCAAGTTCCATTGCGACCGGCCGATCCTCGACAACTGGACCGTGGTGTTCAACAGCCCGGCCGACTCGCTGGGCTCCCCGCTGATCGACGCGTTGTTCGCGGTCGAGGGTGTTGCCTCGGTGACCGTGTCCGGCTCGACCATCACCGTGACCAAGTCGATCCCGACCCCGTGGCCGCACTTGGCCGCGGACATCGCCAAGGCCATCCGCGGCGGATGCGCGGCGGGCGAGCACCCGGTCGCCCCGGCGGTGGTCGAACGCCTGCAGGCGATGCCGATGGACGATGCCGCCAAGGCGATCTCCGAGTTGTTCGAGACCCAGATCAATCCCGCACTGGCCTCGCACGGCGGCTTCGTGAAGCTGCTGAAGATCGAGGACCGCGACGTCTACGTCGAGATGGGCGGCGGCTGCCAGGGCTGCGCCTCGGCCCGCGCGACCATGCGCTACGGCGTCGAGGGCGCGATCCGCAAGGTCGCCCCGCAGGTGCGCAACATCATCGACGCCACCGACCACGCTTCCGGCACGAATCCCTATTACTCCTGAACCCGCATCCCCCTATGAAATCCATCCTGCTCGCCGCCCTGTTCCTCGCCACCGGTCTAGCCGCCACCGCCCAGGCCGCCCGGGCCAAGCTCGATCCGATCGCCCGCAATCCCTATGTCAGTGCGATCGTGATCGATGCCGACACCGGCCAGCCCTTGTTCACCCGCAACGCGGTTGCGCCGGCCTATCCGGCCAGCGTGCTCAAGCTGATGGACCTCTACATCGTGCTCGACCTCGTCCAGCAGGGCCGGCTCAACCTGTCCGACATGGTCTCGGTCAGCGCCGACGCCTCGAACATGGGCGGCTCGCAGGTGTACCTCAAGGAGGGCGAACTGTTCAGCGTGGATGACCTGCTGTACGCGCTGATGATCCAGTCGGCCAACGACGCCGCGGTCGCGCTGGCCGAACACATCGCCGGCAGCCGGGAGGCGTTTGTCGCGATGATGAACGCCAAGGCCCGCGAACTCGGCATGAGGGACACCACCTTCCATTCCGTCCACGGACTGCCGCCGGCCGAGGGGCAGGGGGTGGATGTCACCACCGCCCGCGACCTGGCCATCCTGTGCCGTGCCCTGGTGAAGATGCCCGAGGCCTTGAGATACACCTCCACCTCCGAACGCGGATTCCGCAACGACACCTTCACCATGCAGACCCATAACAGCCTGCTCAAGCGGGTGCGCGGGTGCGACGGCCTCAAGACCGGATACTTCAGGGTCGCCGGTTACTCGATCGCCGCCACCGCGCAGCGCGACGGGCGCCGGATCATCTGCATCGTGCTGGGCAGCGAGGACAAGCAGACCCGCGACGCCCAGGCCATCCAGCTCATCGAGCAGGGCTTCCTCGACCTCGCCCGCTGAACGAGAATTCAGGCATTGGAACCGAGGATACCGCGGATGGTTGCGGATGGCTTCCCGTTGCTTTCCCGCTGGTTTGAACCGAACAGATCGCTCCATGCTGATGGTCGTGATCGTATGAACTCCTTCCCTGTCTGCGAACTCTGCGCAATCCGCGGTTAAGCAACTCGGGTTTTCGGGCTGAAGGCGGATTTCCGTGATGGGAAATGGAGACGCGACGCCCTCGTCGCGTTTTTTCCTTCCCGGTCATTTTCCGCGTGACAGCCCGGCCCTGTTTCCTATCATCGCCTTTTGTTTTTCGAGGACAATTCGCGCTCGAGGGCTGTTCGCGGACCATGCAGTTTACCCAGAAATTGCTGATGGATTGGGCGGGGGTGGCGGTTTACCGCGACGCCAAACTGCTCTACGAGCGGGGCGCGGTCCAGGAGGTCTCGTTTGAAGGCCAGATCCTCGAAGGCACCCTGTCCTTCGGCAACCGTTCCCTGAAAAGCCGCGCAAAGATCCTCAAGGACGGCACCTGCGAAAACCTCTGTCCCTGCCGCGACAGCACCGAACGCGGCATCATCTGCGCCCACGTCGTCGCCCTCGGCATGGTGCTGGCCAAGCGTGCCGAGAGCGATGTCAACCGCCGCCAGCAGCAGGTCAAGGAGGAGTCGGTCAAGGCGGCCCGGGTCGCCGAGGTCGATGAGAAATCCTACCTGCCCCGCGTGGTGGTGCAGACCTCCTCGCCCGACATCGCCCGCCTCGTGCTGGTCCTCGGCGAAGGGTGGAAGCCGGGCGCGCTGGTCACCCGGGTGCCGGTGCGCTGCCTGATCCGCCAGCGCAGCGGGGCGATGGTCCCGGTGGACCAGGTGCCGCGCGACAAGCCGGTCGGGCTGAGCAAGGAGGACGATGCCCTGATGTACGTGCTCGAGGACATCGCGGAGGGGCCGGTACCGGAAAACCTGTCCCTGACCATCAAGGACTTCGCCAATATCCTCAAGCTGAAGGAGGGCCGCGCGATCAGCCTGCCCGACGGCTCCCCGGCCCGGATCGGCGGCACCCCGCTGGCCTCGATCCTGCACATCGACATGCACCGGAGCAGCGGCGAGCTGATCGTCATGGTGCACACCGAGTTGCCGTTCAACGAGACCGGCGAGCCGCCGGTTTACCTCGTGCAGGGCCGCACCGGCTGGATCTACGGCGGCGGCCACTTCTGGCCGCTCCAGCACGTGCTGCCCGTTCCGTTTCACGATGTGTACAACGGACCGGCGAAGATCCCGCGACCGCACGTGCTGAAGTTCTTCGACCTCGAGATGCCGATGATCGAGAAGGAGATCCCGGTCGCCACCGACCTCAACCGCGAATTGTTCTCGGTCGAGCCCGGTGCGCCGAAGTTCCACCTCGAGGTGCGGGGCAGTCCCGCCTCGCTCGCCGCGACCCTGCGCGCCGATTACCAGGGGGTGCTGGTCGTTGCCGACAAGAAGGAGGGCGCGCCGGTGTTCGCCCATCCGGATCCCGACGACGTGATGCGGTTCACCGTGCGCAATCCCGACGCGGAGAAACGCGGCCTGGCCCGGCTCGTCCGCGCCGGCTTCCGCGGCATCGTCGGCGACGACCTTTCCCCGATCGTCGGCACCCGCGAGGTCATGAACTTCCTCGGTCGCGAATGGCCCGCGCTGCGCCGCGAAGGCTGGAAGATCGAGCTGCAGGGGCCGGTGGCGGAGTTCATGGACGAGGTGGACTTCGTGGCCCCGGTGGTGCGGATCCACGAGGAGGACAACGGCTGGTTCGATGTCGGCTTCCAGTTCGAGGACGGGCGCGGCGGCAGCCTCGCCCCGCACGATGTCCAGCGGGCGTTGCGCATGGGCGAGGCGTTCATCGAGATCGGTTCGCGGACCTGTTTGCTCGACGCCGGGGCGATCGAATCGATGCAGGAGGTCTTCGGCGATTGCGCCTCGGGCGAAGCCGACGAGCCGGGGCATTTCCGCCTCTCGTCGATCTACGCCTCCTACGTCAAGGCGTCGCTCGACGCGCTCGACGGCATCGATGTCGAGGCCACCCCGGAATGGCTCGAGTCGGCGCGCCGCCAGAACCGGGAGATCACCCTCGAGCCCGTCCACCCGCATCCCAACCTCAACGCCTCGCTGCGCCCCTACCAGCGGGACGGCGTGAGCTGGCTGCGTTTCCTCGAGAAGGGCGGGTACGGTGGTGTGCTCGCCGACGAGATGGGCCTCGGCAAGACCCTGCAGACCCTGGCCTGGCTGCAGCTCGACCGGGTGGACGAGTCGATCCACCACCTCCCTGCGCTGATCGTCTGCCCGACCAGCCTGGTCGACAACTGGGCCTCCGAGGCTGCGCGTTTCACCCCCGACCTGCGCGTGCTCACCGTCACCGGAACCGACCGCCACGCCAAGTGGGCCGGCCTGAGTGAACACGACCTGATCGTCACGTCCTACGCCCTGCTGCGCCGCGACATCGAGCAGTATGCCGCGCAGGCCTTCTCCGTGGTCATCCTCGACGAAGCCCAGCACATCAAGAACAAGGCCACCCAGAACGCCCTCGCCGCGAAACGCCTGCAGGCGAAGCACCGGCTGGTGCTCACCGGTACGCCGATCGAGAACGGCGTGTCCGACTTCTGGTCGATCATGGACTTCCTGATGCCGGGGTACCTCGGTCCGCACGAGACCTTTCGCAAGAACTACGAGCTGCCGATCGCCCGCAACGATGACATGGCCCAGGCCGCCCAGGCCAAGCTCAAGCGCAAGCTCAGCCCATTCCTGCTGCGGCGCCTCAAGCGCGACGTCGCCACCGACCTGCCGCCGAAGATCGAGCGCATCGCCTTCTGCGGCCTCTCGACCGACCAGCAGGTCGTCTACAAGACCATGCTCGACGACTCGCGCCGCCGCCTCACCCAGATGGTGCAGGACCAGGGCTTCAACCGGTCCCGCATGGAGGTGCTGAAGACCCTGTTGCGCTTGCGCCAGGTCTGCTGCCACCTCGCCCTGCTCAAGAACGAGGAGCTCAAGCCGGAGAATCCGTCGGCCAAGCTCGACCTGTTCTCCGAGCTGCTCAACGAGGCGATGGACGGCGGGCACCGCGTGCTGGTGTTCAGCCAGTTCGTCTCGATGCTCACCCTGCTCCGTGCCGACCTCGACGCACGCGGCATCAAGTACTGCTACCTCGACGGCAGCACGCAGGAGCGCATGTCCGTGGTGCACACCTTCAACAGCGACCGCACCATCCCGATCTTCCTGATCAGCCTCAAGGCCGGCGGCACCGGCCTCAACCTCACCGGCGCGGACATGGTCATCCATTATGACCCGTGGTGGAATCCGGCGGTCGAGGCCCAGGCCACCGACCGCGCCTACCGCATCGGCCAGAAACGCACGGTGTACAGCGTCAAGCTGATCACCCGCGGCACCATCGAGGAGAAGGTCCTCGCCATGCAGGACCGCAAGCGCGCCATCATCGACGCCACCCTCGAGAACGACGAGCAGGTCATGGAGAAACTCTCCTGGGAGGACGTGCAGGAGCTGCTGGAACTCTAACATGCACCGCGGCCTCCCCGGCCGGGCTAACCGGGTCAGCACAGGCTGTACTTCCGGTTCGGGAAGCGTATGATGGACCGTACCAATCACGCAGGAGTCCGGTCATCATGAGCAAGAGCTACAAGGAAATCACCGCCCGCATTTCGAAGAACGCCGCCAACCTCGCCAGGGAGAACGCCCCGGTCATGCAGGGGTTCCGCCAGTTGAGCACGTCGGCGATCGCCGATGGCGTGTTGAGCATGAAACAGAAGGAATTCATCGCGCTGGCCATCGGGGTGGCCCAGCGGTGCGACGGGTGCATCGGGTTCCACGTCAAGAAGCTGATCGAACTGGGCGCCACGCGCGAGGAGATCGTCGAGGTCCTCGGCGTGAATGTGTACATGGGCGGCGGTCCGGCGTTGATGTACGTGGCCGAAGCGCTGCATGCGTATGACGAATTCAAGTCCGCGTAACACCGCCGTGCCGGCGGGAAGGGGGAGTCCGTGACACATCCAAGTGAAACCAAGAACATGGCCCTGTTCTGCGACTTCGAGAACGTGGCCCTGGGGGTGCGCGATGCCCAGTACGACCGCTTCGACATCAGCAAGGTGCTGGAGCGCCTGCTGCTGAAGGGGAGCATCGTGGTGAAGAAGGCCTACTGCGACTGGAGCCGCTACAAGGAGTTCCGGCCGGCGATGCACGAGGCGTCGTTCGAGCTGATCGAAATCCCGCATGTCCGGCAGTCGGGCAAGAACTCCGCCGACATCCGGATGGTGGTGGACGCGCTCGACCTCTGCTACACCAAGGCGCATGTCGATACCTTCGTCATCATCAGCGGCGACTCCGATTTCTCCCCGCTGGTCAGCAAGCTGCGCGAGAACAACAAGGTGGTGGTCGGGGTGGGGGTCAAGAACTCGACCTCGGACCTGCTGATCGCCAACTGCGACGAGTTCATCTACTACGACGACCTGGTCCGCAAGAAGGCACCGCGGGCCCGCCCGCCGCGCGCCCCGGCGCGGCGCAGCGCGGCCGAGGCCGGCAACGCCAAGGCCGAACCGGGATCGGACAAGAAGCAGGAAGGGTTCGACCTCGTGCTCGCCACCTACGATGCGCTGGTGGAGGAGCGGGGCGAAGGGGAGAAGATCTGGGGCTCGATGATCAAGCAGACCCTCAAGCGCCGCCATCCCGGCTTCAGCGAGTCGTATTACGGATTCAAGTCGTTCGGCCAGTTGCTCGAGGAGTTGCAGGCCCTCGGCCACTTCACGCTCGAGTTGGATGAGAAGTCAGGCGGCTACATCGTGCGCAGCGCGGACTGAAAGAGGGAGAAGGCTGAACCACCCGCTTCGCTAGAGGACACGGAGATCACGGAGGGTTAAAAAACCTCTGTGTCCTCTGTGCCCTCTAGCGAAGCGGGTGGTTAAAACTCTTCAGCGTTGATCAGACCCCGACAAACTTGCCGTTCTTCTGGAACAGTTTTCCGTCCACGTAGATCGCGCCGCCCTTGCGCAGGTCCTTGATCATGTCCCAGTGCAGCGCGGACTTGTTCACGCCGCCGGTTTCCGCGTAGGACTCGCCGAGGGCGAGGTGGATGGTGCCGCCGATCTTCTCGTCGAACAGGATGTTCTTGATGAACTGCTGGATGCCGAAGTTCGTGCCGATGCCGAGTTCGCCGAGGCGTCGTGCGCCGGGATCCATGTCGAGCATGGCGAGGAAGTATTTTTCGTTCTTGCTCGCGCCGGCATCGACCACCTTGCCGCCGCGGAAGACGAGGCGGATGCCGTCGATCTCGCGGCCGCCCTCGCACACCGGGAAGTCGTAGGCGATGTGGCCCTCGACCGATTCCTCCACCGGACCGGTGAAGATCTCGCCGCTGGGCACGTTGTGCGTGGCCACGGAACTGATGAACGTACGTTTCTTTACCGACATGCGCAGGTCGGTGTCGGGTCCGACGATCCGGATTTCATCGGCGTTCTTCAGCCGCGCGATCAGTTTCTGGTGGAACGACTCCAGCTTGTTCCACTCGGCCACGGGGTCTTTGCGGTCGAGGAAATTCGCCTTGATCACGAAGGTCTCGAAATCGCGCAGGCTCATTTCCGCGTCCTGTGCATACGCCTCGGTCGGGAACAGGGTCAGCGACCATTTCTTCGCGAGCAGGATGCGCCGCACCGCGCGGCGGGCCTTGGCCAGGCGGGCCTGGCGCGACGGATCGATGGCGGAGAGGGCGCGTGTGTTCATGCTCGCCATCACGCGGATCGAGCCGTGCATGGCCTTGGCCAGCGCGGTTTCAAACGGGGGCACCTGGTCGAGGTGGTGGTCCTGGGCCAGTTCGAAAAACGATGGCACGGCCGATCCGGGGGTCATCCGCAACAGCGGATAGGCCCCGGCACGCAACAGATCCTCGTACACGGCGGTCAATAGCGGCTCGGCCGCGGACGGACCGTCCACGGCGATGGTTTCACCCTTTTTGGCCGTGATGGCATACCCGACCAACAGTCGGGCGAATTTCGCGACATACGATGCATCCATGATTTCGGACTCCCTCGGTGGAAAACCTTTCGACGCCCGACACGGTACCGGGAGGAGGGGGGCAGGTCAAAAATTTTTACCAAACCAACCCTTGTTGCCGTCACGGGAGTTATACGCACGGTTAACAGGTTATTAACAAGTTGGTTGGTAAAACGCCGGTAAAACGACTCTGTCAACCATGTGAAAACCGGCGTGTTAAACCGATGTTTTACCTGAATCAAGAATGACCCATAAGTCATTGAATGATAATAACTAAAGCGAAGGATAAAAATTTCATCAAATGAGTGTTGACCTTGGTGGGGCTTGGTGGCATTAAGTGGGGGTGAGGTCACTCAAGTGGAGAAGAAGGACATAACGATGGGGTTTCAGGGGGTTGGCGGCGTGAAAAACGCCTTTGTTGACTCCTATACCCACGGGTTGGACGCGAAGAAGCGGCTGACCATCCCGAATGAGTGGCGGAAGCTGGTGGGGGAGCCGGAGATGTTGTTTGTGATGCCGAGTGCCATTGAGCGGTGCTTGAGCGTGTATCCGGCACGGGAGATTGATCGTCGGTTTGCCAAGTTGGCGGAGTTGGCCGAGACGGACTCGGCCGCGCAGGACCAACTGCGGGAGATTTCGGCGAATGCCAACTATGTGCCGTGGGATGCGCAGGGGCGCATCCGCATCAAGGATTCGTTGTTGGATTACGCGGGGTTGCAGTCGGATGTGGTGATGGTGGGTGTCTTTTCACGGTTTGAATTATGGAGTCCTGAAGCATGGAAACTCAAACAACCGGTGATCGATCAGGGCAAGATTCTGGCCGCGGCCAAGGCGGTGGGATTATGAGTCGCTTCCTGATGAATCGTGGTTCAGGTGGAACGGGAGCGATCCGGGTGGCGGGTAACCGTCGTGCCGAGGTTGCTGCAGACCAGCCCGAGTTATGGGCGGATGACCGGATGCACGCGGTGGTTGCCGTTGAGGTCGAATCGAAGGTGGAAGTGGCTCCGGCGGCGGTGGCGGTGCGGGCATCCGCGCCGGCGCGCAGTGTTCCGGAGGCTCGCCGGGCGGTGGTGCCGGCGCCGGTGGCGGCGCGCGGTGTGCCGGTCCAGGCGATTGCACGCTTTCTGAATGTAAACGGAGCGATCGAGGGCATGAAGCCTTCCGGCATGCGGTTTGACCTGCCGGGACGCCGATTGTCCCAGACGCTCCGGCTTTGGCGGGGAACGAACGAGGCAGCAACCTATCACTCGGCGCCGATCTAGCGGCGCAGACAGGAACGACGGGCACGTGGACCACGCGACACTCCATCAGCCGGTCATGAAGGACGAAACGATGGCCCTGCTGGCTGTAAAGGCCGGTGGGCGGTACATCGATGGCACGTTGGGGTTGGGTGGTCACAGCGAGGCGATGCTCGACGGTTCGTCGCCGGATGGTCGGGTGGTCGGGGTGGATCGCGATCCGGACGCGTTACGGCGCGCGGGGGAGCGGTTGCGGGGGTATGAGGGGCGATTTACGGCTGTTCACGGGAACTATGCCGACCTGCCCATGCTGGTGGATGTGGCCCTCGATCCGGTGGACGGCATCCTGCTGGATCTGGGGGTTTCCTCGATGCAACTGGATGATGCGGCGCGGGGTTTCAGTTTCCTGCGTGACGGTCCTCTGGATATGCGGATGGATCCGGGGCAGGGCATCTCGGCCGCCGACCTGGTGAACGGGTTGTCCGAGCGGGCGCTGGCCGACACGATCTACCAGTACGGTGAGGAGCCGGCATCGCGCCGGATCGCCGCAGCGATTGTGCGGGCGCGTTCGCTGGAGCCAATCACCACCACCGCGCGGTTGGCCGCCATCGTCGGCGCGGCAGTGGGCGGGCGGCATGGCAAGACGCATCCGGCGACGCGGACGTTCCAGGCGTTGCGAATGGCGGTGAATGAGGAGATCGAAGGGTTGCGGCGCGGGCTCGACGGGGCCTTGTCGCTGCTGCGCAAGGGTGGTCGGCTGGCGGTGATTTCGTTTCACAGCCTGGAAGATCGCGAAGTGAAACAGTGTTTTCGGGAACATGCGGCGCGCGAAGAGTCGTTGCCGCAGGGCGGGGTTCGGCAGGCGGGGCGGTCTCCGCTGGTGACGTGGGTGAACAAGAAGGCGGTAACGGCGGGCGAGGTCGAGATCCGGGCAAATCCCCGGGCGCGCTCCGCTAAACTCCGTGTCGTGGAAAGGATCGAGTAACAACATGGCCAAGAATCGCAGGAAAAACAAATTGCGGGTGCGCAGCCGGAAGCCCGGCGTCCGCGGCGTTTTCCCGGGCACCCTGTTCGCTATCCTGCTGGTGCTGGCGTCCTTCGCCCTGACCTACCTGTACCTGTGCGGCCGGTGCGATGCGCTCGGCAAACGGATCAACGAACTGGAGAAGATCCGCGATGGCCTGCGCCGCGATGTGGCAACCGAGGAATTCAAGTGGTCGAACCTTACCTCCCCGCAAAACATGGAGGCGCTGCTGAAGAAGCACGGATTGACCATGACTTGGCCGTCGGAGGATTCCGTTGTGCGTCTGCGCCGGAATCCTCTGCCCCATGAATATGCAGAAGGTGTGAGGGAAATCTCGCATGATTGAACGCGGGCAACGGTGGCGTTTGCTGCTCGTAATCGGGGTGATTGCCCTGGTGTGGACCGGTCTGGGCGCTCGCCTGGCCTACCTGCACCTCGGGGCGAATGACCACTTGCGCGAGCGCATCGAATCCATCCGCACCGTCGAGAACGACATCCTGGTCGGACGCGGTCGTATCCTCGACCGCACCGGCAACATCATGGCGCTCGACCTCGCGTTGAAGCATGTCTTCGTTGATCCGAAAATGGTGCTCGAGAGCGGGCATGGACGCTTCATCACCGCGCAACTGGCGCGGATGCTGGAGCTTGATCCGGCGATGGTCGCCTCCAAGGTCAACCGTCCGGATCGTCGTTTCGAATACGTGAAGACCTTCGTGCACCAGGATGTCGCGGCCGATATCCGGAGCATGGGGCTCAACGGGGTGCACTTCGAGGACGTCTCGGCCAGGTATTACCCGCGCGGGGTGTTGCTCAGCCATGTGCTGGGCTTTTCCAACCTCGAAGGCGTGGGCAGCGCGGGGGTGGAGCAACGGTTCGACCGTTATCTGAAGGGGGTACCCGGCTTGCGCATCACCGAGGTGGATGGCCGCCGCCGCGAGGTGTATGAGCGACGCGGCGTGGATATCAAGCCGCAGGAGGGTGCGGATGTTTTCCTGACCATCGACCAGAACCTCCAGTACTTCGTTGAACGGGCCCTCGACCGCGCGATGGTTGATCATAGCGCCAAGGGCGCCTGGGCGATTGTCCAGCATGTCCGCACCGGCGAGATCCTCGCCATGGCGGCACGTCCGGATTTTGATCCCAACGAATACCGCCGGGCACCGGAGGACCATCGCCTGAACCGGACGATCGGATTCACCTATGAGCCGGGATCGACCTTCAAGGTCGCGGTGTTTGCCGCCGCGTTCAACGAGGGATTGATCACACCCGATGAGATCGTCGATTGCGAAAACGGTCGGTGGATCCACAACGGCCGCCCGCTGCGTGATTTTCACCCCTATGGCAAACTGACCATCGCCGATGCGCTCAAGAAGTCGAGCAACATTGCGGCGGCCAAGATCGCCCTCGAGCTGGGTGAGGAGCGCCTCTATAATTACCTGCGGGCTTTCGGGGTCGGTCGCACCACCGGGATTTCCCTGCCCGGCGAGGAGGCCGGCATCCTCAATCCACGCAACCGCTGGACATCGCTCAGCATTTCCCGTATCGCCATGGGCCATGAAGTGGCCGTGACCAGCCTGCAGTTGGTGAACATGCTCAGCGCCATCGGCAACAACGGATTTCTCATGAAACCCCGGGTTGTCAACAAGGTTGTCAACATCAAGGGGGAAACGGTGGTGGCGGTTTCCGATGAAGTGCTCGGCCGTCCGATCCGTGGCGAGACGGCGCGCCTGATGACGCGCCTGCTGGCGCGGATCACCGAGACCGGCGGCACGGGTGCTCGGGCGCGGGTTGACGGATACACCGTGGCCGGCAAGACGGGAACGGCGCAGAAGCCGGTGCGTGGTGGCTACTCCGACCACGACAATATCGCGTCATTCATGGGATTGATTCCCGCGGAGGATCCGCAGCTCAGCATCATCGTCGTGGTGGACGAGCCGCAGCCCGAACACACCGGAGGCCGGGTGGCCGCGCCGGTGTACCAGGAGATCGCCTCGCAGGCGGTCCGTTACCTGGACATCCCGCCGGTGCCGCAGGACCTCGCCGCCCGATTTACCGCCCAGTATGTCGAACGCACGAAATAACGGAGGGCACGATGATTCTCGGCAACTTGTGTCTGGAAACCATGAGACTTGAAGATGTCACCAAGCTGATCCAGCCGATCCTCGTCCGCGGATCCGTCGCGTGCGACATCGAGGGTATTGCCTACGATTCGCGTCAAGTCCGCGCGAACTACCTCTTTGTCGCGGTGAAGGGGGAGCAGGTCAACGGCGAGGACTACATCGATGATGCGATCCGCCGCGGCGCAATCGCGGTGGTGTCGGAAACCGATGCCTGGCACAAGCGCAACGTCGCGCACATCCACGTGGCCAATGCACGCCTGGCCCTGGCCGAGATTTCCAGCGCCTACTACGGCCATCCCTCGCAGCGGCTCGAGTTGTTCGGTATCACCGGCACGAACGGCAAGACCACCACCTCCTTCATGGTGAAGGCGATCCTCGAGGCCTCGGGTCGTGGCACCGGGCTCATCGGCACGGTGCGCTACGAGATCGGTTCGCGCATCATCCCGGCCACCCGCACCACGCCGGAATCGACCGATGTCCAATTCATGTTCGACCAGATGCTCCGCAACGGCGCGGAAAGCGCGGTGATGGAGGTTTCCTCGCACGCGCTGGACCAGAAGCGGGTCTGGGGGGTCGCGTTTGATGTCGGCATCTTCACCAACCTGACCCACGACCACCTGGACTACCATGGCACGATGGAGAACTACTTCAACGCCAAGAGCCAGTTGTTCCGCAACCTCGGCCAGCTTGGCAAGGCCGCCACGGCGGTGGTGAACATGGATGATCCCTGGGGCATGCAGATCACCCAGATCAACGGGCTCGCCGCCCGCATGCTGACCTACGGTGAACACCCCTCGGCGGATGTGCGTGCGGTGAACATCGAGATCGAACCCGACGGCACGACCTTCGACGCGGTCACACCCTGGGGCACGACCACGGTCCGCCTGAACCTTCCCGGTCGCCACAACGTCAGCAATGCGCTTGCCGCGATCGCCGCGACCGGTGTCCGCGGTATCGGACTGGAGGTCATGGTGCGCGGGCTGGCCGGGATGGAGCAGGTTCCCGGCCGCATGCAGTTGTTCCGCGGAAAGAGCGGCGTGCATGTGTACGTCGATTACGCCCACACCGGCGATGCGCTTGCCCGTTCGCTGGCCACGGTACGTGAATTCACCCGCGGCAAGATCACGGTGGTGTTCGGGTGCGGCGGCAACCGCGACAAGGCCAAGCGGCCGGACATGGGGGCCATCGCCTCGCAGTATGCCGATCATGTCGTCCTGACCAACGACAATCCGCGCAAGGAGAATCCACTGGAGATCATTGCGCAGATCGAGGCGGGATTCCACCGCGGTATCTCGTACGAGATCCAGCCCGATCGTGAATTGGCCATTGCCGCCGCGATCACCCGCGCCCGGCCCGGCGACACCGTGCTGGTGGCCGGCAAGGGCCATGAGAACTACCAGGAATTCGCCAGTGCGGTCACGCCGTTCGACGACGCGCACATGGTGCGCAAATACCTGCTTTAACCAGATGGGGCGGACAGGCCATGGGAGCCGAGTGCCGGTATATGATGGACATGCGAACGATGTGGGATCCGGAGGACCTGGCCCGCTGGAGTGCTGGGCGCTGGTTGCATGGGCGCCCGGTGGCCATCACCGGGATCGGCATGGACTCGCGGACCATCCAGCCCGGCGAGGTGTTCATCGCCCTGCGCGGTGCGACCGATGGTCATGACTACCTCGGTGCCGCGATCGCCCGCGGCGCCGGTTCGGTCATCGTCGAGGATATCTCCCGCGCCGCCGGACTTCCGGCGCCGGTTCTGGTTGTTCCCGACACCCGGCGAGCCCTGATGGACCTGGCCGCCGGTTACCGGCGAACCTTGGCCTGCCGCATGGTGGCGGTCACCGGCAGTGTGGGAAAAACCACCGTCAAGGAGCTGATCGCCGATATGCTGCACCATGTCGGGGAAACGGCACGCACCCGCGCCAACTGGAACAACGACATCGGCATGCCGCTCAGTCTGCTTGCCGCCCGGCCGGAGACGGCTTTCGGTGTATTCGAAGTCGGCATGAACCATCCCGGCGAACTGGATCCCCTGTGTGCCGTGCTGGAGCCGGATATCGCGGTGGTCACCTGCATCGGCCCCGTACACATCGAACATTTTGCCGATGGACTGGATGGAATCGCCGACGAGAAGGGGGCGGTGTACCGCGGGTTGAACCGTTCCGGGGTGGCGATCCTGAATGCCGACGATGCCTTTGCCGATCGGTTGCGCGCCCACGCCGAAGGCAACCGCATCGTCACGGTTTCGGGTCGCGGCACTGCGGATTACCAGTACGCCCGGACCGATCCCGGCCGAGGTGTCTTCGAGGTGCAGGACCGTCGCGCGGGCGTGACGGTTTCCTGCACCGCAGCCTTGCCGGGCGACTACTTTGTCATGGATGCGGTTCTCGCTGCCGCCACCGCGCGTGAACTCGGGGTGGCCTGGCCGGTCATCCAGCACGCCATCCAGCAGTATCAACCCCTCTCGATGCGGTGGAACCGGCACATGGAGCAGGACATCCACATCGTCAACGACGCGTACAATGCCAATCCGGTCAGCATGCGCGCGGCCATGCAAGCGTTCCTCGAGGAACCGGCAACCGGGGTGCGTTGGCTGGTCTTTGGCGGCATGCGTGAACTCGGTCCGGAGGAGGAGCGGATCCACCGTGAACTCGGGGCCGCGGTCGCTGGTCGTCCGGGTGTCCGGCTGCTGGCGGTCGGGCCGCGCGGGGCATGGATCGCCGCAGGAGCCCGGGATGCCGGACTCGCGGAGGCCTCGGTGGTGGTGGCGGCGGATGCCGGAGCAGCGGCGGCGGTCTTGCACGAAAAGGCGAAGCCGGGGGATGCGGTCCTGTTCAAAGGGTCGCGTGGCGAGGCGGTCGAGCAGGTTTGGATTGCCTGGAAAAAGCGCTTGGCCGGGCAGGCGTGAGCCTTCCATTCGCATTGCCCTGATGCCGTATACCGGGTACAACTGCCGCGATTTTATATGCAATGTCGTAGGATTGATGCCCCATGCTGTATTACCTTCATGAGCTGACCGAGTTTTTTCCACCGCTGCGGATCTTCCGCTACATCACGTTCCGCGCCTTGTGCGCGGCTGGAACCGCGTTCCTTCTTTCGCTGATGCTCGGCAAGACCATCATCGGCATGCTCAAGGCCCTCAAGGTCGGACAACCGGTGCGGATCAGCGATTCGCGTACGCTGTACGAGTTGCACGGAGGCAAGGCGGGTACGCCGACGATGGGCGGGTTGATGATCATTCTTACGGTCACGGTGTCCACCTTGCTCTGGGCGGTGCCGACCAACGGCTACGTGTTGATCACGCTGGCCACGATGCTGGTCACCGGGGCGATCGGATTCTTCGACGACTACCTGAAGGTCACCAAGCGCCACTCAAAAGGCCTGGGTGCACGGGCCAAGCTGGGGTACCAGGTGCTGTGGGCGGTCATCGCCGTCGGCCTGCTCTATGCATGGGGACCGAGCCGTGCCCATGTCAGCCAGTTGATGGTTCCGTTCATGAAGGATCCACTGGTGCAGGATCTCAGTGTGGTCGGAACCTTGCTGTTTGCCGCGCTGGTGCTGACCGGTTCAACCAACGCGGTCAACCTGACCGACGGGTTGGATGGACTTGCCATCGGATGTACCAATGCCGCGGCCGTAGCCTATCTGATCCTGTCCTATGTTGCCGGCCATGCCTTGTTCGCCAATTACCTCCAGGTTCCGTTCATCGCCGGTTCGGGTGAATTGGCCGTGTTGAGCGGTGCCCTGCTCGGGGCCGGCATGGGTTTCCTGTGGTTCAATTGCCATCCGGCCAAGGTCTTCATGGGCGACACGGGCAGCCTGGCGCTCGGTGGCGTCATTGCCATGATCGCCATCTGTATCAAGCAGGAGTTGTTGCTGGTTATCGTCGGCGGCGTGTTCGTGATGGAGGCGGCCAGCGTGATCATCCAGGTCATCTCGTTCAAGCTCACCGGTCGCCGCGTTTTCCTGTGTTCTCCGCTTCACCATCATTTTGAATTCCGTGAAAAGGCCAAGGCGGAGCGTGAGAAGCGCGACCTCGAAGTGGTGGAAACGATGATTACCACGCGCTTCTGGATTCTCGCCATCGTGTTTGCGTTGCTCGGAATCGCCACCCTGAAGATCCGATGAATCCGTCATCCCAGGGGCGTGTGTTGGTTCTCGGGTTGGGGGCCAGCGGTCAAGCCGCCGTCCGCCTCGCCCGGCATCAGGGTCTTGCCTGTGCAGTGGCCGACGAACGGATTTCGGACGGGCAGATCGCCGCCTGGTTTGAAGCGGAGCGCCCGGTGCGGATCTCCGATGTAGGTCGGGTGCGGGCCGGTGACATCGATCTCGCCGTGGTCAGCCCGGGATTGCCGGTGGAACATCCGTGGCTCCTTCATCTTCGATCCATCGGAGTCCCCCTTGTGCCCGAGTTTGAGTGGGGCTTGCGGGCAATGCCGGGCGTACGGGTCGTTGCCGTCACCGGAACCAACGGAAAAAGTTCCCTGACCAAATGGATCGCCGAGGCCTTGAGCCACTCGGGTCGGCTGGCGGTGCCTGCCGGCAATTACGGCACTCCGCCAAGTGAGCTCGCCTGCGCGCCGGCTGCCCCTCCTTACCTGGTGGTGGAGACCAGCTCGTTCCAACTTGAGTTGGCCGAGGCCTTTCGTCCCGATGCTGCGGTATTGCTCAATTTCAGTCCCAATCATCTCGACCGGCATCCGACCCTGAACGCGTATGCTGCCGCCAAGGCCCGTTTGTTCCGGCACATGGCCGGGCAGGGCGTGGCGGTGATCCATCGGCCGGCCTGGGAACCTATCCGACCCCACCTTCCCGACGGACTTTCGCCAGTCTGGTTTGGCGAGCGGGAGAAGGAGGGGTATGGCTTTGTCGATGGTTGGATTACCAGGCGGGGTGAACGGTTTGTCGATCTGCGCGGGACCTGGTGGGGGGAGCGTCCGCTTGGGGTCAACGCAGCCGCAGGTGTCGCCGTTCTGGAGGCGTTCGGAGTTGATCCAGGCGTCATGGCAGACACGGCAAAAGCCTTCCAGCCGCTTCCGCACCGGATGGAGCGTGTGGCGGAACACCAGGGGGTCGTTTACGTCAATGATTCCAAGGCATCCACCCTTGCGGCACTGGCCGCCGCCGTCGCCAGTGGTACGTGTAATAAACACCTGATCGCCGGTGGAATCCTCAAGGAGAGCGATGTGATTTTTGTTAAAGAAACACTGGCGAAATACTGCGTGTTTGTTTACTGTATCGGTCAGGCGGCACAGAAGCTTGTGTCGGCGTGGCGCGATGTGGTTCCATGCGAAGACCTGCGTGATTTGGAATCCGCCGTGCGCGCGGCAAGCCAACGTGCGCAACCGGGGGAAATGGTGCTGCTTTCGCCGGGTTGTTCGAGTTTCGACCAGTTCGCCAGTTATACGCAGCGTGGTGATCAATTTAAGGCGCGGGTGCATGAAGTCATCCGCCAGCAAAGCTAACATGCAGGGAGTCTGATACATGAAGATGTCACAGGAAGAAGGTCGTCGCGGGTTCAAGCCTCCGGTCATCATGATGGCCGTTCTGGGAGTTCACGTAGCCATTGGCGGTTTCGCCTTGGTGATGTCTGGTTGCAGCACGCGCCAGCCGGCAACTGTGCAGCCGCCACCGGCCCCGGTGTTGCCGCCTCGTCAGGATGTTGCTCCTGTTGCCCCGATGCCAAAGCCCACCTTCCGTCCTCCGGTCGCCGTCGCGCCGGCTTCGGGGCTTGATGCTTCGTCCTCCACGTACACCGTGCAGAAGGGCGATAGCTTGTCCAAGATCGCCGCCCGCGCCGGCGTTTCGACCGCCGAGCTGAGCGAATTGAACAAGATCACGAACAAGGACCAGATTCGCATTGGACAGAGACTTCTGCTCCCGGCACATGCCCGCTCGTTGCCCAGCGCTCCGGCTCCGGCTTCGGTTGCCAAGCCGTCCGCACCGAAAGCGGCCGCTCCGGCGGGTCCGGCGAAGGCCTCCGGCAATACCCACACCGTGGCCAGTGGTGACACCCTCGGCAAGCTGGCCGCCCGTTACGGGACGACGGTTGCCGCGTTCAAGAGCGTGAACAATCTCCAAAGCGACTCGATCCGCATCGGCCAGAAGCTGGCGATCCCGACGGGCAAGGGTCAGTCCGCACCTGCCCCGGTTGCCACACCTGCCCCGGTCGCCGCACCTGCCGCACCTGCCGCCCCGGCTGCTGCTGTGGCCCCTGCGCCAGTTCCGACCCCGGTGGTCGAGGACGTTCCTCCGCTGATTGCGCCGGATGTCCCGGCTTCTCCGGCCGCATCTGATGCCGACGCTCCGTTCCCCTACAACGTGAAGGAGGGCGACACGCTGGACAGCATCGCGATCAAATTCAGCGCCCGCAAGGATGTCATCATGCGGCTGAACAACATGACCACGGAAACCGTTCGTCCTGGTCAGAAGCTGCTGATCCCGTGGCAGTAATTCCTATTCTTCATCGGTAAGGCGTGAACGCAGATCTTCGGGTCTGCGTTCATTGTTTCAGGACCATGCGAAAGTCCTCCACAGCCCTGTTGGCCATCGCGCTGATGCTCACCACGCTCGGCGTGGTCATCCTGTTCAGCACGAGTTCGAGCCATTTCTACCGGCAAGCGGGTTTTGTTGCCGTGGCAATTGCCCTGTGCGTATTGGTTATCCGAGTTCCCTACCAGAAGTGGCGGCCGCTGGCCTTGCTGGTCGGGTTGGGCGCGGTGATCCTGCTGATCATGACCGCGATCCCGGGGGTGGGTATTGAAATCAACGGTAGCCGTCGCTGGCTGAAATTCGGTCCGGTCAATATTCAGCCGTCCGAAATTGCCAAGTTTGCCCTGATCCTGCTCATGGCACGCTGGCTTTCCGACAACCAGCGCTACATCAAAAGCATCAAGCAAGGGGTCGTCATTCCCGGTGTGATCATCCTGGTATTTGCCTTCCTGATCATGCTCCAGCCCGACTATGGAACCACGGTGCTGCTCGGGGCGATTGGTGTGGCCATGATGTTCGCCGGTGGTACGCGGTTTGGTTACCTGTTGATCCTGGCCGCAGCCGGTGCCGGTGCCATTGCCTACAAGGTGACGAAAAATCCGGTGCGTATGCGCCGCATCCTCGCATTCCTTCATCCGGAAGAATACGCCGATACCGAAGGATTTCAGTTGCTTCAAGCCATCTATGCCTTTGTCATCGGCGGATTCGGCGGCGTGGGGCTCGGTGACAGTCTGCAGAAGAAGTCGTACCTGCCCGAGGCGCACACCGATTTCATTCTCGCCATTTTGGGCGAGGAGCTCGGATTCCTCGCCTCGTTCACCGTCATATCCCTGTTCGCCGCATTCTTCTCGATCGGTTTACTGGTCAGCTACAAGCTGGAGGACATGTACGCCCGCCTGCTGGCCTTTGGATTGACGATGATGATTTCCGTCCAGGCGGCCATCAACATCGGGGTGGTGACGGGTTGCCTGCCGACCAAAGGTCTTCCGCTGCCGTTTATCAGTTATGGTGGTACCAGCATCGTGATGACCATGGTGATGGTTGGCGTCCTGGTGAATGTGGCCTACCAAGGCAATCAGGACAGCCCCCATTCCCGCCGAAACAGCCGGCGTGATGTGGAAGCGTAAGGGCGTTTAGGCGAATGACGGACTCAGGCCGATGCATCATGCCCGGTGCTGATCAACCGATCAAATTCGCCCGATTGGATCATCGGCTCCAACTTGCGCCAGCCTGGAATGTGCACCCCGTTGACGAAGATCTGCGGCACAAAATCGACATCGCCGCAACGTTCTTTCATCGCCCGCGCACTCGGCGTGTCGCGGAACCGGTCGTGGTCCCAGAACACCTCGTGGGCGGTAAAGGACAACCCGCGGCTGCGGAAGTAGTCCATCGCCTTGTGGCACAACCCACAAATGTCGGCATAAAACAACTCAATGACCGGTGGCTTCATGACCGGACCCTACCACAGACACGTCGTGACGCCAACCGGGATGTCCGCTTTCCACCGGCCGGGTTTTGTGGTAGATTGATAATCTTTGACGGAGTTTCAGCAGATGAGTGAATGGATTGAAGTGGCCACGGTGGATGAATTCAAGAAGACCGACCGCAAACTGGTCGATCTCGGCGGCAATTACCAGATCGGGGTGTTCAAGCTGCCCGAGGGGTACTTTGCGGTCAGCGCCTGGTGCAGCCACCAGAAGGCGACGATCATGCACGGTGACATCGACGGATTCGAGATCGAGTGCCCGCTGCACGCCGCTCGGTTCGACCTGCGGGACGGCCGCCACACCTGCCTGCCCGCCGTGAGGCCTATCGCTTCCTACGAGCTCAAGGTCGAAGGCGACCGCATCCTCCTGAAGAAACCGGTATGATACCATGACCAGCGTCCTTCCATTTGATGCCGAAGCGTTCCGCGCCCGTTTCCCGATCCTCGGGCAGCCGGTGCGCGACGGCAAACCGCTGGTGTACCTCGACAGTGCCGCGACCACGCAGAAGCCGGTCGAGGTCCTCGACAACCAGCGCGACTACTACACGACGATGAATGCCAACGTGCACCGCGGCATCCACCGGCTGGCCGAGCTCGCCACCGAACACTACGAGAACGCGCGGGTCAAGGTCGCCCGGTTCATCGGCGCCCCCGACCCTCGCTCCATCGTGTTCACCCGCGGCACCACCGAGGCCATCAACCTGGTCGCCCAGAGCTGGGGCCGAGCACATCTCACGCCGGGCGATACCGTCGTGCTCACCGCCATGGAGCACCACAGCAACATCGTGCCCTGGCAACTGGTGGCTGCCACGACCGGGGCGAAGCTCGCGTACATCCCGTTCACGCCGGAGGGCGAACTCGACCTCGCCGCGTTCGAGCGGCTGATGCAGGGACCGGTCAAGCTGGTCGCCCTGACCCACATGTCCAACGTGCTCGGCACGATCAACCCGGTCGAGTCGATCATCGCCGCTGCGCACCGCGCCGGGGCGGTGGTGCTGGTCGATGGGGCGCAGAGCGTGCCGTTCATGCCCATCGATGTCGCGGCGATGGACTGCGATTTCCTCGCCTTTTCCGGGCACAAGATGATGGCTCCGACCGGCATTGGCGTGCTCTACGCGAAACCGGCACTGCTCGAGGCGATGCCCCCGTTCCTTGGCGGCGGCGAGATGATCAGCAAGGTTACCCTCGAGTCCTCTACGTGGGCCGAGATTCCCCACAAGTTCGAGGCGGGTACGCCGAACATCGCCGGGACGATCGGCCTCGGCGCGGCTATCGACGTGTACGAGGCGATGGACCGCGACGGGGCGCGTCGCCACGAGGAGGCGTTGACCGCCTATGCCATCGAGCGGTTGATGGAGGTGGATGGCTTGATCCTTCGTGGCCGCGCCGCCCGCCGCGGCGGGGCGGTCTCGTTCTCGATCGCGGGTGTTCACCCGCACGACATCGCCCACTTCGTGGACCAGGACGGCATCGCGGTGCGCGCCGGCCACATGTGCGCACAACCGTTGATCCGCCAACTCGGCGAAACCGCATTGACCAGGGCCAGCCTGTATTTCTACAACACCCGTGCGGACATCGATGCGCTGGTCGCCTCGTTGCTCCGCGTGAAGAGGTTCTTCGACCGTGCACCTTGACGAAATCTACCAGGAAATCATCCTCGACCACTACAAGCACCCGCGCCACTTCGGGAAGATCCCCGACGGGCAGGCGATGGTGGACGAGGAGAACCCGACGTGCGGTGATCACATCAAGTTGAACGCCGCAGTGGCCGACGGCACGCTGCTCGATGTGGTCGTCGAGTGCGCCGGCTGCGCGATCTGTACCGCCTCGTCATCGATGATGGCCGAGAAGGTCATAGGCCGTCCGGTCGCCGAGGTGCGTGACTTGATCGCGCGGTTCAATGGCATGATGCGCGGGGGGGCGGAACTTTCCGATGATGAACTTGGCGACCTCACCGCGTTGAAGGGGGTGCGAAAGTATCCGTTGCGGATCAAGTGTTGTACGATGGCGTGGCACGGACTCGATGCCGCACTGAACCAATTGAAAGCCTGACCATGGGATTGATTGCCCGAGTGTTGTCCATCCGCGGTCTGACCCGCGGCCTGCGCGAGGAGGATCTGGCCGCCGATCCGCTCGTGCTCTTCGACCGCTGGTTCCGCTTTGCCCGCACCGCACGCATCTTCTGGCCGGATGCGACCGCGCTGGCCACAGCCGACGTCAACGGCCAGCCGTCGGTCCGCATGGTCCTGCTGAAGGCCTACGACGAACGAGGTTTTGTCTTCTACACGAACTACGAGAGCCAGAAGGGCCGCGAGCTGGACGTCAACCCGCGCGCCTCGATGGTGATCTACTGGAATGAACTGGTCCGGCAGGTTCGGATGACCGGTCGCGTGGAAAAACTCTCCCGCGAGGATTCCGAGCGCTACTTCCACCGCCGTCCGCGCGGCAGCCAGATCGGGGCTTGGGCCTCGAACCAGGACAGCACGGTGGCGAGCCGCGCCGAACTGATGGCGAAATACGATCAGTTCGAAAAACAATTCGCCGGACAGCCGGTGCCGTTGCCGCCCTACTGGGGCGGTTACCGCGTGATCGCCGACCAGATCGAATTCTGGCAGGGACGCACCTACCGGCTGCACGACCGGTTCCGCTACAGCCGCGTCGAAGGTGGTTGGTCATGGGTGCGATTGAGTCCATGAGACGATGGCGCTGCCGCCTTGTCGTGCTGGCCACGGTGGCTTTTGTGCTCGCGAACATCCTCGCCTACCGCCATGCCGGTGCTTTTTTCATCTACACCGGAAATGGCGTGCGCACCCCGCCACCTGAATCGCTGACCTGGCCGGATCGCCTGCGTTTACTGGTTCGTGGGATCCAGGTTCCTAAACCCGTTTCCCACACCACGCCGGCGGCGTGGATGCTGGCCTACGAGAATGTGATGGTACCGGGCCGCGACGGGCTGACCTTGTCCGGTTGGGTGATTCCCTCCGCGCGTACCAACATCGTCGCGGTGGTGTTTCATGGCTACAGCAGCGAGAAATCCGGAATGCTCCATGAAGCGGCCGCGCTGCATGACCTGGGGTACACGGTCGTGCTGGTGGATTTCCCGGGGCATGGCGGTTCGCCCGGATTCCAGACAACGCTGGGGTGGGACGAGGCGCGGGATGTCGCGGCGGTGGTGGAGTGGGTGACTACCACCTGGCCGGAACACCGGGTGCTGGCCTACGGCCACTCGATGGGTGGCGTCGCGGTGTTGCGGGCGATGGCTGTTTACGGGACCCGGCTGGATGCCGCGATCGTGGAGTCGGTGTTCGACTCGCTGCCCGAGGCGATCCGTGAACGGTTCCGGTTGATGCGCGTACCGCCGTTCCCGGGCGCGGAGGTGTTGTTGTTCTGGGGCAGTGTGCGGTTGGGCATCAACGGGTTCGCGCACGATGCGGTGGCCTATGCCCGCGCGGTGGAGGTCCCTACGCTGGTCAGCCACGGACGTGACGACAACCGTGCGCCGTGGCAACGGGCCCAGTCGGTGTATGCCGCGTTGGCCGGACCGAAACACTGGTTGCTCGTCGACGGTGCGGGCCATGTACAGGTCTGCCTGGCTGCCCCGGAAGCATGGGCCACCGAGGTGGCCAGCCTGCTCGGGGATCCGCGGAAGCCCTGATCAGGCCTGCGGCTTCTCGCTGAGGTACTCGCACCGGTAGCGCTGAACGCGGATCCCCGGGCTCCAGTAGTTCGCCGGCCAGCCCGCCTTCATTTTCAGGTGTTGCACGAACGCGGCCGGGTCGGTCAGTTCCTCCCAGACCGATGGCAGGAAGGTGGCGGCCCGGCGGCCCTCGCGCAGGATCAAGCCGTCGGTGCCCGGCGTGAGTTGCTGCAACAGGTCTTGTTCATCGCGTACCGCCATCGGTTCGGGCGGGGTTAGGATGGAGATCGACAGCACGATCTCCGGGACTTCGTGCGGCTGCACCGGGCCGAAACGCGGATCGTGGATCGCCGCGGCGGTGGCATGTTCGTTCACGTCGTCGACCAGCGGCTGCACCGCTTCGATCCGGCCGATGCAACCGCGCAAGTGCCCATGGCGCTCGAGGGTGACGAAGGTGGCACGAGGTGCGAGCAGGGAAGGATCCGGGACATCGCGCGTGATGACGGGTGGGTGGCCGTGCGCTACGCCATAGGCCAGCGAGGCGCGCGCGAGGGCGAGCAGGAACGACGCGTAGGCGGAACAGGTGTGTTCAGGTGGTGAAGGCATAAGCTCCGTATCCGACCACGCTCGACCGGTCGCCGGCGGTGTCGCCGGAGTTGCGCAGGTCGAGCGTGGTCGCGGTGAGGTGAAGGTCGCGGGCGAGGCAAAGCAGGCCGCGGATCGCGCGTTGGCCGCAGGCCTGGTCGGGGGCGATGGCCTCCGGATCGAGGGCAACGATGGCGCGGGAGGTCGCGTTGTCGATGGCCTGCGCCCGTGCATAGGGGAGGTAGTGGCTCAGGTCGGAGCTGATCACGACCAGGGTTTCGTCGCCGCCCCACACCGCGGCCAGCGCCGCCGCCATGGTCGCGTCGTCGGTGTCGCCGACCACGATGGGTGCGATCCGGAAATCCGCCAGGACATGCTGGAGGAAGGGAAGGTGGACCTCGATGCCGTGTTCGTCGCGGTGGGCGCGGTCCAGGACATGGACCCCGGGGCAGGCAAGCAGCGCGGCGGAGGCCTCGGAATCGACCGATACATCGCCCAGCGGGGTGCGGAACGCGGTGGCGCTCGAGGTGGCCATGCCCCGGAATCCAACGCGGTGGGAAGGGCTGGCGATGACCACGCGCCGGATGCCGCTGCGTGAACCGGACAGGGTGGCGTAGGCGGAACCGGCGATCGGTCCGGAATAGATGTACCCGGCATGCGGAGCGATCAGGGCCTTGGGCGGGCTGCCGGTGAATCCGCGGACGTCGGCGAGGTACGAGGCGATTTCGTGGCGCAGTTCGCGGGGATGGGCCGGATAAAACATTCCGGCCACGGCGGGCGGACGTATGGTTTCGGCGGTCATGGCATCAGCCCTCATCCGTATTGTAGCTGGCCTTCACGCGGGCTACAATACGGTTTGGGGAAAAGACCATGAACGAGCGGATACAACGGGACGCCGCGGTGGTACCGACCCGCTTCTGGGAATCTTTGCCGAACGGCCGGGTTGCCTGCACGGTCTGTCCTAACCATTGCCGCCTGGCCGAGGGGCAGCGCGGGGCCTGTTTCGTGCGCGCCGCGTTGGGCGGCGAGGTCGTGCTCACCACCTACGGGCGTTCCAGCGGATTTTGCATTGATCCGATTGAAAAGAAGCCGCTCAACCATTTCCTGCCGGGCACGCCGGTGTTGTCGTTCGGGACGGCGGGATGCAACCTCACCTGCCGGTTCTGCCAGAATTGGAGCATCAGCAAATCGCGGGAGACAGATATCCTCGCGGATGCCGCGTCACCCAAGCAGATCGCGGCGGCAGCCCTTCACCATGGCTGTCCCAGCGTGGCCTTCACTTACAACGACCCGGTCATCTTCCTGGAGTACGCGGTGGACATCGCCCGTGCCTGCCATGAGGTGGGGGTGCGCACGGTCGCGGTCACCGCGGGTTATATCAATCCGGAACCGCGGCGGGAGTTCTTCGCGCACATGGATGCGGCCAATGTCGATCTCAAGGGGTTTACCAAGGATTTTTACCAACGGGTGTGCGGGGCGACCTTGTCGGCGGTGCAGGACACCCTGGTGTACCTCGTGAAGGAGACCGACGTGTGGGTGGAGTTGACCACATTGCTGATCCCTGGCGAGAACGACCGCGATGAGGAGGTGGATGCGATGACGCGGTGGATCGCGGCTGAACTGGGGTCGGAAGTCCCGCTGCATTTCACCGCCTTCCATCCCGACTACAAGATGACCGACCGCCCGCCCACGCCTCCGGAAACACTGACCCGGGCCAGGGCGATCGCCCGGGCCAACGGACTGCACTACGTCTACACCGGCAATGTCCACGACGAGGCGGGAGGCAGCACCACCTGCCCCGGGTGTGGCCAGCGGGTCATCGGCCGCGACTGGTACGAGATCACCGACTGGCAGCTCGACGATCACGGACGCTGCCGCCGATGTGGATATTCCTGCGCCGGATTCTTCGCCGGTCCACCCGGCCGTTGGGGTGCCCGCCGGCAACCCGTGCGGCTTGGCGTAAGTTAATCCGCACAGCTGCGCGGCCCCCTTGAAAAGTAAATTGTCAAGGGCTGACCCCGATGACCCTGACCCCGATGACCCCTGACCCCGATGACCCCCCTCGGCCATACACCGCACTCCGCTCTTTCGGTGTCATCTATTGTGAGGCAACGCGTGTGGGGTGTTGGTTGAGCAAATAGGCTTTGTCGTGCACGGGGCATGCGGTAGATTGGGCGGATGTTGCTGATCAGTTCCATGGGGCGGGGGGTGGTGGCGTGGCTGGCCGATGTGCGCCACACCGTCGCGGTGGCGGCGGCGGTGGTCCGGGTCGCGCTGCAGCCGCGCTACTGGCCGCGCACGGTGCGGAATGTACTGGCGCGGCAGATCCTGTTCACGGGGTACCAGGCGACGCGGTTCGTTTCGACGGTGGCGCTGCTGGTGGGCATCTCGGTGGTGGTGCAGGCCCAGGTGTGGACCGCCGCGCTGGGCCAGTCCTCGCTGCTCGGACCGGTGCTGGTGATGGTGATCATCCGCGAGGTCGGCCCGTTGCTCACCAACTTCATCGTGATCGCGCGCAGCGGCACGGCAATGGCGACCGAACTGGCGTCGATGCGGGTGATGGGCGAGACGCAGGTGCTGGATGCACAGGGCATCGATCCGTTCATCTACCTGGTGCTGCCGCGTGCGGTCGGGGCGGCGGTCTCGGTTTTCTGTCTGAGTGTGATCTTTGTTTTCGTGTCCTTCATCGGCGGGTTCCTGAGCGGGGTGTTGCTCGGGGCGAATACCGGAGGCCCGTGGTTGTTCATCGACAGCGTGTTCGGGGCGATCCGGCCGGCCGATGTCTTCAACCTGCTGGCCAAGACCCTGATTCCCGGTTTGTTGATGGGCACGATCTGTTGTATCCAGGGCCTGGGTATCCGCGGGGTGGCCACCGAGGTGCCGCAGGCGGCAACCCGCGCGGTGGTCAAGTCGATCATGGCGATGTTCCTGACCTCGGCCCTGGTGTCCCTGCTCACGTATTTATGAAACACGATTTCCATCAACCACACTGCCCGGTTGATCCGGTACTGGAGTTGTCCGGGCTGCACCTGGCTGCTACGCCGCCGTACGACACCGGTCTGGCCGGCCTCGACCTGGTGGTGCGGCGCGGGGAGCTGGTGGTGGTCCTGCTCGAGGAGGGGGTGTGGCGCCATCCGCTCGCGGATGTGGTGTCGGGGTTGTTGCCGCCGGATGCGGGCGCGGTGCGGATCTTCGGCACGGGATGGGACGGTTTGTCGCCGGATGTCCAGGCGGTGAGCCGGTGGAAGATCGGCCGGGTGTTTGAAGGCAACGGATGGGTCAGCAACCTCGATGTCGATGAGAACATCACCTTGTCGGAGCGGCACCATACGCGGCGGCCGTTGGCGGAAATCGAGGACGAGATGCAACGGCTTGCCGGAGTGGCGGGGCTGGACGGGATCCCGCCGGGACGTCCGGCTGCGGTCAGCCGTGAGCGGTTGCAGCGGTGCGAATGGGTGCGTTCGATGATGGGCCAGCCGTGGCTGGTGCTGCTGGAGCGGCCGGGCCAGGACCTGTCCCCGGGTTGGCGCACGGGGTGCGGCGGTTTGGTCGCGCAGGCCCGGGCACGTGGCGCGGCGGTGATCTGGCTGTGCGAGGATGCCGCCGAGTGGAACGACAAATCCCTCAACCCGACCTTGAAATTGCGGGCCGATGGCAACACACTGCGCGTGGGTAACCCATGAGTACCAAACCATTCCAGTTTCGTTACGTGAACGAGATCGTCGGCGGATTTGTCCTGCTGGTCGTGGTGCTGCTGCTCGCGGCGGTCATCGTGGCCGGACGGGCGCAAGGCTGGTTCGAGCCGGTGTACCGGATCCACCTTGATTTCCCGCCACAGGGGTCGCTCGATGTGCAGATCGGGACGCCGGTGCAGATCCTCGGTGCGACGGTCGGCCGGGTCGAGGAGATCGATGTCGACGAGGATGGATTCATGACCGGCGTGATGACGGTGAAAGGGGATTTCTACCAGTTTGTCCGTACCGATTCGCAGGCCATCGTCAAGCGGAAGTTCGGGATTGCCGGCGATGCGTTCATCGAGATCACCAAGGGGACCGGTCCGGCCTTGCCGACCGGTGCCGGGTTGGTGGCTATCAAGGATACGGATCTCAACGAATTGCTCGAGCAGTTGCTCAGCCAGGTGCGCGATGCCACCCTGCCGTTGCTGGAAAGTGTCAGGAAGGCGGCCGACGAATACGCCGGCTTGGCCGCGGAGTTGCGTTCGCCGGAGGGGGCGCTGCTGCGGGTCATGGCGAATGTCGAGGCGATTACCCGCAAGATCGAGCAGGGCGAAGGGCCGGCCGGCCGCCTGCTCGGCGATCCGGCGATGGCCGAGGAGATCCAGGGCATTGTCAACCAGGTCGCGCAGATCCTGGCCGACGTCAAGGCCGCCACGGTCAACCTTCCCCCGATGGCCGCCACGGTCAATCGCGAGGTACAGGATCTTCCGGGTACGGTGTGGCAGACCCAACAGGCGATCCGCGAGGCGGAGCGGTTGATCACCGGCGTGCAGCAGCATTGGTTGATCCGCAAGCATATTCCCCAAACGGAATGGACGCCGTTGATTCCCGCCTATGACATTCCGCGCGGGGCGGGATCGGCAGGCAAGGAGCAAACGCCATGAAGCGAACGATGATGGTGTGGATCGTGGTGGCCCTTATGGCTGCTGGGTGTGCGACGGTACCCAAGGAACAGAAGGTGCCTGACTGGCGCGACAACGATCCGATGATTGCCCAGTTGTCGGCAACGGCGCGCAAGGCCTTTGATACCGGGGATGTACCCACCTCGGTGGTGTTGTACCGCCGGGCGTTGGACCGGGCGCGTGCAATGGACAATGCCCCGGAGATCGGCCGGAACGCCTATAACCTTGCCGCCGGTTTGATCGCGCTTGAGGAATGGGACGAGGTTACCGGGTTGCTCGCCGAGGCGGAGCGGGAGACGGTGCGGGCCGGCGGAGACGCTGGCCCGATTTTATTGCTGGCGGCGGAGGCGCGGATGATGCAGCGGGAGTGGTCGGCAGCGGGGGTGGTGATCGACCGGCTTGAGGCGTTGCCGGTCGATGAAACCACCCGCGGGCACGCATATGTGTTGCGGGCGAGGATCGCCTGCGAGCGCAAGGATGCCGGGCGTGCCGAGGGTTTCCTGCAGCGCGCACGCGGGTACCTGGGCAAGCAGAAGGATCCTGGATTGGCGGCGTCGGTGTCGGAAGTCGCGGCGGAGATCGCCCTGTTGAACGGGTTGTGGGCGGATGCCGCAGTAGCCTACGACCGGCAGGCGGCATGGTTGCAGCGGGCCGGTCGGGCCAGGGAAATGGCCGAGGCGCTGGAGCGGGCCGGTCGCAATTACCTGGTGGCGGGCGATGGTGCGCTGGCGGCGGATCGTTTTTACCGGTCAGCCCGCAGTTTGATGGCACAGGGGAACTACCTGGATGCCTTGCGGGTGGTGGAGCAGGCGGTACAGGCAGCGCCGCCGGAGGGGGCGGACGATGTCGGAGCGGCCATTGCCCGTTTATTTGATGAGATTCGTCGTGAAGTGGAGAAGGCCAGCCGGGTTGGTGTAACCCGGCCCTGATGTACGAGGGCGTTACTTGGTAGTTGAAAAACGCTCCACTCTTTTTGAATATGGACGCATTAGCGGCGTCCAAGGGGCAAAGCGAATAACCGGAAAACAATCATGAAGATCAACCATGTAGTCGTGGCGGTTTGGATCGGGCTTACGGCCGTGGTGGCTCAGGCTGCGCCAAGCATGATGAGCCTGCAGGTGCAGAGCAGTCCGTTGCGTGCCACGCCGAGTCCGCTGGGCCGGGTGGTCGCGACCATCCAATACGGGGACCGGGTCGAGGTGGTTGGCCGGCAAACCGGCTGGATGCAGGTCAAGTCGCCGGCAGGCCAAGTGGGCTGGATCAATGAATCGGCGTTGACCCGCAACCGGATCGTACTGAAGGCCGGAGCAGAGGACGTCAGCCGTACCGCATCAGGCGAAGAACTCGCCCTGGCCGGCAAAGGTTTCAACTCGCAGGTCGAAGCGGACTTCAAAGCCAGGAACGAGAACATCGATTTCACCTGGATCGACCGGATGGAGGCCATCGTGGTCAGCGATCCGGAAGTCGTGGTGTTCCTCAAGGAAGGCGGATTGCAGTGATGAAACCCGTACATCGTTGGATGCTGGGCCTGGCGGCCCTTTCGGGCCTGGTGCTGGTTTCGGGGTGTGCCTCGGTGGCCAAGGTGGGGGCGGCGGTGGGCCAGGCCACCGGTACCCTGACTCCGCAGCAGGCCGAATCGCTGGTCAAGAGTGCGGAGGCGGTGGAGAAGACCTTCAAGGACATCACGCCCGAGCAGGAATACTTCATCGGCCGATCGGTCGGCGCGACGATCATCAGTACCTACAAGGTGTACGACAACGACGAGGCGACGCGGTACCTGAACCTGCTGGGCCAGTCGGTGGCGCGGTTTTCCGACATGCCGAATACCTTCAAGGGGTACCGGTACCTGATCCTCGACACCGACGAGATCAACGCGTTTGCCGCGCCGGGCGGATTCATCTTCATCTCGCGGGGCATGATCCGGTTGTGCCGGACGGAGGACGACCTGGCCGCGGTGATCGCGCACGAGGTGGGTCATGTCCAGTTGCGGCATGCCGTCAAGGCGATCAAGTCGAGCCGCCTGACCTCGGCGCTGACCACCCTGGCTGTCGAGGGAACCAAGAGTTTCGCCGGTGATCAACTCGCGCAGTTGACCTCGGCCTTCGAGGGCAGCATCACCGATATCACCTCCACGATGATGAACAGCGGGTATGCCCGCGGCCAGGAGCGCGAGGCGGACCGTGCGGCGATCGTGATCCTGCAACGTATGGGCTACCGTCAGGAGGCGCTGGTTGATGTGCTGGGGCGGATGGGCAAGGCCCTGCAAACCGACCAGCGTGGTTTTGGTTCAACACATCCGCCGGCCGACTCCCGGATCAAGGAACTGGTTCCCATCATCGACGACACCCGGACTCCGGTACCGACAGCCGCCCGCAAGAAACGGTTTGACCGCCTGCTTCAGGGCATCTGAGCGGTCCCCCGTGAAATCACTCCTCGCGAAACCGTGGATCCAGGCCGTCCTGATCGGACTGATCAGCACGCTGGTCGCGCTCTTGCTCTGGTTTGCGGGCAAGCTGGATGGCTGGGAAAATACCACCTGGGCGTGGCGGGTGACCCACTTTGCCGAGCCGAGCGCGGCCACCGACGACATCAAGGTCATCCTGCTCGACCAGTCCAGTCTCGACTGGGCGGCCAACGAGATGGGCCTGCCCTGGCCGTGGATGCGCGAGACCTACGCGGCCATGCTCGACTTCTGCCGGCGCGGGGGTGCCAAGGTCATCGCCTTCGACGTCCTGTTCACCGAGCCGTCGGCCTACATGGTGTCCGACGATGTCCTGTTCGGCGAGCACATCGGACAGGCCTCCAATTTCGTCACCGCGGTGTTCCTCGGCCAGACCGCCGGCCAGACCTCCAACTGGCCGGCCTTCCTGCCGCCTTCGCCGGTGCGCGTGACGGGGTGGGAGGGGTGGCTGACCACCGCGCCGGAGGCGCGTGTGGTCGAGCCGCGGGCCTCGTTTCCGGTGCCGGAAATAGCCACCCCGTCCACGATGATGGTCAGTGTTCGCGAGGAACTCGACGGCGACAACACCTTCCGCCGTGCCGCACCGCTCCGGGTGTTCGACGGACAGTTTGTCCCGATGCTCGGCCTTGGCGCGTACCTGGTCGCGGATCGACCTCGGCCCTACGAACTGGACATCGCGCCCGGCGCACTTCGGGTTGGCGACAAGACGATCCCGATCGATTCGCGTGGCCGTGTCCTGTTGAAGTTCCGCGGCCCCTCCGGCACCCATGAAACGCTTAGCGCCAAGGCGGTGTTGCAGTCCGAGTTGCGCATCCAGGAGGGCGGCCAGCCGGTTATTGATCCCGAGGAGTTGCGCGGCAAGTACATTCTGTTCGGTTTCAGCGCGCCCGGGCTGAAGGATTTGAAATCCGTCCCGCTGGCCGGGGATTATCCCGGGGTCGAAGTGCACGCGACGTTCCTCGATAACCTGCTGGCCCAGGATTTCATGCAGGATGCCCCGCGTGTCCTGGTCATCCTGTTTGCGCTCGGGCTTGGTATCGTTGCCGCGTTGCTGATCGTCCGGTGCCGAACGGTGATCCAGAGCGTGGCCTGGGCGGGCGGATTCATCCTGCTTCCTTACGCGGCCGGTTATGCCGCCTACCCGCTGAACGTCTGGTGGCCGATCCAGATGCCGGCTCTGGCGGTGCTGCTGGCGATCGGATTGGCCGAAATCGTCAACTACGCCACCGAGGGACGCCAGAAGCGGTTCATCAAGAGCGCCTTCAAGCAGTACTTGAGCAGCGATGTCATCGAGCAAATCCTTGTTGATCCCTCCCAGCTCAAGCTTGGCGGGGAAAAACGCGAACTCTCGATCTTTTTCTCCGACCTCCAGGGGTTTTCGGCCATCTCGGAAAAACTAGGTCCGGTCGCCCTGACCGCCCTGCTCAACGACTACCTGACCGACATGAGCGATATCATCATGGAGGAGGGGGGAACGGTGGACAAGTACGAGGGCGACGCGATCATCGCCTTCTGGAATGCCCCGATGCACCAGACCGACCATGCCGTCCGAGCCTGCCGCGCCGCCCTGCGGTGCCAGCGGAAACTGGCCGAGCGGCGCAAGGAATTCTTCGACCGCACCGGCGTCGATTTGTACATGCGCATCGGCATCCACACCGGCGAGGTCGTGGTTGGCAACATGGGCTCCAACAACCGGTTCAACTACACGGTGCTGGGCGATGCGGCGAATCTCGCCTCGCGCCTCGAGGGTGCGAACAAGCAATTCGGCACCTACCTGATGGTGTCCGAGGTCACCTGGTCGCAGGCGGAATCCGGATTCACCGCCCGCGAGATCGGATCCATCATGGTCGTCGGGCGCAAAGCACCGGTCCGCGTGTTTGACGTGCTGGGTCTGGCCGATGAGGATAAACCCTCATGGCTGGAGGATTGGCATGCGGCGATGCTGGCCTGCCGGGCCAAGCGCTGGAGCGAGGCACGCGACCTGTTCGCCCGGTTTGGGGATGACCCGCTGGCCCGCAAGTACCGCGATCACCTGGATCGCCTGCTTCACGGCGATCTGGCTGAGTGGGATGGCATCTGGAAACTTACGGAAAAGTGACACGATGAAACTGGTGTTTGGCGGAGTGCGTGGTTCCTGTCCGGTGGCCCAGCCGGACTGCATGCAGTACGGGGGCGAGACCACATCCATCCTGATCGAAGGGGCACAAGGCGAACGGATCCTGGTGGACGGCGGAACCGGAGTCCGCACCCTGGGCAAACGCCTGCTCCAGACATCCGGCTCGACCAAGGCGTGGATGTTCATCACGCACTACCACCTCGACCACGTATCCGGCCTGCCGATGTTGCCGATCCTCTATCGACCCGATTGGCGGCTTACCATCGCCGCGCCGGATCACCATCCCATCCATTTCCGGGAAATCATGGCGCGCATCTTTGACGTGCCGCTCTGGCCGTTGCAGGTGGAGGACCTGAAGGCCACCATCGAATACGAATTGCTCGACGGCATCACCGCCGCCACCCCTTATGCGTGTGGTGGTATCGAGGTTTCCTGGTGCCCGCTGCATCATCCCGGAGGGTGCACGGCCTACCGCTTTGACGAACCGGCCACCGGGGCCTCGGTGGTGATTGCCACGGACATCGAATGGGCCTTGTCCACCCCCGGCGAGCGCGGCTATCTGGAGCAGCTGCTGACGTTTCCGTCACCCGCACAGTTGCTGGTCATGGATGGCCAGTACGAAGATCGGGAGATCGCCTCCTTCCGCGGCTGGGGGCATAGCTCCTGGCAGGAAGCCATGTCGGTAGCTTCCCGCGGCCGGGTTAAACAACTACTCCTGACCCATCACGATCCGGCTTCCCATGATCGCCTGCTCGACGAAAGACGCCGGTCGATTCGTGCGCAAGCGGCCTGGATTGACCTGGCCCGGCAAGGTATGGAACTCGATCTTCCAGGCGATGTTTCCGTCCAGCAATGAACCGTAACGTCAGGGTGATCCTCGTTCTGTTCACCGTGGTTTCTTCCGCGCTGACCGGCTGCTCCCGCCAACCGCTCGATGTTCACTCCATTGCCACCTTGCGCAAGGCCTTGCCGGGCCGTGGGTGGCCGGAGGTCTCGTACCATCCGGTTGACGCCGCGACCTTGGCCCAGGCCGGCATCACGGCGGCCGGATTGATCCGGTCGGGAGACTACCGGATGGAGGTGTATGAGGTTGGCCGGATCGATTCCGTGACACGCGTGGCCGATTTGTTTGCCGCTACCGGTGATGTGGTTTTCACTGGTGGGATGCTCGTGGTGCTGGTGCCGATCGGCCCGGATATAGCTGCGGTATCGGAACGGCTAACAAACCTTGGGCTACTCCGCCACGGTACGCCGAGGTAACCGGCTGGTCGCCGAAACAAACAACGCGCGGGCCCCTTGCGTGGCACCGCGCGTTGAACATCACCGCAGGTAGTGGATGATTATGTTCCCAGGTACGGGTTGTTCTCCGAGCGCTCGAACGGCAGCAATTCGCCGCCGATGACCGAGGCGCCACCGTCCACGTACAGCACCTGGCCGGTGATCTTCTTCGAGTAGGGGCCGAGCAGGAACAACACGGCGTGGGCGACTTCGTCCTTGTCGTTGATGGTGTCCCAGGGCAGGGCGCTCTGCTTGTTCCAGGTCTGCGACAATTCGGCGAATCCGGGGATCGAGCTGGCCGCCTTGGTGGTCAGCGGGCCGGCGGACACGGCATTCACGCGGATCAGGTCCTTGCCGTGGCGACGGGCCAGGCCACGCGTAAGGGCTTCCAGCGCCGCCTTGTTCACGCCCATCCAGTTGTAGTAGGCGAAGGCTTTCGCCGCTTCAAATGTCAGGGTAACGATCGATCCACCCTTCTTCATGTACGGATAGGCATGACGGGCAACGGTGGCCAGCGAGACGCAGCTGATATGGAACGAGGTCTTCAGGTCCTCGATGGCATCGGTGTGAAACTCCTGGCCAAGGGCGGTCTTCGGGTTGGCGTAGCCGATCGAATGCACGACGCCAGCCACCGGGCCGATCTTCGCAAACAGGTCGCGCACTTCCTCTTCCTTGGTTACATCGCAGTATTCGATGCGGAGGTTTTCCGCCTCGCCGGCCTGAAGCTTCTTGCTGCGGTCGAAGAAGATGGACTTAAGTCGTTCATTCTGGGCGGTAAAGATCACGTTGCCGCCGAGTTTCTTGATGTCTCGGCCGACCGAGTAGGCGATCGAATCGGGGTCCAGCAACCCCATCACTACATATGTTGCACCTTGTTCAATCATGGCATTCCTCTCTTGGTTTCCATTGGTCGGGCGTTAGAATAGGGAAAGCTTCCGCCGATGGCAATGTCCGTGTTTCCGGAGCCGGGGTGAGGGGCGCACGGGGAACATTCGACATGAAAAGCGCATATGAATTGGCCATGGAACGATTGAACCAGCAGCACGGCAAGGTGTTGGCCCTTACCG
The DNA here is from genome assembly GCA_937872895.1 of uncultured Verrucomicrobiota bacterium. Classification (GTDB taxonomy): domain Bacteria; phylum Verrucomicrobiota; class Kiritimatiellia; order CAIVKH01; family CAIVKH01; genus CALMUP01. Next base: position 236,562 of record CALMUP010000009.1, read on the forward strand.
ATGCCCAGAAAAAAGCGCTGGCCGAGATCGACCGGCGGGCCACGGCGAAAAAGGCTGAAACCGAGATCCTTTACCGCGACCGGCTGGCTGCGGCGCGGGCCCGGGGCGACCACGCTGCGCTCGTCGCCGACGAGGAGGCGTTGCGAGCGGAACTGGTCCGGATCCGCGACCGGGCCGAGGATGAACGGGAAGCGGTGCGCCGCGACCCGCGCCTCGCCTGAAAAAATCCAGCCCGGTTCCGCAAATAATGATTGTACTGCGGTGTCGCTGTTCTATGCTGCGCCACCATATCGACTCGGCTCGGGTTTCACGGTGGAAACAGGGTCGGACCGAAGAGGAAACAGACACAAACGATGAAGCAGGAAGCATTGTCGCGGTGGACGTCCGAAAACTCGGCCGAAGTGTACGGGATTCGGAATTGGGGTGCGGGTTACTTTGATGTTTCCGAGAAGGGCGACTTGCTGGTTAGGCCCCACGGCAACGGCAGCGCCGATACGGTCAGCATGATGGAGATCGTGGAGGGGCTGCGCGCTCGCGGCATCGGCATGCCGGTGCTGCTGCGCTTCGGCGATATCCTCACCTCACGCATCGCCGCGATCAACACCAGCTTCCGCAAGGCCATTACCGAGGCGAACTACCAGGGTCGCTTCCGCGGGGTGTATCCGATCAAGGTCAACCAGCAGCAGCAGGTCATCGAGGACATTGTGGCTTGCGGCCGCGCCTGGAACCACGGCCTCGAATGCGGTTCCAAGGCCGAACTGATCACCGCACTGGCCTATTGCAACAACCCCGAAGCCCTGGTGGTCTGCAACGGTTACAAGGACGAGGAGTTCATTGATCTCGCCCTCTACGCCCTGAAGATGGGCATGCAGACGATCATGGTCATCGAGATGCCGAGCGAGCTGCCGATGATCCTCGAGCGTGGCCGCCAACTCGGGGTGAAACCCCGCATCGGGGTGCGCGCGAAGCTGGCCGCGAAGGGTGGCGGCCACTGGAACGAGTCCGGTGGCGACCGCAGCCAGTTCGGGCTGAATGCCTCGCAGATCATCGACCTGGTCGACTACCTGCGCCAGCACGAAGCGCTCGATTGCCTGGAGATGCTGCACTACCACCTCGGCTCGCAGATTCCGAACATCCGCGCCGTGCGCACCGGGGCGATCGAAGCCGCGCGCATGTACGTGAACCTGGTGCAGGAAGGCGCGCGCATGGGCCTGATGAATGTCGGCGGCGGACTGGCCGTGGATTACGACGGCTCGCACTCGAACTTCGCCAGCAGCGCGAACTACAAGATCGACGAATACGCGGCGGACATCATCGAGACCATCCAGCAGATCGCCGATGCGGCCGGGGTGACCCATCCGGACATCGTCAGCGAATCCGGCCGCGCCACCGTGGCTCATCACTCCGTGTTGTTGTTCGACGTGTTTGACGTCAGCCGGATGAGCCTGCCCAACGATGTGGAGATCACCGTCCCCGACGACGCGAACGAGAACCTGAAGCGGCTGCGCGAGGTGCGCGATTCGCTGAACGGCAAGAACGTGCAGGAGTGCTACCACGATGCGGTATTCCACCGCGACGAGGTCCGCTCGCTGTTCAACCAGGGCTCGGCTTCCCTGCGCGACCGGGCGCTGGCCGAACGCATCTTCTGGCAGATCATCCTCAAGATCGCCGAGGAAATCCGCGAACGCAAGTACGTGCCGGACGAATTACAGGACATCGAGTCGGTGATCGCCGATGTGTATTTCGGTAATTTCAGCGTGTTCCAGTCGCTGCCGGATTCGTGGGCGATTGAACAGTTGTTCCCGATCATCCCGATCCACCGCCTGAACGAAATGCCAAACCGCAAGGCGGTCCTGGCCGATATCACCTGCGATTGCGACGGCAAGATCGACCGGTTCATCGACCTGCACGATGTCCGTCGCACCCTGCCGCTCCACGACCTGAACGGGAAGGATTACATTCTCGGCGTGTTCCTGGTCGGTGCCTACCAGGAAACCCTGGGCGACCTGCACAACCTGCTGGGCGATACCAACGTGGTCAGCGTGCGCCTCGGCGCAAACGGCCAGCCGGAATACGTGCGTGAGATCGCCGGCGACACCGTGGCCGACGTGCTCTCCTACGTCGAATACGATCCCAACGACATGATCCACCAGATGCGCACGATTGCCGAACAGGCGGTCCGCAACGGCCGGATCACCCCGCAGGAGCGCCGTGAGATCATGGCCGCCTACGAGACCGGTCTGCGCGGGTACACGTACTTCGAGAAATAGCGGTGTCCATGGTCTGGACAACCGGTGCAGCCGGGTGTCCAATCCCTGGAACATGCACCGACGGGAGCGGCTTGGATGCAAGCCGCTCTTTTTTTACCCATGCGGTGGCGGGGGGGGAGGAAACCGGCGTCCGTGCGCCGCCGGAGCGGACACACGGACGCCTTCGGGGGAAATCAAGGCGTCATCAGCACATCAATCTTGTAGAACCGGTTGGTGACCTGGTTCGGGTGCGGGGTGGTGCCGCTGCCATTATCGATCCAGCTCACGGTTCCGCCAGTGCCACTGATCGGGGTGGGGACCGACTGCCAGTTCGTGCTCATGATCGAGTGGTTGGCGTACCAGATCCGGTATTGGCGCTGGGTCTCGGTGGGAATCCACAGCGTGATGCCGGTGCTGCCCGAGGTCTGGGCCACTTCGAAGACATCGTTGGCGTCGTTCGGGTTGGTGCCGGCGATGTATTCCGACCAGTTGTTCACGCCGTCGCCGTCGCTGTCTACCATGGCCTGGGCATTGGTGGCGCCGCCGAAGTATTGCAGTTCCCACCAGTCGGGCAGGCCATCGTTGTCGGTGTCGGCGATGCCGCCGCTCGCGGTGGTGAAGCCGAGGGTGAACGAGAACTGGGTGGTGCCGAACAGTTCCACCTGGTGAACCTGGGCCTGGTTGCGCCGCTTGATCGTCTTGAAGTCCACGCCCGCCCCCGGATTGTCATCCACGGCATCCGGGTTGAGGGAGGCGCCGGCGTAGCCGATCACGGCCCCGACGGTCGCGCCCGATCCCTGGTTCAGCAGCGTCACCTGGTTGCCATCGACCTGTTCCTCGCCGAGGTTGTCCTGGCCGTTCATCAGCAGGTCGTACAGGTTCGGGGAGAGGCCGTTGCGGACGTACAGGGTGCCGCCGTTCAGGGTCGGATCCACGGTATAGTTGACCTGGAACGTGCCCTGTCCCTGGCCGAGGGTGATGGTCTTCTGGATCCTGCCGTCGCCCGAGGTGATGCGCCAACCGTTGGTCCAGTTCGTGAAGGTGTACAGGCTGTTCACGTAGCCGGCGGTTCCGGCCCACCAGTCCTTCAGGGCGGAGGTGCGGTAGGCGACGACGGTGCCGTTGGTCTCGACGTTGTACGCGCCTTCGTCCTCGGTCCAGCTTCCGGGGTTGGCCACGGTGTTGCCGATCATCTGGTACACCTGGCCGCTGGCGGGATCACGCACCCAGGCACCGACCATACGGCCGCCGCTGCGTTCAAGGATGGCGAACAGGCGTTGGTTGAAGAGCAGGTATTCGTTTTCGCCGTCGAGGTCTACGTCGAACGTTTCCGTCGCGCTGTTGGTCATGCCGGCGGCCATGCCCAGCCAGGTGTCGATGCGCTTGTAGATCGCGGCCTGGCGGCTCTGGGTTTGGGCGATTGCGGCGAAGGCCGCGACGGTGTTCGAGCTGGTGTCGGGGTTGATATAGGTGCCATTGCTGAATTTGCGCAGATCGACCGACGGCTGGTTGTGGAACGCGGTCTGGAACACCGAGGCGTGCATCGTGCTGCGGGCGAGTTTCGCCAGGTTGGTGTTGGCGATGCCGAGCACGCGGTCCCAGCTGCTGCTCACCAGGCCGCCCGTGAAGAGCATGCCGTAGGGTTGGGGCACGGGGACGCCGGGACGGATTTCGAAGATCTTGTTCAGGAGGCCTTCCTCCTTCGCCGCGCCAAGGTACCACTGGTCGTAATTGCCCTGGGTCGCGTAGTTGATGTAGTTGTGCGACTTCTTCGGCTGGCCGGTGATGCTGGGGCGTTGCTGGTAGAACCAGGCATCGCCTTGGCCGTCGCCGGTCAGATCCACCTTGTTGTTCAGGATATCCTCGAGTTTCACCGTGTGGATCCACGGGCGGTTGGCGATCCACTGGAGGTTGATGTCGTACCGGTCGGCATTGGTATTGTTCGCGAAGTCCTCCCAGTTGGCGAAGATGGTCACGACCTGGTCCCAGGCGCCGCGGGCCTTGCGGTTGAACAGGCCACGCAGGGGGAGGTTCAGGCCGCTATCGAGGTTCTGGAAGCGGAAATCGCTCGCGGTGTTGTTGATCGCGAAGGTCATGACCCCCTCGATCTCGTTCATCTGGTAGCCGCGGGTGCCGAGGGCTTCGCTGCGGCCGAACCAGGTGTGCAGGTGCTCCATCTGGTCGATGATGGTGGCGCGGAAGCCGGCGGCCTTGATCTTCTCGAACACATCCTTGTCGAGCAGGCGCTCGGGGGTCCAGAACACCCGGTTGGAGGTCATCGGGACCTGGTAGAAGTTCTCGAGGAACTCGGAGGCCAGGCGGATATTGTCCACGTTGAAGGCCGTGGTGAAGTACGGCATCATGTGGTCGGAGAAGGTCGAGGCGAGCAGGGCAAGCTGGTTGGTTTGCGCCATGGTGCGGATGCGCGCATTCAGGGCGGGACCGTTCAGCCAGGGCTGGTTGGCGGCCGGATCGACCTTGGCCCACTGGATCGCCGAGGCGAGGGTGGGGGTGATGTGCAGGTTCAGGGGCTTGCCGAACAGCGCATGGGTGTCGAGTACGCGGTAGTAGCCGGCGCCCGCGCCGTTGTTGATCAGGCCGTGCATGACACTGCCGGGCTGGATGGCCTGGTTGCCATGAACGACCATGGCGAGCTTGGTGCGCCCGCCGCGGGATGATCCGGGGATCCAGTTGCGCAGGAGCGAGTTTTCGCCGCGCAGGCCGGCCTGGGCTTCGGAGAAGTCCTCGGCGATGTAGTCGTTCCAGATGGTGTCGCGGATGTCGCTGCGGCCACCGAGGTCGCCTGCTCCGGGTTTGCCATCGACACAACTGTTGCAGGTGCCTTCCTTGGTGGTGAAGACCTGGAAGTTCAGCGTATTCGGATTGCCGTTCCAGCCGACCGCGAGCAGGGCGTCGCGCGAGATGGCAAATTCCACCGCGTCGAGCTTCGAGTTGAAGTAGGCGCCGTGGAAGTGCTGCGGTTCATTTACCACGCCACCGATGGCGAAGATGTCCTGCCCGAAGGTGGTGGTGTTGTTCAGCAGATTGCGGTCGACATAGACGGAGCCGAGGGCCGAGTGGTACACGCCGACGACGACTTCCCAGCGCATGTCGGTGATGGTGTCGACTTCATCGGGGAGGACCCGTTCGCCGTTGGCCGGATTGCCGGTGTCGATGACGACATAGAGGTCGAGGTTGCCTTCCTCGGCGAGCGCGGCGAGGTCCTGGAAATCGACGCGGAAGTAGAACTTGCCGTCATCACCGCCATCGCGGGTGTAGAAGGCCACGATGTCCCGCGAACTGTCAAAACCGTCATAGGCGAGGAAGGTGTCGCCGCCTTCACGGTTCGGGCCATCGCCCTCGTAGGGATCCAAGGCGCGGAGGTCGTCCCAGGTCCAGTCCATGAATTCCTCGTAGTAGGTGATGCCGTTGATGGTGCCGATCTCCTTGCCGCGGCCGATGGAGACCGAGCCTTCCGGTGGCTCGGGCAGGTCGTCGGGCATCAGCGGATGGGTGCCGTTGAGGTATTCGGTCAGGTTGTTGAACTGGTCGTTGTCCGGATCGCCGGTGGCTCCCATGTTCGGATTGCCCGCTGCGCCGGTGCGCAGGTTGATGGTGCCGTTGTCGAGCGGGTCGAGTCCGTACTGGATTTCCCAGCCATCGGGCAGTCCGTCGCCGTCGGTGTCGGGGTTCAACGGGTCGGTCTCCAGCCAGCGCAGGTTCGCGGCGGTGTACCAGTTGGTCAGGGCGGTGCGGTTGATGGCGCGGGACACGGTGCCATTGATGTTGGTGCCGAACCGCGGGATCTGGTGCGGGGCGAGCAGGTTGGTGGTGTTGCCGGTCACCAGGGCGATGTCCACGCGTCCGTTGCCGTTCAGGTCTTCCTGGCCGTCGCCGCGCCCGTCGCCGTCGGTGTCATGGTTGTTCGGGTCGGTCTCGAGCATGACGGCGTTGTTGGGCAGGGCGTTGCGGTCCACGCGCGAGCTGCCGCGCACGGTGGTCGGGTTGTTGATGAGGCTGGTCACCACACCGTTGCCGTCGAGCAGGCCGATATCGACGCGGCCATTGCGATTTGCGTCCTCGATACCGTCATTGAGGCCATCGTAGTCGGTGTCCGGGTTGTTCGGGTCGGTCATTGAGCCTTGGATCAGGTCCGTGCGGCCGCGGTTTAAGTCATAGCGCGGGTGGGCCCAGTTGTCGGTTGTATTGAACACCGGGGGATCGACATCGGGCATGAAGTTCTTCCAACCGTCGCCGTTGGTGTCGGCATTCAGGTCGGTATCGGAGGCGATCGGGCCGCCGAGGCCGAGTTCGAGGGCGTCGTGCAGGCCGTCGCCGTCCGAATCGGGGCTCAGCGGGTCGGTACGGCCGCTGAAGTAGTGCTTGTGCACGTCGCCGTTGCTCCACGATTCGGGGTTGGTGGAGGGGAGGGGTACGGCGGTGGTTTCATCGGCATCGCTCAGGCCATCGTCGTCATCATCGTTGTCGGTCAGGTTCATCGGGACGATCTGCCGGAGGATCACGGTGGTGGTGCGTTCCGCGCTGGCTTCGACGGTGCCGACGTTGTTGTTGGTGTCAACCTGGGCGATGATGGTGTAGGCCCCGGCGGTCAGGTTCGACCAGATGAAGCGCCACTGGAACTTGTTGCCTTGGCGCAGGGGATTGCCGGTGATCAGGCTGGCGGTCAGGTTGCTGGCGCTGGTACCGCTGTAGAAGTCGGCCAGGACGAGGTTGGTCGCGGTGGTGACCTGGGTGACATACACGATGTTGGTGCCGATGCGGATGGCGCTGCCGGCCGACACCTCCTCGTCGAACCGGGTGCCGGTACCGCGCACGGCGTTGCTGCCGTTCCATACCTGCAACGTGCCGGTCAGGGCATTGGTGGTGGAGACCACGGCGGCGGCGCTGGCGGTGCTGCCGGGGAAGGTCAGCCAGACGTTCTTCGCGGACAGGTCGGTTTGTACCAGGACGGTGAACTGGCGTTGCTCGGGGGTCGGGTTGGCGACATCGGGCAGCACGATCTTGTAGGGCGCGGCGTCGAGGTCGTATTGCGGCGGATTCACGATTTCCACCACCGGGCCGGAGGAGGACTTTGCCGCCTTGACGCGCCGGCTGGCGAACAGGGTGACGCCGCCGCCGCCCGCGTTGGTGTGGGTGATCTGGATATCGTGCAGGTAATTCGGGTCGCCATTCCACAGATCGGGCAGGCGCATGACCAGCTCGTGGTTGCCGTTGCCGCCGCCCATCCAGTTCAACGTGTAGTTGGTGCGCGACTGGGCGATGCCGTTGATGGTCACGAGGAATCGGTTGCGGACGAGTTCGTCGGTGTTGGCGCCGCCCCACAGGGAGTCGCTGAAATGCACTTTCATGTCGTAAGGCACGCCCACGGTGTCGCCATCGTTCTGCGGCCAGGCGACGAACATGTTGTAGTTCGGGCCCATGGTATTGACCATCCGGGTCAGCGTGGTGAAGCGGCCATCCTGGTCGGAAACCAGCGGGTTGGTGGACGAGCTCAGTTCGGCGAGCTTCACGAACACCAGGGCGTTGCCGGAGGAGGGGATGTTGTTGAAGGTGAAGCGCCACTCGGCCTCGTAGGGGCTGATGATGCTCAGGCTGGGGCTGACCCGGGTGGCTTCGACCCAGGAGACCTGGCCGAGGGCGTTGGTGCCATTGCCCTGGCGCTGGCCGGTGCGGCCGTCGTCATTGATCGCGGCGCTGTCCTGGATGTTGAAGTACACCTTGGTCACGGTCGGATCGGTGCGGACGACGAACTCGTAGCGGTTGTCATAGATGGTCTGGCCGGCGATGGGGAACTTGATCTCGCCGGTCGGCGGCAGCGCATCGAAATAGAAGGGCTGCGTGAAGGTATTGTAGATCGGGGTGCGTTGACCATTGCCCGCCAGTGCGCCATCGCGTTGCAGGAAGGCGCGGGCGCGGAGGACGTTGAAGCCCTCCACCAGGCCGGTGCGGTAGGTGCCGTAGTCGTTGTGCGGACGGTAGGTCGTGGTGGCGGCATTGAAGTTGCTCACGCCCCAGACGCCGAGCATCTTCGTCTTGCGGTTGATGTCGTCAAACGAATTCGGGAAGGGGGTGTCCCATGGCGCGCCGGCGAACCCCTGCATGCGGGTGGCTCCAATCTTGTAGCGAATGACCGTGCCGGCCGGTTGGGGCGGAATCACGCTCTCACCCCACCAGTCGTTGCCGTCGGCGGAATTGAACTGCCAGAACACCTCGACGACCTTGGTGTTGCCGACGCCGCGGCCGGCCGCGCCGTCGGGCCAGGACACGCCGTCGGTTGTGTAGTAGATGAACATCCGGTTCGCGGTGCCTTGTCCGCCCGACTTCACCCACAGGTACAGCGGGCTGTCGGCGGCGTTCTCAGGCGGGGGCCAGAACTGCGACAGGGTGTTGCTGCTCGGGTTGGCATCGGTCTGTGCGGTCGGGTTGTGGTACACGAAGGCCGCGGTGTAGGTGCTGTTGAAGTCGTTCGAGGCGGAGGCGTTGAAGATGGTGAAGTTGGTTGAACCGACCGTCAACTGGTAGGTCTCGGCACCGGCGGATCCGATCTTGTTGCGGACGGAATCGACGGCGGCGAATTTCTCGGGACCGAAACGGCCCATGAAGCCGACCTGCTCGTAACCGAGGTATACGTCGGTGGAGAGGGCGGGGGGATTGTCGCGCGGATCGCCGAGGGCGTGGTTGCTGGTGTTCAGGTTGATGCCGCCGTTGAGCTTCATCATGACGTTGTAGGCGGAGCCGTCGACGCGGGCGATGAAGTCGAGGTTGGTCGCGGAGCTCACCCGCGGCACGAACCAGGTGTAGCTGTAATCGGTAAGGTTGGTGTCGAAGACGCCGTAGGGGTTGAAGGCGGGGTCGCCGTCTGGTCCGTCCTTGCGGGTGTAGGAGACCCAGCCGGATTCCCGGCCGTTTTCGTAGATGGTGATCGGTTTTCCGCCAGCGAATTTCCAGAGTTCCGATTCCTCGGGACTGCGCCAGGAAAAGAAGAAGTAGCCGCCCGGCGGGGTGGTCACCTTGATCTTGTTGTCGGCGACGACGTGGTAGAAGTTTCCGCCACCGGTGGAGTATTGCCAGAGGTGCGAGCCGTTCGGGAAGGACGTGGTGATTTCGCGGTATTCCCCGGCGGCATAGTTGTCGTTCACGATCAGCATGCCGGTGGTGCCGTCGGCGTCGGACATGGCGGTGTTGTCGCGTTTGTCGCGGCGTTCGAAGGCAACGACGTCGGCATCGCCCCAGCGCGGGATCTGGTCGCCGCGGGCAAATTGTTCGTGGATGTACACGAGGTTGGGGATGCGGTTGTCGCCGAACTGGCCGAGGTAGGCGGTGTTGGCATGGCGGGGGAAGGCGCCGCCGCTCTGGCCGAGGGTTTCGGCCTGGCGGTTGCCGTCGGTATAGATGACGGGCAGGCCGGCGCGGGTAAGGTTCAGGGCATAGTGCAATTCCGCGCGGTAGGCGACATCGTCGTCGTGGCTCTTGGCATACAGGACGCCGAGAGCCCGCCCCATCTGGAACCAGTCGATATAGTCGGGGTTCTGCAGGCCGTTCAGGCTGGCGCCGGGGCGGCCGAGGCGGTCGTTGAGGGTCGAGTGGTTGCGCGCATCGAGCAGGCGCATGCCGGAGGCCCAGTATTCGTCGTACGGCGGGGGTTGGCCCATGTGTTCGCCGAAGATCATCAGGTCATCGCGCGGTTGCTCCAGGTCGAACAGGGTGTCGCGGTGGTTTGCGTCGGAGAAACCGCGGGTGCGGTTGTACTGGACCTGGGCCTGGCCGTTGTAGCCGGCATCGCTGAAATCCTTGTCCGCGGCCCACTGTTCGCCGAAGAAATAGGCGGGGACGTGTTTTACGGCGTCGAGGCGCAGGCCGTCCAGCTTGGTGCGGTCAACCAGCCAGCGGATGGAGCGCATCAGGTAGCTGCCGACATCCTCGCGGTAGAATCCGGGATTCTCGGCAATGACCTGGGCGGTGATGCTGGTACTGCCGAAACCAACGAGGCCGAGGGTCGGGTGGTAGTCGTAGTATTCCGGATTGTTCGGGTGGCGCACGAACTCGATTTTGGGGTGGGTGCTGCCGAGGGTTGGGCCAAAGTTGCTGTTCGGGGTTTCGTGGGCGATGTCGAGCAGGCCGGAAAGGTTCTGGTTCTGCACCAGCCAGGTGTCTTCCCAGTTCGCGGTATTACCCCATGGCCGGTAAAAACCGTCCTCGGTTACGCGCAGGTGGAAGTCCTCGGGTAGCATGCCGGGGTAAATGTCAATCGGCGTGGTCTCGTTGAAGCCGGGAACGTCAAACGCCCGGTGATTCATGATGTTGTCGAAATAAACGCGGATGCCAAAACGATGGGCGGTCTCGATCAGACGGATCAAGTCGGTTTCGGTGCCATAGCGGGTGCGGCCACCGGTGCGTTGCGGATTGCCACCGAGGTCGAACGGATCCCACAGGTCATAGCCGACGGAGAGGTCGCTGCTCGCCTTCTGCGGCGGAGGAAGCCACAGTGCACTGTAACCGACCTCGGCGATCTCCGGCATTTTTTCGGCAATTTCGTTCCAGGTGTTGTTGAAGAACTGCAGCACGACCTCGGACCGGGCCGATTCCATGCCACCACACACCATGAGCGCTCCTGCCAACAGAAGAGCCTTGCGATTTTCCCCAATCATAAGCTCGCCTTTCCAACGGACTGATTTCTGAACGTTCCTAACACTACATACACACAAGCCTCAATCCGGTAAAACGTTTCGTGATTTTTTGTAAAAGGATTTACGTCGCGCTTGATTGTTGAACTTGTAATTAATTGATTGATAGGCAGATATCGCCGAAGTGAAGCGCATGAAACCGGTTGGTGAAGGGAAGGGACGCTGGTCTTGTGCATGAACATGCGGTGACGGGAGAAGCATCGCTTCCGCGCTTGCCCCGGAACGGGTTGCGCCGTATAATCCGCCACTTTTCCCGAGGCATGCTTTTAACGTAAAGGAACAGGAACATGGCGAGTTCATACAACATCGCAGTGATTGCGGGTGACGGCACCGGTCCGGAAGTGATTGGAGAGGGCATCAAGGTCTTGGATGCCGCCGCGCAGGGTGGCGGGTTCAAGCTGAACTACCAGCATTTCGACCTGGGTGGCGAGCGGTACCTTCGTACCGGCGAGACCTTGCCGGATTCGGTGCTGGAGGAGTTGAAGGCATTCGATGCGATTTACCTCGGGGCGATCGGCCATGTGGACGTGAAGCCGGGCATCCTGGAGAAGGGTGTGCTGCTGAAGATTCGCTTCGAACTCGACCAGTACATCAACCTGCGCCCGGTGAAACTGTATCCGGGCGTGGAGTGTCCGATCAAGAACAAGGGACCGAAAGAGATCGACTACTGCTGCGTGCGCGAGAACAGCGGGGGCTTGTACACCGGCGTGGGCGGCATTTCCCGCATCGGCACGAAGGACGAGGTGGCCACCCAGTCGATGGTGTACACCTACGATCAGGTGCAGCGCTGCCTGCGCTTCGCCTTCGAGTATGCCCGCAAGTACGGCAAGAAGGCGCGGGGTGTCGGCCCGAACAACACGCTGGCGTTGATCGGCAAGACCAACGTGCTCACCTATGTGTTCGACCTGTGGAACCGTGTGTTCAACGAGATGGGCGACAAGGAATTTCCGGATGTGAAGCGCGAGTATTACCACGTGGACGCGACCTGTCTGTACATGATCTCGAGCCCGGAGATGTTCGATGTGATGGTGACCGAGAACATGTTCGGCGATATCGTGACCGACCTCGCCGCGATCACCCAGGGCGGCCTGGGCATTGCCTCCGGTGGCAACATCAATCCGGAAGGCGTGAGCATGTTCGAGCCGATTGGTGGCACCGCCCCGATGTGGACCGGTAAAAATGCGATCAACCCGCTGGCGGCGATTGGTGCGGGGGCGATGATGTTGAAGTACCTCGGCCAGGAGGCTGCGGGCAACAAGATCGAGGCGGCCATCGCCGCGACCACCCCGAAGATGAAGAGCCAGCTGGCGAACCAGATGGGCTTCACCACCACGCAGGTGGGCGATCTCGTGGCGGGCGCGGTTTGAGGTGTCGGGTGTCGGGTTTCTGGTGTCGGGAAAATACGGATTACCGAAACCTGAACACTGAAACCCGAAACCAAAAGAGTTTGAATAGGCAAAGGTAAAGAACATGAAGCAATACAACGTATGTGTCGTCGGAATCGGAGCGGTCGGGACGGAGATGGTGCGGTTATTGAAGGCCCGGAAGTTCCCGATGAAGAGCCTGACCATCCTGGCCCGCAGCGAGCGCATCGAGGAGATCGATGGCGAGAAGATCCAGGTCAAGGTGGCGGCACCGGAGGCGTTCGAGGGCATGGACTTCGCGTTCTTTGCCGGCACCGAAGGCGCGAAGGGTGCTTCGCAGACCCTCGGGTGGGAAGCGGTGAAGCGCGGGTGCGTGGTGATCGACAACGGCGATGACTTCCGCATGGACGAGCGTGTTCCGCTGGTGATCCCCGAGATCAATCCGCAGGCTCTGAAAAGCCACCAGGGCCTGATCGCGAATCCGAATTGCAGCACGATTATCGCGCTGATGCCACTGGCACCCCTGCATCAGGCGGCGACGATCAAGCGGATCGTGGCCAGCACCTACCAGGCGGTGTCGGGCACCGGCGCCCCGGCGGTGAAGGAACTGGACCAGCAGGTGCGTGCATGGGCGGCCAACCAGCCATTGCCCCGCGAGGTCTATCCGCACCAGATCGCGTTCAACGTGTTGCCGTCGGTCGGTTCGTTCAAGGACGATTCGGGCGAAAGCACCGAGGAAATCAAGATGCGCAAGGAGACCCACAAGATCCTGGGCGACGACTCGATCCGGGTGGGCAACACCTGCGTGCGCGTGCCGGTGTTCAACGGCCACAGCATCTCCATCAACGTGGAATTCGAGAAGCCGCTCACCCCGGCCCAGGCCCGCGACCTGCTCGCGAAGGCCCGGGGCGTGAAGGTGGTCGATGATCCGAAAAACGCGGTGTACCCGATGCCGTTGCAGGCTTCGGGCAACTACGACGTGCTGGTCGGCCGGATCCGCAAGGACCAGAGCTGTGACAACGGGCTGGTGTTGTGGTGCGCCGGCGACAACATCTGGAAGGGTGCGGCGCAGAACGCGATCCAGATCGCCGAGGAGCTGATCAAGGGTTGATCTGACGCGGTGTAGGCATGGCAACGCCCGCCTTGATGGGAACATCGGGGCGGGCGTTTTCTTTTCCGGCTTCCGGTACGTGCTGGCGAAGGGCTAGAAGAACTTCTTGATCAGGTGCAAGGCGCCCTGGGCCCACGGGGCGCGGTGGTTGATGCCGGTGCCGCCGGCGCTGAAGGTGTGCCGGTGATCGAGGTACCAGCGGTAATTGCGGAGCAGTGCATCGATGTTCGAGAACTTGGGCGCAAAGCCGAGCTTGGCCTTGGCCTTGTCGATCGAGACGAACGATTCCTTGCCGGCCGTTTCGTACACCCACTTATACACCGGGGACAATTTCAGCATCTCAAGGAAGCGAAGCGCCCAGATCGCCGGAGCTTCGGGAACGGGGATGATGCGCTTGCCGAAACCGGCGGCGTCCAGCACGGCCTGGAAATCGGTTTTCGGGGTGCCGAATTGTTCCGCGCCGATGTTGAAGGTGTCGCTGGTCACTGCCGGATCGAGGGTGGCGCATAGCCAGATCGCATCGCACAGGTCCTCAACGTCAAGGTACTGGTAGGGATTGTTGCCACTACCCAGCACGGGGAAATTGCGGCCATCGCTGGCCCATTCGTACAGCAGGGCGAAGATGCCGAGGCGCTCCGGGCCGATGAAGGACTTGGGGCGGATGACGGGAACGCAGAGGCCCTTCGTACGGTAGTCCTCGCACATTTTTTCGGCGGTGACCTTGGCTTCTCCATACGGTCCGACGCCGTCGAGTTTGTCGGTCTCCAGCAAGGGGTGGTGATCCGGTATGCCATACACGGCGGTGGAGGAGATATGGATGAAGCGCGTCACTCCGGCGCGCTTCGATTCCTCGAGCATGATCCGGGTGCCTTCGATGTCGGTCGAGTAGATGTCCTGCGGTTTATACAGGGGCAGGGCGGCGGCGGCATGGACCACGATGTCCACGCCTTCGAGCGCCTTGCGCACATCGGCCACGTTGCGGATATCGCCCTGGATTTCCAGAACCTGGTTGCGCACATCCGGATAGTCGAACGGAACGATGTCGAGGGAGGTGACGGCCTGGCCCTTGGCGAGCAGGTAGCGGGCGAGGTTGATGCCCATGAAGCCGGCACCGCCGGTGATCAGGTAACGTTGGGGCGAGGAGGGCATGGGGATGTTCTCCGGAGGGTGGTACCGGTTCCGCGGCGCAGGCGGGAAGCGGCGGGAAGGCTAATTGCTGAGGCCGGGAATCGCCGGGCTGCCTTCCCACGACTGCGGCATGTTCCACGGCATGTCGGAATCGCGGTCCGGGTCGGTCGTGGCGCACCCGGTCAGGGTGAACGCGGAGGCCAGCAGGGCCACCAGCATGATCAAGCGAAGGGCGGTGGTCATGGTTATTGGGGCCAGACCGACGGGGCGGCGCTGTAGTAGGAAAGTTCGAGGTACTGCAACACAACCAGGCCGATCACGCAGAGGGTGGCCACCAGGGTTAATACGGTCAGAAGTTTAGAAGACAACGAAGTCACCCTCCTTCACATTCGCTTGAGCCCAGTCCGATTGAATTTCGGCGATGGCCATCTTGCGGGAGATGCCACTGATGGTCACCTTGCCGATCAAGGTGTCCTTGCGGTGGATGAGCATCTCGGCGTTGGGTGTGACGCCATCATCGCTTCCGAGGTCGATCACCACGAAGTTCCAATCCTTGTTGACGAAAAGGATGCGGCCGGTCAGTCCGCGCGGTACCGCACGCACCGCGCCGGGAAGCTCGTTCTCGAGCTGACCGATGGTCTGTTCGAGGGTCATGATCTTGTCCTGCGCGTCACGCAGTTCGTCCTCGGAGGCGACGAGTTGGTTGTTCAGGTCGTCGATCTGGATCTGGAAATTGACCTTATCCTGTTCAAGGCCGTCGATGCGGGAATTTTGGGCGGCAATCTGGTTGTTCTTTTCGGTGACGGCGGCGTTGAGTTGTTCCACCTGGACCTTGGCGCGGTCGAGATCGGCTTCGGTGCGGGCGAGCTGATCCTTGGTCATGCTCAAGTCCTGGCGGGTGGTCTCGAGGTCCTGCTTGGTGTTCTGCAGGTCGTCGTACTGGACGAGTGCAGCGGCGGCAAGTTGGTTCAGCGGGGTCTGGATGCGGGTCAACTGGTCGGAGTCTTCAGCGGCCAGCGAACTGACCTGGAACGAGTCATGGCGGATGTTCTTGGCGATGGAGCCGAGTGCCTGTTCCATCTTCTGGGCGCGGCCCTTCAGCACTTCGCGTTTGCCGAACAACTGGAAACCGAGAACAAGCGAACCGATGCAAAGCAGCAGCAGCAACACCACGATGGGTTTGAGGGCCTTGGCCATAACATTCTCCTGATTACAAAGTGCGGACTCTGTGGGCGATTATGATGCGCGCGGGCAGGGTGTCAAATCCAAATCCGGTTCAGCATGAAACGTTTAGCATCACGGGTTTCGCGCTGGTTAAAACCGGGGTAAGCGGCTATACAGACCCCCGATGAACCAACGCATCGGACAACGTGTCTATGTCCCCCCCGGGGGGCCTCCGCAGGGAATCGCCCCCAGCCGGGATGTTTACCGCCTGATGGGCGAGGAAAACATCTTCCGGATGTGCCATGACTTCTATGCGGAGATCGGTCGCTCCTCGATTCGGGACCTGTTTCCCGAGGATCTACCGGCGGCGTCGGAAAAGATCGCCGCCTTTCTCGTGGGTCTTCTTGGCGGGCCTCCGTTGTACCAGCAACGGTACGGTGATCCCATGATGCGGGCGCGACACCTGGCCTTTGCGATCAATGAGGCGGCTCGCCAGGAGTGGTTGCGGTGTTTCCGGGTGGTTTTGGCTGACGCACCGCAGAAGTACGGGTTTCCTGCCGAACACCTGGCCGGGTTTGACCGGTTTCTGGAGGGATTTTCGGCGTGGATGGTGAATCGCGCCTCGTGAATACGGCACGACCAACCCGTTGTACGCGGTCGGTTCGCATTGCTGCGGAACAGGTGCGTGCCGGTGGCGTGGTGGCGTTTCCGACGGAAACCGTTTATGGCTTGGGAGCCAATGCGTTGGATGGCCATGCGGTGCGGGCGATTTTCCGGGCCAAGGGGCGACCGGCGGATAACCCGTTGATCGTGCACATCGCGGAGCCTTCCATGCTGGAGGGGGTGGCCCGTCGGGTGCCGGTCATGGCGCGCCGGTTGATGGATCGGTTCTGGCCGGGGCCGTTGACGGTGATTGTGCCGCGGCATGCCGCTATCCCGCTCGAGGTATCGGCCGGTCTCGACACGGTGGGCGTGCGGTGGCCGGCCCACCCCGTGGCGCAAGCTTTTCTGAAGGCATGTGGTGTTCCCGTTGCCGCCCCCTCGGCGAACCGATCGGGTCGTCCTAGTCCGACGACCTGGAAAGCTGTGGTCGAGGAAATGAATGGCCGCATTCCGTGTATCCTCCAGGGTGGACCGGCGGAAGTCGGTCTCGAATCCACCGTGGTTGATTGCACCGGACGGCGCCCCGTGGTGCTGCGGCAAGGTGCCATCAGCCTTGAGCAGGTGCGATCGGTGGTGGCTTCGGCGGTGTTGGCGGACCGTTCCTCGGTGGACGATGTTCCGGTGCGTTCGCCGGGCATGAAGTACCGGCACTATGCGCCGAACGCCCGGGTGGTGTTGGTCCAACGTGCCGCGGAAATCCCGCCAGACATTTCGGCTTGCGCGTATATCGGGATCAGCGCCAGTGGACTCAGGGTTAAGCTGGATCGGAAAGCTCTAGTCCCGGGAGTTCCGGCGTATGCGCGCCGGTTGTTTCAGTTCTTCCGCGTTTGCGAGCGTGCCGGTGTTCAGGCGATCTATTGTCAGACCGTTTCCGAACGCGGGTTGGGTCGGGCGTTAATGGATCGACTTCGGCGGGCGGCGTCCGTTCACCCCACGCCGCCATCAGATGCAGGTACAATTCGCGGCTGACCCAGGCGTCGGTAGCGGCGTACACGATCTGCGAATGGGTCAGGCGAGGTTTGGCCCAGTTGGAACGCTGCTCCTTCTTGGAGATGCGGAAGCCAAGCGTTAAACCAGCCAGCGTGCGCAAGCCGGTTTGTTTGTAGCCAAGTTCCTTGGCGAGGTGACCGATTTCCAGAAAGCGGCGCGGCTTGAAGGCCCAGCAATCATTCAATTGCTTGATGTCATCCGAGATGGCCGCGCCAGCCTTGATAACCGCCTTGCTTTCCAGGATGTCGCGCAATGGACCGAGGCCGCCAAGTGCATGCAATTGAAAGATGAACACATCGGAGCGGGTCGCCAACTGGAGCAGGGCAGGAGGGTAGGAAACGCCGCGCTCAAAGGAGGGACGGGTCTCGGTATCGAAACCCAGCACATCCTCGGCCTCGAGCAGGGCCAGTGTGTGTTTGACCTGTTCGCGGTCATGAACCACATGGATCGGCCCCGTGTAAGCTTTTATGGGTAGCTTGTTTAAGTCGTCCTTGGAAATAGAGCGCCCAGCCTCGGCTTCGCGGGCTTCCACTTCGTTGGAATCGTTTGACTGGGCGATCATCATGCTCGGGTTTGACGCTTCATGGGTACCCTTGTTCGGTTGCCCCGGCGGTGAAACATCATCCATAAAATCGTTGCACTATGTTCGCCGGAAAAACCGCGATGGTCAAGAGAGCGATCGGGTCGGCTAAATAATTGTCGTAAGAGTCTAAAATGCAGGAGTTTGCAACACGCTGTGGTCGGGTGATTGATGGCTTGACCTGATCGGTCAGGTCCACGGGAGTTTTCCTTCATAATCAGAGACACGGCTGGAGGTTGGCATGTGTCACTGGTTTGCGGCCATGGCGGGGCTTGAAACGGAGTGGTATCCGCAGGCCGGGAATTACCGAAGTCCGGTGGCATGCAGGAGCAGGCCTGTAGCAGCGGCAACGGCGACGACGACCAGTGCATCCAAGCGGTAGCGGCGCATCGCGATCAGCAGGACGATCCCGAGGCTGATCGGAACCGGGTCCAGGTTCTGTGTGTCGGGATAAAGGGTATGCCAACCGAACCAGATCGACAAGTTGAGGATGATGCCCAGCACGGTTGCTGATATCGCCCGCATGATTCCTTGGAGCGCATCCAGCCTGCGGGTGTATTCTATCCAAGGTGCTCCTGTGAAGATGAACAGGAAGCCGGGCACGAATACCATCCACGAGGTGATCACGGAGGCGGAGAGTGCGAGGGCCGCCGGTGACCCGGTGCCAACCTGTTGCCATCCACCGAGGAATCCTACGTATTGCAGGACGAGGATCAACGGCCCCGGAGTTGTTTCCGCGAGGGCGAGTCCATCCATCATCTGAGCTGCGGTCAACCATTGAGCGGATTCCACAGCGTGCTGCGCCACATAGGGAAGCACCGAGTAGGCACCGCCAAACGTGATCAGCGCCGCTTTCGCGAAGAATCGTCCCTGTTGGCTCAGTAGATGATCCGGGCCAAGGAGTGCGAGGGCCAGAAGCAACGGTGCAAGCCAGATGAGCACCCAGATCAAGGCCGTGCTCACAGTATGCACCATCGACGGCCGTGGTCCGGCGGGTTTATCGGCGCGGTCGGCGTATGACCCTGACCGGTAAAACACCAGTCCGATGATGCTGGCCAGAGCCATCAACCAGGGAAGTGGCATGGAGCCGATGAACAAGGCGGCAAAGGCGCCTCCGGCAATCACCCAGCTTCCGGTTGTCCTCAGCACCTTGCTCCCCATGCGGATCAGCGCACCAGCCACCAAGGCCAGCACGGCCGCTTTCAGACCGTAGAAAACCGCGCCCAGCCACGGCATCGAGCCTCCGACAACGTATGCGAACGAAATGGCCAGCATCAACAGCGCGCCGGGCAGGACAAACAGGGTGCCGGCGATGACGCCTCCACGTATGCCGTGCTGCAGCCAGCCGAGATAGATCGACAATTGTTGCGCCTCCGGACCGGGAAGCACCATGCAGTAGTTCAGGGCGTGAAGGAAACGCTCGTCATCGATCCACCGCCGTCGCTCGACGAGTTCGCGGTGCATCAGGGCGATCTGGCCCGCCGGCCCGCCAAAACTCAGCAGGCCGATCTTGACCCACACGGGCAGCGCTTCGCGCAGGGTAGGGTGGTGGAGTGGCGGGGATGATGCGGGTTTTTCCATGCGCAGCTTTGCACGCTACCGGACGAGGCGCGGCAAGACAAATAAAATGACCGGATGGTCAGGGGGGCGTGATACGGATGCGGAATACCCGCACATCTTTGGATGCATCCAGCGCGAAATGGACCGGCTCCGTATTGCTGGCCACGCGGATGTTGGCCAAGCCGGGCGATGCGCGCCATGCATTCCGTTTAACATCCGTCGCATACTCCACGGAATAGGCGCGCTCGGTGGATACGGGGGAGAAGGAGACCGTCAATTTGCCGGTGGTCGGATCCACGTTCAATTCCATGCGGAAGAACGACGCATCGTCCCACGGATCCGTGCCGGTCAGGAACTCCTCGTGATCGGTCATGCCATCGCCATCGGAATCCACCGTCAGGTCCACGGCTGCGGCCGGATCGAGATTGTTCTGGATCTCCCACCAATCGGGGATGCCGTTCTGGTTCGAATCCACTTCTTCCGGCACGATACCCAGGCTGTGGAAACCACCGGCGGAAATGGCCGACAGGCTCGGGATCGTGCTCGAATCGTTGAACAGGGTCCGGCCTGAGCGACCGCCCCACGAAATCAACTGGCCATTTGCCTTCAATGCCAAGCTGTGATCCTGGCCGGCGGCGATCGACACCACGCCGTACCGGGCTTCGGCGGGAACATTGCATTGGCCCGAGGTATTGTCGCCCCAGGCGATCACTTCGCCCGCTTCCGTCAGCGCGAGGTTGTGGAAATAGCCGGCCGAGATCGCCTTGATGCCACTCATCGCCCGCTCCGGCACCACCGCCTGACCGAATGAGTTATCGCCCCAAACCACCACCAGGCCGTCGTTGCGCAAGGCCATGCTGTGCAACGCGCCAGCGGAAATGGCAATGACCCGGTCCAGGCCCGAAGGGACATAGATCTGACCAAACATCGCATCGCCCCAGGCATACACGCGGCCACCCTTGTGGAGCGCCAGGGAGTGCAGCAAACCGGCGGAAACCGCTCGGATGTTTTGCCGGCAACCATTCGGGACCGTGGTCTGCCCCGCCGAATTGTCACCCCAGGCAAATACCTGACCCGACTTGTTCACCGCCAGGCTGTGGTAACCACCGGCTGCAATTTCCTGGATTTCGACACGGCACGTGGAGGGAACCTGTGCCTGCCCTTGCGAATCATCACCCCAGGCCACCACCTCACCCTGCTCGGTCAAGGCGAGCGAATGCATGTACCCGGCGGCAACCGCCGTCATACCTTCGCTGCGTGCCGGTACTTCGGTCGAGTAACCAAACGAAACAATACGGCCACCTGCCGCGGCGTCGGCGGTGAAAAACCGCAACACCAACAGATAAACCGGTATAGCCTTTAGTAAACTCTTCATGTAGACAAATTGCCTTGAAAACAAAATAGGCAAAAAGCCGGGGGCAAGCAAGGAGAAAGTGTGAAAAAGTTGTTGGCTCTGGAGTGTGCAACTCCTTGATATAAGGTAGTTAGTAAATGGGCGTGATGGCCACCTGGTTCCGTCGTAGTCGTCGTTGGGTGCGCTATCGGGTGGCGCTCGCCCTATCGTTGCGTCGAATTGGCGACCTCGAAGGGGGCTTCACACCGCCGTCCCGAAGCAATCCTATGTCCCTGCATCCGGTCTCACGTTTCTGTGGTCGTTGGATCGATGCATCGATTCCGAGACGATGTGGTGTCTGTGGGCGTTGCCGATTGGCGCCGCGATGAAGCACGTGTCTTGGTCCGATCCTTCGTTGCCTTTCCACGGCGGACTCGCTAGACTGCGCCGCTCGATTTACCTGAGTGACCGAGGCTGAAGGCCGATACCGAAGGACTGACTATGTCGTACCGTTCGCATACATGTGGCGCTTTGCGTGAAGCGCATCAGGGGCAAGTGGTGGAATTGTCGGGGTGGGTGGACACCGTCCGTGACCACGGCGGCATCCTGTTCATCGACCTGCGCGACCGGTATGGCGTGACCCAGGTGGTGTTCGATCCCGAAGTTTCGAAGGAAGCCTGGGAGGTCGCTCACGCAAGCCGGTCCGAGTTCGTGATCTCGGTCCGCGGCGAAGTGTTGCTCCGCCCCGCCGCGATGGTGAACAAGACCCTGCCCACCGGCGGCATCGAGATCCGCGCCCAGGCCGCGACCCTGCTGAACCGCAGCAAGGTCCCGCCGTTCCCGCTCGACGAGGACAAGGCCGCGAAGGTGAGCGAGGACCTGCGCCTGACCTACCGTTACCTCGACCTCCGCCGCAGCGGCATGCAGCGCAACCTCGTCGTTCGCCACAAGATCCTGCAGGCCGTGCGCGAGTACATGGACGGCCAGGACTTCGTGGAGATCGAAACCCCGATCCTGACCAAGAGCACCCCGGAAGGCGCGCGCGATTACCTCGTTCCCAGCCGCGTGGTTCCCGGTTCGTTCTTCGCGTTGCCCCAGGCCCCGCAGCAGTACAAGCAGCTGCTGATGATGTCGGGCATGGACCGCTACCTGCAGATCGCCCGCTGCTTCCGCGACGAGGACCTGCGCGCCGACCGCCAGCCCGAGTTCACCCAAATCGACATCGAGATGTCGTTTATCACCGAGGAGGACATCTACCGCATCATCGACGGCATGCTCGTCGAGATCATGCGCGTGGCCGGCCACGGCGAAATCCAGACGCCCATCCCGCGCATGGACTACCGCACCGCGATGGATCGCTACGGAAGCGACAAGCCGGACCTCCGCTTCGGCATGGAACTCGTCGACCTGAGCGGCGTGTTCGCCCAGACCACCTTCAAGGTCTTCGCCGGCGTGCTCGCCAACGGCGGCGTGGTGAAGGCGATCAACGCCAAGGGCCTCGCCGGCGTCTCGGCCGGCGTGATCGACCAGTGGACCGACCTCGCCAAGGAAGCCGGCCTCGGCGGCCTCGCCTTCATCCGCGTGCAGGAGGACGGCACCTGGAAGTCGCCCATCGCGAAGTTCTTCAGCGACGCGGAAAAGGCCGGCCTGACCGACAAGCTCGGCATCGCCACCGGCGACCTGATCCTGTTCGCGGCCGACAAGCTCGACACCGCGAACGTCGCCCTCGGCCGCCTGCGCCTGCTCGCTGCCGAAGCCGCCAAGATCATCCCGGATAACGTGTTCACATTCACCTGGGTCACCGACTTCCCGCTGCTCGAACGCGGCAGCGACGGCCACCTCGCCTCGATGCACCATCCCTTCACCTCGCCGAAGCCGGAGGACATCGCGTTGCTGGACAGCGATCCGGTCAAGGTACGCGCCCGCGCCTACGACATCGTCCTGAACGGCGTCGAGCTCGGCGGCGGCAGCATCCGCATCCACGATCCCGACCTGCAGGCGAAGATGTTCGCCGTGCTCGGCCTGCCGCAGGACGAGATCAACGAACGCTTCGGCCACCTGATCAACGCCCTCGCCTTCGGCGCCCCGCCGCACGGCGGCATCGCCCTCGGCGTGGACCGCCTGGTCATGCTGATGGTCGGCGCGACCAGCATCCGCGATGTCATCGCCTTCCCGAAGACCCAGAAGGCCATGGACCTGATGATGGGTGCGCCCTCCACCGTGGACGGCCGCCAGCTCAAGGACGTGCACCTGGAACTCGCGTTGCCGCACGACGAACCCCGCGACGCCTGACCGCGCTGCCGTTGTCCAGTCCCTGGAAGGAGCCGAAACCCGGTTGTCCAGGGGTTGGAAACGCGGCGATGCCTCGGGCCTGGGTGCGCCGCAGGCGATCCGTGCTGTTCGCCAGGAACAGACGCATTGACGACGTCGGTAAAATGCCGTACGTAATAACGTACGCTACATGGAGACCCGTCAATGACCTCAATTACGGCAACAGAGGCACGCAAACAACTCTACACCCTTCTGGATGATGTGGCCGCGTCGCATCACCCCGTTCAAATCACAGGGAAGCGATCCTCCGCCGTTCTGATTTCAGAGGATGATTGGCGGGCGATCCAGGAAACGTTGCACCTTCAATCCATTCCGGGAATGACCGAGTCGATCCGAAAAGGGCTTAAAGCTTCCATCGACAAATGCGCGAAGGAGCCTGGCTGGTGAAAAAATGGACCGTTGTATTTACGAAACAGGCCCAGAAAGACGCAAAGAAGATCGCACGATCAGGCCTCAGGCCACAAGCAGAGAGACTTCTTGAAGTTTTGATCAACAATCCATTTCAGAATCCGCCCCCGTACGAAAAGCTCGTGGGAGATCTTGCCGGCGCTTGCTCGCGAAGGATCACTATACAGCACCGACTCGTCTATCAAGTCCTGGATGACAGTCGAACCGTGAAGGTAATCAGAATGTGGACGCATTACGAATAATGCGGGCGAACATGTGCCTCCAGTACAGCCCCGAAGGCGGGGCGTACTGAGGCTTGTCGATCCGCGGTTTCGGCGTGCCGCGCCGGGCGGCCGGACCTACTGCACCAGCTTCAGGATATCCGACACCTGGCGGTGCGCTTCGATCGGATGCCGCAGCGGAAGTTTGCCGTTGATGCGGTAATGGTTGCGGCGTCCCACCTTCTCCCGCAGCAATACGCCCGACTCGGTCAGGTCGGCCACGATCTTCTGCACCGCGCGTTCGGTGATGCCCACCTTCAACGCCACCTCCCGCAACACCAGGTCGCCGTCCTTGTGCAGGCACAACAGCACGTGCGAGTGGTTGGTCAGGAAGGTCCACGAGGCCGTCGGCTCGACTTTTTTCGTGTGGGGCATGAAACGTTGTTCCTGGTGCGAAACCGCATTCACGTATTGCTATTCACAACACGCACTACCGGAACAAGATAATGAACCGGCCCCGATTGTCAATCGCGCTCCCGGAGCGGGATGGAACGATCCGGGCTGATGGCCGGGTCTATTCCTCGTAGTCCTCGCCGTCGCCACCCGCGTCGTCGTAGGACTCTTCCCCGTCTCCGCCCTCGTCCTCGTAAAACTCCTCCTCACCGCCGCCCTCATCCTCCATCGACTCATCTGAAGACGCATCCATCTCTTCGTCATACTCCTCGTAGCCGGCTTCATCCATGCCTTCGTCGCCTTCCGCTTCCATGTCCTCTTCGTAATCCGCGGCGGATTCCTCATCGAATTCCGGATCGCCCTCGGCCGCTTCGTCCATACCCTCCTCGAACGCCTCGTCCTCGTACACGTCCTCGACATCAACGAGGTAGAGGTCGCTCTCCTCGCCGGGATTTTCCTCCTGCCACTCGGCGATGACCTCCTCGTAGTCGAAATCCTCCATCGACTCCCATTCCTCCGCCTCGGCCAACGCCGCGTACTGGAGGTAGGTATCGTCGGAGGTTTCTTCGTATTCGACGGTGGACTCCTCCCACCAGGTGAGCTCGACATCCGCGTAATCCTCGACCGAATACGGGTTGATCACGAACGTGACCCCGCGTCCCCCGTCGGTCACCGGCTTGTCGTCGTTGACCCAGGTTTCCTCCGGATTTTCCAATTCGACGGCCGGGACAAACACCCAGCTGTCGCCGGCATTGAATTCGGGGTTCATCAGGTAGTTGTAGGGCATGTAGCAATACCCCTTGTCGCCCCATTTCGGGCCCCACGAATTGCGCACGATAAACACCTGCTCCGCGTCAGAATAGCCCACGGCCGTCATGGCATGGCCGCCGTGCGAGGAGCGGCCGACGTCCTCGGGGCTGGGCATCGGGACCACGCCGCCACGCTGGTTGGCCTGGTCGAAGGATTCAAACAGCAGGCAACCGAACACGATGGGGTAGCCGGAGGCGAGGGCTTGTTTCCAGGCCTGCAGATCAAGCGGAACCCGGGCCATTTCCGTGATTTTGAACTGGGCGGCCTCCGCGTAGGCGTCGCGGTCGGGTTTCTTCAACAGCAAGGGTTTTTCAAACGGCCAGCTGACCTCCGAGCAGGCACCGAAATCCCGGAGCCCCTCCATGGCCAGTTGGATCACGCTGCCCGCATCCTTGTCCTGGTCGCCGCTGCGCCAGCGCGCGTTGTAGTACAGGAACAACCGGCTCACATCGTAGTCCTGCTTGGTGGTGCGGCGGATCCAGTACTCGTACGATCCGGCGAGGGCGTTGGCCACGCACGAACTCGTCTGTCCCTGGTCCTCGATCGCGGTCATCATGCCGCGCAGGTCGACCTTCTTGGGCAGCTTCGCGTTGGCGATTTTGTCGGATGCCTTGAATGTCTTCGCGTCCGGCGCCGCCTTCATCGCCACATACCCTTTGGCCGCGTAGGAGTTTCCCTTGTTGTCGGTGGAGGTGATCACCGCGTTCTTGTCGTCGTTCGCGGCGGCGTGGAACGGTGCGGTGAGGAGCAGGGCGACGCACGCCACGGCGTGGCCAGCCAGGGAGGCGATGTGCTTCATACGGACAACTCCTGAAGGGTTGTTGAACTTGAATATAGTTATATCGATGATCGCGTTGACGGCAATATCCGATTCCATTTGTTGCGACCCGGTTTTGCACCGGCAAGGAATGGACCGCGTACCGGTCCGGTGCAGGCGTCGCCTCCCGTGCGCTGCCCGTCCGGGGCCCTGTGGGGACGATGGGCCACCGGGAGGAACCCCCGGGCCGTCCCGACCCGGGGCTTCCTCGCCAAGCCTAGTACGTCCAGGCGGCACCGAACGTGAAGCGCTGGGTGTCGATGTCGACCGTGTACCCGGCGTCCTCCACCCAGAGGCCATCCCAGCTCCCCAGAAGGGTCCAGGTTTCGTTGACGGCATAGCTGACCCGCGCGCCGAAGCCGGGACCGCTGCCATCGCCGAAGTTGTAGTATTTGCCGTACAGGCTCGTGTCCCAGCGGTCGAACAGGGTGGCCCCGACACCCGCTTCGCCCGAGAACCCGACGTCGTCGCCGTCCTCCCCCGTGCCTGCGCCGCCGAACGCCGGATTGGCTTCGAACTCGTCGAGCCCGTCGGCCCGGAAGTACTCGCCGCCGATGATGGCATAGCCGTAGAGGGCACCGGCATCGAGCGCCACCAGGTCGGCCACATAGCCCAGTCCCAGCGAGAGGTGCACGGTGTTGAAGTCCTCGTCATCGCCGTAGGTCATCCACTCGCCCATGCCCCGGGTGAACCATCCGCCACCCAGCGGTTGCGAAACCTCCACCTGGACGCCATACCCGCTCTCGTCGGAATCCTCGAAGGCGTCGTCGACCGGTCCGGTGATGGCCGGTCCCTCGAAGCTGTGCTGGCCGATCACCGCACGTCCCGAAAGATACCGGTCGCCGACCAGCCTTTCTGCCCGTGCCTCCCCGGCAAGAGCGAATCCCGTCACGATGGCCACCACGATGTTGCTGCTTTTCATGTCCTTGTCCCTTTCCTGTTGTTGCGTGTTGTGCGGCACCATGCTCGCACGGGGGACAATACGTGCCGTAACCGGCGATCATTACAACGCTTGCACGAACGGTACCGGTTTATGCACGAACGGGCCAGGGGGTGCACCGACGGGCCGTATTCGGGCGGTCAAGGACCGGCTCCGGGTGGGGTCTGGCTTTCGTAACGACGATGCTTTCGGGGACGATGCGGTGCCTAGGCACGATCAAGGCGATCGTCCACGTTGGTCCGGATCACCACCGTACCGGCGATAAAGTCGTGGAGGGCGCGCCTCCGCTCGTTGGTGAGCATGGTCAGGACTTCCGCAACAAACCAGACCAGGGGAATGAGCGCCAGCAGCCAGAAGGCGGTGGATGCCGCCAGCGCCTCCCCCGAGGTCACGTCGCGCGGGGACGCGGCGGTCGTCAGGATGAGAAACGCCTGGTAGCCCGCCAGGCCGAGGGTCAGGAGGGCAGGGATGCCGTCGCGCAGCACGGCTTGCCGCGGCGTGATGGGCGCTTCCGTCCGGGCGTCCAGGACCCGCACCCGGGTGACCATCTTGCCGACCGTCTGGCCGAAGCGGGCATGCATGGAGATGGTGTAGAGCGGCCAGACCAGGCTTTGCGCCACCAGCACGATGACGGCCAGGCCCTGCGGGATGTCCTGCGCGAGCACGACGATCGCGACCAATTGCACCGGCCACAGCACGCAGGAGTCGACGAAACTCGCCATGAACCGCGGACCGAAGGTGTGGTAACACGCGCGCGCGGGAAAGGTTCGGCGCCGGTAATACGCCCACGTGATCGCGGAGATCGTGAGGAGAAAAAGCAGGTTGAAGAGTTCGCGCGCGGTGTCGATGTGTATGGTTTCTGATGAGTCGGATCTCGGCAGGATCCGATCCGAAGCCCGATCCCGTCATCCACGATGGAGTACGCCCGGACGTCGCGAAGATGCCAGGGTTGGTTAGCCAATGTGCTCCCGGAGTTGCTGCTTCCTGTGCTCGCCGATGTCATTCCAGTGCTGGTCGGTCAGGGCGCCTTCAAACGAGTAGAGGTAGTAGCACACCGCCAACGTTTCGCGGGGATACTTCTTCTTCAGCATGCGATGTGCGCCAGCCGCACCGACACGCCGCAAGTCGTTCTCGCAGGTGATACCGACCGCCTGTAGCCGCCCGGCGATTTTCCTGCCGATGTTCCGGAGTTCGGTGAGGTCTCTATTCGGTGACATAGTCACTCCGGTACTCCTCGGTCGGTTCGAAGGACTGGACGATATCCAGGTGGATGCCGTTCGGGTCCCGGATGCAAAAGTGCCGCTGTCCCCAATCCTCGGACCGAAGCGGGAGTACGATGGGCAGGGCCCGTGACACGGCGGTGGCGTACGCGGCATCCGCGTCATCGACTTCCAGGCTGAAGAGGGCGCCTTCGCCGGCGAAGGCCTTGTGGAAGATGGGCGGCTGCGTCGGCTGGTCCGGCAGCAGGAACCCGACCTGCACACCGGACGTTGTTGCGAGATGAAGGTACCAGTCGCCGGAGAAGACGACCGCGAAGCCGAGGTGCCCGGTATAAAAGGCCCTCGCCGCGTCGAGGTCGCCGACGATGAAAACGGGGAACGAGCTTTTCGGTTCGATCATGGATCCTCCGGTCCGGTTGGGGAACGACAAGGCTGTGGGGCACGAAGTGTCCCCACGAGCCACATGTCAGCCCAACTTCGCACGAATTCCGAGATTTTCAGCGACTTTCATGAGGCGTTTATCTTTTGTCCATAGTTGGCATGAACTCATGGAGCATGAGGCCAGAAGATGAATGTCAATCAATCCCAATCCCTTGCCGAACAATCGATGCTTCTCAATGAAAAATAGAACTTCATCATCTGAAACCCGGTCAAGAGGCGGAAGTGCGTGGAGGAGGGCGATGATTTCCCTCCGTTGTCGCAGGTTGCCGCATGATAGCTCTCCGATGATAAAAGGGTGACAAAGCACTTCACCATCGTTAAGCAGGTTTGTGAGTGCTCGACTTCCTTCACGCAAATGGTCGATCCAGATCGAGGTGTCGACGAGAATCACTTACATGCTCCTGCGACGAGGAATAGGCGCTATCTTTTTCTCGGTGCCACCAAGTTTAGCCAATCTCGCGGCGCTTGCCCTGGCTATAAGGGCTTCGAGGCCTAAATGAACGAGGGCGGTTTTTTCTTTTACTCCCGTGAGCGCTGAAGCTCTCGACAGGATGTCATCTTTAAGGATTAATGTAGTTCTCATGCATATCAATATGGTATAATTATATGCATTTGTCAAGGGCGAACAATGTATTGAAAAGTTTCTTGTGATCCTGCGGTGTTTTGCGGGTGCGGTCACAACCTCCTGAAAGTCAATCGGTAGGATAGCGTTTTTTTTCGCGGGCGGCCAGGGGGTAGGCGGGGGGGGGGGGGTCGATGTTTCTTGCGAAAATCGGCCTTGCACCTGCGACCTATGCATAGCCCATGTAGTCCCGAGCATAGGAGCATGCAATCGATCCGTTTTCCATGATACCGTTCCCTTCAGCGCTGTTACCTGCCTCCAGGAAATGGCCGCGAAAGGAAGGGCCGGACCCGCCCGGAGCATGCCATTCGGGTCAGACCTTTACGATGCAAGGACGATGCTCGTGCATCGATGAAGGGTGTCCGGCTAGGTGGTGCGGTTATGTGTGTAGTCACGGGAGGGCTTGCGGCATCAGCGTGCGACAGCCGACCCTTCGTCGCTACCCTTCATCGGATACCCTTCGTCGACCCGCTTCGTCCCCTCCAGCTAACCACACACGCCGCGCGTTGGTCACCCGGCGCTGGAGCTGGGTTCGGGGATGAGTTGGCCGAAGCCGCCGGCGTCGTTGCGTTTGAAGCCGGATTGCTTGAAGTCGATGGTGAAGACCGACTCGGGGAAGCGGAACAGGGCGAGCGCCGGATCGGTGAAGGCGCTGCCGTAGATCTGGAGAAAGCCGTCCTTGCGCAGGTCGCGGAAGTAGGCGCACAGGTCCTCGCGCGGCTTGTCGTTCGGCCCCGGCACGACGCAGACGATCTGCTCGATCCCGTTTTTCCGCAAGGTCTCCGGCGCGGGCAGGATGGAGTCGTCGAGGTAGTAGCGGTTGTCGAATTCCCGGACCTTGGCCGGCCGCTCGCCGAGGCGGTTGCGGTCGCAGACCCACAGCGGCGGCGAGGCCGGGGTCAGGTATTTTCGCAGGTCCGAGACATGGGCGGCGTAGCGCAGCAACTGGGCGAGCACGATCTCGGTCTTGATGAGTCCAGCCTGGTGCGGCCAGTTGTCGAAGGTGCAAACCGGCTGGAATCCACCGGCGATGAAACGGACCGCGGCTGCGACCGACCGCGCGCCGGGGAGGTCGAGGATGACCCACGACCGCTGCTCCGCCCAGTCGCGCCCGAGCGGACGGTCCACCAGCGCGCCGCCGAGGTGGCCGTTGCCCTCGACCGATTTGACCATGTCCGGCGCGGTCGGGCCTATCTTGGACGCCAGCACCGTGTTCAACGCGGCGAACAGCGGTACACAGTGGTACGGCTCCCACGGACTGCCCGGCGGCGGACCCCAGACGGCAAAGAGTTTTTCCGTGTCGTTGTAGTCCTTCCACCAGGTCGAGTCCATGGCATCGCGGTCATTCGGATTCCCGATGGCCAGTGAAACGCTGGTCGGTCGGTAGTTGAAGCGGAGACGTCCGATCAGGTTAAGCAGGTTCGACAACGGTTGCCACATGGTAGGCCTCATGGTTGATGAAAGGTTGGTGGGCGGCGCGGCTGTAGTAGCCGGCGAAGCGGTGGTTGACCAGGTACACGCCGAGGGACGGGTAGAAGGGCGTGCCGCCGTCCTGCAGCGGCTCGACGTCGAACCGCTCCTGGAGCAGCCATTCGCGGGCGTTCTTGCGGGCGAGGGTCAGGGTCTCGTTCCAGACCGATTCCTTGGCGAGGTTGCCCATGACCACGGTATCGCCCATGCGCCCGAAGGCGTTCTTCAGGACCCAGCGGCTGCGGTCGGCGATGGTGTCCACCTCCTCGAGGCGCAGGCTGGCCGGGGTGTGGGCGGCGATGAAGGCGCGGTCGTCGGCGTTGAGCAGGTCCGGGTCGTTCCACACGGTGTAGAGGCGTTTGGATTGGCGGATCAGGCGGCGCAGCGGGTTCATCATCGGCAGGCGCGGGGCGAGCCAACGCCAGGTGCCGAGGTTGGCCAGCCACTGGTACCACTCGCCGGGGTAGAAGCGGAAGGCGGCATCGACGCGGCGGCCGAAGCAGCGCGGTCCGCGCCAGCTCCGTTCCAGGTGGGCCGGGGCGGCGAGTTCGGTGGTGTGACCGGCTTCGTGCAGCCAGCGTTGGACGATCAACATGTGCTGGAGATCCTCGGCATAGCCGGTGGCGTAGAGCAGGGCGATGTGGGGGAGGTCGCGCAGGGCCTCGACCACCGCGGTGCGGAGGCGTCCCTCGAAGCGCAGGTGCGGCAGGGCGGGGCCGAGCAGTTCCGGGATACCGTCGGCCTCGTTGAAACCGCCGGGGACGTCCTCGTTGAACTCGGACACCAGCCAGCGGCCATCGGGGGTGCAGAAGACATCGTAGCGGGCGAGTTGGAGCGGTGGGCCGGGTTCGGCGGGGAGCAGGGGGAGCAGCACGGCGGGGATGCCGAGACGGGTCAGCAGGTCGGGGCGTTCGAGCAGGGCGGATTCGAGGCGGCCGAGGATCGCGTCGAAGCGCAGGCACAGCGCGGTCACCTCGTCGTGTTCGGCGCGGGACAGTACGACCGAATCGGTCAGGACGAGACGGCGGCCGCAGGCATCGACATCCCATTTGTGGTAGCGGAAGCAGAGCGTATTCAGCAGGTCCGCGACGTCCGGTTCGGACAGCGGCCACCGTTCCGCCCTCATATCGTCCATCCCCAGGCGGGCAGCAGGTGCTGGTTCACGTAGGAGAAGCCGATGGTGGTGGCGATGTAGAGCACGGCCTCGACGACCGACATCGCTTTCGGGCGGGCGTTGGCGTTGCGGTTGAAAACGAGGCCGGCGATCTCGTGCACGACGAGCATGGCGGCGATCGCGCCGGTGGTGAGCAGGCCGCTGCGCCAGCCGTGGAAGTCGCCGGCGACCGATTCCATCAGGATCCAGCCGGTGCTCAACAGGTAGAGGGAAAAGCCGAGGGCTTCGCGCGGGTTGCGGACCTGGCGGATGCGGCGCACGGTGCCGCCGGTTTCGCGGAGCCGGTACAGCCAGGTGGCGATGCACAGGCTGATCCAGCCGGCGAGGAAGAAGCCCATCGGGATCCACCAGCCGCCTTCGCCTTCGCCGTCGGGATCGGCTTCGCCCCACAGCGAGCCGCCGAAGATCAGGCCGGTGGCGAGGATGAACGACGCGATGAGCAGGCCGGCGGCGGGGTTGTTGCGTTCCAGCGTGTCCACGGAATGCCGCATGCCGGTGCGACCGGCTCCGCCGAAGCCGAAGGCATGCAGCACGGCGAAGCCGAGCACGAGGTAGAACAGGCGGTAGATGCCGACCACGCTCGGGTCGGCGTGGGTATAGAGAACGTAGGTGATCCAGGCCATGGCGGCGAGCAGGCCGAGGCGCACGGTGCCTTCGGCCGAGGCGCGGCGGGACATGACCGGGTGGCGGGCGGTGAAGAGGTGCCCGATGACGCAGACCACGGAGATCAGCGAGGCGATGACCAGGACGGCGATTTCATCGGAGGACATGGCGTGTCGGGCCTCGGATGATGGGTCGGGGATTCCGGTCGGGTCAGGCGGCGCTGGGGCCGGCGGCCGCGGTGGTGTAGGGGCCGAGGGCGCGGAACTTGTCGTAGCGTTTGGCCATCAGCGTGTCGGGGTCGAGTTTGCCGAGGCGCACGAGGTTCTTCACGATGCAGGCCTTCAGGGTCGCGGCCATCTTCTCGCGGTCGTTATGGGCTCCACCCACCGGTTCGGGCACGATTTCGTCGGCCAGGCCGGCGGCGAGCAGGTCGGGCGACGTCAGTTTCAGCGCCTCGGCGGCCTTGTCGGCGAACGAGCGGTTTTTCCAGAGGATGGCGGCGCAGCCTTCGGGGGAGATGACCGAGTAGTAGGCGTACTCGAGGACCATGACGTGGTCGCCGACGCCGATGCCGAGGGCGCCGCCGCTGCCACCTTCACCGATGATGGTCGGGATGATGGGGACGGGGAAGGTGAACATTTCGCGGAGGTTTACGGCGATGGCTTCGGCGATGTGGCGTTCCTCGGATTCGATGCCGGGGTAGGCGCCGGGGGTGTCGATCAGGGTCACCACGGGCAGGCGGAATTTCGCGGCGAGTTTCATCAGGCGGAGGGCCTTTCGGTAGCCTTCGGGGTAGGCGCAGCCGAAATTGCATTCGAGGTTGCTCTTCGTGTCGCGGCCCTTCTGGGTGCCCATGATCACCACGCGGTGGCCATCAATCTCGGCGAAGCCGCCGATGATGGCGCGGTCGTCGCGGTGGATGCGGTCGCCGTGGAGTTCCTCGTAGTTCGTGGTCATCAGCTCGATGTAGTCGCGCGTGTAGGGGCGGAGCGGATGGCGGGCGACCTGGACCTTCTGCCACGGGGTGAGGCCCTTGTAGATCTCGCGTTTCGTTTCCTCGATGCGCTGCTGCATCGCCTCGATCTCGGTCGAGACATCGATCTTCTGGGTCTCGCTGAAGGTCTGGAGCTCCTTCAGTTTCTTCTCGAGTTCGACGATCGGCTTCTCAAAGGGGAGTGTGTAGACGGGCATGGGGTGGTTCCTCCGGATCAGTCGCGGATCGACACGGGGGTGCCGAGTGGCAGCAGGTTGAAGAGCTGTTCGATTTCCTCGTTGTACATGCGGACGCAACCGGCACTGAGCTGGTGGCCGATGGTTTCGGGTTCCCAGGTGCCGTGCAGGCCGTAGCCCTTGACGTTAATGGAGAGCCAGTGGGTGCCGAGCAGGTTTTCCTTGTCGCCGAACGGGATGGCCTTGCCGTCGGGGCGCCACCAGGTGGGCTGGGCGATGCGGTCGTTGATCACGAAGTCGCCAACCGGGGTCTTGTTGTACTCGCCGGTGCCGACGCGGTAGCGCTTGAGGAAGTCGCCGTTCATCCAGAGGACGAGGTCGTTGGCGGACTTGCTGACGCTGACGCTGAACTTGCCGGTGAACACGCGCATGCGGTCGCCGACGCGGATGACCGAGCCCTTGATGTTGTTGCTGAGGCGGAGCAGCTCGACGGTGGTGCCGTGTTTCTTGGCAATTTTTTCCAGCGAGTCGCCGGGCTGGACGGTGTAGTCGATCTTCTCCGGCATCGGCCGCGGGGTCATGATCAGCTCGAGGCCAACGACGTTGAGGATCGCTTCCGCTTCGGCCTTCAGGGCGGGATCCTGGGTACCGTTCCAGACGGCGAGGGCGGCGGCGCGGGCGGCCAGCAGGTCACCGGCGGCCTGGGCGGCGCGGGCATCGGCCAGCGAGGCGGAGGTGCCGACCGGGAGTGGGGCCGGAGCAGCCGACGGGGTTGGGGCCGGAGCAGTGGCGGGAACCGCGGTCGGGGCGGGCGTTGCGGCGATCGATGTGGCGGGTGGAGGCGCGACCGGGGTCGCGGCCACCGGGGGCGGGGTGTGGGCGACCGGAGTGGGTGGAACCGGGGGCGGGGTTGTGGGTGCCGGTGCCGCGGGGGTGGCGGGATTGGCGGGCTCGGTCGCGGGAACCGGTTCGTTCGCGCTGGATTTCGCAGATTGTTTGCGCCCGGAGAAGAAGAGGACGACAGCGAAGACGATCAGGGCGATGCTGACCAGTCCGACCAGATAGACCCACCAGGGGGTTGGGGGGCGGTGCACTACGGTTCGTTCCAAATCAAACTTGGTCATGTTGTTGTAAAAAATGGGTCCGGTTCACGCCTGCGACCAGGGGGCGTTCAGCCGACCATGGTTTCAAAATCGCGGGTGACCAGCGCGATGGAAGGATAACGATCCTCGGTGCGCTTCGCAAGGCATTTGAGGACTACGGTTTCCATCTGGGCGGGGATGCGGATGTTGTGCAGGTTGATGCGGAGGGGGCGGGTGTTGGGGTCGATCTGGTTGCGGCGGGCGTCGTCGGGGGTGACGCCTTCGAACGGTTTGTGGCCGGTCAGGATTTCGTAGGCGGTGACGCCGAAGCTGAAGATGTCGGTCTGGTCATCGACGGTGTTCCGGGTCAGGGTTTCCGGCGGGAGGTAGGCGACGGTGCCGGGGAGTGGCGAGAGTTTGACCGGTTTGGGTTTGCGTTCGAGGGCGAGGTCGAAATCGACCAGGACGATCAGACCATCGGCGCGGACGATCAGGTTTTCCGGTTTGAAGTCGAGATGCCAGAAGCCCATTGCATGGACATGGTTCAGGGCGGCGGCCATCTGCCGGAACATGGTCAGGATATTCTGGTAGAGCAGAGGGGCCTTGGTCTGGATCAGTTCGCGGAGGTTGCGGGATTCCATGTACTCCACGGCCATGAAGGGCTCGTCCTGGAACAGTCCCGCTTTGTGGAGGCGGACAATGTTGGGGTGGTGGAGTTTGGCGAGGATTTCCGCGCCGTGGAGGAAACTGGCGCGGATGCGCTTGTCGCGGACATAGTCGGGTTTCAGACGGCGCAAGACGACGCGATGCTGGCTCCGGTCGACGGCCACATAGAGGTGGGTCATGCCCCCGCTGGCCAGACGCCGGGTGATGGTGTATCCCGCAAACTCCTGTCCAATCATGGGTAGAGCCTAGTCCGCGACGAACATGATGTAAACAAAATCAGGGAGGGAGGAAGAATGGTTGATGGTTAATGGTTGATGGGGATGGGAGGGAGAATGGTTGATGGTGATGGGGGTGTCGGGTTTCGGGTGTCGGGGAAGCGGGGACAGACAAGAGGAAAAAGGGATTGATACCATTGCGCTCTGTCTGTAGGCGGGATCGCTGATCCCGCTGAGCTCACGCGGGATTCCGTATCGAAGCACCGCGATCACCGATCGCGGCTACAGGAAGGCTGGAGGTGCAGATAGCTGAACAGCGCGGTGCCCTCACCGAGTCCGGAACGAGATTCGGCTCCATGGCCCTTCGCCTGTAGGCGGGATCGCTGATCCCGCTGAGGCTTATCGGGATCTCGCAACGAACGGCCGCGATCACCGATCGCGGCTACAGGGTGGGCCTGGGGAGGAAGAATGGTTGATGGTTAATGGTTGATGGGGATGGGAGGAAGAATGGGTGATGGTTGATGGGAATGGGGGTGTCGGGTTTCGGGTGTCGGGAAAGCGGGGACAGACAACCAAGCGTTGTCGTTAACGACGAAGGGAAGCGGGCGGCGGGTTCAGGGCGGTGGTGATGTCGGACCAGGTGGCGTCGGGGGTGTGGGTGATGCGTTCGATCTGGGCGTCGAAGGCGGACCACATGGGTTCGGTGGTGAGTTCGAAGGAGTGGCCCCAGAAGTAGAAGGTGTGGTGCGCGAGGCGGGCTTGCTCGAAGCGGGCCCAGAAGTCGGGGGCAAGGAAATGGCAGGAGGGGTGGAGGGCCATCGGGTCGGCGGGAGGGAAGGGTTGGTGCGCGATGACGGTGG
Source organism: uncultured Verrucomicrobiota bacterium (assembly GCA_937872895.1). Lineage (GTDB taxonomy): Bacteria > Verrucomicrobiota > Kiritimatiellia > CAIVKH01 > CAIVKH01 > CALMUP01. The sequence continues at coordinate 272,891 of CALMUP010000009.1, forward strand.
TGCGGGCATAGGTATGGCCGGCGGCGCGGACGAGGTGCATGACGGTGTCGTTGTAGCGGCCGAACGGGTAGGCGAAGCCGTCGACGGGTTGGGCGAACTGTTGCTGGAGGGCGTCGCGGGCATCGGCGATTTCGCGGCGGGCGGTGTCGGGCGGGATCTGGTCGAGGTGCGGGTGGGTCAGGCTGTGGTTGGCGATGGTGAAGCCGTCGTACACGGCGGCCAGTTCGTCGCGGGCGAAGCGGAGGACCTCGGTGCCGCGGTAGGTCCAGCCGTGGCCGCGGGTCGGGCCGTGCAGGCCGGGGTTCAGGTTGAACGTCGCCTTCGCGCCGTGGCGGCGAAGGATCTCGATCAGGCGGGCATCGGCGGTGACGCCATCATCCCAGCATTGTACGACCAGCATCGGCGGGCGCTCCTTGGTGTAGGCTGTTGCGACGATACGGGATCGGTCCTGCCTGATGCAAGCGTGGTGGGCGATGAATGACGAGTGGTTGGTGGTGGATGATACCTGGATTCTTCGGGTCATCCCGCTTGGGGCGGGATGACCCGAAGAATCCAGGTGGTCACACATCGTCTCGCTTCGCTCGCCGATTAAACCATGACATCATCCGGAATTGTTTCCTTCCATGTCCTGCGAAAGTTGGAATGTTCTGCTGATCCGAGTTATCGCGGTGTGGTTCAATTCGGTTCGGGATTGGTCGTCGTATTGTTCGATGGCATGGGTGGGGGATAAAAAAAGCCCCGCCTTGAGGGCGGGGCTTTTTCATAGGGCAGGAGCCGCTGGTTACTTGATGAACAGCATTTCCTGGTAGGTCGGGAGCGGCCAGAGGTCGTCGGCGATGATGCCTTCGAGCTGGTCGGCGACCTTGCGGATGGCGAGCATCGCGGGGGCGACGTCATCGCGGTAGTGCTTCGCGTGGTCGAGCACGGAGCCATCGGCCTTGTGGGCGAGGGCGTGTTCGAGGGTGGCGATGCCTTCCTCGAGTTCGGTCACCAGCGCGGACACCTTGTCGAGGGACGAGGTGTCGGCCTTGCGCCCGATCGCGGCCATCGAGGCGGCGGTCGAGGCCAGTTCGCCCTGGTAGCGGTAGGCCGCCGGGAGGATCTGCGACTTGGCGATGTCGTGGCAGAGCAGCGCCTCGGTGTTGATGTCCTTGCAGTACTTCTCGGTGTAGATCTCGTTGCGGGCGTTGAACTCGCGCTTGCTCAGCACATCGTACTTCTCGAACAGCGCGGCGTATTCCTTGCTGCCGGTCACGGCGGCGAGGGCGTCCACGGTGTTGCGGTGGTTCGGGAGACCGCGCTTGGCGGCTTCCTTGTGCCAGGCTTCGGAGTAGCCGTCGCCGTTGAAGATGATCGCCTTGTGTTCCTTGACGATCGCCTGCAGGAGTTTCTGGACCGCGCCGGCGAGTTTCTTCTCATCGCCCTTGGTGGCCTTCTCCAGTTCGGTGGCGATGTAGTCGAGGGACTCGGCGACGATCGTGTTGAGGATCACCAGCGGACCGGAGATCGACTGCGAGGAGCCGACCGCGCGGAACTCGAACTTGTTGCCGGTGAAGGCGAACGGGCTGGTGCGGTTGCGGTCGCCCGCGTCCTTGGGCAGGGGCGGGAGCACGTCGACGCCGATTTCCATCGTGCCGGCGGACTTGGACTTCTTCGCGCCGCCCTTCTCGATCTGCTCGAAGATGTCGGTCAGCATGTCGCCGAGGAAGATCGAGATGATGGCCGGCGGGGCTTCGTTCGCGCCGAGGCGGTGGTCGTTGCCGGCGTGGGCGATGGCCACGCGGAGCAGCTCGCTGTACTTGTGCACGGCGCGGATGACCGCGGAGCAGAACACGAGGAACTGCATGTTGTCATGCGGGTTCGAGCCGGGTTCGAGCAGGTTCGCGGAGGAGGTGCCGAGCGACCAGTTCAGGTGCTTGCCCGAGCCGTTGATGCCGGCGAACGGCTTCTCGGCGAGCAGGCAGGCCAGGCCGTACTTCTCGGCCACGCGCTTCAGGGTCAGCATGACCAGCTGCTGGTGGTCGGCGGCGACGTTGGCGTTTTCGTACACCGGGGCGATTTCATACTGGCTCGGGGCCACTTCGTTGTGGCGGGTCTTCACCGGGACGCCGAGCTTGAACAGTTCGCGCTCGCTATCCAGCATGAACGCGAGCACGCGCTCGGGGATCGCGCCGAAGTACTGGTCTTCGAATTCCTGGCCCTTGGCCGGCTTGGCGCCGAACAGCGAGCGGCCGCCGATCGAGAGGTCGGGGCGGGCGAAGTAGAAGTTGCGGTCGATCAGGAAGTACTCCTGCTCGGGGCCGGCGGTGGCGAACACGTAGCCGGGATCCTTGACGCCGAACAGCTTCAGGATGCGCTGGGCCTGCTTGTTCAGGGCCTGCATGGAGCGCAGCACCGGGGTCTTCTTGTCGAGGGCCTCGCCGGTCCACGAGCAGAAGGCGGTCGGGATGCAGAGGGTGGTGCCGTTCGGGTTCTCGAGGATGTAGGCCGGGGAGGTCACGTCCCAGGCGGTGTAGCCGCGGGCCTCGAAGGTGGCGCGGATGCCGCCCGAGGGGAACGACGAGGCATCGGGTTCGCCCTGGATCAGCTGCTTGCCGGTGAACTCGGCGACCGCGCCGTCGTTGCCGTCGGGGTTCAGGAAGCTGTCATGCTTCTCGGCGGTGATGCCGGTCAGCGGCTGGAACACGTGGGCGTAGTGGGTGGCACCCTTCTCGATGGCCCATTCCTTCATCGCCTGGGCGACGACATCGGCCACGCCGGCGTCGAGTTTCGCGCCCTGCTTGATCGTCTTGGCCAGCACCTTGTAAACACCCTTGGGCAGGCGCTTGCGCATCTCGGTGTCGTTGAAGACATTCGAGCCGAAGATCTGGTTGGCCGGAGTGTCCTTGTAGTTCAACGGCTTCTCAATCGGCTTGTAGCTCGTCACCGCGTTGATCGCCGCCTGTCGCGTGTTGTTTACCTTCATGTTCTTTTCCTTATGTTGACGTACGTGTGTCCTTCGTTCCGCCTCCAGCCGGTCCGCTGAACCCAACCCGCGGTTCGACGGCAGCCAAGGCCCTGCCAAGCGCAAAACATCCAGCTCCGTTGATCACCGGATCCAACGGCGGCCAAATTTCTTCACGGTATGTTAGCAATCTCCATGCCAAAATTGTAGCGGGTTGGGGCCGGGTCCATTAAGTCGTTGGTCAATCGTGTGTAACAACGTCGATGGGCACTGGATAAAAATGTCGGCATTGGTGATGGTGCCGACAAAATTGTCGCTAGGTGGTTTGTGTGCATCCAAAATTGTAGCGCGATTGCACGTCGGCTTAGGGGATAACCTGAACCGAGACCATGACGGCGGAGAAGGCGGGCAGGGTGTTGCCGTGCAGGGTTCCGTACTCGACGGTGCCTTGCTGGAGGAGGTGGGCGCGGTCGAGGGTGCGGTCTTCGGGGCCGAGGTTGACGAGGCAGACGAGGTGCTGGTTGCGGTGGGAGCGGGTGAAGCCGACGACCGACCGGGCGGCGGGGGCGCATGCTTCGCCGGGGTTCCAGAGGGCGAAGGAGCCTTTGGCGAGGGCGGGGAACTTGCCGCGCAGTTTGATGAGTTGTTGAAAATAGGTGTAGAGGGCCTGGCGTTGGTCGAGGTCGCGGAGGAAGGAGTTGCCTTCGAATTCGACGGATTCCTGGGTGCGGACCTGCTCGCCGTGGACGAGGCGGCGGCGTTTGCCGATCGGGTTCATGCGGTCGTGGATGGGCGGCCGGTTGAGGGCGCCGAATTCCTCGCCGGTGAGGAGGAAGGGCAGGGTGTGGGGGGCCATGAAGATCAGGGCGTTGACGGCGCGCACGGCGCCTTCGCCGAACAGGTACATGCCGCGGCCTTCGTCGTGGTTGTCGGTGTAGCGGGCGACATAGGGGGCGTCTTCGCCGGGTTTGAGGCGCGACTCGTAGTTGACGAGGGCGGTTTCGAAGGCGGCGGCGATGCCGCCGGTGCGGAAGGCTTCGAAGCGGTCGCGGTAGTCGTGGTTGTTCTCGAGGCCGGACTCGGGGACGATGCGGGTGTGGTAGCCGTCCTCGGTGACGCCGTAGAGGTACTGGCAGTTCTTGTAGAAATCGTCGTCGTAGGCGGCGTTGATGCCGCGGTCGAAGAGGTCGAGGTTGTTGTTCAGGCCGTAGCACTCGGCGAGGAAGAGGAGCTGGCGGGAGGCGTGACGCTGCTTGAGCACGGGCATGGCCTCGTTCCAGAAGGACTTGTCGTTGATGAAGTGGGCCATGTCGAGGCGGAAGCCGTCGATGCCGTCGGGTTGTCCCTTCTCGTCGGTGCCGAGGAAGCCGAGCCAGTAGTCGTAGATGTCGAGCATGGCCTGGCGGAGGCCGGGCTGGGTGTAGTCGAGTTTGGCGGTGTCGGACCAGTCGCAGTCGTAGAAGACCTCGCCGTTGTCGCGCTTGACGTAGTACTCGGGGTGTTCGGTGAGCCAGACGTTGTCGCGGCTGGTGTGGTTGGGGGTGATGTCGAAGATGACCTTGAAGCCGAGCTTGTGGGCGCGGCGGACGAGCACGGCCATATCGTCGAGGGTGCCGTATTCGGGTTCGATGGCGCGGAAGTTGCGGATCGAATAGGGGGAGCCGATGCCCTTGCGGAAGGCGTGGCCGATCGGGTAGGGCGGCATGAAGTAGAGGACGTTGGCACCGAGTTTGCGGATGATGGGGAGGTTGCGGGTCACGTAGGCCAGCGGCGATTCCGTGACCGGTTTTTCCTTGGCCGCTTCAAACGCGTTGCGCGGTTCGCGGTAGGCGAGGGAGCGGAGGTTGATCTGGTAGATGACGGAGGAGGAAATCCAATTTTTCATGGCTGATAGTGTGCCGGTGGCGGGGGGCGGAGGCAATCCACAAAATCGGGGGAAGACCAGAATGGAAACACCCGCTGCGCTAGAGGGCACCGAGGACTCAGAGGGGATGGAACTGAACATCCGACCATCCGAAAACATGGTATCAGGTGCTTTAAGTCCTCTGTGTTCTCCGTGCCCTCTAGCGGCAGCGGGTGGTTGGTTTCCTTGCTTCTACCAGGCCCGGAAGGGGACGGGGCCGGGCTGGGCGGGGGCTGGCGGGCGTTCGACGAAGCCGTCGCTGGTGGCGAGGGCGGCGAGGTCGCCGGAGCCGTGGTAGGTGACGGGTTCGGCGGTAGCGGGATCGGTCAGGCGCACCGGGGTGAACAGGGTGAGGGTGGGGTGCGGGGCGACCGGGGTGGCGAGGGTCACGGTGCGGGGTGTTTCGACGGTGGCGCCGGACAGTTTTTGGAGATACGGGACGACGTAGCGGCGGAAGACGGTGAGGGTGGAGACGGGGTTGCCGGGGAGTCCGAAGACGGAGGCCGGGCCGCGGGTTCCGAACCACAGGGGTTTGCCGGGTTTCTGGGCGATGCCGTGGAGCAGGCGGGTGACCTGGTTCTGCTCGAGGGCGGCGGGGACATGGTCGAACTGTCCCTTGGAGACGCCGCCGGTCAGGAGGATCAGGTCGCTGATGGCGAGGGCATGGGCGATGGCTTCGCGGGTGGCGTCGAGGTTGTCCGGCAGGTGACGGACGGCGACGGGTTCGATGCCGAGCAGGCGCAGGGCGGCGGCGAGGCCGGCGGCGTTGGAGGCGCGGTTTTGGCCTGGGGCGGGGGTGGTGGTTTCGACGGGGACGATTTCGCTGCCGGTGGAGAGGATGGTGACGCGCGGGGTGCGGGCGACGCGGATCTGGGCGTGGCCGGTGGCGGCGAGGATGGCGATGCGCGGCGCGTCGAGGCGTTGGCCGGGTGACAGCAGCAGGTCGCCGGCGCGACGGTCGGAAGCGCGGGCGTGGACGAAGGCGCGGTCGGTGAAGCGGGCGTCGGGCGCGGCGGTGATGGTAGCGCCGGAGCGGGTGGCGTCCTCGACGGGCAGGATGCCGGCACCGGGCGGGACTTCGGCGCCGGTCATGATGGCGGCGCAGCCGTGGAGGGGGTCGTGCAGGGCGGGGGCGGGGGTACCGGCGGGGATGGTGGTTTCGAGGTGCCACTGGCGGATGCCGGATTGCCAGGCGGTGAAGGTGATGGCGAAACCGTCCATGGTCGCGCGGTCGATCGGCGGGTAGTCGCGGTCGGCATACACGGGTTCCGCCAGGATACGTCCGGCGGCGTGATCGAGGGGTGCGGTTTCGTCGGCGCACGGCGGGACGTGGGCGAGGATGGAGGCGTAGGCCTGGTCGACGGAGGGCAGGGTCACGGGGAGTGCCTCATCCGCCGATTTCCGACATCAGGCGGTTGCGGGGGATGACCTGGTCGGCGAGGCCGTGGCCCCAGGGTTTGAACCAGATGGATTCGCGGAGCAGGGCGAGCAGTTCGAGGTCGGTTGCGCCGCCGCGGAGCAGTGGGAGGAGCGGGAGTTCCTTGTCGCGGAGCAGGCAGAGGCGGAGCACGCCATCGGCGGTCAGGCGGGCGCGGTTGCAGCCGGCGCAGAAGGGTTGGGAGACGGAAGAGATGAAGCCGATTTCGCCGGGGGCGTCGCCGAGGCGGAAGCAGCGGGCTTCGCCGTCGAGGCGTCCGTCGTGTTGCGGGGTCAGCGGGCCGAGGGCGGCTTCGATGGTGCGGATCAGTTCCTGCTGGGTCACGACGTGGGCGGATTGGAAGCCGGCGGTTTCGCCGAACGGCATCATCTCGATGTACCGGACCTGCCACGGGTGGGAGAGGGTCAGGCGGGCGAGGGAGACGACGTCCTCGGTGTCGTTCAGGCCGCGCACCGGGACGGCGTTCAATTTGATCGGGAAGCCGAGGTCCTCGGCGACCATGATGCCCTGCCAGACGTCATCGACCTGGCCCCAGCGGGTGATCTGGTTGAAGCGTTGGGGGTTCAGCGAGTCGATGCTGATATTCAGGCGGTCGAGTCCGGCTTCGCGCAGCGGGCGGGCGAGGTGTTTGAGCAGCACGCCGTTGGTGGTCATGGCGAGGTCGCGCAGGCCGGGCAGGGCGCGCAGGCCGCGCACGATGTCGACGATGCCGTCGCGCACGGTGGGTTCACCACCGGTGAGGCGGAACTTGGAGAAGCCGAGCTGGGTAAAGAGGTGGGCGATGCGGATGATCTCGTCGTTCTGCATCAATTCCTCACGCGGCCGGAAGGTCATGCGTTCGGTCATGCAGTAGCGGCAGCGCAGGTTGCACTGGTCGGTCAGCGAGATGCGGAGGTAGGTAATGGAACGACCGTATTGATCAAGCGCCATGGACGACTCCGGAATCAGGGCGTGCGGAAGAAGACCTCGACATCGAAGTTGTCGTCAAAGGGTTCGATGGCGACATCGAGTACGGTGAGGCGGCCTTCGATGATGTCGATGTCGTCGCGGTAGGTGCGGTCACCGCCCTGTTCGTCGAGGATGAGCCGGTACACACCGGGAGGAAGGTCGTAGGCCCGGTCATCGAAATCCTGGACGGTTTCGAACCGTTCGCTGTTGATGAAGACCTGGATGTCGGAGGCGGTGGTGTTGTTGATGAAGAGCGCGCCTTTGCCGGGGGCGGGTTTATGATCCGGATCATTGTCATCGCATCCGGAGATCAACAACAGGGCGAGTCCGGCGCAGAGGCAGGACGCGAGGATTCGCATGGGCTTCATTCCGTTACTATAATCCACGGGGTGTGCTTTACAACTGTTTCCGCTGCGATGGCGGGAGCAGGGCTTCGAGCGCGGACCAGACGGTTTCGATGGCGAGGTGGTGGAGGTCGCCGCCGGGTGCGGTGAGCACGTGGACGCGGGGACCGCGGGGAGCCCAGAGTGAAGGGTTGGTCGGACCGAACAGGGCGAGGGTGGGGGTGCCGACGGTGGCGGCAAGGTGGGTGATGCCGGCGTCGTTGCCGAGGTAGGCGGAGGCGGAGGTCAGTTCGGCGGCGAGTTCGTCGAGAGGCGGATGATGGAGGCGGGTGAAGCCGGCGAGGGCGTGATCAAGGTCGGAGTACCGTTCGCGTTCGGCATCGCCGGTAATGAATACGGGGGTTAGCGGGGTTTCGGCGGCGAGGCGACGGGCGAGGGCGAGGTAGTGTGCGAGCGGCCAGCATTTCTTGGTGCCGCCGCTGCCGGGGTGCAGGGCGATCCAGGGTTTGTCGGCGGTGCGGCGGTGGTGTGCCGGGACGGTGAGCGGGGAGGCATGGTCGTCGGGGTAGATGGCGAGCGAAGTAAGCGGAGCGAGGAAGTGGTCGATGGCGTGGGTGGTGGTGACGAGGGGTGAGGCGGGGAGGTGGACCTTCACGCCGCAGCGTTTCAGGTTTCCGGCGAGGATCTGCTGGGGATCGTGGAGGTAGTTGATCACGGCGTCGAACGAGGCGAAGTAGGCCTGGTCCTCGTCGTGGATGCGGGCGTTTTCGGCGAAGTAGCGGGCGATGCGGGCTTCGTCGAGCGAGCGGGCGCGGTTGGCGAGGCTGAACCAGGTGGCGAGGCGGGCGACGTGCGGGTAGCCGATGACCTCGAGGTGGGCATCGGGCCAGCGTTGGCGCAGGGCGTGGAGGGCGGGGAGGGTGACGATGAAATCGCCGACGGCGCCGCCGCGGAGGACGAGCAGGCGGGCGGGGCGGACGGGATCAGCCATGGGTCAGGCCGATGGCGAGCATCGCGGCGGCGAGGGCGGCCGTGAGCAGTCCGGTGGCGAGGCGAAGCGGCGGGCGGGCGGCGACGGATTCCGACCAGATGCGGAACTTGAACGGGCTGAGGGTCAGCCAGATGCCGATGCAGACGAACGCGTAGGCGGTGATGACCAGCACGAAGCGGTCGGGGGTGGTGATCCAGCGGGCGGCATCGACCAGCAGTACCGGGTACAGCATCAGCAGGCCGCCGAGGGCGCGGGCGGCGAGCAGGTCATCGAGGTACTGGACGATCAGGTAGTAGGTGACCGGGGTGATGATGTAGAGCAGGTTCTTGTATTTGCTGAAGCCGCCGAGGTTCATGTCGTTCACGAAGATGGCCGACCAGACCAGGGCGATGGCGGTGAGGATGAGGCCGAGGGTGCGGTGGCGGGGGAAGGCTTTTTCCGCGGCGGCGAGGGTGCGGGGGCGAAACAGGGCGAAGGCGGCGTATGCGGCGAAAAGAGCGCCGGTCAGCAGGTTCAGCCATGCATAATCCTGTTCGGTCACGGTCATGTTCATTCCTTCCTGCGCCGGGCGAGGGCCAGACCGCCCCATTCGCCGTTGCCGTCGCGCACCATCTCGTCGAATCCCTGTGCGGCGTAGGCCATGCTCACCTGGTCGAGCTCCGGATCGCGGATGCCGCTCAACACCAGGTAGCGGCCGCTGCAGGCGCAGACGGCGGGGGCGATCTGCAGAAGGATGGTTGTATATACGTTGGCGCAGACGAGGTCAAACGATCCCTTGGGTGGTTGCTCGGTGATGTCGGCGACGGAGAGGGTGATCTTGCCGCGCAGGCGGTTCAGGGCGACGTTCTCGCGGGCTTGTTCGAGGGCGATGGCGTCGTGGTCGAAGCCGATGACCTTTTCGGCGCCGAGCAGGCGGGCGGCGATGGCGAGGATGGCGCTGCCGGTGCCGATGTCGAGCATGGAGCGGACGCGGGCGCGTCCGGGGCGCTGAGGCACGAGGCGGTCGATCATCTCCAGGCAGAATCGGGTGGTGAAGTGTTCGCCGGTGCCGAAGCTCAGGCCGGGATCGAGCCAGATGGTTTTGCGTCCGCGCGGGGTGCGTCCGGCGGAGCCGCGTTCCCAGACGGGCACGATGCGCAGGTGGTCGCCGACCAGCGTGGTGTGGAAGTGGTGGCGCCAGAAGGTCTGCCAGTCGCGCGGGCTTTCCTGGCGGATGCCGTGGCCGAGCACGCCGCGTCGTTGGCCGAGCACCGAGGCGGCGATCTCGGCCTGGGCGGGTTGATCGAAATAGAGTTCGAGCCAGGCGCGGTCGTGGTTCGGGCGTTCGAGGTGGATGACCGAGGTGTTCCATTCCTCGCCGATGGCGGCGGCGAGGGCTTCGGCGTCCTGGCGGCGGACTTCGAGGGTCAGGATGTGGTGCGTGGTGAGGGGCATGGCGTCCTTACAGGGGCAGGTTGGCGGCGCTCCAGCGCGGATCGCGGAGGGGACCGGTCAGGCTAAGTTCGAGGATGTAGGTCAGGGGCAGGGTGACGATGCGGACGACGGAGGCGATGGAGCCGTCGCGGAACGGGTGGACCTTGATGTCGAAGTCGAGGTTGTCGGTCCACGCATAGGAGCCTTCGGCCGATAGGGAGAGCATGCTGCCGGCGAGGCGGAGGTCTTTGGTGTGCACGGCGCCGTCGGCGAAGCGGAGGCTTGCCTCGAGCAGGTTCTGCTCGCTGAAGCCGAGGCCGGGATAGATCTTCTGGAGGAGGGTCGAGAGCCCGCCGAATAGCGGGATGCGGAGCAGGCGGCCTTCACGGATGGCGATGGTTCCGGTGCCGGTGAGGCTGGGCCAGCCATCGGGTTCCGGGACGTGGCCGGCGATGTCGAGGGCGATCTGGATGCGGCCTTCGTGGCGGTTGGTGGGTTGGTCGGCGAGGGCGGCGATCAGGTGATCAAGGGCGATGTTGCTGGCAACCACGTCGGCATGGAAGCGGGAAACGGGATCGGCCAGGGTGACATCCACCCGACCGGTAACGACGCCCATGTAGATGGCTCCGGCGATATTGCGGATGGCGAGGGTCCCGGGGGTGCGATGGGCTTGGGCGGTCAATCGATCGAACGTGAACATCCGGTACCCTATGCCGCGGCCACCGAGGGTTACGGCGAGGTCGGTGGCCTGATCATCCTGTGCATCGATCAGGCCCTGGGCGCGCACGAGGATATCGTCGCTGAAGTGGTAGGGTTGGAAATGACGGGCGAGGTTCGTCCCGCCCATCGGGGCGATGCGTCCTGGGTTGGTGGTGATTTCGAGGTCGACACCATACCTGTCGCGGTTCAGGTCGAGGTGTAGGGATCCGCGGACGGCTCCGGTGGCGCAGGTTACCTGAAAGGGATCGAGGTTCACGTGGTTGTTCGAGTAGACCAGGCCGACGTTGAGGCCGGTAAACGGTACACCGCGAAAATGCCCGTTGGTGCCGGTTATGCGACCGGAGACGATCATGCGGTCGAGGTCATCGAGGGGGGTTTCGAAGCGGCCGGAGAAGGTGACGGGTGATTCCTCGATGGTGAAGAAGTGCGAGACGAGTCGCAGACCGCGGGGCAGTACTTCATCGAGTTGCCGCAATTCGAGGCCGATCGTACAGTCGCCGCCGGACGTTCGTTCGCGATAGTCGGTGATCATGGACCCTTCGAGGTAGCCTTTTCCTGAGCCGGTTCCGCCATCAATGCGAACAGTATCGACGATGAGCTGGTGGCTGGTCCGCTTGAGCGCAATGAAGGCGCGCTCTATCGGGAAGGTGTTCAGGCGTGCGTTGTTCACGCGCAGCCAGCCGCCCCAGTTGCGAGGGGCGTCGGTAAGTGGAGCCGGACCGATCCATGCTTCGGTTCGCATTTCGCCGTCGAGGATGAGGCCCCACGCGAGTGCCTTCTCGCGCCAAGGGAGGGGAAGGAACGGGATGGTGGCCGTAGTGGGCAGATCACTGTGGAGGTGGGCCTCGAAGATGCGGCTGGTGGTACAAAGTGATCCGGTGAGAAGCAACCGGTTGGTGCTTTGGTGGATGGAGCATTCAGCGATGCGGAGTGTGGAATTGCTGAGGGCGAGATCCATGGTGATGCCGTCAAAGGGTACACCTATGTAGATGAACGGCGGGGCCTGGTAACGGATGGATGCCTCGGTCCTGCTTGGCATGGTGTGGGCATCGTGGGTAAGAACGACATCAAGGGTGGGTGGCCAGGCATGCTCCATGGCGTCGAACCGTTCGCGAAGGGCCCCAAGCCAGGCGGGGGTTTCGTATACGGTGCGCTGGATGCGCTGCGCATGATCTGTCCAGCGGAGTGCCGGTTGCTCTCGGGAAGCGGTGGATGCGCCATGATTGATGCGGGCGTGCAGGCGAAGTGCGGTACCGAGATCGGTTGCTCCGTCAATGCGGAGCAAGGTGATGTCGGATCGGGGGATTATGGAGCCGCTAAGCTGGTGCAGCGAGGGGGAGTGGACCGATGGCGTAGCTGCGTCAACGCCTGGTTGTGGAAGGGTCAGCGTACCGTCCGACCATCGAATCGAGGCGATGGTGGGGTGTCCTCGTAGCAGGTTCCGGTAGGATGGGCGTATGGAACAGGTGTTGACGCGGGCGATGGCATTGGAGAAGGCGATGTCATACAGGGCGATGTCGCGCAATACGATGCCGCGCGGGGGGCTCCAGGTGATACGGCCGACAGTGACGCGGTACGGTTCAACGTGCGGCTGCAGGCGAGGTGTCAGCCAATGGCCGGGGATGCCGATGGTCCAAGCAATGAAAACCAGTACGGCGAGAACCTTGGTGCCCAGCCAAAGGATATGAAGCAAGCGATGAATCCAGCGAGACCGACACAGGCGGCCAAGCAGGTTGGGGCCGCGTTCCGGGTTGATGAATCGGGGCGGGGTCACGCGACTGCGGGTCATGGTGACTCCGATGGCGTGGTGACCGGGGCGAGCGGATTGGCCACGGGTTTCATCAAACGCTCAACCCGGTCATCGGGCAGGGTAAACACGGTGTCGCTGCCCTGGAGGAGGGCAAAGGTTTCGCCGTGCTCCGAGTGACCGAAGGCGAGTACGCGGTTGATTGAATCACCGCTGGTCATGCTCAGGATGAGTTGCCGCTCGGGTGACTCGAGTCCATAGGCGGCCAGATCGCGCGGATCCTCCGCGACGAATCGGGTGGCCCGCAACCTGGATACCGAGTCGATCACGGTATCGATGGCATCGGTATCAGGAACCTCCCGCGTGGAAAGGGCCCGGAACAAGGCATTGGTGCGCTCCACGGAAATTTCATGGGTGCCGATGCGTTGTGTGATCCTGCGTATCTGGGAGCCATCGATGGCAAGGATCCGGGTTTCGCGGAAGGTCATCGGGTTGACCGAGATTTCTTGCGCGAGTGCAGCATTGACTTCGAGCAGCGAGGGGAACGGAGAGGCCGTAACCAGCAGTTGCCCGGCGGGAGATTCCGCTGCCAGGGTGATGAGAACGTCGTTGTCCGTGGTGACGGACGATGCGTTGGTGGCGTTGCCGGAAGCGACGAGTGGGCGAGGTGAACGAGCGAACAGGATACTTCTGCGTTCGATGGGGGTGGCGGCGGACGTCTCCGGCGAGAAAGGTGGATCCAGAAACCGGATGGCCCGTGCACCGGTCCATGCACCGAGAAGTTGCTGGACCCTGCGGTCATCGGCGGCCAGTTTTTTCGGTGAGACCACCTCCCAGACGAGTTGGGTTGTGCGTTGCAGCACCAGGATGCGGTCGCCGTCGGTCATCTGGATGTGGTTGATGGCGGCGGCCGGTATGGTCATCACCCTCGGATCGCGGAATTCGCCGGGATCATGGCGCAACCATTCGACCGCAGCCTGATCAATGGTAAAGACCGCTTCCTGGCCAACGACCATGGCATAGTAGGCCTGGTTGTTTGCATCGGCAGGACGGCCCACCTTGAGGATATGCGGAAGCGATTTCGGGTCGGTGGATAGGGCAACCTGGATGAAGGGCTCCTCGAATCCGTACAGCGAGGCTGCCGCGACCGAGTCGGCGACAAATTCGACGATCCGGAATTCATACAGGCGATCGAGCCATTGCCGGATTTCCGCATTGGCGCCGCGCGAGGGTGCCGGCCGTTCGATAATCCATTGTTCATCCTCGATGCGTGTGGCATGGAACGTTCGATCGCGCGCATCAATCTCGATGCGGCGTATGCGTCCAGGCTGGCTGGGGAAAAGGCGTCGATCGCGCAAGTCGCGTTGACCTCCGGGCAGGGCGGCGATCAAGTCACGGCCGGTAACGAGTATGTCACGCTGGCCCTCCAGCATCAGGTACACCTGGTCGCCGCCGGGTGCATCGCGACCGATGAGCAGGGTCATGCTTCGATCGGGGAATTCCATCGTAACGTGGGCTCGTGGTGGGGCGAAACCATACTCCGCGGGATCCAATCCGAGGGTGCGTTGTTCCTCCTCGGTAATGATTTCGCTGCGGCGCAGGGCCGCCATCGTGTCCAGCAGGCGCAGGATGGCGTTGCCATCGGCAGGACCGCGCGATGGACTGGTCATGCGCCATGCTCCGTTTGTCTGCTCAAGCGTGAACATTCCAGCCGGGGTGATGATGCGGATGTTGGTGACCAGGTCCGGTTCGAAACGGAGGGCCAACCGGGTGTTCGCGCGGCGTTGCTCCTGGGATTCCCGGTTGCGCTCTCCAACCTGGATGTAGATGCCAAGGGTTGCCACGGCGGCCAGCAGAATGAAGGTGGTGCGGCCGTGCATGGTTCAGCGCCTCCTCCGCCACCATACGGCCAGGCCGGTTGCTGCGGATAGCGCGGGGATTGCCACGACAATGATCCAGAACAGGGCGGTCAGCCGATCCCGGCTGATCATCAGGCGGGCCTCCTCCACCGGGCGGGCGGAAATGGCCAACAGGTTGTCGCGTTCGAGGATCCAGTTCAGGGCATTCATGAACAGGTCGCCGTTGCCACCGCTCACGCCGGTGTTGGAGATGAAGTCGACATCACCAAATACCACCGCGCGCATCGGGGCGATGGCGACAGCCGAGGTGGCGGGGGAACCCCGTTCCACGGCGACGGCGATGGGCACGGGACCGCGACGGTCGCGGTTGGCATCGAACACGTGCGGTTGGCGATTGATGTCGGTTTCTGCCCAGGCATTGGGTGATGACAAGGCGAGTGCGGAGGGCCGGGCTTGATCACCACCGCGCGGGCGGAGGGGATCCTCCGGCTTGAGGGGCAGGGCACGTGGCCAGTAGAAGACGGTGGTAATGCCGGCGAGCGGGGTCACAATGGGATGATCGCCGTACTGATCCACCAGCAGGTCGAATCCGGACAGGGTGCGCGACGGATCGACGACCAGGCTGTCGATGCTTTCGATACCCCATGATTCGAGCAACGGGGCGAAACCAGCGTCGGATTCCGAATTCAGCATGAGGATCATGCGTCCGGCCTTTTCGAGGTAGGCGCGTACGCGCTCGAACTCTCCGTCGGCATAGCGGCGGGTCGGGCCGGCGATGATCAGGGCGGAGGCATCCTCGGGGATGCTGGACTGGCGCGTGAAGCTGAAGGGCTGGAGGTCGATGTCGTCTCGACGGATCTCCGCTCCCATCCGCGATAGGCCGACATACTCATCGCGTTCATTGAAGTCGCGTTCGCCGTGGCCCTCGATGAAGTACACGCGTGGTCGCTCGGCGCGGGTGATGGCAAGCAGGGATGAGGAGATGACCATTTCGCCGCGGAACGCGGTTTTGCGCGGGGGCGCTCCCTGCAGCAACGGTTGGTAATCCATCTCCATCAATTCATCCGCGTGGATGACCCTGGTCCGGTCGCCGTATTCGAGGATTACGACATTGGGTCCGGGCAGGTTGAACCGGGTCATCAGTGCTTCCGCGCGGGCGAGGTTGCGGTCGGGGTCGATGCGTTCGACGACGATCCGGTTGCCGGAGGCGTATTCGTACTCACGCAGCAACTGGATGAGATCATCGTACAAGTGGAGGTAGATTTCATGGCCGGCCTGGATAAACACGGTGATGCGGACCCGGTCATCGAGGCTGGCCAGCAGGGCGAGGGTCTTGTCGGAAAGGGCATAAAACCGTTCGCGGCTCAGGTCTGTGCGCGCGTAGTTCCGGGAGGACAGGTAGTTCACCATGACCATCAGGATGAACATCAGGGCAATGGCCGCGGTGCTGTTCAGGCCGGCGAGCAGGTGCCGGCGACGGCGCGCCCGCAACCGTTTGTCGGTGGAGGGCCCGATGGGGTCCGCCGCTCTCATTTCCAGTGCCTCGATTCGAGGATGCGCGTAGCGCTGAACAGGAAGAAGTACGTTGCCCCGAGGTAGAACACCACGGCCCGGGAGTCGATTGCGCCTCGCGAGAATTCGATCATGTGACGGTGGGGCGAAAGATAATCGGCTACGGCCACCGCTGCGGGATGGAAGGAAATGAACTCGAGAAACCCGGAGAAGAAGAACAGGATCATCAGGGCGAAGCAGGTGATCGCGGCAATGATCTGGTTGGAGGTGGTGAGCGAGCAGACCAGGCCGATGGCGAGAAACAGGGCCCCGGTGAGGGCCGCCCCGATGTAGCCGCCGGCCACGGCACCCGGATCAAAGGGTGGAATCTCCGCGCTGAGCCCGTGGAGTACAGCAAGAAAGAGCAGGGTGGGCATCCACATCACCAGATAGAAGCTGTACACGCCGGCGAATTTCGCGCCGACCACGGCGGCATCGGATACGGGCGCGGTGAGCAACGTCTCCAAAGTGCCGGTGCGCCGTTCCTCGGCGAAAAGCCTCATGGTCAGCAGGGGGACGACGACCATCTGGGTCATCCAATAGAAGGGCGAACCGAACATCAGGTTCATTACGCCGATTCCGGGAACCCCGTCGGCCAGCACTGAAGCAAGAAAGTAGAACGTCATCCCCATGACAAGGAGGAAGAAGGTCATACTGGCGTAGGCGACCGGCGAATAAAAATACCCGGTCATTTCCCGCCGCCACAGAACGAGGAAGGCGTTCATGACCCGGGCTCCCGGAGTGCCGCTGGTGCGTCGTTGGTAAGTGAAACGAACAGATCCTCCAGCGTGCCGGCCTCGAGATGGAGGTCGCGCAGCAGCCAGCCGCGCGAGGCGATCCAGGTAAACAGGCGGCTGCGTGGGTCCTGTGCACGGGGGCAGTGGAAGCTGAGGCGCAACCATTCGCCATCGGTCTCGATCGCGAGATCCGTGAGGTCGGGCCAGGTGCCGAGTTCAGCGGCCAGCAGATCGCGCGGGGCTTTGATTTCGGCGGTAATGCGGGCCATGCCCTTCATGTGCCGGAGCAGTCGATCCGTGGCGTCGGCGGCGACGATGCGGCCCTGCTTGATAATCAGAACACGGCGACAGGTGGCCTCCACCTCGGAAAGGATGTGGGTGGATAACAGGATCGTGTGGCGGCGCCCGAGTTCATGGATGAGTTGCCGGACCTGGCGGATCTGGTTCGGGTCGAGGCCGATGGTCGGTTCATCGAGGATGAGGAGTTCCGGATCGTGCACGAGCGTCTCGGCAAGACCGACGCGTTGCCGGTAGCCCTTCGAGAGTTGTCCGATGATTCGGCCGCCGCTGTCGGTGAGGCCGCACAGCTCCTTTACCTCGGCGATCCGTTCCCTGCGACGAGGGCGGGGTACACCCTTCAGCGCGGCGCGGAATCGGAGGTACTCGTCCACACGCATGTCCGGATAGAGCGGGCAGTTCTCGGGCAGGTAGCCGATACGCTTCCGAACTTCCAGCGGATGCCGGGCAACATCGAATCCGGCAACTTTGACGACACCCGCGCTGGCCGGCAGGTAGCCGGCCAGAATGCGCATGGTCGTGGTTTTACCCGAACCGTTGGGGCCGAGGAAGCCGACCACCTCGCTGTGACCGACCTCGAATGACAGGTCGTTCACGGCGACCCGGCCCGGAAAGGTCTTGGTGAGGTGGGAAACGGTGATCATGCGGCTCGGTTACTGGGCGATGATATTAAGGGCGGTGGTCTGGGCGAGCATGAACGTGTCGTGCTCGACAAAGCTGATGACTTCGACTCTGACCGGGTCGCCCCGGTTCACCCGCTCCAGCGCCATGCCGACGTCCGCGATGGATTGCAATTCCTTCTCATTGATGGAGGAGATCATCATGTTCTTGCGCAATCCGGCCCGGAATGCGGGGCTGTCCTCGACGACATCCTTCACAATCAGGCAAGACCGGTAGTGCGCGGTACGTTCGGCGGCTTTTGCGCTGCAATCAAACACCAGGCCGAGCAGGTCCTTGGCCAGTATTTCACCGGAGGGCTTGGGCGCGGCCGTGATGGCAAGGTTTACCGCGCGTTGTTCGCCGGACAACTGGAACACCATGGATACCCGTTCGCCGATCTCGTACTCGAGCAGTCGGCGGTTGAGTTCGTACAGGTTGTTGGCGGGTTCACCCTGAAGGGAAGCGAGGATGTCGCCGTTGCGCAGCCCCTGAGCGTAGGCCTCGCTCTGGCGGTCAATGCGGCGGATCAGGATCCTGCCATCCAGCTCCTCAAGATCAAATCCGGGCCATCGGTCATGGATCAACCGGGGGGTCAGCCAGCGGGTAAGCAGGTTCTTCGCACGTTTGACCGGCATGGCGAATCCGATGTTCTGGGCATCCTGGTAGATGGCCACATTGATGCCGATGAGTTCGCCGTCGGTGTTGACCAGCGGACCTCCGGAGTTGCCTGGATTCACGGCGGCATCGGTCTGAAGAATGTCCCGATACAGGATCTGCCCGTTGTAACGCGCTTCGCGGTTCTTCGCGGAAAGTACCCCGACCGTGACGGTGTGGGCGAGTCCGAAGGGGTTGCCCAGGGTAATGACCGTTTCGCCGAGAAACAAATCATCGTCATCGGCGAAGGTGACTGCCGGCAAAGGGCTGTCGGGATCGATCTTGATCAGGGCCAGGTCGTTGATCTCGTCGCCGGCGAGCACGCGCGCCTCGTAGGTCGATTCATCGGAAAGCATGACCCGGATGCGTGATGCCCGCTCGATGACGTGGTAGTTGGTGAGGATGAATCCGTCAGGGCTGATAATCACCCCGGACCCTAGCGAATGTTTGGTCTGGTACGAGGGCGGAGCGGGCGGCGAGCCGAAGAAGTCACGGAAAAACAGGTCGAGCATATCACCGCGGTACCGCATGCGCGGGTCCGAATAGACACGGCGTACCAGCCGCTCGGTTCCGATGTTCACGACCGAGGGCATGACCTTTTCCACCGCCTCCACTACCGGAGTGCGCCGAGTGGTTGTCGCCGACGCCGTGGCCAGCATCGTTGCGGTAACAAATATAATAATTGCAAATTTCATCATGTAAACGTGTTGCGTGATGGATCGGCAGGAGGCATCTACATCAGGCCGAACATCAACCCCGGCATTATCGACGCTCATGGCATGGAGTCAAGCGGCCATCCGGTTCGAACCGCACCGACCGGTTGGAGGTCAAACCATTCCCGTCATTGGAATACGGTTGCACAGCCGTGTCCAATGTATGGACACTGGAATCATGGAATCGTTCTGGCAGGCACACGCAGGGTGGATCGGATGGCTGACCGTCATCTCGATGGTGCTGTTTGTCGCGACCCTGGTGGCGCTGCCCCCGGTGATCGCTCGTATCCCGGCGGACTACTTTGTTCGCCGCCGCCGCGCTCGTCTGTTGCGACAAGGGCCGAAGCGTTGGCTCGGGTACCTGGTCCTCGTTGGAAAAAACCTGGCGGGAGGTCTATTGGTCCTGGCGGGATTGGCCATGCTGGTCCTTCCTGGTCAGGGTGTGGTGACGATCCTCGCCGGCTTGCTGCTGCTCGACTTTCCGGGAAAATTCCGGTTGGAGCGGAGGCTGGTCCGCCAGCCCGCGGTCATGAAGGCGTTGAATTGGATCCGGCGACAGCGTGGCCAACTCCCTTTGATACCACCTCCCGTCCGAAGATCCCCATGAACTGCTTCTCGCTTGCCTTGTCCGGTATCCACTGGTAGTGCTCGCCGGATGAACCAGAAAGCGGTGATCCTACTCGTGTTGTTGGGTGTGATCGGTTTTGCCAGGGCGGATGAACCGGACGGCGAAACCTCGCCGGTGGTTGAGGTGGTGAATCCGTCATCTGGCAGCGATCCGATGCAAGACGTGAATGATCCAGCACCCGAAGCGCCGGCAGCACCAGGCGATGAAGCCTCGACCCCACCAGCCAGTTCAGCGCCCGCTCCATCCTTGCCCGGTGCGGATGATGCGGAATCCGGCGAGGACGTGACCGCTCCCGGTGAACCGGCCAAACCCAAGACGCCTCGAATCGATCCGCAACTACGCTCGTACTACTTGCGCGGGAGCAAGCTGGGGAGTCCGTCCGGTCCGAATACCTTGAAGAAACCCAAGCAGTCCAAGCGCAGCGGATCGTGGAAGTCGGAAGTTGAATTAGGCGCTACGGGATACCGAGGCAACAACGATTCCGAGCTGCTGCTGGTGCGCGCTAAAACGGAGCGCAAGAAGGATGAGGAAACCATCCGGCTCGGCGTCCGCGCCTCCGTCGGCAACAAGGATGGTGAACGGGACCGCGAGAACGGCGAAGCGGAAGCCGCATACCGCGATGTCATTCGCGATCGCTGGTACTATACGGCGGAAATCCGCTACTTCACCGATGCGATTGCCGATGTTGACTACCAATTCGTATCCGTGCTCTCACCCGGCTATGATGCCATCAAGACCGATACTGCTCACCTCGCGCTGGAAGTTGGTCCCGCCTACATCGCCGAGAAAAAAGGCGGAGAGGAAAAGAACTTCGCCGCCGCCCGGATCGCCGTGATGATGGATAAGTTGATCGATGAACGCGTCCTGGTCTGGGAGCGTTTCGAGTACCTGCCCGCGCTGGAGGATACCGGGGTGTACCTCATCCTCGCCGAGGTCGGTGTCGAGACGGCGCTGACCGATTGGTTCCGGTTGCGGACGGTCCTCCAGCAGCGTTACGACAGCACGCCGGCCGAAGACAAGGACAAGCAGGATCTCTTCCTATCCGCCTCGCTGGTCGCGGTGTTTTAAGCGGACTCGCGCACGGGCTGATTTTCCGATGGAAACGTGAAGTAGGATGCTGCGTTGTCGTGGGCGATCCGCCGCACGATCATGCCGATGTGTGCCGGATCGTTGGGAATCAGCCCCTGCGCCATGGCCGTGCCGAAGAGGTCGCAGACGATGCGGCGGAAGTATTCGTGGCGGCTGTAGGAGAGGAACGATCGCGAGTCGGTGATCATGCCGACGAACCGGCTGATCAATCCGAGGTTGGCCAACGCCTTCATCTGGCGCTCCATGCCGTCCTTCTGGTCGAGGAACCACCAGCCGCTCCCGTACTGGATCTTCCCGGCGGTGGAACCGTCCTGGAAATTGCCGATCATCGCGGCAAACAACTCGTTGTCGGCCGGATTCAGGTTGTAGAGGATGGTTCGCGGCAGTTGATCGGTCTGGTCGAGACGGTCGAGCAGTCGGGCCAGGCCGCGGGCCATCGCACGGTCGCCGATCGTGTCGCAACCCGCATCCGCACCCAGCCGTGCTGCCATCCGGGTGTTGACGTTGCGCAGGGCCCCGAGGTGGAGCTGCTGGGTCCAGCCGCGTTTCGCGTAGGCCCGTCCGAGGTGCAGGAGCAAACCCGCGCGGAACCGATCGGCCTCCTCCGGCGTGACGGCCTTGCCGGCAAGCGCGCGCTTGAACACCCGCAGGCAAACCGCTTCGCCGGGCTCGCCGTCCGGCGGCGCTTCCAGGGCGTGGTCGGATGCGCGGCAGCCAAGCGCGTGGAAGGCGTCGATGCGGCGATCGTGTGCACGCAGGAAATCGTCCCAGGTCCGGATATCCATGTCCGCGGCGCTGCCCAGCTCCCGCACGTAGGCCGTGAACACCGCAGGCCGGTCCACCGCGAGGCCCCGGTCGGGCCGGAAGGTCGGTACGACCACGGCCGGGCAGCTTTTCGCGCGGCAGATCTGGCGGTGCCAGCGCAAATCATCGGCAGGATCATCGGTGGTCCCGATCAACGCCACGTTCCAGTTCTTCAGGATGCCGTGCACGGAGAATGCGGGTGTGGCCAGCAGGCGCTCGGTTTTCCTCCAGATCGATGCGGCGGTTCCGGGATGCAGCCACGAACGGATGCCGAAGGGCCGCTTCAATTCGAGGTGCGTCCAGTGGTAGAGCGGATTCATCACCGTCATCGGGACGGTAGCGGCCCAGGCATCGTACTTTGCTCGCGCCGTGGCGTTCCCGGTAATCAGGCTCTCGTCGATCCCGTTTGCCCGCATCGCCCGCCACTTGTAATGGTCGCCGGCCAGCCAGAGGTCGGTCAGGTTCTCGAAGCGCCGGTTCTCGGCCAGTTCGCGCGGGGGGAGGTGGCAGTGGTAGTCGATGATCGGAAGATCCGCCGCCACCGCATGGTAGAGCTGGCGCGCTTGCGGGGTGGTGAGCAGGAAGTCCGGATCAAAGATGCCCGGCGCGGCGCGTGTAATTGTTTTACGCTTCATGCATGCTCCTGATGGCGCGATCCACCAATTCATCCACCGGCCCCTCGCAGGGCAGAACGATGGCATCGACCGGTTCCTCCAGCGTCCTTAACTGGCTGTCCAGCATGTTCGCCTTCATGAAGTGATCGCTGCGTTTGGCGAAATTCCGTAACAAGGCCTCCCGCTCCCCCTTGAGGTAGATCCAGGTGATTCCGGGAAGCCCGAGGCCCAGCCGGTCGCGGTACGCCTGGCGCAGCGCCGAACAGGAGAGGATCACGGGCTCACCGCGTCGCACCGACTCGGCAAGTTCCACGCGCAAGGTTTCCAGCCACGGCCAGCGGTCCTCGTCGTTCAAGGGAGTCCCCTGGCTCATCTTCGCGATGTTCGCCGGGGGATGGTACTCGTCGCCCTCGATGAAACGCGCGCGCATGCGCAGGGCGAGGGCCCGGCCAATGGTTGATTTGCCGCTGCCGCTGACGCCCATGACCACGATGGGGTGCATCTTGCCTGGATTCACGTGGGCGCCTTTCCGGTGCTGCCACGTACCACCAGTTCCATGGCAAACTGCCGCGTTCGGGGTAGGGGGCGACGGCCGATCAGGGCTTCGAGCGCATATTCCGTGAAAGCCTCGACGGGTTGGTGAAGTGTGGTGAGCGGCGGTGTGCAGATGCGGGAAAGCAGCAGGTCGTCAAACCCGGTCACCGAGACATCCTCCGGCGTCCGGGAACCATGGTCACGCAATGCGCTGATCACCCCAAGCGCCACCGTGTCGCTGGAGCAGATGATGGCGGTTGGTTGTTTCGCACCCGACTGGCGCAACAGTTGGCGTCCGCCCTCCAGGCCCGCTTTCAACACTTCATCCGATCCGAGCGTGACATGCCGCGAGGCTACGCGCAGTCCATGCGTCGCGGTCAGGCTGCGCACCAGGTCCATCCGATGGCGGTGAACCTTCTGGTCCGCGCCGACCAGGCCAATGTTCCGATGTCCAAGCGCGGCGAGATGCTTGAGCAGCAGGTTGAATCCGGCCTCCTCGTTCGATCCAACCTGGGTAAACGCCGATCGCGGGGAGACGGCCCCGATCCGCACCACAGGGATTCCGCGGCGGGACACCTCGTCATACTCGGACTCGTTCCCGCCACCGATCAGCAACAGGCCGGAAAGCTCCTGTTCAAGCAACCGGGAAAGGTCCCTCTGGTGGATGCGTCTCCGTTCGAATCCCGCCACGGTCAGGGCATACCCGCGTTCATGGCCAAGACGGATCACGCTCGCCAACACCTGGGAGAAGAACGGATCGGCGATGTCGGCCGCGACGACACCCAGCAGGGGACCACCCTCGCCGCGCAGCCGCCGCGCCGCCGCGCTCGGCAGGTAGCCCAGCTTCGCCGCCACTTCCCGGATCCGTGTAACCGTCGCCGGGGCGCATCCGATCTCCTCGGCCTTCCCCGACAAGGCACGGGAAACCAGCGATGCCGACAAGCCGAGTTTCCTCGCGATCGTCTTCTGGGTGACGCGGACCATGTCTATACTCCGGAAAAGGCCGAGAAGCCCCCGTCCACCACCACCACCGTGCCGGTCACGAACGCCGCCGCCGGCGAAACCAGCCACAACAGCGCGCCCAGCAGGTCGTCCGGTGTGCCGAACCGGCCAGCCGGCGTGTGGGCAAGGATGTCACCCCCTCGCTTCGACAATGCGCCCGTTTCGCGGTCCCGCAGCAGGAAACGGTTCTGCTCGGTCTCGATGAATCCCGGGCAAAGCCCGTTCACCCGGATCCCCGCGCCGTACTGCTGCGCCAGGTGCACGGCCAGCCACTGGGTGACATTGTCCAGGGCCGCCTTGGCCGCACCGTAGGTCGCCACGCGGGTGAGGGGGCGGATCGCACTCGCCGACGAGATGTTCACGATCACCCCGCTTTTTGCCTCCGCCATCGGTCGCCCGAACACCTGGCTCGGCAGGATCGCGCCGAGCAGGTTCAGGTCGAACACCGCGCGCATCGCATCCGGGGACAGGTCGAAGAAACTCCGCGTGTCCGAAGTCGTCGCCTCCGGCTGGTTGCCGCCCGCCCCGTTCACCAGGATGTCCACCCGGCCAAATGCCTGAAGAACCGCATCCCTGGCCCGTTCCAGGTCGGCCGTCTGAAGGACATTCGCCTCGACCGGCAAGGCCTCGCCGCCTGCCGCGACGATCTCCTGCGCCAGCAGCTCCGCCTTCGCGCCGGTCCGGTTCAGCAGCGCCACCCGCACGCCCTCGGCCGCCAAAGCCTTCGCCATCGCACGGATCAGCACGCCGCCCGCACCGGTCAACACGGCCACCCGGCCGCTCAGGTCGAATCCAGGATGTTTCATGAAGGACACCCTAGTCCGGCCGGGGCAGGAAAGCAAGCTCACACGTATGAGATAGTATGTTCTTGCAATCATGGCGTTTTTTCGCACAGTGGCGGGATGGAGATCGACATCCAGCGAATCTGCGCCGATGCCGTGTCCGGCTGGACCATCCGCGGCCGGCGTATCCTGCTGGTTGTTCCGGACCGCACCCGCACCTGTCCGCTGGCCGCCTTGTTCCGCGTCATGCACAACCTGCTTGCGCCCGAGGCCGCGTGCGTGGATGTGATGATCGCCCTGGGCACCCATGCCCCGCTGCCGGAGGAGGCCATCCTGGCGCACCTCGGCATCACCCCGGAGGAGCGGGCCGGCATGTTCCGCCGCGTGAAGCTGATGAACCATGCCTGGAGCGACCCGGCGCAACTGACCTCGGTCGGCGCAATTCCCGCCGCCGAGATCGCCGCGTTGTCGGGAGATCGGTTCAGCATGGAGGTCGAGGTTCGGGTGAACCGGGCGGTGCGCGACTACGACCTGCTGGTCGTGCTGGGTCCGGTGTTTCCCCACGAGGTGGCGGGATTCAGCGGCGGCAACAAGTATTTCTTCCCGGGGATCAGCGGCCCGGAGGTGCTCAACTTCTTCCATTGGCTCGGGGCGGTGATCACCAACCCGCGCATCATCGGCCACGCCCGCACCCCGGTCCGGGCGGTGATCGACCGTGCGGCCGCGATGATTCCCGCCGAACGCAAGGCGGTTTGCATGGTGGTGGACGGTCACATCCTGGCCGGGCTCTACGCGGGGGAGGTGGATGAGGCCTGGAGCCGCGCCGCCGCGCATTCCGCCCGCCTCCATGTGCGCGAGGTGGCCCGCCCGTTCCACACCGTGTTCGCCGTCTGTCCGCCGATGTACGACGAGTTGTGGACCGCCGGCAAGTGCATGTACAAGTCGGAGCCGGCGGTGGCCGATGGAGGCCGGGTGATCATTTATGCCCCGCACCTGCACGAGGTCTGCCAGGCTCACGGGGAGGCCATCTTCCGGATCGGTTACCACACCCGCGACTACTTCCTGAAGCAGTGGGACCGCTTCCACCACGAACCGTGGGGCGTGCTGGCGCACTCCACCCACGTGAAGGGGATCGGAACCTACGAGAACGGCGTCGAGCAGCCGCGGGTCGAGGTCATCCTCGCCTCGCGTATCAGCGCGGTGGATTGCCGCCGCCTGAACCTCGGCTACCTCGATCCGGACGCCCTGCGCCCCGATGACTACCGCAACCGGGAATCCGAGGGCATCCTGTTCATCCCCAGGGCCGGCGAACTGTTGTACCGAGCCCCCGCCTTTTCCGAAACCCCACCCTGATCAGCAAGGAAACCACCCATGATCCAGCTAGCTCCCGGCTCCCGAATCCTGTTCCAGGGCGACAGCATCACCGATGCCGGACGCGAGTATTCGGATCCGGCGAGCCTCGGCCGCGGTTATGTCCTGATGACCGCCGGGCAGCTGGCCCTGCGGCGGCCCGACCTGAACCCGGCCTGCATCAACCGCGGCATCTCCGGAAATCGCAGCGGTGACCTCGTCGCCCGCTGGACCGTGGACGCCATCAACCTGCGTCCCGACGTGGTTTCGCTGCTGATCGGCGTCAACGACACCTGGCGGCGGTTCGACCGCAACGATCCGACCCCCGTGGAGCACTACATCGATCACGTCCGAACCCTGCTGCTGCGGTTGCGCGCGGAAACCTCCGCGCGGGTCGTGGTGCTCGAGCCGTTCCTGCTGCCGTGCGGCCATGTCACCCCGGAATGGCGCAGCGATCTCGATCCGAAGCGTTCCGCCGCCCGCGCCCTCGCGGAGGAATACCAGGCGGATTTCATCCCGCTCGACGACCTGTTCCGCGCACGGCTGGCCGAAACTCCCGCCGCCCACTGGGCCGGCGATGGCGTTCACCCGACCCCGGCCGGCCACGCCCTGATCGCCGACGCGCTGGTCCGGCACCTGGTCGGGTAGTGGGCGGGCATTCATCCGTCCGGTCCGATGGCGGGCATGCCGTGCCGCCACCCAATCCCGCCCTGACCATGGACCGCGGGCGGCATCGTCGACCGGATGCCGTCGCGGCTTCTTCGCGTGTGGCTCAATCCCTCAACTGCTGTCCGTGCACCATGTCCCGGAAACGGCCGGGTTTCGCGACCAGTTCCGCGTAGCTGCCGTCCTGGCAAATCCGACCCTGGTCGATCACCAGGATCCGGTCGCACGTCTTCACCGTGGCGAGACGGTGGGCGATGAAGATCGCGGTGCGGCCGGCACACTCCGACTCCAGGCTGGCCTGGATCAGGTGCTCGCTGGTCGTGTCGAGGGCGCTGGTCGCCTCGTCAAAGACCAGGATGCCGGGCGAGGCGAGCAGCACCCGCGCGATCGCCAGGCGCTGCCGCTGCCCGCCGCTCAAGGTGGAGCCGCCTTCCCCCACGACCTCGTCGAGGCCGCGCGGAAGTTTCTCGATGAACTCCCACGCGTGGGCGCGTTCGCAGGCGCGGCGGATCATGTCGTCGGTCGCCTCCGGTTTCGCCACACGGATGTTGTCGCGGATGGTCGTGCGGAAGATGAACGGATCCTGCGGCACGATGCCGATGTGCCGCCGCAGGTCGCTGCCGCGCAAGCGGCGCAGGTCGATCCCGCCAATCTCCACCGAACCGCGCTGCGGGTCGTACAGCCGCATCAGCAACTGCACCACGGTGCTCTTGCCCGCGCCGGAAGGACCAACCAGTGCGATGCGTTGTCCCTGCGGAATGGTCAGCGACAAGGCGGGGATGACCGGCTCGCGCGCGGGATCGTAGGCGAACACCACCTCGCGGAACACGATATCACCTTCGGCCGGAACGTCCGCGACCTCTTCCGGTCCGGGGTCCGGTGTGGAACTGGATGTCTTCAGCACCCGCCCGATCCGCTCCAGGGAGGCCTGTGCCCCGCCCAGCAGCGCGACCGAGGTGAACAGCGCGGAGAACTGCGCCATCACCGCCCCGAATGCGTTCAGGTAGGCGGCGATCACGCCTTCATCGGCGTGCCCGGTCAGGTAGCGCCAGCCCGCCGCCGCGATCAGTACCGCGTAGCCGATGTAGGTCGAAGCCTCGTGCTTCATGTGATGGACATGCGACTGGATGTCGCGGTGATAGCTCTGGCGGCTCATCTTCATCGCCTCGCGTTCGAACTCCGCCGCCACCGAGTCCTCCATCGCATACAGCTTCACCGCGTGCGAGCCGCGCAGCAGGTCGGCGGCATGGCCGGCCACATCGCCTTCCACGACCTGGTAATCCAGGTTAAGCACCCGGATCCTGCGGCGCGCATGTTGCATGATTCCCACATTGACCAGGGCGGTCACCAGCAGCACCGCGGTCAGCACCGGATCCCACAGGCCCAGCAACGCAATCGTCGAGATCAGCGTGAACACCGCGCCGGGCACGAACATCGAGGCATGCTGGTAGAACTGCATCATCGTGGCCAGCGGCGAGCCGAACAGGTAGTTGAACAATTCACCGGATGAATGGCGGCCATGGAACCGCAGGCAAAGGTGATTCACATGGCGGAAGAAGGTTGAGCGCAACGTGAACACCACCCGCTCCCGCACATGGGTGAACAGGCGGTACCCGGCGTGCCACATCAGCATCCGTCCGAACACCGTCACCAGCAGGAACGCGACCGACAACACGGCCAGGCGGCGCAGCTTCTCCCCGATATCCAGATCGGCCGGCTTCAGGATGTCGCTGATCAGCCACTTCGGCGTCAGGTTCTGCGCCGCCACCGCGAGGCCGTGCAGCGCATTCAGCGCGACGGCCAGCAGGAACAGCGGCAGCCAGGGCGCGAACAGGGGCCGGAGCAGGGCGGCGGCCCCCGGCTGGTCGGTGTGGGCCAGGGCCGCCTCCAGGCCGGCCTCGGCGGCCCGAATGCGTGGATGGTCATGCATGTGCTGATCCAACCTAGCCGAACCGCCTCGAAGAACAACCGGCGATATCCACGCTTTCCGCGCTTTCCGGTATGTTTTGGTGCGGGACTCTCGTGCACGGAAAATACCCGATAATGGACGAAAACGCGCATGATCGTGCACATCCCCGCTGGCCTTCCCCGGGTGTCTCGCGTATCTACTGGAAGGGTGGACCGGACTTCGCGGGGGACGCGCGCGGGCATCCACGGACAGGAGAACGAACTGTGGCAATCGATATGGCAGTGTCGCCGAAACCGGTGGCCGGGGTGGGGCAGCAAGCCCTGGTGCTCGATGTCGAGTCGTTTCCCGATGCGGTCCTCGTCAGCGTGGTCTGCTTGCAGGGCCTGGCCAATCGCACCGGCCCCCGGGTGTTCCTGACCTTGCGCCGCCGCCAGTGCCACTCCTCCTTCGAGACCAATCCGCTTAGCGCCGACGGCGCGGCGCGCCTGGCCGCCGATACGTTGGCCCGCTACCGGTCGGCGCCGGAGTTCTGGCAGGACTACTATGCACAGGCCCGCGGTTGCCGGTTTGACACGCTGGCCGGCCCGATGGCCCTGCTGGACGCCTTGGGCGACCAGGTGCGCGGTGTGGTGCGGTTCCGTCTGGCCAACCGGTGTGAACTCGCGCTTGCCGTCACACTGGCCGGCGTCGAGGATGCCGTGGCGGTTCCCGACGAGTCGCCGTTGCTGGAGGCCTTCCTCGCCCGGCTTCCCGTTGTCGCCGATATCCGCGACCGGTTCTCGTCGCGCCTCGAGGCTTCCTCCTGGGCGTTCGAGCACCTGATGCCCCGTTGCTCGCGGACCGCGGTTTTTTCGCAAAACGATACGAACGACCAGAAGGATCCGGATATCTTCTCGCTCGACCTCGCCGTGGCCGGCCGCATGTTCGTGTTCAACCTCGACTTCTGGGAGGCCCGCGCGCCTGCGCATTTCGCCCTGATCCGCCGCATCCTCGGCGCGCTCGAACCGATGAGCCCGATGTACGGGTGGGGTACCAGCGAGGCGGCCATGATGGTCGCGATGGGACCCTCGGGCACCTTCCTGATTTGCACCGGTTGCCCGAACCTTTCCTTCCATGAGAAGATCAGCGCCTCCTCCTGGCCCTTGCGCAAGCGGCGTCGTTTCGATCCTTCGTCGGTGACGCTGCAGCGCCGTGCCTATGTCACCTTCATGGTGAACGAGGGCGACACGTTGAAGTGGATGGGCTCGGTCATGGGGGCTGGCCGCTGGCTGGAGCAGGGGCGCGGCCAACTGCCGGTGAACTGGGGGATCTCCCCGTTCATCAACGAGCGGTATCCCGGCCTGATGGAATACTTCTACCGCACCAGCACCGAACAGGACGTGTTCGTGTCGTCCATCTCGGGCTACGGCTATTACGGGCTCAAGCACTCCGCGAAGGCCATGGCCCTGGCCGACCGCGAGGCCGCCCTTCTGGCCGACAGCGATGTCCGCGTCGGCAGCATCTACGCGGTTCACGGCATGCTCGATGCAACCAACGGCATGCTCGATCCCGAGACCGAGGCCTGGTTGATGCGCCGCGGTGCTGACGGGTACCTCTTCGAGGCGGCCCAGCAGCCGGGTCTCTGGATGACCCGGGCCGGCCAGCCGGTGATCGGTGCCGACTGGTCCTTGTTCTATTGGAAGTACCGCATTCCCGGCGAAGGCGCCGCCCAGCTCAAGGCCGTGGCCGCACGCATCGAGGAAATCGCCGCGCAACAGGGATCCCCCGCATTCATTCCGGTGTATGGAGGCTCTCCCGCCGACTTCGTCCGGATCGCCGGCCACCTCGACCCGGCTAGGTTCTCCGTGGTCGGTCTCGATGAAATGGTCGCGCTCGCCCGGCAGGCCTATCCGCTGCAGAAACCACCTGCCGCTCCTCCACCGCCCGTCCCGCCCCGGCGCTTTTTGGGCACCACACTCGTCGCGCCCAAAGGTCCGCCGGAAATGTCCGACCCGGTCGAGATCGACCTCGCCGCCTTCGGCATGGGTCGCATGCGCGCCCGCATCGCCTTCGGGTGGGATCCGCAGCGGCTCCACCTGCTGATTGAGGAAACCGCCGGTCCGGGCAAGGCCTGCGAAGCGTGCAGCCACGCCGGCTATACCGCCGGTGAATTCGATCTCGCCGACGGGATCGGCTTGTGGTTCGACTTCAACGGCGACGGCACCCGCGAACGCGGTGACTTCACCCTCTGGCTTGGTTTCAGTTCAAAGACCACCGACACCCTGTGGGCCTGCATGATCAACGACCGCGTGCTGAGCAGTTCGTTTCCCCGGATTTCCGCCCTGGCCTCCAGCCGCCGCGGCCTGCGCCGCATCGAAGCCTCGGTTTCGTGGCGTGAACTCCAGGCTTGGCTTGATCCCGTGCACCAACCACCCGGCGGCCTGCTTTCGTCCATTATTCCAGGATTCAGCTTCGGTTGCCAACCCATGCTGATGGAAGGCTGGGCCGGCCGGGCTTTCCGCAACGGCCGCTCGAATCGTCGGCAAAACGCCACGGCGGCCGTTCTCTCGGATGACCGGTCCGTGCCTGCGCTTCCGATGCCCGACGGATTCGATTCCGACTCGTTGCACATCTCCCTGGCCGGTTGAACCCTAGGATGGCTCTAAACGGCACGCGCCGTGTACGAAAATGCTGCGTCATTCCCTGATGATTTGTTGCGCGTTTGTGTACGATTATGCCGGTAGGGGCTCTGCCATTGGTAGGGTGGGGTAGTGATGTCGGAGGAGAGTCGGATTATGACGTATTCATCTGCTCGGCGTTGGAATGGATCTCGATGGAACGCAGGCAACGCCTGCGTCGTCGCTTGGCTTATGCTTGTGGCCCCCTCGCTTGCGGCTTCCCTCGTGTGGACCGGCGGGGTGGCGGGCGTCTGGCAGAACGGTGCGGCGGGTTGGTTGAACGGCGGAAGTCCCGCCAACTGGAACAACGCCACCCCGGATGATGCGGTGTTCGGTGGCTTGGGCACGGGTACCGTCACCGTGGATGCCGGCGGCGTGACCGCAGGTACCGTATCGGTGACCCAGGGCGTCTACACGGTGGCCGGATCCGGCGTACTGACGCTTTCGGGGGGAGCCTGGTTGGTCGGTCCCGCCGTGACGACCACCGTCAGCGCCGCCCTCGGCGGTTCGGCCGGACTCGCGAAAACCGGCTCCGGTGAATTGTCCTTGTCCGGCACCAACAAGAACTACACCGGCCTGACTTCGATCAGCGGCGGCGTGATCCGCATCACCGCAACCGGCTCCGGCAGCCTCGGCACGACCGCCACCAACGGCGTTTCGCTGAACGGCGGTGCGCTGCATGCGTTGTTCGCCGCGAACGTCAATGTCAGCAATTTCATCGCGGTCGGAGCATCCGGCGGTGAGTTGCGCAACCTCGGCAACGATTCCCAGCGCTGGCAGATGATCGCCAACCGCATCACCGGATCCGGGACGCTCACCCTGTCGTTCGGCGGCAACAATACCCGCTTTACCATGGCGAGCTCGCAGACCGGCTTCACCGGGCGGTGGATCGTCGACAGCGGCGGCAACCAGAACCGCTTCGTGGACCTGAGCAACAGCGGGGCCTTCGGGGGTTCGGCCGGTGATGACGCCATCACCTTCCAGAACAGCGGTGCCGTGCTGTTCCGCAACAATGTCAACCTCGGCAGCACCACCCAGGGCATTACCCTCGGCTCCGGCCAGACCAAGATCGAAATCGCCGGCACCTCCACCGGCACCGTCGCCGGCAAGATCAGCGGCCCCGCCACCAACAGCGTCCAGTTCTACCTCGGCAACGCCAGCAGCGCGATGCTGCTGGCCAACACGAACAACAACTGGGCCGGTGAAACCACCCTCAACGCCGCCGCCGGTTTCGGAACCCTGCGCCTCGGTGCGGCCGGGGTGGTCCCCGACACCGGAGGTGTGGTTCATGTGACCTCCGCCGCCCGTCTCGACCTGAACGGTTTCACCGAGCGGATCGGCGGACTGGGTGGCGCTGGCCGGATCGACAACATGCTCGCCGGCTCCTCCGCCACCCTGATCGTCGGCGCGAACAACGGCAGCACCAACTTCACCGGCAGCATGACCAACTCCGGCGCCGGGGCCACCCTGAACATCGCCAAGGTGGGGTCGGGTACCTGGACCCTACAATCGACCAACCTCTATT
Organism: uncultured Verrucomicrobiota bacterium; assembly: GCA_937872895.1. GTDB lineage: Bacteria > Verrucomicrobiota > Kiritimatiellia > CAIVKH01 > CAIVKH01 > CALMUP01. Next base: position 305,370 of record CALMUP010000009.1, read on the forward strand.
ATGGCGGGACTCTTTCGATAAGCGGTGGCGTGGTGGTGCTGACGACGACCACCAATGGATCCCTGGGCGCGACCACCACCAATGCCGTGGTGATCAACGGCGCCGGACTGCATGGCAGCTTTTCCAACACCGCCTTTTTCTTCAACCCGGTGGTGATCGGTGCCGCCGGCGCCGAATTGCGCAACCTCGGCGACGACACCCAGCGCTGGTTGTTTTACCCGCCGGTCGGCGGCCTTACCGGCTCCGGCATCGTCACCATGTCGTTCGGCTCCGCGGTCACCCGGTTCATCGTCACCAACAACCAACCGTCCTTCACCGGCAAGTTCGTCATCAACAGCGCCGGCAATGTGGACAAGTTGGTTGACGTCTACCACGGCGGCGCCTTCGGCGGCGGCACCGGCGACGATGTGCTGACCCTAGTCAGCAACGGTTCGGTGATCCTGCGCCAGAACGTCAGCCTCGGCGGTCCCGGTCAGGGCATCACCCTCGGTTCCGGAACCTCCTTCATCGAGGGCGCGGGCAATGCGACCTCGGTCATCGCCGGCAAACTTTCCGGATCCGTCAGCAACGGCCTGACCCTCTACCTCGAGAACGCCGGCACGGTGCTGATCGTCAGCAACACCGCGAACAGCTGGCTCGGTTCCACCACGCTCGCCAATACCGGCACGCTGCGCATCGGCGCCTCCGGCGTCATCCCGAATGCCGGCAACAGCTGGACCTTGCAGCCGGCGGTGACCATCGACCTGAACGGCCAGTCGGAAACCTTCGGCGGCATCACCGGCAGCGGTGCCATCGACAACCGGCTCCCCAGCACCTCCGCCATGATCGGCATCGGGGCGAACAACGCCAGCACGACCTTCTCCGGAACCTTCTCGAACTCCGGTTCCTCCGCCTCGCTCTCCGTCGCGAAGGTCGGCAGCGGTACCCTGACCCTCAGCAGTTCGGCCCACGCGCACAGCGGATCGACCATCGTTTCATCCGGGGTGCTGCTGGTCACCGGAACCCTGCCAGCCGCCGGACTCGCCGAAGTCGCCGCCGGCACCCTCGCCGCGAATTCCTCCATCGGCAACCTGCGCGTGCGCGGCGGCCGCATCTCCCCCAACAACACCGGCATCGGGAACATCGCCGCCGCCTCGGTGAACTTCACCGGCGGCACCTACCGGGTGGATATCAACGCCGCCTCCGGCACCCCCGGCGTGAACTGGGACCTGATCACCGTGGCCGGCGGAACCGGTTCGGTCACGAACGACACCGCCGCGGCCAACCCGTTCAAGATCGAACTCGTGCAGAGCAGCAGCACCCTCACCGGCTTCGACGGGCTCAGCCCGCTGAGCTGGCAGATCGTCGATGCCGGCACCCAGACCGGCTTCGCCTCGAACAAGTTCACCGTCGAAACCGCCCTGTTCAATCCACCGCAGAAGAACTACGGCTCCTTCGCCGTCCGCTCCTCCGGCGGCGATCTCTTCCTCGATTTCAACCCCTACACGAACGAGGTCGACCTCGGCGTCACCCTCGTCGCCTCGACCAACTTCGCCCTCTCCGGAAATCCCGTTTCCTACACCATCACCATCACCAACAACTCCGCCTCCGTGGCCGGCCTTTTCGCCGTCACCAGCTCGATCACCGCGAACCTCCAGTTCACCGGCACCAACAGCCCCGGCGGCGTCACCAACGGCGTGAACCTGGTCTGGCAACTCGGGGGCCTCGCCGGCGGCGCCTCGACCACCCTCGTCCTGAACGCCATGCCGATCTACACCGGCTCGACCCAGGAACTGGCCAACACCATCAACGTCTCCGTCTCGCCCCGCTTCGGCGACCCGGTCGCCGGCAACAACACCGCGTCCGCCGGCCTGAACTCGGTCGGCATCCCGCTGCTGACCGACCTCGCCCTGCTGCTCCTCGCCGGCGTGATCGCCTGGCTGGTCTGGCGTCGCCACCTCCAACCCGCCAACGCCCGCTGATCCGTCCGGCTCGGAACGGGTGCGCTGCACCAAAAGATACTCCGATAGCACGGCAGGGTGCTATTTAATGCACATCCGGTTTTGCCTTCCCCGGCCCGCCCCCGCTACGATGGCGCCATGAACCAGGGTGTCCGCATGTCCGGAGGAGCAGCATGGCCCGCGTAATCATCGAGCATGTGCACAAGGTGTATCCCGGCGGGGTGGTGGCGGTGAAGGATGCGAACCTGGTCATCGAGGACCGGGAATTCGTCGTGCTGGTGGGTCCGTCGGGGTGCGGCAAGTCGACGACGCTGCGCATGGTGGCGGGGCTGGAGGAGATTTCGTCGGGGAGCATCTACATCGACGGCAAGCGGGTGAACGACGTGCCGCCGAAGGACCGCGACATCGCGATGGTGTTCCAGAACTACGCGTTGTATCCGCACATGACGGTGGCGGAGAACATGGCCTTCGGGTTGAAGTTGCGCCGGTTCCCGAAGGACGAGATCCAACGCCGGGTGCGCGAGGCGGCGGAGATCCTGAGCATCGAGAGCTACCTGGACCGCAAGCCGAAGGCGTTATCGGGCGGGCAGCGGCAGCGGGTGGCGGTGGGCCGGGCGATCGTGCGCAAGCCGAAGGCCTTCCTGTTCGACGAGCCGTTGTCGAACCTCGACGCGAAGATGCGGGTGCAGATGCGGATGGAGATCAGCAAGCTGCACACGCGGTTGTCGTCGACGATGATCTACGTGACCCACGACCAGGTCGAGGCGATGACCATGGGCGACCGCATCGTGGTCATGAAGGACGGGGTCATCCAGCAGGTGGCGGCCCCGCTTGACCTGTACAACCAGCCGGCCAACCAGTTCGTCGCCGGCTTCATCGGCTCGCCCCCGATGAACTTCATGACCGGTCGCATCGAAGCCCTCTCCGGGGCGCTGCATTTCGTGGCCGAGGGGGTCAGTCTGCGGGTGGATGAGGCGGTGTCGCCGCGCCTGGCCGACCGGATCGGGTCGTCCATCGTGCTCGGCATCCGGCCCGAGGACCTGAGCGACCACCTGTTGTCGGGAGGGGGCGCACCCGGCTCGCGCATCGAGGCCCGCGTGGAGGTGGTCGAGCCGATGGGGGCCGAGGTGTACCTGCACCTGCATGCCGGACCCCACGCGCTGGTCGCGCGCGTCGGTCCCGCCATGGTCGCCGAGGTCAACCAGATCCTGACCCTGAATGCGGCCATGAAACGTGCCCATTACTTCGATGCCGCCACCGGCGCGACCATCGCCGGAGGTGCCCGGTGAAATACTACCTTGGCATCGATCTCGGCGGCACCAAGACCAGCGTAAGCGTAGGCCGCGATGACGGTTCGTTGATCGTTTCACATCGCATGCCCACCAATGCCGACACCTCGCCGGAAGATTGGCGTCGACGCCTCGACGGACTGATTACAGCCGTGCTGGCGGAATCCGGTACATCTCGCGATGACATAGTTTCCGTCGGTCTCGCCGTTCCCGGTCCGATGCGAGTCGCTTCCGGTACCGTGCTGCAGCCGCCGAACATGCCGGGCTGGCGCGATGTGCCGGTGCGCAGTTGGATTGAAGCGATGACCGGCCGTCCGGTGGTGATCAATAACGATGCCAATGCCGCGGCCCTCGCCGAATACCGCTTCGGTGAATACCGCGGTACGAAGGATCTGGTTTACGTGACCATGAGCACCGGCATCGGAGCCGGCATCATCAGCGGCGGCCACCTGCTGCAGGGCGCCGACGACCTCGCCGGCGAAGTGGGGCACATGGTCGTGCGCACCGATGGCCCCTCCTGCTCCTGCGGCCAGCAGGGCTGCTGGGAAATGTACTGCGGTGGCCGCAACGTGGCCCTGCAGGTCCAGGAAAACCTGCGCACCCGGCAGGTGGACTCGGTCATCGTCGAGGAAGCCGGCGGCGACCTGGGCCGGATCGATTTCGCCTGCATCGAGCGCGCCATCCGCCGCAACGACACCGTGGCCCTCCAGGTCTGGAAGTCGTTCCTCGACCACCTCGCGCACGGCATCGGCATCCTCGCCATGTGCTTCAATCCGAGGGTGATCCTGCTCGGCACGATCGCCGTCCACATGCGCGACCTGATCTGGCCGAACCTCGACCTCCAGATCCGCCGCTATGCCTGGCGGCAGACCTGCCGCAACCTCGTCGTCCGCCCGACCCGCATCGGCCACGCCATCGGCGACCTCGGCGCCCTCGCGCTCGCCCTGCAGGTCCAGCCGCATCCCGAATCCCAGGCCGCCTGATCCCGACATGAACCCGATTCAACCCTCCATGGAGTCCTGAACGCATGAAGCGCACCGCCCGATCAAAACCCTTCAAGCTGAAACGCCATCCCGCGAACCCGATCCTGCTGCCCGACGCCACCAGCCCGTGGGAAAGCCTGAACGTGTTCAACGCGTCGGTGATCCGGCACCGGGGCCTGTTCCACATGCACTACCGCGCGCAGGGAGTGGACTTCATCAGCCGTATCGGCTACGCGGTAAGCACCGACGGCGTGCACTGGAATCGCCTGCGGCAACCGGTGATGGTCCCCGAGACCGAATTCGAGATCCGCGGCGTCGAGGATCCGCGCGTGACCGAGATCGATGGCACCTTCTACATGGCCTATTGCGGCTATGCCCCGTACAGCGGCAAGGGCGTGGAGTATTGCGGGAGCATCTACCCGATGTGGGCGAAAAGCGAGAACCTCATCACCTGGGAACGGATCGGCCCCATGGTGCAGGGGGAGGACAACAAGGACCACATGCTGTTCCCGCGGAAGATCAACGGCAGGTTCTGCGCCTTCCACCGCCGTCGCCCGAATGTCTGGATCGCCTACTCGAAGGACATGAAAACCTGGCGGGAGGCGGACATGAAGGTGGTCTGCTCCTCGCGCCCCGAGATCGAGTGGGAAGGCAAGTATGTCGGCATGAACGGCGTGCCGATCGAGACGAAAGAGGGCTGGTTGGCCTTCTACCACGCCGCCGACACGAAGCACGTCTACCGCATCGGCGTGATGCTGCTCGACCTGAAGGACCCCTCGAAGGTCATCGCCCGCCCGAAGGCTCCCATCCTGTGGCCCGAGGAGATGTGGGAGATCCGCGGCGATGTGCCGAACGTGGTGTTCAGCTCCACGAACATCCTCGTCGGCGACGAGGTGTGGGTGTACTATGGGGGAGGCGACCACGTCATCGGACTGGCCACCGCGAAACTGAAGGACCTGCTGGACTTCGTGAAGAGCTGACCCGCACATGACCGTCCTCCGCTCCATCCTCGCCGCCTGTGCGCTGGCCGCCGTCCTCGCCGGATGCGGTCCGCGCCCGGTGGACGATGGGCGCACCGAGGTCCGCTGGATGGTCCCGGTCCGCTGGGACCGCCCGTTCATCGAGGACTTTGTGCGACGCTTCGAGGCCGACCACCCCGATATCCGCGTGAAGGTCCTCTGGGTCCCGGCCACCCAGTACCAGACCAAGTTCAAGACCCTCGCCGCCGCCGGCCAAGCCCCCGACCTCGTGGAATGCGGCGATGTCTGGATCGCCTACATGCTCCCGTTCATGTACGACGTGACTGAACTGGTGGAACGCGACCGCGCGGAGATCGGCCTCGATGACTTCTTCCCCGAGGTGCTCTCCGCCTGCCAGCACGAGGGCCGCTATTACTTCCTCGCCGCCGGCATGAACGTCTCGCTGCTCTACTACAACAAGTCCCTGTTCGACCGCGCCGGCGTGGCCTATCCGACCGACCAGTGGACCTGGGACGATTACATCGCCGCCGGCAACAAGATCATGGAGCTGCCCGATGCTGGCCGCGGCGGGGTCTGGGGCGGTGACGTGGAGACCGGCTGGTGGGGCGAATGGCTGATCTTCGTGCGCCAGGCCGGAGGCACCATCTTCAACGAGGACCTGACCCGTTGCGTGCTCGACTCCCCCGAAGCCATCGCAGGCCTCGCCATGTACCATGACCGCATCTTCAAGCATGGCTTCGCCCCCGCACCCGGCTACGGCCCCGATAACCAGTTCGCCTCCGGCAAGGTCGGCATGTGGTACGGCGGACACACCGAGAAGTGGAAGACCTACAACGCCATTCCCGGACTCGACTGGGATGTGCAGGTCCTGCCCATCGGCCCGAATGGACGCGAGGGCGGCGAGATTGCCATCCGCGCCTACGGCATCACCCGGACCAGCCGGAACCCCGAGGCCGCCTGGACACTGATGAAGTACATGGTCGCCCCGGAACACATCCGCGAGAACGTCCAGCGCGGCGGCCTGTCTGTCCGCCGCTCCGTGGCCGAGGAATTCCTGCGCCGCACCGACGGCCAGACCCGCCCGCACAACATGGCCGCCGTCTACCAACAGATCCGCTATGCGCTCCCGCTGCCCCGCTCGACCGACTACATCGAGTTGTCCTTGAACATCATCCAGCCGGAAATCGACCGGATGATCCGCGGCGACCTGACCCCCGAGCAAGCCGCCGCGAACGCCACCCGCGCCGCCAACCGCTTCCTCGACGTCGTCGGATCCCGCCGCCACCTCGGAGATGCGAAACCATGAAGCTGCACCGGGAACGCCTGCGCGAAGGCATCTGGTTTTTCCTGATGGCCGGTCCGGCCCTGCTCGGATTCCTGTTCCTCGTGCTCGGCCCCATGCTTTATTCGTTCTACCTGAGCTTCACGTCGTACAATGTCGTCGATCCGCCGCGCTGGGTGGGGGCGGAGAACTACCTGTACCTGATCCAGGACGATCCGGCCTTCTGGCCCTCGGTGAAGGTCACACTGATCTACGCGGGCGTGCAGATCCCGCTGTCGCTGATGATCGCCCTCGGCATCGCCCTGCTGCTGAACAACCAGGTCAAGGCCCTCGGCGCGTTTCGCACCATCTTCTACCTGCCGTCGCTGCTGCCCGCCACCGCCTCGGTGGTCATCTGGATCTGGATTTTCCACCCGAACTACGGCCTGCTGAACGAGCTGCTTTCGAAATTTGGCATCGCCGGTCCGGCCTGGCTGAACTCCACGACCTGGGCGCTTCCCGCGCTGATCATCATGACCCTCTGGTCGTTCGGCGGCGCGATGATCGTGTTCCTCGCCGGGCTGCAGGGCGTGCCGCGCGGGTTGTACGAGGCGGCGTCGATCGATGGCGCGAACGCGTGGCACCGCTTCCGCCATGTCACCCTCCCGATCCTCTCGCCGGTGATCTTCTTCAACCTCGTGATGGGTGTGATCGGTGCGATGAAGGTCTTCGACCAGGCCTATGTGTTCGGAGCGGCGATGGACAAGGTCCCCGGTGGCCCGGCCCGCGCCACCCTGTTCTACGTGCTCCACCTGTTCCAGACCGCGTTCAACTACTTCCACATGGGCCTGGCCAGCGCGATGGCCTGGATGCTGTTCGCGGTGATCGCGCTGCTGACCTGGCTGAACTTCCGCCTCGGCAGGAAATGGGTGCACCACTGATATGGAACGCCGCTCCGTCATGCAGAACATCGTCCTGTACGGCTCGCTGGTCGGCGGCTCGTTCATCATGCTCATCCCGCTGGCCTGGATGATCGTGACCTCGCTGAAGACCTTCCCCGAAGCCATGGCCGATCCGCCGGTGTGGATCCCGGAAACGCTCCAATGGGAAAACTACCGCACCGCCTTCCGCGATTTCCACTTCATCGCCTACCTGCGCAACTCGATCTTCATCACCGCGCTGAACGTGGTCGGCACGCTGTTCAGTTGCACCATGGCCGCCTATGCCTTCGCCTGCCTGAACTTCCGCTACAAGAACCTGCTGTTCGGCCTGCTGATGGCCGGCATGATGCTGCCCGGACAGGTGACCATCATCCCGCTGTTCATGCTCTACGCGGAAATCGGCTGGGTGAATACCTACCTGCCGCTGATCGTTCCCGCCTGGCTCGGGGCGAATGTGTTCGGTATCTTCCTGCTCCGGCAGTTCTTCCTGACCATCCCGCGCGACTACATCGAGGCCGCACGCATCGACGGCGCGAGCGAATGGACCATCCTCTGGCGCGTCTACGTCCCGCTCTCCACGCCCGTGCTGATGACGGTGACCGTGTTCACGTTCATGGGCTCGTGGAACGACCTGTGGGGACCGCTGATCTTCCTGCACGAGGAAAGCATGTACACGATGCCGATCGGACTGCTCAATTTCATCGCCATCGCCGGACAGGCCCAGGGCACGCCGTGGCAACTGGTCATGGCGGTGAGCACGATCATGGTCATCCCGATCATCGTGATCTTCTTCCTCGCCCAGCGCCGCTTCATCGAAGGCATCGCCTCGGCCGGCGTGAAGGGGTGAACGGTGAGGTTTCTTTATTCGGGTTTCGGTTGATGCCATTCATCGAAGCTCATGAACCACGGATCAACACGGATGAAATCGGATAAAACGACCGAAACATCCGTGTTTATCCGTGTTGATCCGTGGTTGTAGATTCCGGATTTATCATGCCCCAACGAAAATCCCTTCCCGGCATCGACCTCGCGGACCGGTCCGACTGGTTCCGGCTCGCGCCGCACCTGCTGGCCCCGTATCTCATGGCCGTGGAATGCGGGGTGGGGGTGGCCGATGGCGACCTGCCGATTTCCGGCTCACGTCCGTTTGCCCGCTGGTACGAGAGCCTGGTCCGTCCGATGTCGCTTGGCGCACCGCTGCTCGCCGGTGCCGGCGGGCCGGTGTGGGTCGAGCTTCCCGATCGCCGTCGGGTCGATCTCGCCGCGTGGTACCGAGCCCAGCTGATCGAAGGCGCCCGGTCCTGGACCCCCGCCGTGCGCGGCATGGACCAGACCATCGTCGAGACCTCGCTGCTCACCGTCTGTCTCAACGTTGCACGCAAGCAGCTCTGGGATCCACTGCCCGACGAGGCCAGGCAGGGCTTGGCCCGGTGGATGGACGCGGTTTCACACCAGCTCACCGTGGACATCAACAACTGGAACCTGTTTCCCGTCATCACCCAGCTCGGTCTGCGCCACCTCGGCATGCCGCACGACCAGGATCTCGTCGACGAACTGCTGGCCTCCGTGGAAAAGTTCTACCACGCCGATGGCTGGTACGCCGATGGCTACTACCGGCAGTTCGATTACTACGTACCCGAGGCAATCTACCTGTTGATCATCGCCGCCTACTGGGATGGCCCCGGCGAATTCCGCGACCGCATCTTCGCGCGTGCCGCCGCCTTCGCCCGTGACTACGCGCTCTTCTTCGATGCCGACGGCCGCAACATCGGCTATGGCCGCAGCCGCAGCTACAAGTTCTCCGCCAGCTTCTTCTTCGCCATGTGCGCGTGGGCCGGTGTCCCCGGCGTCGATCCGGGCCGGTGCCGGTCCATCATCGCCCGGAACATCGGCTGGTACCTGCGGCAACCCCTGTTCGCCGCCGACGGGCGTCTGCTTGGCGGATTCGGCTACGCCAACGAGCGCGTCGATGAAGTGTACATCGGCCCGAGCAGTTGCGCGTGGGCGTTCCAGTCCTTCCTGCCCATGGCCCTGCCGGCCACGCATCCGTTCTGGACCGATCCCGAACCGGAACGTCAGCGCGGCATGCAGCGATTCATGCCCGCGCCGAAATTCATCGTCACCGTGGATGACACCGGACGTAACGCCACGCTCTACAACGGCGGCAGCCACCACCCGTTCGACTTCGGCGGTCACGCCGCCAAGTACGGCAAATTCGCGACGTCGAGCCACTTCGGGATCAACCTCGCTGACCCCGTTTCCGCCAGCTTCGACCACATGATCTGCCTGCGGGTGCCCGGCGGGGAGCAATGGAGCCACCGGTACCGGTTCGAGATCCTGCCCGACCATGGCGATTGGCTGGTTTCCCGTCACCAGCCGTTTGAAGGCGATGCCGCCAGCGTCATCACCACAGCGCTGCGGGTGAGGGGAGCGTGGTGCGTGCGGCTGCATCTGCTCCAGCTTGCGCGCGCCTACGACGTGCGCGAAGGCGGGACGCCCGTGCAGCCGATGCCGGATCGCGATGATGAGAAACCCGTGGCGGAGCGAAGCGATTCGTCAATCGTCATGCGCGGGGAAAACGGCATCGGCGCCGGTTGGTGTCTGCACGGGATGCTTACGTCCGGCATGACCGACCACGTGAATAACAACCTGCTGCACCGGCGGGTCTGGACGCCGGTGTTGGAGGGAACGCGCGATGCAGGCACACATCTGATGGCGACCGCGTGGTGGGCGGATGTGGATGCCACAACGGCCACGCCCATTCCGCCGCGCGTCGAGATGGCGGGGAACCAGTGTACGCTGACCTGGCCCGATGCCACCCGCGAGTCCATCCTGCTGCCTCCATGGAACGGCGCGCCGCTGACCATCATCGCCGGCGGCGGGCGCGCCCGCTCCACCTAACGGCACAACGCCAGCAGATCATCGACCTTTGCGGTCGCAAGGCACTCGACGGTGTCGGCGGCGCCGTAGTAGATCTTCACCTCGCCGTTGTCCTCGAGGATCAGGCCGCCCGGGAACAGCACATCGCCGCGGTAGCCCTCGCGCTCGTAAGGTGTGTCCGGGGTCATCAGCGGTTCGCGGTACATGCCCTTGATCTTCCAGGGCTCATCAAGGTCGAGCAGCATCAGGCCGATGGTATAGACCTTGTGCCACTGGGGATGCCAGGCCGGGATCTCGCGGGATGGGTCGATGTGCACGGCGTGGAACAGGGTCAGCCAACCCTCGCGCGTCTTCACCGGGGGTGCACCGGGGCCGATCTTCGAGTTCACCCAGGGTACCTGTTCCGAACCGAGCACGAGTTGGGTGTTGCCCCAGTAGGCGCCGTCGGGCGAGTCGGAAAACCAGAGGTCGAACGCCTCCGGCGCGCCGCGGCCGTAGATCGGGAAGGGACGCTCGAGGCGCATCAACTTGCCATCGCGGCGTTCGGGGAAGATCACCATGTTCCGGTTGTCCGGGGCGGACAGGCTCAACACCTCCCAGCGATCGAAGTCGTCGGTCACCGCGATGCCGCCGCGGATGCCGTGGCGCGTATCCACCGCGAAGCACAGGTAGGCGCGGTCGTCGACCACGGTCACGCGCGGGTCATAGGCGCGGATCACTTCGCCATCCTTCCATTCAATCCACGGTTTCGGGGCGGGTGTCCAGGTGATGCCGTCGTGCGACCAGGCCACGCCGATGTTGGTGCCGGCGAACACCGTGCTGCCGGGGGTGCCGCCATAATCGTTGCGGAAGACCATGACATAGCGGTCCCGCCATTTCGCCACACCGGCGTTGAAAACCAGGGTGGCGGGGTAGGGCAGGTCGGATGCCTGGAGGACGGGATTGCCGGGATGGCGACGGATGCACGGATGGGTTTTCACGGGGTACTCACTTCGATTGACGGTAGTCGGTCGGCGTCATGCCGGTTTCACGTTGGAACGTCTTGTTCAGGTGGCGGGCATCGCTGAAGCCGCAGGCCAGGGCGATGGCGAACGTCTTGTCGTCGGTCTCCTTCAGCAGGGCCTTCGCCCGCAGGATGCGCAGCCGCGTGATCTCGTCCATGATCGTGCAGTTCAGATGCTGGCGGAATAAGGTGAACAGCAGGCGGCGCGAGATTTCCGAAGCCTGCACCACGTCCTTGATCTGGATCGGTTCCATGAAATGTTCCCAGATGAAGGTCAATGCGCGCGAGACATGCAGGTTCTTGATGGCGATCACCCCAGTGCTCTTGCGCAGTACCACGCCCTTGGGCGGGATGCGGACGGGCTGGGCGGGGGCCTTCTCCCCGTTCAGCAGGCGGTCGAGCAGGGCTGCCGCCTCGTAGCCGTGACGGAACCGGTCGGTATCCACGCTGGTCAGCGGGATCACCCCCAGCTCGCTGGTGATCGGATCGTTGTCGGCCCCGACCACCGCCACATGTTCCGGTACCGGGATGCTGGCCCGCTCGCACGCCATCGCGACCTCGCTCGCCGAGACATCGTACTGGCCCATCACGCCCACCGGCTTGGGCAGCGCAGCGATCAACTCCGCCAGATGGGCGAGCCGCCGCTCCCCGCGGCGACAGACCCGTGGGGCGCTGGTCATGTCGAGATGATGGAATTTCTTGCCGGCCTTCTCCACGGCCCGACGGAATCCCGTCATTCGGTCCTCCTCCACGCGGCCGGCATAGGCCTGGTAATAGGCGAAATCGGAAAACCCGCGCGACAACAGATGTTCCGCAGCCATCCGTCCGATCGCCTCGTTATCCAGCACCACCCGCGGGAGCTTCGTCCCGTTCTCCGCGCGAAGATCAACCACCGGAACCCGCTTTCGCAGCAGGTAGGCCAGGTCCGTCTCCAGCTTCTTGGGCAGGGACACCAGTACGCCGTCACAGCGCCAGTGCAGCGGGATCTCGCGGGTGTGACCGGCCATGTCGTTGAGGATCCAATGGGCCTCGCGGGCATACGCCGCCACACCGCGGTTCACCTCGTAATCATACCAGCCCAGCGCCAGCAGGATGCGCCGTCGCACGCTCCCGGATGGCCGTACCGCCGTGCGTGCCCGCGCTTTCCCTTCAGGTATTCGCGATTTGTTCATGAACCCACTATGCACAGAAACGCATTGGAATGGCAAGTATTGGTATCAAATAATGTTAATATCCGTTTGGCCATCTCGGCGCATCCGGGGTAGGGTCGTATCCATGAAGAACAGGTTGATCGGTCGTCGTGGTGGTGGTCAGGCCTTCACCCTGGTGGAGTTGCTGGTGGTAATCTCCATTCTTGCCATCCTGCTGGCCCTCGTGTTGCCGGTGACCATCGGGGCGCGAAAAAAAGCACATACGGCAAGTTGCGCCAGCAATCTTCGTCAGTTGGGCATGGCCATGCTGACCATGATCCAGCAGCGGGAGGGTTGGTTGCCTGCTCGAGCGCCCATCCCCTCCGCGCAGGAGGATCCCGCCGACTGGACCTGGTACCTCAGCAACGAGACGGAGGCGAAGGATCCCGACTTGTTCGTGTGCCGCCTCAATTCCCACCGAGCCTCGCAGAAGCGACCGGGGCCGGCCACCAGCTACATCATCCACGCCGGGCTGCGCGACCGTGGCGGCCCGCTCTCGGCGGTGAACTACCGGCCCTTTTCCCAGACCGGACTGCTGATCGATGGCCGCGAGAACGGCTGGTTGAAGGAGGATCAGCGCACCCGTATCGGTTTCATCCATCCGAAGGATACCGCGAACATCCTGTACCTTGACGGACGGGTGGGGGTGTTCTCCTCCAACAGTCCGATGGAAGCCTTCTTTTTCAACTACGCAAACGTTCCCTGATTTCACCAATCACCCCGCAAGGAGATGGCCCCGATGAATCACTCCCTTACCACTGTTTGTCTGGCACGTGTGTGGCCATGGCTGACCGCCGGCGCACTGGCACTTACCGCTTGCCAGCCCGGCCATCAAACGCGAACCGGCCGCGCCGGCCCCGAACCGGTTACCGTCTACCGAGTCGACGCCGAGGCCTTCGGTGACGATGAACGCCTTGCCGCCGTGGCCCTGCAGGGTATCGCCAACCGTGATTCGGCCCGCGTGTTCCTCGACTACGGCAATTCCCTGCGCTGGATGCAGATCGACTACGAGAAGCAACGCGCCGAGAACGGCGGGCGGGTGTTCAGCAGGGAGGATGCCGAGACCTTGTCGCGCACCTACAAGGACCTGCACGATTTCTGGATCGCCTTCTACGAGGAGCAGCGCCTGTGCCGGTTCGAGACGGTGACCATGCCCGAGTTGATCGAGAAGATGCGCGACGAGATCAAGGGCGTGATCCTCTACAGCAATGTGACGGATGACCTCGCCCTGGTCGCGACCATGGCCGGCGTGCGCGATGCCGTACCGCTGACCGAGGCGCTCTACCGGAACTGGGTCGAGGACAAACCGTATGCCGTGCCGGTGATCTTCGATGTCCGCGACCTTTACGCCGGCTACCCGGCCGGTGTCGAACGCCGGCTTGCCGCCCATCGCTGGATGATCGACAACCTGTACGCCGAGGTGAACAAGTCCGGCGCCGTCTCGCGCGACCGCACCTACGGACTGGCCGCCCATGACACCCTGGTCGACATCGACCTCGCGGTCAGCCTGCGCTGGGTGACCTTCGACCTCAGCTTCATGAGCGAGGAGACCCGCAACACCGAGAAGAAGGATCCCGACAAACCGCACCCGGTCTGGGGATTCGAACCACCCGACAAGCCGCTGCTGATCGAGATCCTCGAGGGCCTCGACGACTGGGCCCCGGTCTACGGCTGGGGACGGCCCTACGAGAGCGCGCTGATCCGCCGCCTGGCCATCCATCGCACGGTCAAGATCTGCGGCGGCACGGCGAACGGTTCCTTCTTCCGCCACATGCCGAAACTCACGGACGACTTCCGCCTCGATGTCCCGCACGTCGAGAAGCCGATGGTGAAGCCGAAGTACTACGTGGCCTTCATGGTCAACGAAGGCGATACCATCAAGTGCATGGCCTCGCTGATGAACAGTGGAAGCTGGCTCCAGTCCGAACGCGGCAAGATCGCGATCAACTGGGGTATCGATCCGTTGCTGATCCGCGACACCCCGGGCCTGATGAGCTACTACTACTATACCGCCACGGAGAAGGATTACTTCTTTTCCGCCCCCTCCGGCTGGGGCTACCTCGCGCCGATCAACCTGAAGGACGAGGATGTGGTGCCCTACGGCCGGATGGTGAAGACGGGTGCGGACATGGCCGATACCCGCTACATCGACGTCTGGTGGATGAGCGGCCTTCGCTCCCGCGATCAATTCTTCCCGCTGCTCGAGGCGATGGGTATGCGCGGCCTGACCCAATGGAGCAACCGCCAGGAAGTCGAGTTCGCCCCCGACGGCACCCCGGTGATCCACAGTAACTACTACTACCCGCGGTTCACCGCGGAGGATTTCGCGAAGATGCTGATCGACCAGACCGCCGAGGTGAAGCCGCCCTGGTTCATCGTCGTGTATGCCGGCAACCCGCACTGGTTCTACGAAGTCGCCCGCCGCCTCCCGGAACGCGACTTCGAGGTGGTGAAGCTGGATGAATTCTTCGAGGCCGCCCGCGCCGCCCAGCCCCTGGTCGAGGGGCGCTCGTGGATCCCGCCGAAGGACCGCAAGAAGACCGTGGTTGACTAATCCGAAGGTTCCCCATGCCGACACCCGCCAGCACCATTCCGACCGAGAGCTTCTTCGTCGCCAACGAACGCATCATGGCCGCCATCTGCGGCGGGCAACTGGTGACCGATCACGTCATCGGCGTCTCGGCATTCCATGCCCCGGCCAAGGATGCGCCGACCCTGGTGCAGTCCACACGCCTGCTGCTCTCGGTGGATGGCGTGTTCGCCGAGGCCTACGATGCCGATGAGGGCGGGGCGGTGACGGAGCGCGGGTTTTTGCCGGACAGCCGGGCCGTGCGGATCACCTGGGAGCGGGAGGGCGTAACCGTCGAGGATACCTACTTCATCCCGCCCGAACTGGATGCCGTGGTCCAGCGCACCCGCATTACCAACCGCTCGTCACGCCCCCGCACGGTCAAGGTGTTTGGCATCCTCTATCCGCAACTCGGCTCGCCGGTTCCCCACAAGAAGGGGATCTGCGATGACGGCTGGTACGACCGCGAGCAAGGCTGCCTGGTGATTCGCGATACCCGGGGCAATGCCCTGGGATTCGGCTTCGACCGCAAACCTGACGAGTTCCAACTCGGTGAAGTGTGCGGCGGTACCGATGTGTATTACGACCTTGAGGATCATATCCTTTCCGGTCATGACCGCGTAAGCCGGGTCACGCCGAATGCCGCACTGGCCCTGGCCGCGCGCACCCTGGCTCCGGGTGCCTCGATGGAACTGGCCCTGGTGCTGAGCCATGGCGGTGATGCCGCCGCAGCGATCGATGCGATCGCCCGCTACCGGGCCCGGCCGGACGTCCACTGGCGCGCCCACGCGACCCAGTGCCGCGCGATCATGACCAAGGCGGAACCGTCACTGCCGCGGACCCTGGCCCCGTTCGGTCCGCGTCTCGATGAAGTGACCCGCCGCGCCGTGCTCGTGCTCCGCTCGATCCTGCGGCCCGACGGTGCCCCGATGGGCGGTATCCACTGCTACCAGAACGTCGGACAGGTCCGCAATGGCACCTATATCCTGAACGTGCTGGACCAGCTCGGGTTCCATGAGGAGACCCGCGGCGGTTATGAATTCTACCTGAACTTCCGGGTGGGCGATGACCGCTATTCGTCGCCCGATGAAAACGACCAGCTCGGTACCGTGCTGCATGTGTTGCGCCGCCGCCTCGACCTGTGCGGTGATATGGAGCTGATCGAGCGCCATGGCGACAGGATCCTCGGCCTTGCCGACCGGTTGCTCGGCCTGATGGACCAGCGGCTCGGTCTGATCTACTCCGAACGCGCGATCCATGAATTCGTTTCGATCAGCCGCGGCTACGAATCCTATGTGAACACCATGGCCTGGCGCGGGCTGACCGATGCCGTGGAACTGGCCCGCCGGCTCGGTCGCGACGCCCACGTCGCCCGCTACGCCGAAGCCGCCGAGGGGCTGCGCGCCCGGATCATCCAGCATCTGGTCGATCCCGAACTGGGCGTGTTCGTGAAGCGCCTGTACCGCGGCAGGCATTATCCGCTGCCCAGCATCTCGATGATCACCCCCGCGCTGTTCGGCGTGATCGATGCCCGCGATCCGATCGTGACCCGGACCATCGACCACATGAAGGCCTCGAACTGGGACCGGTCCATCGGCGGTATCTACCGTTACCCGCTGCACCTGCAACCCTGGCCGGAACATCCGTTCGGCGGCCCTTGGGTTACCTATACCAGCTGGCTTGGCGGTGTGCACCTGCTGCGCGGCGAACGTGAACGCGCGGCGGATTGCATCCAGTGGGTGCTGGACCAGTTGCCGGATGACTCGCACCTGATCGCCGAACATTTCAGTATCCAGCATATCGGCCGCCGCGGCTTCGCCCGCATCTACCTCGATCCGGCCACCCCGGAAGTCTGGGCCACCGCCGAGTTCCTTCGCCTGGTCATGCGCTATGCCGCGCTTGCTCCGTCCGGTGGCGTCGCCTAGCATGGCCGGCGACGCGAACCCGTATGCTCATATCGCCCAAAACGCTGGAGAAGCTCCGCCGGATCGAGACCACCTACCTCGCTCTGATCCACGAACCCATTGCGGACCTCGCCTGCTCCTACCTCGAAACGGACGAACACCGGCGCGCCGTTCCCGGCGAATCGGCCGGATGGCAGCCCTGTCCATCCGGCACGGCCTGGGGACAGGCATGGGGTAGCGCCTGGTTCCGCACCGAGATGATCCTCGCGCCTGAACAGTGCGACGGTCCGTTGGTGATCGAGGCCCGCACCGGCGGTGTGGAGGCACTGTTCTGGCTGGATGGCCGACCCGCCGGCATCTTCAACTACGATCCGTGGGTGCGTATCCGCGGTGACCACCGTGTGCAACGGATCGATGAGCATCCTGTTCCCGGCCGCACCATCCACATCGCCGTGGAGTCCTATGCGGGTCACCCCTCGCCAGGCAGCCAGCCGTTCGAGACCCTGGAATCCCAGACCCTGTATCCCGCTCCGTTCACCCGCCGCTTCGACGGGATTCGCCTTTGCCGCCGCCACGACGACATCGCCCGCTTCGTGCTGGACCTCCGCGCGTTGAACCAGTTGTCAGCCTCCCTGTCGTCCGACAGCTTCCGGAAAGGCGCGGTCGATGCCGCCCTCGTCGAGGTGTTCGCCCTGGTCCCGCAGGAGCCGTCAGGGCTTCCGCGCGCGACCTGGCGTGCCGCCCTCGCCAGGGCCGTCGCCGTGATGGCTCCGCTGCTGGCCTGCCGCAACGGCGATACCGCGCCGTTCGCCGGCCTGGTCGGTCACTCCCACATGGACACCGCGTGGCACTGGACGCTGGACGAGACCATCCGCAAATGCGCCCGTACCTATGCCAACGCCCTGCGGTTGATGGAACAGTATCCCGAGTACGTATTCGTGCAGAGCAGCGCCCTGCATGCCGAATGGATGCGCCGGCATTATCCGGACATTTTCGACGGCATCCGCCGCCGCGTCGCCGAAGGACGCTGGGAGCCGAACGGCGGAAGCTGGATCGAACCGGACGTCAACCTCGCCGGCGGTGAATCGCTCGTCCGCCAGTTCCTCCGCGGCGATGCCTTCACGCGCGAACACTTCGGCTACCGCGCCGATACCTTCTGGCTGCCCGACACCTTCGGCTACTCCGCCGCGCTACCCCAGATCCTGCGCGGATGCGGCATCCGCTATTTCGCCACCACCAAGCTGACCTGGAACGAGTCCAACACCTTCCCGTACGACACCTTCTGGTGGGAGGGGATCGACGGCTCGCGCGTGTTCGCGCATTTCCCCGACATCCACTGTGCGCCCGATCCCGAGACCCTGATCAACAAGCTGCACGGGACCGGACCGAAGGATTTCCGCGTGGTGCAGAACTCCGTGCGCCACAAGGAGGTCAACCGTTCGCGCCTGATCGCCTACGGTTACGGCGACGGCGGGGGCGGCCCCGACGCGCACATGATCGAAATGGCCCGCCGCTGCCGCGACCTCGAAGGCTGTCCCCGCGCGGAACACGTCACCGTCAGCGCCTTCATGCAGCGGCTCGAGCGCGAGACCCCGGCCGCCCCGGTGTATGCCGGCGAGTTGTACCTCGAGGCCCACCGCGGCACCTTGACCCAGTTGCATGACATCAAGCGCGGCAACCGCCGCGCGGAATTCGCCCTGCGCGAAGCCGAGATCCTGGGCGTTTGCGGCGGTACGTGCTCTGACGGCTGGCGCGCCCGCTGGCATGCCGCATGGGACCTGCTGCTGGTCAACCAGTTCCACGACATCCTGCCCGGCACCTCGATCCAGGAGGTGCACGACCGGGCCATCGCCGAACTCCGCCAGGTGTGTGCCGATGCCGAGGCCCTGGCCGCGGAGGCCGCCGCGACGCAGGTCCGGCCGGCGGATGACCGGATCACCGTTTTCAACACGTTAAGCTGGCCGCGACAGGAGGCATGCATCCCCGGTCTGCCCGCCAACCGCCGCCTCGCCGGCTGCACCAGCCAGCGGGTGACCACACCCTGGGGCGCGTCGCGTACGGTGGCCCATGCCCTCGACCTGCCTCCGCTGGGTGCCCGCAGTTTTCCGCTCGCTCCCGAGGAACCGGTCGTACCGGCAACCAGCCCGTTCAGCTGGGATGGCCATGCCGTGACCACGCCGTTGCTTCGCGCCCGCTTTGCCGAAACGGGCGGGCTCGCTTCGGTGTGGCTATTCGGTGCGAAGCGCGAACTGGCTGCGGATGGTGGACTTCCCTTGAATACCTTCCGCTTCGGCGAGGATATCCCGGCCGCATGGGACAATTGGGATATCGATGCCGACCTCGCCCTGAAGCTCACGCCCTCGTTGCAACCCGAGGAACGCACCGTCGTCGCCGACGGTCCTCTTCAGTTCCGCGTGCGCCAATCCTTCCGTTTCGGCATGGGTTCACGGCTCATCCAGGATGTGGTGTTCTATGCCGCCACGCTGCGGATCGACTTCGAGACGGTGATCCACTGGCGCGAGTCGCACGCCTTCCTGCTCGCCGAATTCCCGCTGGCCGTGCGTGCTCCGTCCGCGCGGCATGAAATCCAGTTCGGACACCTCGAACGGCCGACACACCGGAACTCCTTCGAGGATCGCGCGCGCTTCGAGGTCTGCCAGCACAAATGGACCGACCTGTCCGAGAACCGGTTCGGGGTGGCGCTGCTGAACGACGGCAAGTACGGCGTGTCGGTCGAGGGCGGCACGATCCGCCTCTCGCTGCACAAGGGCGGTTGCCATCCCGATCCACGCGGCGACCGCGGGGACCACGTCGTCACCTACAGCCTGCTCCCGCACGAAGGCGCATTCTCCGCGGATCATGTGGTGCGTGCGGCCTATGAACTCAATGTGGCACCGACGGTCATCACGGGTTCGTTGCCCGGTGACGCGACCTCCCTGTTCACCATCGATGTCCCGAACCTCGTCGTCGAGGCCATCAAGCCCGCCGAGGACGGCCGCGGCTACATGGTGCGCCTGTATGAATGCGAACGGCAAGCCACCCGCGCCACGATCCGCTTTTCCCGGACTCCCGCGGCGGTATTCACCACCAACCTGCTGGAGGAGCCCGTCGCACGACTCGACCTCGAAGCGGATGTGATCCGGTTGCCGTTTCGCCCATTCGATCTCGTATCCATCCAGGTGATCCCGTGATCGTTCGAGGTGCGATCCATGCCCCGATTCCGGTGGAGTAATCCCATCATCAATGCAAGCGGACCTGATCCTTTCATCTACCGCGCCGACGAACGGTACTGGTTGATCACCACCGGACCGGCACCCGATGGCCGCTTCCTGCCAATCTGGTGTTCCGACGACCTCGCGTGCTGGACCTTCGTGCGCGGTGCCGTGGCGCGCGGAGATGAAGGTGCCTGGAACCGGTTCAATTTCTGGGCACCCGAGGTGCTGCGGCAGGATGGAACCTACTGGCTCTATTACACCGCCAAACCCACCGAGGATGACAGGAACCATGGCAACCGGATCGGGTTGGCGCTCAGCGATCAACCAGCCGGGCCGTTCGAGGATCGCGGCGTGCTGGTCAACCACGCCGCACTGGATGCCAGCCCTTTCCGCGATACCGATGGCACACTCTGGCTGCTCTACGTTACCGAATACGGCAACGCGCGCGGCCTCGCACCCGGCCGGATATGGATCGACCGTATGCCGGACCCGGCACGGGTGGCGGACGAGGCCACGCTGCTGGTCGACCGCCACTTCTGGCAGGAGGGACCGGTCATGCTGCGGCAGCGGGACGGGCATTACCGGCTGACCTACAGCATCGGTGCATGGACCAACGATACCTACCGCGTGGTCCAAGCCGTCGCGGATCGGATCACCGGCCCGTTTATCGAATCCGGTCCGCTCATCATGCAATCCACCGCCCAGGTCAAGGGTCCCGGGCACCACAACGTCTTCACCGGACCGGATGACGAAGCGTGGCTCGTCTACCACGGTTGGGATCCCGCCATGACAGCCCGGCTTCCGCGCATCGATCGCCTGGTCATGCGCGCCGACGGCACCCTCACCGGCCAGGCCCCCACCAGCACGCCACAGGAACACGGCTGGTAACGCGACCGTTCCTGGAAGCATGCACGAAATGGCATGCTGATAGCACATACAAGGACATAATCGTGCTGGTTTCCGTTCGCCCTCACGCTCCCCCTGGCCTAGCATCAAGACAGGTGGCGGGATGCCGCGACGGAGGATCGAGCGCATGAGCAGACGGTTGGCGATACAATGGTGGGCCGTGGCCGTGATGGGCGGGTTGGGATCGATGGTGCACGCGGACCTGCTGATCTGGAATGGTGGAGCCGGCGGGGTCTGGCAGGATGGGGGAAGCGGGTGGCAGTCGGGCGGATCGCCGGACGTGTGGGACAATGCGCTTCCGGATTCCGCCTCGTTTACCGGGACCGCACCGACCACGGTCTCGATCGCCGCGGGTGGCGTGACCGTGGGCGATCTTACCGTCAGCGGTGCAGCCTACGGATTCGCCGGTCCGGGAACCCTCACCTTGACTGGTGGTGACATCACGGTGGGTGCCGGTCTTGCCTCCACGATGACGGTCGCCCTGGCCGGTTCGTCCGGTTTCACCAAGACCGGCGAGGGCACGCTGGTGCTCGCGGGCGCGAACAAGAATGTCGGAGGCACGCTGGTCGTCGAGGGTGGCGCGATCCAGGTCGCCGGAGTCGGCAACGGGTTTCTCGGTTCCAGCTCGAATGCCGCGGTGCGGCTCGACGGCGGTGCGTTGCACGGCAACTTCGCGGCCAACGTCTCGCCGGCCTGGTCCATCGAGGTCGGTCCGGCCGGCGGCGAGTTGCGCAACCTGAACACCGGACGCTGGCAGATGAACCAGGCGAACCGGCTCAGCGGATCAGGCACGCTGACCTTGTCCTTCGGAACGGCGAACACCCGCTACGAATTGACCGCCGCGCAGTCGACCTTCGCCGGCAAGTGGGTGCTCGACAGCGCCGGGAACAACAACCGCTTCTTCGACATCACCTCCGGATTCAGTCCCGGCACCGCGACCGGCGATGATGTGTACACGTTGCGCCAGGCTTCCCTGCTGTTGCGCGACGGCGTGGTCCTTGGCGCAACCAACAAGGGCATCCTGCTGGTCAATGGCACCTCGCGCATCGGCGCGGCCGGCGGCAACACCGCCACGATCGCGGGGCGGATCAGCGGCGGTGTGTCCGACCACCTGGAGTTGAGCCTCGGCAACTCGAACTCGGTGCTGATCCTGTCGAACCCGCAGAACAACTGGCAGGGCAACACCATCGTGCGTACCGATGCCGCCTCCGGCGATCTCCGCGGCACGGTTCGGCTGGGTGCATCCGACGTCATCCCGAACACCGGCGGCAATGTCACGCTGAATACGGGTGTGGTGCTGGACCTGAACGGATTCAACGAGACGATCGGCGGACTGGATGGCAGTGGCCGGGTCATCAGTTCGACCGGCTCAGCCACGCTGACGGTCGGTGCCAACGGCAACTCGCCGACCTTCAACGGAACCATCGCGGATGGCGGAGGACAACTCGCCTTGACCAAGGTCGGTGCGGGTATCCAATCCCTCGGCGGGACGAATACCTATTCGGGCGTCACGGTTGTTTCCGGGGGCACGCTCAAGTTGAACGCGGGGTCGTCGATCTCCAACACGCCCTCGATCACCATCGCGTCGAACGCCGTGCTCAACGTGGCCTCGCTCGCCGGCGGACTCACCCTGCGCAGCGGGCAGACCCTGGGCGGGGAGGGCGAGGTGGTCGGCAGCCTCACCGTCGGCAACGGTGCGACGCTTGATCCCGGATCAAGTCCCGGCTTCCTGATCGTGGACAGCCTGACCCTCGCCTCGGGCAGTCGCCTGTTGATCGACATCAACGGAACCGCGGTGCCCGGCGTTGATTACGACCGCGTGTTCAGCGATGGCAGCCTGACCTACCAGGCCGGATGGACCCTGGAGGTGTCCTTCGCCTCCGGTCTCTCCGGAACCCATACCGTGCGGATCGTCGACTTCGCCACCTACAACGGGACGGCGAATGCGCCGGTGCTGACCTACAACGAGAGTGAAGCCGACAACGTCTCGTTCAATGCCGCCACCGGGGAGTTGACCTTCACCGGGACGCTGGTTCCGGAACCAGCCTCGCTCATGTTGATGCTGATCGGCGGCTGGCTGCTGCGTATGCGCCGCACCGTGCGCGGAGGTGTTCGCGTATGAAGATCCGGCATGGATGGTTGATCGCCCTGCTGCTCGCCGCCACATCGGCCATCGCCCAGCCTCCGCCCGGTGTGGTCGCGGTCATCGCCAGCAAGGGGCAGTTCAAGGGCGAGACCGACCGCGAGGGCATGGAAGCCCTGGCCAAGGTGGCGCACCAGCGCGGCTATCCGGTGACCTGGCTGCTCAAGCCTTCGGCTGCGACGAACATGGCCGGCACCTTGAAGCAGTGGCAGAAGGGTTTCGGTGACGAAGTGGCCTGGTTCGCCGAGTATCCCGAGCCCGGCGCGGAGGAGGAGTTGAAGGCGCTGAAGAAAGCCGTCACGGGTCAGCCCATCCGCTCCGCCGGCCAGACCCGCTTCGGTGCGGATTGGGTCCGCCTCGCCGAGCGCGAGGGTATCACCGGCGTGTGGGGGCGTTGTTTCGAGCAGACCTATGCCGACAACATCATCGACCGCGGCTCGCCGTTCGGTTTCTACTACCTGCGTCCCGACTGCTACAAGGTGCCCGCGACCAACGACGGTGGCCTCGTGTCGGTGCCATGGATGTCCTCCGACATCAACCTCGTCTACCGCACCGGGTGGGCCTCGGGATTCACCTTCGACCCGGATGACCCGCTGGCCATCGGGGTCATCCGCGCCGGCGATATCCGTTACTGGGAGGCGCTCGTTGACCAGACCATCGCCCAGGCCGCCTACAATACGTTTGTCCCTTTGGTCATCCAGCAGGAGTACACCGCCGTGGGCGATTCCGTGCGTCGCAAGGACGGCGAGGACCTCGCCGTGCTCGGCGACCTGTTCGACCTGCTCAAGAAACGCGGCATTCCGGTGGTGACGATGAGCGAGGCGGTGCGCCGCTACCAGCAGGCGAATCCCAAGCGCACCCCGCCGACCTATGCGCTGTACGACAACCTCGGCTCGACCGGTCTCGCCGCCGCACCCCAGGCCCATCCGCGCAGCGGCCGCCTGCACAAGCTGCAGGTCGTCACCGAACCGATGACCCGGGCCACCGCCGGAAAACCGTTCAATGGGTTCTATGCCACGGATTTCGCCGACGGAATCCGGCGTTATTACCATCCCGGAGGGAAGACCTTTCGGGAGCACGGCAAGCTGCTGGCCTACTACGATGCCAACGGCCTCTTGATGTTCGATGAAGGAAACAGCAAGCCGGTGCGCATCACAAGTTACCTGTCCCTGCCGGCCCATGCCCACACCCCGATGGTGCTGCCGGAGATGTCGCCCTGGTACCAGACCCATGCCTTGATTCAGGAACCCGTGATCGAACAATTGGAAAGTCCGGCCGGCCTGAGCATCTCGATCAAGGCGGCCTGGAATCCGTCCGGACGGTTCACGCACCCGCAACTTCCTTACGGCGTCATGCTGTGGGGCGACTTTTCGCGCTACCGCCTTCCACCGCAGGCCCCGGTCGGAGCGAAGATCCTCGGCACGCACGGCTTGTTCATTCCGTTCGTGCTTCCTTCCGGCGAAAAACAGTTTTCCCTTTCCCTGCCGCGGGTGCGATGACACCGGAGATCGCACTGCACGACCAGCCCCCGGTTTCGGTCATGCGCGCGGATGACCGGACCTGGCTGCTGGACTTCGGTCGCGTTGCATTCGGCAACCTGCGCATCGATCCGCCCTCCGCTCGAGGGGCGGACCTCGTGGTCCATCTCGGCGAAGCGAGCCGTGAGGGCCGCGTGCACCGGCAACCTCCCGGCAGTGTCCGGTATGCGCGGATTCCAATTGCTTGCGGTGGGCATCAACCCGTGGTGGTCGCCCCGTCCGCCAATCCGCAGCACACCCATCCGTCGGCCGTGCGCACCCCGCCCGCATGGGGGAACATCCTGCCCTTTCGCTGGGTCGAAATCGAAGGCTGGCCGCGACGTGCCGGGCCACCGGATGTGATCCGGCAAGCCGCGTATCTCAACACGTGGGATGACGAGGCCTCCTCGTTCACCTCGTCCGACGCGATGCTCAACCGGATCTGGGACCTGTGTCGCTACACCATCAAGGCCACGACCTACGCCGGCGTGTATGTCGACGGCGATCGCGAGCGTATCGCCTATGAGGGCGATGCCTACATCAACCAGTTGTGCCACTATGCGGTCGATCGCGACACCACCATGGCCCGGGCCACCATGGACCGGTTGCTGGCGTTGCCCACCTGGCCCAGCGAGTGGACCCTGCACCTGCCCCTGATGGCCCATGCCGACTGGATGCATACCGGCGAGGCCGACTGGGTCACGACGCGGTACGATGCACTCAAGAGCCGGTTGCTCCAGGAGCGCGTCCGGCCCGATGGACTGCTGGGCAGCACCGAGGCGCACATTGCCAAGGGGGATCTGGTGGATTGGCCTCCCGGCGAACGCGACGGCTTTGTGTTCACCCCGGTCAATGCGGTGGTCAACGCCTTCCGCATCCGCGCCCTTGCCGCGATGGCCGAACTTGCCGTGGTCGCCGGATCCCGGTCGGACGCCCGCCTGTTCGCCGCGCAAGCCCGCAGTGCAATCCGTGTGTACCAGGCACTCCTGCTCGACCGAACCCGTGGACGATTCCGCGATGGCGAGGGTACCGATCATACCTCGTGGCATGCCAACGGGTTTGCCCTCGCCGCAGGCTTGGCCCCCGCCGCTCTGCGAGCAGGGATTGCGGCCTGGATCGCGCAACGGGGCATGGCCGGATCCGTATACGCCGCCTTCCATGTGCTCGATGCCCTGTTCGAGAACGGGGCGGGGGACCACGCATTGGCCCTCATCGCCGCGCCGGGTGACCGGAGTTGGCGCCACATGGTCGATGCCGGAACCACGATCACCTGGGAGGCCTGGGATCAGTGCTGCAAACCCAACCAGGATTGGAACCATGCCTGGGGCGCGGCCCCGGCGTGGCTGCTGCCCCGCCATGTCCTCGGCGTGCGACCGATGAAAGCCGGCTGGTCGCAGATCCTGATACGACCCAACCACGGGACCCTCACCCACGCACAAGGAACCGTGCCGACCCCGCTCGGGCCAGTCGAGGTCGCCTGGAGCCGCGATCCAGCCTTCCGCCTCCGTCTTGCCGTCCCGCGCGGCATGACCGCCCGGATCGAACTGCCGGCCGCCCGTTTATCCCGCGGTATCCGCTCCCACGGAAGACCCGTTCCCGCCCGGCGCGCCGCAGGCCGATGGGTCATCGAGTCCACCACGTCCGGTACGTGGGCGGTGGATCGTTGACTGCACGAAACCGTACCACAGGTTCCTTATCGTGTACCCGTTTGCAAGGATCAGGTTTTGCCTGTATTCAACGTTTCAACCTACGATGGTCCATTAGGTGGATCGTGCACGCCACGGCGCGCCTGTTCCGGTAGGGCGCTTGATACCGGCGGGGATGAGCACGAGCAGCGGGAGTTATCATGGGCAGGATGAATAAACCGGTTTCCGGGATGGTCGTGGCGGGAAGCTTGCTGGGCATGCTGCTGTCGGTCCCGTATGCACATGCCGCGACACTGACCTGGAATGGCGGTTTGTCCGGCGACTGGGTGAATGGAGGCAGCGGCTGGCTGAATGGACTCTCTCCGGCGACTTGGAACAATGCGACACCGGACAACGCTACCTTTGCCGGTTCGTTGACCTTGTCGCCGACCATCAATGCCGGCGGGATCACGGTCGGCGACCTGGTCTTCTCCTCCGGCTCCTATGCCTTCAGCGGCGGTACCCTGACGCTGGCCTCGGGCAACATCGCGGTGGGTTCCGGACTTACGGCCACGTTCAGCCAGGCGCTGGCCGGCACGGCCGGTTTGACCAAGACCGGCGACGGCACCTTGTCCTTGTCCGGCAACAACAAGAACTATTCCGGCACGACCACCATCAACGCAGGCGCGATCGAGATCACCGACACCGCGGCGGGTTCCATCGGCTCCTCCGCCAGCGGCACGATCGCCTTGAACGGTGGAGCGATCTTCGCCAACTTCTCGCTGAACCGGACGCCCGGCCATGCATTCACCATCGGCGCATCGGGCGGCGAATTCCGCACCCTCGGTACCGGCCGCTGGCTGATGACCGCGAACCGGATCAGCGGTTCCGGCACGTTGACGTTGCGGCTGGCCTCGGCCTCGCGTTTCCAGCCCGCGAATTCCCAGAGCGGCTTTTCCGGCAAATGGATTTTCGATGGCGATGGCGACCAGAACCGCATCATCGACTTCAACGGTGGCAGTGGCAGCGGTTACCTCGGTACCGGTACCGGTGATGACGTGCTGACCATCATCGACAGTCCCGCCCTGCTGCTCCGCAACGGGGTCATCCTCGGTACGCCGTTGCAGGGCATCGCCCTCGGTGCCGGAGAAGCGAAGCTCACCGTGGCCGGTGGTTCAACTGCGACCATCGGCGGCAAGCTCAACGGTCCTTCGGGCAACAACGTCCAGTTCTACACCGACAACACGACCAGCATCCTGATCGTCTCGAACACCGCCAACAGCTGGCTCGGCAACACCTCGATCCAGGGCTTCGGCATCGTGCGGCTCGGTAATGCCGGGGTATTCCCTGACAACGGTGGAGTCGTGGATGTATTTTCCTCGACCGCGGTGCTCGACCTGAACGGTTTCAACGAGACGATCGGCGGCCTCACCGGCCTCGGCCGCGTGGATAACCGCGCTGCCTCGACCACCGTTTCCCTCGGGGTGGGGGGCAACAACCTCGACTCCACCTTCTCGGGCATCCTTACCAACAGCGGATCAAGTGCGCTGCTCCGCCTCGTGAAGGTCGGCACCGGCACCCTCACCTTGTCGGGGAACGGTATCAACCACCAGGGCGGCCTGGTCATCAGCAACGGCGCGGTGCAATTCTCCGCAGTCGGAGCCGGCCGCCTCGGCGCGTCCGCCACCGCCGAGGTCACGCTCCAGGGTGGAACCCTGCAGGGAAACTTCGCCGCGAATACGACGGTCGGCAACACCATCACCGTCGGGGCGAACGGCGGCACGCTCCGCAACATCGGCAGCGACTCGCAGCGCTGGCAGATGTCGGCCAACCAGGTGTTCGGTTCCGGTACGCTGACCCTTGCCTTCAGCAACCAGAATACGCGGTTCACCTTCGCGAATGCCCAGGACAACTTTACCGGCAAATGGATCGTCGATAGCGGTGGCAACGTGAACCGTTTCGTGGACTTGAACTATGTCAGTGGCAACGGATTCGGCGCAGCCACCGGCGACGATGCCATTACCTTCGAGAACAACGGGGCGGTGCTGATCCGCAACAACCTCGCGCTCGGGACGCCCTCCCAGGGTATCACCCTGGGCAGCGGCCGCGCCCGGCTGTCCGTGGCCTCCACCTCGACCGGCACGATCGACGGCAAGATCTCTGGTCCGCCAGCCAACCAGGTCCAGTTCTACCTCGACAACGCCAACAGCGTGCTGATCCTGTCCAACACGGCGAATAGCTGGGCCGGGGCGTCCCAGGTCAATGCCGGCGGCTCCTTCGGCACCCTGCGCCTGGGTGCATCCGGCGTGATCCCTGACACGGGCGGCGTGTTCGAGGTCTCGACCACCGCGCAGCTCGACCTGAACGGGTTCAACGAGACGATCGGCGGACTCAGCGGGGCCGGACGCGTGGAGAACCTCGCCGGCGGAACCACCGCAACCCTCGCCATGGGCGGTAACAACGGCAATGCCACCTTCTCGGGCCTGATCACCAACAGCGGGGCTCTTTCCTCCACGGCCATCACCAAACTTGGCACCGGCACCCAGACCTTCAGCACCGCCAACGGGTATGCCGGTCTGACCACGGTCGACGCCGGTGCGTTGCGGATCACCCACGCCGGTGCGCTCGGATCAACCGCCGCCGGCACCGTGGTCAACAGCGGCGGCACCATCGAGCTGCAGGGAGGCATCTACGTTTCCGGCGAGGCCCTGACCCTGTCCGGTACCGGGGTCGGCGCAGCCGGCGCGCTGCGCAACATCAGCGGCAACAACACCTGGCAGGGCAGCATCCAGCTCAACAACACCGCCGCGCTGACCATCTCCTCGGATAGCGGCGACCTGAAGCTGCGCGGCCTGATCATTCAGACCGGCTCGACCCCGCCCGTATTCCAGGGCAACGGCAACATCTTCATCGAGACCTCGATGAACGGTGGATTGGTGCGCGGCTCCGGCAACGGCGACGTGCTGATCAGCAGCGGCACCACCATCACCGGCGATGTGACCGTGGCGGCCTCGGCCACCGGCGCATTCAAGGTGGAGGGCACCCTGGTCGGCGACGTGACCATGAACGGCGGCCAGTTGACCGGTGTGGCCGGCACGATGGACGATGTCACCGTGAACAACGGCACGCTTTCGCCCGGAGCCAATGGCGTGGCGCTGTTGAACTTGAACAGCCTGACCCTCAACGGTGGCGTCTATCTGTGGAACATCACCAACGCCACCGGCACGGCGGGCACGCAGTGGGACCTGCTCCGCGTCGGTTCCGGCTCCGGTGCGGTCAACCTCTCCGGAGCGCCGGTCGGTTCGATTACCGTGCGTGTCGCGTTCGCCGCGACCACGCTGACGAACTTCAACCACCAGACCTCGGGAAGCTGGATGATCGTGGATGCCGGATCCGTTTCCGGCTTCAACGCCAACAAATTCGTGATTGATGACAGCGCATTTGGCCCCGGCAGCGACGGCGGGACCTGGTCGGTCAGCCAGTCCGGCGGCGATCTCTACCTCGACTACGCGCCCGGCGCTGCCGTCGACCTCGCGGTCAGCGTCACCGACGCCCCCGATCCGGTGCCGGTGGGCGATACCGTGACCTACACCATCGTCATCACCAACCGCTCCGCCACCACCGTGCAGGAATTCGCGGTAACCAACATGCTCGGCATCAACATGGCCTATGTGTCGAGCAGCGACGGCGGTGTGCATGCCGCCGGGGTGACCCGCTGGACGCTGACCAACCTCGCCGCCAACGGCTCGCGCACCATCACCCTGAGCGCCAACGCCAGCGTGCAGGGCGCAGTTTCCCTGGTCACGGTCGTGCAACCGCGCCGCGCCGAATCCGCACCTGCCGACAACGTGGTCACCAGCACGACCTCGGTGTTCTGTCCCACCGCCGGACTGGCCACCAACAACGCCCCCGCGTTCCGTGTCACCACCAACGGGGTCTCCATCTCCTTCACCGTCACCGCCGCCAACGACGACTGCAACCCGCCGTTCCTGCGCGCGGCCGGCCTGCCCGGCGGCGCCTCGTTCAACGTGGTCACCACCGGATACAGCGTGGCCGGTACCTTCCTGTGGCCGTCCCCGACCAGCGGCACCCATCCGGTGCGCTTCTTCTCGTTCAACGAGACCAAGGCCACCTCGACCGTGATCACCCTGATCCATGTCAACAACGGTGCGGAGGGCAGCAACGCGCAGGGCATACCGAACTCGCAAACCAACTGGTCGGTCGAGATTGCCGGCCTGTCCGCCGTATCGGGCGGTCAAACCGAACTGAGCTGGCATGCCGATCCGGGCATCACCTACGACATCTACCGTGCCACCGGAAACCTTGGCGACGGCGCGATCCTTTGGACGAAGGTGCTCCCCGGGGTGGAAGCCGGAGTCGCCGTCGAGAACGTCCTGGTCAACGTTCCCGCCAACCAGCAGTACTACCAGGTCGTGCCCGAAGGCAAGGCGGTGTCCAGCAACAGCGTCTGGGCGATCATCCGTCCGGCCCTGCCGCCCGGTTTCAGCACGATATCCGCGCCGGTCGACGGATCCGACCTCAGCTTCAGCGGTGATTTCGGTGCCGCGCTGGCTGCTGTGCTCACCGGCCACAATGTTCCCGGCAACGGTGCCGAGGCGTTCATCCTCCAGAGCGGCGGAACCTACACCCACCTGTTCCTCGATGCCTCCGATGCCTGGCGCGAGGCCGGACCCGGAACCCCGCTGGCCACCCAGACCCTGAACCCGGGGCAGGGGGTCGTCATCGCCAACCGCCAACTCGCCACCGCGTATCCGGAATTCCGCGGACCGGTCGGCAACACCGCCTCCGCTACCATCACCATCCCGGCCGGCGGCTACACCATCCTCGGTGTTTCCGAGGGACGCCACCTGACCCTCGCCCAGGCCTTCTCCGACATCACCGCCGGAGGCGGACCGGTCGGGTCGTTCGATGAGAACGCCGCCGACATGATCCTGGTCCTCAATAGCAACGGCTCCTACACGCCGCTGCAACGGCTGCCGAACGGCACCTGGCTCGACCTGACCACCTTCTCCACCTCGTCGCTGCGCTTCACACCCGGCGCCGCCTACTGGTACTACCGCGCTCCCTCCGCCCCGGCCATGACGGTGAGGTTCTAATGAAACGCATGATGCCCCCATACCTCGCCCGCCTCATCGCCACGCTCGCGCTTGCCGCGATGACCGGACGCGACGCCCCGGCCGCCATCCTCCAGATCGAGGACTTTTCCGCCGATCCGGTCGTCGGATGGTCCAGCCGCGATGGCGAAATGACCGTCGGAACCAATAGCAGTTCGCTGCTCGGCACATTCGCCGCACAGGACACTCCGTTCTTTGAAAGCGACGCCTTCCGTATCGATGCCGCGCCGTGGATTGGCAACTACAATACGATCTACCCCGGATTCGCCTCGTTCAGCCTCGATTTCCTTGCCGCCACCGTGTTGCCCTCGACGATGATCATCCGCATCGGCAATGGATCCACCACCTTCATCCGCAACCTGCTGCCCCAGATTGCGTCGGTCGGCGCTTGGATCCCCGGGGTTGCCGTGCCGCTGGCCTACGACGCCTCATGGCTCGGTGGCGATGCCTCGCAATTCAATGCCGTGATGGCCGATGTGAACTTCATCGATATCCAGATCGGCCGCAACGGCACCGCAGAACAACAGTTCCGCATCGACAATTTCAGCTTGCTCGACGACCCGATCGACAACGGTGGCGGAGGAGGTGGGGGACCCAGCGCCGTTCCCGAACCGAATGTGCTCAGCTTCATCGCCGCCGGGGTCGCCATGCTCTACGCGGTGCGCCGCCGCCTGGTCCGCTCCGTTTCACTTGCCCGCACCTGAGCCGTGCGCCATGATCAGGCCTGCGATGATCCGACGGACTTCCATCCGGTTCTTCTTGCTTGCCGGTGTCTGGCTCCTGCCGACTGACCGCGTTGTTGCCAATCCGCGTATCGAAACCTTCACCGCCGCCCTGAACGGCTGGACCAACACCGCCGGCACCACCGCCTGGCGCTGGACCAACCAGGCCGCCGGCATCACCTTCGCCGCGTCGCCGCTGCCCGCCTCCTCCTCCCTCGTCTTCACCGGCTTCCCCGGCATCACCGAATTCACCGGCGACTTCCGCGCCCACGGCCATGAAGCGATCGGCTTCGCCTTCCTCGCCGAACAGGTCCTGCCCACCTCGCTCCGGCTCACCCTTTCCCGCGGAACCAACGCCTTCTTTGTCTTCCTGCATCCCGGCGTGACCGCCACCGGCGTGTGGACCCGCTTCCTGGTCCCGCTCGAGGACAAGACCACCGGAGGCTGGGATGGCGACGAGGCCGCGCTGTTCGAATCCGTCCTCTCCGCCATCGACACGGTCAGCATCACCGTGGTCAAACCCGCGACCGTGGCCGCCGCCCGCTTCCGCATCGACGACCTCGTCGTCGACCGCCTCCACACCCTCGCCACCCCCGAACCCTCCGCCTCCCTGATCCACCTGCCCGCCGACCACCTGCAGACCGGCCGCACCTACCGCATCGAACAGGGACCCGATCCGTTCGCCTGGACCACCGCCGAAACCTTCCTCGCCACCAACCGGACCCAGCGCATTACCGTGACCAACACCGCCGGCCAAACCTTGTACCGGATCGGCCTGCCCTGAAGCGGGATGCACGAAAATGCACCGAAACGGCATACACAGGTGCTTAATAGTTCTACATTCAACTCGTGTTGCGGGTAGATTCAGTTGATAAGGATCATGTGCGGGCGCGCCATGCGCCCAACCAGGATGGAACGAACAGGTTCAGGAGTACGATCATGAACAGGTGGACACGTCGAAGCGCGGGGTGGAAAACGGGTTTGGTGTGCGGGGGAATCCTCGCCGGAGTGGCAGCAACCGCACCGGCGGCGAGCCTGGTCTGGAACGGCGGCGTGGCCGGTACCTGGCAGGACGGGGCGGGGGGATGGTTGAACGGGATTACGCCGGCCAACTGGAACAACGTGGCACCCGATGCCGCGGTCTTCACCGGGACGACGCCGTTGACCATCGCGGTCGATGGCGGCGGCATCAATGCCTCCGGGATCTCGGTCGCCGGGGCGTCGTACACGCTGAACGGTCCGGGGGTGCTCGACGTGGCCGGCAGCATTGACGTGGCGGACGGACAAAGCCTGATCGTGAATGGTTCGCTGGCCAGTACCGGCGGCTTCACCAAGGAGGGCGATGGCACACTGATCCTGACCAACAGCGGAAAGATCTTCGCGGGTCCGACGGTGATCAACGCCGGCGCGATCCAGGTCTATGCCATGGGCGGTGGCTTCTTCGGCGCGACCGCGACCCAGCAGGTCGAACTGGCCGGCGGACGCCTGCAGGCCCAGTTCGCCGCGAACACGACCCCGAGCAACACCATCGTGGTCACCGCGGCCGGCGGCGAGGTGCGCAACCTCGGCAACGATTCGCAGCGCTGGATCATCAACGGCAGCCGCTTCACCGGCAACGGCACCCTCACCTTGTCGTTTGGCGCGAGCAATAGCCGCTACCAGTTCGTCACCGGACAGAACGCCTTCACCGGCAAATGGATCATCAACAGCGGCGGCAACCAGAACCGCTACGCCGACCTGTTCTCCAGCACCTCGTTCGGCGGTGCGACCGGTGCCGATGCGATCACCCTCGAGAACTCGGGCTCCCTGGCCCTGCGCAACGCCGTGACCCTCGGCAGCACAACCCAGGGCATCACCCTCGGCACCGGTGTCGCCCGCATCATCGCCGCCGGCGGATCGACCGCCGTGGTGGCCGCCGCCATTTCCGGACCGACCTCGAATGCCATCCAGTTCGCGACCGAAAACGCCACCAGCCTGCTGATCATCTCGAATACCGCGAACAGCTGGCTGGGAGAAACCACCATCAACGGCCCCGGCCTCGTCCGCCTGGGCCTCGACGAGACCCTGCCCGACGCGGGCCGCAACGTCGTGGTGAACGGTGGCGCCACCCTCGACCTGTTCGATGCCGATGAAACCATCCCCGGCCTGTTTGGCGGTGGCGTGGTGGACAACCGCGGCGTGGGTGCGTCCGTGCTGACCGTCGGGCTGAACAACGAGAACCCGACCTTCTCCGGCTCGCTCCGCAACACCGGCACCGGCTCCACCCTCGGTCTGGTGAAGGTGGGGACCGGCACACAGACCTTGAACGGCACCAACACCTACAGCGGTTTGACCCGCGTCGAGGACGGCATCCTGCTCCTGTCCATCCAGGGTTCCATTGCCAACAGTTTCCGCATCGACGTGCTTGACGGTGCGACCTTGTCCGCGAACACCCGCACGGATGGCACCTTTACCCTTGGTGCGGCCCAGTTGCTGACCGGCGCCGGCACGGTGCGCGGCAATGTGACCAACAACGGGGCGATCCGCACCGGCCTCGACAACGTGGGCACGCTCGTGGTGAGCGGCCAGTTCGCGCAAGCCGCCTCGGCCAGCCTTCGCGTCACCGTCGCGAGCGGCGTGCCGACCGCCTTGCGGGTTACCGGTCCGGCCGCGTTGAACGGCACCTTGGAGGTGCTGATCGATGGCACCGAGCCGGTGTCCGGCACCATCGTGACCGCCCTGACCACCTCGGCCCGTTCCGGTACGTTCGCGGTGACCAACCTGGCTCCGCTGGCCGGTGGCCTCGGTTGGGATGTGGCCTACACGGCGACGTCGGTGCTGCTGTCCGTGACCGGGGCCGCCCCGGTGACCGGGTTTGCCGCCTGGACGGCCGCCATCACCAACGGCCTGACCAATTACTGGGAGTCAGCCACCGGCGACGGCTACCCGAACCTGCTGAAGTACGCCACCGGTTCCAGTCCGACCACGCCCGACCTCCTGGCCCACATGAACGCATCGATCGCCTCCGGCACCCTGAGCCTGGTGTTCAACCGGAATACGAATGCCACCGATGTCGTGTTGGTGGTGCAAGGCAGCGATTCCGTCGCGAACAACGCGACCTGGGTCGGCATTGCCACCAACACGGCCGGCGTGTGGAATCCGCCCGTCGCGGTGGAAACCGGCAGCGGGAATCCGGTCAGCGTGCGGGTGCCCGATTCGGTCAGCGGCGGAACCAACCGCTTCCTGCGCCTGAACGTGATCCTGCCCTGATTCAGCGGGGGATTTCGCGCAACAGCCGCGCGCGGCCTTCCGCCGCGGCGGAAGCCCGCGCCGCACGCCCCGCTTCGAGCGCGGCCGCGCGCGCCTCTCGGTTCATGACCAGGTCGATCAGCGCCGCGGCCAGGTGTGCGGCATCCGGACTGGCCATGAGCACCTGCGCCCCCCGGCAGCCGAACCAATGCAGCAAGCCCTCGTGCTTCGCGGCGTAATAGCTGTTCTTGGTGAGCGCGATCACGGGAACCCCGGCTGCAAGCGCGAAAAGCAGGGCATGGTAGGACGCACCGGCCAGTGCGGTGAAGCGCGATGCGATCCCGCGTAACGTGGCCGCGTCGTACCGGGCGCGCAAGACGGTGGTGTGTACCGCGTGCTGCATCAGCCCGACCACCCGGTCCGCACTGACGCGGTCGTCGTCGATCGGATCGTAGGTGATCGGCAGGAACACGACGTGCACCCCGGTGGCCTCGATCAGGTGATCCAACGCGGCGGCGAGCAGGGCGTGGCCGGTGTCTTCATGGCCGGCGGCGTAACTGGCGGCGTCGCGGAAGTTCACGCCGAACAAGGGACGTCCCGCGGGAACGCTCTCCGCGCGCAACGCGGCATCGACCACGGTGTCGTCTGCCGGCGGCACGAGTTCCGCATCGTCGCCGGTATGCACGATCCGGTCCGCCGGTGCACCGAGCTCCCGTGCGACGCGGCGCGAGGTGTCGCCATCGCGTACCCCGACGAGGCGGGCAACCCGGAAAAACCGCCGCGCCATCCAGCGGTCGAGCGGATGATCCAACGGGCCGATGCCCTGGCTGGTCATGAGCAACGGCACGCCGAGCCAGCGCAACGCCACCGCGGTGATCGCCTTCGGGTACAACCAGCCGCGCCAGAACACGCTGTTGAACGATCCGCTTCCGTGCACGATCACTGCCGCACTGCCGGCCAGGAGGGCGATGGCGGCGCGGTTGACCGGCGGAATGAACCGTTCACGCCACCGGGCCGGACCGAATTTCCAGATCGCGACCTGCCCGAGAAAACCGAGGCCGCGCCAGGCCAGCGCGGCGCGGCTGATGGGTCGGTCCGCTGGTGCGGCGAGCAGCATCGTGTCATGGGAGAGGTCGCACGGGATGCCGATGTCGCGACGTGATCGCTCCGGATTCCGGGTCAGCAGGTGCATGCGGTCCGCGGATCCGTTCCGCGCCAGCCAGGCGATCAGTCCGCGCATCATGGCCAGATCCCCCTCGTTGTCGTGGGTGGCGCTTCCATACAGCACGACCGGTTTCATGGCGTGGATTCGAAGAAGTGGCGGGTGCGCGGTTGGCTGGTGTTCCACGTGCCGTCCACGTGGTGCAATTCGGCGGAGGAGGGCCACGGCACCGTCGTGGTTTCGATGCCCACCCGGTTGTGGTGCCAGCCCTTTTCCAGTTCGTGCGAGGAGAAGACGCGCGATCCGTATTTCTCGATCAGGTGGCGGCGGCTCAAGGTCAGGTAATGGCGCAGCACGAACGGGGTGGGGGCGATGACCCGTCCGGGGAACTGCGCATCGTGTCCACCGGAACCGGCGATATCCACCGGATCCGCCCCTTTTTTCCAGGCGCGGACCAACCGCAACGGACGAGGCTCGAAGAAGTAATACCACGCCATGCCCGCCACATAGTCGCGGCCCTCCCACGCCTCCTCGTCCGAGGTCGGCACGAACACGAACTCGTTGAAGTTGACAGCATTCGCGCCCTCCCGCTCGACGTGTTGCAACGCCTCGGCGAGGGTCAGGCCGGGAAAGGGCGATTCGGGAATCTCGTCGGCATCGACATGGACGAACCAGTCGGCGTCCAGCTCCGCGGCCAGTTCCTGCTTGCGCCGGAGGATCGCCTCCCAGTCGTAGTGGCCGGGGAAGGGATGGACCTCGTGCCGCACCAGGTTGTCCGGATCGAGGGAGCGGATGATCTCCGGGGTGCGGTCGGTCGACTCGTTGTCGATCACCGCGACCTGCAAACCCTGGTCGACCAGGTGTCGCAGGCAGCGGGCAAGGCAATCCTGTTCATTCCGGACCGCGAGCAGCGCGACGATGTGCGGCGCTCGCGGCCGCAGGAACCGCCCGATCATCGCGTCGACTCCGCGGCAGGCCTAGGTTGCCTGGTCATCGCGGCTCCTTCGGGAAGAAGTCTCCGAGTTTCGGGCCGGGTTGGCGCAGAGCGTTGCGGGCCATCGATTGGGTTTGCTGGCGGGCCATGCGCTGGCATTCCTCGAGGAACACCGCGCAGGACATGGTCTGGACGCCGGCGGCGAGCACGGTTTCCCGCTCGCGCCGGTCGTTGGTCACCACCAGCCAGCCGGAGGGGTGGGTCGCCTGGTGTACGAGGCGTTCGATGACGGTATCGGCGGTCTGGCCGGAGGAGGAGTAGATGATCTCGATGGCCTGGATGCCGCCGGGGCTGCTGGCGCCGGATTGCTGGCCGTCGAAGACCACGGTGACCTGCTGGGCCATCGCGGTGGCGGTGCGGGAAATCTTCTCGACGAGGACTTCGCGGGCGCGGCGGAGGTTGTCGGCAACGATGCGCTTGGTCTCGGGGTCGCGGTGGATCAGGCTATAGCCGTCGATGATCAGTCGCTGGTAGGCCATGCCGCGACCGCTCCATTCAGCGGCCCGGCGCAGGCCCGGTCGACTCGCGCAGGACCAGCGAGACCGGGAGGATTTCCTGGTAGGTGCTGGCCTGCTTCTTGAAGATCGACAGGGCGCCGTCCACCGCCAGCGTACCGAGACGGTACAGGTCGTGGCGGATCGTGGTCAGGCCGGGCGTGGTGAACTGCGAGGGCGGAATGTCGTCCATGCCGATCACCGAGATGTCCTGCGGGATGCGCTTGCCCGACTTCGCGAGGTAGCGCATGGCGCCGATGGCCATCTTGTCGTTGCCGGCCATGATCGCGGTAATGCCGGGATGGTTCTTCATCATCCACTCCGCGCCTTCGTAGCCGCCTTGCTCGGTGAACCAACCATCGGCCCAGGTCACCTGGTCTCCGGTGACGCCACCCTGCGCGCAGGCCTTCAGGAACTGGTCGCGGAAGGAAAGGGCGGTGTGGGTGGTCGTGCCGGCGAGCATGCCGATGGTGCGGTGACCGAGCGACAGCAGGTGTTCGGCGGCGAGGTTCGCCGACTGGATGTAATCGGCCATGACGTAGTTGATGTCGCGGCCGGGAAAGCAATGGTTGATCAACACCAGCGGGTAGCCGCTGTGTTCCAGTTCGAGCAGGTACTCGTCGTACATCGACGAACCGATGAACAGCACGCCGTCGGCGCGGCGCGACTTCATCAGCTTGATGAACTCGCGGGTGTTGACGAAGCGGTGGTTGGCGATGTCGAGCAACACCTTGTAGCCGATGTCGGTCGCGTGCTCGTAGATGCCGCTGACGATTTCGCCGAAGTAGACATCGGAGAACACGTGGTTCAGGTGGGGCACCACCACGCTCAGCACATGGCTTGAGCGCGAGGCCAGGCTGCTGGCGAAGGCATTTGGTTGGTACTGGTGCCGCTCGATCGATTCGAGCACCTTGTCACGCGTCGCCTGGCTGATGCGCGGGTTGTTGTTCAACACCAGGGAGACGGTGCTCAGGGAAACGCCGCATTCGCGCGCGATGTCCTTGATGGTGGTACGGGTGCTCTTACCTTCTTTTCTCATACGGGAAAGGTAACGAAAACCTAATAAACGGTGCAACGTTAAAGTTGAACGTTTCTCCCTGAACGGTCACACGTTACGAAGCCGGACGACCGGCTTTGGCGAGGGCGTACATGGCGATGCCGGCAGCCACCGAGGCGTTCAGGGAGTTGATCTTGCCGAACTGGGGAATGCGCACGATGTGGTCGGCCTCGTTGAGGATGAACTGGCTGACCGCCTTGGCTTCGCCGCCGATGACCAGCAGGTGGCGGGCGGGCAGGACGGTGGCGAGGGCATCCAGTTCGATCGTTCCGGCCATATCGAGGGCGACGACGACGTGGCCGGTCTCCCGGGCCCGCTTCATGTGCTCGTTGGCCGAGCCCTCGCGGGCGATGTCGAGGTGTTCGGTCGCCCCGGCCGATACCTTGACCACCGAGGGGTAGACATCGGGCACACCCTTTAGCGGGGCGAGGATGGCGTGGTAGCCGAAGACGTCGGCGCAGCGGATGATCGCCCCGGTGTTGTGCGGGTCCTCGGTGTTGTCGAGCAGCAGCAACCGGTCGCGGTCATAGAGTTCGGCGGCCGGCACGTAGGGGTAGAGGTCGGTCTTGAGCACCGCGCCCTGGTGATCCTTGCTTTCGCTCAGTTCGAAGAGCCGCTGCTTGCTGACCCACTCGATGGGGACCTGCTTGGTCTCGATGAAGCGCGCGAGTTTCTTCAGGCGCGGATTGTCCTGGGCCGCCTCGTTGAGAAACGCCTGGTAGATCCGGCGCCGCCCTCCCCGAAGCACCTCGAAGGCGGGGTTGATGCCGTAGACGTATTCCCAGCGCGAAAGGCCCATAACGTACCGCGTCCCGGGATCAGGTGAGGTGCGGGTTGACGTTCTTCCACTCGGTCAGCGGCGGAAGCACGCCCATGGCGATCACTTCGTCGCGCAGCTTGACCAGGTGGCCGTAGGAAACGGCGAGTTCGTGCAGTTCCTCCTGGGTGCCGGCGGGAATTGACCAGCTCACACCGTCCTTGGTCAGCTTGGTCTCCATCGCCATCATGATGTGGTCGAAGCCATGCAGGATATGGCTGACGTAACAACCGACCGGCCACGGGTAGCCCTGACCATCCATGACCGCCTTGATCATGACCAGGCTCTGGTGCGAGGGGCTCTGGAAGGAGCTGCGTCCGCGCAGTTCGATGATCTTCTTGCCACCCTGCTGGACATGCTTCTTGATCGCTTCCCACTGGTCGTTGGTCAGGCGGTCGGTGCCGATCAGGTCGTTGAGCGGCACGCCCTTGACCGAGGCCGTGCTGGCGAACACCGCCATCTGCTCGCCG
Organism: uncultured Verrucomicrobiota bacterium; assembly: GCA_937872895.1. Taxonomy (GTDB): domain Bacteria; phylum Verrucomicrobiota; class Kiritimatiellia; order CAIVKH01; family CAIVKH01; genus CALMUP01. Next base: position 345,795 of record CALMUP010000009.1, read on the forward strand.
TGTCCGCCATACGTGCGGCAGTTGGCCACCTCGTCTTGCGCGCAGTTGAAGTGCTGGGACAGCGCGGTCTGCAGCCGGGTGCTGTCCAGTGCGGCGAGGGTCGCGACCTTGGACGGATGCAAGCCGCTGTGGACCAGCACGGTCAGGCCGGTGATGTCGGCCGGATTGAAGATGACCACCGCGAGCTTGAGGCCGGGGCAGTAGGCGCGGATGTCCTTGCCGAGTTGGGCGGCGATCTCGCAGTTGCCCTTGAGCAGGTCTTCGCGGGTCATGCCTTCCTTGCGGGGCGCGCCGCCCGAGGAGATGATGTACGAGGCGCCGGTCAGTGCCTCCTTGATATCGGTGGTCCAGGTCACCCGCGCCCCGGGGAACGAGCAGTGGTAGATCTCCTCGGCGGCACCCTTGAGGCCCTTCTCGAAGGGATCGTACATGCACACATTCGGGGTCAGGCCCATGGTCAGGGCCGCCTGGGTGAGGTTGGAGCCGATCGCGCCGGCCGCGCCGAGGATGACGAGTTTGTCGTTGGTGATGTAGCTCATGGGTATGTCTCCGTGGTTCAAGATTTTGTCGAGGTTTATATACGCGGAGAAGAACGTAAAGCACAATCGGCCCATGGCCGGTTGGATTTGACGCCATGCCTCCCGCGGCGTTACAACACGGTTGGATTTCATCGGTATCAGTCATGAACGATCGGACCCGTCCAAACCGTGATCCCGTTACCCTGTTGCGGATCATGATGATCTCCCGCGCCATCGAGGAGCGGTTAATACGCCTGTACCATCAGGGCAAGGTTTACGGCGGGGCCTACAGCGGGGTGGGGCAGGAGGCCCCGGGAGCCGCCGCCTGCCTGGCCGGCGAACCCCACGACCTCTATGCCCCGCTGATCCGCAACATGTCGGTGCATGTCGGCCGCGGCGCCGGACCACACCACCTCTTCCGGCAGTGGCTGGCCCGCGCGTCGAGCCCGACCCGCGGCCGCGACGGCAACATCCACCACGGCGATCTTTCAGCCGGTGTGTATCCAATGATCTCCCACCTCGGCGCGATGCTGCCCGTGGTGACCGGCGGGGTCATGGCGCGCCGCCGCCGGGGCATCCCGTGCATCGGGTTCGGCTTCATCGGCGACGGTGGATCGAGCACCGGCGATTTCCACGAGGCGGTGAACTTCGCTGCCGTGTTCGACGTCCCGGTGGTGTTCATCATCGAGGACAACAAGTTCGCCTACTCGACCCCGACCTCCCGGCAATTCCGCTGCGCCAACCTCGCCGACCGCGCGCCGGGCTACGGCATCGAGGGCCACCGCGCCGACGGCAACGACGCGCTCGCCCTTCTGGACCTGCTAGCGCGGCTGGCCGATGACATCCGCGCCCGCCCGCGCCCCGTGCTGGTCGCGGTTGATACCATGCGCATGCGCGGCCACGGCGAACACGATGATTTCGCCTACGCCCCGCGCGAACTGCTCGAATCCTACCGCGCCCGCGATCCGATTGCCGTCTGCCGCGATGCCCTGCTGGCCGACGGACGCCTCACCGACGAACAGTGGCACGCGCTTGAAGCCTCCATCCGTACCGAGGTCGACCAGGCCGCCCGCGAAGTTGCCGCTGAACCAGCTCCCGATCCGCGGACCCTGCTGGAGGGCGTCTATGCCCCGTCGTGAGATCACCTACCTGCAGGGCATCCGCGAAGGATTGCAGCACGTCCTGCGCACGCATCCGGAGACCGTGCTCTTCGGCGAGGATGTCGCCGCCTTCGGGGGCGCGTTCAAGATGACCACCGGATTCCTCGACGCGTTCGGCGCGGACCGCGTCTTCGACACCCCGATTGCTGAATCGGCGATGCTCGGCGCGGCCATCGGCATGGCCACCCAGGGATTGAAGCCCATCGTGGAACTCCAGTTCGCCGACTTCGCCACCACCGCGCTCCACCAGTTGCTGAACAATGCCGGCACGCTGCACTACCGTACCGGTGTACCCGTGCCGCTGACCGTGCGCGCCCCGTGTGGCGGCGGTTTCGGAGGCGGCCCGTTCCACTCCGAGGAACTGGAGGCGATCTTCTGCCACATGCCCGGGATCAAGGTGGTGTACCCGGCCTTCCCGTCCGATGCCCGCAGCCTGATCGTCAGCGCCGTGCTGGATCCGAATCCGGTGATCTTCCTCGAAAACAAGTTCCTCTACCGCCATGTGAAGGAAGACGTCGAAACGGACATTGCCCCCGTGCCGCTCGGTTGCGCCCGGATATGCCGCCCGGGAACCGATGCGACGGTGGTGACCTACGGGGCGATGGTGCATACCGCCATCCATGCCGCGGAAACCGTCGCGCACGAGACCGGTGCCGAGGTCATGGTGCTCGACCTGCGATCGCTGAAACCGCTCGACACGCAGGCGATCCTCGCCGCCGCCGCGACCGGCCGGGTGCTGGTCCTGCACGAGGCCTGGCGCACCTGCGGCCTCGGGGCGGAAGTCGCCGCCCTGATCGCCGAGCAGGCCTTCCACCATCTCGATGCGCCGGTGCGCCGCCTGACCGCGCCCGATTGCCCGGTCCCGTTCGCTCCCGAACTGGAAGCCGCGTACCGGCCGGATGAACCCACCGTAACCGAAGCCCTGCTCGACCTGCTGGAAACCTGAGGTGCCGCGATGAAACAACCGATCATCATGCCGCAGATGGGTCAGAGCGTGGCCGAAGGCGCGATCATCCGCTGGCTGCGCCGCGTCGGCGAACCGGTCAAGGCCGACGAGGTGCTTGTGGAAATCGAAAGCGACAAGATCACCGTGACCGTGGAATGCCCGTATGACGGCGTCCTGGATGCCATCCTCAAGCAGCCGGGCGACCACGCTGCCGTCGGCGAGGTGATCGGCTACGTCGAGACGTCCGCGTCGAGCATCCCGGCCGCGCGTCCGCACGGGGCGGCTTGCGCCGAACCGCGCCTGGTCACCGCCGTCGATGCCACGCCCGGGACAACCTCCGCCGCGGAACCACCGGCGGACTGGTTGTCGCCGGCGGTGATGCGTCTCGCCCTCGAGCACAAGCTCGGCCGCGATGACCTTGCCCGCATTCCCCGCTCCGGCCGCCACGGACGCCTGACCCGCGCCGATGTCCTGCGGCACCTTGGTCAGCCGACGGATGCGCCCGCGATGATCGACGGGGAGGTCGTTCCGATGTCGTCGATCCGGCGCACCATCGCCGACCACATGGTCCAATCGATCCGCACCAGCGCCCATGTCACGATGGTCCATGCCGTGGACATGACATCGGTGAGTGCGCTTCGACGCTACCAGAAGGAGGCGTTTGCCGCCGCCCACGGCGTAAAACTGACCTACACCGCCGTCCTGCTGTTCGTCACCGCCCGCGTGCTGCGCGACTTCCCGGTGATCAACGCCTCGGTCCGCGGCACCGACCTCGTGCTGCACCCCGACATCCATGTCGGCTGCGCCGTGGCGCTTCCCGATGAAAGCCTCGTCGTCCCGGTGGTGCATCAGGCCGACACCCGAACCTTCCCGGAAATCGCCCGCGAACTGGATCGTCTGATCGACCTCTCGCGGCGCAAGGCCCTCCGCCGCGAGGACGTCGCCGGCGGCACCTTCACCATCTCCAACTTCGGGTCCTTCGGCAGCCTGATCGGCACCCCGATCATCCACCAGCCGCAGGTCGCGATCCTCGGCGTCGGCGCGGTGCGCCCGGCCCCGGTCGTGGTGGACGGCACCGTGGCCATCCGCGACCAGGTGTACCTGAGCCTTACGTTCGACCACCGGGTGATCGATGGCGCGATGGGCGGACGTTTCCTCAACGCCATCCAGACCCAGACCGAACAACTGACCGCTTCGACCCTCGGTCTCTAAACCGCCTCCAAGCACCTTTCGTTTCAGCACGAAAGCCCGCTTGCGAAGTGCAACAAGATGGGGGATACTTGTCCTCCGGTTTGAGCCCGGTTCGGCGATCGCATGCGCATGCCGACTCCGGACCTACCGGTTTCTATGAATCCATGCCGTATTGCCCTTTGCCTCGTATCCTTCGCCATCCTGCTCTCCAGCCGTGCCGAAACCGTGCCCGGATTCGCCGCCCGCACCCTGACCCGCGATGAATGCGTGCGCCATGCGCTGGACCACAGCCTCGAACTCCAGATGCAGGCGCTGCAACTCGCCTCCGCCTCGGCCGAGGTCGTCGCGGTCAGCGCCGTCTACGATCCGGCCCTGCAACTGGGAGGAACGTGGGATGACTCGGAACTTCCCCCGGGATCGTTCCCGACCTCGGGCGGCGTCGAACGCGGCCTCGCCCAGGCCCGGCTCGAACGCACCTTTTCCCGCGGAACCACCCTCGGCGTGGAACTCGACCTGCAACGCAACCTGTTCGAGGGGCTCGGCGCCGACAACGAACCGGACTACCGGACCGCGGCCGGCCTGACCCTGCGCCAGTCGTTGTGGAAAAACGCGTTCGGTGCGAGCGACCGCCTGCGCGTCGACGCCGCCCGTCAACGCCTCGATGTCGCCGTAATGGACTACGAGCAACGCCGCGAGGACATTGCCGCCGCCACCCTCGATCTCTACTGGCGTGCCGTCGAGGCCCGCCAGGTTGCCGATACCCAGGCGACCGTTGTCGAACGCCTCCGCACGCTGCTCGCCACCAACCGCCGCTACGTGGAGGACGGACTGCTCGACGAGTCGGCCGTGCTCGCCGTCGAGGCATCGCTCGCCGTGGCCGAGGTGGATGCCCTGACCCTCCGCTACCAGGCCGAGCAGCGCGACGAGGAACTAAAGGATACTATCCGCCTGCCGTCCGCCGCCTGGGATGCCACGGTGATCCTCTACGAGCTGCCCGATCCCGGCGCCCCGCCGGCAACGCCCTCCTGGGCCGAAGTCCTGGAGGATGCGCTCCGCTACCGTGCTGATGTCGAAGCCCTGCGCCGCGAGGAGCAACGCGCCGAAGCCATCGTGCGCCTCAACGAACTCGACGACCGCGGCGACCTCGACATCAGTGGCTCCCTCGGCCGCGGCGACTCCGACTCCTCGTTCGGCGAGACCTTCGACTTCGACAAGAACCTGTGGTCGGTCGGCGTGACCTATGCCGCCGCCCTCGGCAACTCCCGGGCCCGCGCCGCCATCCTGCAGGCGCTGGTCGAGCGCGACCGGGTGCGGGTCGCCCGCGCCAAGCTCGAGGCCGACCTCGAACGCACCGCCCGCGCCGCCGTGCGCCAGGTCGATACCGCCGCGCGCCTGGTCCCCGCCTCGGAGCGCGCCTTCGATGCCCAGACCCGCAAGCTCGAACTCGAAATAGTCCGCTTCGAGCGCGGCCAGTCCGACACCCGGACCCTGCTCGATTACGAGGACGACCGCGATATCGCCGAGCGCGATCTCATCCGCGCCCGCGTCGCCCGCGAACGCGCCCTGCTCGCCCTCGACCAGGTGCGCGGCCTGCTCCTCCCGGAGGCCGCACCATGAGCCTGCCCGCCTTTTCGGTCCGCCACTCGGTGCTCGCCAACATGATCACCATCTTCGTGCTCGTGGCCGGCGCCTATGTCACCTTCAACACCCTGAACCGCGAGGTCTTTCCGACCACCGACCTCAACCTCGTCGTCGTGCGCACCGCCTATCCCGACGCCTCGGCCAGCGAAGTCGAGGACCTGATCACCAACCCGATCGAAGAGGCGATCCGCGAAGTCGAGGACATCGACGAGTATTCCTCCAGTTCGCTTGAGGGCGGCTCCTACGTCGTCGTCAAGATCGATCCGGATGCCCGCAATCCCGATCGCGTGATCAATGACCTCCAGCGCAAGATCGACTCCGTCGACGACCTCCCGGCCGATGCCGAGGATCCCATCGTCGAGGCGCTCACCACCGCCCAGCCCATCATCAACGTCGTCGTGCACGGCACGGTGGACGAGCGGGATCTGCGCACCTACGCCGACGCCTTGAAGACCCGGTTGGAGCGCCTGGAGGATGTCAGTTCGGTGGTGCGCAACGGCTGGCGCGACGAGGAATTCAGCGTCGCCGTCGATCCGCAGCGCCTGGCCGCGCTTGATGTCTCCTTCGACGAGGTCTCCGCCGCCCTGGCCCGCCGCAACATCAACCTCCCCGGCGGCAAGATCCCCGACGGCGACCGCGAGATCCTGCTGCGCACCATCGGCAAGTTCCGCACCGAGGCCGAGATCCTTGATGTCGTCGTCCGCGCCAACGCGGACGGCCGCCACCTGCGCATCCGCGACCTCGGCACCGTCCACCGCCAATTCGCCGACGACATCGCCTTCACCCGGCTCAACGGCGAGCGCTCCATCGTGCTCGGGGTCAAGAAACGCGACCAGGGCGACATTATCGACATCGTCCGGGACATCCGCACCCTGGTGGAGCGGGAACGCACCATCGCTCCGGAAGGGATCCACCTCTCGTTGGTGGACGACACCTCGTTCTACGTCAAACGCCGCCTGAATGTGCTGCTGAACAACGGCTGGGTCGGCATGGTGCTGGTCACCGGTTTCCTGTTCGTCTTCCTGTCCGCGCGCGTTGCCTTCTACACCGCGCTGGGCATTCCGTTCGCCTTCATGACCACCTTGCTGGCCATGTCGTATTTCGGAATCACCATCAACCTGATGACCATGTTCGGCTTGATCATCGTGCTCGGCATGGTGGTTGATGATGCGATCATTGTCGGCGAAAACGTGGCCCGCCGCATTGAACTCGGCGAGGACCCGCGCACCGCCGCCGCCGAGGGGGGTACCGAGGTGATGTACCCGGTGATCTCGACCGTGCTGACCTCGGTCGCGGCGTTCCTGCCGCTGATCTTCGCACCCGACCTCTACGGGAAATACCTGTCCTGGCTGGTCTATGTCGTCGTGCTGGCCCTCGGCGCCTCGTTGCTCGAGTGTCTGATCGTCCTTCCCGCGCACCTGGCCGGATCATCGCGCCCATTACGTGAACCCCACGTGCCACGCCCGCACCGCAAGCACCGGGTGATGCATGCCTTGCAGGAGCTGTATGCCTCCTCGATGCGCCGCATCCTGCGCCGCCGTTACCTTTTCCTGCTCGTCACCTCGCTGGTCTTCGGCGTGCTGGTCAGCCTGTCGGTCCGCCACACCCGCATCGACATCTTTCCCGAGGACCTGATCGATATCTTCCTGGTGCGGATCAAGACGGAGCAGGGGACCTCGCTGATGCGCACCGACGCCGTGGCCAACTCCGTTCTCGAACAGGTGCTCGTGCTGCCCACCAACGAGCTCCAGCACGTGGTCACCCACGTCGGCCGCCATATCGCCTTCGACAATTCCGGGCAGGATACCGGCACCCACCTCGCGCAACTGCTGGTCTATCTCACGCCTCAGGAGACGCGCGAGCGGCGCACCCAGGTGATCATGGACGAATTACGCACGCGCATGGCGGGCATCGACGGCGTTGAACGCCTCGAGGTCGAATCGGTCAAGCCCGGGCCACCGGCCGGACGCCCGCTGGAAGTCAAGATCTCCGGCCCCGACTTCGCGGTCATCGCCGAAATCTCCGCCGAGATCCGCACCTTCCTCGCCGGGATCGACGGTGTCGAGGACGTGCTCGACGACCTGGAGCCCGGCAAGGAGGAACTGCGGGTGGTCATCGACGAGCCCGAGGCCGCGCGCCTCGGCCTGCGCGTCGAGCAGGTCGCCCGCACCGTCTTCGCCGCCTTCCGCGGCGAGGAGGCGACCATGGTCCGCGAGGGGCGCGAACAGGTGAAGGTCCGGGTCCGCCTGCCCGAAGCCGCGCGCAGCGAGGAACTGCTCGCCTCGCTGCGGGTGCGCAACGACGCCGGCCGCCTGATCGAACTCGGCCGCGTCGCCCGGTTCGAGCGCGAACGCGGCGCCCCCGCGATCTACCACTACAACGGCGACCGCGTCGTCACCGTCGGCGCCTCGATCAATACCGAACGCACGAACTCCACCGAGGTCAACCTCGCCCTCGAGCGGGAATTCCGCGACCTCGGCGCGCGGTATCCCGGCTATGCCCTTGTTCCCAGCGGCGAGTGGAAGGAGACCAAGAAGATCATCGACTTCATGAAGGTCGCCTTCGTCATCGCGTCGCTGCTGATCTACTCGATCATGGTCGCGCAGTTCACGTCGTTCGTGCAGCCGCTCTATGTGATGGTGGCGATCCCGCTCGGCCTGATCGGCGTGGCCATCGCCCTCGTGCTGCACGACAAGCCGCTGAGCATGATGGCGATGATGGGAATTGTCGGGCTCGGGGGCGTCGTGGTGAACGATGCCATCGTGCTCGTCACCTTCATCAACAACCGTGTTCGTGAAGGGGCGGCGGTTTTTGACGCCGTGCTCGAAGCCGGGGTCATCCGCCTGCGCCCGATCCTGCTCACCTCGGTCACGACCATCGCCGGCCTGATGCCGACCATCTACGGGTGGGGCGGGTACGAACCGTTCATCGTCCCGGCGGCCATCGCGCTCGCCTACGGCCTGCTCTTCGCGACCTTCCTCACCCTCGCCGTGGTGCCCAGCCTCTACCTCGTCGGCGACGACGTCAAACGCCTGCTGCAGCGTGTCCGTGGCCGGGCTTCATCAGCCTGAAGTCGAACGTGGCAACCACGGATGGACACGGATGAACACGGAGAGGGGATGTCGTGGGTGATTCATGCCAATTACGAATGAATAGTGGTATTTATTGCGGGCAACACGGAGGTTGCCCCTCCAGATACTGCCCCGTAATTCCTCTGGGAATACCCGGAGGGGCGAGCTCCGTCTCGCCCGATTTTATACCAATCCATTGTGACAATTGGTATCAGACGGCTCTGGATTACCCAACCGCATCCATGCCTGAGATCATCTCACCACGCGCTGAATCCGTGTTGATCGGTGTGCATCCGTGGTGACTTCAGCCGCCCTCCGCGGTTGTTGGCCGGACCAGGGCGATCCGGCGCAAACAAGCATTCAGTCCCGCTGAGCGCGCGGCCATTCGTCGATGACCTTTTCGGCAAGCATCAGGCCGCTGAGGAAGGCGCCTTCCATGCGGGCGCTGTGGCACCAGTCGCCGCACACACCGAGCCCCGACGCACGGTCCCACAGGCAACCGGCGTTGAGCGGTTTGGAGGGGGATGCATACCGCCACCGGTGGGCGGCCAGGTACACGGCGGGCACCGGGTTCAGGCCGGACGCGGCGAAAAATTCCGCCAGCAGGGCCGCGCTGACGGCATCGGGATGGTCCTCGAGGTGCTCCACCGACCACGAAGGCGAAGCCTGGATGACCCAGCATTCGTGTCCGCCGCGGCCCGGTTTGCTGTTGTTGCGCGCAGCCCAGACGATGGAACTGGTGCTGAAATGGGCAGCATCGAAAGGCAGTTCAATGTCGTAGTCGAACACCGCCATCGCCGTCCAGCAGGGCTGCATGACGGCCTCGCTGACAGCTTCCTGCAGGGTAGGGTTGACCGCCAGCAACGGCCTGGCATTGTCCGGCGGGGTGGCCATCAGGACCAGTTCGTACCGTTCAATCGACGGCTCGGGGTGCAAGATCCGCCACGATCCTCCATCCCGCTGCAATCCCTCCACCAGCGTTGCGGATCGGATGTCGAGATCCTTGGCCAATTGCTTGGCGATTGCATTCATCCCCGGCACCCCGACATACCGAGCTACATCATCCTGCACCGGGCTGACCACGCCACGCATGCACGAAGCCCGACGGGCATCCCAGTAGGAAATCAGGCCGCGCTCCAGCCAGGATTCGACATACCGCTGGAACCGGCGGTCACGCGCGGTGAAATACTGGCAGCCGTGGTCAAAGGCGTAAACCCCATCGGTGCGGGTGTTGCTCCGTCCACCCGGGCGACGTCCCTTATCATAAACGGTGACTGGAAACCCCCGCTCCGCAAGCAAACGGGCCGCCACCAAGCCGGAAATTCCCGCGCCAATTACCGCGACCGGAGGGCGCACTTCGATCATGGCAGTTTCGCCCGGATTGGGTAGCTCTCGGTATGGATCCAGTTCCAACACGTTGTTGACCTCGCCGCAAAGGTAATCGTAACTAGCCTGAAATCAACCCCATAAATCGCTTTTAGCGAAAAAGTGTACGGGCTGGCGATGCCGGATCGTACCGTTCGCCGCATCGAACGGCTCCAGAATAGACTTGTCGCCCCAATCATCCGGTCCGCATGATGCGCGGATGCAAACGTGGGAACCCCTTTCGTTTAAACCTGTTTACCAGACCTACCTCTGGGGCGGTCGCCAACTGGTGGACCGCCTGGCCCGGACCGATGCCCCCGCGTCAGGTCCAGTCGCGGAATCGTGGGAACTGTCCGACCGCACCGACGGCATGAGCTTGGTTGCCGGCGGCACATTCGCCGGCACCTCTCTCCGTTCCCTGATGACCGAGCACCGTGATGCCGTGATCGGCAAGGCGGCCTGCCCCGGTCCGTTCCCGTTGCTGATCAAGGTGATCGACGCCCGCGAGACCTTGAGCGTGCAAGTCCATCCCGACGATGCCGCCGCCGCGCGCGGGATCGGCGAGGCAAAATCCGAAGCCTGGTACGTGCTCGACGCCCAGCCCGGTGCCTGCGTGTACCGGGGTTTCCGTCCCGGAACCACCGAGGCCGAGGCCTACACCGCCATCGCTGAAGGGCGGGTGGCCGACCTGCTGGTCCGCCAGTCCGTGGTTCCCGGCGACACGATCTACATCCCCGGCGGAACCGTGCATGCCATCGGAGAGGGGTGCCTCCTCCTCGAGGTGCAGCAGAATTCCAACACCACCTACCGCCTGTTCGACTGGAACCGCACCGGACCCGACGGCAAGCCGCGCGCCCTCCACCTCGAGGAAGCCCGCCAGGTCATCCACTGGGAAACCGAGGAACAGCACCAACCCGCCGAAGGCGGCCGTTGCGTCACCCCGTATTTCTCCATCGAACCGGTGACCCTTGGCAAACGGCCGGTCTCGTTGAACGACCCGCTGCGCGGCTACACCGTCCTGTTCGTGGAGGAGGGGCCGGTCCGCATCGACCACCCGAACGGCTCGCTCGAGGCCGCCACCGGCACGACCTGGCTGATCCCCGCCGCGCTGCGCGGTGCGAAGGTCGCCCGCCCCGGCACCGAGCCGGCCCGTGTTGTCATCATCCATGGTGCCAAGGCCGGTTGATCCGAATGGCCCCGCTGACGATCCGGATCCGCGCCGTCCTGGCCATGGTGGCCCTGCTGGCCGCACTCGCCGCCGGCTGGTTCGCCTGGCGCGGTCGTGACCACGTTCCGTCGCCCACCGCTCCCGATCTCGCCTACACCGTCATCCCCGTGGCGGACCTGCCGCGCGATGACCTGAGCCCGGTCGCCCGCCGCCTGCTGCGTGATCCCGGCACGATGGTGGCCGGACGAAGCCCCGCCTTCCACGCCCTCGCCCCGAACATCCGCCACCTCTCGCTCACCCTCAACGAAGCCGAATTCGCTTGGACCTGGATGAACCACTGGATCGCGCCCCCCGCCGCGACCAACCGCGCGTTGATCGTGCTCGTCGCCGACGCCGCCCGCTGGAATGACCTGGTCAGCGGGCACGGACTGCGCCACGACAGTCTGGCCTTGCAGCTCCAGCTCGAACTGTACCTCAAGGACGACCCGGCCCAGAATGCGCGCGCCGACCGCATAGCCCACGAGATCGTCCACCTGCGCCTGAACGATCCATCCCGCGCGACCACTCCGCTCTGGCTCGAGGAAGGGCTTGCCGGTCACCTCGGCTGGCGCTGCGCCCTCGATTACCAGGCTACCCGCCGCGTCCGGCTGTTTCGCACCGTCCCGGCCATCGATGCCGTCCACCTGCTCCCGCTCGAGCGCTTGCTCGAAGTCACCGCCTATCCCGCCGATCCCGCCGCGGCCCGCGCCTTCTACCGGCAGACCGAGGAACTGGTCGCGCTGATCCATGAACAGCAGGGCGATGACGGACTGCGTCGCTTCATCGACCGCGCCGCGTCGATTGGTGTTGATCCCGTCGCCTGGTTCCGTGAAACTTCCGGTTTCAACGAGGAATCCCAACGCGCCTTCGAGACCACCTGGCTCGAACGGTGCCGGCAGCAAGAACCATAACCATGTCCGCCGCTCCCGCCAAAACCGCCAAGTCCGCGCCCGCCGACACCGCGTCGTGTTTCCTCTACACCGGGACCGACGAGTTCGAGGCCGCGCAGGCCTGCCGCCAGAAGATCAACGAGCTCTGTCCGCCCGCCGAACAGACCTTCGGACTGGAGACGATCGACGGCGCGTGCGACACCGTCGATGAATCGGTCGCCGCCCTGCGCGCCACCCGCGACGCCCTGAACACCGTCGGTTTCTTCGGCGCCGGCAAACTGGTTTGGCTGCGCGACGCCACGTTCTTCTACGACAGCAAGCCCGGCAAGACCATCGCCGTCAAGGAGGCGGTCGCCGCCCTCACCGAGGAGATCAAGCGCGGCCTGATGCCCGGCGTGCGCCTGGTCGTCCATGCCACCTCCGTCGACAAGCGCACCGCCTTCTACAAGGCGATGGAGAAGGGCGGGCAGGTCCACCTCCACGACATGCCGGCCAAGGATTACCAGTGGGACGAACACGCGATGCGCCAGTTGCGCGGCAAGCTGGACGAAGCCGGCCTGCGCGCCTCCCACGCCGTCGTGCATCTCTTCGTCGAACGCGCCGGCAACCAGTCCCGCCAGCTCGCCATCGAACTCGAGAAGCTGCAGATCTACCTCGGCGACCGCCGCGAGGTGACCGCCGACGATGTGATGACCATCGTTTCACCCGCCCGCGAACGCGGCTACGGCGAACTCGCCAACGCCTTCTGCACCCGCGACCTCGCCGCCACCCTGTCCGTGTTGCGCCAGTTGGTGCACCAGAAGGAATCGCCGGTCGGCCTGGTCATCAGCCTCGAGAACCGGCTGCGCGAACTGCTGGTGTACCGCTCCGCCGAGGAACGCGGCCACCTGCGGGTGTACGGCGGCGACTGGCCGAAGATCGACTTCTCGACCTCGCCCGAGGCCGAGGCGTTCTTCAGCCACCTGCCCAACGACCCGCGCAAGGCCAATCCGTTCTGGGCCGGCAAGCTGGCCGGCTGGGCCATGGGCTTCCCGCCCGGCGGACTCGGCCGCTGCCTCCGCATCCTCGTCGAGGAACACGCCCACATGACCGAGGGCCTCGCCGCCCCGGAAACCCTGCTGGAATGGGCCCTGATCAAATGCCTGGGGGTGCACCGTGAACGGTCGTGAGGCGGCCCGCCACATGCGCCGCGCCCTGGGGTTCGCCGTGGTCGCCCTTGGCTTCGGCCTCGCCGCCCCGCTCCGCGCCGACGTCACGCCGGTCGCGCCGCCGCCCTCCGCCACCAACCTGTGGTTCCATGTCGGCGAGCGCCTGGTCTATGACATCACCTGGGGCATCCTCAGCGTCGGCCGCACCGAGGTCGAAACCGAGTGGGTCCTCCACACCGATGGCCGCACCTTGCTCGCCATCCGCTTCAAGACCCGCACCAACGGGGTGGTGGAGCAGCTCTATCCGGTCGAGGACCTGCAGGAGACGCTGATCGATCCCGCGACCTTCCTGCCCGTGCAGTTCCTGAAAAAGTCGCGGCAGGGCAAACGACGCTACCACGAGCTGACCCGCTTCGACCACGGCGTGAAAAAGGCCTTCTGGGAAAATTTCATCAAGAACCGGACCAAGGAAGTCGCCATCGAGGCGGACACCCGCGACATCATCAGCCTGATGTACCATATGCGTGCCACCGCCCATCCGGTCGGCACGAGTTTCCACACCAAGGTCTTCACCGACGAGAAACTCTACGACCTCTTCGTCAAGGTGGCCAAGAAGGAGAAGGTCGACCTCGCGAAATACGGCCAGGTGGCCAGCCTGCGCTTTGATCCCGAAGCCGCCTTCAACGGCCTCTTCGTGCGCAAGGGCAAGATGACCCTGTGGGTTTCCGATGACCCGCGCCGCCTCTGCACCCGCATCACCGCCGAAGTGCCGGTCGCCAAGGTCCGCATCACCCTTGCCGAAGTCACCGGCCCGGGCGATGACTTCTGGGTGGGTCGCCATGCCCCCGGCGCTCCCGAAACCACCGTCGCCCCGCGCGGCGTCCCCGCCACTCCTTAAACCGGGAGCAGGGGCGGCAAGATCGGTTGATGGGGTGTGAGGGGACAGGTGTCGGGGAGGAAGTATCCGGGTGTCGGGTGTCAGGTGTCGGGGAAGAGGGATACGGGCGTCTGTCCCACCTGTTTCCCATCCGCGGTGAGGTTCACACCAACGCCTGCGATGCAACATCCTCTCCCTGGAGGGGTGGCCGCAGGCCGGGGTGGGTGGCGCGGCGGTCCGTCCCCGATTGCCGACCTTCCTAATCCTCCGCGTAATCCCCAGGACGATGAGGATGAGGATTGGGATTACGATGACGACCAGCCCCTTCCATCATCCATCCCGCCCGAGGCGGATCCGCCTTAGGCGGGCAACCATGAACCATCAACCATATCTTCATTGCATTTGGCGCTTCATCTTGCCTATGCTGCGCCGGATTGATGAGGAGATTTCCATGACCGAAGGCAATTACAGCGCAGCCGATTTGAATCGCCAGTACAGCTCCCGCCACGCCACGCGCGCCGATGTGTACAAGGGCCTGCCCTTCGCGAATTATGGCTACTGGCCGCGTCCGGGTATGACCCTCGACGAAGCCTCCATCGCCCTTGTCGACCTCCTGGCCGGTGAACTTCAGCTCACTGCCGACACCACCATGCTAGAATGCGGCTGCGGCTACGGTGCCTCGGCCATCCATCTCGCCTCGACCTACCCGGTGAAACACATCTCCGGTCGCGACGTGACCGAAGTCCGTATTGCCACCGGTCAGGGCCTGGTCGCCGAGCGCAGCCTGCAGGACAAGGTGGATCTCGCCGTCGGCGATGCCACCGTCATCGCGTTCCCGTCCGCGAATTTCGACCGTGTGCTCGCCATTGAGTGTGCATTCCACTTCAATACCCGCGAGCAGTTCTTCCACGAAGCCTTCCGCGTCCTCAAGCCCGGAGGCCGTCTGGTGACGACCGATATCGTCATCGCCGCCCACATCGACATCCCGACCCAGACCATCGAAGACCTGCGCCGCCACATGTCCGCGCAGATCAAGATGATCCCCGACGCGAACCTGTATAACGAAAAGGACTTCCGCGCCAAGCTGGCCGCTGCCGGTTTTGCCGACGTGAAGATCTATTCGATCTCCGACAAGAACATCCGCCAGTTTGCCGACGCGATGGAGAAGAGCGCCGAGACCGCCCCTCCGGAAACCCGCCACAAGCGCATCATGTACGCGAACTCGTTCCGCGAGGAGTTCCTGAAGGGTGCCGACTACATCGTTGTCAACGCCGCCAAGCCGGCGTGATCCGGCACCGGCGTCGCGGTGCGGTGGCTCCAGGATGAATCCGAGCGACTCCAAACCGGCTTTTCGCTCCGACCTCGAGATCCTGGCCCAACCCGCACCTGGCCAACCCGACCGCCACCTCGTCAAGGATCCGCGCTCCGGGCGTATTCTTGAGCTCTCCGCCAAGGACCTGTTCCTTTGCCGGCAGATGGACAGCGCGACCAGCATCGCCGCCATTTCCGACCGCTTTCGCGAGACCTTCCACCTCGCGATCCGCACGGACCAGGTCGCCGCATTCGCAGAGTCACTCCGAGCCGAAGGCTTCCTTGCCGATGCCGCTGCCGAGGAACGCACCTGGGATCGGATGAAGCCGTTACCGCTGCCCTTTGACCGTTGGTTGCCCGCCATCGCCCGTGCCTTCGGTCCGCTCGCGGGGTGGCCACTGCTGCTCCTGCAACTCCTCCTGCTGCTCCCCGGCGCGGTGCTGCTCGTCCAGCATGCACCGTTGATCGGATACTACCTGTTCGACCTCCTGACCCACCTTGAAATCGCCGGTGCTGCCGGATTCAGTTCCATCTTCTCCCTCGGTTCCATCATGCAGATCGCGGTATTCTTCACCGTGATCCCGTTCCTGCGCGAGATTGCCAAGGGTATCGCCGCCTGTCATTTCGGGGTGCGCGTTCCCGAAGTGCGGTATGGCTGGTTCATGCGGTTCATCCCGCGTTGTACGGCCGCGCTCCATGGCCTCGTCCGGCTGGAAAAAGGAGAGCAGATCCGTGTGCTCGCCGCCGGACTGCGCCTTGAACTCGTCGTCTTCGCGCTCGGCTTGATCGGTACGGCCCTGTTCGTCGACAGCAATCCGGTGAATGACCTGTCACGCAACCTGGCCATCGGTGCCGCCCTGCGGTTCCTGCTTACGGCCAATCCGCTGGGCGAAGGCGATGGCGGGGCCATTGCCGGACTGCTCGTCGATCAGCCTGACCTCCACCGCCGGTCCGTACGCGCCTTCCGCGCCTGGCTGTTCCGCCGCCCGATGCCCGAGCCACTCACCGATCAACGCCGCCGCAACTTCATCGTGTGGGGCGCTTTATCCGATCTGGCGGTCCAAGGAATAACCGTTGCATTGCTCGCGTTGTTGGGGTATCTGCTGGTGCAGTGGATGGGAGGTCTCGGCGCCGTACTCTCCCTCCTCCTCGTGCTGTTGAAGTACGAGGATGCCCTGCGAGCAAGCTGGCGCCGTAGCACAGGAACCGCCATGGCCCGATCCGAGCAGACATCAACGAAATCCTTTTGGTTGCGCACCCTGTTGGTCGTCGTGGTGCTCATCGTTATCGGCTTGATCCCCTATCCCTACGAAGTCAGTGGTGAATTCCGCACCCAGCCGGTGGCCCAACGCGAAGTCCGTGCGGAGGTCGCGGCGTTGATCGAGGCCATCCCGGTCGTGGAAGGCGGCGAGGTCAAGGCGGGTGATGTGATCGCGCAACTTTCCACCCGCCTGTTGGAAAAGGATCTGGAACTCAACCGGGCCGCGCTGCGCAAGGAGACCGAGCACTTGCGGGCTATGGAGGCCGGAGCGCGGCCCGAGGACATCGCCCAACTCGAACAGGCGGTCAAGTCGATTGAGACGAAACTTCGATTCAGCGAGGAAAACCTGCGTCGCTCGGCGGACCTGATCGAGAAAAACCATATCTCGCAGCAGGAGTATCAGAATGTCCTGCAGGTACGGGATCTTGATATCGAAACACTGGAAAGCGCCCGGCTCGCCCTGGCCTCGGCCCGGGCCGGGGTGCGCAAGGAAGAGATTGAGGCCCAGCGTGCCGTGGTGGACAGCCTGGCCATCGCCCTCAAGCACCTGGAGGACGACCTAGCCCGCACCACCATCCGTAGCCCGATCGATGGCCGAGTGGTCACGATGTACGTCCAGGGACGGGTGGGGCAGCAGGCTGTTCCGGGTGATGTGATTGCCGTCGTGGAGGATACCTCCCGCACCATCGTTCGAATCGCACTGCCCGAGCCTTACAGTGGCTTGGTCGGGGCGGGCTCCTCGGTGCGGATCCGTCCGTGGGCCTATGCCAACCGCAGCTTCACCGGCAAGGTCTCGTCCGTGTTGCCCATCGTGATCGACAAGAACCGCGATTTGATGCAACAGGCCTCGAACGAACAGGAGCGAGGGATGGTCCGCAACCTGAATATGCCCGAGGAACGCATCGTTCCCGTGCTTGCCGAGATCGACAACGAAGGTGTTCCCTTCCGCTCCGAAATGACGGGATTTGCCAAGATTGATGCCGGCTGGAAGCCCTTGGGATATGCCTTTCTCCAGCCGGTGATCCGCTTCGTCACCGTCCAGGTCTGGTCCTGGATCCCCTGATCAGGCTTGCCCCGGCTAGACCAGCAGCAGGACCAGCGCCTGCGCGGTCAGGATGCGCAGGAACATCACCAGGGCATACACACTCGCGTAAGTGAACGCCGGCGCGTCGGAGCCGGTCATCTGGTGCGAAAACGACAGGGCCGGCGGATCGGTCATACTGCCGGCCAGCAGCCCACAGAGGGACAGGTAATTCAGGCGGAACAGGTAGCGGGCGGCGAACCCGACGACCAGCAATGGCACCAGCGTGATCAACGCGGCCAGCAACATCCAATACAGTCCGTCCCCGACCAGAAGGGTTTCCACGAACTTGCCGCCGGATTTAATGCCTACGCAGGCCAGGAACAGGGTGATGCCGATTTCGCGCATCACCAGGTTGGCACTTTGGGGAAGGTACCAGATAACCGGACCAATTTTCCCGATCTTGCTCAGCAGGATGGCGACCAGCAGAGGACCTCCGGCCAAGCCGAGTTTCACCGGGGCGGGAACACCCGGAATGGTGAAGGGGATGGAGCCGACAATCACACCAAGCAGAATGCCGATAAAGATGGGCAGGATATTCGGCAGGTTGAGTTGCTTGACCGAATCGCCGAGTTCGGCCGCCACTTTCTTGAGCGAGGATTCGTCGCCGACCACGGTAACCTGGTCGCCAAAGTTCAACTCAACCCCGCCATGGGCCACAAGTTCGACACCGGCACGGAGCACGCGGGTGATGGTCGTACCGTAGCGGTTGATGAGATCCAACTCCCCGATGGTCTTGCCGACGGCATCCTTGTGGGTGATCAGGATCTTGCGCACGGTGTAGTGGCTTTTTACCGAGCGGACATCTACCGCAGTTGGATCACCCACGACGATGGCGAGTTTGTCGGCGTTTTCCTTCGTACAAACCACATGGAGTATGTCCCCAAGTTGCAAGACCGTGTCGGCCGAGGCAGCCATGACCTTCTCGCCGCGCAACATGCGGGAAATGACAAACTCGCCATGGACCAGGCCGGCCAGACGGCGTATCTGCTGGCCGACCAAGCGTTGATTCGTCACTTCGATGTTGTAGTTGATTGGTTTGTCGGTATGGGGAGCCTGTTCGCGGTTGAATGAATCGGATTCGGTGGTCAGGTTGACTTTGGCCACGGCGCGGATCAGCAGCATGGTCAGGATGATGCCGATGATGCCAAAGGGATAGGCCACCGCATAAGCCATCCCGGATAACTCGCCGGTGTTCGTCAGATCCGGCAGGCCTTCGCGCAAAGCCTGTTGCGCTGCGCCCAGGCCGGGGGTGTTGGTAACAGCTCCAGATAAGAGGCCCACGGTAACGGAAAGGGGAAGGTCCGCGATGTAATACAGAGCGACGGCCACTGCCACGCCGAGAAATACGATCGATGCGGCCAGCAGGTTCAGCTTGAGGCCCTGTTTGCGGAAAGACGCAAAGAAGCTGGGGCCTACATGCATCCCGATGGTGAAGACAAACAGGATCAGTCCGAATTCCCGGCAGAATTCCAACACCTCCTGGCTGATTGTCAGGCCGAAGTGCCCGAACAACAGACCGCTGAACAGCACCCCGGCAATGCCCAGGGTGATTCCGAAAAAGCGGATATGACCGATGGCGATGCCGAGGGCGATGACGCCACTCAAGACAAGAACGGCATGGGCGATGGAATGACCGGTAAGTAGATCAACAAACCAATGCATGGCGGGTACTCCTGAAAACGCCGTCCATGGTAAGGAAATTTCCGGCCGGTACAATCAGCAAGTTAAAACGTTGTACCTTATCCGGCGGTCAGCAATTCCCCGGCAATGTAGCCATTCGGGCAAAAAAACGCCCGGCGATGAAGCCGGGCGTTGCGCATTCATGAATCGGGTCGACTCGGTTAGTTTGCTGCCGGGACAGGTGCCCCGCCGGGATAGTCGATCTTCGCGTTTTCGCGCAGACCTTCGATGTAGGTGCGGATCACGTCCTGTTGTTTCTGGTTGCCCAGGTATTCGCCAAGGCGTTCCTTGACGTCCTCGAGCGGGGTCAGGCCGGCTTCTTCCTTCTCATCAACCTTGATCAGGTGGAATCCGAATTGGGTCTCCACGATATCACCGATGGCACCGACTTCCTGGGTGAAGGCGGCCTCCTCGAACTCGGGAACCATACGGCCGCGGGTAAAGCTGCCGAGGTTGCCACCCTGCGCTTTGCTGGGGCAGGATGAGTGTTCACTGGCCAGAGCGGCGAAATCGCCGCCGGCGAGAAGTTGCTCACGGATGGCTTCGAGCTGTTTGCGTTTTTCAGCCTTCATCTCGTCGGAATCGGTGGCGTCGGTGCCGATCAGGATGTGGCTGGCGCTGACGGATGCCGGACGCTCAAACTGCTCCTGGTTTTCCGTGTAGAATGCCTCGATCTCTTCGTCCGTGGCGGTAGCTGATTCGCCGGCTTGACCTTCCAGCAATTTCCGGATCTGGAGCTCCATGGTCAGGGTCGACTTGAACTCTTCCTCGGTGGTTCCGGTCTGGGCGAGCATATCGTTCAGGGTCATGCCATCGGGGATGCTGGCGGTCAGCATGCCCACGGCTTCTTCAAATTCCTCGGCGGAGACCTCGATGTTCTCGGCCTTGACCTGGTCGACCAGGATCTGGCGGGTGATCATGTTGTCCAGCAACTGGTCACGCATCTGCATGCGCATCTGGCTCATCCGCTCGGGCGGGACACGGCCTTGCATGCGGTTGGCCATGACGTCCATCTCCTTGTTGAACTCGCCGAGGGTGATGTCGGTTCCATTGACGGTGGCGAGGACGGTGGAGGGGTCTGGCATGCTGGTCTCAAGGGTGGGGATGGAGGTACTGGTGGGGACAGCTTCGCTGCCGGAGCCATTGTTTTCGGCCTTCGAGCAGCCCGTGGTAATGACACCAACCGAGAGAATGCCAAGGGCAATCGCCACCGTGCGGGACGAGGAACAGGACATGAACATCATAGGTAAACCTTTCTAGTGAACTAGTTGATGACTGTCCCATCATTGACAGATACTGTCAAAGGCATATTTGGTCCGAGAAGGGGACATGGCTTGTAAGTCTTGACCTCGTAAAAGGTGCTGTTTTCTCTGTCCCTCTGCTGGTCCCTTGGCCGGGTTGGCGGCTGTACGGTTCTGTCCAGTCCTTGGAATGTGTGATGCTGCGATTGTCCAGAGGCTGGATCGGGTGGGTGACCGGGGATGTTGCGTTCGGGAACAAGCCGTGCTAGTTGAAAAGCGTGGTGTGCCGGGCAGTTCGATGGGTACCCAAACGCCTGGTTTCGGGCGGATCATCCACCGTCGTATGTCGAGGATCACGACCCGCTTAGGTGGCTGCTCGCAGCCGGTGCCAGCAGGCGAGGGGTGGGTCGGTGATCGCGCATGGCTGGATGCGGCGCCCCTCTGCCCTCGGGTGGTGTCCAGCCATCACCGTGCGGATGAACAACTCGGAGCCGATGACCAAGCCCTCGGTCCAGTAGCGAATGCGCCCAATCACACCCTTCGAAACGCCGGGCGGGTTGGATGGCGATGCGCCATCCAGCGTACCGTCCAGAATCTGTTGAACGGCATCAATGTTATCCGCGCCAAGCAGCGGAAGAATGTGTTGCCGGACATGGTCGGCGTACGGGTGGCGTCCGGTTTGCTTCCATGCCCCGTAAGAGCCGAACCGGTAAGCCCCGGCACGCTTGACCAATCCGGCACGAACCGGATTGTTTTCGATGTAACGCCAGCAGGCCATGACGGCACCCGCTTCGAGGATCGTGTGCTTGAAGCGGTCTGCCCACAAACCGCCTCGTCGCCGAACGGTGCGTGTGCGGTTGAACCACGCAGTGAAAAGTTGCTGGAGGTGTCGCATGAACCAGCTGATGTTGCGGGTGCGTTGCTGCCATGACTGGCACTGGGGGCTGTCGGGCTCCAGTTCCTTCCGGCCCCGGTGAAACGCGCGGTAACGGCGGCACATCTCCGCGGATGAGAAGTGTCCGGCCGGGGCATGGAGAAGCAGGTGGTAATGGTTGGACATGACCTGATAAGCCACGACGTGAACGCCGTAGAGTAGGCTGACCTTGCGGAGTATTCGGAGAAATTGCTCTTTCTCGACATCGCCAAAGGGCCGGTCTCGGACGGTGCCGGCGGTCCGATTGTAGCAATGGTACCAAGTGTCGCAGTGATCGATCTTGATGCGTGCGGTTCTCATATCCAGCTAAAGCAACGAGGCGGCGTGTTTTCCGGATATTTTTCGTTTCGATTGATTGAATCAAGCGTATCTCCTTGCTGGATAAATGGATAAGCCGCATTTTGTTTTCGCGGGCGGAGGCCAACCCGCATCAACACAGTGTCCCTGCAGGAAATGTTCTCGGAAACATTCTCTGTCCCTGCGAGGGTTGATTGTGAACGATCGTTCACGTATGGTGGGTGGGAAGGAATACGTTTATGCCACGGAAACGAACAATGGATGGGAAGGTGCAGGCGTTGCGGCGGTTTTACCGGGAGGAGGCGCGGGTGCCGACTTACACGGAGATGCTGGCCTTGCTGGGGTACCGGTCGAAGAATGCGGTGCACCGGTTGGTGGGGGCGCTGGAGGGGTTGGGTTATGTGCGCCGCGGGCCGACCGGCAAGCTGGTGTTTACCCGGCGGTTG
Organism: uncultured Verrucomicrobiota bacterium; assembly: GCA_937872895.1. Classification (GTDB taxonomy): domain Bacteria; phylum Verrucomicrobiota; class Kiritimatiellia; order CAIVKH01; family CAIVKH01; genus CALMUP01. The sequence goes on from CALMUP010000009.1 coordinate 368,063, forward strand.
ACCGGGTCCATCAAGATCCTCGGACTGGTCCAAGCCGGATTTCCTTCGCCGGCCGAAGAGGAGCTGGTCGATGTCTTGAGCCTTGATGAGTACCTGGTGCGACGACCAGAGGCAACGTTCATGCTGACGGTGAGTGGCGATTCGATGATCGAGGCCGGTATCCACCCCGGAGATCTGGTGCTGATCGAGAAGGGACGCACCCCGAAGTGCAACGACATCGTCATCGCTCAAGTCGATGGCGAATGGACGCTGAAGTACTACCAGAAGGACCGCAAGGGATGTGTACGGCTCGAACCCGCGAACAAGAACTACGCCACCATCGTTCCGAAGCAGTCGCTGGCCATCGGTGGTGTGGTCCGTGCGGTGGTGCGAAAGTACGATTGACCGGGGTAACGCAACCATACGGTTGCACGCTTTGCAGGGACAGACATGAACATCCACGGGAACGATGCGAATTCTATGTCCCCCGGTTGCCGGGCGGGGTTTACCCTTTCCTCGTTTCCCAAGGCGATGGTGCATTTGGATGGCGATGCGTTTTTTGCCGCGGTGGAGCAGGCGATCCATCCGGAGTGGAAAGGGAAACCGGTGGTGACCGGGAAGGAACGCGGCATCATCGCCTGCGCGAGTTACGAGGCGAAGGCGATGGGCATCAAGCGCGGGGTGCGCCTGCACGAGGCGCAGGCGATGTGCCGCGACCTGATCGTGGTCCCGAGCGACTACGAGACCTACTGCCTCTATTCGAAACGCATGTTCAACATCATGCGCCGGTTCACCCCGGTGGTGGAGGAAAGCTCGATCGATGAGGGGTTCGCCGACCTGACCGGTCTGCGCCGGGTGTTCCATACCTCCTATGTCGAGATCGCGCGCCGGATGAAGCAGGCCATCGCCGACGAGCTGGACATCACCGTGTCGATCGGCCTCAGCCTGTCGAAGGGTCTGTGCAAGCTCGCCTCGAAGCACCACAAGCCGAACGGCCTGACCGCGGTGGCCGGCCACAAGATCCACGAGTTCCTCCCGCGTTTTCCGCTGGAGGAGGTCTGGGGTTTCGGCCCGAACATCACCGCGTTCCTGCGCAAGCAGGGCCTGGCCACCGCGTATGACTTCACCCGGATGTCCGAGGCGTGGGCGGGGAAGAAGCTGGGCAAGACCGGTCGCGAGATCTGGAATGAACTGCGCGGCAACGCGGTATACCCGATATCGACCGAGGAGAAAACCGACTACGCGACGATCAGCAAGTGCAAGACCTTCACGGCGCCGTCGTCCGACCCCGACTTCATCCACGCCAAACTCGTCCGCAACGTCGAGTCCGCCTTCATCAAGGCCCGCCGCTACCGACTCCGTGCGCGGCTGCTCTACGTCGCGCTGCGCACGAAGGATTACCAGCAGCGCGGCGTCGAGGCGCAATTGAGCCGCGCGACCTGCACGCCGCAGGAGGTCCTTCCGTTGGTGCGGCGCATGTTCGATCAAGTCTACCTGCCCGGCATGGAATACCGCACCACCATGGTGGTGCTGGGAAAGCTGGAGGATGACCGGGTGGACCAGTTCGAGCTGTTCGAGGACCGGGTGCGCATCGACCGCCTGCGTGAGGTGGCCCGCGCCGCCGACGACATCGCCGAGCGCTACGGAAAACATGCGGTATGCCTCGGCACCGGGTTGCACCTCGGGCAGCACCGCATCACCGAACGCGACGAGAAACCGTTGCGCCGCAGCGACCTGCTCCCCGGCGAAACCTCGCGCCAGCGGCTGAACATCCCGAAGCTCGATATCCGCGTCTGAACCCCGCCCGTATCCGCCGGTCCGGTTGGCTGTCGCACGATTCGGCATGACAGCACCCCGTGCGTGCGTCAGCATGCCGGAGTGATGAAGGAACCGCCTCGCCCGCAGTATGGAAGCCGGATCGTTGACCGCGTGCCCGTGGACGGGGCGGTGCAACCGTGGCCCTCGAATACCGTCCGCTATATCAGCCGGAGCTGGCGCGGCCCGGTCCATCTTCACGCCGAAGGCGTTGACTTCAATCTCCGCTATGTCGCACTCCATGACCACGTCGGCTCCGGCCATTACCCGCGGCACACCCACCCGCACTCGGAGTTGATGCTGGTGCTGGATGGCGAAGGTGTGATCGAAACGGATCGCCGCACCGACGCCGCCATCCCGGTGAAGCCCGGGGACCTGATGGTTTTTCCCCCGCGCATGGTTCACCAGTCGAGCTGGTCGCTGCCCTCCCGCACCGTGTGGCGGGCGTTGATGATCGATTTTGATATCGGCCTGGAGGTCGCCCGCATGCCGATGGAGGAGGGGGAGCATGTGGAGATCGGTTTCGTGCCGTTCTACGATTGTTTTTTCAGCCGGGGCGAACTCCAGATGCCGCTTTCCGGCGCCGGTTGGTCGGCGGTGGCGGAGCGCGCGGATGCGATCAGCGGCCTGCTCTCCCGTCCCGGCTACGGCGTGGGCGGCGACCTCATTGCCGGCGTCCTGCAGCTGATCGTCCTGTTTTCCCGCGCGGCCCGGGAGCAGGGACGGGCGGGGACAAACGTGCCGTTGCCGCCGATGTTCAGTCGTCAGGCCGCTCTGCTCAAGGCCCGCACACTGATCGAACACCGAGCCTGGTTTGATCCCGGATCGGTTAGCCGATTGGCCCGCGAGGTGGGCATGTCGGACTCGCACTTCATCCGCGAATTCCACGCCGCGTTCGGCCTGTCGCCCAAACAGTACAGTCAACGCATCCTGATGCGCCGGGCCTGCGCCCTGCTGCAACGGACCGACCTCCCGGTAAAAGCCATCGCGGAGCGCCTGGGCTACGAGGATCCATCGATCTTCTCCCGGGCCTTCAGCCGCAGTGTTGGTGTGTCCCCGGCCCACTACCGCCGCCAGCCCGCCTCCTGAGCCGAACCCGTTGCGGTTGGGATTGAACCGGACGGTGCGGGGTCGTATAACCGGGCGATGCAACGGTCATGGGTTGAAATTGATGTGCGGCAGTTGAGTGCGAACATCGCATCGGTGCGCGGTGCGCTTCCCGCGGCAACCAAGCTGGTGTTCGTCGTAAAGGCGAATGCCTATGGTCACGGGTTGCGCGAGGTGGCGCGGCATGCCGCGCGCGAGGGCGTGACCTGGTTCGCGGTGGCGTATGTGGGCGAAGCGGTCGCCGTGCGCGCTGTTGCGCCGAAGGCCTCGATCGTGATCCTCGGCGCGGTGGAGCCAGAGGACGTGGCGCTGCTGCACGAGCAATCCATCCTGCCCATCCTCGTGGACGAGACGCACGCGGAGCGGCTGTCGGCGGCGGCGGTGCGGCTGGGTATCCGCCTGAAGGCCCATCTGAAGGTGGATACCGGCATGGGCCGCTTCGGTGTGCCGTGGGAGTCCGCCGTTGATTCCTTTGCGCGGATCCAGAAATTGCCGGGCCTCGGCATCGTCGGGATCTGCACGCATTTCGCCTCGGTCGAAGTCGCACGTCCGTCCCTCGGGCCGGTGCAGGTGGAACGGTTCCGGATGATCACCGATGCCGTCGCGAAGATCACCGACCAGCCGCTGATGCGCCATGTGTCGAGCAGCCGCGCCTTCGAGTGTTTTCCCGACTGGGATTTCGATGCCGTACGGCCCGGCATCGTGTTGTACGGTTACGGTGCCCGCGACGCGGCAATGCGCGCCCCCACCGCGCCGATCCTTCACTGGAAAACGCGCGTGATGATGGTGAAACGGGTGCCGGCCCAGTTCGCGGTCGGCTACTACAGCAGCTATGCCACGTCGAAGGAGACGTGCATCGCCACCATCGCCGCCGGCTATTCCGATGGTTACCACCGGTTGCTGGGTAACCGCGGTTTTGCACTGGTGCGCGGCAACCGGTATCCGGTGGTCGGCCGCGTGAGCATGAACTGGATCACGCTGGATGTCGGCCTTGACAGCGGGGTGGAGCCGGGTGATGAAGTGGTGCTGATGGGTGCGCAAGGCGGGGAGTCGTTCTGGGCTGATGAAATGGCGCGCATGGCCCGGACCATTGCCTACGAGGTGTTGACCAGCATCGATCCGCTGGCTGAGCGCGTGTACCGTGGGTGATGCCGGTCCCGCTTTACCGGCCATCCGGAATCAGCGGCGCAGCCACCAGTGCGAGGTGGCGGAAATGATGCATAACCCGATGGCCACCACGGCAAACATCACCACGGCATTGATGTTTTGCTGGGCCTTGAGATTGCCGACATCCTGTTGCAAGCCATACACGATGCCATAGGCCGCCAGACCGATGATCAGGGCGAGCCACCAGAGCCATCGTGTCGGGCTGGGCGGTTTCATCCCCTCAATCTACCGCATTCCACCCGGTTGCCAAGGATATACAGGTTCGATGGCGGAGCGTTCGATCCATCCGCTTTTCCCGCCGGCCGCAACTTTCATCCAGGCATCAAAGGTGTCCTCAATGCGCACGATGGATCCTTCGGGGAGGGAAAAGTAGGGCGTCGCGCTGGTGCGCGGTTCATACCGGGCGGTTTGCTCGCCATGCAGCACGACGGCTTCCGGTTGCCGGAGCCAGGCATGCCAGTAACTCCATCCGGCGGCACCAAGTACGATCGTGAACAGTGCGGCCAGGATCACCGGCCGGGCGAACCGGCGGAAGCCCGGGGCGATGACCGCGAGAAGGGCGGCGGCAAGCAGGATCCAGTAACCGGTGAGAAGAATGATGCGCCATTCGGAGGCGGATGCTTCGTGGGCATACCGGCTCCACCAGCCCGGTTCGGGTAGGGTGGCCCCGGTCCGCTGGGCGGCGAGATTCAGGTTGGCGAGGCTGTCAGCATCACGCGGTGCCAGCAACCACGCCCGCCGGTAGTGCAGGATCGCCTCGCCCAACCGGCCGGCGTGGAACAGCGTGTTGCCGAGGTTGTACCAGACCTCGCTGGTAGCATGGCCCTGGGCAATCAAGGTGCGGTAAACATGCTCGGCGGTGGCATAATCGGCGGCGACGTAGGCGGCGTGGGCTTTCTCGAAAAGGGCGGCCGGTTCTGCTTCGGGCCCGGCCGCATGGGCGTGACCCGATACCGCCGGAAAGCCTACCGCGAGGAGAAGCGCGAATAGAAAACACCGCATCACACGCATGACACGGAGATCCTTTCGAAGGCGCGCAGCCATTCCTGGGTGCGCTGCAGGTGTCGCTTCAGGCGGGCGGCATCCGGGTGGTCGGAGGACCGGGCGGCGAAGCGGGTTTCATCGCAGACGGCAAGCAACACGCCAAGTTCGTCGCGGTCACCGGTAGGCAACGCCGGCGCGAACGTGCGCAGGATCAGTTCCGGCGAAACTTCTCCGGCCTCGAGGTTGGCCCGGTGCGCCGTGTAATCGGCGAAGGCGCGCCAGAGCGCCGCATAGAAAGCGTGCGGATCGCTGGCGGCGAGGGCTGCTTCGGCCTCGCGGATGGCCGCCCGCGCGGAACGCGGAGCCAGCGCGCGGCGTCGGCGTGACACATCGCGGTCGAGTGCGTCGCGGCGTCGCTGCACGGCCAGTGCCACCATCAGGGCCGCGACCGGTGCGAGGTGCAGCGGGGATGGCCATGCCGTGGCCCGTCCCGGTTCGATGACCGGGGTCCACGATTCGGGAGCCCGTTTGGGTCCGATGATGTCGATGCCCAGCGGCTGGCGGATCGAGCTTGATGCCACGGTTGGTGTTTGGAACAGGTGCGGCTGGGTGGCCCCGCCGGTTTTCACCAGCAACGGAAACGGTCCGCGTACAATGGTCTGGTATGCCGCCTGCTGCGGGTCGAAGTAGGTGAAGGTGACCGGCGGCACTGCGCTCAACTGATCGGTGCGGGGCAGCACCACCTGTTCGAAGACCTTCTGTTGTGGCCCGCTGGCGATCAGCTTGGGGTCGTAGCGGCGGAAGTCATCACCCAGTTCGATGGCCGGCATGGCGATGGTCTCGAGATTGCCGCGGCCGGTGATGGTGACGGTCAGGGTGATCGGATCGCCCACCGTGACTTCGGTCGGCTGCACCTGCAGGTCCATGGTGAACTGGCCGACTGCGCCACTGAAATTGCCGGGCCGTCCGTCTGCGGGTAGCGGGCGGATGTTCACGGCGAGCGGTTCGGCGGGAACGACCAGCGGCTGGGCCTCGTAGCGGCCGAAGAAGGCATCGAAGCCAAACGGGTCGCGCGATTGCTCGCGGCGGACCAGCACATGCACCCGCACCATCGGATCCAGTGTGAAGGTTCCGGCGGTCATCGCGGTCGCACGCATGCGGAAGCGGCGCACGTCGTACAACTCGCCGTTGATGTTTTCGCGCGATCCGCCGAGCTCCTGGAATTCATCGAGGTTCAGTCCGGTGCTGGGCAGGTTCTGCAGCTGGATGGTGCGGTCCAGTTGCACGCCCCGGTAATAGAGGGACAGTTCGACATCAAAGCGCTCCTGCAGGTAGAGCTCGGTGCGCGGGAGGTTCAGGCGGGCGAAGACCAGCTCGTCGATGGTTGCCTGGCCGTCGCCTCCCGCTGCATTCGCGGGAGGGAGCACCTCCACCATCACCGGCTCGAGGTCGAAGTTCTGTCCGTTGACGGTGAGGGTGAAGGGGCCCAGGCGAAACTGCCCGGTGGCCAGTGGTTGCAGCCGGAAATTGTACGACAACCGGTGTTGCTGGCGGCCATTGATCATCTGGAACTGCGTCTCCTGGCCGACGAAATGGACCTGGAATCCCGGGATTTCCGGCAGGGCCGGCGCCTGCGGCATGGGAACATCCACGAAGGACAACTTCATCACGGCGGTCTCGTTCAGCCGCATGGTTCTCGGCTGTACATCCAGCATGACCTGCTGGGCCGTAGCGGAAAACGCGGCGAAGGCCACCGCAAGGGTGGTCAGCCATCGCCGAAGGTTTTCGATTGCGACCTGCATCTCACCAATCCTTTTCCACCGGAGGCATGTTCCGCATGGAGCGCCGTATCATTTCCTGGTTTACTAGTTCGCGCTGAGCCTCTTCAAGCTGGCGTAAACTGTCGAGCACCATCTCCGCCTCCTCCTCGGTCATCTCCTCGGCGGTTTTCGGTTCGCCTGGTTGTTCGCGGGATTCGTCGGGTTGCTGGTCCTTGTCCGCTTCGTTTTGATCCTGCTGGTCCTGCTCCTGTTCATCCGGGGGTGATGGTTGTTCCTCCGGTGGTTGCTCGCCCTCCGGCGGGGGTTGTTCGTCCGGAGAGGACTCGGATGAGGATGATTGTTGCTGTTGCTGCTGTTGTTGCTGCTGATCCTGCTGGCGTTCGATCAGTTCCTTGAGCCGGATCAGCGCCGAGTCTTCGGGATAATGCACCAGGCCCTCGTTGACGATGGCCAGTGCCTGTTCGGGTGACTCGCGGATAAAGATCGCGGATCCGCGGTTGAAGTAGTCGGTCGGTGGCGAAACCTGGGCGTGTTGCGCGATGGTGGAACCGGCCATGGCACCCGCCATGGCCGCGATGATGAGGATGCGCTTCATGGCATGGCTCCTTCCGGCGGCGTGACGAGAATCTCGGCGACCCCGGCGGTTCGTTCGGCCATGGTTTCAAGCGCCTTCTTCTTTTCGGGTTCCAGTTCCAGGGCCTTGGTCATGACCGGCATCTGGTCCTGGAACCATCGGGCGGCTTCGATGAATCGGTAGGAATCGACCATCGTCGCACCTTGCTCGAGGCGCATCATGGCCATGGCCACCAGTTCAAGGATCCGCTGCTGGCCAAGGATGCTCAGCTCCACATTCACCTTGGCGTCGCGGTCTGTCGGGTCAAGGCGCAGGGCCGCCATGTAGTTGGTTTGCGCCGCCTGGAACCCCTTGAAGGCATTCACGATATCACCTTCGTCGAGGGCCTGTCGCGCCATCTGGTGCCGGGTGTTGCCGAGGTTGAAATAGGTCCGGCGCTGTACATCCAGGTCGGTGGTGCGCAAGGCGGCCTGAAACGACCGGGCAGCCTCCTCCGGGCGACTCAACCGATAGTGGCCGACGCCGCTGTTGTAGTGCAGTAGGGCGCGGGTCGGTTCGGTCAGGGAGGTGCTGTTGGTCAAGGCTTGCTGGAGAAGGTCCAGGCCCTTGGCATAGTCCTCACGGTCGTACCAGCGAACAGCTTCATGGAGTTGGCGCACGGCGACCGTGTCATCCGCCCGAATGGCGGCAGCGACAAGCATGAACAGAATGAGCAGCAGGTGTTTCACGGTTTCAACCTCCGCCGTTCGCTGCGGACCGCCTCGATGGCCAGGCAGAGGCAGCCAAGCGCGATGAACCATCCGGCGCGCTCCTCGTATACCTTGATGCGCTGGCTTTCGCCGGTGGCGGCCTGAAGTTTCGACCATTCCTCGCGAACGATTCGTTCGATGCCAAACTGGCCGGGTTGGGCCCGCAAGTACGCGCCTCCGGTACCGAGCGCCAATCGGGCGAGCAGGCTTTCATTCAGGGAGCTCTTCACGACGTTGCCATCGCGGTCGCGCAGGAAATTTTCGCGTCCGGAAGCGTCACGCACCGGGATCAGTTCACCCTCCGGATTGCCGACGCCGATGGTGTACACGCGAATGCCCTGTTTCTCCAGTTCGGGCAGCAGGGTGAGGGGATCCTCCTGGGTGTCCTCCCCATCCGAGATCAGGACGATCAGCCGGTCCGCCGTGCTGTTCGGGTCGAACGAACGCATGGCGGTGCGCAGCGCATCGGCAATGGCCGAACCTCCGCGGGGCACCAGGCCGACATTCAGATCCTCCACATACATCATAAAGGCGGCGTAGTCCGAGGTCAGCGGGCTTTGCAGGTAACTGGCGCCCGCGAATACGACCATGCCGATGCGGTCGCCGCGCAATTCGCCGACCAGGTCGCGAAGCGCCCATTTGGTCTGTTGCAGACGGTTCGGTTTCAGGTCGGTGGCCAGCATGGAACGCGAGGTGTCCACCACGACCATGACATCGAGTCCGGTGCGTTTGATCTCCCGCCAGGTAAAGCCCCATTGCGGTCGGGCGAGGGCGATGGTGAAGCACAACGCGGCCGCGCACCACCAGGCGAGCCGGTTCATGACCCGTTGATGGATCCAGGCCGGTGCGATGACCGACCATACCCCCTGGTCAAACAGGGTGCTGAAGCGGCGCAAGCGGTGGCGTTGCAGCAGCACCACCAGTCCGGCAAACAGGGCGAGCGCCCACACCAGGTGAAGCCGTTCCGGAGCACCCCAGTTCATGGCAACCTCCCGATGCGTCCAACCGAGAGTATTTTTTCGAGCGCCAGCAGGCCGAGGGCGAGGGCGAGGAACGGGACAAACCGTTCCTCGAAATAGCGGTACTGGTCGATGGTGATTTCCGTCTTCTCCAGCTTGTCGATTTCCTCGTACACCCGGCGCAGTCCGTCCAGGTCGCGCGCACGGAAGTACTGGCCGCCGGTGAGTCGCGCCATCTCCTTCAGGGTTTCCTCGTCGATCTCGGATGGTTGCCGGATGTACTGGGTGCCACCGAACGGGTCGCGGATCGGCACGCGCACGAGGCCGTCGGTGCCGGCACCAACCGTGTACACCTTGATGCCGAGAGCCTTGGCGGAGGCTGCGGCATTCAGCGGGGAGATCTCGCCGGCGTTGTTCACGCCATCGGTCAGCAGCACGACGATCCGGGAGGCGGCAGTGCTGTCGCGCAGGCGGTTGATGGCTGCGGCGAGGCCCGAGCCAATGGCGGTTCCATCGGGCAGGACTCCGGTTTCAAGACGTTGCACTTGCTGGAGCAACCAGCCATGGTCCATGGTCAGCGGAGCCATGGTGAACGGCATGGCGGCGAAGGCGACCAAGCCCATCCGGTCGTGCGGCCGGTTCCCGATGAAGGCCTCAAGCACCTCCTTGGCCGCGCCGATGCGGTTGATCGGCTTGCCGCTGTCGGCGAAATCCTCGGCGAGCATTGAAGTCGAGACATCCACGCTCAAGACAATGTCGATGCCCTCCGTGCGCACGCTGCTCTCCTCGATGCCACGCTGTGGACGGGCCAGGGCAACCACGAGCAAGACGCAAGCTGCGGCATACAGGATGGGTAGCACGGGTTGGGCGCGTACGGCCCATCCCGGTGAAACCGATGCCATCATGCCGCCATCGCTGGTGCGAACCGCCGTGCGGTGGCGTCGGCTGTACCGGAGGTACAGCAGGATCGGGATCAGCAGGAGAAGCAGGAAGGCCCACGGGTAGCGGAAGATCATTGCGCACCTCCGGTGGGCGGGGGAGGGATGGTTTCCCGGACGAGCCGCTCGGCTGCGGCGAGGGCGGCTTCCATGTCGGCTGCGGCCGGGGCAAAGCGGGCGAATTTCACCAGGTCGCTCTGCTCGAGGAACGACTGGGTCAGTTGCCGGTGCGCCAGGCTCAGGATGTCGGACTGGCTGGAGGTGCGGATGAATTCCTCGGTGGTTTGCTCCGGGGCATTGAGGTCAAACCGTTGTTCGAGGTAGAGGCGCACAATGGCGGATACTTCGACGAAAAACGGCCCGGTATTTCCGGTCTCGATCCAGCCACGAGCCCGGAGGGCCTGCAACGCGGAGAGGGCGAGGTCGTGGGGCGGTAATAGGCGCGGGGAGGGCTGGGTCGTGGGGCGGCGAAGGAGCTTTCGGGCCAGCAGCGCCATCGCTGCGGCTAGGAGGGTGGTGGCGGCGATCACAGCGGCGATGGTCGACCACGGGGGGCCACCGGCGGAGACCGGTCCCTTGATGTCGGCGAGTTCCGGCGGGGGATTGCTCAGTACGGAGGAGACGTGCAGTAGCAGGGGGGGCAGATCCAGCCGGGTTTCCTCGCCGCCGGCTTTCGCCGCCAGGACCGGATTGGTGGCCACGCGGTGTTCGCCGACGATGAACGAGGTGAGCTGGATTGTCGTGCTCGATTCGGACTTGCCGTCGGGCCGTGCGCGACGGGCTTGTTGCTGATCCCACACGGTGATTACCGGAGACCGGTCCAGCGACGGGATCAGCAGGCTCTCGCCCTCGTCCAGTATGGCGGTGATGGTCAGGGTGACGCGGTCGCCGACAAGGATGCGGTTCGTGCTCAGGGTGGCGGTCAGGTCACTGGCCGCGGAAGCGGTCAGCGCGGTGACCACCAGGGCAAGCAGGATGGCGTGGCTGCGGTTCATCGACGGCGCTCCCGTTGGCGGAAGAACCGGACCAGCTCGCGGGCATACGGTTTCCCGGTGGTCAGTTCGATCGTATCCACCCCGTGCTTGCGGAACAGGTCGCGGAGCGCGGCATCGCGGCGGGCGGCTTGTTCCTCGAAGGCCATCCGGGTGGCGCGGTCGGAGGTGTCGAGCAACAGGCGCTGTCCGGATTCCGCATCTTCCCACTCGATGACGCCGGCCGGAACGAGCTGGCGTTCGCGGGGGTCGCGGATGGCGACGGCGATCATGTCGTGCCGTTTCGCGGATACGGCGAGGGCGGAGGCGAAGCCGTGATCGATGAAGTCACTGACCAGGAAGGTCACGGTCTTGCGGGTGGAGATCCGGTTCAGGAATTGCAGGGCGGCGGTGATCGAGGTGCCATGTCGTTTTGGCGGCATGTAGAGGACGTCACGGATCACCCGGAGTACGTGCCGGGTTCCCTTGCGCGGGGGGATGAAGTGTTCTGCCTCGTCGGTAAACAGGATCAATCCGACGCGGTCGTTGTTGCGGGTGGCCGCGAAAGCCAGCACCGCAGCCAGTTCAGCGGCGAGGTCGCGCTTGATCTGGCTCGCACTTCCGAACTGGTTCGAGCGGCTGATGTCCACGACCAGCATGACGGTCAGCTCGCGCTCCTCGACAAACTTCTTGATGAACGGGTGGCCCATGCGTGCGGTCACGTTCCAGTCGATCGTCCGGATATCGTCCCCGGCCTGGTACTCGCGCACCTCCTGGAACTCCATGCCCTGGCCCTTGAACACCGAATGGTATTGGCCGGCGAACAGATCGCTCACCATGTGGGTGGTGCGGATCTGGATCTGGCGGATTTTCTTGAGGACATCGGGCGGGATCATGACGACACGCGTTCTGTGTTCAGACTTTTCGATTGTTTGTGACAACCACGAATGGACACCAATGGATACGAATAGTAGCGAATAGCAGCTCCATTCATTCGCGTTTATTCGTGTTCATTCGTGGTTTGTTTCCATTCGAATACTATGGGACGGGTAATTTGTTCAGGATGCGGGTAATGAGGTCGTCGGTGGTCAGGTCCTCGGCCTCGGCCTCGTAGGAGACGAGCACGCGGTGGCGCAGCACGTCAGGGGCGACCGACTTCACATCCTGCGGGGTGACATAACCGCGACCGTTGAGAAAAGCCTGTGCTTTGGCCGCGAGGGTCAGGTAGATCGTCGCGCGCGGGGAAGCGCCATAGCGGATGTAGGGCTTGAGGTCGAGCTGGTAGGCGACGGGATCGCGGGTGGCAAAGACAATGGACAGGATGTAGTCCTTGATCTTGTCATCCACGTAGATGTTGTCCACCACATTGCGTGCGGCGATGATCTGTTCCAGTTTCACCACGGGCCGGGCCGGGGTGTGGGCCTTCGTGCTGGCCATCGCATCGAGGATTCGCCGTTCCTCCTCCAGACTCGGGTACTGAACCTTCAGTTTCAGCATGAAGCGGTCGACCTGGGCCTCGGGCAGGGGGTAGGTACCTTCCTGTTCGATCGGGTTCTGGGTGGCGAGGACGAGGAACGGTTCGGGCAGCCGGAACGTTTCCGGTCCGATGGTCACCTGGCGTTCCTGCATCGCTTCCAGCAGGGCGCTCTGGACCTTGGCCGGGGCGCGGTTGATTTCGTCGGCGAGGATCAGGTTCGCGAACACCGGGCCCTTGCGGATGGTGAACTGTCCTTCCTTCGGGTTGTAGAGCTGGGTACCGATGATATCGGCGGGAAGCAGGTCGGGGGTGAACTGGATGCGTTGCATCGAAGCGCTGATCGCACCGGCCAGGGTTTTCACGGCGAGGGTCTTGGCCAGGCCGGGCATGCCTTCCAACAGGATATGCCCGTTGGCCAGCAGGCCCATGATCAGGCGATCGATGACATACTGTTGGCCGACGATGATCGTGCCGATTTCCGCGCGCAACGCGTTGACGAACGCGCTGTGTTCGCGGACCTGTTCATTGATGGCGGTAATACCCGTGCTCATGCGTGATGCTCCTCGTACGAAACGCGGTCGCTCCGGGCTGCATGCTTCGTGCGACGATGCGTCTCAATGTGTTGAACTTGGATGGTTCCTGAATGGTTCCGTTCAAAATTTTTGTTGTTGTCGCAGTGCCTCGTACACCGCGATTCCTGCGGCGGTGGAAAGGTTCAGGGAGCGCACATGGGCGGTTTGCAGCGGGATGCCGAGGCGCTGATCCGGATAACGGGCCAACAGTTCATCGGACAAGCCGCGGGTTTCCGAGCCGAACACCAGGTGGTCGCCGGGTTTGAAGCGGGCTTCAAAAATGGATGCCGGTGCGCCGGTGCTGAACAGGAACATCCGGGCAGGTCGCGCTGCTTCCAGGTAGGCCTTCCAGGACGGGTGGATGGCCGGTGCGATCGAGTCCCAGTAATCGAGGCCGGCCCGGCGCAGTTTGGCATCATCGATGGTGAAGCCGAGCGGTTCGATCAGGTGCAGTTGGCACCCGGTCGCCGCGCAGAGGCGGGCGATATTGCCGGTATTGGGGGGGATTTCCGGTTCGACCAGCACCACATGAAAGGGTGGGTCTGGCCAACTGAAGGCATGGTCGAACCGGCGGGTGTGCGTGTGTTTCACTGCGGCGCGGCGTCGTCGTTGACGATGCCGCGGGCGGCGCGTGCGATCTTCCCACCGATCTGTCCGCTGGCTTTCTTCAGCGCGGCTTGGCCGGCGGCCTGGGCGGACTGGCCACCTTCCTGGATGCTCGCGTCCTCGATGGCGATGATCTTGCCATCGCTAACCCGCACAATCTTTGCCGTGATCTCCGCTTGCGAACGGTACACCGTTACGCCGTAGGCCACGCCCTGACTCGCCTTTACCGCGGTGGCTTGCCCGGTAACCACGTAATCAGCCTTGAGTTGTTTGCCGGCTTCAAGGGCGAATGCATTGGAAACGAGTCGCTCCCAGTTGTTGCCGAACGAGGGAAGGGTGGCGGTGTTCAAGTCGATGACCTCGACTCCGGCGCGAATCAGGGCTTTCTCCACGGCACTCTGGACAATGTGTTGCGCCGTGTCGGTATAGAGGAACCAATACCAATCGTGGTCAATCCGTTCGGGCAGGATTACCGCAAAGGTCGGCGGCTTTGATGCCTCAACCGCTTCGGGGTCGGCATCGGTAGCCGGGGTTTCATCGATGATCGTTTCGGGTGATTGTTCTGCAGGTGCCGCCTGCTCGACCTGCTCCGGCAACAAACCCACTTCAACAACCTCGGCTAGGCCGATCTCGGTTTCGGTGACTACCGGTTCTTCCGCCCTCGCCGAATGCATCATCCAGCCGCAGACCAAACAAACGGTTACGATCCAACGGTTCATCGCATGTCCTCCTCATTGGTGCAGTACCCGGCGGCAACGCCATCATCATCCGGGTTACAGTATGATGGACAACACGTTACCCACCGCATTGTACACCGACAAGCACGAAGTGGATGGAAGACCCCGACAAGAACGTTTTAGTAAAATATGCCGACTTTTTATTAAAGCCCTTAACGTGAATGAGGGGTGAGGTTACGTTTTGGTTAGAATCGTTTTACTTGCCGTGGGTGTCAGGTGGCGGTTCGGGAGATGATACCATGAATCGATCGGGTAACCTTTGGGTGGTGGCAGCGTTGTTGTTCGCGGGCGGATGGCCGGTTGCAGCCCAGCATCCGATCCATGTGACCTACCAGTGGCACATGCATCAGCCCATCTACTACCCTTACGAGAGTGTCACCGCGACCGACAACAACAACCGTTTCGTCTACAGCGTACGGGGCATCCATGACGAGCGATCGGGCAACTACAACGATTGGCCTAAGAACGCGATCCAGCAGGGGCATGACCGCGGTCTGCCGCATGCCGGCGCCCAGGCCAGTTTCTCGGGTTCGCTGATGGAGAATCTGAGCGGTATCTGGGGCAACGGGTGGCGGGACCATTGGCGCTGGGCCCGCAATGGGTTGCGCACCTCGCTCAATAACCCCCGCCTGGACATGGTCGGTTTTGCCTACCACCACTCGCTGATGCCACTGACCTGCTACGAATCCATGCGCATGCAGATCCGGCTGCATAAGGAGGCCTATTTCGACCATTGGGGCACCACCCAGTATTCCAAGGGATTCTTCCCGCCGGAATCGTCCTATGCCACCCACATGATCCCGGCCTTGGTTGACGAAGGCATCGAATGGGTCTTCGTGGACAGCGGGCATTTCGACCGGACGCTGGAGGACTTCCCCTGGTCGGGTGCGAGTTCGATCCGTCCGAACCTCGCCGATGTCCGTAACGGCACGGCGGCTAGCAAGGCCAGCTCCTGGGTCCAACTGCAGAATGTCTGGGCTCCGACGCCAGTGGCTGCACCCTTCAGCTACCAGCCGCACCGCGTCCGCTACGTCGATCCCAACAGCTCACCGGCCAATCCGTCGGTGAAGTCGATGATCGCCGTGCCGGCCGCGCGTTACGAGGGCAACGAGAACGGGCGCGGCGGCTACGGCGCGTTCAAGCCCGAAAACGTCTGGGGCAACAAGATCGACAAGAACAACAACGCCCAGCGCCCGATGCTGATTGTCTGCCACAGCGATGGTGACAATTTCGGCATGAAGAATGCGGATGCCTGGCACGGCCAGCACGGCCTGTTCCTGAACATGATCCAAAGCAATCCCAACTTCGAGCACACCACGGTGCAGGACTACCTCTCGATGTATCCGGTGCCGGCGGATGATTATATCCACGCCGAGGCGGGTTCGTGGATCGGGATCGACGGCGGCACACCCTACTTCGACAAATGGGTCGAGAACAACAGCCGGGACGGCGAGCATCCCGACTACTGGTCGTGGTCGATGATCATCGCCGCGCAGAACCGCGTCATCCATGCCGACAAGCTGGAAAACAACTACTCGATGAACGATGTGCGCTGGGGCATCGGCAACGACACCGCCAAGGCCTGGCGCTACTACCTGCAGTCCGAGACCTCCTGCCACTGGTATTGGGACTACGACCGTGCGAACCCGTGGGACGGCAACGCCACCCGCGGCGCCAACCTCTCCATGGTCGAGGCGAACAAGGTGATCAACCGCCATCCTTCCAACGACCCGTTTGGACCTTCGATCTTCCCCCCGCAGCGCAAGATCTGGAATCCGGGCGGCAAGCATTGGGAAGAGACCGCGAACCAGCCCTCCGATTTCGATGTCTGGTCATTCATCGACGACGTGAACGGCGTGGCTGCGGCGACGTTGAAGTGGCGCACCGCCGACTACACCTCGTACAAGAATCTCAACGAGTATGCGCACGAGATCTACGCGCAAACGCCGGGCAAGAACAGCCCGTGGAACAACGTAGCCATGAGCGGTGACTGGTATCCTACGGTGCGCGGCCCGAAATCGCCCGAGCCGCTGGCCCGCGCGATGCGGTACACCGGACGTATCGAGGGAGCGACAAATACGCTGGTCTCGTATTACATCGAGGCCGTGGACACGCGCGGTAACACCAACCGCAGTATCATCCAGCACGTCTGGGTGGGCAACGCCTCCGGCAGCAACAACATCTCCTCGTACGTCACGTTTGATCCACCCAGCCCGTCCGGCTGCGATCCGGTGACCGTGAAGTACCGCAAGACCGGCAGCCCGCTCGGGGCCGGCCAGGTCTACATCCACATCGGCCGAAACAACTGGCAGGGTACCATCCTCCCGAATCCGGCGATGACCGATTCAGGCGACTTCTGGACCTACACCTACACACCCGCACCCGGCACCCTGCAGATCAATGTGGCCTTCAACAACGGCGCGGGTTCCTGGGATAGCAACGGGGGCGTGAACTGGAACGCCGCCGTAACCGGTTGCGACCAGTCGACCAATGGTCCCTCGTATGTCACGGTCAACCCTTCTTCCCCCCAGCAATGCCAGCCGTTGGTGGTGACCTACCATCCCGCCGGCGGCGTCTTGAGCAACGCATCCCCGGTCACGATGTTTGCGCGGACCAATCAAGCGGTCTCACCCGTCCAATACACGATGGCTGCCGCCGGTAGCGCCTGGATCCATACCAATGCGAACCTGGCCGGCGTGACCAACCTGCAGGTGTGGTTTGCCGGTCCGGGTGGCACCCCGGTGGATAACCGCGCCGGTTCGAACTGGGTCTTTACCGTCGCCGCCTGCAACACCAACAACGGACCGTCCGTCGTGCAATGGGCACCCGCGGTCCCGGTCGGTTGTGACCCGGTGACCATCCGCTACCGCGCGAATGAGGGATCGTTGAAAACGGCCCAGCCGGTGTACATCCATGTCGGCCATAGCGGCTGGAAGAATGTCGTGCTGCCGAATCCGGCGATGACCCTCGAGCCGGATGGGTTCTGGACCTACACCTACACGCCGCCGCCGGGCGCCACGGAGATCAATGCCGTGTTCAACAACGGTGCCGGCCTCTGGGACAACAACAGCGGCAATGACTGGAAGCTGGCCTTGTCCGGGTGCGATGCGGTCAGCGGCGTGGTTATTACCACCCCGGCCTCGAACATCACCGTCGGCGTGCAGGCCGGGACGACCACGGTTTCCGGTGTGGTCGGGCCGGATATCGTGGGACTGTTGCGCTGGTCGAACAGCCTGACCGGTTCCGGTGGGTCCGTCACCGCCGCAACGCCCTGGTCGATTGCGGGCATTGCCCTCGGGGTTGGTGACAACGTCATCACCGTGTCCGGAACGAATAGCGGATCGGGCATCATCACCTCCGCCGTGGATGCGGCGGCAAATTACTCCGGCGGCTGGACCAATGGAGCCAACCTCGGCACCGGGTATGGTCCCTGGTCGCTGTTCGCGAACCCCACGGCCGGTCATTTCATCGGCGCGAACGGATTCGGTCTTTGGGCGCAAGCCGGCAATCTCGCTGAAGCGATCCGTCCATTGCCTGCGGCGTTGTCCGCCGGCCAGTCGGTGTCGGTCACCGTGCGCAACAACTATATCCTCGAAGGGCAGCAAGGCGTCGGTATGGCCTTGCGCAACGCCTCCGGCGAATCGTTGTTCCAGTTCTTCTTCAACGGAGGCGACGACCACTACACGGTTTCCGATGCGGCGGATGGACGATCCAGCGGCATCGGCTGGACCGATGAGCCCCAGATCGTTCGGTTTACGCTGGTCACGCCGACAACCTATGCGGTGACCATTGGCACGACCACCCTGACCGGCACGGTCAACGGCGCGATCGCGCAACTCCGCGTCTGGAACTACAACGGCGGGGTCGGCTCCAACTACGATTACTACTTTGACAACCCGACGCTAACCTCGCCTGGCGGGGCAGGGCAGGTCTTTGCCGACAGCGTCACGATCACCCGCACGCCGGGCTTCGTGGACAGCGATGGCGATGGGATCGATGACGCCTGGGAAATGCTGCACTTCGGCAACCTGACCACCGCCAATGCCACCTCGGACTGGGACGGAAACGGTTTCCGCGATCGCGATGAATTCCGGGCCGGTACCAATCCCAAGGACTCCACCGAGTACCTGCGCGCAGCCCAGATGGAACACCAGGCCGATCCGCGCCACGTGGTCATCCGCTGGCACGGAGCCAATGGCCGCAGCTACAACCTCTACCGGGCGGCCAGCCTGATCGAGGGGACCTACATCTGCATAGGCTCCAACCTGCCCTACGTGCCGGCCATGAACAGCTTCACCGACCAGGTCGGCGAGGCCGATGCCTTGTTCTACCTGATCGAGGTCCAATAGTGCACCGCGCGGGGCGGGGCCAAACCGCCCCGCGGAAAAACATTGCCTTTGGTGGCTTTTCCCTCTACAAAGCCCGCTTCACTTTGAGTTAAGGAACAGGATTATGACTACAAAAGCCGATCGTCACACACCGTCCAACCGCCCGAAGAAGAGCGAAGCCGACAAGCGCGCCCGCCAGAAAGTGCACCGGAAGCGGTTGGTGAAGCTCGGGTTACCCGAGGACAAGGTCAACAAACTGACCCCGCAGGAAATGCGCACGCTGTTGCGCCGCCCGACGAAGATCAAGGTCTGATTCGGCCGCGCCCTGTGCGCCGTGGCAAAGCCGCCCCCGTCACCGGGAGGCGGCTTTTTTCGTGCCGACCTGCGCCGCCATCATGGCGTCGATCACCCAGTCCGGGGCAAACCGCGCCATGAAGGCTCCAAGGTAGGCGGGGAAGGTAACCTTGTAGCGGGTCTTCGGCCGGCGGCTTTCCAGGGCATGCCGGATTTTCTCCGCAACCGCCTCCGGCCCGGCGGTGAACGCACCCGGACTCCGGTTCTGTTCGGCCCGCCGTTTGATCTCCCGCCGGTAGTAGTCGGCATGCCGGACCTGGGAAGGGTCCAGTGTGGCGTGGCCGCGCGCCGCGACGTTCTCCCGGAACGCGGTGGCGATCGGGCCGGGCTCCACCAACACTACCGCGATGCCGCTGCCCGCCAGCTCGACGCGCATCGCGTCGCTGATGCCCTCCAGGGCAAACTTGCTCGCCGAATACACCCCCATAAACGGCAGGCTGACCCGTCCGAGCACCGAACTGATATTGACGATGCGGCCGTAGCCCTGCGTGCGCATGACCGGCAACAGCCGGTTGGTCAGATCTTGCAGCCCCACCACGTTCACCGCGAATTGGTAGTCGATCGCCGCTCGGCTGAGATCCTCCATCGCGCCCACCTGTCCGAACCCGGCATTGTTCACCAGCGCCCCGACCTTGCCCCCGCAGGCCGCGATCAGCTCCGGTGCGGCCCGCTCGACCGACGCAGCGTCGGCCACATCCAGCGCTACCGCAGTGAAGCCCTCGGCGCGCAGGCGGTCCAGATCCTCCGGTTTGCGCGCCGTGGCGGCCACCGTCCAGCCGCGCTCGCGCAACAAACGGGCGGTGGCAAGACCGATGCCGGTCGAGCAGCCGGTGATGACGACGGAACGATGATGAATGTCGGGAAATGCCATGGCCCATACCTACGACAACCGCGCAAAAAGTCAACGCTGCGTGGAAAGCCGGGTGCGGGCGTTTGAACCCTTTTTCGCCGGCAAGGATCCAAGTTGTACCGGGTGGCCGATTGAGGCAAACTGGGTTATTGATTTCCTCTATGCCTGAATCACTGTCCAACCCCTGGAATCTACACCGACCCGGTTGTCCAATCCCTGGCACCTTGTTCCGCTGTGCCATTGGCTTGATGCTGACCTTCGCGACCGGTTGCTACAGCCCCCGTTCGCTGGACCGCAGTGTTACCCGCCTGGCTGCGGAAACCGCCGATGCCCATACCGGACTGTCGGCCGAGACCGTGGCTGACAGCGCCCAATCCCTGGAGCCGCCGACCCCGGTCGCGGCCGGTGACGAGCCCGTCATCCTTGATGTTCGCAGCGTCCTGGGCATCGCCGCCGCGTCGAGCCGCAATCTGCAAAACCGGCGCGACGACCTGTACCGTGCCGGCTTGTCCCTGTTTGGCACCCGCCGCGATTTCGGATTCAACCTCGACGGTACCCTTGAGTATGTCATCGCGGCCGGCGACGACCGCGATGAGCGGCGTGATGGCACCGCTGCGGTGTCCCTCGAACGCATCCTGCCCACCGGTGCCCGCGTCCGCCTGACCGGCGAACAGCAGGTCACCGATGATACGGCACGCGACGAGGGTAACCGCTTCAGCAGCCGCGCCCAGGCCCGCCTCGATCAGCCCTTGCTCGCCGGGGCAGGTTACGGTGCCAGCCACGAGGACCTGGTCCAGGCCGAGCGCGACTACCTCTACGCCCTGCGCGACTTCAGCCTCCAGCGCCAGCAATTCGCCATCGATGTCGTACGCGACTACTACACCCTGCTCGGCCAGCGCAAGACCGTGGAAAACACCCGCACCAACTACCAGCAGTTCGTCTTCCTGCGCCAACGCTCCGAGGCACTCTTCCAGGTCAACCGTGCACCCGCCATCGATGTCCTCCGCTCCCAGCAGGAGGAGCTCACCGCCCTCAACCGTCTCACCACCACCGATGAATCCTACACCATCGCGGTAGGTCGGTTCCTCGTCCAGCTCGGGCTGCCCTCGGCCACGCGCGCCGAACTCGCCGACGACATCCCGGCGATGATTCGGGTCGATCTTGACGAAAACCGCGCACTTGCCCTTGCCGTCAGCAACCGCCTCGACCTGATGACCGCGCGCGACCGGGTCGAGGACGCGCGCCGCCGGGTCGCCAACGCCCGTAACGCCTACCTGCCCGAGGTCAACGCCTTTGGCAGTTCCGAGTGGACCGCGGACGAGGCCGACTCCCTCGGCGACCAGACCTTCGGCAACGACTGGCGTGCCGGGGTGACTGCGGAGATCCCGTTCGACCGGCGCGACCGGCGTGATGCGATCCGGCGCGCCGAGCTGGATCGCGAAGCGGCGGAGCGGCGGTACGCCGAACAATTCGATGTGATCCTCCTCGAGGTGCGCGAGAGCTACAGCCGCCTCCGCTCCCTCACCGTGTCAGTGGATATCCAGCTCAAGAACATCGAGATCGCCGAAAAACGCGCGAAGAACGCCCTGCTCCAGTTCCGCAATGGAACCCTCTCCAACCGCGATGTCGTCGAGGCGGCCAACCAGTTGCTCGATGCCCGCAATGCCTACATCACCGCGTTGACCGACTACGAGGTCCAGCGGCTCAACCTGCTGCGTCAGGTCGGCCTGCTCGGTGTCGCGCGCGACGGGGCGATCATCGAACGGAGCCCGGAAGGATGAAACAATGAAGAAGACCTGGTTTACCTCTCGCCCCGCCCGGATTGCCGCCGCGGTGATCGCGCTGCTCCTGCTCATCCGCTCCTGCGGAGGCAGCGGCGACGCGGCCGCACCCGATGGCGTGTATGCCGAAGTCGCCCAGGGCGCGATGAAGGTCACGGTGCGCGCTTCCGGTGAAGTCCTCTCGCGCGAGGCCAACCGCATCATTCCACGCATCAAACGTTCCGTGCAGGTCTCGTTCATGGTGCCCGAGGGGTCGCGCGTCGCGAAGGACGATGTCATGGCCCGGTTCGCCTCCGAGGAAATCGACCAGCGCCTCAACGAGGCCGAGGCCACCCTGGCTGACCGCGAACTGCAGGTCGTCTCGGCCCGCACCGACCTGGAGATCCAGGAACTGGACAACGCCAATGCCTTGAAACTCGCCGAACAGGCGGTCAGCGATGCCCAACTCGAGCTTAAGAAATTCACCGAGGGCGATGAACCCAAGGACGTGCGCGCCGCCGAATTGCGGATCGCCACCTCGGAGAGCGAGCGCGACCGTACCATCCGAAAACATGCCGAGGCCAAGGATCTGCTCAAGGAGGGATTCATCACCGAGGACCAGGTCGAGGAGGAACGCATCGCCATGGAGACCGCCGCGGTCGAGGCCGAAACGGCGCAGCTCGAATTGCGCATCCTCCATGAGTATGACCTGCCGCTGCGGCGCAACAAGGCCCTCAGCAATCTCGAGAAGGCCCGCACCGAGCTGGAAAAGACCAGCAAGAAGAACGAGGTACAGGGCCAGAACAAACGGCAGGCCCTCGACAACGCGATACGCGCCCGCGATCGCGCCGTGCTCGACCTCGACGCCCTGCGCAAGGAGCGGGTCGATTTCGAAGTCCGCGCCCCGATTGGCGGCGTGGTGAATTACGGCGATCCGAACAACCAATGGCGCCGAGGCGATATCCAGGTCGGCATGAACCTCAATCCCGGCGAGGTCCTGTTCACCCTGCCCGACATGTCCGCGATGATGGCCAACGTGAACGTGCCCGAGGCGGATGTGGACAAGGTCAAGGCCGGGCAGCCGGCCTCGGTCTATATCGAGGCGATGGGGCGGCGCAGTTTCACCGGGGAGGTGGTGCGGGTGGCCGAAGTCGCCAATCCCAGCGGATGGATGAGCGCCGATGTTAAGGAATTCAAGGTGGAGATCTCACTGCCGGGCGGGGAGGGGTTGCGCCCCGGATTCAGTTGCGAGGCCGAGATTGTTGTCGATGTCGTGCCGGAAACCTTGTTGCTGCCGATCCAGGCGGTATTCCGTGATGGCGATGGCTGGGTTGTGTACAAGGGCGCTCCCGCAACCGCCGAGAAGAAGCCGGTCGGGATCGGTCGCATCTCCGTGACCCATATCGAGGTGCTTGATGGACTCAAGAAGGGCGAGCGGGTGCTCCTCAATCCGGTGCTGGAGTAAACGTGATCCGTCTGGAAAAAGTTGGCAAAACCTACCTGAACGGGACGGCGCTGACCGTGCTCGACGATGTGACCCTGTCCATCGAGGCCCGTGAGTATGTTGGCATCCTCGGGCCTTCCGGTTCCGGCAAATCCACCTTGCTCCACATCCTCGGCCTGCTTGATCGGCCCAGCCGCGGCCGGTTCCTGTACCGCGGCCGGGACGTCGCGACCATGAGCGACGAGGAAGCCTCGCGGACACGAGGTCGCGAGATCGGTTTCATCTTCCAGTCGTTCCATCTGATCCCGAACCTGACCGTGCTGGAGAATGTGGAGATGCCGTTGTTCTACCAAGGCGTTCCCGCAGCCGAGCGGCGCGAGCGCGCCCGAGCCCGCCTCGAACAGGTCCGCATGTCCCACCGCCTGACCCACGCCCCCTCGCAACTGTCCGGGGGCGAACGCCAGCGCACCGCCATCGCCCGCGCCCTCGTGACCAAACCGGTCATGCTGCTCGCCGACGAACCCACCGGCAACCTCGACAGCAAGACCGGCCAGGACATCCTCGACCTGCTCGACCAGCTTCATGCCGAGGGCACCACCATCATCATGATCACCCACGATATCGGTATCGCGCGCCGCCTGCCGCGGTTGATCCGGATCAACGACGGACGGGTGACCGAGGAGGCCGCGACGTGATCGCCCCGGCCCGCATCCTCGAATTCATGACCAGCGGGGCGCGCAACCTGCTGCGCCACAAGTTGCGCTCCTTGCTGACCTTGCTCGGCGTGTTTTTCGGTGTTGCTGCCGTCATCACCATGCTCGGGATCGGGGAGGGCGCGCAACGTTCCGTGCTGCGCGAGATCTCCGGTCTCGGCTTGCGCAACATCATCGCCGAATCGATCCAGCCGACCAAACCCGCGGAATCCAGTTCCAGTCAATCCGGTCGACGCGGCCTGCGCCTGCTCACCTTCGGCCTGACCCACCGTGATGTGCGGCAACTCCAGTCACTGCTCCCGCAGGCCGACTCGACCATTACCCACATGATCGCCGCGCGGGTGTACCTCAACAGCAGCCGGATCGATGCGCGTGCCATGGGCGTCTTGCCCGACTACTTCTCCTTTTTCCATGCCCAGGTGATTGCCGGTCGCGGTCTCACCGAAGCCGACGACGAACGGGCGAACCGCGTCGCCGTGGTCAGCGAGAACCTTGCCCACCTGTACCACCCCCCGGGCAGCCTGGCTGCGCGACCGATTCGCATCGGTCAGGTGTTCTACGAGGTGGTCGGGGTGGTCCGCCAGGCGGCACAAGGTGGCGATTCGCGGGTTTACATCCCTTACCGGACCGCCCGTACCACCTACGGCACCACCAGCATCCGTCGCGAAGCCGGCAGTGTCGAGTTCACCAAGAGTGAACTCGGTCAGATCATCCTCCGGTTGCCATCCGAGGACGACGTACCCGCCGCCGCCGCGCTGGTCCGCCGGAATCTCGAGGTCAACCATCCGCAGGGCGATTTCCGCATGACCGTTCCGCTGGAAATCCTGTCGGCCAAGCAACGCACGCAACGCATCCTGAACCTCGTGCTGATCGCGATCGCCGCGATCTCCCTCGTCGTCGGTGGCATCGGCATCATGAACATCATGCTCGCGGTGGTCACCGAGCGTATTCCCGAGATCGGCATCCGGCGGGCGATCGGCGCGACCCGCCAGGACATCCTCTACCAGTTCCTCGCCGAGACGGTCACCCTGTCCTCGATCGGTGGCGTGCTCGGTTGCCTGTGCGGGTTCATCCTGGTGCCGCTCGCCTCGCGCTTCACCGGTTGGGAGGGCGTCATCACCCCGGGCGCGGTTTTCGCCTCGCTCGCCGTGTCGTGGCTGGTCGGCCTGGTCTTCGGCATGGCTCCGGCCATCCGCGCTTCGCGCATGGACCCGGTCGAGGCGCTGCGCTACGAGTAAACCGGCGCCCGATCAGGCGGCTAAGCGCTTGACCTTTTCAGCTCCGGACCGGATGCTCCCCGCCCCGAAGCCATGCCACCTCCTGCTGATACCCACGAAGACCGTTCGCGCCGCGCCGCCTCGGTGCTGGCCGAGGTATTCGGCTTTACGTCGTTCCGGCCGAACCAGCGCGAGATCGTCGAAGCCGTGCTCGGCGGGCGCGACGTGTTCGCGGTCATGCCGACCGGCGGCGGCAAGTCGTTGTGTTATCAATTGCCCGCGCGGGTGCTCGATGGCCTCTGCGTGGTGGTGAGCCCGCTGATCTCCCTGATGAAGGACCAGGTCGATGCTGCGCGGGAGAACGGCCTGCGTGCCGAGTACCTGAACAGCACGCTGACCGCGGCCGAGCGGAACCGCGTCTACCGGGCGATCGGGGAGGGGACCCTGGACCTGCTGTACCTCTCGCCCGAGCGGTTCGCCTTGCCGGACTTCTGCTCGGGCATGCAGTCGTGGCGCATCCGCTTCTTCGCTATCGATGAGGCCCACTGCATCTCCGAGTGGGGCCATGATTTCCGACCCGACTACCTCGAACTCGCCCGCATCGTGAAGGAATTCCCCGGCATCCCGGTCGCCGCCTTCACCGCCACCGCGACCCACCGCGTGCAGCAGGATATCGTCACCCGGCTGGGCCTGCGCGACCCGTTCCTCGTGCGCGCCTCGTTCGACCGCCCGAATCTGTACTACAAGGTCGAACCAAAGGATCAGGTGGACCAGCAACTCATCGCCTTCATCCGCGCCGCCAACGGCGACTCCGGGATCGTGTACCGGGGCTCGCGCAAGTCCGTGGAAACCACGGCGGCGCGGCTCAACGCCGCCGGCATCAAAGCCCTGGCCTACCACGCCGGCCTGCCCGCCGAGGAACGCCGGGCGAACCAGGATGCGTTCAACCGCGACGAGGTGCAAGTGGTTGTCGCAACCATCGCGTTCGGCATGGGCATCGACAAATCGAACATACGCTATGTGCTCCACGCCGATCTTCCACGGAACATCGAGGGCTACTACCAGGAAACCGGCCGGGCCGGTCGCGACGGCGAGCCGGCCCGATGCGTGCTGTATTTCGGTCGTGGCGACATCGTGCGCCTGCGCCACTTCATCGACCAGGTCGAGGATGAACAGCAGCGCAGTGCCGGACTCGCCCAGATGAACCAGATGGTTCGTTTCGCCGAACAGCAGGTTTGCCGCCGACGAAGCCTGCTGGGCTATTTCGGGGAGACCTACGCCGCGGAATCCTGCGGCCACTGCGATGTCTGCGTTGGCGAAGTCGAATCGGTCGATGCCTCGGTCGCCGCCCAGAAGATCCTCTCCGCAGTGGTGCGCACCGGTCAGCGTTTCGGGGCCGGCCACCTGATCGAACTCGTGCGCGGCGCCGCCACTGAACGCATGCGCCAACTCGGCCACGACCAGCTCCCGACCTGGGGATGCGGCAAGAACGAGCCGGTGACCTACTGGCGGCGGGTTGTGGATGGGCTTGTCGCGCAGGAGGCGCTGGTCGCCGATCCCGAACGCCACGGCGGCCTCGTCATGACCGCCAAGGGCCGCAGCATCATGCGCGGTCAGACACCGTTCACCATGCTGCGGGTCGCGGAGAAAGCAGCCCGGCGCAGCGCGGCCACCAAGCTTCTCGAATGGCCCGAGGCCGATGCCGCGCTCTTTACCCTGCTGCGTGCCGAACGTGCCCGCCTCGCCCGCGAATCCGGTGTGCCGGCCTACGTGATCTTCAGCGACCGAACCTTGCGCGATATGGCGGCCCGTAAGCCGGGTACATCCCAGGAAATGCGCCAGGTGGTGGGTGTCGGAACGCAGAAACTGGAAGCCTATGGCGACGATTTTCTTGCCGTCGTGCGAACCTACCGAGAGGGCCAACCCGCGACGGTCCCCACCGAGCCGTCCGCCCCCGTCGCACCGCGCTCCGATTCGCGCAATGCCATTCGCCAGACGGTCGATCTGCTCAATGCAGGTCGAACGGTCGAGGAGGCGGCCGAGGAGCGCGGGATCAAGGTGTCCTCGGTGATCCGGTATGTCGAGGAGGCCCTGGCTGAGGGGTTGATCAAGGATCCCGACCGGTTGATGAACACCCACCGGCGCGACGAGATTGCCGCCTGGTTCGCCTCCGCCGGATCCAAGAGCCTGTCCGCCGTGGTGCAGGCCTCGGGTGGGGCGGTCGGCTTCGAGGAGGCGCGGCTCGCCCGGGCTATCCTGTTCCGTAAATGAACATGGTGCGCGGCATGGTGTCCAATCCCGATGCCGTCCTTGACGAGTGGGCAGGGGCGGCGTAGCGTTCACCAACAACCTGAAGGAGATTCCTTATGCACAAATCGTTGAAGAAGTCGTTTGCCCTGTTGATGACTGCCGGCATGCTCGGTTCCTTTGCCCAAGCCGCCACCTACAAGCTCGATGCCGCCCATACCACCATCGGATTTTCCGTCCGCCACATGATGGTCAGCAACGTCAAGGGCAGCTTTGGCGAGTTTGAGGGCACCATCGAATTCGATGAGAATGATCCGTCCTCGATGAAGGCCTCGGCGGTGATCCAGGTCGCCAGCATCGATACCGCGAACGAGAAGCGTGACGATCACCTGCGCAACGAGGATTTCTTCGACGCCCCCCAGTTCCCCACCATCACCTTCGAAACCACCCGCGTTGAAGGCGAGCTGCCGAACCTCACCCTGGTCGGCAATCTGACCATGAAAGGTGTGACCAAGGAAGTTTCCATCCCGGTTGAAGTCGGTGGCCCGATCACCAACCCCTGGGGCAGCGTGAT
Source organism: uncultured Verrucomicrobiota bacterium (assembly GCA_937872895.1). Classification (GTDB taxonomy): domain Bacteria; phylum Verrucomicrobiota; class Kiritimatiellia; order CAIVKH01; family CAIVKH01; genus CALMUP01. The sequence goes on from CALMUP010000009.1 coordinate 395,966, forward strand.
CATCGGCCTCTCCGGCGGCACCACCATCAACCGCCAGGACTTCGGCCTCACCTGGAGCAAGGCCCTTGACGGCGGTGGTGTGGTCGTCGGCGACCAGGTCCGGCTGATCCTCGAGATCGAAGCCATCAAGCAGTAAACATCCCGACGCCTCTGAACAAGACCCGGCCACTGGCCGGGTCTTTTTTTGCCCTGTGCCTTCGCCTGGCAACCTGCTATCACTACCGTGACAACGTTGCGCGCGCATGCGGAACATCTTTTTACAACTTCCTGATCCGGGGCAGCGCAGGAACTCCTGGTTGCTCGTTATCCTTTTTTCCCTGCTGATCTTCTGCACCATCCCGCTGGCCCGGTTGATCCAGGGTCTTTTCGAGGCATGGTTCGGGCGTCGTGCTTATTTTGTCGCCGCCGCGATCATGGGTGTGTTCCTGGCCATCGTGCTGGCCTCCTATATTTTCCGCCGCCGGAAACGTCGGATCGCCCGTCGCCTGGGCTGGCTGGCCCTGTTGCTGGCCGGATCGGTATGGGTGATGCGCAACCAGTTGCAAACCCCCGCCGAGGCCATTCACTTCTTCCAGTACGGCATTCTGAGTTTCCTGCTCTTCCGGGCCTGGACCCACCATGTGACGGATCGGCTGATCTACCCGATCTCGCTGATGTCGCTGCTGCTGATCGCGTCCCTCGACGAGTTCCTCCAATGGATGATGCCCGGCCGCTACTGGGACTTCCGTGACATACGGCTTAATGCGATGGCGGGGTTGCTGATTCAGGGCATCATCGCGTTGGTCATCAATCCTTCGGGCATTCAAAGCAGGATACAGCCCGCATCGATCCGGCTGCTCTGCAAGGTGGCCCTGGTCACCCTGCTATGCCTCGGCGGAGCCATCGCCAATACCCCTGCCCGGGTGGATATCTACGCGACCCGCATTCCCTTCATGCGTTTCCTCTACAACAACGAGAGCGTGATGGCGGAATTCGGTTACCGTCACCGAGATCCCCAGATCGGCGTGTTTTTCTCGCGATTGACCATGGGTGAGCTGATCCGCACGGACCGGATGCGGGGAGCGGACGTCGGCGAGCTGGTGCGCCGTTACCGGGCGCTGGTTGACTACCGCGAATTCATCAGCCTGTTCAGTGCCTCCTCGGATCCGCTCTTGCACGAATTCCGCGTCCACCTGCACCGGCGCGATCATTACCTCAGTACTGCGGGGCAGTACCTGGAAAAGGACCCCCGTCGCTTTGTCCACCACCTGACCGTGGCATACCGTGAAAACCAGTTGCTGGAGAAGTATTTCACGGCATCGCTCGTCGCCTCCGGAATGGTATGGGACCATGCCACGCTGGAACTGGCCGCCGGTTCGGCCGATCTCGATTATCCCTATACCAGCCCGGTCAGCGATCATCTGGTGACCGTTGCGACCGAACTCGAATTGTGGATTGCCCTGGCCATCATAATGGCGCTGTTGCTGTTCATCTACCTGCGCTATGGACGCGACCGGGCGCCGTCGCTAGAGTGACAGGATGGTCAAGGAAACACGGCATGGCGCGGAAGACGAGGCGACGTCCTGGTTGTGGGCGGGCTGCTGGCTGCTGTTCATCTATGTGACCATCCCGCTGGCCCGCACCATCCAGGAATACGTGCGTGACCACGGCGGCAAGACCCTGTTCCTCGTCGCGACCTTCGGCGCCTTCGCGGTGGCCGCCCTGCTGCTGGTCCGCGCCATCTGGCGCGGCCACCTGCGCTGCCGCCCTTCCGGCATGATCGTGCTGGGCGTCATCCTCGGCGTCTTCTGCACCATGACCTGGAACCTCCGGCTGAATCCCGAGGAATCCCTCCACTTCGTCCAGTACGGCGTGCTCGGCATCCTGCTGTACCGGGCGCTGCGGCACCGGCTTTCCGATCCCTCGGTCTACCTGGTCGCCGCGCTGCTCGGCATCCTGCTCGGCTTGATCGACGAAGTGATCCAGTGGATCGTGCCGCGCCGCCATTTCGATTACCGCGATGTCGGCATCAACGCCATGGCCGGCGTGCTCGTCCAGACCGCCATTGCCTTCGGAATCCAGCCGACCGGGGTCGCACGGCCCTGGTCCCGCCGCGGCCTGCGCTGGGCCTCCGGCCTCGTTACCCTGATCGCCGCACTGCTCCTCTTCTGCGTGACCAACCACGATGGCTTCAAGGCCTGGTACACGACCTTCATCCCGGCGGCGGAGCGGGTCGACGAAGTGACCGCGACCTACGGCTTCCGGATCACCGACCCGGCGATCGGCACCTTTTACTCACGGCTCCGCGCCGACGAACTGAAGGCCGAGGACCGCGCCCGTGCCGCCGAAGCCGCCGCGATCCTCGACCAGTACAAGGCCGAGCGCCACTATCCGCGTTTCCTCCGTCACTACCCCGCCTATGCCGACCCGTTCCTCGTCGAGGCCCGTGTCCACCTGTTCCGGCGCGACCGCTATGCCTCGCTGGCCATCAAGTCCGCCGGCGACCCCGACGCCATCAACGAGTATGTGTTGATTGCCTACCGCGAGAACCAGATTCTGCGCACCTACTTTCCGGAAACCCTCGCCGCCTCCAGCTACCGGTGGGAACCGCACCTGGAGGAAATGGTGCAGGCGATGGTCGGGCCGAATCCGCCCCCTTATGACAGCCCGGTCAGCCGTTATGTCATCACCCGCTTCACCCGCCCGCAATTGATTGCCGCCTGCAGCCTGTTGTGCCTCGCCGGCCTCGCCTCGACGATCGCCCTTGCGCGGAGGAGGGGAGCGTGACGACCTCGCGCGGACTCGACCGGCGTTCATTCCTCACCGCTGCCGCGGTTGGTGCGGTATCCCTCGGCTGGCCGGGCCGGCTCGCCTGGGCGGTCGCGCCCCACGCCGCCTCCGACCGCCGCGTCCGCATCCTGTTCTACACGGACATCCATGCCCGCACCGAATGGGATACCCCGGTGGCGATGCGCCTCGCTGCCGACGCGATGAACCAGCACCATGCCGACCTCATCCTGTGCGGCGGCGACCTGATCACCGACGGCTACAACGGAACCCCGGACTCCCTCGCGCCCCGCTGGGACGCCTACTTTGAATCACTCCACCACCGGCTCGTCCCGACCCCGCAGGCCATGATCGGCAACCACGACCTCGTCGGCGTCGAGCCACCCGACGGAGCCCCCCCCGAGGCCGACCCGCGCGCCGAATTCCGCCGCCGCCTCGGTCTCGACCGGACCTACCGCTCCTTTGATGCCCACGGCTACCACATCATCCTGCTCGACGCCATTGAGGTCACCCGCGACGAACTCAAGTACCGTGGCTACATCGACGAGACCCAGCGCGCCTGGCTGCGCGACGACCTCGCCACCGTCGCCCCGGAAACCCCCATCATCCTGCTCTCGCACATGCCGCTGCTGACCTCGTTCTTCCAGCGCACCGACACCGTCACCGCCCCCGTGCCGGCCAACCGCGGCGTGGTCAACAACCGCGAGGTGCTCGAACTCTTCGCCGGCCATCGCCTGCTCCTTGTCCTCCAGGGCCACCTCCACGTCAACGAGATGCTCCGCTGGGGCGAGACCACCTTCATCACCGGCGGCGCCGTCTGCGGCAAGTGGTGGCGGGGCGAATGGCACGGGACCGATGCCGGTTATGGTTTGCTTGAGCTGGATGGAACCGGCGTCGAGTGGACCTACCATACCTACGGCTGGTTTCCGCGCCGACCGGCCGGGATGTAGCGGCCATGAATAAACCCGAACCGCCCTCGTCCAATCCCCCGGACATGGAAGAGCCGGACTCATTGGAGATTGACCGCCTGATCGCCCTGGCCCGCCGGGGCGATGAAACGGCGTTCGGGCAGGTGGTGCAGGTGTATTATAACCGCGTGTATAATGTGATTTACCGCGTGGTGAATCATGCGGAAGACGCCCGGGAGCTGTCCCAGGCCGCCTGGGTCAAGGCATGGCAACGCCTCGCCGACTACAAGGAGGAGGCGCGATTCTATACCTGGGTGTACCGGATCGCCGTCAACACCGCGCTCGATTTCCTGCGGCGCAAGAAACGCCGTCCCGAGGATCCACTCGAACCGGTGGTGCGCGACGGGGCGGAACCGATCGCCCTCGATACCCGCCGCGAATTGGCGGATGAACGTACGCCGTTGGATGACCTGCACCGGGCGGAAATCCGCGCCGCCTTCGATCGCGCGTTGCTCGACCTCTCTGCCGAGCACCGCACCGCACTCGTGCTGCGCGAACTCGAGGGCATGTCCTACGAGGAAATTGCCCGGGTGATGAAGGTGCGCACTGGAACCGTCATGTCGCGGTTGTTCTATGCCCGGAAAACATTGCAACAGGCGCTGGGGAAATTCCTATGAAGAAATCCGAACTCGAACTGATCAGCCGCGGTCTCGATGGCGACCTGTCACCCGACGAACGCGTCAGGCTGGAGGCGTTGCGCACACGTGAGCCGGAGGCCCGCACGGTGGAGCGCCAGTGGACGGTCTTGGGCGATACCCTGCGGCATGACCAGGTTGCCGCGCCGGATGCGACCGTGGCCTGGCAGGATATCCAACGCGCCATCCGCCAGCAGGCCGGCGATGCCGGGTCCGCATCCACGGGAGGCTGGATGGTGCGATTCCGCTGGGCGGCCGGTTTGGCCGTGCTGGTTGTGGGAACGGTGTTGGGCCTATCCGCCTGGCGGGTGCTCGATGGCCGGACCCCGGTATGGGTCATGACCGATCCCGTTGAGTCACCGGCCAACCGGGTGGAGTGGGTGGTCGCGGAGATTCCCGGCGCCACCACCATGATTTATACCGACACGGAAACGGATATGACGGTAATATGGATGGACGTGGCCCAGAACGTCGATCCGCGAGACTCATGAGGGCACCAGTTATGAAGTGGATTCCAAACGTGTTCAAACATACGGGATGGCTGACCGCCCTGTGGCTGGTACTGGCTCCCGTGGCGCAGGCTGATGATGGCATGATCACGCTGCAGGCGTTGATGATCCAGGCCCAGAACGAATCGGCGCCCATCGACCGCCGCCTCGAGAAAGTCGAATACAAGTTGCGACGCGTGTTCGGATTCCAATTCTACCGGTACGTGGGCGAGGGCAACCTCGCCCTGGCGTCGCGCGGCGAGGGTACGATCTCCCTGCCTGACGGACACCGCCTGCAGATCCGGCTCGGCGGGCGCGGCGGCCACGCCGAGGTCCGCTGGTCGCGCAACAACGAACCGCTGCTCAGCACGTCGGTCGCCCTTTCGCGCAACGCCCCGATCGTGCTCGGCGGTATCCCCGCCAACGGCGGCAAGCTGATCCTTGTGCTCACCGCGCAATAACCCTGCCGCATTGAATAAATCCCGCAACGGTTCGTCACACCCTCCAGATGCAACAACATCCGGAGGAACGCATCATGAACCGAAGAATGAAGTCCGTCCTGTCAGTCGCGACCCTGGCCATCGCTGCACAAACCATGCCCGCCCACGCGATCAACCGTGAATGGTCCGCCGTGGCCGGATTTGTCGGTGGCCTGCTGGTAGCCAATGTCGCGCAGTGCAACCGCAGCTACGCCCGCGAGGTCGTCGTCCAGCAGCCAGTAGTCGTGCAGCAACCCGTCGTGGTTCATCAACCGGCCCCCGTCGTGGTGATCCAGCAACCCGCTCCCTCCGGCTATTACCGCTGGGAAACCCGCCGCGAATGGGTCCCGGGCTGCTGGGTGTACGAAAACCGCGGCTGCGGTACCCGTTACAAGGTATGGAATCCCGGTTACTACCGCACCGTGCAGCATCAGGTCTGGGTGGACACCACCTCCACCGCTTGCGGATGGTGATTCTTCGCCGGATAAGCTTTTCCGTTCCGCGTTTTGGTGTCATGATCAGCACGGAAAGGCGGAACAACCATGAAGACGATTCTCGTGCCGGTTGACTTTTCCGATGCCACTGCGGGGATTACCCGCGAAGCGGTCCGACTGGCCCGCGCGTTTGCCGCGAACATCGTGATGGTGCACATTGCCGCGCCGGAACCGGAGTTCGTCGGTTACGATGCCGGACCTCCTTCCGTCCGATCCGCCGTGGCCCGCGACCTCGCCGAGGAGCACCGCCGTTTGCATGAGCTCACCACATCATTGGACGGGCAGGGCGTGCAGGTGACTGCGCTCGTGTTCCAGGGGTATCCGGTCGAAAAGATCCTCGCCGAAGCGGAAAAGTGGGATGTCGATCTGATCGTGATGGGGTCGCATGGACACGGCATCCTGCACAACCTGCTGGTCGGTAGTGTAACCGATGGCGTGCTTCGCCGGGCAACCTGTCCGGTGCTGGTGGTACCGGTACGCCCTCCGTCCGCCTCGTGATCACTGACCCGCTCGTCACTTGCGCCAGAACGACGGCAGCAGCACGACCAGCAGCGTGTAGAACTCGAGACGGCCGATCAACATCAGCCAGGCCAGCACCGACTTGCCGCCATCAGGCAGATCGGCGAAGTTCGACATCGGCCCCACCGTCGCGAATCCCGGGCCGACATTACCCAGGCTGGCCAGGGTCGCACTGACCGCCGTCGCCATGTCGGGGCAGTAGAAGGCCATGATGATCGAACCGGCCGCGGCCACGCCCATGTACACAAAGAAGAAGACCGCCACATTGAAGATGATCTCCGGTGCAACGATCTGGCCGCTTACCTTGACACTGTACACCGCCTGCGGTTTCAGGAAGGACTGGAGCACCCGGCCGAGTTTCTTCACCAGCAGCCACACCCGGATGTGTTTCATGCCGCCGGCCGTCGATCCGGCGCAACCGCCCAGGAAGAACAATGTCAGGAGGACCATCTTGGAGAAGGCCGGCCAGGCATCATAGTCCACCGTGGTGAACCCGGTCGTGGTCATCAATGAAATCACATAAAAGGTGCTGTGGCGAAATGCCTCACCCGGGGCGATCACATCCTGCCGGATCAGGTCTGCGGCGACCAGCATCGATACGCACACTGTCACCACAAGGTAGAAACGGCATTCCGAATCGCGCACATAGCACATCGGTTCGCCACGCAACGCCTTGAAATGCAGGGCGAAGTTCACCCCGCTCAAGAGCATGAAGGCCGCCAGCACCGACTCGATGTAAACGCTGTTGAATGCCGCGATACTGGCCGATCGGGTGGAGAAGCCACCGGTGGCGATGGTGGCGAAAGCGTGGCATACCGCGTCGAACCACTGCATGCCGCCAAACTTCAGTAGCACGATCAGGATCGCATTGAGCAGCAGGTACACACCCCACAGGAGTTTGGCGGTCGATGCGATGCGCGGGGTGAGCCGGTCCTTCGACGGCCCGGTGACCTCGGCCCGGTAGATCTGCATGCCGCCCACGCCCAGGTAGGGGATGATCGCGACCACCAGCACGAGAA